>OZ251536.1:0-1387500 GCA_965243245.1 Parvibaculaceae bacterium
GATGGGGTGACGCAAACAGCGACCCGCATTGTTACTTTGAGCGTTACTGATTTGAATGATAATGCGCCGGTGTTTACGTCTAGTGCGACGGCATCGGTTAATGAGAATATTGCCGCCAATGATGATGGTGATACCCAAGGCAGTGCGGCGACTATCTATACGGCTATTGCCGCCCCCGATGATGCAGGCGATACGGTTAGCTATAGCCTGACGTCGGCTAATGATGGGGACTCGTTTGGGATTAATGCGTCAACGGGCACTGTTTGGTTGCGTGTCGCGCCTGATTTTGAAACCAAATCGAGTTATAGCTTCACGGTGGTTGCTTCTGTTACGGCAGATGGGGTGACGCACAGCGAGTCGCAGATAATTACTTTGAGCGTTACTGATTTGAATGATAATGCGCCGGTGTTTACGTCTAGTGCGACGGCATCGGTTAATGAGAATATTGCCGCCAATGATGATGGTGATACCCAAGGCAGTGCGGCGACTATTTATACGGCTATTGCCGCCCCCGATGATGCAGGCGATACGGTTAGCTATAGTTTGACGTCGGCTAATGATGGTGACTCGTTTGGGATTAATGCGTCAACGGGCACTGTTTGGTTCCGTAGCCCGCCCGACCATGAGAACAAATCGAGTTATAGCTTCACGGTGGTTGCTTCTGTTACGGCGGATGGGGTGACGCACAGCGCGTCGCAGATAATTACTTTGAGCGTTACTGATTTGAATGATAATGCGCCGGTGTTTACGTCTAGTGCGACGGCATCGGTTAATGAGAATATTGCGGCCAATGATGATGGTGATACGCAAGGCAGTGCGGCGACTATTTATACGGCTATTGCCGCCCCCGATGATGCAGGTGATACGGTTATCTATAGTTTGACGTCAGCTAATGATGGTGACTCGTTTGGGATTAATGCGTCAACGGGCACTGTTTGGTTGCGTAGCCCGCCCGACCATGAGAACAAATCGAGTTATAGCTTCACGGTGGTTGCTTCTGTTACGGCAGATGGGGTGACGCAAACAGCGACCCGCATTGTTACTTTGAGCGTTACTGATTTGAATGATAATGCGCCGGTGTTTACGTCTAGTGCGACGGCATCGGTTAATGAGAATATTGCGGCCAATGATGATGGTGATACCCAAGGCAGTGCGGCGACTATCTATACGGCTATTGCCGCCCCCGATGATGCAGGCGATACGGTTAGCTATAGCCTGACGTCGGCTAATGATGGTGACTCGTTTGGGATTAATGCGTCAACGGGCACTGTTTGGTTGCGTAGCCCGCCCGACCATGAGAACAAATCGAGTTATAGCTTCACGGTGGTTGCTTCTGTTACGGCGGATGGGGTGACGCACAGCGCGTCGCAGATAATTACTTTGAGCGTTACTGATTTGAATGATAATGCGCCGGTGTTTACGTCTAGTGCGACGGCATCGGTTAATGAGAATATTGCGGTCAATGATGATGGTGATACCCAAGGCAGTGCGGCGACTATTTATACAGCTATTGCCGCCCCCGATGATGCAGGCGATACGGTTAGCTATAGCCTGACGTCGGCTAATGATGGTGACTCGTTTGGGATTAATGCGTCAACGGGCACTGTTTGGTTGCGTGTCGCGCCTGATTTTGAAACCAAATCGAGTTATAGCTTCACGGTGGTTGCTTCTGTTACGGCGGATGGGGTGACGCACAGCGCGTCGCAGATAATTACTTTGAGCGTTACTGATTTGAATGATAATGCGCCGGTGTTTACGTCTAGTGCGACGGCATCGGTTAATGAGAATATTGCGGCCAATGATGATGGTGATACCCAAGGCAGTGCGGCGACTATTTATACAGCTATTGCCGCCCCCGATGATGCAGGCGATACGGTTAGCTATAGCCTGACGTCGGCTAATGATGGGGACTCGTTTGGGATTAATGCGTCAACGGGTACTGTTTGGTTCCGCGCCGCGCCTGACCATGAGAACAAATCGAGTTATAGCTTCACGGTGGTTGCTTCTGTTACGGCGGATGGGGTGACGCACAGCGCGTCGCAGATAATTACGCTGAGCGTTACTGATTTGAATGATAATGCGCCGGTGTTTACGTCTAGTGCGACGGCATCGGTTAATGAGAATATTGCGGCCAATGATGATGGTGATACGCAAGGCAGTGCGGCGACTATTTATACAGCTATTGCCGCCCCCGATGATGCAGGCGATACGGTTAGCTATAGTTTGACGTCAGCTAATGATGGTGACTCGTTTGGGATTAATGCGTCAACGGGCACTGTTTGGTTGCGTAGCCCGCCCGACCATGAGAACAAATCGAGTTATAGCTTCACGGTGGTTGCTTCTGTTACGGCAGATGGGGTGACGCAAACAGCGACCCGCATTGTTACTTTGAGCGTTACTGATTTGAATGATAATGCGCCGGTGTTTACGTCTAGTGCGACGGCATCGGTTAATGAGAATATTGCGGCCAATGATGATGGTGATACCCAAGGCAGTGCGGCGACTATCTATACGGCTATTGCCGCCCCCGATGATGCAGGCGATACGGTTAGCTATAGCCTGACGTCGGCTAATGATGGTGACTCTTTTGGGATTAATGCGTCAACGGGCACTGTTTGGTTGCGTAGCCCGCCCGACCATGAGAACAAATCGAGTTATAGCTTCACGGTGGTTGCTTCTGTTACGGCAGATGGGGTGACGCACAGCGCGTCGCAGATAATTACTTTGAGCGTTACTGATTTGAATGATAATGCGCCGGTGTTTACGTCTAGTGCGACGGCGTCGGTTAATGAGAATATTGCCGCCAATGATAGTGAAGATACGCAAGGCAGTGCGGCGACTATTTATACAGCTATTGCCGCCCCCGATGATGCAGGCGATACGGTTAGCTATAGCCTGACGTCGGCTAATGATGGGGACTCGTTTGGGATTAATGCGTCAACGGGAGATGTTTGGTTCCGCGCCGCGCCTGATTTTGAAACCAAATCGAGTTATAGCTTCACGGTGGTTGCTTCTGTTACGGCGGATGGGGTGACGCAAACAGCGACCCGTTTTGTTACTTTGAGCATTACTGATTTGAATGATAATGCGCCGGTGTTTACGTCTAGTGCGACGGCATCGGTTAATGAGAATATTGCCGCCAATGATAGTGAAGATACGCAAGGCAGTGCGGCGACTATTTATACAGCTATTGCCGCCCCCGATGATGCAGGCGATACGGTTAGCTATAGCCTGACGTCGGCTAATGATGGTGACTCGTTTGGGATTAATGCGTCAACGGGCACTGTTTGGTTCCGCGCCGCGCCTGATTTTGAAACCAAATCGAGTTATAGCTTCACGGTGGTTGCTTCTGTTACGGCGGATGGGGTTACGCAAACAGCGACCCGCATTGTTACTTTGAGCATTACTGATTTGAATGATAATGCGCCGGTGTTTACGTCTAGTGCGACGGCGTCGGTTAATGAGAATATTGCGGCCAATGATGATGGTGATACCCAAGGCAGTGCGGCGACTATCTATACAGCTATTGCCGCCCCCGATGATGCAGGCGATACGGTTAGCTATAGCCTGACGTCGGCTAATGATGGTGACTCGTTTGGGATTAATGCGTCAACGGGAGATGTTTGGTTGCGCGCCGCGCCCGACCATGAGAACAAATCGAGTTATAGCTTCACGGTGGTTGCTTCTGTTACGGCGGATGGGGTTACGCAAACAGCGACCCGCATTGTTACTTTGAGCGTTACTGATTTAAATGATAATGCCCCGGTGTTTACGTCTAGTGCGACGGCATCGGTTAATGAGAATATTGCGGTCAATGATGATGGTGATACGCAAGGCAGTGCGGCGACTATTTATACAGCTATTGCCGCCCCCGATGATGCAGGCGATACGGTTAGCTATAGTTTGACGTCAGCTAATGATGGTGACTCGTTTGGGATTAATGCGTCAACGGGCACTGTTTGGTTGCGTAGCCCGCCCGACCATGAGAACAAATCGAGTTATAGCTTCACGGTGGTTGCTTCTGTTACGGCAGATGGGGTGACGCAAACCGCGACCCGCATTGTTACTTTGAGCGTTACTGATTTGAATGATAATGCGCCGGTGTTTACGTCTAGTGCGACGGCATCGGTTAATGAGAATATTGCCGCCAATGATGATGGTGATACGCAAGGCAGTGCGGCGACTATTTATACAGCTATTGCCGCCCCCGATGATGCAGGCGATACGGTTAGCTATAGCCTGACGTCGGCTAATGATGGTGACTCGTTTGGGATTAATGCGTCAACGGGCACTGTTTGGTTCCGTAGCCCGCCCGACCATGAGAACAAATCGAGTTATAGCTTCACGGTGGTTGCTTCTGTTACGGCAGATGGGGTGACGCACAGCGAGTCGCAGATAATTACGCTGAGCGTTACTGATTTGAATGATAATGCGCCGGTGTTTACGTCTAGTGCGACGGCATCGGTTAATGAGAATATTGCGGCCAATGATGATGGTGATACGCAAGGCAGTGCGGCGACTATCTATACGGCTATTGCCGCCCCCGATGATGCAGGCGATACGGTTATCTATAGTTTGACGTCAGCTAATGATGGTGACTCGTTTGGGATTAACGCGTCAACGGGCACTGTTTGGTTCCGCGCCGCGCCCGACCATGAGAACAAATCGAGTTATAGCTTCACGGTGGTTGCTTCTGTTACGGCGGATGGGGTTACGCAAACAGCGACCCGCATTGTTACTTTGAGCGTTACTGATTTGAATGATAATGCGCCGGTGTTTACGTCTAGTGCGACGGCATCGGTTAATGAGAATATTACGGCCAATGATGATGGTGATACCCAAGGCAGTGCGGCGACTATTTATACAGCTATTGCCGCCCCCGATGATGCAGGCGATACGGTTAGCTATAGCCTGACGTCGGCTAATGATGGTGACTCGTTTGGGATTAATGCGTCAACGGGCACTGTTTGGTTCCGCGCCGCGCCTGATTTTGAAACCAAATCGAGTTATAGCTTCACGGTGGTTGCTTCTGTTACGGCAGATGGGGTTACGCAAACAGCGACCCGCATTGTTACTTTGAGCGTTACTGATTTGAATGATAATGCGCCGGTGTTTACGTCTAGTGCGACGGCGTCGGTTAATGAGAATATTGCGGCCAATGATGATGGTGATACCCAAGGCAGTGCGGCGACTATTTATACAGCTATTGCCGCCCCCGATGATGCAGGCGATACGGTTATCTATAGCCTGACGTCGGCTAATGATGGTGACTCGTTTGGGATTAATGCGTCAACGGGCACTGTTTGGTTCCGCGCTGCGCCCGACCATGAGACCAAATCGAGTTATAGCTTCACGGTGGTTGCTTCTGTTACGGCGGATGGGGTGACGCAAACAGCGACCCGCATTGTTACTTTGAGCGTTACTGATTTGAATGATAATGCGCCGGTGTTTACGTCTAGTGCGACGGCATCGGTTAATGAGAATATTGCCGCCAATGATAGTGAAGATACGCAAGGCAGTGCGGCGACTATCTATACAGCTATTGCCGCCCCCGATGATGCAGGCGATACGGTTATCTATAGTTTGACGTCGGCTAATGATGGTGACTCGTTTGGGATTAATGCGTCAACGGGCACTGTTTGGTTCCGCGCCGCGCCCGACCATGAGAACAAATCGAGTTATAGCTTCACGGTGGTTGCTTCTGTTACGGCGGATGGGGTGACGCAAACAGCGACCCGTATTGTTACTTTGAGCGTTACTGATTTGAATGATAATGCGCCGGTGTTTACGTCTAGTGCGACGGCGTCGGTTAATGAGAATATTGCGGTCAATGATGATGGTGATACCCAAGGCAGTGCGGCGACTATTTATACAGCTATTGCCGCCCCCGATGATGCAGGCGATACGGTTAGCTATAGCCTGACGTCGGCTAATGATGGTGACTCTTTTGGGATTAATGCGTCAACGGGAGATGTTTGGTTCCGCGCCGCGCCTGATTTTGAAACCAAATCGAGTTATAGCTTCACGGTGGTTGCTTCTGTTACGGCAGATGGGGTTACGCAAACAGCGACCCGCATTGTTACTTTGAGCGTTACTGATTTGAATGATAATGCGCCGGTGTTTACGTCTAGTGCGACGGCGTCGGTTAATGAGAATATTGCGGTCAATGATGATGGTGATACCCAAGGCAGTGCGGCGACTATTTATACGGCTATTGCCGCCCCCGATGATGCAGGCGATACGGTTAGCTATAGTTTGACGTCGGCTAATGATGGGGACTCGTTTGGGATTAATGCGTCAACGGGCACTGTTTGGTTGCGTGTCGCGCCTGATTTTGAAACCAAATCGAGTTATAGCTTCACGGTGGTTGCTTCTGTTACGGCAGATGGGGTTACGCAAACCGCGACCCGTATTGTTACTTTGAGCGTTACTGATTTGAATGATAATGCGCCGGTGTTTACGTCTAGTGCGACGGCATCGGTTAATGAGAATATTGCGGCCAATGATGATGGTGATACCCAAGGCAGTGCGGCGACTATTTATACAGCTATTGCCGCCCCCGATGATGCAGGCGATACGGTTAGCTATAGCCTGACGTCGGCTAATGATGGTGACTCGTTTGGGATTAATGCGTCAACGGGTACTGTTTGGTTCCGCGCCGCGCCCGACCATGAGAACAAATCGAGTTATAGCTTCACGGTGGTTGCTTCTGTTACGGCGGATGGGGTGACGCAAACCGCGACCCGTATTGTTACTTTGAGCGTTACTGATTTGAATGATAATGCGCCTGTGTTTACGTCTAGTGCGACGGCATCGGTTAATGAGAATATTGCGGTCAATGATGATGGTGATACCCAAGGCAGTGCGGCGACTATCTATACGGCTATTGCCGCCCCCGATGATGCAGGCGATACGGTTAGCTATAGCCTGACGTCGGCTAATGATGGTGACTCGTTTGGGATTAATGCGTCAACGGGAGATGTTTGGTTCCGCGCCGCGCCCGACCATGAGAACAAATCGAGTTATAGCTTCACGGTGGTTGCTTCTGTTACGGCGGATGGGGTGACGCAAACAGCGACCCGCATTGTTACTTTGAGCGTTACTGATTTGAATGATAATGCGCCGGTGTTTACGTCTAGTGCGACGGCGTCGGTTAATGAGAATATTGCGGTCAATGATGATGGTGATACCCAAGGCAGTGCGGCGACTATTTATACAGCTATTGCCGCCCCCGATGATGCAGGCGATACGGTTAGCTATAGCCTGACGTCGGCTAATGATGGGGACTCGTTTGGGATTAATGCGTCAACGGGTACTGTTTGGTTGCGTAGCCCGCCCGACCATGAGAACAAATCGAGTTATAGCTTCAGGGTGGTTGCTTCTGTTACGGCAGATGGTGTGACTCAAACAGCAACCAGCAACCTTATTACTTTGAGCATTAATGATTTGAATGATAATGCGCCGGTGTTTACGTCTAGTGTGACGGCGTCGGTTAATGAGAATATTGCGGCCAATGATGATGGTGATACCCAAGGCAGTGCGGCGACTATTTATACAGCTATTGCCGCCCCCGATGATGCAGGCGATACGGTTAGCTATAGCCTGACGTCGGCTAATGATGGTGACTCGTTTGGGATTAATGCGTCAACGGGCACTGTTTGGTTCCGCGCCGCGCCCGACCATGAGAACAAATCGAGTTATAGCTTCACGGTGGTTGCTTCTGTTACGGCGGATGGGGTTACGCAAACAGCGACCCGTATTGTTACTTTGAGCGTTACTGATTTGAATGATAATGCGCCGGTGTTTACGTCTAGTGCGACGGCATCGGTTAATGAGAATATTGCGGCCAATGATGATGGTGATACCCAAGGCAGTGCGGCGACTATTTATACAGCTATTGCCGCCCCCGATGATGCAGGCGATACGGTTAGCTATAGCCTGACGTCGGCTAATGATGGTGACTCGTTTGGGATTAATGCGTCAACGGGCACTGTTTGGTTGCGTGTCGCGCCTGATTTTGAAACCAAATCGAGTTATAGCTTCACGGTGGTTGCTTCTGTTACGGCAGATGGGGTGACGCAAACCGCGACCCGCATTGTTACTTTGAGCGTTACTGATTTGAATGATAATGCGCCGGTGTTTACGTCTAGTGCGACGGCGTCGGTTAATGAGAATATTGCGGCCAATGATGATGCAGATACGCAAGGCAGTGCGGCGACTATTTATACAGCTATTGCCGCCCCCGATGATGCAGGCGATACGGTTATCTATAGTTTGACGTCGGCTAATGATGGTGACTCGTTTGGGATTAATGCGTCAACGGGCATTGTTTGGTTCCGCGCCGCGCCCGACCATGAGAACAAAGCGAGTTATAGCTTCACGGTGGTTGCTTCTGTTACGGCGGATGGGGTGACGCACAGCGCGTCGCAGATAATTACTTTGAGCGTTACTGATTTGAATGAT
The DNA here is from genome assembly GCA_965243245.1 of Parvibaculaceae bacterium. Lineage (GTDB taxonomy): Bacteria > Pseudomonadota > Alphaproteobacteria > RS24 > RS24 > JAYQKL01. The sequence continues at coordinate 8,464 of OZ251536.1, forward strand.
AATGCGCCGGTGTTTACGTCTAGTGCGACGGCGTCGGTTAATGAGAATATTGCGGCCAATGATGATGGTGATACCCAAGGCAGTGCGGCGACTATTTATACGGCTATTGCCGCCCCCGATGATGCAGGCGATACGGTTAGCTATAGCCTGACGTCGGCTAATGATGGGGACTCGTTTGGGATTAATGCGTCAACGGGAGATGTTTGGTTCCGCGCTGCGCCCGACCATGAGAACAAATCGAGTTATAGCTTCACGGTGGTTGCTTCTGTTACGGCGGATGGGGTGACGCAAATAGCGACCCGCATTGTTACTTTGAGCGTTACTGATTTGAATGATAATGCGCCGGTGTTTACGTCTAGTGCGACGGCGTCGGTTAATGAGAATATTGCGGCCAATGATGATGGTGATACCCAAGGCAGTGCGGCGACTATCTATACGGCTATTGCCGCCCCCGATGATGCAGGCGATACGGTTAGCTATAGCCTGACGTCGGCTAATGATGGTGACTCGTTTGGGATTAATGCGTCAACGGGCACTGTTTGGTTCCGCGCCGCGCCTGATTTTGAAACCAAATCGAGTTATAGCTTCACGGTGGTTGCTTCTGTTACGGCAGATGGGGTGACGCAAACAGCGACCCGCATTGTTACTTTGAGCGTTACTGATTTGAATGATAATGCGCCGGTGTTTACGTCTAGTGCGACGGCGTCGGTTAATGAGAATATTGCGGTCAATGATGATGGCGATACGCAAGGCAGTGCGGCGACTATTTATACAGCTATTGCCGCCCCTGATGATGCAGGCGATACGGTTAGCTATAGCCTGACGTCGGCTAATGATGGTGACTCGTTTGGGATTAATGCGTCAACGGGCACTGTTTGGTTCCGTAGCCCGCCTGACCATGAGAACAAATCGAGTTATAGCTTCACGGTGGTTGCTTCTGTTACGGCGGATGGGGTTACGCAAACAGCGACCCGCATTGTTACTTTGAGCGTTACTGATTTGAATGATAATGCGCCGGTGTTTACGTCTAGTGCGACGGCGTCGGTTAATGAGAATGTTGCGGTCAATGATGATGGTGATACCCAAGGCAGTGCTGCGACTATTTATACAGCTATTGCCGCCCCCGATGATGCAGGCGATACGGTTAGCTATAGCCTGACGTCGGCTAATGATGGTGACTCGTTTGGGATTAATGCGTCAACGGGAGATGTTTGGTTCCGCGCCGCGCCCGACCATGAGAACAAATCGAGTTATAGCTTCACGGTGGTTGCTTCTGTTACGGCGGATGGGGTGACGCAAACAGCGACCCGCATTGTTACTTTGAGCGTTACTGATTTGAATGATAATGCGCCGGTGTTTACGTCTAGTGCGACGGCGTCGGTTAATGAGAATATTGCCGCCAATGATAGTGAAGATACGCAAGGCAGTGCGGCGACTATTTATACGGCTATTGCCGCCCCTGATGATGCAGGCGATACGGTTAGCTATAGCCTGACGTCGGCTAATGATGGTGACTCGTTTGGGATTAATGCGTCAACGGGCACTGTTTGGTTGCGTAGCCCGCCCGACCATGAGAACAAATCGAGTTATAGCTTCACGGTGGTTGCTTCTGTTACGGCAGATGGGGTTACGCAAACAGCGACCCGCATTGTTACTTTGAGCGTTACTGATTTGAATGATAATGCGCCGGTGTTTACGTCTAGTGCGACGGCGTCGGTTAATGAGAATATTGCCGCCAATGATAGTGAAGATACGCAAGGCAGTGCGGCGACTATTTATACAGCTATTGCCGCCCCCGATGATGCAGGCGATACGGTTAGCTATAGCCTGACGTCGGCTAATGATGGTGACTCGTTTGGGATTAATGCGTCAACGGGCACTGTTTGGTTCCGCGCCGCGCCTGATTTTGAAACCAAATCGAGTTATAGCTTCACGGTGGTTGCTTCTGTTACGGCAGATGGGGTTACGCAAACAGCGACCCGTTTTGTTACTTTGAGCATTACTGATTTGAATGATAATGCGCCGGTGTTTACGTCTAGTGCGACGGCATCGGTTAATGAGAATATTGCCGCCAATGATAGTGAAGATACGCAAGGCAGTGCGGCGACTATTTATACAGCTATTGCCACCCCCGATGATGCAGGCGATACGGTTAGCTATAGCCTGACGTCGGCTAATGATGGGGACTCGTTTGGGATTAATGCGTCAACGGGCACTGTTTGGTTCCGCGCCTCGCCTGACCATGAGAGCGGCAAAACAAGTTATAGCTTCACGGTGGTTGCTTCTGTTACGGTAGCTGGGGTGACGCAAACAGCGACCCGCATTGTTACTTTGAGCGTTACTGATTTGAATGATAATCCGCCTGTGTTTACGTCTGATGCCACGGCGGCTAATGTTAATGAGAATATTACGGCCAATGATAGTGAAGATACGCAAGGCAGTGCGGCGACTATTTATACAGCTATTGCCGCCCCCGATGATGCAGGCGATACGGTTAGCTATAGTTTGACGTCGGCTAATGATGGTGACTCGTTTGGGATTAATGCGTCAACGGGCATTGTTTGGTTGCGTAGCCCGCCCGACCATGAGAACAAATCGAGTTATAGCTTCACGGTGGTTGCTTCTGTTACGGCAGATGGGGTGACGCAAACCGCGACCCGTATTGTTACTTTGAGCGTTACTGATTTGAATGATAATGCGCCGGTGTTTACGTCTAGTGCGACGGCATCGGTTAATGAGAATATTGCCGCCAATGATAGTGAAGATACGCAAGGCAGTGCGGCGACTATTTATACAGCTATTGCCGCCCCCGATGATGCAGGCGATACGGTTAGCTATAGTTTGACGTCGGCTAATGATGGTGACTCGTTTGGGATTAATGCGTCAACGGGCATTGTTTGGTTGCGTAGCCCGCCCGACCATGAGAACAAATCAAGTTATAGCTTCACGGTGGTTGCTTCTGTTACGGCGGATGGGGTGACGCAAACCGCGACCCGCATTGTTACTTTGAGCGTTACTGATTTGAATGATAATGCGCCGGTGTTTACGTCTAGTGCGACGGCATCGGTTAATGAGAATATTGCCGCCAATGATAGTGAAGATACCCAAGGCAGTGCGGCGACTATTTATACAGCTATTGCCGCCCCCGATGATGCAGGTGATACGGTTAGCTATAGCCTGACGTCGGCTAATGATGGTGACTCGTTTGGGATTAATGCGTCAACGGGCACTGTTTGGTTCCGCGCTGCGCCTGATTATGAGGATGAAGACGAGAGGGAGTATACTTTCACGGTGGTTGCTTCTGTTACGGCGGATGGGGTTACGCAAACCGCGACGCAAACGGTTACGCTCACGATTAATAACGTGAATGAAGCACCAACACTGACGTTGACGGATACGGATGTGTCGGTCACTGAAAGCGGGGGGGGTGCGCCGACGGGGACGGTATTCACGATTGATGGGTTTGTATTTACCCTCAAAGATGGTGAGACCTCTGCGGGTATTCAGTTTAAAGCACTCACTGGTGGTACTGATTTTGGTCAGTTTATTGTCAACGAGGATGTTGTTAGTCTTCACGAGGATAATACCAATGGATACAGCCGTAACTTTATTATGGGGAGATTTGGTCCTACATCCAATAGCAAGTATACGGTGACTGATATTGCGACTGAGGATGATGGTACGGCTAGAACTGATAAGGTTTTTGCGGAGACTTTCTTTAATGGCGGTGCTAGCACTGGCGGTGGCTTGTTTTTGCCTGTGTTCACCATTCAGGGGATAGAGTTTAGGCTCAAACACGGTGAGACCGCGACGGGTATTCAGTTTACATCGGGCAGTAACTTTGGCGTAGACGGTGCTGTTATTACTCTAAATGCAAATAATATCGATGGATTTAGGCGTAGTGCTATTAGGGATGCAGTTAATAATGCAAGCACTAGCAAGTATACGGCGGAAGTGGCTGGTGGGGTGAATGAGACTGCTCAGATTCAAAGAAGTGTTTTTGTAAATGGCGGGAATAGTGGTTTTTATACACGGCCCGTGCCGACCGTAACTGCGGGTGATATTAATGCTAATGGCAGCCTTGTTTTTAGTGACCCTGAAACCTCATTAGAAAATTTAAGCGTTTTCATTGGCAATACGGACGCGATGATCGCCAATATACAAACCCTACTTAGCCGCAATGCGAGTACAGAAACGACTGTAATGATTAATGGTGACGCCAGTAACTCAAATGGCGACGCCTATGGTCAATTTACCTTCAAACGAGCAACTGACGGCACAGTCACTTGGGCGTATATACTGGATGATGATGCCGCGAACGCGCTTACTGCGGGTCAAACCGCCACCGATAGTGTTTGGGTGCGGGTGAATGATGGCGGTTTGGACAGCCCTGTTCAAAAAATCACGGTGTTGATTAATGGTGCAACTGATGCCCCGACAACAAATACAGCCCATGCTGATTATGATGTCACGGGCACTTATGAGGAAGGCGCTCTAGAAGCCGCGAGAGGTAGATGGGTCGTAGACTATCCTGAGGGTGGTAATCTTATCTATAGCGTTCAAGTACAGGGCGACTATGGCACGCTAAGATTCGGCACAGATGGGAACTGGGGCTATGCAATGGATACCACCAACGCAGATATTCAGGGTTTGGACGATGGCGAGAGTTTGACCGATGATATTACCGTAAGGGTAACAGATGAGGCTGGCTTATTTACTGACCAAACTGTCACCGTCACCATTACTGGCACAACGAATACTTATCATATCGGCACCTCAGCTGTGGATGGCACGGCAACTAACCCACTTGGGGCTATGGGGACGACAATATCGCAGATCGTTCAAGGTGGCGATGGTGATGATTTCCTTGAAACGGGGAAGTCACCAACTAGACCTCCTAATAATCTGAATGTTATCATCGGCGGGGCGGGCAATGATACTATTGAATTCCCAACCACCTTTAATCCTAGTATTCTGGTTATTTATCGGATTGCCAGCACCGATGACGGGCTTTTCGGACTGGATGGAAACGATACGGTTAACAACTATTATCTTGCTCTGGACAATACTAGGGTCATATTTGTTGATACAGATGGTACCCCGCTAAGCACTGCTGATTTCCTTAATCTTGCAAAGAGTGAGGATGCTGATGGAAATCCTCAGATACCGCAACTGATTGTGACCCTCCCGAAGAATGGTAATGGGGTAATAACTAGCATGGTATTTACGTTTCTTGGTGATACGACGACGCCTAATGATGATGTAACGCTAACTCTTAATTATGCCTTCCCACTATCGAATGGAGCAGAAGAGGCTTTGTTCGGAGAGAATGGTGTTGATGATAACTCTAATCAGCTGAATGATGCAGGGATTGACTATTGGTTGACACTTGGTGATCCTAATGACACTTTGCTTACGGTGCTTGCCGATGAAGCGTTTGGCATAGATATATTATAAGTCGATTTTCTATAACAAGCTATCGTGAACAAGCTATCATGCGCTATTTTCTAGCGCAGATTGTCGTCATTAGGTGTGAGAAATAAATATTCTCGCGCCTTAACTTGGTGTTGCCATCACGGCTTATATGTGCAACTATTGCCCTCACAAGTAGAGATTCTAGGAGCAGAAAAGGGCAGAAAAGATAAATTATATACCCACATATTAGAGCTAATAAAGGGGGTATATCAGAGCTAATAAAGGGGTAAGAGAGGGGCTAATAAAGGGGTAAGAGAGGGGCTAAAAACAGCCAAATCTTAATCTGTTCTGGGTTGATTGTTTTATGCCTCCGAAGATTTCCTAAAGATTTGTTGTCGCGTGGGTCCATTGGAAAAGCCTACAACCTCAACATAAAATGAAAGATTTAAAAGAAAATTTTTAAATAATTTCAAGTGCTAAAATTATTACGTGTCAGGAGAAAACATGTTTCACGACCAAAAGTTTTATAAAAATTCATTATTGAATAGATTGCTTAACAGCACGTCTTTTTCGCCTCTTACCGCCCCGCCTACAAAGTGGCAGAAGCTTGTGAATGCCTTTGAACTTTTAAGCAATAGTGCTCAAAACGAGAAATCACGCACCACACACACCAAAAAACGCAGTTTAAAAGCAGAACTTTCAATCACCCCCTTACTCGCCGCCCTGCTCGCCGCATGCGGTAGCGATACCGAATATATTCCCGTGGGCGGCAGTCTTGCCCCTATTGATGATGATGGTGGTAGTGGTGATGATGATGGTGATGGTGATGATACGCCATCCGGGCCGTTACCGTTCAATCTTTATGTCGTAGACGGGCCTATTTTAAATGCAGTGGTCTATGTTGATAGCGACGAAAATGGTCGCTATGATAGAGGCGATGATTTTCTTGGCGTCACAAATGCAGATGGATTGCTGGTAGATGGAACTACAGGAGAACTCGTCGTTGCCGCTCAATATGCGGGCGCAACATTCTTTGTGGATATTGGCGGCGCGACCGATGTGTTCACAGGTGAGCAATTTCCCAACAATTCGACGGACCCGCTCCTTTTCTATCGCGCCGTAGCCCATGAAAACGGTGGCGCAGATGTCGTGGTCTCGCCAATCTCGACACTCATTGAAGCACTTAGAGACGATGACCCGACGCAGACGAATGAGCAGATTCTCGAATTGATTTTCGGGCCCGAGGCTATCACGCTTCAAATAACAATGGATGATATCAACGATACTAATAATTTTATCCCGCCGATTAATGACACACCCAAACCAGTCGATTCCAGAGAGGCACTGGCAGAAAAAATCGCATCAACCAGCATTCAGTTGCAAGTGCTCATAGAACAAGAAGGCGGCGATTTGGATGCTGTCTTAACCGCGGTTACCGATGGCTTTGACGCCGCTACCGATTTAACCCCGACTTCTCAAACTGAAGTCGCCGAACGCATCGCTCAGTCGCGCGCGCGCGCGAGCGGTGACCCGATTGCCATTCCGCTAACGGGCTTGGAGATAACCGAAGATGGACCCTTGAGATTATCCATCAGCGTAGATGAGTGGGGCTTCCATGATCCTCTTGGCAATGTTGAAAACTTTCTTAGAAGTACTTATTTGCATAGTGTTAATATTGTTTCAATCACGGATGAAAATGGTGATGCTGTAGGCGGTGACCTCGTCCATATCGAGACTGGGAATCCAGACATACGTGGCGAAAGGACCATCTATGGCGCAGGCGATACAATCGAATTTTTGCACCTGCATGATGGAAATCTGTTTTTCCGCCCCGACAATAACTTTATCGGGAATGTAAGTATTACCTATACAGGGTATGATGGGGAGGCGAGTACTAATCAGGCGGTGCTGGAAATTAACGTCACCGCTGACCTATGGGTCACCGAAAGCGGAACTCGAACTGAAGCAAAGGTCACAGCTCATGGTATCGTCTTTACCCTCAAAGAGGGGGGAGTCAGTGATGGTATTACGTTCGCTACAATCGAAAACGCCGCAGCAGGTGTTTTCGGGGTATATGACTATAGTGCCGGTGATGTCATTGCTATTTCTGAGCTTGATACTTCACTCACGCTCCAAGAAATTATCGATAACTATAATGCTGATGCAGAATCTAGTTACACAGCGAGCTTGGCTGTCGGCGCAAATGCTACAGACACCGTTACTTTAACCGCGCTCTTAAACGGCGGAGAGGACTCCCCCGTTGCACTCACCGGCGGGGATAGTCCAGATACGCCCTCTTTTTATGCAAATTCAGAGTTCACGCCAATCACAGTCGATGCTGACCTTGTCGCCGGGGGTGATTTCGTCTTTGGTGATGAGGGCGACATATTTACAGATTTTACCGTTTTCGTTGGTAACATTAACGCTGACCCCGCCAATATAACAATCGAAATTAGTGTTGATGCGACTTCTGATGATATTATGGGTGACGCGCGTAACTCAAATGGCGACGCCTATGGTAGCTTTGTTTTCACCCGCGCGGGCGATGGCACGGTTACTTGGGTGTACACGCTGGATGATAATGCGGCGAACGAGCTTAGTGTAAATGAAATCGCAATGGATAGCGTCTTTGTGCAGGTGGGTGATGAGGCTACGGATATTCGTCAAATTACCGTTCGTATTTATGGCACAGGGGATGCGCCCGAAATTACCACCAATGGCGGCGATGCCTACGCCCTACCAGACATTGTTGAGAACACAACAGATGATATCGTAACCATTGCGGCAACAGATACAGATGTTAATGATGTTCTGACCTATAGCTTGGGCGGCACGGATGCGGATGATTTCAATATTGATGAGGATGGCGTTGTTACATGGGCGCAGACGCCAGATTATGAAACCCCAACCGATAGTGAGGGTGATAATGAATATAGTGTGACGGTCACGGTTGCTGATGCTGGTGGTAATCAGGATACGATTGCGCTGACCCTCACTGTCACGGATGAGAATGAAGCGCCGGTGCTGAATTTCATGCCTGAGGTCTTAACTCTTTTTAATGCGATAACACTTACCCCCAAAACTGGACAAACGCCTTCAGGGGTAAGCTTTGTCGCCAGCGATGATGTGACTCTATTTGAGCTTCGGCTTTCTGTGGGCGCAGATAATATTAACATAATTGAATATAATAGTGAGGCAGGTGGATTCTTTCTCGGCAATCTGGTTGAGCAGTTTATGAATAATTCAGATTCCCTCTACAATGTCGACTATATCAATGAAGCAAATAAAGACACCGACATTAAGCAAGACGACTTTAGCGGCATGTCTTTCGGGATGGCACCTGTTGACATCTTCATAGATGGAAATGGAGATGCCGTGGACGAAAATGGAGATGCCGCAGATGGTTCTGCTACTGGTACGCTACTCTTTGATGATGCGGATGCTGGGGATACATTGGCAAATTTACAAGTTTTTGTTGATGATGAAGAAAATGACTCCGACAGTACACAAACCGAGCTTAGTGTTGATGCGACTTCTGATGATATTATGGGTGACGCGCGTAACTCAAATGGCGACGCCTATGGTAGCTTTGCTTTCACCCGCGCGGGCGATGGCACGGTGAGTTGGACCTACACAATAGATGATGATGCCGTGGCTGGTATTGAGACCGGGGAGGTTGTAATGGATAGCCTCTGGATGTGGGTTCAGGACGATGATGATGCCAACAGCACTGTTCGCAAAATCACTGTCTTTATTAATGGTGTAAATAGTGACCCGGTGGCGGATACAACCGATACTAATTATAATGTCACTGGCACTGTTGTCGAACACACATTGGGTCGGGGCGCAACCGGCGAATTTGTGGTGAACGACCCCGATGGCACCATTGCTAGCTATACGGTTGAAGCAGGTGAAACAGTTATAATAGAGCAAAGAACTATAATAGATGGCGGCGTTGAAGTAACTGTACCAGTTGAAGTGGTTATACCAGAACAGCGCTTCGGGACGGTGACAATTGCTGCGGACGGGAAATGGTTCTATGTATTAGATAACTCCAATATTTTGGTTCATGCTTTGGGTGATAATGGGCAATTGACTGATTACATTACCATTCGCGCAACGGATAATGAGGGCGGGTATGTTGAAGATACTGTGACCATCACCATTAACGGTCAATTGGATCTACAAGTGGATGGCACCGCAAATGATGACAACTCCATGGAGATCCCGCTTGGGTATAATTCTCAAACCAATATAGGCACTTTGGCAAGTCTTCGGACCATTCAAGGGGGTAATGGGGATGACTTCCTTGGCGCCGCTAGAGCAGGTGATATTTACATCGTTAGTGATGATGATAATGATACACTTGATTTGGCTGATGGTCGTCGAGATAAGGTTTTTTATCAGATTGCTAGCACGGCGAATGCTCTTGCGGGCAGTGATGGCAATTATACGATTAACAACTTTAAGTTGGTGGATGAATTTCAGGATAATTTGATGTTTGTTGATACTGATGGGACACCACTTGGAGGTTTAGAGGCACTCCTTGATCTTACCAAGGGTAATAATCCGCAATTGACTGTGAGCCTCATAAGCGGTGGTGATTTTAACGACGTATACACAGGCTTTATTTTTGAGTTTACGCAAACGGGCACAACGCTGACGCTTAATTTTTCACAGGAGATAACAGAGGGTGGTAAAAACGAGTATTTTGAACGCAATGGTGTTGATGCGAATGGTCAGCTGAATGATAATGCGATTGAGGGTTTTTTGAAGTTTTTCGGGGATAATTTCTCGGTTCTTCCGCCGGGTTCTGAGGGTGGCGTCACTGACGTCCTTGGTGACGCTGGACAAGGTGATCTTCTCGCTGGTGGTTATGGTGATGATACAATTATATTGGGTGAAGGTAGCGATACTGTTGTTTATCGGATTACGAGCCTAGATGACAGTCTTCGCGCTGATGATGGTGGCGACACGGTTATTGACTTTACTGTGACTGGTATTAATCAGGATAGGTTGGTGTTTACTGATACGGATGGCGTATCAGTTGGAAATTTAGCTGGAGAGCCCCTTGAAGATCTGAGTGCTCTGCTTGATCTTATCAAGGGTGATGCGCCGCCACTGACTGTGAGCCTCATAAAGGATGGTGACGATTATACAGGCTTTACGTTTGAGTTTACGGCGGCATCAAGAGATGATGGCCCAAATGGAATAGGCGATGTATCTGGTACGACTCTGACTATTAATTTTAGAAGTACAATGTCGGAAGATGATAAAAATACCAATTTTGGAAGCGATGGTATTGATACAAATAATCAACTGACTGAGGCGGGAATTGATGATTTCATCACTAATTTTGGTGATAATTTCGAGGTTATCCCGATGGATGAACTTGGCTTCGATATCATTTAATTAAACTTGATGATAGCTCGCTATAACGAGCCATTGGGTTTTGGTTTCCTATCACAAATTAACTCAACCTAAGGGTGAGGATATTTCATTATCACCCTTAGGTTGGGTATTGCTAATAAGGCTTATATGTGCCATCATGTCTTGCGTAAGTGAAGATGTAAAGTGAGGAGGAAAGATAGTAAAGCCTGCAAGGGATAAATATCTATCTGTCTATGCCTAAGCCACTTATGCTGGATTCAAATAACACCACAAAACGGACAAATTTTAATTCATTCTTTATGACTCTTTTGAGTTTGTCAGTATGCCTAAATGCCTATTATGCTTCACTCGTCTTAGTAACAGTGGGAACAAGAAGTAAAATAAAAGATTTCAAGTGTAAAAAACCATTACGTATCAGGAGAAAATATGTTTCCCAATCAAAAGTTTTGTAAAAACGCATTGCTCCACAGCACGTCTTTTTCGCCTTTTACAAAGTGGCAGAAGTTTTTAGATATTGCTGAACATCTGAATGTGAGCAAGCAAAGCAAGGGATTATTCTCCAAGCGACGTGGTTTAAAAATAGAGCTTTCAATCACGCCCTTGCTTGCTGGACTGCTCGCCGCATGTGGCGGCGGCGGCGGCGGCGGTGGCGGGACTTCAAATGTCACGACTCCAGATGATATCATTCCTGACCCGCTAGGGTTTGACTTTTATGTTTTAGACGGCGCTATTGAAGGGGCGCGGGTTTATGTCGATGAGAACAGAAATGGTCAACGCGATGATGGCGACACTTTCATTGGCACAACGGATACCAATGGCATTGTTCGTGTTGGTCCTGACTATGCTGGCGAAACTTTTTTAGTTGATGTCGAGGGTGCGCTTGATGTGTTCACAGGTGAGAGGTTGCCTGCTGATAGTATTCTTTATAGGGCTAGATCTGATGAACGTGGCGGCGTGGATGTTGTGGCGTCGCCGGTCTCGACATTAATTGAGGTGCTTAGAGAAGATGTGCCGACGCGGACGGATACTGATATTCTGGAAATGATTTTCGGCGCGGGGACTCAAGTTGAAATAGATGATTTGAGTAATCCTGACAATTTTATTTTGCCGCCCGAGGGTACACCAATAGTTGATGATTCTCCAGAGGCGATTGCAGAAAAAATTGCATTAACCAGCATCCGGTTGCAAGTGCTCATTGAGCAGGAGAGTGGCAATCTGGATACTATCTTAGATGTGGTGACGGATGATGATGGTTTTGACGTCGCTGATTTAACCCCGACTTCTCAGCGCGTGGCATCTGACCGCATCATTGAGGCGCGAGAACGTGCTGGTGGTAAGCCGGTTGCTATTCCTGCCATTAATGTTGAGGTAAACGAAGATAATGACTTAACCTTGGGCGATGATGTCTGGGGTTTCCGTGATCCGGCTGGCAATGCAGATGGTGATAGTGCATTTACACGTCTTGATATTGTTTCGATTACGGATGGAAACACGTCTGCTGTGCGCGGTGTGCTTGTGGCGAGCGATGGCACAGAATATGGTGCGGGGGATGAAATTCCGGCGACGCATCTTGAAACCTTAATCTTTCGTCCAGTGGCTGATTATTTCGGGCGCGTAGAGATTGCCTTTAGGGTGTTCGACCGTGAGGCTCTCGCCGATGTGGCGACTCTCGCAATCACAGTTAATGGCATCAATGATGCGCCTGTGTTTACGTCTAGTGCGACGGCATCGGTTAATGAGAATATTGCGGCCAATGATGATGGTGATACCCAAGGCAGTGCGGCGACTATTTATACAGCTATTGCCGCCCCCGATGATGCAGGCGATACGGTTAGCTATAGCCTGACGTCGGCTAATGATGGTGACTCGTTTGGGATTAATGCGTCAACGGGCACTGTTTGGTTCCGCGCCGCGCCCGACCATGAGAACAAATCGAGTTATAGCTTCACGGTGGTTGCTTCTGTTACGGCGGATGGGGTGACGCAAACCGCGACCCGCATTGTTACTTTGAGCGTTACTGATTTGAATGATAATGCGCCGGTGTTTACGTCTAGTGCGACGGCGTCGGTTAATGAGAATATTGCGGCCAATGATGATGGTGATACCCAAGGCAGTGCTGCGACTATTTATACAGCTATTGCCGCCCCCGATGATGCAGGCGATACGGTTAGCTATAGCCTGACGTCGGCTAATGATGGTGACTCGTTTGGGATTAACGCATCAACGGGCACTGTTTGGTTCCGCGCCGCGCCCGACCATGAGAACAAATCGAGTTATAGCTTCACGGTGGTTGCTTCTGTTACGGCGGATGGGGTGACGCACAGCGCGTCGCAGATAATTACGCTGAGCGTTACTGATTTGAATGATAATGCGCCGGTGTTTACGTCTAGTGCGACGGCGTCGGTTAATGAGAATATTGCGGTCAATGATGATGGTGATACCCAAGGCAGTGCGGCGACTATTTATACAGCTATTGCCGCCCCCGATGATGCAGGCGATACGGTTAGCTATAGCCTGACGTCGGCTAATGATGGTGACTCGTTTGGGATTAACGCATCAACGGGCACTGTTTGGTTCCGTAGCCCGCCCGACCATGAGAACAAATCGAGTTATAGCTTCACGGTGGTTGCTTCTGTTACGGCGGATGGGGTGACGCAAACCGCGACCCGCATTGTTACTTTGAGCGTTACTGATTTGAATGATAATGCGCCGGTGTTTACGTCTAGTGCGACGGCATCGGTTAATGAGAATATTGCCGCCAATGATGATGGTGATACCCAAGGCAGTGCGGCGACTATCTATACAGCTATTGCCGCCCCCGATGATGCAGGCGATACGGTTAGCTATAGCCTGACGTCGGCTAATGATGGTGACTCTTTTGGGATTAATGCGTCAACGGGCACTGTTTGGTTCCGCGCCGCGCCCGACCATGAGAACAAATCGAGTTATAGCTTCACGGTGGTTGCTTCTGTTACGGCAGATGGGGTGACGCAAACAGCGACCCGCATTGTTACTTTGAGCGTTACTGATTTGAATGATAATGCGCCGGTGTTTACGTCTAGTGCGACGGCATCGGTTAATGAGAATATTACGGCCAATGATGATGGTGATACCCAAGGCAGTGCGGCGACTATCTATACAGCTATTGCCGCCCCCGATGATGCAGGCGATACGGTTAGCTATAGCCTGACGTCGGCTAATGATGGTGACTCGTTTGGGATTAATGCGTCAACGGGAGATGTTTGGTTCCGCGCCGCGCCCGACCATGAGAACAAATCGAGTTATAGCTTCACGGTGGTTGCTTCTGTTACGGCGGATGGGGTTACGCAAACAGCGACCCGCATTGTTACTTTGAGCGTTACTGATTTGAATGATAATGCGCCGGTGTTTACGTCTAGTGCGACGGCATCGGTTAATGAGAATATTGCCGCCAATGATGATGGTGATACCCAAGGCAGTGCGGCGACTATCTATACGGCTATTGCCGCCCCCGATGATGCAGGCGATACGGTTAGCTATAGCCTGACGTCGGCTAATGATGGGGACTCGTTTGGGATTAATGCGTCAACGGGCACTGTTTGGTTGCGTGTCGCGCCTGATTTTGAAACCAAATCGAGTTATAGCTTCACGGTGGTTGCTTCTGTTACGGCAGATGGGGTGACGCACAGCGAGTCGCAGATAATTACTTTGAGCGTTACTGATTTGAATGATAATGCGCCGGTGTTTACGTCTAGTGCGACGGCATCGGTTAATGAGAATATTGCCGCCAATGATGATGGTGATACCCAAGGCAGTGCGGCGACTATTTATACGGCTATTGCCGCCCCCGATGATGCAGGCGATACGGTTAGCTATAGCCTGACGTCGGCTAATGATGGTGACTCGTTTGGGATTAATGCGTCAACGGGAGATGTTTGGTTCCGCGCCGCGCCCGACCATGAGAACAAATCGAGTTATAGCTTCACGGTGGTTGCTTCTGTTACGGCGGATGGGGTGACGCAAACCGCGACCCGCATTGTTACTTTGAGCGTTACTGATTTGAATGATAATGCGCCGGTGTTTACGTCTAGTGCGACGGCATCGGTTAATGAGAATATTGCGGCCAATGATGATGGTGATACGCAAGGCAGTGCGGCGACTATCTATACAGCTATTGCCGCCCCCGATGATGCAGGCGATACGGTTAGCTATAGCCTGACGTCGGCTAATGATGGGGACTCGTTTGGGATTAATGCGTCAACGGGAGATGTTTGGTTCCGCGCCGCGCCCGACCATGAGAACAAATCGAGTTATAGCTTCACGGTGGTTGCTTCTGTTACGGCGGATGGGGTTACGCAAACAGCGACCCGCATTGTTACTTTGAGCGTTACTGATTTGAATGATAATGCGCCGGTGTTTACGTCTAGTGCGACGGCGTCGGTTAATGAGAATATTACGGCCAATGATGATGGTGATACCCAAGGCAGTGCGGCGACTATTTATACGGCTATTGCCGCCCCCGATGATGCAGGCGATACGGTTAGCTATAGCCTGACGTCGGCTAATGATGGTGACTCGTTTGGGATTAATGCGTCAACGGGAGATGTTTGGTTCCGCGCCGCGCCCGACCATGAGAACAAATCGAGTTATAGCTTCACGGTGGTTGCTTCTGTTACGGCGGATGGGGTTACGCAAACCGCGACCCGCATTGTTACTTTGAGCGTTACTGATTTGAATGATAATGCGCCGGTGTTTACGTCTAGTGCGACGGCATCGGTTAATGAGAATATTGCGGCCAATGATGATGGTGATACGCAAGGCAGTGCGGCGACTATCTATACAGCTATTGCCGCCCCCGATGATGCAGGCGATACGGTTAGCTATAGCCTGACGTCGGCTAATGATGGTGACTCGTTTGGGATTAATGCGTCAACGGGTACTGTTTGGTTCCGCGCCGCGCCTGATTTTGAAACCAAATCAAGTTATAGCTTCACGGTGGTTGCTTCTGTTACGGCGGATGGGGTTACGCAAACCGCGACCCGTATTGTTACTTTGAGCATTACTGATTTGAATGATAATGCGCCGGTGTTTACGTCTAGTGCGACGGCATCGGTTAATGAGAATATTGCCGCCAATGATGATGGTGATACCCAAGGCAGTGCGGCGACTATTTATACAGCTATTGCCGCCCCCGATGATGCAGGCGATACGGTTAGCTATAGCCTGACGTCGGCTAATGATGGTGACTCGTTTGGGATTAATGCGTCAACGGGAGATGTTTGGTTCCGCGCCGCGCCCGACCATGAGAACAAATCGAGTTATAGCTTCACGGTGGTTGCTTCTGTTACGGCGGATGGGGTTACGCACAGCGCGTCGCAGATAATTACTTTGAGCGTTACTGATTTGAATGATAATGCGCCTGTGTTTACGTCTAGTGCGACGGCATCGGTTAATGAGAATATTGCCGCCAATGATAGTGAAGATACGCAAGGCAGTGCGGCGACTATTTATACGGCTATTGCCGCCCCCGATGATGCAGGCGATACGGTTAGCTATAGCCTGACGTCGGCTAATGATGGTGACTCGTTTGGGATTAATGCGTCAACGGGTACTGTTTGGTTCCGCGCCGCGCCCGACCATGAGAACAAATCGAGTTATAGCTTCACGGTGGTTGCTTCTGTTACGGCAGATGGGGTTACGCAAACAGCGACCCGCATTGTTACTTTGAGCGTTACTGATTTGAATGATAATGCGCCTGTGTTTACGTCTAGTGCGACGGCATCGGTTAATGAGAATATTGCGGCCAATGATGATGGTGATACCCAAGGCAGTGCGGCGACTATTTATACAGCTATTGCCGCCCCCGATGATGCAGGCGATACGGTTAGCTATAGCCTGACGTCGGCTAATGATGGTGACTCTTTTGGGATTAATGCGTCAACGGGCACTGTTTGGTTCCGCGCCGCGCCCGACCATGAGAACAAATCGAGTTATAGCTTCACGGTGGTTGCTTCTGTTACGGCGGATGGGGTTACGCAAACCG
Organism: Parvibaculaceae bacterium; assembly: GCA_965243245.1. Taxonomy (GTDB): domain Bacteria; phylum Pseudomonadota; class Alphaproteobacteria; order RS24; family RS24; genus JAYQKL01. The sequence continues at coordinate 25,292 of OZ251536.1, forward strand.
CGACCCGCATTGTTACTTTGAGCGTTACTGATTTGAATGATAATGCGCCGGTGTTTACGTCTAGTGCGACGGCATCGGTTAATGAGAATATTGCGGCCAATGATGATGGTGATACGCAAGGCAGTGCGGCGACTATTTATACAGCTATTGCCGCCCCCGATGATGCAGGCGATACGGTTAGCTATAGCCTGACGTCGGCTAATGATGGTGACTCGTTTGGGATTAATGCGTCAACGGGCACTGTTTGGTTGCGTAGCCCGCCCGACCATGAGAACAAATCGAGTTATAGCTTCACGGTGGTTGCTTCTGTTACGGCAGATGGGGTGACGCAAACAGCGACCCGCATTGTTACTTTGAGCGTTACTGATTTGAATGATAATGCGCCGGTGTTTACGTCTAGTGCGACGGCATCGGTTAATGAGAATATTGCGGTCAATGATGATGGTGATACGCAAGGCAGTGCGGCGACTATTTATACAGCTATTGCCGCCCCCGATGATGCAGGCGATACGGTTAGCTATAGCCTGACGTCGGCTAATGATGGTGACTCGTTTGGGATTAACGCGTCAACGGGCACTGTTTGGTTGCGTAGCCCGCCCGACCATGAGAACAAATCGAGTTATAGCTTCACGGTGGTTGCTTCTGTTACGGCAGATGGGGTGACGCAAACAGCGACCCGCATTGTTACTTTGAGCGTTACTGATTTGAATGATAATGCGCCGGTGTTTACGTCTAGTGCGACGGCATCGGTTAATGAGAATGTTGCGGTCAATGATGATGGTGATACCCAAGGCAGTGCGGCGACTATCTATACGGCTATTGCCGCCCCTGATGATGCAGGCGATACGGTTAGCTATAGCCTGACGTCGGCTAATGATGGTGACTCGTTTGGGATTAATGCGTCAACGGGAGATGTTTGGTTCCGCGCCGCGCCCGACCATGAGAACAAATCGAGTTATAGCTTCACGGTGGTTGCTTCTGTTACGGCGGATGGGGTTACGCACAGCGCGACCCGCATTGTTACTTTGAGCACTACTGATTTGAATGATAATGCGCCGGTGTTTACGTCTAGTGCGACGGCATCGGTTAATGAGAATATTGCGGTCAATGATGATGGTGATACCCAAGGCAGTGCGGCGACTATCTATACAGCTATTGCCGCCCCCGATGATGCAGGCGATACGGTTATCTATAGTTTGACGTCAGCTAATGATGGTGACTCGTTTGGGATTAATGCGTCAACGGGCACTGTTTGGTTGCGTAGCCCGCCCGACCATGAGAACAAAACGAGTTATAGCTTCACGGTGGTTGCTTCTGTTACGGCGGATGGGGTGACGCACAGCGCGTCGCAGATAATTACTTTGAGCGTTACTGATTTGAATGATAATGCGCCGGTGTTTACGTCTAGTGCGACGGCATCGGTTAATGAGAATATTGCGGCCAATGATGATGGTGATACGCAAGGCAGTGCGGCGACTATTTATACAGCTATTGCCGCCCCGGATGATGCAGGTGATACGGTTAGCTATAGCCTGACGTCGGCTAATGATGGTGACTCGTTTGGGATTAATGCGTCAACGGGTACTGTTTGGTTGCGTGCCGCGCCCGACCATGAGAACAAATCGAGTTATAGCTTCACGGTGGTTGCTTCTGTTACGGCAGATGGGGTGACGCAAACAGCGACCCGTATTGTTACTTTGAGCGTTACTGATTTGAATGATAATGCGCCGGTGTTTACGTCTAGTGCGACGGCATCGGTTAATGAGAATATTGCGGTCAATGATGATGGTGATACGCAAGGCAGTGCGGCGACTATCTATACGGCTATTGCCGCCCCCGATGATGCAGGCGATACGGTTATCTATAGCCTGACGTCAGCTAATGATGGTGACTCGTTTGGGATTAATGCGTCAACGGGTACTGTTTGGTTGCGTGCCGCGCCCGACCATGAGAACAAATCGAGTTATAGCTTCACGGTGGTTGCTTCTGTTACGGCAGATGGGGTGACGCAAACAGCGACCCGTATTGTTACTTTGAGCGTTACTGATTTGAATGATAATGCGCCGGTGTTTACGTCTAGTGCGACGGCATCGGTTAATGAGAATATTGCGGTCAATGATGATGGTGATACGCAAGGCAGTGCGGCGACTATCTATACGGCTATTGCCGCCCCCGATGATGCAGGCGATACGGTTATCTATAGCCTGACGTCAGCTAATGATGGTGACTCGTTTGGGATTAATGCGTCAACGGGCACTGTTTGGTTGCGTGTCGCGCCTGATTTTGAAACCAAATCGAGTTATAGCTTCACGGTGGTTGCTTCTGTTACGGCGGATGGGGTTACGCAAACCGCGACCCGCATTGTTACTTTGAGCGTTACTGATTTGAATGATAATGCGCCGGTGTTTACGTCTAGTGCGACGGCATCGGTTAATGAGAATATTGCGGTCAATGATGATGGTGATACCCAAGGCAGTGCGGCGACTATTTATACAGCTATTGCCGCCCCCGATGATGCAGGCGATACGGTTAGCTATAGCCTGACGTCGGCTAATGATGGTGACTCGTTTGGGATTAATGCGTCAACGGGCACTGTTTGGTTGCGTAGCCCGCCCGACCATGAGAACAAATCGAGTTATAGCTTCACGGTGGTTGCTTCTGTTACGGCGGATGGGGTTACGCACAGCGCGTCGCAGATAATTACGCTGAACGTTACTGATTTGAATGATAATGCGCCGGTGTTTACGTCTAGTGCGACGGCGTCGGTTAATGAGAATATTGCGGTCAATGATGATGGTGATACCCAAGGCAGTGCGGCGACTATTTATACAGCTATTGCCGCCCCCGATGATGCAGGCGATACGGTTAGCTATAGCCTGACGTCGGCTAATGATGGTGACTCGTTTGGGATTAATGCGTCAACGGGAGATGTTTGGTTCCGCGCCGCGCCTGATTTTGAAACCAAATCGAGTTATAGCTTCACGGTGGTTGCTTCTGTTACGGCAGATGGTGTGACGCACAGCGAGTCGCAGATAATTACTTTGAGCGTTACTGATTTGAATGATAATGCGCCGGTGTTTACGTCTAGTGCGACGGCATCGGTTAATGAGAATATTACGGCCAATGATGATGGTGATACCCAAGGCAGTGCGGCGACTATTTATACAGCTATTGCCGCCCCCGATGATGCAGGCGATACGGTTAGCTATAGCCTGACGTCGGCTAATGATGGTGACTCGTTTGGGATTAATGCGTCAACGGGCACTGTTTGGTTGCGTAGCCCGCCCGACCATGAGAACAAATCGAGTTATAGCTTCACGGTGGTTGCTTCTGTTACGGCGGATGGGGTTACGCAAACAGCGACCCGCATTGTTACTTTGAGCGTTACTGATTTGAATGATAATGCGCCGGTGTTTACGTCTAGTGCGACGGCATCGGTTAATGAGAATATTACGGCCAATGATAGTGAAGATACGCAAGGCAGTGCGGCGACTATTTATACGGCTATTGCCGCCCCCGATGATGCAGGCGATACGGTTAGCTATAGCCTGACGTCGGCTAATGATGGTGACTCGTTTGGGATTAATGCGTCAACGGGAGATGTTTGGTTCCGCGCCGCGCCCGACCATGAGAACAAATCGAGTTATAGCTTCACGGTGGTTGCTTCTGTTACGGCGGATGGGGTTACGCAAACAGCGACCCGTTTTGTTACTTTGAGCATTACTGATTTGAATGATAATGCGCCGGTGTTTACGTCTAGTGCGACGGCGTCGGTTAATGAGAATATTGCGGTCAATGATGATGGTGATACCCAAGGCAGTGCGGCGACTATTTATACAGCTATTGCCGCCCCCGATGATGCAGGCGATACGGTTAGCTATAGCCTGACGTCGGCTAATGATGGGGACTCTTTTGGGATTAATGCGTCAACGGGCACTGTTTGGTTGCGTAGCCCGCCCGACCATGAGAACAAATCGAGTTATAGCTTCACGGTGGTTGCTTCTGTTACGGCGGATGGGGTGACGCACAGCGCGTCGCAGATAATTACGCTGAGCGTTACTGATTTGAATGATAATGCGCCGGTGTTTACGTCTAGTGCGACGGCATCGGTTAATGAGAATATTGCGGCCAATGATGATGGTGATACGCAAGGCAGTGCGGCGACTATCTATACGGCTATTGCCGCCCCCGATGATGCAGGTGATACGGTTAGCTATAGCCTGACGTCGGCTAATGATGGTGACTCGTTTGGGATTAATGCGTCAACGGGCACTGTTTGGTTGCGTGTCGCGCCTGATTTTGAAACCAAATCGAGTTATAGCTTCACGGTGGTTGCTTCTGTTACGGCAGATGGGGTTACGCAAACAGCGACCCGTATTGTTACTTTGAGCGTTACTGATTTGAATGATAATGCGCCGGTGTTTACGTCTAGTGCGACGGCGTCGGTTAATGAGAATATTGCCGCCAATGATAGTGAAGATACCCAAGGCAGTGCGGCGACTATTTATACAGCTATTGCCGCCCCCGATGATGCAGGCGATACGGTTAGCTATAGCCTGACGTCGGCTAATGATGGTGACTCGTTTGGGATTAATGCGTCAACGGGAGATGTTTGGTTCCGCGCCGCGCCCGACCATGAGAACAAATCGAGTTATAGCTTCACGGTGGTTGCTTCTGTTACGGCAGATGGGGTGACGCACAGCGAGTCGCAGATAATTACTTTGAGCGTTACTGATTTGAATGATAATGCGCCGGTGTTTACGTCTAGTGCGACGGCATCGGTTAATGAGAATATTGCCGCCAATGATGATGGTGATACCCAAGGCAGTGCGGCGACTATCTATACAGCTATTGCCGCCCCCGATGATGCAGGCGATACGGTTAGCTATAGCCTGACGTCGGCTAATGATGGTGACTCGTTTGGGATTAATGCGTCAACGGGCACTGTTTGGTTCCGCGCCGCGCCCGACCATGAGAACAAATCGAGTTATAGCTTCACGGTGGTTGCTTCTGTTACGGCAGATGGGGTTACGCAAACAGCGACCCGTATTGTTACTTTGAGCGTTACTGATTTGAATGATAATGCGCCGGTGTTTACGTCTAGTGCGACGGCGTCGGTTAATGAGAATATTGCCGCCAATGATAGTGAAGATACGCAAGGCAGTGCGGCGACTATTTATACAGCTATTGCCACCCCTGATGATGCAGGCGATACGGTTAGCTATAGCCTGACGTCGGCTAATGATGGGGACTCGTTTGGGATTAATGCGTCAACGGGCACTGTTTGGTTCCGCGCCGCGCCCGACCATGAGAACAAATCGAGTTATAGCTTCACGGTGGTTGCTTCTGTTACGGCGGATGGGGTGACGCACAGCGCGTCGCAGATAATTACGCTGAGCGTTACTGATTTGAATGATAATGCGCCTGTGTTTACGTCTAGTGCGACGGCATCGGTTAATGAGAATATTGCGGTCAATGATGATGGTGATACCCAAGGCAGTGCGGCGACTATTTATACAGCTATTGCCGCCCCCGATGATGCAGGCGATACGGTTATCTATAGTTTGACGTCAGCTAATGATGGTGACTCGTTTGGGATTAATGCGTCAACGGGCACTGTTTGGTTCCGCGCCGCGCCCGACCATGAGAACAAATCGAGTTATTTATTCAGGGTGGTTGCTTCTGTTACGGCGGATGGGGTGACGCAAACCGCGACCCGCATTGTTACTTTGAGCGTTACTGATTTGAATGATAATGCGCCGGTGTTTACGTCTAGTGCGACGGCATCGGTTAATGAGAATATTACGGCCAATGATGATGGTGATACCCAAGGCAGTGCGGCGACTATTTATACAGCTATTGCCGCCCCCGATGATGCAGGCGATACGGTTAGCTATAGCCTGACGTCGGCTAATGATGGTGACTCGTTTGGGATTAATGCGTCAACGGGAGATGTTTGGTTCCGCGCCGCGCCCGACCATGAGAACAAATCGAGTTATAGCTTCACGGTGGTTGCTTCTGTTACGGCGGATGGGGTTACGCAAACCGCGACCCGCATTGTTACTTTGAGCGTTACTGATTTGAATGATAATGCGCCGGTGTTTACGTCTAGTGCGACGGCGTCGGTTAATGAGAATATTGCGGTCAATGATGATGGTGATACCCAAGGCAGTGCGGCGACTATTTATACAGCTATTGCCGCCCCTGATGATGCAGGCGATACGGTTATCTATAGTTTGACGTCGGCTAATGATGGGGACTCGTTTGGGATTAATGCGTCAACGGGCACTGTTTGGTTGCGTAGCCCGCCCGACCATGAGAACAAATCGAGTTATAGCTTCACGGTGGTTGCTTCTGTTACGGCAGATGGGGTGACGCAAACAGCGACCCGCATTGTTACTTTGAGCGTTACTGATTTGAATGATAATGCGCCGGTGATTATCACCAATAGCGGTGAGGACTACACTATAGAGGTTGATGAGAACACAACAACCGTCATAGATATTGAGGCTTCGGATGTGGATGCTGGCGATACGCTCAAATATAGCTTGGCTGGTGGCGATGATGTGGGGGCTTTTGATATTGATGAAGGCACGGGCGTTGTTACATGGAAGGTCGCGCCTGATTTTGAAAACCCAACTGATAGTGATGATGCTGCTGATGATGATGATGACCCTGAGAACACATATAATGTGAGGGTTGCGGTGACCGATGCTGCTGGTGCAAGCGATACAATTGATTTAACGATTACGGTCACGAATGTTAATGAAGCGCCGAGCTTGGATGAGCCGTTGAGCGATGATGATGCGAATACTGACTTGTCGGTCACCGAAAGCGGCGTGGGTACGTCTGGTGATTTTAGTGCCAATGGTGGGCTTGTTTTTGGTGATGAGGATGGTGATGACACAGTGGTCACGCTGAAAGTCTTTGTTGGTAATGAGGACGCCACTATTGGCAATATAACAGACGAGATTGGGCATGATGCTAATGACAATACGATTGTAATGATTAATGGTGACGCTCGTAATTCCGATGGCACGGCCTATGGTAATTTCGTCTTCACGCGGGCGGCTGATGGCACGGTGAGTTGGACTTATGAACTGGATGATGGTGCCGTAGAGGGGCTTGGGGAGGGTGATACGGCAACCGATAGCGTTTGGGTGCGGGTTCAAGATGATGATGCGAACAGCCCTGTTCGTCAAATCACGGTTACGATTACGGGTACCGAAGACCCCCTTGCCTTCAACCTCTATGTCCTAGACGGCACTATCGAAGGCGCACTGGTTTATGTCGATGAAAACGACAATGGGGAAATCGATGCTAACGAAACGCCTATTGGCACAACGGATGAAAATGGACGCGTGTCTATTGAGGCGGAATATGCTGGCGAAACATTCCTTATTGATGCTTCGGGTGCGCGTGATTTATTTACCGGTGAGAGCCTGCCGAGCGATACTTTTTATCGGGCTATATCTGATGAACGCGGCGGCTCAGATGTCGTCGCCTCGCCAATCTCGACACTCATTGAAGCCCTCAAAGATAGTGACCCAGAGTTGACGGATGAGGCGATTCTGGAAATTATCTTCGGCGCGAATACGCGGGTTGAAATGGATGATTTGAACAATCCTGACAATTTTATTCTCCCAACCGATGCAGACTCAGAGGCAATCGCAGAACAAATCGCATCAACCAGCATTCAGCTGCAAATACTCACCGAGGAAAAACGCGGTGATCTGAGTGCTGTCATAACCGCGGTTACGGATGATGATGGTTTTGTCGTCACTGATGATTTAACCCTGACTTCTCAGCGCGAGGCAACTGCACGCATTAATGAGGCACGACAACGCGCCGCAGGCGAACCAATCGCCAATCCTATAAATGGCCTTGAGATAAACGAAGATAGCTCGCTTACCCTTGATGCTGATGTCTGGGGCTTCCGTGACCCGGTCGGCAATACGGATGATATACGGAGTTCATTTGCGCGTCTTGACATTGTGTCAATCACCAATGGCGGACTCATGGCAAGCGATGGCACAGAATATGGTGCGGGGGGAAAAATTCCGTCTGAACATTTTGAGAATCTAGTTTTCCGCCCTGCGGCTGATTATTTCGGGCGCATAGAGATTGTCTTTAAGGTGTTCGACGGTGAGGCTTTCGCCGATGAGGCAACCCTCGCAATCACAGTTAATGGCATCAATGACGCGCCTGTTATTGACACGACTGGTGTTGAGACCCAATTCAGCATTGATGAGAACACGACGGCAAATGTCATAGAGATTACTGCAACAGATGTGGAGGGTGATACGCTGAGCTATAGCTTGGGTGGTCTAGATGCGGATGATTTTAGGATTAGTGACGCAGGCGTTGTTACATGGGCTACGTCTCCAGATTTTGAAACCCCAACTGATAGTGACGGTGATAATATCTATAATGTGACGGTCATGGTGACGGATAATGCTGGTGTTCCTGCAACGGCTATGATTGCTCTGACGATTACGGTCACTAATGTTAATGAAGCGCCGGTGCTGATGCCGAATGATACGGTCACGCCGATGATTACTGAAAACACGGCCGTAATAACGGATACGGGTCGAACCTTCACGCCAACAGATGCAGAGGGTGCTACATTTACGGCCGGTAGTTTCACGGTTTATGAGGGTAGTGAAACGACTGCCTCGAAGCGTTTTGATGTGGTCCTTGATAATGGTGTTTACAGGCTGGTTTTATTGGCTAATCAACCGACTGATTTTGAAACCGAGTCGAGGATTAGGCTTCGTGTGAAAGTGAATGACGGGTCGGCTGATGGCGGCGTGGATAGTAAGGATGTTAATGTCACCGTTAATGTCGCCAATGTGAATGATAATACCCCGACGCTGACCGCTTCAAGTATGACAGGTACGATCACTGAAAATATAGCCACCCAAACGGACACAGGCGTTACCTTAACGCCAGCAGATTTGGATGGTGTTACATTTGATGCGGATAGTTTCATTGTCTATGAAGGCACAAGCGGCACGGCTGATACAGATATTTCCACGCGGTTTGGCGTGGTTTTGGATGGTACGGATTACAAGCTGGTTTTACTGAAGGGTAACGCTCTTAATCATGAAGAGAGCGAGGCTGGTCTCTCTATTGGGCTTCGGGTGCGCGTGTCCGATGGAAGCAGGGATGGAAGCAGGGTTAGTGAGGATGTTAATATCACCGTTGCTGTCACGGATGCGAATGACGCGCCTGTTCTGACCCCCGGCGGGACAGTCACGTCGATTGCTGAAAACACTTCGGACGAGACGGATACGGGTCGCACCTTCACTGTGAGCGATGTGGATGGTGCTACATTTACGGAAACGAATTTCACTGTCTATGAAGGTGGCGGGACGACTGCCTTGGATATTTCCACGCGCTTTGATGTGATTTTTGATGGCACGGATTACAAGCTTATTTTGGAGGCGGGTAAAGATATTTTGGTGACCGAGTCGCCGATTACGCTTCATGTGAAAGTGTCCGATGGCGGCAGGGATAGTGCCCCTGTTGAGGTCACCGTTGCTGTCATGGATGTGAATGACGCGCCGATACTGGATAATCCCCATATTCCGAGAGTTGATCTCACTCTTTTTGATACGATAATACTTACCCCCAAAGCTGGGCAAACGCCTTATGGGGTAAGATTTGTCGCAGATAATAGCTTGCCTGTACTTACCACTGGTAAATCTGAGCTTGCACTTTCTGTGGATCCAAATGACAGTAACATTAACATAATTAGACATCATGGTGCTAGGACGAAGTCCTTCAACCTTGAAGAACTGGGTGCTTCTTTTTGGAATAATAATCCAAATTCCCTCTACACGGCGCAAGTTACCAGTGAATTTAATGGTGATACCGAAATTGTGGAAGACGACTTTCTCGGCATGTTTTTCGGTATAGCGCTGGCTGAGTTTTCTGTCCATCTCGGCGACGATGAGGTTGACGCTGTTCTTACTGCGACTGGAGTTCTCAACTTTGGTGATGTTGACGCTGATGACACATTGCTCAATCTGAAAGTCTTTGTTGGTAATGAAGACGAAACCGTTGCTGAGATAAACATGGATATTGGCGTTGGTGATTCTCGTGATGTTATAAATGACTATGGTACATTTAAGTTCACGCGGGCGGCTGATGGCACGGTTAGTTGGGCGTACACGCTGAATGAGAATGCCGCGAACGCGCTTGGGGCAGGCAACACCGCCACCGATAGCGTTTGGTTACGGGTTCAGGATGATGATGATGCCAACAGTCCTGTTCGTCAAATTACCGTGTTGATTACGGGTAAGGATAATAATAATGAAGCGCCGACACTGGATGACCCCAGTACTGTGAGCCACACGGCTGAGGTTTTAACTCTTTTTGATGCGATAACACTTACCCCCAAAACTGGACAAACGCCTTTTGGGGTAAGATTTGTCGAAGACGATAGCTTGGTTCAAAATGTTGATGGTCGATATGAGCTTACACTTTCTGTGGACGCAGATAACATTACCGAAATTAAACACCATAGTACTATGGCGTCCTTCTTTGCTATCAATCTGAGGAGTCTTTTTAATGATACTGATGCTTCCCTCTACACGGCGGAGCTTACCGCTAGTCTGTTCACCCAAATTCAGTACGCCAAATTTTTCAACACGTCTTTCGGTGTGCCGACACGCGCTGATTTTTCTGTCCACCCCAGCGCAGATGGGATTGACGCTGATACTTCTGCGGGTGGCGTGCTCAACTTTGCTGATGCGGAAACCTCATTGACAAGCTTACAAGTTTTTATTGGTAATACGGACGCGACTATCGCCAATATAACCGAAGAGATTGTCCACAATGCGAGTGCAGAAACGACTAAAACGATTGTTGGTAAGGGCGAGTCTGATGATATAGCTAATGGCGACTATGGTAACTTTACCTTTACCAGAGCAACTGACGGCACAGTGAGTTGGACTTATGAACTGAATGAGAATGCCGTGAACGCGCTTACTGCGGGTCAAACCGCAACCGATAGTGTTTGGCTGCGGGTTCAGGACGATGATGATGCGAACAGTCCTGTTCGTCAAATTACCGTGTTGATTACGGGTAAGGATAATAATAATAATGAAGCGCCGACACTGGATGACCCCAGTACTGTGAGCCACACGGCTGAGGTTTTAACTCTTTTTGATGCGATAACACTTACCCCCAAAACTGGACAAACGCCTTTTGGGGTAAGATTTGTCGAAGACGATAGCTTGGTTCAAAATGTTGATGGTCGATATGAGCTTACACTTTCTGTGGACGCAGATAACATTACCGAAATTAAACACCATAGTACTATGGCGTCCTTCTTTGCTATCAATCTGAGGAGTCTTTTTAATGATACTGATGCTTCCCTCTACACGGCGGAGCTTACCGCTAGTCTGTTCACCCAAATTCAGTACGCCAAATTTTTCAACACGTCTTTCGGTGTGCCGACACGCGCTGATTTTTCTGTCCACCCCAGCGCAGATGGGATTGACGCTGATACTTCTGCGGCTGGCGATATCAACTTTGCTGATGCGGAAACCTCATTGACAAGCTTACAAGTTTTTATTGGTAATACGGACGCGACTATCGCCAATATAACCGAAGAGATTGTCCACAATGCGAGTGCAGAAACGACTAAAACGATTGTTGGTAAGGGCGAGTCTGATGATATAGCTAATGGCGACTATGGTAACTTTACCTTTACCAGAGCAACTGACGGCACAGTGAGTTGGACTTATAAGCTGGATGATGATGCGGCAAAAGGACTTGAAAAAGGCGAAACCGCAACCGATAGCGTCTGGATACGGGTTAATGATGGCAGTTTGGACAGCCCTGTTCAAAAAATCACGGTGTTGATTACGGGTGTCAATGAAGCACCGACACTGGATGATCCCAGTACTGTGAGCGACACGGCTGAGGTTTTAACTCTTTTTGATGCGATAACACTTACCCCCAAAACTGGACAAACGCCTTCTGGGGTAAGATTTGTTGTGGACGATGACTTGTCTCAATATGGGGCTAGGGTTTCTGTGGATCCAAATGACAGTAACATTAATATATTCGAATATAATAGTAGTGTGGGTTTCTTTTATTTTTACGAGCTGCGTGATGCTTTTGCTAATAGCCCACATTCCCTCTACAAGGTGGAAGCTATTAATGGGACTCATGACACCACCCAAATTAATCAAAGCGACTTTGAGGGCGAGTTTTTTGGTGTGTCGACACGCGTTGATTTTTCTGTCCACCCCAGCGCAGATGGGATTGACGCTGATACTTCTGCGGGTGGCGTGCTCAACTTTGGTGATGCGGAAACCTCATTGACAAGCTTACAAGTTTTTATTGGTAATACGGACGCGACTATCGCCAATATAACCGAAGAGATTGTCCACAATGCGAGTGCAGAAACGACTAAAACGATTGTTGGTAAGGGCGAGTCTGATGATATAGCTAATGGCGACTATGGTAACTTTACCTTTACCAGAGCAACTGACGGCACAGTGAGTTGGGCCTACACGCTAACTGAGAATGCCGTGAACGCGCTTACTGCGGGTCAAACCGCAACCGATAGTGTTTGGCTGCGGGTTTATGATGGCAGTTTGGACAGCCCTGTTCGTCAAATTACCGTGTTGATTACGGGTACGCGTACGGACCCCAATGCGGTGCCTGTTATTAGCAATGCCGACGACCAAGATTTAAGCTTTGATGAGAACACTATTGAAAATGTCATAACGATTGCGGCAACCGATGCGGATGGCGATACCCTGACCTATAGCTTGGGCGGCACGGATGCGGATGATTTCAATATTAATGAAACCACAGGCGTTGTTACATGGGCGCAGACGCCAAATTATGACGATCCAACCGATAGTAACAAAGATAATACATATAATGTGACGGTCACGGCGACGGATGATGCATCTGTTCCTGCAACGGCTATAATTTCTCTGACGATTAATGTCAACGATACGGGGGACAGCTCGGTCTTTAGGTCTAGCGATAGGGCGTTGGTGAGCGAAGATATTAAGGTCAGTGGTAGCGAAGCCTTTGCAGAGGTTTTTTATACAGCCGAGGTCGTGCCAGATGTTACTAATCCTCTGGTTATTTATAGTTTGTCAGATGATAGTAATGGTCTCTTCGGGATTAACCCGACAACGGGTGCGGTTTGGTTCCGTAGCCCGCAAGACGCTGAGGTGAGGACGTCTCAAACCTTCACGGTGCGTGCAACAATTAAGGGGGGGCTCGTTGATGAGGTCTTGGACCGGATAGTTACGGTCACCATTAATGTCGCGTATGTGAATAAGCCGCCAATATTGATTTTATTGGATACGTTCAATACTGATTTGAGGGCTCTTGAAATGGGGCTTCAGCCTGAGGTGATAACGCTCCATGGGCTGGAATTTACCCTCAAAGATGAAGAAGCCTCTTATGGGATTCAGTTTAGAACGAGCTCTAATAACACGACTTATATAGAAAATGATGTTGTTTATCTTGGTAAGAATAATACCTCTGGATTTACCCGTCACTTTATTCGCGCTAGATTCAATGATGAAAATAAATATGAGAACGAGACCAGTTATCGTGCGGAATATGCTGAAAATGCGAGTGGCGATGGTCGGGTCACAATTGCGACTTTCGTAAACGGGGGAGATGGGAACGGTTTCTACGCCCCACCCGTGCCGACTACCGAAGTCCCTCGTAATAGGGCGAGTGGTGGGTTCAATATTACTGATGAAACCTCGATGGAAGATTTAAGAATTTTCATCGGGAATAAAGACGACAACGTTGCCAATATAACCACCGAGCTTGGCGTTAGTGAAAGTCTAACTCTTGTTGGTAACGGAAAGTTTGGTTCTATCACAGGCACCACCTATGGGCAGTTCGTCTTCACGCGCGCAGCAGATGGTGAGGTTCGTTGGAGCTATACGTTGAATGAAGATGCCGCAGACGAGCTTGATGAAGGCGATAGGGCAATCGATAGCGTCTGGGTGTGGGTTCAAGATGGCGATAATTTAAGTAGCTCTGTTGGGGTCATTCCCGTTGGTGTTTATGGCAGTAATGATGCGCCTGTGATTACCACCAATGAGGGTGATAGCCATAGCTTAGACATTATTGATGGCACGGCTGGTGATGTTGTTACGATTGCGGCTTCGGATGTCGATAATGGCGATGCAGAGACCCTCAAATATAGCTTGGGCGGCACGGATGCGGATGATTTCAATATTAATGAAACCACAGGCGTTGTTACATGGAAGACGAATACACCGCCAGATTATAATGCGCCAACTGATAGTGACGGTGATAATATATATAATGTGACGGTGACGGTGACGGATGATAATCTTGGCATGGATACAATTGCGCTGACGATTAATGTCTCGGCTGGGGCTGATGCGCCCACGCTCACCTCTGGGGGGACAGTCACGCCGATTGCTGAAAACACGAGCCTGCGAACGGATACGGGGCTGACCTTCACGCCGGCCGATACGGATGGCAACGCATTGACGACTAATATTTTCACTGTCTATGAAGGCTCATCTGGTTCAACTATTGTTTCCCCGCGTTTTGAGGTGATTGAGGATAATACGGGTGTTTTCAGGCTGGTTTTAATGGCGGGTCAACGCATTGATTATGAAACCGAGGCAGAGATTACGCTTCGTGTAAAAGTGAATAGCGGTCCCGATAATGGGAACAGTCGCCTTGTTACGGTAAAAATTCCTGTCACTGATGTGGGGGACGCGCCGACCCTTACGCTTGACAAGACTGACTTATTGGTTACTGAAAGCGGCGTTGTTGCTACGGCGTTCACTATTGCTGGGGTGGAACTAACCCTCAAAAATGGGGCAACGCCTACGGGTATCGAGTTTATCGCAGTGAATGATGGGGCGTTTCGTATAGACGCCACGGATGTCATTTATGTTAATGAAAATCATCCCGGACTTAAGCTTAAGACTATTGTGCAAAGATTTAATGAGCGTTTTAAGGACAACACCAATTATGAGGCGGCATTGGTTGAGGCTGGCACTGGCGAGGATACGGTTTTACTGACTGTTTTCTTAAACGGGGAGGATGGGAGGAACGGTTTCTTCGCCCCGCCAGCACCGACCGAAGTTGCCGCTGATGTTTCTGCCAATGGCACGCTTGTCTTGAGCGATGATGATGAGGGTGACACATTACTCAATCTGATAGTCTTTGTTGGCGATACGAATGACCCCGCAACCGCGCTTAGCCTTAATAGTTCTTCGGATGCTATTACAACTGGCTATGGTAGCTTCACCTTCACGCGTTCTGCGACCGAAGTCACTTGGAGCTACACGCTAATTGACAGTGCCGCAGACGAGCTTGGGGCAGGCGAGGTGGCAACCGATAGCGTTTGGGTGCGGGTGAGTGATGGTAATTTAGACAGCCCTGTTCAACAAATCACGGTTTTGATTAATGGGACAAATGATACCCCGACAGCCAATGCTGGCGGCGTGGGTTATGTTATCATTGGCACTGTTACCAAAGACACACCGGGCGAAACCGCAACGGGTGAATTTATCGCAACAGATGCTGATGCTAATGACACGCTGAGCTATAGCGTTCCAACACAAGGGACTTATGGGACGCTGACCCTTTCAACAAACGGGGCGTGGACCTATGCGCTGGATAACACCAACGCGACTATTGATGCTTTGGTGGGCGGCGCGAGCGAAACCGATATGATTACCCTTCGTGCAACCGATAGGGATGGCGCATATGTTGAGCGAAATGTGACCATCACGATTAACGGGCGCACGGATGTGAACGGCACAGATGCGGGTGATAGTCTTGGTGATGCTACGGCGACACTATCTCAGACCATTCAGGGCGGCAATTTGGATGACACTCTTGTCGCTGGTTCGGGAGGTGATGTTCTCATCGGCGGTGCTGGCACTGATAATATTACATTGGGTACAGGCAAAGATACGATTGGGTATCGGATTGCCAGCACTGCGAGTGCTCTTGTGGGCAGTGATGGGCGCGACACAATTAACGGTTTTGTTGTGGATGTGGACAATGCTCTTAGCGAGGATAAGTTCGTATTTGTTGATACGGATGCCACGCCGCTTGAAAACTTTGCTGATTTGATTGCTCTTGCAAAGGGTGATACGGCGCAATTGATTGTACGCCTCTTGAAGACTGGTGCGGATTATTCAGGCTTTGAATTTACCTTTACTGGTGGTGATGATAATGATGCGAATGATGTAAGTTTGACGATTAATCTCGACACCATATTAGGCGGCAGTAGCGTCGTTCAGGGGGATAAATATTTCGGCAATGGGGGTATTGATACGGCTAATGATCAATTGACGGATACGGGACTTGATAATTTTGTGACTAATTTTAGCGATAATTTCGAGGTGCTTTCGGATGATACCTTTGGCATAGAGATATTATAAGTCGGTTTGGCGCAAAAAGCCCCTTCAAGGGGACGGCATAAGGGTACGAGGGGCGAGGGGCGAGGGGCGAGGATTTATCTTTTTCCGCCTTTTTGATATTGCTCTCAAAACCTATATATGCAATCATACTGCCTGTAATCGGTGCTTCTAAAGCTAAAAGAAGAAAATAACTTATATTTATAGCTAACAAAAAAATGAAACCAGCAAATCCAAACTTAATTTTTTATTCATCCTTTGAGCTTATAAAGATAACTGATTGTTTGTCATGCCAGTCGTTTATTGGGTCGCGTTAATCATCCAAATCAAGCAACAGCAGACATAAAAAGTAAAAAGAAATCTATCGTGTCAGGATAAAACATGTTTCATCATCAAAAATTCGTCAAAAGCGCGTTTTGTAAAAATGCACTGCTGAACAGCACCTCTTTTTCCCCGCTTAACTATTGGCGCAAACTTCTAGATGTTGCTGAACTTTTGAGTGCTAGCAAGCAAAGCAAAAAACGCCCCAGAAAATATAAGTTAAAAGCAGAAGTTTCAATCACGCCCTTGCTGGCCGCCCTGCTCGCCGCCTGTAGCAATGAGACTGTTCCCGTGGGAGGAACGCTTGATGGCACAAATGTCACCACGCCAACCGGTGATGAGACACCTGCGCTACCTTTCGATCTTTATGTTTTAGATGGTGCCGTTGAAGGCGCACTGGTTTATGTCGATGAAAACGACAATGGGGCAATGGATGATAACGAAAGCCTCATTGGCACAACGGATGAAAATGGACGCGTGTCTATTGAGGCGGAATATGCTGGCGAAACATTCTTTATTGATGCAAGCGGCGCGCTTGATTTATTTACCGGTGAGAGCCTGCCGAACAATACTTTTTATCGGGCTATATCTGAGGACCGAGGCGGCGCAGATGTTGTGGCATCACCAATCTCGACAGTCATTGAAGCCCTTAAAGACAGTGACCCAGAGCTGACGCCTGAGGCGATTCTGGCAATTATTTTCGGCGAGAATACGCAAATCGACATGGATGACCTCAACAATCCTGACAATTATATTTTGCCGCTCAATGCAGACCCAAAACCAATTGATTCTCCAGAAGCGATTGCAGAACAAATCGCATCAACCAACATTCGGTTGCAAGTGCTTATCGAGCAGGCGGTCGGTAATCTGGATACTGTCGTAACCGCAGTTACCAATGGCGGTTTTGTCGTCACTGATGATTTAACCCCGGCTTCTCAGCGCGAGGCAACCGCACGCATTGTTGAGGCGCGCGAGCGGGCAAATGGTGAGCCAGTTGCCAATCCTGTGGCTGGCATTGAGGTAAACGAAGATGAGGACTTGCCCTTGGCGATGGATGTCTGGGGCTTCCGTGACCCGGTCGGCAATCGGAATGATGATAATACGCCGCCAAGTTCATTTGCGCGTCTTGACATTGTGTCAATCACCAACGGCGTGCTCGTGGCGAGCGATGGCACAGAATATGGTGCGGGGGCTGAAATTCCGTCTGCGCAACTTGGAAATCTAGTCTTTCGCCCCGCGACTGATTATTCAGGGTCTGTGCAGATTACCTATACGGTGTTTGATGGCGAGGATGATTCTGATGAGGCAACGCTTGCAATCACAGTTAATGGTATCAATGACGCGCCCGTGATTGACAGGACTGATGTTGAGACCGAATTCAGTATTGCTGGGGGTTCTACGGCTAATGTCATAGAGATTACTGCAACAGATGTGGAAGGCGATACGCTGATCTATAGCATACGTGACACGGACGCGGATGCGGCTTTGTTCCAGATTAGTGATACAGGCGTTGTTAGATGGGCTACCCCGCCGGTTTTTGACGCTTCATCTGATAATTTATATAGTGTGACGGTGGTGGTGAGTGATGGTGATGCAACCGATACGATTACTCTAACGATTACTGTTACTGATATAGACGCTAATGCGCCGGTGTTTTCGTCTGATGGCAGTCCGCCTAATCAGGATGAGAATATTGCGGCCAATAATAGTGACGATAGCCAAGCCAGTGCGGTGACTATTTATGAAGCGCGTGCGGAGTCTGCTTCGGGTGGAGATGTTACTTATAGTTTGGCAGGCACAGATGGGGCTTTGTTCGGGATTGACGCGGAGGGCGATATCTGGTTCCGCGCCTCCCCCGACCATGAGAACAAATCGAGTTATAGCTTCACGGTGGTTGCTTCTGTTACGGTGAACGACGTTGAGCTGACAACAGAGCAGGCGGTTACGCTTGAGCTTAATGATTTAAATGACTCGCCGCCTGAATTTTCGTCTGGCGACAAGGCTTCTGCAAGTGCGACTGTTGCGGTCAATGATGATGGTGATACCCAAGGCAGTGCGGCGACTATCTATACAGCTATTGCCGCCCCCGATGATGCAGGCGATACGGTTGTCTATAGTTTGACAAGTGCAGATACGACTACCTTCGGGATTAATGCGTCAACGGGCGATGTCTGGTTCAAAACCGCGCCTGATTATACGACCAATTCGAGCTATAGCTTCACGGTTCAAGCGTCTGTTACGGCGGATGGGATGACCGAAACAGCGACGCAAACGGTTATGGTGAGTGCAAATGCTACGCCGACTATAACGCTTGGCGATACGGATGATTTAGTGGTTAGCGATGCCGGGTCTGTTTATGGGAAGGTTATTGTCCATGGGATTGAATTTACGGCAAAACCCGGCACAAACCCTTCCGGTATTAAGTTTACGGAATCGAATAGTGGTTTCGATGTGGACCTCTTTATACTTATGGGGTCTCAGTATGATGAGCTTTTTATTTATGATCCTAGAGCTGACTCTGAGCGTGTATATACGCGCGATTCTATTATTGCTGAGTTTAATGTGGATGACCAAGACAATACGCGTTATGAGGCGGCATTGGTTGAGGCTGGCACGGGCAGTGTTACGATTTCCTTCGATGACCTCATAAATGGGGGGGATGGGTCTGGTTTTTTCGCCACGCCTCTTGTTGAGACCGCCGCCGACCTTGCTGCTGATGGCACGCTTGAGATTAGTGATTTGGAAACCTCAGCAGCAGAGTTAAAAGTTTTCATTGATAATGAAGACACTGACTCCGACAGCACAACCACCGAGATTGCGCATGATGGGAGTGCAGACACGATTGTGGATAATATTTCAGGTGATGGCAGTTATGGGAGCTTCACTTTCACGCGCACGCCTGATGGCGGTGTGAGTTGGACTTATGCACTGGATGATACGAATTCGACAGTGAACGCACTTGATGTTGGTGAGACGGCAACTGATAGTGTTTGGGTGCGGGTTGAGGATGATGCCAACAGCACTGTTGAACAAATCACGGTTACGATTGCCGGGGCGAATGATGCGCCCACGCTGACCTTTGATGGGACGCCTGTTAGTATTGCTGAAAACATTGACGCAGAAACGGACACAGGCGTTACCTTAACGCCAGCAGATGTGGATGTGAATACGACATTTACGGCCGATAGTTTCACGGTTTATGAAGGTAGCGCGACGACTGAATCAGAGCGTTTTGGTGTGATTTTGGATAATGGCGTTTTCAAGCTTGTTTTATTGTCGGGTAATGCACTTAACCATGAGGCTGGGGATGAGATTGCGCTTCGTGTGTTTGTGTCCGATGGGGCTTTGACGAGTGAAGCTGTTGATGTCACCGTTACTGTCACGGATGTGAATGATGCGCCGACTATAACGCTTGGCGATACGGATGATTTATTGGTTAGCGAGGCCGGGTCTGTTTATGGGAAGGTTATTGTCCATGGGATTGAATTTACGGCAAAACCCGGCATACCCCCTTCCGGTATTAGGTTTTCGTTCTCGGAAAGTGGCCCTAGCGATAGGTCATTCTCTATAGAACTTGGGTCTCAGCCTGAGGATGTTTCTGTTTATGCTGCTAGCTCTGACGCTATATATACGCTCGCTGAGATTATTAATCAGTTTAATGTGGCTCAACAAGACAATACGCGTTATATGGCGGCATTGGAGGTGGATAACACGGGGCATGTTACGATTTCCTTAGATGTCCTCAGCGATGGGGAGAATGGGTCTGGTTTTTTCGCCGCGCCTCTTGTTGAGACCGCCGCCGACCTTGTTGCCAATGGTTCGCTTGTCTTGGGTGATGCGGATGAGGGTGACACGGTGACTTCTCTGGACGTTTTCATTGGGAATGAAGACGAAGCCACCAGTAATATAACAATGGAGCTTTTGGATGTGCCTCTACCTCTTGCTGGTATGGGTGCGTCTGATGTTACGCTTGACGCCACCAGCTATGGTACATTCACCTTAACCCGCACGGCGGCGGGCGTAGTCACTTGGACGTACACGCTGAATGAGGATGCCGTGAACGCGCTTGATGCTGGTGAGACGGCAACTGATAGTGTTTGGGTGCGGGTTCAAGATGGCAATTTGGACAACTCTGTTCAGGAAATCAAGGTGTTGATTACGGGGGCGAATGATGCCCCGACACTTAGCGGCACAGAAACCGCCGAGATTCCTGAAAACAGTGACGCAGAAACGGACACAGGCGTTACCTTAACGCCAGCAGATGTGGATGTGAATACGACATTTGATGCGGATAGTTTCACTGTCTATGAAGGTACCGATACGACTGCCTCCACCCGTTTTGGCGTGATTGATGATAATGGCGTTTTCAGGCTGGTTTTACGAGCGAATAACCCGCTTAATTTTGAAACCGAACAGACGATTAATCTTCGTGTGGTTGTGTCCGATGGGGCTTTGACGAGTGAAGCTGTTGATGTCACCGTTACTGTCACGGATGTGGATGATGCGCCGACACTGACGCTTAGCGCGACGGATGATCTATCGGTCACTGAGGGCGGACTTGCTCTGGGGAATATCATTATCAATGGGATTGAATTTACCCCAAAACCCGGCGCAAGCCCTACGGGTATTCAGTTTACGCACACCGTTACTTCTCCCGGTTTTGATGCGCCAGAGGGGGCCTTCATCTTTAGTACTGATTTTGAGTATGATAGTATTACCATTTATGATCCTAGAACTGATCCTGCATATACGCGCACTAAGATTCTTGAGGATTTTGATGCGGTTCGTCCCCGTTTTACGCGTTATGAGGTGGCATTGGTTGAGGCTGGCACGGGCAGTGTTGAAGTTTCCTTAACTGAGCTCATAACTGGGGGGGATGGGTCTGGTTTTTTCGCCGCGCCTCTTGTTGATATCGCCGTCGACCTTGCTGCTGGTGGCACGCTTAACATTAGCGATGCGGAAACCTCATTGACAGAGTTACAAGTCTTTGGTGGCAACTCGGCTGATGAGGTTCTCACCGTAATTGGTCGTGGGGCAACTACTCTTTTTGCGGGTAATAACGCCTATTCTGGCTTTGTTTTCACGCGGGCGGCGAGTGGCGAAGTCACTTGGACTTATAATGTTGCTGCTGATGATGCCGCACTAAATGCTCTTGGTGCTAATGAGACGGCAACTGATAGTGTTTGGGTACGGGTTAATGATGGTAATTCGGACAGCGAGGTTCAGGAAATCAAGGTGTTGATTAATGGGGTAAATGATGCGCCCACGCTGACCTTTGATGGGACGGCTGAGATTGTTGAAAATGTGCCCGCAAACACGGATACAGGCATTAGCTTCACCGCGATCGATGTGGATGGTGATACTTTGACTTTCACGGTTTATGAAGTCACTAACGTGGGTACTCCAACTGAAACTGAAACTATTTCCTCGCGTTTTGGGGTGGTTGCTGACGTGGCGACTTATAGGCTGACGACTCTGACTCTGACGAATAATTCCTTTGATTCTGCCACTGAGCCTTCTATTAATCTTCGTGTTGTGGTGTCCGATGGCACTCTGTCAGCGTCTCAAGACGTTACGATTACGGTGGATGAAAATACGGCACCAACCCTTACGCTTGACACGAATGATGTTTTATCGGTTACTGAAAGCGGGGCTGTCGCGCCGACGGGGACGGTATTCACGGTTGATGGGTTGGTATTTACCCTCAAAGATGATGCAACCTCTGCGGGTATTCAGTTTGTAACGGGTAGCACGGGCGGCCAAATCAGTATATCAGGTGATGTTGTTACGCTTGGTCCAACGAATACTGCTGGATTTCAGCTTAAGAATTTTATTACGACTAATGTGCAGGATCTATTTGACAACTATACGGTGACATTGACTGATAATGTGACTGAAACTGATGTGATTCAGCGTTCTGATGTCGTCAATGGCGGCAATGGCGATGGCTTCTTTTTGCCT
This sequence comes from Parvibaculaceae bacterium, assembly GCA_965243245.1. GTDB lineage: Bacteria > Pseudomonadota > Alphaproteobacteria > RS24 > RS24 > JAYQKL01. The sequence continues at coordinate 47,986 of OZ251536.1, forward strand.
GAGGCGTTCATCATTCATGGGATAGAGTTTATACTCGACCCCGGTGAGTCGGCTGAGAATATTTCGTTTGTAGGAAGAGATTATCCCGATATCGGTGAGGTACGTATAGAGGCGACTAACGATAATAGTTTGCTTATTGGTCTTGATAGATCTACCACTACATTTAAACGTAGCGATATTGTAGATGCCGTTAATGGTGCATCTAATTCTAAGTATACGGCGAGAGTGTTTGATGGTTTTGATGGCAATACGCAGATTCACGTCACTGATTTGAGGAATGGTGGGGATGGAGGCACTTACTACCCTCCTTTTGTGCTGACCGAAACTGCGGGCGAGCCTGAGACGAGTGGCACGCTTGAGATTGGCGATGCGGGAACCTCATTGACAAATTTAGAAGTTTATGTCGGGCTTTCTAATAGCACTCAAGATATGGCGGTTACTGTTGGTCAAACAACGACGATTAGCAGTGCTGATGGTTTGGGTGATTTCGCCTTTACACGCGCGACTGACGGCACAGTCACTTGGACGTTTACAGTGGATAATAATAATTCTGATGTGAACGCAATTCCAGCCGGGGGTTTTGCTACGGATAGGATTTTTGTGCGGGTGAGTGATGGTAATTTAGACAGCCCTGTTCGAGAAATCACGATTACGATTAATGGGGTAAATGATGCCCCGACTGTCAACACAGAGCATAATGATTATGATGTCACGGACACTCATGAAGCAGGCGATAGAGAAGCCGCGAGCGGTAGATGGGTCGTAGAAGATGATGGCGGCGGTACGCTTATCTATAGTGTTCCAACACAGGGCGAGTATGGCACGCTAAGATTCGGCACAGATGGGAACTGGGGCTATGCAATAGATACCATGCACTCAGCTATTCGGAATTTGAACGATCCGAGCAATCCGACTACTTTGACCGACACTATTACCGTGCGGGCAACAGATGAGTTTGGTGTATTTGTGGACGGCACTGTTACCGTCACCATTAATGACGCAACCAATACTCTTTATGTAAACAGAGGCACCGGCGATGACGGCGAGGCTAATGACAGGTATGGTGATGCTGATGCGCCAGACCAGCAAATCATTCAAGGCGCCGGTGGTGATGATTTCCTTCAAAGCGGGAGAGAAGGTGATATTATCATTGGCGGCACCGGCAATGATGATATTCAGTTACAGGGAAACAGTGCAACTTCGGATAGAATTGTTTATCGGATTGCCAGCACCGATGACGGGCTTTTCGGACTTGATGGAAATGACACGGTTCACGATTTTAGTATTACTAGATCCGCAAGTCGGGATGACGTGGTGTTTGTTGACACAGATGGCACCCCGCTAGGAAGCTTTGCTGATTTGCTTGACCTTGGAAAGACTGTGGATGCTGATGGTAATTCTCAGACGCCGCAACTGACTGTGACCATCAGGGAGGGTGCTCATCCTTTAAATGCAGGCCTGATATTTACGTTTCTTGGTGATACGACGACGAGTACTGATGATACAACGCTAACCCTTAATTTTGAGAGGAGCTTTCTTAGTTTTAATATAATAAGAAATATAGTAACTGGAGGCGGTGGGATTTCGAATAATCAACTGACGAATGCAGGGCTTACTAGCTTTGCGAATAACTTTAACAATGACTTCGACGTGTTTGCCTTGGAAGAGTTTGGCATAGAGATAATTTAAGTCGGTTTGGCGCGAAAAGCCCCTTCAAGGGATGCGGGCGAGGCGAGGTGCGAGGTGCGAGGGGCGAGGGGCGAGGGGGGCATATTCTCAATATCTTCTCCCGCCTTTTTGATATTGCTCTCAAAACCTATATATGCAATCATGTCGGCTGTAATTGGTGCTTCTAAAGCTAAAAGAAGAAAATAACTTATATTTATAAGCTCAAAAAATGAAATCGGAAAAACCAAACTTAATTTTTTATTCATCCTTTGAGCTTATAAATATAACTGATTGTCTGTCATGCCAGTCGTTTATTGGGTCGCGCTAATCATCCATATCAAGCAACAGCAGACATAAAAAGTAAAAGAAATCTATCGAGTCAGGATAAAACATGTTTCATCATCAGAAGTTTCCCAAAACCGCGCTTTGTAAAATCGCGTTACTGAACAGCACCTCTTTTTCCCCGCTTAACTATTGGCAAAAGCTTCTAGATGTTGCTGAACTTTTGAGTGCTAGCAAACAAAGCAAAAAACGCCCCAGAAAATATAAGTTAAAAGCAGAAGTTTCAATCACGCCCTTGCTGGCCGCACTGCTCGCCGCCTGTAGCAATGAGAATGTTCCCGTAGGCGACAATGTGAGCAACATAGATACAACCCCGGATACTGTTACGCCAACCGCGCTATCATTTGATCTTTATGTCTTAGATGGTGCTATTGAAGGCGCACTGGTTTATGTCGATGAAAACGACAATGGGGCAATCGATGATAACGAAACGCCTATTGGCACAACGGATGAAAATGGACGCGTGTCTATTGAGGCGGAATATGCTGGCGAAACATTCTTTATTGATGCTTCGGGTGCGCGTGATTTATTTACCGGTGAGAGCCTGCCGAGCGATACTTTTTATCGGGCTATATCTGATGAACGCGGCGGCTCAGATGTCGTCGCATCACCAATCTCGACAGTCATTGAAGCCCTCAAAGACAGTGACCCAGAGCTGACGCCTGAGGCGATTCTGCAAATTATTTTCGGCGCGAATACGCAAGTTGAAATGGATGACCTCAACAATCCTGACAATTTTATTCTATCAACCGATACAACGCGAAAACCAACAGGCTCTCCAGAAGCAATCGCCGAACAAATCGCATCAACCAGCATTCAGTTGCAAGTGCTCATAGAACAAGTCATAGAGCAAGAAGGCGATTTGGATGATGTCTTAGCGGCAATCGGAGAGAGCTTTGATATTAGTGATTTGGACCCTGATTTTCGAACCGAAGCCAATGAGCGCATCATTGAGGCACGCGAGCGCGCTGGCGGTGACCCGATTGCCAATCCTGTAACCGGCACTACCGCCACCTTAAATAATGACCTCGCCTTGGAGATGGATGTCTGGGGCTTCCGTGACCCGGTCGGCAATGTGAATGATGATAGTTCATTTATGCGTCTTGATATTGACTCAATTACCGATGGAATCACAACTGATGTGCGCGGCGTGCTTGTGCATATTGCAGATGATGGCATAGAAACTGAATATGGCGCAGGAGAGGGAATTGAGTTTGAGCATCTTGGAAATCTGTTTTTTCGCCCCGCGACTGATTATTCAGGGCGCGTAGAGATTACCTATACGGTGTTTGATGGCGAGGATGATTCTGATGAGGCAAGCTTAGAAATTGAAGTTATTTTTGACCCTGATGCGCCGGTGTTTTCGTCTACCGCCCCGACTTCTGCAAATGAGAATACCGCGTTCAATGATAATGCCAGCGAGCAAGGCAATGCGGTGAGTATTTATGAAGCGCGTGCGACGACATCCGCTACGAATGGAGAGGTTACTTATGAGTTGGCAGGCACAGATGCGGCTTTGTTCGGGATTAACGGCACGAGTGGCGATATTTGGTTCAGAACCACGCATAATTATGAGGCTGAAAACAACAGAGAATATAGTTTCAGGGTGGTTGCCCGCGTGATTGTGAACGGTGTCGTTCTGACAACAGAACAGGCGGTTACGCTCACCATTGCTGATGTCAATGACGCGCCCACGCTGACTGCCACAGCAACCGGCACGATTACTGAAAATGCGCCAAGCCAAGCGGATACAGGCGTTACCTTAACGCCGGACGATGAGGATGGTGATACATTTGATGCGGTGACCAGTTTCACGATTTATGAAGGCGCAAGCGGCACGGCTGATACAGATATTTCCCAGCGTTTTGGGGTGGTTGAGGATAATGGCGTTTTCAGGCTGGTTCTTTTGGACAATAGCACCCTTGATTCTGTAAACGCTTCCGAAATTACGCTTCGCGTGGTCGTTTCCGATAATAGCGGCGCGGATAGTAACGAGGTTACGGTCACGATTACTGTTACTGATATAGACCCTAATGCGCCGGTGTTTACGTCTGGTGGCAGTCCGCCTAATCAGGATGAGAATATTGCGGCCAATAATAGTGAAGATACCCAAGCCAATGCGATGATGGTTTATGATGCTGAGATTGAAACAAATTCGCTTCATGGCACCTCTTTGAGCTATAGTCTGCTTGCTACAGATGATGGGAACTCTTTCGGGATTAACGCGAGCACTGGCATTGTTTGGTTCCGTAGCCCGCCCGACCATGAGGATAAGCCAAGTTATAGCTTCACGGTGGTTGCTTCTGTTACGGTGAACGACGTTGAGCTGACAACAGAGCAGGCGGTTACGCTCAATATTAATGATTTAAATGACTCGCCGCCGGTGTTTACGTCTAGTGCGACGGCGTCGGTTAATGAGAATATTGCGGCCAATGATGATGGTGATACCCAAGGCAGTGCGGCGACTATCTATACAGCTATTGCCGCCCCCGATGATGCAGGCGATACGGTTAGCTATAGCCTGACGTCGGCTAATGATGGGGACTCTTTTGGGATTAATGCGTCAACGGGAGATGTTTGGTTCCGCGCCTCGCCTGACCATGAGAGCGGCAAAACAAGTTATAGCTTCACGGTGGTTGCTTCTGTTACGGTGAACGACGTTGAGCTGACAACCGAGCAGGCGGTTACGCTCAATATTAATGATTTAAATGACTCGCCGCCAATATTTGCGGACACGAGTGATGCGGTGTCTGTTAGTGTGGATGAGAATATTGCGGCCAATGATGATGGTGATACCCAAGGCAGTGCGGCGACTATTTATACAGCTATTGCCGCCCCTGATGATGCAGGCGATACGGTTAGCTATAGCCTGACGTCGGCTAATGATGGTGACTCGTTTGGGATTAATGCGTCAACGGGAGATGTTTGGTTCCGCACCTCGCCTGATTATGAGGATGAAGACGAGAGGGAGTATACTTTCACGGTGGTTGCTTCTGTTACGGCGGATGGGGTTACGCAAACCGCGACCCGCATTGTTACTTTGAGCGTTACTGATTTGAATGATAATGCGCCGGTGTTTACGTCTAGTGCGACGGCATCGGTTAATGAGAATATTGCGGCCAATGATGATGGTGATACCCAAGGCAGTGCGGCGACTATTTATACAGCTATTGCCGCCCCCGATGATGCAGGCGATACGGTTAGCTATAGCCTGACGTCGGCTAATGATGGTGACTCGTTTGGGATTAACGCGTCAACGGGCACTGTTTGGTTGCGTAGCCCGCCCGACCATGAGAACAAATCGAGTTATAGCTTCACGGTGGTTGCTTCTGTTACGGCAGATGGTGTGACGCACAGCGAGTCGCAGATAATTACTTTGAGCGTTACTGATTTGAATGATAATGCGCCGGTGTTTACGTCTAGTGCGACGGCATCGGTTAATGAGAATATTGCGGTCAATGATGATGGTGATACCCAAGGCAGTGCTGCGACTATTTATACAGCTATTGCCGCCCCCGATGATGCAGGTGATACGGTTAGCTATAGCCTGACGTCGGCTAATGATGGTGACTCGTTTGGGATTAATGCGTCAATGGGAGATGTTTGGTTGCGTAGCCCGCCCGACCATGAGAACAAATCAAGTTATAGCTTCACGGTGGTTGCTTCTGTTACGGCAGATGGGGCGACGCACAGCGCGTCGCAGATAATTACTTTGAGCGTTACTGATTTGAATGATAATGCGCCGGTGTTTACGTCTAGTGCGACGGCATCGGTTAATGAGAATATTGCCGCCAATGATAGTGAAGATACGCAAGGCAGTGCGGCGACTATTTATACAGCTATTGCGGTGCCAGATGTTGAGGGGGCTGCGGTTGTCTATAGTTTGGGAGGGGCAGATAGTGCCTCCTTCGGGATTGATGCGTCAATGGGCACTGTTTGGTTCCGCGCCGCGCCCGACCATGAGAACAAATCGAGTTATAGTTTCACGGTGACAGCCACTGTTGGCGACCTGTCATCGGAGGAGCAAACGGTTACGGTCAATATTAATGATTTAAATGACTCGCCGCCAATATTTGCGGACACGAGTGATGCGGAGCCTATTACTGTGAATGAGGATGTTGCGGTCAATGATGCAGATACGCAAGGCAGTGCGGCGACTATCTATACAGCTATTGCCACGCCAGATAGATCTAGTGATAGTGTTATGTATAGTCTGGCAGATGATGACACGACTACCTTCGGGATTGACTCCAGTAATGGCGATGTTTGGTTCAAAACCGCGCCTGTTTTTGATGCCAACGACCCGACTTATAGCTTCACGGTGACAGCGACTGTTACGGTGGGCACTGACATCCAAACAGCGTCTCAAGTGGTTACGGTCACGATTACTGACCGTCCGAATCTGACGCTTAATGATATAGACGTGGCGCTCATTGATGGCGGCGTTGTTGCGCCTGCGGCGACGGTGTTCACGATTGATGGCTTGCTTTTTACGCTCAACGCTGGCGAGACCTCGGCGGGTCTTCAGGTTAAAACAGTCAATACTGGTGAGGTTGGTCAGTTTAGTGTCAACGGTGGGGTTGTTACGATTCACCAAGATAATACCAATGGATATGCGCGGAACTTTCTTGAGCGTAAATTTGGTGAGGAAGCAACCAATCCCAAATATACGGTGACTGATGCTGTTAATGCGGTTAGCACTGGTAATGTTTCGGCGGCGACTTTCTTAAACGGCGGCAATGGCGATGGCACTGGATTCTTTGCGCCTGTGTTCACGATACAGGGGATCGAGTTTAGGCTCAAAGCTGGCGAGACCGCGACGGGTATTCAGTTTACATCGGGCAGTAGCTTTGGCGTAGACGGTGATGTTGTTACTCTAAATTCAGGTAATATCAATGGATTTAGGCGTAGTGCTATTAGGGATGCAGTTAATGATGCAACCAATAGCAAGTATACGGCGAAAGTGGCTGATGGGGTGGATGAGGCTGCTCAGATTCAAAGAAGTGTTTTTGTAAATGGCGGGAATAGTGGTTTTTATACCCGGCCCGCACTGAGCGAAGTTGACGCTGATATTGATGCCAATGGAACGCTTGATTTTAGCCATGGAACAACCTCATTAACACAGCTGAGAGTTCGTGTTGGCAATACTGACAACCCCGAAACCCCACTTAGCCACAATGCGAGTACAGAAACGACTGTAACGATTAATGGTGACGCCAGTAACTCAAATGGCGACGCCTATGGTCAATTTACCTTTACCCGCGCGAGTGATGGCACGGTTAGTTGGGCGTACAGGCTAACTGAGACTGCCGCAGATGGGCTTGTGGCAGGCGAGGTGGCAACTGATAGCGTCTTTGTGCGGATTTTGAATGATAATGATGTTGACAGCCCTGTTCGCCAAATCACGGTTACGATTACGGGCACCAATGATGCGCCGACAATAACGCGTATAGGCGATGATGCTTCTGTTATCACGGGCGCGGTTACAGAAGACCCAGCCAGCGATAACACCGCTTCGGGTGAATTTTTCGCCACAGATGCTGAGGATGATGATGCGACTCTTATCTATAGCGTTGAAGCACAAGGGCTGTATGGGACGCTGACACTCACAACAAGCGGCGGCGCAGACGGGAAGTGGAGCTATGTGCTCGATAATACCAATGAAACTGTTCAGGATTTGGGCGAAGACGTGATTTTGCCCGATACTATTATCCTTCGGGCAACAGATAGTGAAGGCGGATTTGTTACCCAAAATGTAACCATCATGATTACGGGTGCAAATAACGCGCCGACTGTGTCGCTGAACACTTTGGACGGCCAGACCACTGAGAGCGGGTTTGTTAGGGGGTCGATGTTAATTGTTAATGGGATTCAATTTACCGTTAAGACCGGTAACTCCGGTGAAGACCCTGTTGGTATTGTGTTTAGTTTAAATACTATTGTGAATAATTTTGGTGTCTCACCTAATGGTGACTTGGATAGGTTTTTTCTATCTTCTGGTGAACACAGCCGTAGTGTTTTTGTTAATAACTATAATTTTTCCCCCAATTCTCGGTATACGGCCGAAGCGATAGAGTCTGATAATACTGTTATTAATTCAAATGAGCTTGTGGGTACCTACCGAAATTCTTTTATCGACGCCGTCACTGATATTAATGCCAATGGCGCGCTTACCTTTGACGATGATGTTACCTTAGCAACAGTTTTACAAGTTTTTGTCGGCAATACTGACAACCCCGCAACCGAGCTTAGTGTTAATAGTTCTTCTGACGCGCTTGCGGGTAATAACGGCTATGGGAGCTTTAATTTCACGCGCACGACTGATGGCGGTGTGAGTTGGACTTATGCACTGAATGAGACTGCCGCAGATGGGATTAGATTTGGTCAAACCGCAACCGATAATGTTTGGGTGCGGGTTCAAGATGATGATTTGGCTAGCACGGTTCAAAGAATTAGGGTTTCGATTACGGGGGCGAATGATGCCCCGACAACGGATACAGAAAATACCGATAATGTTATCGCGGGCAGTGTTACAGAAAACACACAGCTCACCGTTTCGGGTGAATTTGTCGCCACAGATGCTGATGGTGATGACACAGCACTTCGCTATAGCATTGTAGAACAAGGCGAATATGGGAGGCTGACACTCACAACAAGCGGCCGCACAGACGGGAAGTGGACCTATGAGCTGATGAACGACCACACAGCCCTTGAAGATCTGGACACGGACGACGAGGTTTTGCTTGATACCATTACCCTTCAGGCAAGGGATGTTTATGGTGCATTATCTGTTCCCCAAAATATAACCATCACGATTAATGGTGCAGATAATGCGCTGGATTTGACGCTTGGCGAGACGGAGGACCTATCGGTCACTGAAAGCGGTGTTGTTTATGGCCCGTTAATTATCCATGGGATTGAATTTACCGTTGACACCGGAAACCCTGCTGGTATTCGCTTTACAGTAAGTCGGTTTACTCCTAATGATTTTGTAACGAGGGATGATAATTACGATGTGTATACCACAGCTGGGTTCAATAACTCACGCAGTACTATTGCTAGTCGGTTTAATGCTGACAGCACTGCTCGTTATGCGGCAAAAGTAATAGAGGATGGTCCTGATCTTTCGAGTGATCAGATTGATGGTGACTACTCAAATAATTTTAACGTCCCCGCCGCCGCTGACCTTACCGCCAATGGTGTGCTTACCTTTGGTACGAATGTTGATAACGCCGCAGATGTACAATTTTTTGTCGGCAATACTGACGAAGCCTCTGCCAATATCGCCACCGAGATTAGCCTAAATGGAAGTCACACGCTTGCTGGTAACGGCGTGTTTGGTAGTATTACAGATGGTAGCTATGGGAGCTTCACTTTAATCCGCACGGCTGACGGCACGGTCACTTGGAGCTATGCACTGGATGATGATGCCGCAGGTGTGATTGGATTTGGTCAAACGGCAACTGATAGTATCTGGGTGCGGGTGACGCATAATGTCACGGATGCCCCGTTAGACAGCACTATTGAACGAATTACGGTCACGGTTAATGGTAGATATGATGCACCTACTCTTGCGTCAAATGTTGCGGCCGTTGCTATTGATGAAAACACCAACACACAAACCAATACAGGCATTACCTTAACGCCAGCAGATTTGGATGGTGATACATTTCGGGCGCGTAGTTTCACGGTTTATGAAGGCGATGATGAATCAGACCGGTTTGATGTGGTTGGTAATAGTAATGATGGTTACAGGCTGGTTCTTTTGGCCAATAACCCGCTTAATTTTGAAACCGAACAGACGATTGCACTTCGTGTGATTGTGAATGACCGAGACGATAAGAGCGGCGCAGATAGTGAGGCTGTTAATCTCACCATTGATGTTGGGGCTGTAAATGAAGCCCCCACGCTCACTTTCTCTGGGACGGCTGAGATTGCTGAAAAGGCAGACTTACAAGCGGATACGGGTCGCACCTTCACGCCGGACGATGTGGATGCTAATACAACATTCAATGCGGATAGTTTCACGGTTTATGAAGGCGATGATGAATCAGACCGGTTTGATGTGGTTGGTAATAGTAATGATGGTTACAGGCTTGTTTTAATAAAAGTAAACGCCCTTGACCATGAAACGGAGCCGACGATTAATCTTCGTGTTGTGGTATCGGATGGGACTCTGTCAGCGTCTCAAGACGTCACCGTTACTGTCGCGGATGAAAATGATGCGCCAACACTCACGCTTAGCGATATTGATGTGGCGGTTGGTGAGAGCGGCGAGGCGGTGGAGGCTGACCTTGACGCTAATGGTGTGCTTACCTTTGGTGATGCGGATGAGGGTGACACAGTGGTCACGCTGAAAGTCTTTGTTGGCAATACTGACGCGACTATCGCCAATATATTAACTGAGATTGAAGCGGGTACGCCTAGAACGATTGCTGGTAAGGGCGTATCCGATGCGATCGCAGATGGCGTCTATGGTCAATTTACCTTTACCCGCGCGGCTGATGGCTCGGTGACTTGGAACTACACGCTGAATGAGGATGCCGTGAACGCGCTTGGGGAGGGCGAGACGGCAACTGATAGTGTTTGGGTACGGGTTAATGATGGCAATTTGGACAGCGAGATTCAGGAAATCAAGGTGTTGATTACGGGGGCGAATGATGCGCCGACAGCCGATACCAGTCATAGCCGTTATAGTGTTACCGCGACCGTTGAAGAAGACACACCGCTTATCATTACAAGCGTTCCAGATTTCGATTCTACGGTTACTTCGGGAGAATTTATCGCAACAGATGTTGATGTCAATGACACGCTTAGCTATCGGGTTGAAACACAAGGGATATATGGCACGCTGACACTCACAACAGATGGGCAATGGACCTATGTGCTCGATAACTCCAACGCAGTCGTTAATAATTTAGCCAGCGGCGCGAGCTTGACCGATATGATTACCATCCGTGTCATGGATGGTGATGATGTATATATTGAGCAGGCTGTAACCATCACGATTACGGGCCGCTCGGATGTGCTTGGGACTTCACTTGCCGATGGTACGGCCGATGACCCGCTTGGGGATGAGGCGGCGACATTGTCGCAAACTGTTCAGGGGGGTCATTTGGATGATTTCCTTCAAGCGGGGACGGCGGGCGATGTTCTGATTGGTGGTTATGGGGATGATGTGATGACGGCCGGAGCCGCTACGGATTGGATTGTTTACCGCTTTGCGAGTGATGCATCGGGTCTTCGCGCTGATGATGGCGGCGACACGATTAACAATTTTAGTTTTAATGCCGATAGGTTGGTGTTGGTTGATACCGATGCCACCCCGCTTGGCAGTTTGACCGCGCTGATTGAGCTTGGCAAGGGTGATAGCCCAGAGCTGACTGTGCGCGTCCTTGTGAATGGAGATAATTTAACAGGCCTTGTATTTGAGTTTATGAATGCCTCAAAAGATGATGGCCCGGATGGTTCAGGCGATGCTTCTGGTACAACTTTAACTATTAATTTTTCGGCTAATGACCCCGCAATTGTTTTAGCGACTTTATTTGAAAGCGGCGCTATTGATGCGGATAATCAGTTGACGGATACGGGGCTTGACGCGTTCGTATCTAGTTTCGCGGGTCGTTTCGAGGTGCGTCCATTGGCGGATGTTGGTTTATCGATATTTGACACTTCGATATTTACCTCTGGCACGGTGGCTGAGGCGGATGAGAATGTTGCGGCCAATAATAGTGAAGATACGCAAAGCAGTGCGATGACGGTTTATGAGGCTGTTGCGGTGCCTGATGATACCAATAATACGGTTGCTTATGAGTTGCTAGACACTGGTGATGGGAACGATTTCGGGATTGACGCAAGTAGTGGCAATGTCTGGTTTCTCCAGCCCCCGAACCATGAGAGTGGCACAACGCGTTATATTTTCACGGTGCGCGCGAGCATTACGGATGCTAGTAATGTTGTCACCCAGACAGAGGACCGCACCGTTACGCTGAGCGTTAATGACCTGAACGATACGCCGCCAAGCTTTACCTCACTTAATGCGGCCCCTAATGTGCATGAGGATGTTGCGGTCAATGATGATGACGGTGATAGAGGCGATGCAGAGGTTATTTATACCGCTGTTGCCATGCCAGATGTTGAGGGTGATACGGTTGTCTATAGTTTGGTTGGGACGACGGATGATTCTGCTTTATTCGGGATTGACGCAAGTAGTGGCGATGTCTGGTTTAAAGCTGACCCTGTTTATAATGCCGCTAACCCGACATATAGCTTCACGGTACGCGCGAGCGTTACGGCGGATGGGGTGCCGCAAACAACGGATCATGTTGTCACGTTTGAGCTTAACGCGCCCAATACGGTGCCGACTGTGTCGCTTAGCACTTCTGATGACCTATCGGTCACTGAGGACGGGTTTACTGCGATAGAGAAGTTCATTATCAATAATATTGAATTTATCCTCGATGACGGAGCAACCTCTAAGGGTATTGAGTTTAGGCTTTCAAGTAGTTTACCAGATACACTTCAACAGCACCGAGATCATACGCTGATTCGTGCGGATCAGGTTATAGATGAGATTACTATTATTACTTTTGGCAGTGGTGGAACTACTCGCGCTCAACTGGTGGAGCGCTTTAATGTATTTGCCGATACTAATTATACAGCGGAAGTAGTTGATGGTGCGAACCCCCGCCTCACCATTCGGCGAGAGAACTTCTTAAATGGGGGGGATAACGGTTTTTTCGCCCGCCCCGCGCCGATGGAAATCGGTGATGTTGATGCCAATGGTGTGCTTAATATTGGCGATGATTATACCCCATTAGCAGATTTACAAGTTTATCTTGGCAATACTGCCACCCCCACAACCGCGCTTAGTGTTGGTAATGATTCTGGTGAGATTTTAGGTGATAGCGGCTATGGTACATTCACCTTTACCCGCGATACTGATGGCGCGGTCACTTGGGTCTATAGGCTGGATGAGGCTGCCGCAGATGAACTGAGACCAGACCAAATGAGACAAGATAGTGTTTTTGTAAAGGTTCAAGATGACAACACGAATGAAGCTTTAAGCACGGTTCAAGAGATTAGTGTTACGATTACGGGTTCAAATGATGCGCCAACTATAATGCTTGGCACGGATGATGTTAGTGATGTCATTGAGAGCGGCTTTAATACGCCTATAGATACGCCTGCTAATGGTGCGCTTGTTGTGAGCGATGATACAATTTCGCTAGAAAATTTGCAGGTTTTCATTGGTAATATTGACGCTGACCCCGACAATATAACAAGCGAAATTAGTGTTGATGCGACTTCTGAGGATATTATGGGTGACGCGCGTAACTCAGATGGCGACGCCTATGGTAGCTTTGTTTTCACCCGCGCGGGCGATGGCGCGGTCACTTGGGCCTATACGCTGGATGAGGATGCCGCCGATGAACTGGTGGCAAATCAAACGATAGAAGATAGTGTTTTTGTAAAGGTTCAAGAAGACGCCGAAAACCCTTTCAGCAACACGGTTCAAAAAATCACAGTTTTGATTAATGGCACAAATGATGCGCCAAGATTGTTGGCGGTGTCGACGCTTACGGACACTGTTACAGAAGACACAGACGGCGAAAACACCGCTTCGGGTGAATTTATCGCAACAGATGTTGATGGTGAGGACACGAGCCTTCGCTATAGCGTTCCAACAGGGGAAGGGATGTATGGCACGCTGACACTCGACACAACCGATGGTACAGACGGGAAGTGGACCTATGTGCTGGGTAACACCGATGCAACTGATGCACGCGTTCAAGCGATAGGCGCAGACGAGACTAGGGAAGATACCATTACCATTCGTGCAACAGATGGTGCTGGCGCATCTTTTGACCAAACTGTAACCATCATGGTTAAGGGTGTCAATGATGCGCCCACGCTTGAAGTTTCAAGTGCGACAGCAGATGTTGTTACAGGCAGGACAACTCTAACGGACACAGGCGTTACCTTAACGCCAGCAGATGTGGAGGGTGATACGTTCAATGCGGGTAGTTTCACTGTCTATGAAGGTACCGATACGACTGCCTCCACCCGTTTTGGCGTGATTGAGGATAATACGGGTGTTTTCAGGCTGGTTTTATTGGCGGGTAATGCTCTTGTGACAGTCGGTGAGGCAATTACGCTTCTTGTGACAGTGAATGACCTTCCCGATAATAGCGGCGCGACGAGTAACAATGCTACGGTAATAATTACTGTTATTGCTGTGAACCCTGATGCGCCGATGTTTTCGTCTGGTGGCAGTCCGCCTAATCAGGATGAGAATATTGCGGCCAATAATAGTGAAGATACCCAAGCCAGTGCGGTGAGTATTTATACAGCTGTGGCGGCGTCTGCTTCGGGCGGAAATGTTACTTATAGTCTGGCAGAGGCTGATAAGGTTACGTTTGGAATTAGCGGCACAAGTGGCGATGTCTGGTTCCGTGCGCCCCCTGACCATGATCTGACGCCGCGTTATATTTTCACGGTGATTGCGAGCGTTACGGTGGGCTCTGACGTGCTGGTGTCGGATATTGTTGTCACCCTCGACCTTAATGACCTGAACGATACGAAGCCGGTATTTTCCTCACTTGAGGAATTTAATGTGGATGCGGATGTTACGCCAAGTAGCAGTGATAGTGAACAAGGCACTGCGGATGCGATTTATAAAGCCCAAGCCATGCCAGATGTTGAGGGTGCTACGGTTGCCTATAGTTTGGTTGGGACGACGGATGATTCTGCTTTATTCGGGATTGACGCAAGTAGTGGCAATGTCTGGTTTAAAGCCGCGCCAGATTATGATGCCAGTAACACGACATATAGCTTCACGGTACGCGCGAGCGTTACGGCGGGTGGGGTGACGCAAACAACGGATCATGTTGTCACGTTTGAGCTTAATGCGCCCAATACGGCGCCGACTGTGTCGCTTGGCGCGACGGATGATGTGGCGGTCACGGAGGGCGGATTTGAGACTCCAAAGTTCATTCTCTTTGGGATTGAATTTACCCCCAGAGACCCTGCATTTGCCGCAAGACCCGCAGGAACCAATCCTCTTGGTATTCAGTTTTTCGAAAGCCTAAGCGACCAGCCAACTAATGTTGATGATATTGAGGCTTTTAGAAGGCAGGTCACCGTGGATGTCTATTACCTTCAGATTATGGTTAACAATCGCCAGGATGTTACTGATAATAGTTATACGCGCGATGAAATTATTGCTGTGTTGCCGGCGATAGGTGAATTTAGCACAAGGGATTATACGGCGGCATTGGTTGAGGCTGGCACGGGGGGGGTTACTATTAGTAGAGATGACCTTGTAGGTGGGGGTGGGCCGCGACCCGAGAGGGACCCTGATGCGCCTGAGACAGGTTTCTACGCCAATCCTCTGCCGGGTGAAGTTGCGGCTGATATTGATGCTAATGGCACGCTTAATTTTAACGATGATTATACCTCAGCAGCAGAGCTGAAAGTTTTCATCGGTAATACGAGCAATAACGCCGATGATATAGAAACCCCGCTTACCGCTGATGGAATTGGCATGGATTTTGAGGGTAAGGGCGAGTCTGATGATATAGCTAATGGCGTCTATGGTATGTTTACCTTTACCCGCGCGGCTGATGGCTCGGTGAGTTGGACTTATACACTGAATGAGAGTGCCGTGAACGCGCTTGGGGAGGGCGAGATGGCAACCGATAGCATCTTTGTTAAGGTTCAGGATAACAACACAAAGGATGCTTTAAACACGGTTCAAACAATTACCGTCACAATTACAGGTAGAGATGACGTGCCAACAGCGGATACAGAAAATGACGCTTATGTTATCGCAGGCACTGTTACAGAAGACACAGACAGCGCAAACACCGCAATGGGTGAATTTATCGCCACAGATGCGGATGATACTGCCGCGACTTTTACTTATAGCGTTCCAGTAGACGGGGAAGGGATGTATGGCACGCTGACACTCGACACGGCTGGCGGCACAGACGGGAAGTGGACCTATGAGCTGGGTAACACCGATGCAACTGATGCACGCGTTCAGGCGATAGGCGCAGACGAGACTAGGGAAGATACCATTACCATTCGTGCAACAGATGGTGCTGGCTTATTTGTTGAGCGAGATGTCACCATCACGATTGAGGGTACAAATGATGCCCCGACTTTAAATGAGCCAGCTCTGACAAGCACTATTTTTTATGATGGGCTGATATTTACTGCCAAAGACGGAACAACCCCTTCTGGAATTAAATTTGAGAGCGTCAGTGCGCTTGCCTTACTCATCACAAGTGATGGGGTGGATAGGACTGATAATACTGACCTATTTGAATATGACGAAAGGTTTAACCTCCTCTTCAGTAACATTAAGACGGCTTTTGAAGATTCTCGCTATACGGTGACGTATCTTGAGGGATATACTGATGACTCAACATTTCAGCGAGACAATTATAAAAACGTTGATACCACTGTCTCGCCGGGCGCGGGCGATAGCCTCCCCCTTTTCATCAATGCGTCCGACCTATCGGTCACCACAGGTGACGGCGCGGTCGGAGCCGATAGTTTTGCCAATGGCAGACTGGTCTTTAATGATATTGATAACACAGTAGAAGAACTGAAAGTTTTGGTCGGCAATCAAGACGAAAACATTGCCACTATAACAAACGAGATTACAGTGGGTGAGGAAACTGTATCACTTGACGGTAACGGCGTGTTCGGTGCCACCACAGGCACGTATGGTACCTTCACCTTCAGCAGAGCGGCAAACGGCGTCGTTACTTGGGAGTACACGCTAAATGAAAATGCCCCGAGCGACATTACGGCAACTGAAACTGCAACCGATAGCTTTTGGGTACGCGTGAATGATGCCACTAATAATGAGGCGGGTGCGGATAGTCCTGTGCGCAAAATCACGGTCACCATTAACGGACGCACAAATGTGAACGCCACCTCAGAGAATGACGGTTCGGCAAATAACCCGCTTGGGACTAATACGGCGACAGTACCGCAAACCGTTCAAGGCGATAGCGGCAATGATTTCCTTCAAGGGGGTCGTTCAAGTGATATTCTCATCGGCGGCACCGGCAATGATATCATCGCCTTGGCGCCGGGAGGTGACGATACAATTATCTATCGGATTGACAGCACGGGTGACAATATTGTCGCCAGTGATGGGCGCGACACAATTAACAACTTTAGTGTGGATGTGGATGCCAATAATAACGGCGGCGATGATAAGCTGGTATTTGTTGATACAGATGACACCCCGCTTGCAAGCTTTGCTGATTTACTTGACCTTGCAAGGGGTGATGATGCGCAACTGACTGTGAGCCTTAATATATCGGGGGGCCATTCCATCGGCATGGTATTTACGTTTCTTGGTGGTGCGGGGAGTGCTGATGATGTAAGACTAACTGTTAATTTCAACACCTCATTAGGCACCACGGCAACGCTTGCGGGAGATGAGTATTTTGGAAGCGGTGGTATCGGGAGTGGTAATCGATTGACTGATGCAGGGCTTACTCGTTTTGCGGCTAATTTTAGCGATAATTTCGAAGTTTTGTCAGAAGACGCCCTTGGCTTAGACATATTATAAGTCGGTTTGGTGCGCGCAAAGGGCTGTTCATAAGGGTGCGGGGTGCGGGGTGCGGGGTGCGGGCTGTTGATAAGGGTGCGGGGTTTATATTTTCTCGCCTTTTTGATATTGCTCTCAAAACCTATATATGCAATCATAATGCCTGTATATAGTGGCTCCAAAGGGTAGCTATCTGTTTGATTTCACCCCATCTATATGAGCGTTAAATATATGAGCGTTAGAAAAGATAAACAAATTATCGTTTACTCTTTGTTTATTTTTTAAGTTTGCAGTTACGCCTAGTTGCCTGTACTGGCTGTCAATTAGGTGCCTTTCGTCTATCTTGCGTAACAGTCTTGAGTAACGGCAAGAATAAAAAATAAGAAATTCTACATGTCAGGATAAAACATGTTTCATCATCAGAAGTTTCCCAAAACCGCGTTTTGTAAAACCGCGTTTTGTAAAACCGCATTACTGAACAACACCTCTTTTTCGCCGCTTAACTATTGGCAAAAGCTTCTAAATGCTTCTGAACAGCTGAGTATGAGCAAGCAAAACAAAAAACGCCCCAAAAAACATAAGCTAAAAGCAGAAGTTTCAATCACGCCCTTGCTGGCAGCACTGCTCGCCGCCTGTAGCAATGAAAATGTTCCTCTTAGCGATAGCGGCACAACTTCAAATATCACGACTCCGGATACTGTTACGCCAACCGCGCTACCATTTGATATTTATGTCCTAGACGGCACTATTGAAGGCGCGCGTATCTATGTCGATGAAGACAATAATGGACAACGCGATGATAACGACACGCTTATTGGCACAACAGATGAAACCGGATATATTCGCGTTGATGCTGAATATGCAGGCAGAACTTTTTTAGGTGAAGTGGGCGGCGCCCTTGATTTGTTCACAGGGCAAGAATTGTCTGACGTTATTGTCTATAAGGTTGTGTCTGATGAAATAGGTGGCTCTGATGTTGTCCTTTCGCCGCTCTCGACAATAGTCCAAGCACTGAGGGAAAATAACTCCGCGCTCACCGATGCCGATATTCTGGTGTTGATTTTCGGCGCGGGGACACAAATTGAAATCGATGATTTGGGTAATCCAAATAACTTTATCCTCCCCGCCGATGCAGACCAAAAACCAACGGGTTCTCCAGAAGCGATTGCAGAACAAATCGCATCAACCAGCATTCAGTTGCAAGTGCTTATCGAGCAGGCGGGCGGCGATTTGGATGCTGTCTTAACCGCGGTTACCGATGATGGTTTTGTCGTCGCTGATGATTTAACCCCGACTTCTCAGCGCGTGGCATCTGACCGCATCATTGAGGCACGAGAACGGGCAAATGGAAAACCTGTCGCTAATATTTTTGCGCCGGCTTCACTCAACCTTAATCTGGACGAAGATGGCGAGCTTAGCCTTAATGTTGATGTCTGGGGCTTCCGTGACCCGGTCGGCAATCGGGATGATAATAGCTCATTTACGCGTCTTGATATTGTCTCAATTACCGATGGAAGCACAACTGATGTGCGCGGTGTGCTTGTGTATGTGGCGGATGATGGCCGCGAAACTGAATATGGCGCAGGAGAGGGAATTGAGTTTGAGCATCTTGGAAATTTGTTTTTCCGCCCTACGGCTGATTATTCAGGGCGCGTAGAGATTGCCTTTACGGTGTTTGATGGCGAGGATGATTCTAATCCGGCGAGCCTAGAGATTACAGTTATTTCTGACCCTAATCCGCCGGTGTTTACGTCTAGTGCGACGGCATCGGTTAATGAGAATATTGCGGTCAATGATGATGGTGATACGCAAGGCAGTGCGGCGACTATTTATACAGCTATTGCCGCCCCCGATGATGCAGGCGATACGGTTAGCTATAGCCTGACGTCGGCTAATGATGGGGACTCGTTTGGGATTAACGCGTCAACGGGCACTGTTTGGTTGCGTAGCCCGCCCGACCATGAGAACAAATCGAGTTATAGCTTCACGGTGGTTGCTTCTGTTACGGCAGATGGGGTTACGCAAACAGCGACCCGCATTGTTACTTTGAGCGTTACTGATTTGAATGATAATGCGCCGGTGTTTACGTCTAGTGCGACGGCATCGGTTAATGAGAATATTGCGGCCAATGATGATGGTGATACCCAAGGCAGTGCGGCGACTATTTATACAGCTATTGCCGCCCCCGATGATGCAGGTGATACGGTTAGCTATAGCCTGACGTCGGCTAATGATGGTGACTCGTTTGGGATTAATGCGTCAACGGGCACTGTTTGGTTCCGCGCCGCGCCCGACCATGAGAACAAATCGAGTTATAGCTTCACGGTGGTTGCTTCTGTTACGGCGGATGGGGTGACGCAAACCGCGACCCGCATTGTTACTTTGAGCGTTACTGATTTGAATGATAATGCGCCGGTGTTTACGTCTAGTGCGACGGCATCGGTTAATGAGAATATTGCGGCCAATGATGAGGGTGATACCCAAGGCAGTGCGGCGACTATTTATACGGCTATTGCCGCCCCCGATGATGCAGGCGATACGGTTATCTATAGCCTGACGTCAGCTAATGATGGTGACTCGTTTGGGATTAATGCATCAACGGGAGATGTTTGGTTGCGTGCCGCGCCCGACCATGAGAACAAATCGAGTTATAGCTTCACGGTGGTTGCTTCTGTTACGGCGGATGGGGTGACGCAAACCGCGACCCGCATTGTTACTTTGAGCGTTACTGATTTGAATGATAATGCGCCGGTGTTTACGTCTAGTGCGACGGCATCGGTTAATGAGAATATTACGGCCAATGATGATGGTGATACCCAAGGCAGTGCGGCGACTATTTATACAGCTATTGCCGCCCCCGATGATGCAGGCGATACGGTTAGCTATAGCCTGACGTCGGCTAATGATGGTGACTCGTTTGGGATTAATGCGTCAACGGGCACTGTTTGGTTGCGTAGCCCGCCCGACCATGAGAACAAATCGAGTTATAGCTTCACGGTGGTTGCTTCTGTTACGGCGGATGGGGTGACGCAAACAGCGACCCGCATTGTTACTTTGAGCGTTACTGATTTGAATGATAATGCGCCGGTGTTTACGTCTAGTGCGACGGCATCGGTTAATGAGAATATTGCGGCCAATGATGATGGTGATACGCAAGGCAGTGCGGCGACTATTTATACAGCTATTGCCGCCCCTGATGATGCAGGCGATACGGTTATCTATAGCCTGACGTCGGCTAATGATGGTGACTCGTTTGGGATTAATGCGTCAACGGGAGATGTTTGGTTCCGCGCTGCGCCCGACCATGAGACCAAATCGAGTTATAGCTTCACGGTGGTTGCTTCTGTTACGGCGGATGGGGTGACGCAAATAGCGACCCGCATTGTTACTTTGAGCGTTACTGATTTGAATGATAATGCGCCGGTGTTTACGTCTAGTGCGACGGCGTCGGTTAATGAGAATATTGCGGCCAATGATGATGGTGATACTCAAGGCAGTGCGGCGACTATTTATACAGCTATTGCCGCCCCCGATGATGCAGGCGATACGGTTAGCTATAGTTTGACGTCAGCTAATGATGGTGACTCGTTTGGGATTAATGCGTCAATGGGCACTGTTTGGTTGCGTGTCGCGCCTGATTTTGAAACCAAATCGAGTTATAGCTTCACGGTGGTTGCTTCTGTTACGGCGGATGGGGTTACGCAAACAGCGATCCGTATTGTTACTTTGAGCGTTACTGATTTGAATGATAATGCGCCGGTGTTTACGTCTAGTGCGACGGCATCGGTTAATGAGAATATTGCGGTCAATGATGATGGTGATACCCAAGGCAGTGCGGCGACTATTTATACAGCTATTGCCGCCCCCGATGATGCAGGCGATACGGTTAGCTATAGCCTGACGTCGGCTAATGATGGTGACTCGTTTGGGATTAATGCGTCAACGGGCACTGTTTGGTTGCGTAGCCCGCCCGACCATGAGAACAAATCGAGTTATAGCTTCACGGTGGTTGCTTCTGTTACGGCGGATGGGGTTACGCAAACAGCGACCCGCATTGTTACTTTGAGCGTTACTGATTTGAATGATAATGCGCCGGTGTTTACGTCTAGTGCGACGGTATCGGTTAATGAGAATATTACGGCCAATGATGATGGTGATACCCAAGGCAGTGCGGCGACTATTTATACAGCTATTGCCGCCCCTGATGATGCAGGTGATACGGTTAGCTATAGCCTGACGTCGGCTAATGATGGTGACTCTTTTGGGATTAATGCGTCAACGGGAGATGTTTGGTTCCGCGCCGCGCCCGACCATGAGAACAAATCGAGTTATAGCTTCACGGTGGTTGCTTCTGTTACGGCAGATGGGGTGACGCACAGCGCGTCGCAGATAATTACGCTGAGCGTTACTGATTTGAATGATAATGCGCCGGTGTTTACGTCTAGTGCGACGGCATCGGTTAATGAGAATATTGCGGCCAATGATGATGGTGATACCCAAGGCAGTGCGGCGACTATCTATACGGCTATTGCCGCCCCCGATGATGCAGGCGATACGGTTAGCTATAGCCTGACGTCGGCTAATGATGGTGACTCGTTTGGGATTAATGCGTCAACGGGCACTGTTTGGTTGCGTGTCGCGCCTGATTTTGAAACCAAATCGAGTTATAGCTTCACGGTGGTTGCTTCTGTTACGGCAGATGGGGTTACGCAAACAGCGACCCGCATTGTTACTTTGAGCGTTACTGATTTGAATGATAATGCGCCGGTGTTTACGTCTAGTGCGACGGCATCGGTTAATGAGAATATTGCGGTCAATGATGATGGTGATACGCAAGGCAGTGCGGCGACTATCTATACGGCTATTGCCGCCCCCGATGATGCAGGCGATACGGTTAGCTATAGCCTGACGTCGGCTAATGATGGTGACTCGTTTGGGATTAATGCGTCAACGGGCACTGTTTGGTTGCGTAGCCCGCCCGACCATGAGAACAAATCGAGTTATAGCTTCACGGTGGTTGCTTCTGTTACGGCGGATGGGGTGATGCGCAGCGCGTCGCAGATAATTACGCTGAGCGTTACTGATTTGAATGATAATGCGCCGGTGTTTACGTCTAGTGCGACGGCATCGGTTAATGAGAATATTACGGCCAATGATGATGGCGATACCCAAGGCAGTGCGGCGACTATTTATACGGCTATTGCCGCCCCTGATGATGCAGGCGATACGGTTAGCTATAGCCTGACGTCGGCTAATGATGGGGACTCGTTTGGGATTAATGCGTCAACGGGCACTGTTTGGTTCCGTAGCCCGCCCGACCATGAGAACAAATCGAGTTATAGCTTCACGGTGGTTGCTTCTGTTACGGCGGATGGGGTGACGCAAACCGCGACCCGCATTGTTACTTTGAGCGTTACTGATTTGAATGATAATGCGCCGGTGTTTACGTCTAATGCGACGGCATCGGTTAATGAGAATATTGCGGCCAATGATGATGGTGATACCCAAGGCAGTGCGGCGACTATTTATACAGCTATTGCCGCCCCCGATGATGCAGGCGATACGGTTAGCTATAGCCTGACGTCGGCTAATGATGGTGACTCGTTTGGGATTAATGCGTCAATGGGCACTGTTTGGTTCCGCGCCGCGCCCGACCATGAGAACAAATCGAGTTATAGCTTCACGGTGGTTGCTTCTGTTACGGCGGATGGGGTTACGCAAACAGCGACCCGCATTGTTACTTTGAGCGTTACTGATTTGAATGATAATGCGCCGGTGTTTACGTCTAGTGCGACGGCGTCGGTTAATGAGAATATTGCGGCCAATGATGATGGTGATACCCAAGGCAGTGCGGCGACTATTTATACAGCTATTGCCGCCCCCGATGATGCAGGCGATACGGTTAGCTATAGTTTGACGTCGGCTAATGATGGTGACTCTTTTGGGATTAATGCGTCAACGGGCACTGTTTGGTTGCGTGCCGCGCCCGACCATGAGAACAAATCGAGTTATAGCTTCACGGTGGTTGCTTCTGTTACGGCGGATGGGGTGACGCACAGCGCGTCGCAGATAATTACTTTGAGCGTTACTGATTTGAATGATAATGCGCCGGTGTTTACGTCTAGTGCGACGGCATCGGTTAATGAGAATATTGCCGCCAATGATAGTGAAGATACGCAAGGCAGTGCGGCGACTATTTATACAGCTATTGCCGCCCCCGATGATGCAGGCGATACGGTTAGCTATAGCCTGACGTCGGCTAATGATGGTGACTCGTTTGGGATTAATGCGTCAACGGGCACTGTTTGGTTGCGTAGCCCGCCCGACCATGAGAACAAATCGAGTTATAGCTTCACGGTGGTTGCTTCTGTTACGGCGGATGGGGTGACGCAAACCGCGACCCGCATTGTTACTTTGAGCGTTACTGATTTGAATGATAATGCGCCGGTGTTTACGTCTAGTGCGACGGCATCGGTTAATGAGAATATTGCGGCCAATGATGATGGTGATACCCAAGGCAGTGCGGCGACTATCTATACAGCTATTGCCGCCCCCGATGATGCAGGCGATACGGTTATCTATAGTTTGACGTCAGCTAATGATGGTGACTCGTTTGGGATTAATGCGTCAACGGGCACTGTTTGGTTGCGTGTCGCGCCTGATTTTGAAACCAAATCGAGTTATAGCTTCACGGTGGTTGCTTCTGTTACGGCAGATGGGGTTACGCAAACCGCGACCCGCATTGTTACTTTGAGCGTTACTGATTTGAATGATAATGCGCCTGTGTTTACGTCTAGTGCGACGGCGTCGGTTAATGAGAATATTGCGGTCAATGATGATGGTGATACCCAAGGCAGTGCGGCGACTATTTATACAGCTATTGCCGCCCCCGATGATGCAGGCGATACGGTTAGCTATAGCCTGACGTCGGCTAATGATGGTGACTCGTTTGGGATTAATGCGTCAACGGGCACTGTTTGGTTCCGCGCCGCGCCCGACCATGAGAACAAATCGAGTTATAGCTTCACGGTGGTTGCTTCTGTTACGGCGGATGGGGTGACGCACAGCGCGTCGCAGATAATTACTTTGAGCGTTACTGATTTGAATGATAATGCGCCGGTGTTTACGTCTAGTGCGACGGCATCGGTTAATGAGAATATTGCGGCCAATGATGATGGTGATACCCAAGGCAGTGCGGCGACTATCTATACAGCTATTGCCGCCCCCGATGATGCAGGCGATACGGTTAGCTATAGTCTGCTTAGAGGAGGTGAAGGTAATGTTGATGTGAACTCGTTTGGGATTAATGCGTCAACGGGCACTGTTTGGTTGCGTGTCGCGCCCGACCATGAGAACAAATCGAGTTATAGCTTCACGGTGGTTGCTTCTGTTACGGCGGATGGGGTTACGCAAACAGCGACCCGTATTGTTACTTTGAGCGTTACTGATTTGAATGATAATGCGCCGGTGTTTACGTCTAGTGCGACGGCATCGGTTAATGAGAATATTGCGGTCAATGATGATGGTGATACCCAAGGCAGTGCGGCGACTATCTATACGGCTATTGCCGCCCCCGATGATGCAGGCGATACGGTTATCTATAGTTTGACGTCAGCTAATGATGGTGACTCGTTTGGGATTAATGCGTCAACGGGCACTGTTTGGTTGCGTGTCGCGCCTGATTTTGAAACCAAATCGAGTTATAGCTTCACGGTGGTTGCTTCTGTTACGGCAGATGGGGTGACGCAAACCGCGACCCGCATTGTTACTTTGAGCGTTACTGATTTGAATGATAATGCGCCGGTGTTTACGTCTAGTGCGACGGCATCGGTTAATGAGAATATTGCGGCCAATGATGATGGTGATACCCAAGGCAGTGCGGCGACTATCTATACGGCTATTGCCGCCCCCGATGATGCAGGCGATACGGTTAGCTATAGTTTGACGTCGGCTAATGATGGTGACTCGTTTGGGATTAATGCGTCAACGGGCACTGTTTGGTTGCGTGTCGCGCCTGATTTTGAAACCAAATCGAGTTATAGCTTCACGGTGGTTGCTTCTGTTACGGCGGATGGGGTTACGCAAACCGCGACCCGTATTGTTACTTTGAGCATTACTGATTTGAATGATAATGCGCCGGTGTTTACGTCTAGTGCGACGGCATCGGTTAATGAGAATATTGCCGCCAATGATGATGGTGATACCCAAGGCAGTGCGGCGACTATTTATACAGCTATTGCCGCCCCCGATGATGCAGGCGATACGGTTAGCTATAGCCTGACGTCGGCTAATGATGGTGACTCGTTTGGGATTAATGCGTCAACGGGAGATGTTTGGTTCCGCGCCGCGCCCGACCATGAGAACAAATCGAGTTATAGCTTCACGGTGGTTGCTTCTGTTACGGCGGATGGGGTTACGCACAGCGCGTCGCAGATAATTACTTTGAGCGTTACTGATTTGAATGATAATGCGCCTGTGTTTACGTCTAGTGCGACGGCATCGGTTAATGAGAATATTGCGGCCAATGATGATGGTGATACCCAAGGCAGTGCGGCGACTATTTATACAGCTATTGCCGCCCCCGATGATGCAGGCGATACGGTTAGCTATAGCCTGACGTCGGCTAATGATGGGGACTCGTTTGGGATTAATGCGTCAACGGGCACTGTTTGGTTCCGCGCCGCGCCCGACCATGAGAACAAATCGAGTTATAGCTTCACGGTGGTTGCTTCTGTTACGGCGGATGGGCTGACGCACAGCGCGTCGCAGATAATTACGCTGAGCGTTACTGATTTGAATGATAATGCGCCGGTGTTTACGTCTAGTGCGACGGCATCGGTTAATGAGAATATTGCGGCCAATGATGATGGTGATACCCAAGGCAGTGCGGCGACTATTTATACAGCTATTGCCGCCCCCGATGATGCAGGCGATACGGTTAGCTATAGCCTGACGTCGGCTAATGATGGTGACTCTTTTGGGATTAATGCGTCAACGGGCACTGTTTGGTTCCGCGCCGCGCCCGACCATGAGAACAAATCGAGTTATAGCTTCACGGTGGTTGCTTCTGTTACGGCGGATGGGGTTACGCAAACCGCGACCCGCATTGTTACTTTGAGCGTTACTGATTTGAATGATAATGCGCCGGTGTTTACGTCTAGTGCGACGGCATCGGTTAATGAGAATATTGCGGCCAATGATGATGGTGATACGCAAGGCAGTGCGGCGACTATTTATACAGCTATTGCCGCCCCCGATGATGCAGGCGATACGGTTAGCTATAGCCTGACGTCGGCTAATGATGGTGACTCGTTTGGGATTAATGCGTCAACGGGCACTGTTTGGTTGCGTAGCCCGCCCGACCATGAGAACAAATCGAGTTATAGCTTCACGGTGGTTGCTTCTGTTACGGCAGATGGGGTGACGCAAACAGCGACCCGCATTGTTACTTTGAGCGTTACTGATTTGAATGATAATGCGCCGGTGTTTACGTCTAGTGCGACGGCATCGGTTAATGAGAATATTGCGGTCAATGATGATGGTGATACGCAAGGCAGTGCGGCGACTATTTATACAGCTATTGCCGCCCCCGATGATGCAGGCGATACGGTTAGCTATAGCCTGACGTCGGCTAATGATGGTGACTCGTTTGGGATTAACGCGTCAACGGGCACTGTTTGGTTGCGTAGCCCGCCCGACCATGAGAACAAATCGAGTTATAGCTTCACGGTGGTTGCTTCTGTTACGGCAGATGGGGTGACGCAAACAGCGACCCGCATTGTTACTTTGAGCGTTACTGATTTGAATGATAATGCGCCGGTGTTTACGTCTAGTGCGACGGCATCGGTTAATGAGAATGTTGCGGTCAATGATGATGGTGATACCCAAGGCAGTGCGGCGACTATCTATACGGCTATTGCCGCCCCTGATGATGCAGGCGATACGGTTAGCTATAGCCTGACGTCGGCTAATGATGGTGACTCGTTTGGGATTAATGCGTCAACGGGCATTGTTTGGTTGCGTGCCGCGCCCGACCATGAGAACAAATCGAGTTATAGCTTCACGGTGGTTGCTTCTGTTACGGCGGATGGGGTTACGCAAACCGCGACCCGCATTGTTACTTTGAGCACTACTGATTTGAATGATAATGCGCCGGTGTTTACGTCTAGTGCGACGGCATCGGTTAATGAGAATATTGCGGTCAATGATGATGGTGATACCCAAGGCAGTGCGGCGACTATCTATACAGCTATTGCCGCCCCCGATGATGCAGGCGATACGGTTATCTATAGTTTGACGTCAGCTAATGATGGTGACTCGTTTGGGATTAATGCGTCAACGGGCACTGTTTGGTTGCGTAGCCCGCCCGACCATGAGAACAAAACGAGTTATAGCTTCACGGTGGTTGCTTCTGTTACGGCGGATGGGGTGACGCACAGCGCGTCGCAGATAATTACTTTGAGCGTTACTGATTTGAATGATAATGCGCCGGTGTTTACGTCTAGTGCGACGGCATCGGTTAATGAGAATATTGCGGCCAATGATGATGGTGATACGCAAGGCAGTGCGGCGACTATTTATACAGCTATTGCCGCCCCGGATGATGCAGGTGATACGGTTAGCTATAGCCTGACGTCGGCTAATGATGGTGACTCGTTTGGGATTAATGCGTCAACGGGTACTGTTTGGTTGCGTGCCGCGCCCGACCATGAGAACAAATCGAGTTATAGCTTCACGGTGGTTGCTTCTGTTACGGCAGATGGGGTGACGCAAACAGCGACCCGTATTGTTACTTTGAGCGTTACTGATTTGAATGATAATGCGCCGGTGTTTACGTCTAGTGCGACGGCATCGGTTAATGAGAATATTGCGGTCAATGATGATGGTGATACGCAAGGCAGTGCGGCGACTATCTATACGGCTATTGCCGCCCCCGATGATGCAGGCGATACGGTTATCTATAGCCTGACGTCAGCTAATGATGGTGACTCGTTTGGGATTAATGCGTCAACGGGCACTGTTTGGTTGCGTGTCGCGCCTGATTTTGAAACCAAATCGAGTTATAGCTTCACGGTGGTTGCTTCTGTTACGGCGGATGGGGTTACGCAAACCGCGACCCGCATTGTTACTTTGAGCGTTACTGATTTGAATGATAATGCGCCGGTGTTTACGTCTAGTGCGACGGCATCGGTTAATGAGAATATTGCGGTCAATGATGATGGTGATACCCAAGGCAGTGCGGCGACTATTTATACAGCTATTGCCGCCCCCGATGATGCAGGCGATACGGTTAGCTATAGCCTGACGTCGGCTAATGATGGTGACTCGTTTGGGATTAATGCGTCAACGGGCACTGTTTGGTTGCGTAGCCCGCCCGACCATGAGAACAAATCGAGTTATAGCTTCACGGTGGTTGCTTCTGTTACGGCGGATGGGGTTACGCACAGCGCGTCGCAGATAATTACGCTGAACGTTACTGATTTGAATGATAATGCGCCGGTGTTTACGTCTAGTGCGACGGCGTCGGTTAATGAGAATATTGCGGTCAATGATGATGGTGATACCCAAGGCAGTGCGGCGACTATTTATACAGCTATTGCCGCCCCCGATGATGCAGGCGATACGGTTAGCTATAGCCTGACGTCGGCTAATGATGGTGACTCGTTTGGGATTAATGCGTCAACGGGAGATGTTTGGTTCCGCGCCGCGCCTGATTTTGAAACCAAATCGAGTTATAGCTTCACGGTGGTTGCTTCTGTTACGGCAGATGGTGTGACGCACAGCGAGTCGCAGATAATTACTTTGAGCGTTACTGATTTGAATGATAATGCGCCGGTGTTTACGTCTAGTGCGACGGCATCGGTTAATGAGAATATTACGGCCAATGATGATGGTGATACCCAAGGCAGTGCGGCGACTATTTATACAGCTATTGCCGCCCCCGATGATGCAGGCGATACGGTTAGCTATAGCCTGACGTCGGCTAATGATGGTGACTCGTTTGGGATTAATGCGTCAACGGGCACTGTTTGGTTGCGTAGCCCGCCCGACCATGAGAACAAATCGAGTTATAGCTTCACGGTGGTTGCTTCTGTTACGGCGGATGGGGTTACGCAAACAGCGACCCGCATTGTTACTTTGAGCGTTACTGATTTGAATGATAATGCGCCGGTGTTTACGTCTAGTGCGACGGCATCGGTTAATGAGAATATTACGGCCAATGATAGTGAAGATACGCAAGGCAGTGCGGCGACTATTTATACGGCTATTGCCGCCCCCGATGATGCAGGCGATACGGTTAGCTATAGCCTGACGTCGGCTAATGATGGTGACTCTTTTGGGATTAATGCGTCAACGGGAGATGTTTGGTTCCGCGCCGCGCCTGATTTTGAAACCAAATCGAGTTATAGCTTCACGGTGGTTGCTTCTGTTACGGCAGATGGGGTTACGCAAACAGCGACCCGCATTGTTACTTTGAGCGTTACTGATTTGAATGATAATGCGCCGGTGTTTACGTCTAGTGCGACGGCGTCGGTTAATGAGAATATTGCGGTCAATGATGATGGTGATACCCAAGGCAGTGCGGCGACTATTTATACGGCTATTGCCGCCCCCGATGATGCAGGCGATACGGTTAGCTATAGCCTGACGTCGGCTAATGATGGTGACTCGTTTGGGATTAATGCGTCAACGGGCACTGTTTGGTTGCGCGCCGCGCCTGATTTTGAAACCAAATCGAGTTATAGCTTCACGGTGGTTGCTTCTGTTACGGCGGATGGGGTTACGCAAACAGCGACCCGCATTGTTACTTTGAGCGTTACTGATTTGAATGATAATGCGCCGGTGTTTACGTCTAGTGCGACGGCATCGGTTAATGAGAATATTGCGGCCAATGATGATGGTGATACCCAAGGCAGTGCGGCGACTATTTATACAGCTATTGCCGCCCCCGATGATGCAGGCGATACGGTTATCTATAGCCTGACGTCGGCTAATGATGGTGACTCGTTTGGGATTAATGCGTCAACGGGCACTGTTTGGTTGCGTAGCCCGCCCGACCATGAGAACAAATCGAGTTATAGCTTCACGGTGGTTGCTTCTGTTACGGCGGATGGGGTTACGCAAACAGCGACCCGTATTGTTACTTTGAGCGTTACTGATTTGAATGATAATGCGCCGGTGTTTACGTCTAGTGCGACGGCATCGGTTAATGAGAATATTGCGGCCAATGATAGTGAAGATACGCAAGGCAGTGCGGCGACTATTTATACAGCTATTGCCGCCCCCGATGATGCAGGCGATACGGTTAGCTATAGCCTGACGTCGGCTAATGATGGTGACTCGTTTGGGATTAATGCGTCAACGGGTACTGTTTGGTTCCGCGCCTCGCCTGATTTTGAAACCAAATCGAGTTATAGCTTCACGGTGGTTGCTTCTGTTACGGCGGATGGGGTGACGCAAACAGCGACCCGTATTGTTACTTTGAGCGTTACTGATTTGAATGATAATGCGCCGGTGTTTACGTCTAGTGCGACGGCGTCGGTTAATGAGAATATTGCGGCCAATGATGATGGTGATACCCAAGGCAGTGCGGCGACTATTTATACAGCTATTGCCGCCCCCGATGATGCAGGCGATACGGTTAGCTATAGCCTGACGTCGGCTAATGATGGGGACTCGTTTGGGATTAATGCGTCAACGGGCACTGTTTGGTTGCGTAGCCCGCCCGACCATGAGAACAAATCGAGTTATAGCTTCACGGTGGTTGCTTCTGTTACGGTGAACGACGTTGAGCTGACAACCGAGCAGGCGGTTACGCTTGAGCTTAATGATTTAAATGACTCGCCGCCTGAATTTTCGTCTGGCGACAAGGCTTCTGCAAGTGCGACTGTTGCGGTCAATGATGATGGTGATACCCAAGGCAGTGCGGCGACTATCTATACAGCTATTGCCACCCCTGATGATGCAGGCGATACGGTTGTCTATAGTTTGACAAGTGCAGATACGACTACCTTCGGGATTAATGCGTCAACGGGCGATGTCTGGTTCAAAACCGCGCCTGATTATACGACCAATCCGAGCTATAGCTTCACGGTTCAAGCGTCTGTTACGGCGGATGGGATGACCGAAACAGCGACGCAAACGGTTATGGTTAGTGCAAATGCTACGCCGACTATAACGCTTGGCGATACGGATGATTTATTGGTTAGCGATGCCGGGTCTGTTTATGGGAAGGTTATTGTCCATGGGATTGAATTTACCCCAAAACCCGGCACAACCCCTTCCGGTATTAAGTTTACGGAATCGAATAGTGGTGCCGGTGTGGACTTCTTTATACTTATGAGGTCTCAGTATGATGAGTTTTTTATTCTTGATACTAGAACTGACTCTGAGCGTGTATATACGCGCGATTCTATTATTAATCACTTTAATGTGGTGGACCCAAACATTACGCGTTATATGGCGGCATTGGAGGTGGATAACACGGGCAGTGTTACGATTTCCTTCGATGACCTCATAAATGGGGGGGATGGGTCTGGTTTTTTCGCCCAGCCAATTATTGAAACTGCCGGTGACCTTGCTGCTGATGGCACGCTTGAGATTAGTGATTTGGAAACCTCAGCAGCAGAGTTAAAAGTTTTCATTGATAATGAAGACACTGACTCCGACAGCACAACCACCGAGATTGCGCATGATGGGAGTGCAGACACGATTGTGGATAATATTTCAGGTGATGGCAGTTATGGGAGCTTCACTTTCACGCGCACGCCTGATGGCGGTGTGAGTTGGACTTATGCACTGGATGATACGAATTCGACAGTGAACGCACTTGATGCTGGTGAGACGGCAACTGATAGTGTTTGGGTGCGGGTTGAGGATGATGCCAACAGCACTGTTGAACAAATCACGGTGTTGATTACGGGGGCGAATGATGCGCCCACGCTGACCTTTGATGGGACGGCTGAGATTGCTGAAAATGTGCCCGCAAACACGGATACAGGCATTAGCTTCACCGCGAGCGATGTGGATGTGAATACGACATTTACGGCGGATAGTTTCACGGTTTATGAAGCAGATGATGAAGCATCAGACCGGTTTGATGTGATTTTGGATGGTGGCGTTTTCAGGCTGGTTCTTTTGGACAATAGCACCCTTGCTGTTGCCACTGAGCCTTCTATTAATCTTCGTGTTGTGGTGTCCGATGGGGCTTTGACGAGTGAAGCTGTTGATGTCACCGTTACTGTCACGGATGTGAATTATACGCCGATGTTTTCGTCTGCTGAGACGGCATCGGTTAATGAGAATATTGCGGCCAATAATAGTGAAGATACCCAAGCCAATGCGATAGAGGTTTATGAAGCTGTGGCGGTGTCTACTTCGGGTGTGGCGGTTACTTATAGTCTGGCAGATGCAACCGATTTCGGGATTAACGGCACGAGTGGCATTGTTTGGTTCCGCGCCTCCCCTGACCATGAGAGCGGCAAAACAAGTTATAGCTTCACGGTGGTTGCTTCTGTTACGGTGGCTGGTGTCGTTCTGACAACAGAGCAGGCGGTTATGCTCACGATTAATGACGTGAACGATGATGAGCCAGTATTTGCGATCCTTAGTGATGCGGTGTCTGTTAATGTGGATGAGAATGTTCTCGCCAATAATAGTGATAACACCCAAGACGATGCGATGACTATTTATGACGCTGGTGTTACCCCCGATGTTGAGGGGGCTAATGTTAGCTATAGTTTGGGGGGGGCAGATAGTAGCTTTTTTGGGATGAACGATGGTAAGGTCTGGTTCAAGGCCTCGCCCAATTTTGAGAGCAGCAAGACGGCATATAGCTTCACGGTGACAGCGACTGTTGGCACTCAAACGGCGACGCAAACGGTTACGGTCACTATTGATAACGTGAATGAAGCGCCGACTGTGTCGCTTAGCGATACGGATGATTTAGTGGTTAGCGATGCCGGGTCTGTTTATGGGAAGGTTATTGTCCATGGGATTGAATTTACCCCAAAACCCGGCACAAACCCTCACGGTATTAAGTTTACGGAATCGGATAGTGGTGGTGCCGATGTGGACTTCTTTATACTTATGAGGTCTCAGTATGATGAGTTTTTTATTCATGATCCTAGAACTGACTCTGAGCGTGTATATACGCGCGATTCTATTATTAATCACTTTAACGTGGTGGAACCAAACATTACGCGTTATATGGCGGCATTGGAGGTGGATAACACGGGCAGTGTTACGATTTCCTTCGATGACCTCATAACTGGGGGGGATGGGTCTGGTTTTTTCGCCGCGCCTCTTGTTGATATCGCCGGTGACCTTGTTGCCAATGGTTCGCTTGTTTTTGATGATGTTGATGGGGATGACACATTGACTTCTCTGGAAGTTTTTGTCGGCAATACTGACAATGATCCCGCCAATATAGACGAAGAGATTGAGCATGATGCGAGTGCAGACACGATTGTGGATAATATTTCAGGTGATAATAACCATGGTACATTCACCTTCACGCGGGCGGCTGATGGCACGGTTAGTTGGGCGTACACGCTGAATGAGAATGCCGCGAACGCGCTTGGCGGTGGTCAAACCGCAACCGATAGTGTTTGGGTGCGGGTTCAGGACGATGATGATGCCAACAGCACTGTTGAACAAATCACGGTTACGATTACGGGGGCGAATGATGCGCCCACGCTCACCTCTGCTGGGACAGTCCAGCCGATTGCTGAAAATATAGCCACCCAAACGGACACAGGCGTTACCTTAACGCCAGCAGATGTGGATGTGAATACGACATTTGATGCGGGTAGTTTCACTGTCTATGAAGGTACCGATACGACTGCCTCCACCCGTTTTGGCGTGATTGATGATAATGGCGTTTTCAGGCTGGTTTTACGAGCGAATAACCCGCTTAATTTTGAAACCGAACAGACGATTAATCTTCGTGTGGTTGTGTCCGATGGCAGCGGGGCGGGAAACATAAATGATGTGGGTATTGATGTCACCGTTGCTGTCACGGATGTAAATGAAGCGCCCGTGATTACCGTCAATAGCGGTAATGGCACGACTTTTGACATTGCCGAAAACACGACTGACAGCATAGATATTGTTATAACGAATGATGCTAATGATATTCTGACATATACACTCAGTGGGACAGATGCGGATGATTTCAATATTGATGGGAATGGCGTTGTTACATGGGCGCAGACGCCAAATTTTGAATCTCCAACCGATAGTGATGGTGATAATACATATAATCTGACGGTCACAGTGACTGCTAGTAATGATGGTGAAACGGATACAGCTGATGTGGTGATTACTGTCACGGATGTGAATGATGCGCCGACACTAGTTGAGGTGACCACCCCCACTTCTGACCTATCGGTTAGTGAAGACGGTATTATTCTGCCTACGCAGACGGTGACTCTTGTTGAAGGGTTGGTATTTACGCTCAAAGATGGAGCAAGCTCTGCTGGGATTCAGTTTGTAATGAGCGATGATAGTCAGACTACTGCAACAGGTAATGTTGTTTATCTTGGCGACACGGCAAGCGATAATTATAGCCTTAAATTTATTATGGGTAAATTTGGTGATGCATCCAACTATGATGTGGCATTGGCTATTGGTGCAGATGAAGATGATAGGGTTGATGCAAATTCTTTCATAAATGGCGGGGATGGTGGTATTTATCGGCCTGCGGCGATTGAGATTAATGGGTTGCTATTTACCCTCAGATCCGGCGAGACCTCTGATGGTATTCAGTTTAGACTGAACAATAACGAGACCAATAAAGCTGCGACATTTGGAAAAGATGATGTTGTTTATCTTGGCGACACGGACAGCGATAGGTATAATCTTAATTTTCTTCTTGATGGTAGATTTGATGGTAACGACTTCAAATATGACGTGACATTGGCTACTGGTGCGGCCCTGACTGATAGGCATCACGCAAATTCTTTCTTAAATGGGGGGATTGATGGTTTCTACAACCTCGTGCCGGTTGATGTTGCGGGTGATATTCTTGCGAGTGGCTCGCTCAACTTTGATGATGTTGATAGGGATGATACATTGACAAGTTTGAAAGTTTTTGTTGGGGATACGAATGACCCCACAACTGCGGTTAATGTTGATAATAATTCTGGTAATGTTCTAGGTAATAACAGCTATGGCCGTTTCGTCTTTACCCGCGCGGGCGATGGCACGGTTAGTTGGGCCTACACGCTGGATGGACCTAACGCGCGTGCGCTTGATGCTGGTGATACGGCAACTGATAGTGTTTGGGTTCGGGTTAATGATGGCAGTTTGGACAGTCCTATTCGTCAAATTACGGTTACGGTTAATGGTGCAGAGGATGTGCCTGTGCTTGTTGTTTCTGGGTCGGCGACTGTGGCTGAAAGAACGTCGGGCTCACAAGTGGATACGGGGCTTACTTTTCCTACAACAGACCTGAGTTCTACGGTTAATGTGGATGATTTCACTGTTTATGAAGGCGCGGATGTTTCCACGCGTTTTGGCGTGGTCGGTGATAGCACGAATGGTTTCAAGCTGGTTTTACTGATACGTAACGTCCTTGATTTTGAGACCGAGTCTTCTATTAATCTTCGTGTGAAAGTGGGTGGCGAGCTTGGGGGGAGTAAGTTTGCGGATATAGTTGTTACTGTCACGGATGAGAATGACGAGCCGATTGTGACGCTTGGCGAGACGGATGACCTATCGGTCACTGAAAGCGGCGTGAATACGCCAGCTGATCTTGATGCTAATGGCATGCTTACCATTCAAGATGATAGAACCGCATTGGCAAATCTTCAAGTTTTTGTTGTGGATTCTTTCGCTTCTTTTCCCCCAGACGTTTCTGACGCGCTTGCTGCTGGTGCTTCTCTTGAGCTTATGGGTGGTGACGGATATGGTCTGTTTACCTTCATGCGCGATACAACAACTGGCGAGATCACTTGGACGTATAAGCTGGATGATGATGCCGCGAACGGGCTTGATGCTGGTGAGACGGTAACTGATAGTGTCGTTTTTCTGTTTAGGGATGAAGATGGGGCTGTCTTCATTGGTGAGGCGATTATAGTCACGATTACGGGCTCAAATGATACGCCCGTGATTACCGTCAATAGCGGTAATGGCACGACTTTTGACATTCCCGAAAACACGACTGACAGCATAGATATTGTTATAACGAATGATGCTAATGATATTCTGACATATAGCCTAACTGGGACCGATGCGGATGATTTCAATATTGATGGGAATGGCGTTGTTACATGGGCGCAGACGCCAAATTATGAAATTCCAACCGATAGTGATGGTGATAATACCTATAATCTGACGGTCACAGTGACTGCTAGTAATGATGGCGAAACGGATACAGCTGATGTGGTGATTACTGTCACGGATGTGAATGATGCGCCGACACTGACGCTTAGCGATACGGATGACCTATTGGTTAGCGAGGCCGGGTTTGCTTATGAGAAGGTTATTATCAATGGGATTGAGTTTACCGTAAAACTCGGCACAAACTCTACGGGTATTCAGTTTGCACACACCGTTACTTCTCCCGGTTTTAATGCGCCGGAGGGGAGCTTCATCTTTAGTACTGATTTTGAGTATGATAGTATTACCATTTATGATACTAGAACTGATCCTGCATATACGCGCACTAAGATTCTTGAGGATTTTGATGTGGTTCGTTCCTCTTATACGCGTTATGAGGCGGCATTGGTTGAGGCTGGCACGGGCAGTGTTGAAGTTTCCTTAACTGAGCTCATAACTGGGGGGGATGGGTCTGGTTTTTACGCCACGACTTTTGTTGAGGCCGCCGCCGACCTTGACGCCTCTGGCGTGCTTAACATTAGCGATGCGGAAACCTCATTGACAAATTTACAAGTTTTCATTGGCAATACGAATGCCCCCACAACCGCGCTTAGTGTTAATAGTTCTTCTGAGCTTGCAGGTAGTAACGGCTATGGTATGTTTACTGTCGTGCGCGATGCGACTGGCGCGGCCACTTGGACGTACAAGCTGGATGATGATGCCGCGAGCGCGCTTGGCTTAGGTGAAACGGCAACCGATAGTGTTTGGGTGCGGGTTAATGATGGTAATTCGGACAGCCCTGTGCGCGAGATTGCGGTTACGATTGCCGGGGTGAATGATGCGCCGACACTTAGCGGCACACAAACCGCCGAGATTCCTGAAAACAGTGACGCAGAAACGGACACAGGCGTTAGCTTCACTGCGGCAGATGCGGATGATATATTGGATGCAGATAGCTTTACGGTCTATGAAGGTGATATTGCCTCCACGCGTTTTGGCGTGACGGCTGATGGCGCTGGTTACAAGCTGACTATTCTGGCGGGGAGTGCCTTTGATTCTGCCACCGAGGCGACGATTGCGCTTCGTGTGGTGGTGAATGATGGTGATGTGGATAGTGACCCTGTTGCTGTCATTATTACTGTGGGTGAGGCGACTAATAAAGTGCCGACTGTGGAGCTTGGCACTGGTGGTGATGTGTCGGTCACTGCCAGCGGGTTTGTCGCGCCTGAGTTGACTTTCAGGATTGTTGGGTTGGAATTTACCCATAAAAATGATGGCGAACCCCCGACTGCTCTTAGGTTTGAAATGGGCTCTGGGAGCGGGACGACTATAAAGAATAATGTTGTTTATCTTGGCAACAATGCGAACAATGAATACAGGCGTGGGTTTATAGAAGATAAATTTAACGAGTATGCGGATGAGACCAGCTATAGTGTGTCAGTGCTTGCTAATACAAATAGAAATGGTACGATTTCCAGGTCGACTTTCTTAAACGGGGGAGAGAACGATGATGGTGTTTTTCTGCCTGTGTTCACCATTCAGGGGATAGAGTTTAGGCTCAAAGATGGTGCCACTTCTGATGGTATTGAGTTTAAAACAGTCAATGATAATGTGAGTAGTGATCGTGGTCTGTTTATTATCGACAATGATGTTGTTACGCTTCACCAAGATAATGCCTTTGGATACACGCGTAACTTTATTATTGATAAATTTAATGATGACTATGCGAACGAGACCAATTATGAAGCGAAATTAGTTGCTGGTGCGTCGACGATTGTTAGGGTCACGGATACGGCTCTTGCAAACGGAGGGGATGGGAACGGTTTTTATGCCCGCCCCGTGCTGAGCGAAGTTGCCGCTGATCTTGATGCCTCTGGCGTGCTTAACATTAGCGATGCGGAGACCTCAGTTGCAGATCTACAAGTTTTCATTGGCAATACTGACAATGACCCCGCCAATATAGGCAGAGAGCTTAATACTAATCAGTATACTAATCGTTCTTTGCTGGGTGATAACAGCTATGGGAGGTTTACTGTTGCGTATGATAATAATGGCGAGGTGAGTTGGGAATACGATATAGATGATGAGACCACGACCGAACTTGGGGCTAATCAAACGATAACCGATAGTATTTGGGTGCGGGTTCAGGATGAGGATTCAGCTAGCACGGTTCAACAAATCACGGTGTTGATTAATGGCTCAAATGACGCCCCGACACTAATTGCAGGCACCGTCTCTTTTGGGGGGCTAGTATTTACTGTCAACCCCGGAGAAACGCCTTCTGGAATAAAGTTTGTGCTAAACCCTGACTTGACTTCTGGTGATCCTCTAGGTTTTCGCGTGGACACGGATGATAATACTGACGTCGTTGAATATGATTCGGGGTATATAGATAACAATTTCGACATCGGGTTCTTGGCTATTTTTAATACTTTTGATAGTCATTCAAATTCTCGCTATACGGTGACGTATGATACTGGAGCTGGATATAGTGGTAGCTCAAGAATATCACCAAACGATTTGGAGAACACAATTCATGGTGACGTATTTGTCACTGAAGGCGGCATTATTCTGCCTACGCAGACGATGATTCTTGTTGAAGGGTTGGTATTTACGCTCA
This sequence comes from Parvibaculaceae bacterium, assembly GCA_965243245.1. Lineage (GTDB taxonomy): Bacteria > Pseudomonadota > Alphaproteobacteria > RS24 > RS24 > JAYQKL01. The sequence goes on from OZ251536.1 coordinate 87,513, forward strand.
AAAATGGAGCAAGCTCTGCGGGTCTTGAGTTTATAGAGGGCGCCTTTGGAGGCCAAATAGAGGTAAGCGGTGATGTTGTTACTCTTGGTCCGACTAATACGGCTGGATTTAGGCCTGACGATATTAGGGATGCAGTTAATGCTGCAAACTCTGGTAGCAACTATACGGCTTCATTGGCTGATGGTGTCGATGGGCAGGAACAGATTAAAAGAATTGATTTCACAGGCGGGGGAGATAACGGTATTTATCGGCCTGCGATTGAGATTGAAGGGCTGTTATTTACCCTCAAAACTGGCGCAAACTCTGCGGGTATCCAGTTTAAAACGGGTGCTGCTAACTCTGGCAGTATAGATATAGTAGGTGATGTTGTTACGCTTGGCGGTGGTAATAGCGATGGATATAGGCCTGACGATATTAGGGATGCAGTTAATGCTGCAAACTCTGGTAGCAACTATACGGCTTCATTGGCTGATGGTGTCGATGGGCAGGAACAGATTAAAAGAATTGATTTCACAGGCGGGGGAGATAGTGGTTTCTACGCCCGACCCGTCTCGATTGATATTGCGGGTAATCTTGTTGTGAGTGGCTTGCTCAACTTTGATGATGTTGATAGGGATGATACATTGACAAGTTTGAAAGTTTTTGTTGGGCGTAATGTTGCAGGCGCAACAGGTGCGATTGATGTTAATGATTCTTTTGAGCTTCTGGGTAATAACAGCTATGGTCGTTTCGTCTTTACCCGCGCGGGCGATGGCACGGTTAGTTGGGCCTACACGCTGGATGAGAGTGCCTTGTATACGCTTGGGGCAGGTGAAAAAACAACCGATAATGTTTGGGTGTGGGTTTATGATGACACGTTGGGCAGTTCTGCGCGCCAAATTGCGGTTATGATTAATGGTACAGATGATGCGCCTGTGCTTGACGTTTCTGGGTCGGCGGCTGTAGCTGAAAACACGTTTGTCCAAACGAATACGGGGATTACTTTCCCTATAACAGGTCTGCCCTCTGGGGTTAATGAGAGTGATTTCATTGTCTATGAAGGCGCGGATGTTTCCACGCGTTTTGGCGTGGTCGGTAATGCTACGAATGGTTTCAAGCTAATTTTGAAGGCGTCTAGCAACTCTGATACTCTGGAGAGGAATAGTCCCCTTGATTTTGAAACTGAGCCTTCTATTAATCTTCGTGTGAAAGTGAATGGCGAGCTTGAGAGCAGGGTTGCGCATATAGTTGTTAGTGTCACGGATACGAATGACGACCCGACTGTGACGCTTGGTGCTAATACTGATACTCTAGTCACTGAAAACGGTAATGCGCCGGCTAACCTTACTGCTGGTGGCATGCTTATCATTCAAGATGATCGCACCGCATTGATAGATCTTCAAATTTCTGTGACTCGTTCGTTTTTTGTCACAAGCGACGACGATTATATCCCGCTTGATGTTGATACTTCTATTGAGGTTAGAAGTATTAGCGGCTATGGTAGTTTTACCTTCATGCGCACGGCGAGTGGCGAAGTCACGTGGAGCTACAAGCTGTATGATGATGTCGCAGACACGCTTGAGATTCCGGTGGATAGCCATAGCATACCTGTCGATAATGTCATTGTGTGGGTTGAGGATGCTAATTCACTTTATGATGACGAGCCGGTTTATGCCAGTATTTTTGGGGTAAATGATGCGCCCGTGATTACCGTCAATAATGGTAATGGCGCGACCTTTGACATTGTCGAAAACACGACTGACAGCATAGATATTGTTAGTGCAAGGGATGTTGATACTAGAAGTAATATTCTGAGATATAGCCTAATTGGAACAGATGCGGATGATTTCAATATTAATAATAGGTCTGGCATTATTACATGGGCGCAGCCGCCAGATTATGAAATTCCAACCGATAGTGATGGTGATAATACCTATAATCTGACGGTCAGAGTGACTGATGATGGTGGCGCAACGGATACAGCTGATGTGGTGATTAATGTCACGGATGTGAATGATGCGCCGACTGTGACGCTTAGCGATACGGATGATCTATCGGTCACTGAGGGCGGACTTGCTCTGGGGAATATCATTATCAATGGGATTGAGTTTATCGCAAAATTCGGCGCAAGCCCTACGGGTATTCAGTTTGTGCACACCGTTACTTCTCCCGGTTTTAATGCGCCAGAGGGGAGCTTCATCTTTAGTACTAATTTTGAGTATGATAATATTACCATTTATGATCCTAGAACTGATCCTGCATATACGCGCACTAAGATTCTCGATGATTTTGATGCGATTCGTTCCTCTACGCGTTATGAGGTGGCATTGGTTGAGGCTGGCACGGGCAGTGTTGAGGTTTCCTTAACTGAGCTCATAACTGGGGGGGATGGAAACGGCTTTTACGCTATGCCTTTTGTTGAAACCGCTGGCGACCTTGATGCCTCTGGCACGCTTAACATTAGCGATGATGTATCCCCATTAGGAGCTTTACAAGTCTTTGTTGGCAATACGAATGCCCCCACAACCGAGCTTAGTGTTAATAGTTCTTCTGACGCGCTTGCGGGTAATAACGGCTATGGTAGTTTCGCTTTCGTGCGCGATGCGACTGGCGAGGTCACTTGGACGTACAAGCTGGATGATGATGCCGCGAACGGACTTGGGGATGGTGAAACGGCAACCGATAGTGTTTGGGTGCGGGTTGATGATGGTCCTGTGGGCAGCACGGTTCGACAAATCAGTGTTACGATTACGGGGGCGAATGATGCCCCGACACTTAGCGGCACACAAACCGCCGAGATTCCTGAAAACAGTGACGCAGAAACGGACACAGGCGTTAGCTTCACTGCGGCAGATGCGGATGATATATTGGATGCAGATAGCTTTACGGTCTATGAAGGTGATATTGCCTCCACGCGTTTTGGCGTGACGGCTGATGGCGCTGGTTACAAGCTGACTATTCTGGCGGGGAGTGCCTTTGATTCTGCCACCGAGCCGGCGATTGCGCTTCGTGTGGTGGTGAATGATGGTGATGTGGATAGTGACCCTGTTGCTGTCATTATTACTGTGGGTGAGGCGGTTAATAAAGTGCCGACTGTGGAGCTTGGCACTGGTGGTGATGTGTCGGTCACTGCCAGCGGGTTTGTCGCGCCTGAGTTGACTTTCAGGATTGTTGGGTTGGAATTTACCCATAAAAATGATGGCGAACCCCCGACTGCTCTTAGGTTTGAAATGGGCTCTGGGAGCGAGACGACTATAAAGAATAATGTTGTTTATCTTGGCAACAATGCGAACAATGAATACAGGCGTGGGTTTATAGAAGATAAATTTAACGAGTATGCGGATGAGACCAGCTATAGTGTGTCAGTGCTTGGTAATACAAATAGAAATGGTACGATTTCCAGGTCGACTTTCTTAAACGGGGGAGAGAACGATGATGGTGTTTTTCTGCCTATGCTCACCATTCAGGGGATAGAGTTTAGGCTCAAAGATGGTGCCACTTCTGATGGTATTGAGTTTAAAACAGTCAATGATAGTGTGAGTAGTAATCGTGGTCTGTTTATTATCGACAATGATGTTGTTACGCTTCACCAAGATAATGCCTTTGGATACACGCGTAACTTTATTATTGATAAATTTAATGATGACTATGCGAACGAGACCAATTATGAAGCGAAATTAGTTGCTGGTGCGTCGACGATTGTTAGGGTCACGGATACGGCTCTTGCAAACGGAGGGGATGGGAACGGTTTTTATGCCCGCCCCGTGCTGAGCGAAGTTGCCGCTGATCTTGATGCTAATGGCGTGCTTAACATTAGCGATGCGGAAACCTCATTGACAAATTTAAGCGTTTTCATTGGCAATACTGACAATGACCCCGCCAATATAGGCACACAGCTTAATACTAATCAGTCTACTAATCGTTCTTTGGCGGGTGATAACAGCTATGGGAGGTTTACTGTTGCGTATGATACTAATGGCGAGGTGAGTTGGGAATACGAGCTAGATGATGATGCCGCGATCGCGCTTGGCTTAGGTGAAACGGCAACCGATAGTATTTGGGTGCGGGTTCAGGATGAGGATTCAGCTAGCACGGTTCAACAAATCACGGTGTTGATTAATGGCTCAAATGAAGCCCCGACACTAATGGCAAACACCGTCTCTTTTGAGGGGCTGATATTTACGCCCAAAGACGGAACAAACCCTGCTGGGGTAAAGTTTGAGCTAAACCCTAACTTGACTTCTGGTGATTTTCTAGGTTTTCGCGTGGACACGGATGATAATACTGACGTCGTTGAATATGATTCGGGGTATATAGATAACAATGTCGACATCGGGTTCTTGGCTATTCAGACTGTTTTTATGGATAATTCAAATTCTCGCTATACGGTGACGTTTGATACTGGATATAGTGGCCGCTCAAGAATATCACCAAACGATTTGGAGGACATAATTACTGATGACGTAGTCGTCACTGAAGGCGGCATTATTCTGCCTACGCAGACGGTGATTCTTGTTGAAGGGTTGGTATTGACGCTCAAAGATGGAGCAAGCTCTGCTGGGATTCAGTTTGTCAAGAATACTGGTGACAGCGTGACTGTTGTAAGGGGTGATGTTGTTTATCTTGGCGACACTGTAAGCGATAGGTATAATCATAATTTTCTTATAAGTAAATTTGCCGCAGCAACCAGCAAGTATACGGCTTCATTGGCTACTGGTGCGGCTCTGACTGATTTGCATCACGCAAATTCTTTCATAAATGGCGGGGATGGTGGTATTTATCAGCCTGCGGCGATTGAGATTAATGGGTTGCTATTTACCCTCAGAACCGGCGAGACCTCTGATGGTATTCAGTTTAGACTGAACAATAGCGAGACCAATAAAGCTGTGACATTTGGAAAAGATGATGTTGTTTATCTTGGCGACACGGACAGCGATAATTATAGCCTTAATTTTCTTCTTGATGGTAGATTTGATGGTAACGACTTCAAATATGACGTGACATTGGCTACTGGTGCGGCCCTGACTGATAGGCATCACGCAAATTCTTTCTTAAATGGGGGGATTGATGGTTTCTACAACCTCGTGCCGGTTGATGTTGCGGGTGATATTCTTGCGAGTGGCTCGCTCAACTTTGATGATGTTGATAGGGATGATACATTGACAAGTTTGAAAGTTTTTGTTGGGCATAATGTTGCAGGCGCAACAGGTGCGATTGATGTTAATGATTCTTTTGAGCTTCTGGGTAATAACAGCTATGGTCGTTTCGTCTTTACCCGCGCGGGCGATGGCACGGTTAGTTGGGCCTACACGCTGGATGGGCCTAACGCGCGTGCGCTTGATAACAATGAAGCCGCAACCGATAGTGTTTGGGTGTGGGTTTATGATGACACGTTGGGCAGTTCTGCGCGCCAAATTACGGTTACGGTTAATGGTGCAGATAATGCGCCTGTGCTTGTTGTTTCTGGGTCGGCGACTGTGGCTGAAAACACGTCGGGCTCACAAGTGGATACGGGGCTTACTTTTCCTACAACAGACCTGAGTTCTACGGTTAATGTGGATGATTTCACTGTTTATGAAGGCGCGGATGTTTCCACGCGTTTTGGTGTGGTTGGTACGCGTGCTGATGGTTTCAAGCTGGTTTTACTGGTACGTAACGTCCTTGATTTTGAGACCGAGTCTTCTATTAATCTTCGTGTGAAAGTGGGTGGCGAGCTTGGGGGGAGTAAGTTTGCGGATATAGTTGTTACTGTCACGGATGAGAATGACGCTCCGATTGTGACGCTTGGCGAGACGGATGATTTATTGGTTAGCGAGGCCGGGTTTGTTCCGGGGAGTACCGTCATTGTCCATGGGATTGAATTTACGGCAAAACCCGGCACAAACCCTTCCGGTATTAAGTTTACGGAATCGAATAGTGGTGTCGATGTGGACTTCTCTATACTTATGGGGTCTCAGTATGATGATCTTTTTATTTATGATCCTAGAACTGACTCTGAGCGTGTATATACGCGCGATTCTATTATTGCTGAGTTTAATGTGGATGACCAAGACAATACGCGTTATGAGGCGGCATTGGTTGAGGCTGGCACGGGCAGTGTTACGATTTCCTTCGATGACCTCATAAATGGGGGGGATGGGTCTGGTTTTTTCGCCGCGCCTCTTGTTGAGACCGCCGCCGACCTTGATGCTAATGGCACGCTTACCATTCAAGATGATAGAACCGCATTGGCAAATCTTCAAGTTTTTGTTGTGGATTCTTACGATTCTTTTCCCCCAGACGTTTCTGACGCGCTTGCTGCTGGTGCTTCTCTTGAGCTTATGGGTGGTGACGGATATGGTCTGTTTACCTTCATGCGCGATACAACAACTGGCGAGATCACTTGGACGTATAAGCTGGATGATGATGCCGCGAACGGGCTTGGGCTAGGTGAGACGGTAACTGATAGTGTCGTTTTTCTGGTTAGGGATGAAGATGGGGCTAACTTCATTGGTGAGGAGATTATAGTCACGATTACGGGCTCAGATGATACGCCCGTGATTACCGTCAATAGCGGTAATGGCACGACTTTTGACATTCCCGAAAACACGACTGACAGCATAGATATTGTTATAACGAATGATGCTAATGATATTCTGACATATAGCCTAACTGGGACCGATGCGGATGATTTCAATATTGATGGGAATGGCGTTGTTACATGGGCGCAGACGCCAGATTATGAAATTCCAACCGATAGTGATGGTGATAATACCTATAATCTGACGGTCACAGTGACTGCTAGTAATGATGGCGAAACGGATACAGCTGATGTGGTGATTACTGTCACGGATGTGAATGATGCGCCGACACTGACGCTTAGCGATACGGATGACCTATTGGTTAGCGAGGCCGGGTTTGCTTATGAGAAGGTTATTATCAATGGGATTGAGTTTACCGTAAAACTCGGCACAAACTCTACGGGTATTCAGTTTGCACACACCGTTACTTCTCCCGGTTTTAATGCGCCGGAGGGGACATTCATCTTTAGTACTGATTTTGAGTATGATAGTATTACCATTTATGATCCTAGAACTGATCCTGCATATACGCGCACTAAGATTCTTGAGGATTTTGATGTGGTTCGTTCCTCTTATACGCGTTATGAGCCGGTATTGGTTGAGGCTGGCACGGGCAGTGTTGAAGTTTCCTTAACTGAGCTCATAACTGGGGGGGATGGGTCTGGTTTTTACGCCACGACTTTTGTTGAGGCCGCCGCCGACCTTGACGCCTCTGGCGTGCTTAACATTAGCGATGTGGAAACCTCATTGACAAATTTACAAGTTTTCATTGGCAATACGAATGCCCCCACAACCGGGCTTAGTGTTAATAGTTCTTCTGAGCTTGCAGGTAGTAACGGCTATGGTATGTTTACTGTCGTGCGCGATGCGACTGGCGCGGCCACTTGGCGCTATACGCTGACGAATGAGAGTGCCGCGAGCGCGCTTGGCTTAGGTGAAACGGCAACCGATAGTGTTTGGGTACGGGTTAATGATGGTAATTCGGACAGCCCTGTGCGCGAGATTGCGGTTACGATTGCCGGGGCGAATGATGCGCCGACACTTAGCGGCACACAAACCGCCGAGATTCCTGAAAACAGTGACGCAGAAACGGACACAGGCGTTAGCTTCACTGCGGCAGATGCGGATGATATATTGGATACAGATAGCTTTACGGTCTATGAAGGTGATATTGCCTCCACGCGTTTTGGCGTGACGGCTGATGGCGCTGGTTACAAGCTGACTATTCTGGCGGGGAGTGCCTTTGATTCTGCCACCGAGGCGACGATTGCGCTTCGTGTGGTGGTGAATGATGGTGATGTGGATAGTGACCCTGTTGCTGTCATTATTACTGTGGGTGAGGCGGTTAATAAAGTGCCGACTGTGGAGCTTGGCATTGGTGGTAATGTGTCGGTTACTGAAAGCGGGGCTGTCGCGCCTGAGGGGAGGGTCATCGCGGTTGGTGGATTGATCTTTACGCTCAAAGATGATGCAACCTCTGCGGGTATTCAGTTTGTAACGGGTAGCACGGGCGGCCAAATCAGTATATCAGGTGATGTTGTTACGCTTGGTCCAACGAATACTGCTGGATTTCAGCTTAAGAATTTTATTACGACTAGTGAACAGGATCCATTTGACAACTATACGGTGACATTGGTTGATAATGTGAATGACACTGATGTGATTCAGCGTTCTGATGTCGTCAATGGCGGCAATGGCGATGGCTTCTTTTTGCCTGAGGCGTTCATCATTCATGGGATAGAGTTTATACTCGACCCCGGTGAGTCGGCTGAGAATATTTCGTTTGTAGGAAGAGATTATCCCGATATCGGTGAGGTACGTATAGAGGCGACTAACGATAATAATTTGCTTATTGGTCTTGATAGATCTACCACTACATTTAAACGTAGCGATATTGTAGATGCCGTTAATGGTGCATCCAATTCTAAGTATACGGCGAGAGTGTTTGATGGTTTTGATGGCAATACGCAGATTCCCGTCACTGATTTGAGGCTTGGTGGGGATAGAGGCACTTACTTCCCTCCTTCTGTGCTGACCGAAACTGCGGGCGAGCCTGAGACGAGTGGCACGCTTGAGATTGGCGATGCGGAAACCTCATTGACAAATTTAGAAGTTTATGTCGGGCTTTCTAATAGCACTCAAGATATGGCGGTTACTGTTGGTCAAACAACGACGATTAGCAGTGCTGATGGTTTGGGTGATTTCGCCTTTACACGCGCGACTGACGGCACAGTCACTTGGACGTTTACAGTGGATAATAATAATTCTGATGTGAACGCAATTCCAGCCGGGGGTTTTGCTACGGATAGGATTTTTGTGCGGGTGAGTGATGGAACTGATAATAGTCCTGTTCGAGAAATCACGATTACGATTAATGGGGTAAATGATGCCCCGACTGTCAACACAGAGCATAATGATTATGATGTCACGGACACTCATGAAGCAGGCAATATAGAAGCCGCGAGCGGTAGATGGGTCGTAGAAGATGATGGTAACAACCTTATCTATAGTGTTCCAACACAGGGCGAGTATGGCACGCTAAGATTCGGCACAGATGGGAACTGGGGCTATGCAATAGATACCACCCACTCAGCTATTCGGAATTTGAACGCTACGAACAATCCGACTACTTTGACCGACACTATTACCGTGCGGGCAACAGATGAGCTTGGTGTATTTGTGGACGGCACTGTTACCGTCACCATTAATGACGCAACCAATACTCTTTATGTAAACAGAGGCACCGGCAATGATGGCGATGCTGATAACAGGTATGGTGATGCTGGTGCGACAGTCCAGCAAATCATTCAAGGCGGCGGTGGTAATGATTTCCTTCAAAGCGGGACACTAGATGATATTATCATCGGCGGCACCGGCAATGATGATATTCAGTTACGGACAGGCAATATATCTGATGATAGTGTTGTTTATCGGATTGCCAGCACCGATGACGGGCTTTTCGGACTTGATGGAAATGACACGGTTATCAATTTTCGTATTTCTAGAAACCAGGGGTTTAGTGATTACTTGGTGTTTGTTGACACAGATGGCACCCCGCTAGGAAGCTTTGCTGATTTGCTTGACCTTGGTAAGAGTGTGGATGCTGATGGTAATTCTCAGACGCCGCAACTGACTGTGAGCATCACGCCTAGGGATAGTGTTCGTAATACAGATGCAGGCATGGAATTTACGTTTCTTGGTGGTGCGGGGAATGCTGATGATACAACGCTAACCCTTAATTTTGAGAGGAGCAACCTTAGTTTTGGTCCGCTCAGCGCTATAATATATGGAAGCGGTGGTATTCGTACGGTTACTAATAATAATATTTCGATTTATTATCTGAATGATATAGGGCTTACTAACTTTGCGACTAACTTTAACAATGACTTCGACGTGTTTGCCTTGGAAGAGTTTGGCATAGAGATAATTTAAGTCGGTTTTTTTAAGTCGGTTTGGGGCAAAAAGCCCCTTCAAGGGGACGGCATAAGGGTGCGGGGTGCGGGGTGCGGGCGAGGCGAGGGGCGAGGGGGAGGATTTATCTTTTTCCGCCTTTTTGGTATTGCTCTCAAAACCTATATATGCAAACATGTTGGCTGTATATAGTGGCTCCAAAGGGGTCGCTGTCTGGTTGAGTTCACCCCATCTATATAAGAGTTCAATATATGAGCGTTTGAAAAAATAAACCAATTCTACATGTAGGAGAGAACATGTTTCATCATCAAAAATTCCCCAAAAACGCGTTTTGTAAAAATGCACTGCTTAACAGCACCTCTTTTTCCCCGCTTAGCTATTGGCGCAAGCTTCTTGATGTTTCTGAACAACTAAGTGCTAGCAAACGCCCCAAAAAACATAAGCTAAAAGCAGAAGTTTCCATCACGCCCTTGCTGGCAGCACTGCTCGCCGCCTGTAGCAATGAGAATGTTCCCGTTAGAGGAACGCTTGATGGTACAAATGTCACAACCCCAACCGGTAATATACCCCCGCAATCTTTCAATCTTTATGTCTTAGATGGCGCTATTGAAGGCGCACTGGTTTATGTCGATGAAAACAACACTGGGGAAATCGCTGATAACCAAACCCCCATCGGCACAACGGGCGAAAATGGATACGTTTTTATTGATGCAGAATATGCCGGCGAAACATTCCTTATTGATGCTTCGGACGCGTTTGATTTATTTGCCGCTGTGCGCCTGCCGAACAATACTTTTTATCGGGCTGTATCTGATGAACGCGGCGGCTCAGATGTCGTTGCATCGCCAATCTCGACAATAGTCCAAGCACTGAGGGAAAATAACTCCGCGCTCACCGATGCCGAAATTCTGGGAATTATTTTCGGCGAGGGGACTCAAGTTGAAATCGATGATTTGGGTAATCCAAATAACTTTATCCTCCCCGCCGATGCAGACCCAAAACCAACGGGTTCTCCAGAAGCGATTGCCGAACAAATCGCATCAACCAGCATCCAATTGCAAGTCCTCATAGAGCAAGAAGGCGGCGATCTGACCGCCGTCTTAGCGGCAATCGGAGAGAGCTTTGATATTAGTGATTTAAACCCGACTTCTCAAGGTATCGCCGCTGCTCGCATCATTGAGGCACGCGAGCGGGCAAATGGTGAGCCTGTCTCTAATGTTTTTACGCCGGCTTCACTCGGCCTTACTCTGGCCGAAGATGGCGAGCTTAGCCTTAATGTTGAGGTCTGGGGCTTCCGTGACCCGGTCGGTAATCGGGATGGTGATAATACGCCGCCAAGTTCATTTACGCGTCTTAATATTGTCTCAATTACCGATGGAATCACAACTGATGTGCGCGGCGTGCTTGTGTATATTGCAGATGATGGCATAGAAACTGAATATGGTGCGGGGGATCCAATTCCGTTTGAGCATCTTGGAAATCTGTTTTTCCGCCCCGCGACTGATTATTCAGGGGATGTGCGAATTACCTATACGGTGTTTGATGGCGAGGATGTTTCTGATGAGGTAAGCTTAGAAATTGAAGTTATTTTTGACCCTAATGCGCCGGTGTTTACGTCTGGCGACACGCCGCCTAATGTCAATGAGAATATTGACGCGAATGATAATAATGACAACATTCGAGGCAATGCGGTCATGGTTTATGAGGCTGAGATTGAAACAAATCCGCTTCATGGCACCTCTTTGAGCTATAGTCTGCTTGCTACAGATGATGGCGACTCTTTCAGGATTAACGCAAGTGGCGAGGTCTGGTTCAAAGCCTCGCCAAATTTTGAGAGCCAGTCGGCTTATACATTTACGGTGATTGCTTCTGTTACGGTGGATGGTGAGGATAGGTCAAGGGAACAAGAAGTCATGCTCACGATTAATGACGTCAATGACGCCCCGACAGCCGATGATGGGCATGACAGTTATGTTATGATGGGTGCTGTTATAGAAGACGCAGTGGACGCAACCGATACGGGTGAGTTTATTGCCACCGATGAGGATGCGGGTGATACGCTTGGCTATAGCATTGAAACACAGGGCGAATATGGCACGCTGACACTTACAACAAGCGAAGGCGCAGACGGGAAGTGGAGCTATGTGCTCGATAACTCCAACACAGAGGTTCAGGCTTTGGCTGAGAACGAGACTATGGAGGATAGAATTACCCTTCGCGCAACCGATAGTGATAGCGCATATGTTGAGCGAGATGTGACCATCACGATTACAGGCGTGAATGACGACCCGGTGCTGGCTACAGACGATGATGTGGATAGTGACCCTGTTGCTGTCATTATTACTGTGGAGTTCGGGACTCCACTTTCTGCAACTTCTCCAACGGCGGTTTTCGGAGCGAATGGTATTGATGCGAATGATAGGCTGACTGATACTGGGCTTACCAGTTTTCTGAACATTCATGACAATTTTTTTGATGTGATTCCCTCAAGTGAGCTTGGCTTTGATATAATTTAGCCCGATTTCATGCGCGAAAAGCCCCTTCAAGGGATGCGGGGGGCGAGGTGCGGGGTGCGGGGTTTATATTTTCTCGCCTTTTTGGTATTGCTCTCAAAACCTATATATGCAAACATGTTGGCTGTATATAGTGGCTCCAAAGGGGTCGCTGTCTGGTTGAGTTCACCCCATCTATATAAGAGTTCAATATATGAGCGTTTGAAAAAATAAACCAATTGTCGTTTACTGTTTGTTTACCTTTTAAGCTTATCGTTATGGTCATCTGCTTTACTGGCTGTCAATTAGGTGTCTTTCGTCTATCCGAGTAACAGGCCGAGTAACAGGCCGAGTAACAGTCTGAGTAACAACAGGACTAAAAAATAAACCAATTCTACATGTAGGAGAAAACATGTTTCATCATCAAAAATTCCCCAAAAACGCGGTTTGTAAAAATGCGTTGCTGAACAGCACCTCTTTTTCCCCGCTTAGCTATTGGCGCAAGCTTCTAAATGTTTCTGAACAACTAAGTGCTAGCAAACGCCCCAAAAAACATAAGCTAAAAGCAGAAGTTTCAATCACGCCCTTGCTGGCAGCACTGCTCGCCGCCTGTAGCAATGAGAATGTTCCCGTTAGAGGAACGCTTGATGGTACAAATGTCACAACCCCAACCGGTAATATACCCCCGCAATCTTTCAATCTTTATGTCTTAGATGGCGCTATTGAAGGCGCGCGAGTCTATGTCGATGAAAACAACACTGGGGAAATCGCTGATAACCAAACCCCCATCGGCACAACGGGCGAAAATGGATACGTTTTTATTGATGCAGAATATGCCGGCGAAACATTCCTTATTGATGCTTCGGACGCGTTTGATTTATTTGCCGCTGTGCGCCTGCCGAGCGATACTTTTTATCGGGCTATATCTGAGGACCGCGGCGGCTCAGATGTCGTTGCATCGCCAATCTCGACAATAGTCCAAGCACTGAGGGAAAATGACCCCGCGCCCACCGATACCGATATTCTGGAACTGATTTTCGGCGCGAATACGCAAGTCGACATGGATGACCTCAACAACCCAAACAATTATATTCTGCCAATTGATGATGGAGACAAACCAACAGGTTCTCCGGGCGCGATTGCCGAACAAATCGCATCAACCAGCATCCAATTGCAAGTCCTCATAGAGCAAGAAGGCGGCGATCTGACCGCCGTCTTAGCGGCAATCGGAGAGAGCTTTGATATTAGTGATTTAAACCCGACTTCTCAAGGTATCGCCGCTGCTCGCATCATTGAGGCACGCGAGCGGGGAAATGGTGAGCCTGTCTCTAATGTTTTTACGCCGGCTTCACTCGGCCTTACTCTGGCCGAAGATGGCGAGCTTAGCCTTAATGTTGAGGTCTGGGGCTTTCGTGACCCGGTCGGCAATGTGAATGATGATAATACGCCGCCAAGTTCATTTACGCGTCTTAATATTGCCTCAATTACCGATGGAAGCACAACTGATGTGCGCGGCGTGCTTGTGCATATTGTAGATGATGGCATAGAAACTGAATATGGTGCGGGGGATCCAATTCCGTTTGAGCATCTTGGAAATCTGTTTTTCCGCCCCGCGACTGATTATTCAGGGGATGTGCAGATTATCTATACGGTGTTTGATGGCGAGGATGTTTCTGATGAGGTAAGCTTAGAAATTGAAGTTATTTTTGACCCTAATGCGCCGGTGTTTACGTCTGGCGACACGCCGCCTAATGTCAATGAGAATATTGACGCGAATGATAATAATGACAACATTCGAGGCAATGCGGTCATGGTTTATGAGGCTGAGATTGAAACAAATCCGCTTCATGGCACCTCTTTGAGCTATAGTCTGCTTGCTACAGATGATGGCGACTCTTTCAGGATTAACGCAAGTGGCGAGGTCTGGTTTCGCGTCTCGCCCGACCATGAGGATAAGCCAAGTTATAGCTTCACGGTGGTTGCTTCTGTTATGGTGGACGATGTCCCTTTAACAACGGATCTTATTGTCACGCTCGACCTTAATGATTTAAATGACACCGCGCCCGACTTTACGTCTCTTGCGACGGCGTCGGTTAATGAGAATATTGCGGCAAGTGACAGTGACGGTGATATCGGCAGTGCGGCGATGGCTTATGAAGCCCAAGCCACCCCTGATGGTGCGGGTGATGATACTACGGTTCGCTATAGTCTGGCAGATGATGACACGACTACCTTCGGGATTGATGCGGGTAGTGGCGATGTCTGGTTCAAAGCCTCGCCAAATTTTGAGAGCCAGTCGGCTTATACATTTACGGTGATTGCTTCTGTTACGGTGGGTGGTGAGGATAGGTCAAGGGAACAAGAAGTCATGCTCACGATTAATGACGTCAATGAAGCCCCGACAGCCGATGATGGGCATGACAGTTATGTTATGATGGGTGCTGTTATAGAAGACGCAGTGGACGCAACCGATACGGGTGAGTTTATTGCCACCGATGAGGATGCGGGTGATACGCTTGGCTATAGCATTGAAACACAGGGCGAATATGGGACGCTGACACTTACAACAAGCGACGGCGCAGACGGGAAGTGGAGCTATGTGCTCGATAACTCCAACACAGAGGTTCAGGCTTTGGCTGAGAACGAGACTATGGAGGATAGAATTACCCTTCGCGCAACCGATAGTGATAGCGCATATGTTGAGCGAGATGTGACCATCACGATTACAGGCGTCAATGAAGCCCCGACAGCCGATGATGGGCATGACAGTTATGTTATCACGGGTGCTGTTATAGAAGACGCAGTGGACGCAACCGATACGGGTGAGTTTATTGCCACCGATGAGGATGGCGATACGCTGACCTATAGCATTGAAACACAGGGCGAATATGGCACGCTGACACTCACAACAAGCGAAGGCGCAGACGGGAAGTGGAGCTATGTGCTCGATAACTCCAACACAGAGGTTCAGGCTTTGGCTGAGAACGAGACTATGGAGGATAGAATTACCCTTCGCGCAACAGATAGTGATAGCGCATATGTTGAGCGAGATGTGACCATCACGATTACAGGCGTGAATGACGCCCCGGTGCTGGCTGCAGACGATGATGATTATGTTATCACGGGTGCTGTTACAGAAGACGCAGTGGACGCAACCGATACGGGTGAGTTTATTGCCACCGATGCTGAGGATGGCGATACGCTGACCTATAGCATTGTAGGCTTACAAGATAACATTGAAGACGCATCAGGTCGCTATGGCACGCTGACACTGGACACAACGGACCCCATCACAGGCGACAAAACAGACGGGAAGTGGAGCTATGCGCTAGATAACAGCAACGTAACTGTTAATGATTTGAATGATAACGCGACTTTGGAGGATAAAATTACCCTTCGCGCAACAGATAGTGAGGGCGCATCGGTTGACCAAGAGATAACCATCACGATTACAGGCGCGGATGACGCACTGACAGTGAGTTCTAATTCTACGCATACGGGTGCCGTTACAGAAGACGCAACCACAAACACGGCTACGGGTGAGTTCATTGCCACAGGAAGTAGTATGGTGACCTATGAGTTTTCACCACAAGAGGACGGGCGAGGGACTTATGGAACGCTGACACTGACCAACGCAAACGACAACACAGATGGGAACTGGACCTATACGCTGGATAACACCAATACGGCTGTTCAGGCTTTGGCGGGCGGCGCGAGCGAGACCGATACCTTTACCCTTCGTGCGACAAGTGCTGTCTCATCTGTTACCCAAGTTGTGACCATCACGATTACAGGCGCGAATGACGCGCCAACATTGAATTTTCCTAATTCTAGCCTCAGCGATACGATTACAGAAGACACACCGGGCGAAAACACCGCGTCAGGTAGATTTAGAGCAACAGATGTTGATGGTGAGGACACGAACCTTCGCTATAGCGTTGTAACACAAGGGGAGTATAGCGCGATGGATACAGTAGTCGGCGCGACAAACGGGGTGTGGACCTATGTGCTGGATAACACCCACACAGAGGTTCAGGCTTTGGCTGGTAACGCGACTTTGACCGATACCATTACCCTTCAGGTAACAGATGGTACCGATACTTTTAACCGAGATGTGATCATCACGATTAACGGGCGCACGGATGTGAACGGCACCTCAGGCAATGACGGCTCGTCAAGCAGCTATATTGGGTCTTCTTCATCGATGGTGCCGCAAATTGTTCAAGGCGGCGATGGTGCTGATTACCTTCAAGGCGGGACAAGAGATGATATTCTCATCGGCGGCAGGGGCGCTGATTTCATTTCATTAAGTCACCAAGGTGTCGATACGGTTGTCTATCGGATTGCCAGCACCGGGAGTGGGCTTGTCGGCAGTGATGGCAACGACACGATTCAGAATTTTGATTTTACATCGATTAACACCTCTACTGGTGTACAGGACAAGATAGTGTTTGTGGATACAGATAGCACCCCGCTTGGAAGCTTTGCTGATTTGCTTGACCTTGGAAAGAACAATAGTGTGGCCCTGGCTGTGAGGGTCACACGTGATAGTACTGGTGTCGATGGCATTACATTTCAATTTAATGATGATGATGATGGTATTCTAACTGTGGAGTTCAGGACTCCACTTTCTGCAACTTCTGCAACGGCGATTTTCGGAGCGAATGGTATTGATGCGAATGATAGGCTGACTGATACTGGGCTTACCAGTTTTCTGAACAGGTATGACAATTTTTTTGATGTGATTCCCTCAAGTGAGCTTGGCTTTGATATAATTTAGCCCGATTTCATGCGCGAAAAGCCCCTTCAAGGGATGCGGGGGGCGAGGTGCGAGGGGGGCATATTCTCAATATCTTCTCTCGCCTTTTTGGTATTGCTCTCAAAACCTATATATGCAATCATGTTGGCTGTATATAGTGGCTCCAAAGGGGTCGCTGGCTGTTTGAGTTCACCCCATCTATATGAGAGTTCAATATATGAGCGTTAGAAAAAATAAACAAATTGTCGTTTACTGTTTGTTTACCTTTTAAGTTTACAGTTACGCCTAGTTGCCTGTACTGGCTGTCAATTAGGTGTCTTTCGTCTATCCGAGTAACAGGCCGAGTAACAGGCCGAGTAACAGGCCGAGTAACAGGCCGAGTAACAGGCCGAGTAACAGGCCGAGTAACAGGCCGAGTAACAACAGGACTAAAAAATAAGAAATTCTACTGTAGGAGAGAACATGTTTCATCATCAAAAATTTTCTAAAAACGCGTTTTGTAAAAATGCACTGCTTAACAGCACCTCTTTTTCCCCGCTTAGCTATTGGCGCAAGCTTCTAGACATGGCTGAACAACTAAGTGCTAGCAAACAAAGCAAAAAACGCCCCAGAAAATATAAGTTAAAAGCAGAAGTTTCCATCACGCCCTTGCTGGCCGCACTGCTCGCCGCCTGTAGCGATACAACTTATGTTCCCGTGGGAGGAACGCTTGATGGCACAAATGTCACCACGCCAACCGGTGATGAGACACCTGCGCTACCTTTCAATCTTTATGTCTTAGATGGTGCCGTTGAAGGCGCACTGGTTTATGTCGATGAAAACGCCAACGGACAACGCGATGAGGATGAGAACGAAGAGCCTATTGGCACAACGGATGAAAATGGACGCGTGTCTATTGAGGCGGAATATGCTGGCGAAACATTCTTTATTGATGCAAGCGGCGCGCTTGATTTATTTACCGGTGCGCGCCTGCCGAACAATACTTTTTATCGGGCTATATCTGAGGACCGAGGCGGCGCAGATGTTGTGGCATCACCAATCTCGACAGTCATTGAAGCCCTTAAAGACAGTGACCCCGCGCCCACCGATGCCGAAATTCTGGCAATTATTTTCGGCGCGAATACGCAAGTCGACATGGATGACCTCAACAATCCTGACAATTTTATTCTGCCAATCAGTGATACAGAAAAACCAACAGGTTCTCCGGGCGCGATTGCAGAAGAAATCGCATCAACCAGCATCCAATTGCAAGCCCTCATAGAGCAACACGGCGGTGACCTAGCTGCTGTCTTAGCGGCAATCGGAGAGAGCTTTGATGTCACTGATGATTTGAACCAGACTTCTCAAGATACCGCCAATGCCCGCATTGCTGAGGCACGCGAGCGCGCCGGCGGTGACCCGATTGCCAATCCTGTAACAGGCACTACCGCCACCTTAAATAGTGACCTCACCTTAGAGGTGGATGTCTGGGGCTTCCGTGACCCGGTCGGTAATCGGGATGGTGATAGTTCATTTATGCGTCTTGATATTGGCTCAATTACCGATGGAAGCGGTATGCTTGTGCATATTGCAGATGATGACATAGAAACTGAATATGGTGCGGGGGGTGAAATTCCCGCCGAACATTTTGCAAACCTAGTCTTCCGCCCTGTGGCTGATTATTTAGGGCGCGTAGAGATTATCTATACGGTGTTTGATGGCGAGGATGATTCTGATGAGGCAAGCTTAGAAATTGAAGTTATTTCTGACCCTAATGCGCCGATGTTTTTGTCTGACGCCCCGACTTCTGCAGATGAGAATGTCGCGTTCAATGATAATGCCAGCGAGCAAGGCAATGCGGTGAGTATTTATGAAGCGCGTGCGGAGTCTACGAATGGAGATGTTACTTATAGTTTGGCAGGCACAGATGCGGCTTTGTTCGGGATTAATTCTACGAGTGGCGATATCTGGTTCAGAACCACGCATAATTATGAGGCTGAAAACAACAGAGAATATAGCTTCAGGGTGGTTGCCCGCGTGATTGTGAACGGTGTCGTTCTGACAACAGAACAGGCGGTTACGCTCACCATTGCTGATGTCAATGACGCGCCCACGCTGACTGCCACAGCAACCGGCACGATTGCTGAAAATGCGCCAAGCCAAGCGGATACAGGCGTTACCTTAACGCCGGACGATGAGGATGGTGATACATTTGATGCGGTGACCAGTTTCACGATTTATGAAGGCGCAAGCGGCACGACTGCCTCCACGCGTTTTGGCGTGATTGATGATAATGGCGTTTTCAGGCTGGTTCTTTTGGACAATAGCACCCTTGATTCTGTAAACGCTTCCGCAATTACGCTTCGCGTGGTCGTTTCCGATAATAGCGGCGCGGATAGCAACGAGGTTAGTAACGAGGTTACAGTCACGATTACTGTTACTGTTACTGATATAGACGCTAATGCGCCGGTGTTTACGTCTGATGGCAGTCCGCCTAATCAGGATGAGAATATCGCGGCCAATGATAATGCCAGCGAGCAAGCCAGTGCGGTGGCTATTTATGAAGCGCGTGCGGAGTCTGCGGGTGGAGATGTTACTTATAGTTTGGCAGGCACAGATGCGGCTTTGTTCGGGATTGACGCGGAGGGCGATATCTGGTTCCGCGCCTCGCCTGACCATGAGAGCGGCAAAACAAGTTATAGCTTCACGGTGGTTGCTTCTGTTACGGTGAACGACGTTGAGCTGACAACCGAGCAGGCGGTTACGCTCGACCTTAATGATTTAAATGACTCGCCGCCTGAATTTTCGTCTGGCGACACGGCTTCTGCAAGTGCGACTGTTGCGGTCAATGATGATGGTGATACCCAAGGCAGTGCGGCGACTATCTATACAGCTATTGCCACCCCTGATGATGCAGGCGATACGGTTGTCTATAGTCTGGCGAGTGCAGATACGACTACCTTCGGGATTAATGCGTCAACGGGCGATGTCTGGTTCAAAACCGCGCCTGATTATACGACCAATTCGAGCTATAGCTTCACGGTGACAGCGTCTGTTACGGCGGATGGGATGACCCAAACAGCGACGCAAACGGTTATGGTGAGTGCAAATGCTACGCCGACTATAACGCTTGGCGATACGGATGATTTAGTGGTTAGCGATGCCGGGTCTGTTTATGGGAAGGTTATTGTCCATGGGATTGAATTTACGGCAAAACCCGGCACAAACCCTTCCGGTATTAAGTTTACGGAATCGAATAGTGGTCTCGATGTGGACTTCTTTATACGTATGGATTCTGAGTATGATGAGTTTTTTATTTATGATCCTAGAACTGACTCTGAGCGTGTATATACGCGCGATTCTATTATTGCTGAGTTTAATGTGGAGGACCAAGACAATACGCGTTATGAGGCGGCATTGGTTGAGGCTGGCACGGGCAGTGTTACGATTTCCTTCGATGACCTCATAAATGGGGGGGATGGGTCTGGTTTTTTCGCCACGCCTCTTGTTGAGACCGCCGCCGACCTTGCTGCTGATGGCACGCTTGAGATTAGTGATTTGGAAACCTCAGCAGCAGAGTTAAAAGTTTTCATTGATAATGAAGACACTGACTCCGACAGCACAACCACCGAGATTGCGCATGATGGGAGTGCAGACACGATTGTGGATAATATTTCAGGTGATGGCAGTTATGGGAGCTTCACTTTCACGCGCACGCCTGATGGCGGTGTGAGTTGGACTTATGCACTGGATGATACGAATTCGACAGTGAACGCACTTGATGTTGGTGAGACGGCAACTGATAGTGTTTGGGTGCGGGTTGAGGATGATGCCAACAGCACTGTTGAACAAATCACGGTTACGATTGCCGGGGCGAATGATGCGCCCACGCTTAGCGGCACAGAAACCGCCGAGATTCCTGAAAACAGTGACGCAGAAACGGACACAGGCGTTACCTTAACGCCAGCAGATGTGGATGTGAATACGACATTTGATGCGGATAGTTTCACTGTCTATGAAGGTGATATTGCCTCCACGCGTTTTGGCGTGATTGATGATAATGGCGTTTTCAGGCTGGTTTTACGAGCGAATAACCCGCTTAATTTTGAAACCGAACAGACGATTAATCTTCGTGTGGTTGTGTCCGATGGGGCTTTGACGAGTGAAGCTGTTGATGTCACCGTTACTGTCACGGATGTGGATGATGCGCCGACTATAACGCTTAGCGCGACGGATGATCTATCGATTAGTGAGGGCACTGAGAATACGCCCGCCGACCTTGCTGCTGCTGGCACGCTTGAGATTAGCGATGCGGAAACCTCATTGACAGAGTTACAAGTCTTTATTGGCGAGACGGCTGATGAGGTTCTCACCGTAATTGCTCTTGGGGGATTTGCTCTTTTTTCGGGTAATAACAACGCCTATTCTGGCTTTGTTTTCGCGCGGGCGACGAGTGGCGAAGTCACTTGGACTTATGATGCTCTTGATGATGCCGCACTAAATGCTCTTGGTGCTGGTGAGACGGCAACTGATAGTGTTTGGGTACGGGTTAATGATGGTAATTCGGACAGCGAGGTTCAGGAAATCAAGGTTACGATTAATGGGGTAAATGATGCCCCGACACTAAATGTGGACGGAAGTGAAACCCCCTTCTCTTTTGGTGGGCTGATATTTACGCCCAAAGACGGAACAAACCCTGCTGGGGTAAAGATTGTGATTATGACCTCGGATATTTTGGTTGATCCAGTTTTTACAGTGGATACGAGTGATAATACTGACGTCGTTACACTTACTTCACAGCATGTAAATAATGGGAACATCAGTATCGGCAATATTGTTAGTGCTTTTGATGGTAATTCAAATTCTCGCTATACGGTGACGTATGATACTGGATATGATGGCTTCTCAACAATATTAGTAAACGATTTGCCGGACGTTATCCGCGTTTCTGACCTATCGGTCACTCCAGGCGCCGGGAATGTGCCCGCTGACCTTAATGCTGGTGGCGCGCTTGTCTTTGGCGATGTTGATGATGATGACACATTGACTTCTCTGGACGTTTTTGTCGGCAATACTGACAGCCCCGCAACCGCGCTTAGTGTTAGTGCTGCTTCTGGTGAGATTTTAGGTAATAACGGCTATGGTAATTTCACCTTCACGCGGGCGGCGAGTGGCGAAGTCACTTGGGCGTATATACTGGATGAAAGTGCCGTGAACGGGCTTGTGGTAGGTGAAACGCTAACTGATAGTGTTTGGGTACGGGTTAATGATGGTAATTCGGACAGCCCTGTGCGCGAGCTTGCGGTTACGATTACGGGCTCAAGTAATCCGCCGACTGTCAACACAGCCCATGCTGATTATGGTGTCACGGACACTTATGAATCAGGCGATCTAGAAGCCGCGAGCGGTAGATGGGTCGTAGAAGGTGGTGGCGGCACTGCGCTTAGCTATGACGTTCAAGCACAAGGCGACTATGGCACGCTAAGATTCGGCACAGATGGGAACTGGGGCTATGCAATAGATACCATGCACTCAGATATTCGGAACTTGAACGATCCGGGCAATCCGACTACTTTGACCGACACTATTACCGTGCGGGCAACAGATGAGGATGGGGAATTTGTGGACGGCACTGTTACCGTCACCATTAATGACGCAATCAATACTCTTTATGTAAACAGAGGCAGCGGCGATGACGGCTCGAACTCCGATTATGTTGGGTCTTCTTCATCGACAACGGAGCAAATTGTTCAAGGCGGCGGTGGTACTGATTTCCTTCAAGGCGGGACAGCAGATGATATTCTCATCGGCGGGGCGGGTAATGATACCATTTCGTTAAATCACGGCGGTAGCGATACGGTTATCTATCGGATTGCCAGCACTGATGGCGGGCTTGTCGGCAGTGATGGCAACGACACGATTGACAACTTGAATTTTTCGTTATCTGGTATTGATAGCTTGGTGTTTGTTGATACAGATGATACCCCGCTTGGAAGCTTTGCTGATTTACTTGAGCTTGGAATGGGTAATGATCCGCAACTGACTGTGAGCCTCATACCTCAAACTGGTGATACTGGTTACTCAGGCATGGTATTTACGTTTCTTGGTGATACGACGACGAGTACTGATGATGCAACGCTAACCCTTAATTTCAAGGACACACTTATTGCAACTGGTGCAAATGGTGTTTTTGGAACCGATGGTATTGATACAAATAATCAGCTGACTGATGAAGGGTTTCTTCGTTTTTCGGTTACTTATGGAAATACTTATGACGTGGTTGCCTTGGAAGAGTTTGGCATAGAGATAATTTAAGTCGGTTTGGCGCGAAAAGCCCCTTCAAGGGATGCGGGGGGCGAGGTGCGAGGTGCGAGGTGCGAGGGGGGCATATTCTCAATATCTTCTCCCGCCTTTTTGATATTGCTCTCAAAACCTATATATGCAATCATAATGCCTGTAATCGGTGCTTCTAAAGCTAAAAGAAGAAAATAACTTATATTTATAAGCTCAAAAAATGAAACCAGCAAATCCAAACTTAATTTTTTATTCATCCTTTGAGCTTATAAAGATAACTGATTGTTTGTCATGCCAGTCGTTTATTGGCTCGCGCTAATCAGCCAAATCAAGCAACAGCAGACATAAAAAGTAAAAAAAATCTATCGTGTCGGGAGAAAACATGTTTCATCATCAAAAATTCCCCAAAAACGCGTTTTGTAAAAATGCACTGCTTAACAGCACCTCTTTTTCCCCGCTTAGCTATTGGCGCAAACTTCTAGATGTTTCTGAACAACTAAGTGCTAGCAAACAAAGCAAAAAACGCCCCAGAAAATATAAGTTAAAAGCAGAAGTTTCCATCACGCCACTGCTGGCCGCACTGCTCGCCGCCTGTAGCGATACGAATAATGTTCCCGTGGGAGGAACGCTTGATGGCACAAATGTCACCACGCCAGATACTGTTACGCCAACTGCGCTACCTTTCAATCTTTATGTCTTAGATGGTGCCGCTGAAGGCGCACTGGTTTATGTCGATGAAAACGACAATGGGGCAATGGATGATAACGAAAGCCTCATTGGCACAACGGATGAAAATGGACGCGTGTCTATTGAGGCGGAATATGCTGGCGAAACATTCTTTATTGATGCAAGCGGCGCGCTTGATTTATTTACAGGTGAGAGCCTGCCGAGCGATACTTTTTATCGGGCTATATCTGATGAACGCGGCGGCACGGATGTTGTGGCATCACCAATCTCGACAATAGTCCAAGCACTGAGGGAAAGTGATGAGACGCTAACCGATACCCAAATTCTGGCAATTATTTTCGGCGCGAATACACAAATCGACATGGATGACCTCAACAACCCAAACAATTATATTCTACCAGTCGATGGTGGAGACAAACCAATAGCCTCTCCAGCCGCGCGTGCAGAAGAAATCGCATCAACCAGCATCCGATTGCAAGCCCTCATAGAGCAACACGGCGGTGACCTAGCTGCTGTCTTAGCGGCAATCGGAGCGAGCTTTGATGTTAGTGATTTAAACACAACTTTTCAAGGTATCGCCGTTGCCCGCATTGCTGAGGCACGCGAGCGCGCCGGCGGTGAACCGATTGCCAATCCTGTAACAGGCACTACCGCCACCTTAAATAATGACCTCACCTTAGAGGTGGATGTCTGGGGCTTCCGTGACCCGGTCGGCAATGTTGATGGTGATATACCAAGCGAATTTGCGCGTCTTGATATTGTCTCAATTACCGATGGAAGCGGTGTGCTTGTGCATATTGCAGATGATGACATAGAAACTGAATATGGTGCGGGAGAGGGAATTGAGTTTGAGCATCTTGGAAATCTGTTTTTCCGCCCCGCGACTGATTATTCAGGGCGCGTAGAGATTATCTATACGGTGTTTGATGGCGAGGATGATTCTGATGAGGCAAGCTTAGAAATTGAAGTTATTTCTGACCCTAATGCGCCGGTGTTTACGTCTGATGGCAGTCCGCCTAATCAGGATGAGAATATTGCGGCCAATAATAGTGAAGATACCCAAGCCAATGCGATAGAGGTTTATGATGCTGAGATTGAAACAAATCCGCTTCATGGCACCTCTTTGAGCTATAGTCTGCTTGCTACAGATGATGGGAACTCTTTCGGGATTAACGCGAGCACTGGCATTGTTTGGTTTCGTGCGCCCCCCGACCATGAGAACAAATCGAGTTATAGCTTCACGGTGGTTGCTTCTGTTACGGCGGATGGGGTGACGCACAGCGCGTCGCTGATAATTACTTTGAGCGTTACTGATTTGAATGATAATGCGCCGGTGTTTACGTCTAGTGCGACGGCATCGGTTAATGAGAATATTGCCGCCAATGATAGTGAAGATACGCAAGGCAGTGCGGTGGCTTTTTATACAGCTATTGCGGTGCCAGATGTTGAGGGGGCTGCGGTTGTCTATAGTTTGGGAGGGGCAGATAGTGCCTCCTTCGGGATTGATGCGGGTAGTGGCATTGTTTGGTTTCGTGCGCCCCCCGACCATGAGAACAAATCGAGTTATAGCTTCACGGTGGTTGCTTCTGTTACGGCGGATGGGGTGACGCACAGCGCGTCGCAGATAATTACTTTGAGCGTTACTGATTTGAATGATAATGCGCCGGTGTTTACGTCTAGTGCGACGGCATCGGTTAATGAGAATATTGCCGCCAATGATAGTGAAGATACCCAAGGCAGTGCGATGGCTTTTTATACAGCTATTGCGGTGCCAGATGTTGAGGGGGCTGCGGTTGTCTATAGTTTGGGAGGGGCAGATAGTGCCTCCTTCGGGATTGATGCGGGTAGTGGCGAGGTCTGGTTCCTTGAGTCCCCTGACCATGAGAATGGCGATACCAGTTATAGTTTCACGGTGACAGCCACTGTTGGCGACCTGTCATCGGAGGAGCAAACGGTTACGGTCAATATTACTGATTTGAATGACTCGCCGCCAATATTTGCGGACACGAGTGATGCGGAGCCTATTACTGTGAATGAGGATGTTGCGGTCAATGATGCAGATACCCAAGGCAGTGCGGCGACTATCTATACAGCTATTGCCACGCCAGATAGATCTAGTGATAGTGTTATGTATAGTTTGGCAAGTGCAGATACGACGACCTTCGGGATTGACTCCAGTAATGGCGATGTTTGGTTCAAAACCGCGCCTGTTTTTGATGCCAACGACCCGACTTATAGTTTCACGGTGACAGCCACTGTTGGCGACCTGTCATCGGAGGAGCAAACGGTTACGGTCAATATTAATGATGTGAATGACGCGCCAACAGCGGATACAACCGCTACTAATTATAATGTTCTGGGTGCTGTTACAGAAGACACAGTGCTAACTGCTTCGGGTGAATTTATCGCAACAGATGATGATGGCGATACGCTGAGCTATAGCATTCAATCATCACCCGCAGGAAACTATGGGACGCTAACACTCGGCACAAACGGGCAATGGAGCTATACGCTGGATAACACCAATACGGCTGTTCAGGCTTTGGCGGGCGGCGCGAGCGAGACCGATACCTTTACCCTTCGTGTAGAGGATGGTAATGGCGGCGTTCTTAACCAAGATGTAACCATCACGATTACAGGTACTAATGACGCCCCGACAATAGTGAGTGGAGGTTCGGCTAGGGGCGAGGTTACAGAAGACGCAGTGGACGCAACCGCTACGGGTGCATTCCAAGCAACAGACGTTGATAGTGATGACGCCGCCCTGTCCTATAGTGCTGGAGGAGTAAACTATGGCACGGTGACATTCGCAGATGGGAACTGGACCTATACGCTGGATAACACCAATACGACTGTTCAGGCTTTGGGCATGGGCGCGACTAGGCTTGTTGTCATTGCCCTTCGTGCGACAGATAGTGATGGCGCATCAACTACTGGCTTTACTGTAATCATTACCATTAGGGGCGTAGATGACGTCCCGACAGCGGATACAACCCATGCTGATTATGATGTCACGGGCACTTATGAATCAGGCGATATAGAAGCCGCGAGCGGTAGATGGGTCGTAGAAGATGCTGATGTGCGTGATACTCTTATCTATAGCGTTCAAGCACAAGGCACCTATGGCACGCTAAGATTCGGCACAGATGGGAACTGGGGCTATGCAATAGATACCACCAGTACAGCTATTCAGGATTTGGACAATTCGACTACTTTGACCGACACTATTACCGTGCGGGCAATAGATGAGGCTGGGGAATTTGTGGACGGCACTGTTACCGTCACCATTAATGACGCAACCAATACTTCTTATGTGAATGGCACTTCAGGCGATGACGGCACGAACTCCAATTATGTTGGGACTTCTTCATCGGCAACGGAGCAAATCGTTCAAGGCGGCGATGGTACTGATTACCTTCAAGGCGGGACAGTAGATGATATTATCATCGGCGGGGCGGGTAATGATACCATTTCGTTAAATCACGGCGGTAACGATAGGGTTATCTATCGGATTGCCAGCACTGATGGCGGGCTTGTCGGCAGTGATGGCAACGACACGATTGACAACTTTAATTTTACGGGACCTGGTATTGATAGGTTGGTGTTTGTTGATACAGATGATACCCCGCTTGGAATCTTTGCTGATTTGCTTACGCTTGGAGCAGGTAATAATCCGCAACTGACTGTGAGCCTCATACCTCAAACTGGTGGTAATGGTTACTCAGGCATGGTATTTACGTTTCTTGGTGATACGACGACGCCTAATGATGATGTAACGCTAACTCTTAATTTCAAGGACACACTTATTGCAAGTGTTGCAAATAGTATTTTTGGAGGCAATAGTATCACGAGTAATCAGCTGAATGATGCTGGGTTTGTTAGTTTTTCGACTACTTATGGAGCTACTTATGACGTGGTTGCCTTGGAAGAGTTTGGCTTAGACATAATTTAAGTCGGTTTTTATAAGTCGGTTTGGCGCGAAAAGCCCCTTCAAAAAGGGGACGGCATAAGGGTGCGGGGTGCGGGCTGTTGATAAGGGTGCGGGGTTTATATTTTCTCGCCTTTTTGATATTGCTCTCAAAACCTATATATGCAATCATAATGCCTGTATATAGTGGCTCCAAAGGGGTAGCTGTCTGTTTGAGTTCACCCCATCTATATGAGCGTTATCTATATGAGCGTTAGAAAAAATAAACAAATTGTCGTTTACTGTTTGTTTACCTTTTAAGCTTATCGTTATGGTCATCTGCTTTACTGGCTGTCAATTAGGTGTCTTTCGTCTATCCGAGTAACAGGCCGAGTAACAGCAGAAATAAAAAGTAAAAAAATTCTACATGTCGGGAGAAAACATGTTTCATCATCAAAAATTCCCCAAAAACGCGTTTTGTAAAAATGCGTTGCTGAACAGCACCTCTTTTTCACCGCTTAGCTATTGGCAAAAGCTTCTAGACATGGCTGAACAACTAAGTGCTAGCAAACAAAGCAAAAAACGCCCCAGAAAATATAAGTTAAAAGCAGAAGTTTCCATCACGCCCTTGCTGGCCGCACTGCTCGCCGCCTGTAGCGATACAACTTATGTTCCCATTGGAGGAACGCTTGATGGCACAAATGTCACCACGCCAACCGGTGAGATACCTGCGCTACCTTTCTATCTTTATGTTTTAGATGGTGCCGTTGAAGGCGCACTGGTTTATGTCGATGAAAACGCCAACGGACAACGCGATACTGGCGAAGATTCTATTGGCACAACGGACGAAAATGGACGCGTGTTTATTGAGGCAGAATATGCCGGCGAAACATTCTTTATTGATGCTTCGGGTGCGTTTGATTTATTTACAGGTGCGCGCCTGCCGAGCGATACTTTTTATCGGGCTATATCTGAGGACCGAGGCGGCTCAGATGTTGTGGCATCACCAATCTCGACAATAGTCCAAGCACTGAGGGAAAGTGATGAGACGCTAACCGATACCCAAATTCTGGAACTGATTTTCGGCGCGAATACACAAATCGACATGGATGACCTCAACAACCCAAACAATTATATTCTACCAGTCGATGGTGGAGACAAACCAATAGCCTCTCCAGCTGCGCGTGCAGAAGAAATCGCATCAACCAGCATCCGATTGCAAGTGCTTATCGAGGAAAAAGGCGGTGACCTAGCTGCTGTCTTAGTTGAGGTTAGAGATAACAATGGTTTTGATGTCACTGATGATTTGAACCAGACTTCTCAAGATACCGCCAATGCCCGCATCATTGAGGCACGCGAGCGGGCAAATGGTGAGCCAGTTGCCAATCCTGTAACAGGCACTACCGCCATCTTAAATAATGACCTCGCCTTGGAGATGGATGTCTGGGGCTTCCGTGACCCGGTCGGCAATCGGAATGTTAATATACTGAGTTCATTTACGGAGCTTAATATTGTCTCAATTACCGATGGAATCACAACTGATGTGCGCGGCGTGCTTGTGCATATTGCAGATGATGACATAGAAACTGAATATGGTGCGGGGGGTGAAATTCCGTTTGAGCATCTTGGAAATCTGTTTTTCCGCCCTGTGGCTGATTATTTAGGGCGCGTAGAGATTATCTATACGGTGTTTGATGGCGAGGATGATTCTGATGAGGCAAGCTTAGAAATTGAAGTTATTTCTGACCCTAATGCGCCGGTGTTTTTGTCTAGTGCGACGGCATCGGTTAATGAGAATATTGCGGCCAATGATGAGGGTGATACCCAAGGCAGTGCGATGACTGTTTATGAAGCGCGTGCGGAGTCTGCTTCGGGTGGAAATGTTACTTATAGTCTGGCAGGCACAGATGCGGCTTTGTTCGGGATTGACGCGGAGGGCGATATCTGGTTGCGTAGCCCGCCCGACCATGAGAACAAATCGAGTTATAGCTTCACGGTGGTTGCTTCTGTTACGGCGGATGGGGAGACGCACAGCGCGTCGCAGATAATTACTTTGAGCGTTACTGATTTGAATGATAATGCGCCGGTGTTTACGTCTAGTGCGACGGCGTCGGTTAATGAGAATATTGCAGCCAATGATGAGGGTGATACCCAAGGCAGTGCGGCGACTATTTATACAGCTATTGCCGCCCCCGATGATGCAGGCGATACGGTTAGCTATAGCCTGACATCGGCTAATGATGGCGACTCGTTTGGGATTAATGCGTCAACGGGAGATGTCTGGTTTCTTCGCTCGCCTGATTATGAGGATGAAGACGAGAGGGAGTATACTTTCACGGTGGTTGCTTCTGTTACGGCGGATGGGGTTACGCAAACCGCGTCGCAGATAATTACTTTGAGCGTTACTGATTTGAATGATAATGCGCCGACTGTGTCGCTTGGCGATACGGATGATTTAGTGGTTAACGAGGCCGGGTTTGTTTATGTGGGGTTTAACTTGTTCCTTAATATTAAATTTACCCCAAAACCCGGCATAAACCCTTCCGGTATTAATTTTACGCATACGTTTGATGCGAATAGTAATGTCGCTAATGGGACATTCATTATAAAAATGGACTCTCAGTATGATGAGGTTGAAATTTTTGATAATAGTGATAGTCCTTCATATACGTACGATCATATTATTAATCAGTTTAATGTGGCTCAACAAGACGAGACGCGTTATATGACGGCATTGCTATTTGCTGAGGACGGCCATATTGCGTATCCCTTATCCAGAATCTTGTTTTTTGGGCGTGATAGGTCTGGTTTTTACGGCGCGCCTCGTGATGATATCCCCGCCGACCTTGCCGCTAATGGTGTGCTTACCTTTGGCGATGCGGAAACCTCATTGACAAATTTAAGCGTTTTCATTGGCAATACTGACGCGACTATCGCCAATATAACCGAAGAGATTGAAGCGGGTACGCCTAGAACGATTGCTGGTATGGGCGTATCCGATGCGATCGCAGATGGCGTCTATGGGAGCTTCACCTTCACGCGTGCAACTGACGGCTCGGTGACTTGGAACTACACGCTGAATGAGGATGCCGTGAACGCGCTTGGCGATGGTCAAACCGCAACTGATAGTGTTTGGGTACGGGTTAATGATGGCAATTTGGACAGCGAGATTCAGGAAATCAAGGTGTTGATTACGGGGGCGAATGATGCGCCCACGCTCACCTCTGCTGGGACAGTCCAGCCGATTGCTGAAAATATAGCCACCCAAACGGACACAGGCGTTACCTTAACGCCAGCAGATGTGGATGTGAATACGACATTTGATGCGGATAGTTTCACTGTCTATGAAGTGACAAACGGCACGGCTGATACAGATATTTCCTCGCGGTTTAGGGTGGTTGCTGGTGATGATGCTGATAATGATAATGATTACAAGCTGGTTCTTTTGGCGGGGCAACTGACTGATTATGAAATCGAACCGACGATTACGCTTAATGTGAATGTGACTGACGGGGTTAATGTTTCTGACACTGTTGAGGTCACGGTGACGCTCACCGATGAATTGGAGAGTCCGCCGGTGTTTTCGTCTGCTGAGGCGGCGGCAGTCGATGAGAATATTGAGGCCAATAATAATGCCAGCGTTCAAGGCACTGCGACAGAGGTTTATACAGCTGAGATTACAGCAAATCTGACTTATGATACGATTACCTATAGTCTGCTAGACTCTGATGAGGGGAACGATTTCGGCATTGATGGCACGAGTGGCAATGTCTGGTTCAAATTCTCGCCCGATTATGAGGATGAAGACGAGAGGGAGTATACATTCACGGTGCAGGCTGTGGTTACGGCGGGTGGGGTGACGCAAGCAGCGGAGCGTACAGTTACGCTAAGCGTGAATAATCTGAACGATAATCGGCCGGTGTTTACGTCTAGTGCGACGGCGTCGGTTAATGAGAATATTGCCGCCAATAATAATGCTACAGACCAAGGCAGTGCGGCGACTATTTATACAGCTATTGCCGCCCCAGATGTTCCTGGCCATACGGTTAGCTATAGCCTTGCGGCGGCTAATGATGGTGCCTCCTTCGGGATTGATGGCACGAGTGGCAATGTCTGGTTCCGCGAGCCGCCCGATTATGAGGATATCACTGAGAGGGAGTATAAATTTACGGTGGTTGCTTCTGTTACGGCGGATGGGGTTACGCAAATAGGGGTCCGCAATATTACTTTGAGCGTTACTGATTTGAATGATAATCCGCCTGCGTTTACGTCTAATACGACGGCATCGGTTAATGAGAATGTTGCGGCCAATGATGATGGTGATACCCAAGGCAGTGCGATGATGGTTTACAGGGCGACTACAATACTAGATGTTGCTGGCCATACGGTTAGCTATAGCATTAACACTAGTGCGCCGATTTATCAGAGTGCCTCGTTTGGGATTGACTCCAGTAGTGGCATTGTCTGGTTGCTTGAGTCCCCTGACCATGAGACCCAATCGAGTTATTTATTCACGCTGGTTGCTTCTGTTACGGCAGATGGTGTGACTCAAACAGCAACCAGCAACCGTATTACGTTGAGCATTAATGATTTGAATGATAATGCGCCGGTGTTTACGTCTAGTTCGAGGGTATCGGTTAATGAGAATATTGCCGCCAATAATAATGCCAGCGTTCAAGGCACTGCGACAGAGGTTTACAGGGCTGCTGCAAGACCAGATGTTCCTGGCCATACGGTTAGCTATAGCCTTACGTCGTTTAATCAGGGTGACTTGTTTGGGATTGACTCCAGTATTGGCATTGTCTGGTTGCGTGCCTCGCCCGACTATGAGACCCGATCGAGTTATAGCTTCACGGTGGTTGCTTCTGTTACGGCGGATGGGGTGACGCAAACCGCGACCCGTTTTGTTACTTTGAGCATTAATGATTTGGATGAAAATCCGCCGACTGTCAACACAGCCCATGCTGATTATGATGTCACGGACACTTATGAAACAGGCGATATAGAAGCCGCGAGCGGTAGATGGGTCGTAGAAGATGCTGGCGGCACTGCGCTTAGCTATGACGTTCAAGCACAAGGCACCTATGGCACGCTAAGATTCGGCACAGATGGGAACTGGGGCTATGCAATAGATACCACCAACTCAGATATTCAGAACTTGAACGCTCCGACTACTTTGACCGACACTATTACCGTGCGGGCAACAGATGAGGATGGGGAATTTGTGGACGGCACTGTTACCGTCACCATTACTGACGCAACCAATACTCTTTATGTGAATGGCACTTCAGGCGATGACGGCTCGCTTGGTGATGCTGCTGCGACAGACCAGCAAATCGTTCAAGGCGGCGATGGTACTGATTTCCTTCGAGGCGGGACAGCAGATGATATTCTCATCGGCGGGGCGGGTAATGATACTATTTCGTTAAATCACGGCGGTAACGATACGGTTATCTATCGGATTGCCAGCACTGATGACGGGCTTTTCGGACTTGATGGAGCTGACACGATTACCAGCTGGCGTTTTTCTCCGGAGACAATAGAGGATAAGGTTGTGTTTGTGGATACAGATGATACCCCGCTTGGAAGCTTTGCTGATTTACTTGAGCTTGGTAAGGGTACTGATGCGCAACTGGAGGTGAATTTCGCTGATGTTATTACTAATTCTTCCGGTGCGCTGTTTGTCGGCGAACTTATATTTACGTTTCTTGGTGATACGACTGATGATAGTGATGATGTAAAGCTAATTCTTGATTTTGGGAGTTCATTTGCGCTAAATAGTATAGCACCTCGAGGAGCTTCAGACGCTGTAAGCGTTGTTGTTGATGTGGATGATGATTATCGGCTGACGGATGCAGGGCTTACGAGCCTTGCGACTAATCTTGCCGATAATTTCGAGACACTTTCAGAATATGCTCTTGGCATAGACATAATTAGTGATGTGGGTGAAAATCCGCCGACTGTCAACACAGCCCATGCTGATTATGATGTCACGGACACTTATGAATCAGGCGATCTAGAAGCCGCGAGCGGTAGATGGGTCGTAGAAGATGCTGATGAGGGTGATACTCTTAGCTATGACGTTCAAGCACAAGGCACCTATGGCACGCTAAGATTCGGCACAGATGGGAACTGGGGCTATGCAATAGATACCACCCACTCAGCTATTCTGAATTTGAACACTGCGACTACTTTGGTCGACACTATTACCGTGCGGGCAACAGATGAGGCTGGGGAATTTGTGGACGGCACTGTTACCGTCATCATTAATGACGCAATCAATACTCTTTATATGAATGGCACTTCAGACGATGACGGCACGCTAACTGACCCGCTTGGGAGTAATACGGCGACAGTACCGCAAATCCTTCAAGGCGGCGACGGCAATGATTTCCTTCGAGGCTGGATACCAAATGATATTTTCATCGGCGGGGCGGGTAATGATACTATTTTGTTAGCTCCCGGCCGTAACGATACGGTTATCTATCGGATTGCCAGCACCGATGACGGGCTTTTCGGACTTGATGGAAATGACACGGTTATCAATTTTCGTTTTGACCATCCGTTTGAGGAGGATAATGTTGTGTTTGTGAATACAGATGATACCCCGCTTGGAAGCTTTGCTGATTTACTTGAGCTTGGTAAGCGTAAGGATGCTGATGGTAATGATCTGACGCCGCAACTGGAGGTGAATTTAGATGATGTTTTTTTTAATATTATCGGTGAGCCGTATTACGGCGAACTTATATTTACGTTTCTTGGTGATACGACGACGCCTGATGATGATGCAACGCTAACTTTTGAGTTTGGTGGTCGCTTTGCGCTAAATACTATAGTACCTCGAGGAGATTTAGACGCTGTAAGCGTTGTTGTTGATGTGGATGATGATCATCGGCTGACGGATGCAGGGCTTACGATCCTTGCGGATAATCTTGCCGATGATTTCGATGTGGTTGCCTTGGAAGAGTTTGGCATAGAGATAATTTAAGTCGGTTTGGCGCGAAAAGCCCCTTCAAGGGATGCGGGGGGCGAGGTGCGAGGGGCGAGGTGCGAGGGGCGAGGGGGGCATATTCTCAATATCTTCTCCCGCCTTTTTGCTATTGCTCTCAAAACCTATATATGCAATCATACTGCCTGTAATCGGTGCTTCTAAAGCTAAAAGAAGAAAATGACTTATATTTATAAGCTCAAAAAATGAAACCAGCAAATCCAAACTTAATTTTTTATTCATCCTTTGAGCTTATAAAGATAACTGATTGTTTGTCATGCCAGTCGTTTATTGGCTCGCGCTACTCAGCCAAATCAAGCAACAGCAGACATAAAAAGTAAAAAAAATCTATCGTGTCAGGATAAAACATGTTTTATCATCAAAAATTTTCTAAAAGCGCGTTTTGTAAAAATGCACTGCTGAACAGCACCTCTTTTTCCCCGCTTAACTATTGGCGCAAACTTCTAGATGTTGCTGAACTTTTGAGTGCTAGCAAGCAAAGCAAAAAACGCCCCAGAAAATATAAGTTAAAAGCAGAAGTTTCAATCACGCCCTTGCTGGCCGCACTGCTCGCCGCCTGTAGCGATGAGAATGTTCCCATTGGAGGAACGCTTGATGGCACAAATGTCACCACGCCAACCGGTGAGATACCTGCGCAATCTTTCTATCTTTATGTTTTAGATGGTGCCGTTGAAGGCGCACTGGTTTATGTCGATGAAAACGCCAACGGACAACGCGATGAGGATGAGAACGAAGAGCCTATTGGCATAACGGACGAAAATGGACGCGTGTTTATTGATGCAGAAGATGCCGGCGAAACATTCTTTATTGATGCTTCGGGTGCGTTTGATTTATTTACCGGTGAGAGCCTGCCGAGCGATACTTTTTATCGGGCTATATCTGATGAACGCGGCGGCTCAGATGTCGTCGCATCACCAATCTCGACAATAGTCCAAGCACTGAGGGAAAATGACCCCGCGCCCACCGATGCCGAAATTCTGGGAATTATTTTCGGCGCGAATACGCAAGTCGACATGGATGACCTCAACAATCCTGACAATTTTATTCTGCCAATCAGTGATACAGAAAAACCAATTGATTCTCCAGAGGCAATCGCCGAAGAAATCGCATCAACCAGCATTCAGTTGCAAGTGCTCATAGAACAACACGGCGGTGACCTAGCTGCTGTCTTAGCGGCAATCGGAGAGAGCTTTGATATTAGTGATTTGGACCAGACTTCTCAAGATACCGCCAATGCCCGCATCATTGAGGCACGCGAGCGCGCTGGCGGTGACCCGATTGCCAATCCTGTAACAGGCACTACCGCCACCTTAAATAATGACCTCGCCTTGGAGATGGATGTCTGGGGCTTCCGTGACCCGGCCGGTAATCGGGATGGTGATAATACGCCGCCAAGTTCATTTACGCGTCTTAATATTGTCTCAATTACCGATGGAATCACAACTGATGTGCGCGGCGTGCTTGTGCATATTGCAGATGATGGCATAGAAACTGAATATGACGCGAGGGGTGAAATTCCCGCCGAACATTTTGCAAACCTAGTCTTCCGCCCTGTGGCTGATTATTTAGGGCGCGTAGAGATTATCTATACGGTGTTTGATGGCGAGGATGATTCTGATGAGGCAAGCTTAGAAATTGAAGTTATTTTTGACCCTAATGCGCCGGTGTTTACGTCTAGTGCGACGGCGTCGGTTAATGAGAATATTACGGCCAATGATGATGGTGATACCCAAGGCAGTGCGGCGACTATTTATACAGCTATTGCCGCCCCCGATGATGCAGGCGATACGGTTATCTATAGTTTGACGTCGGCTAATGATGGTGACTCGTTTGGGATTAATGCGTCAACGGGCACTGTTTGGTTGCGTGTCGCGCCTGATTTTGAAACCAAATCGAGTTATAGCTTCACGGTGGTTGCTTCTGTTACGGCGGATGGGGTTACGCAAACCGTGTCGCAGATAATTACGCTGAGCGTTACTGATTTGAATGATAATGCGCCTGTGTTTACGTCTAGTGCGACGGCGTCGGTTAATGAGAATATTGCGGTCAATGATGATGGTGATACCCAAGGCAGTGCGGCGACTATTTATACGGCTATTGCCGCCCCCGATGATGCAGGCGATACGGTTAGCTATAGCCTGACGTCGGCTAATGATGGGGACTCGTTTGGGATTAATGCGTCAACGGGAGATGTTTGGTTCCGCGCCGCGCCCGACCATGAGAACAAATCGAGTTATAGCTTCACGGTGGTTGCTTCTGTTACGGCGGATGGGGTGACGCAAACAGCGACCCGCATTGTTACTTTGAGCGTTACTGATTTGAATGATAATGCGCCGGTGTTTACGTCTAGTGCGACGGCATCGGTTAATGAGAATATTGCGGTCAATGATGATGGTGATACCCAAGGCAGTGCGGCGACTATTTATACGGCTATTGCCGCCCCCGATGATGCAGGCGATACGGTTATCTATAGCCTGACGTCGGCTAATGATGGTGACTCGTTTGGGATTAATGCGTCAACGGGAGATGTTTGGTTCCGCGCCGCGCCCGACCATGAGAACAAATCGAGTTATAGCTTCACGGTGGTTGCTTCTGTTACGGCAGATGGGGTGACGCACAGCGAGTCGCAGATAATTACTTTGAGCGTTACTGATTTGAATGATAATGCGCCGGTGTTTACGTCTAGTGCGACGGCATCGGTTAATGAGAATATTGCCGCCAATGATGATGGTGATACCCAAGGCAGTGCGGCGACTATTTATACGGCTATTGCCGCCCCCGATGATGCAGGCGATACGGTTATCTATAGTTTGACGTCAGCTAATGATGGTGACTCGTTTGGGATTAACGCGTCAACGGGCACTGTTTGGTTCCGCGCCGCGCCCGACCATGAGAACAAATCGAGTTATAGCTTCACGGTGGTTGCTTCTGTTACGGCGGATGGGGTTACGCAAACAGCGACCCGCATTGTTACTTTGAGCGTTACTGATTTGAATGATAATGCGCCGGTGTTTACGTCTAGTGCGACGGCATCGGTTAATGAGAATATTACGGCCAATGATGATGGTGATACCCAAGGCAGTGCGGCGACTATTTATACAGCTATTGCCGCCCCCGATGATGCAGGCGATACGGTTAGCTATAGCCTGACGTCGGCTAATGATGGTGACTCGTTTGGGATTAATGCGTCAACGGGCACTGTTTGGTTCCGCGCCGCGCCTGATTTTGAAACCAAATCGAGTTATAGCTTCACGGTGGTTGCTTCTGTTACGGCAGATGGGGTTACGCAAACAGCGACCCGCATTGTTACTTTGAGCGTTACTGATTTGAATGATAATGCGCCGGTGTTTACGTCTAGTGCGACGGCGTCGGTTAATGAGAATATTGCGGCCAATGATGATGGTGATACCCAAGGCAGTGCGGCGACTATTTATACAGCTATTGCCGCCCCCGATGATGCAGGCGATACGGTTATCTATAGCCTGACGTCGGCTAATGATGGTGACTCGTTTGGGATTAATGCGTCAACGGGCACTGTTTGGTTCCGCGCTGCGCCCGACCATGAGACCAAATCGAGTTATAGCTTCACGGTGGTTGCTTCTGTTACGGCGGATGGGGTGACGCAAACAGCGACCCGCATTGTTACTTTGAGCGTTACTGATTTGAATGATAATGCGCCGGTGTTTACGTCTAGTGCGACGGCATCGGTTAATGAGAATATTGCCGCCAATGATAGTGAAGATACGCAAGGCAGTGCGGCGACTATCTATACAGCTATTGCCGCCCCCGATGATGCAGGCGATACGGTTATCTATAGCCTGACGTCGGCTAATGATGGTGACTCGTTTGGGATTAATGCGTCAACGGGAGATGTTTGGTTCCGCGCCGCGCCCGACCATGAGAACAAATCGAGTTATAGCTTCACGGTGGTTGCTTCTGTTACGGCAGATGGTGTGACGCACAGCGAGTCGCAGATAATTACTTTGAGCGTTACTGATTTGAATGATAATGCGCCGGTGTTTACGTCTAGTGCGACGGCATCGGTTAATGAGAATATTGCGGCCAATGATGATGGTGATACCCAAGGCAGTGCGGCGACTATTTATACGGCTATTGCCGCCCCCGATGATGCAGGCGATACGGTTAGCTATAGCCTGACGTCGGCTAATGATGGTGACTCGTTTGGGATTAATGCGTCAACGGGCACTGTTTGGTTGCGTAGCCCGCCCGACCATGAGAACAAATCGAGTTATAGCTTCACGGTGGTTGCTTCTGTTACGGCAGATGGGGTGACGCACAGCGAGTCGCAGATAATTACGCTGAGCGTTACTGATTTGAATGATAATGCGCCGGTGTTTACGTCTAGTGCGACGGCATCGGTTAATGAGAATATTGCCGCCAATGATGATGGTGATACCCAAGGCAGTGCGGCGACTATTTATACGGCTATTGCCGCCCCCGATGATGCAGGCGATACGGTTATCTATAGCCTGACGTCGGCTAATGATGGTGACTCGTTTGGGATTAATGCGTCAACGGGAGATGTTTGGTTCCGCGCCGCGCCCGACCATGAGAACAAATCGAGTTATAGCTTCACGGTGGTTGCTTCTGTTACGGCAGATGGGGTGACGCACAGCGAGTCGCAGATAATTACTTTGAGCGTTACTGATTTGAATGATAATGCGCCGGTGTTTACGTCTAGTGCGACGGCATCGGTTAATGAGAATATTGCCGCCAATGATGATGGTGATACCCAAGGCAGTGCGGCGACTATTTATACAGCTATTGCCGCCCCCGATGATGCAGGCGATACGGTTAGCTATAGCCTGACGTCGGCTAATGATGGTGACTCGTTTGGGATTAATGCGTCAACGGGTACTGTTTGGTTCCGCGCCGCGCCCGACCATGAGAACAAATCGAGTTATAGCTTCACGGTGGTTGCTTCTGTTACGGCGGATGGGGTGACGCAAACCGCGACCCGTATTGTTACTTTGAGCGTTACTGATTTGAATGATAATGCGCCTGTGTTTACGTCTAGTGCGACGGCATCGGTTAATGAGAATATTGCGGTCAATGATGATGGTGATACCCAAGGCAGTGCGGCGACTATCTATACGGCTATTGCCGCCCCCGATGATGCAGGCGATACGGTTAGCTATAGCCTGACGTCGGCTAATGATGGTGACTCGTTTGGGATTAATGCGTCAACGGGAGATGTTTGGTTCCGCGCCGCGCCCGACCATGAGAACAAATCGAGTTATAGCTTCACGGTGGTTGCTTCTGTTACGGCGGATGGGGTGACGCAAACAGCGACCCGCATTGTTACTTTGAGCGTTACTGATTTGAATGATAATGCGCCGGTGTTTACGTCTAGTGCGACGGCGTCGGTTAATGAGAATATTGCGGTCAATGATGATGGTGATACCCAAGGCAGTGCGGCGACTATTTATACAGCTATTGCCGCCCCCGATGATGCAGGCGATACGGTTAGCTATAGCCTGACGTCGGCTAATGATGGGGACTCGTTTGGGATTAATGCGTCAACGGGTACTGTTTGGTTGCGTAGCCCGCCCGACCATGAGAACAAATCGAGTTATAGCTTCAGGGTGGTTGCTTCTGTTACGGCAGATGGTGTGACTCAAACAGCAACCAGCAACCTTATTACTTTGAGCATTAATGATTTGAATGATAATGCGCCGGTGTTTACGTCTAGTGTGACGGCGTCGGTTAATGAGAATATTGCGGCCAATGATGATGGTGATACCCAAGGCAGTGCGGCGACTATTTATACAGCTATTGCCGCCCCCGATGATGCAGGCGATACGGTTAGCTATAGCCTGACGTCGGCTAATGATGGTGACTCGTTTGGGATTAATGCGTCAACGGGCACTGTTTGGTTCCGCGCCGCGCCCGACCATGAGAACAAATCGAGTTATAGCTTCACGGTGGTTGCTTCTGTTACGGCGGATGGGGTTACGCAAACAGCGACCCGTATTGTTACTTTGAGCGTTACTGATTTGAATGATAATGCGCCGGTGTTTACGTCTAGTGCGACGGCATCGGTTAATGAGAATATTGCGGCCAATGATGATGGTGATACCCAAGGCAGTGCGGCGACTATTTATACAGCTATTGCCGCCCCCGATGATGCAGGCGATACGGTTAGCTATAGCCTGACGTCGGCTAATGATGGTGACTCGTTTGGGATTAATGCGTCAACGGGCACTGTTTGGTTGCGTGTCGCGCCTGATTTTGAAACCAAATCGAGTTATAGCTTCACGGTGGTTGCTTCTGTTACGGCAGATGGGGTGACGCAAACCGCGACCCGCATTGTTACTTTGAGCGTTACTGATTTGAATGATAATGCGCCGG
Organism: Parvibaculaceae bacterium; assembly: GCA_965243245.1. Classification (GTDB taxonomy): domain Bacteria; phylum Pseudomonadota; class Alphaproteobacteria; order RS24; family RS24; genus JAYQKL01. The sequence continues at coordinate 128,962 of OZ251536.1, forward strand.
TGTTTACGTCTAGTGCGACGGCGTCGGTTAATGAGAATATTGCGGCCAATGATGATGCAGATACGCAAGGCAGTGCGGCGACTATTTATACAGCTATTGCCGCCCCCGATGATGCAGGCGATACGGTTATCTATAGTTTGACGTCGGCTAATGATGGTGACTCGTTTGGGATTAATGCGTCAACGGGCATTGTTTGGTTCCGCGCCGCGCCCGACCATGAGAACAAAGCGAGTTATAGCTTCACGGTGGTTGCTTCTGTTACGGCGGATGGGGTGACGCACAGCGCGTCGCAGATAATTACTTTGAGCGTTACTGATTTGAATGATAATGCGCCGGTGTTTACGTCTAGTGCGACGGCGTCGGTTAATGAGAATATTGCGGCCAATGATGATGGTGATACCCAAGGCAGTGCGGCGACTATTTATACGGCTATTGCCGCCCCCGATGATGCAGGCGATACGGTTAGCTATAGCCTGACGTCGGCTAATGATGGGGACTCGTTTGGGATTAATGCGTCAACGGGAGATGTTTGGTTCCGCGCTGCGCCCGACCATGAGAACAAATCGAGTTATAGCTTCACGGTGGTTGCTTCTGTTACGGCGGATGGGGTGACGCAAATAGCGACCCGCATTGTTACTTTGAGCGTTACTGATTTGAATGATAATGCGCCGGTGTTTACGTCTAGTGCGACGGCGTCGGTTAATGAGAATATTGCGGCCAATGATGATGGTGATACCCAAGGCAGTGCGGCGACTATCTATACGGCTATTGCCGCCCCCGATGATGCAGGCGATACGGTTAGCTATAGCCTGACGTCGGCTAATGATGGTGACTCGTTTGGGATTAATGCGTCAACGGGCACTGTTTGGTTCCGCGCCGCGCCTGATTTTGAAACCAAATCGAGTTATAGCTTCACGGTGGTTGCTTCTGTTACGGCAGATGGGGTGACGCAAACAGCGACCCGCATTGTTACTTTGAGCGTTACTGATTTGAATGATAATGCGCCGGTGTTTACGTCTAGTGCGACGGCGTCGGTTAATGAGAATATTGCGGTCAATGATGATGGCGATACGCAAGGCAGTGCGGCGACTATCTATACAGCTATTGCCGCCCCCGATGATGCAGGCGATACGGTTAGCTATAGCCTGACGTCGGCTAATGATGGTGACTCTTTTGGGATTAATGCGTCAACGGGCATTGTTTGGTTCCGCGCCGCGCCCGACCATGAAACCAAATCGAGTTATAGCTTCACGGTGGTTGCTTCTGTTACGGCGGATGGGGTGACGCAAACAGCGACCCGCATTGTTACTTTGAGCGTTACTGATTTGAATGATAATGCGCCGGTGTTTACGTCTAGTGCGACGGCATCGGTTAATGAGAATATTACGGCCAATGATGATGGTGATACGCAAGGCAGTGCGGCGACTATTTATACAGCTATTGCCGCCCCCGATGATGCAGGCGATACGGTTAGCTATAGCCTGACGTCGGCTAATGATGGTGACTCGTTTGGGATTAATGCGTCAACGGGTACTGTTTGGTTGCGCGCCGCGCCCGACCATGAGAACAAATCGAGTTATAGCTTCACGGTGGTTGCTTCTGTTACGGCGGATGGGGTTACGCAAACAGCGACCCGTATTGTTACTTTGAGCGTTACTGATTTGAATGATAATGCGCCGGTGTTTACGTCTAGTGCGACGGCGTCGGTTAATGAGAATATTGCGGCCAATGATGATGGTGATACGCAAGGCAGTGCGGCGACTATCTATACGGCTATTGCCGCCCCCGATGATGCAGGCGATACGGTTAGCTATAGCCTGACGTCGGCTAATGATGGTGACTCGTTTGGGATTAATGCGTCAACGGGCACTGTTTGGTTGCGTAGCCCGCCCGACCATGAGAACAAATCGAGTTATAGCTTCACGGTGGTTGCTTCTGTTACGGCGGATGGGGTTACGCAAACAGCGACCCGCATTGTTACTTTGAGCGTTACTGATTTGAATGATAATGCGCCGGTGTTTACGTCTAGTGCGACGGCATCGGTTAATGAGAATATTGCGGCCAATGATGATGGTGATACCCAAGGCAGTGCGGCGACTATTTATACAGCTATTGCCGCCCCCGATGATGCAGGCGATACGGTTAGCTATAGTTTGACGTCAGCTAATGATGGTGACTCGTTTGGGATTAATGCGTCAACGGGAGATGTTTGGTTCCGCGCCGCGCCTGATTTTGAAACCAAATCGAGTTATAGCTTCACGGTGGTTGCTTCTGTTACGGCGGATGGGGTTACGCAAACAGCGACCCGCATTGTTACTTTGAGCGTTACTGATTTGAATGATAATGCGCCGGTGTTTACGTCTAGTGCGACGGCGTCGGTTAATGAGAATATTGCGGTCAATGATGATGGTGATACCCAAGGCAGTGCGGCGACTATTTATACGGCTATTGCCGCCCCCGATGATGCAGGCGATACGGTTAGCTATAGTTTGACGTCGGCTAATGATGGGGACTCGTTTGGGATTAATGCGTCAACGGGCACTGTTTGGTTGCGTAGCCCGCCCGACCATGAGAACAAATCGAGTTATAGCTTCACGGTGGTTGCTTCTGTTACGGCGGATGGGGTTACGCAAACCGCGACCCGCATTGTTACTTTGAGCGTTACTGATTTGAATGATAATGCGCCGGTGTTTACGTCTAGTGCGACGGCATCGGTTAATGAGAATATTACGGTCAATGATGATGGTGATACCCAAGGCAGTGCGGCGACTATCTATACAGCTATTGCCGCCCCCGATGATGCAGGCGATACGGTTAGCTATAGCCTGACGTCGGCTAATGATGGGGACTCGTTTGGGATTAATGCGTCAACGGGAGATGTTTGGTTCCGCGCCGCGCCCGACCATGAGAACAAATCGAGTTATAGCTTCACGGTGGTTGCTTCTGTTACGGCGGATGGGGTTACGCAAACCGCGACCCGTATTGTTACTTTGAGCGTTACTGATTTGAATGATAATGCGCCTGTGTTTACGTCTAGTGCGACGGCATCGGTTAATGAGAATATTGCGGTCAATGATGATGGTGATACCCAAGGCAGTGCGGCGACTATCTATACGGCTATTGCCGCCCCCGATGATGCAGGCGATACGGTTAGCTATAGCCTGACGTCGGCTAATGATGGTGACTCGTTTGGGATTAATGCGTCAACGGGCACTGTTTGGTTCCGCGCCGCGCCCGACCATGAGAACAAATCGAGTTATAGCTTCACGGTGGTTGCTTCTGTTACGGCGGATGGGGTTACGCAAACAGCGACCCGCATTGTTACTTTGAGCGTTACTGATTTGAATGATAATGCGCCGGTGTTTACGTCTAGTGCGACGGCGTCGGTTAATGAGAATATTGCGGTCAATGATGATGGTGATACGCAAGGCAGTGCGGCGACTATCTATACGGCTATTGCCGCCCCCGATGATGCAGGCGATACGGTTAGCTATAGTTTGACGTCAGCTAATGATGGTGACTCGTTTGGGATTAACGCGTCAACGGGCACTGTTTGGTTGCGTGTCGCGCCTGATTTTGAAACCAAATCGAGTTATAGCTTCACGGTGGTTGCTTCTGTTACGGCAGATGGGGTTACGCAAACCGCGACCCGTATTGTTACTTTGAGCGTTACTGATTTGAATGATAATGCGCCGGTGTTTACGTCTAGTGCGACGGCATCGGTTAATGAGAATATTGCGGCCAATGATGATGGTGATACCCAAGGCAGTGCGGCGACTATTTATACAGCTATTGCCGCCCCCGATGATGCAGGCGATACGGTTAGCTATAGCCTGACGTCGGCTAATGATGGTGACTCGTTTGGGATTAATGCGTCAACGGGTACTGTTTGGTTCCGCGCCGCGCCCGACCATGAGAACAAATCGAGTTATAGCTTCACGGTGGTTGCTTCTGTTACGGCGGATGGGGTGACGCACAGCGCGTCGCAGATAATTACTTTGAGCGTTACTGATTTGAATGATAATGCGCCGGTGTTTACGTCTAGTGCGACGGCATCGGTTAATGAGAATATTGCGGTCAATGATGATGGTGATACGCAAGGCAGTGCGGCGACTATTTATACGGCTATTGCCGCCCCCGATGATGCAGGCGATACGGTTAGCTATAGCCTGACGTCGGCTAATGATGGTGACTCGTTTGGGATTAATGCGTCAACGGGCACTGTTTGGTTCCGCGCCGCGCCCGACCATGAGAACAAATCGAGTTATAGCTTCACGGTGGTTGCTTCTGTTACGGCGGATGGGGTGACGCAAACAGCGACCCGCATTGTTACTTTGAGCGTTACTGATTTGAATGATAATGCGCCGGTGTTTACGTCTAGTGCGACGGCGTCGGTTAATGAGAATATTGCGGTCAATGATGATGGTGATACCCAAGGCAGTGCGGCGACTATTTATACAGCTATTGCCGCCCCCGATGATGCAGGCGATACGGTTAGCTATAGCCTGACGTCGGCTAATGATGGGGACTCGTTTGGGATTAATGCGTCAACGGGTACTGTTTGGTTGCGTAGCCCGCCCGACCATGAGAACAAATCGAGTTATAGCTTCAGGGTGGTTGCTTCTGTTACGGCAGATGGTGTGACTCAAACAGCAACCAGCAACCTTATTACTTTGAGCATTAATGATTTGAATGATAATGCGCCGGTGTTTACGTCTAGTGTGACGGCGTCGGTTAATGAGAATATTGCGGCCAATGATGATGGTGATACCCAAGGCAGTGCGGCGACTATTTATACAGCTATTGCCGCCCCCGATGATGCAGGCGATACGGTTAGCTATAGCCTGACGTCGGCTAATGATGGTGACTCGTTTGGGATTAATGCGTCAACGGGCACTGTTTGGTTCCGCGCCGCGCCCGACCATGAGAACAAATCGAGTTATAGCTTCACGGTGGTTGCTTCTGTTACGGCGGATGGGGTTACGCAAACAGCGACCCGTATTGTTACTTTGAGCGTTACTGATTTGAATGATAATGCGCCGGTGTTTACGTCTAGTGCGACGGCATCGGTTAATGAGAATATTGCGGCCAATGATGATGGTGATACCCAAGGCAGTGCGGCGACTATTTATACAGCTATTGCCGCCCCCGATGATGCAGGCGATACGGTTAGCTATAGCCTGACGTCGGCTAATGATGGTGACTCGTTTGGGATTAATGCGTCAACGGGCACTGTTTGGTTGCGTGTCGCGCCTGATTTTGAAACCAAATCGAGTTATAGCTTCACGGTGGTTGCTTCTGTTACGGCAGATGGGGTGACGCAAACCGCGACCCGCATTGTTACTTTGAGCGTTACTGATTTGAATGATAATGCGCCGGTGTTTACGTCTAGTGCGACGGCGTCGGTTAATGAGAATATTGCGGCCAATGATGATGCAGATACGCAAGGCAGTGCGGCGACTATTTATACAGCTATTGCCGCCCCCGATGATGCAGGCGATACGGTTATCTATAGTTTGACGTCGGCTAATGATGGTGACTCGTTTGGGATTAATGCGTCAACGGGCATTGTTTGGTTCCGCGCCGCGCCCGACCATGAGAACAAAGCGAGTTATAGCTTCACGGTGGTTGCTTCTGTTACGGCGGATGGGGTGACGCACAGCGCGTCGCAGATAATTACTTTGAGCGTTACTGATTTGAATGATAATGCGCCGGTGTTTACGTCTAGTGCGACGGCGTCGGTTAATGAGAATATTGCGGCCAATGATGATGGTGATACCCAAGGCAGTGCGGCGACTATTTATACGGCTATTGCCGCCCCCGATGATGCAGGCGATACGGTTATCTATAGCCTGACGTCGGCTAATGATGGTGACTCGTTTGGGATTAATGCGTCAACGGGCACTGTTTGGTTGCGTGTCGCGCCCGACCATGAGAACAAATCGAGTTATAGCTTCACGGTGGTTGCTTCTGTTACGGCGGATGGGGTTACGCAAACCGCGACCCGCATTGTTACTTTGAGCGTTACTGATTTGAATGATAATGCGCCGGTGTTTACGTCTAGTGCGACGGCATCGGTTAATGAGAATATTGCGGTCAATGATGATGGTGATACCCAAGGCAGTGCGGCGACTATTTATACAGCTATTGCCGCCCCTGATGATGCAGGCGATACGGTTATCTATAGTTTGACGTCGGCTAATGATGGGGACTCGTTTGGGATTAATGCGTCAACGGGCACTGTTTGGTTGCGTAGCCCGCCCGACCATGAGAACAAATCGAGTTATAGCTTCACGGTGGTTGCTTCTGTTACGGCGGATGGGGTGACGCACAGCGCGTCGCAGATAATTACTTTGAGCGTTACTGATTTGAATGATAATGCGCCGGTGTTTACGTCTAGTGCGACGGCATCGGTTAATGAGAATATTGCGGTCAATGATGATGGTGATACCCAAGGCAGTGCGGCGACTATCTATACAGCTATTGCCGCCCCCGATGATGCAGGCGATACGGTTAGCTATAGCCTGACGTCGGCTAATGATGGGGACTCTTTTGGAATTAATGCGTCAACGGGCACTGTTTGGTTCCGCGCCGCGCCCGACCATGAGAACAAATCGAGTTATAGCTTCACGGTGGTTGCTTCTGTTACGGCGGATGGGGTTACGCAAATAGCGACCCGCATTGTTACTTTGAGCATTACTGATTTGAATGATAATGCGCCGGTGTTTACGTCTAGTGCGACGGCGTCGGTTAATGAGAATATTGCGGCCAATGATGATGGTGATACCCAAGGCAGTGCGGCGACTATTTATACGGCTATTGCCGCCCCCGATGATGCAGGCGATACGGTTAGCTATAGCCTGACGTCGGCTAATGATGGTGACTCGTTTGGGATTAATGCGTCAACGGGAGATGTTTGGTTCCGCGCTGCGCCCGACCATGAGAACAAATCGAGTTATAGCTTCACGGTAGTTGCTTCTGTTACGGCGGATGGGGTGACGCAAATAGCGACCCGCATTGTTACTTTGAGCGTTACTGATTTGAATGATAATGCGCCGGTGTTTACGTCTAGTGCGACGGCGTCGGTTAATGAGAATATTGCGGCCAATGATGATGGTGATACCCAAGGCAGTGCGGCGACTATCTATACGGCTATTGCCGCCCCCGATGATGCAGGCGATACGGTTAGCTATAGCCTGACGTCGGCTAATGATGGTGACTCGTTTGGGATTAATGCGTCAACGGGCACTGTTTGGTTCCGCGCCGCGCCTGATTTTGAAACCAAATCGAGTTATAGCTTCACGGTGGTTGCTTCTGTTACGGCAGATGGGGTGACGCAAACAGCGACCCGCATTGTTACTTTGAGCGTTACTGATTTGAATGATAATGCGCCGGTGTTTACGTCTAGTGCGACGGCGTCGGTTAATGAGAATATTGCGGTCAATGATGATGGCGATACGCAAGGCAGTGCGGCGACTATCTATACAGCTATTGCCGCCCCCGATGATGCAGGCGATACGGTTAGCTATAGCCTGACGTCGGCTAATGATGGTGACTCTTTTGGGATTAATGCGTCAACGGGCATTGTTTGGTTCCGCGCCGCGCCCGACCATGAAACCAAATCGAGTTATAGCTTCACGGTGGTTGCTTCTGTTACGGCGGATGGGGTGACGCAAACAGCGACCCGCATTGTTACTTTGAGCGTTACTGATTTGAATGATAATGCGCCGGTGTTTACGTCTAGTGCGACGGCATCGGTTAATGAGAATATTACGGCCAATGATGATGGTGATACGCAAGGCAGTGCGGCGACTATTTATACAGCTATTGCCGCCCCCGATGATGCAGGCGATACGGTTAGCTATAGCCTGACGTCGGCTAATGATGGTGACTCGTTTGGGATTAATGCGTCAACGGGTACTGTTTGGTTGCGTGTCGCGCCCGACCATGAGAACAAATCGAGTTATAGCTTCACGGTGGTTGCTTCTGTTACGGCAGATGGGGTGACGCACAGCGCGTCGCAGATAATTACGCTGAGCGTTACTGATTTGAATGATAATGCGCCGGTGTTTACGTCTAGTGCGACGGCGTCGGTTAATGAGAATATTGCGGCCAATGATGCTGGTGATACCCAAGGCAGTGCGGCGACTATTTATACGGCTATTGCCGCCCCCGATGATGCAGGTGATACGGTTAGCTATAGCCTGACGTCGGCTAATGATGGTGACTCGTTTGGGATTAATGCGTCAACGGGCGCTGTTTGGTTCCGCGCCGCGCCCGACCATGAGAACAAATCGAGTTATAGCTTCACGGTGGTTGCTTCTGTTACGGCGGATGGGGTGACGCAAACAGCGACCCGCATTGTTACTTTGAGCGTTACTGATTTGAATGATAATGCGCCTGTGTTTACGTCTGACGCCACGGCGGCTAATGTTAATGAGAATATTACGGCCAATGATGATGGTGATACCCAAGGCAGTGCGGCGACTATTTATACAGCTATTGCCGCCCCTGATGATGCAGGCGATACGGTTAGCTATAGCCTGACGTCGGCTAATGATGGTGACTCTTTTGGGATTAATGCGTCAACGGGTACTGTTTGGTTGCGTAGCCCGCCCGACCATGAGAACAAATCGAGTTATAGCTTCACGGTGGTTGCTTCTGTTACGGCAGATGGGGTTACGCAAACAGCGACCCGTATTGTTACTTTGAGCGTTACTGATTTGAATGATAATGCGCCGGTGTTTACGTCTAGTGCGACGGCATCGGTTAATGAGAATATTACGGCCAATGATGATGGTGATACCCAAGGCAGTGCGGCGACTATTTATACGGCTATTGCCGCCCCCGATGATGCAGGCGATACGGTTAGCTATAGTTTGACGTCGGCTAATGATGGTGACTCGTTTGGGATTAATGCGTCAACGGGCACTGTTTGGTTCCGTAGCCCGCCCGACCATGAGAACAAATCGAGTTATAGCTTCACGGTGGTTGCTTCTGTTACGGCGGATGGGGTTACGCAAACCGCGACCCGCATTGTTACTTTGAGCGTTACTGATTTGAATGATAATCCGCCGGTGTTTACGTCTAGTGCGACGGCATCGGTTAATGAGAATATTGCGGCCAATGATGATGGTGATACCCAAGGCAGTGCGGCGACTATTTATACAGCTATTGCCGCCCCCGATGATGCAGGCGATACGGTTAGCTATAGCCTGACGTCGGCTAATGATGGTGACTCGTTTGGGATTAACGCGTCAACGGGCATTGTTTGGTTCCGCGCCGCGCCTGACCATGAGAGCGGCAAAACAAGTTATAGCTTCACGGTGGTTGCTTCTGTTACGGCGGATGGGCTGACGCACACCACGACCCGTATTGTTACTTTGAGCGTTACTGATTTGAATGATAATGCGCCGGTGTTTACGTCTAGTGCGACGGCGTCGGTTAATGAGAATATTACGGCCAATGATGATGGTGATACGCAGGGCAGTGCGGCGACTATTTATACAGCTATTGCCGCCCCCGATGATGCAGGCGATACGGTTAGCTATAGCCTGACGTCGGCTAATGATGGTGACTCTTTTGGGATTAACGCGTCAACGGGCATTGTTTGGTTCCGCGCCGCGCCCGACCATGAGAACAAATCGAGTTATAGCTTCACGGTGGTTGCTTCTGTTACGGCGGATGGGGTTACGCAAACCGCGACCCGCATTGTTACTTTGAGCGTTACTGATTTGAATGATAATGCGCCGGTGTTTACGTCTAGTGCGACGGCATCGGTTAATGAGAATATTGCGGCCAATGATGATGGTGATACCCAAGGCAGTGCGGCGACTATTTATACAGCTATTGCCGCCCCCGATGATGCAGGCGATACGGTTAGCTATAGCCTGACGTCGGCTAATGATGGTGACTCGTTTGGGATTAATGCGTCAACGGGCACTGTTTGGTTGCGTAGCCCGCCCGACCATGAGAACAAATCGAGTTATAGCTTCACGGTGGTTGCTTCTGTTACGGCGGATGGGGTTACGCAAACCGCGACCCGCATTGTTACTTTGAGCGTTACTGATTTGAATGATAATGCGCCGGTGTTTACGTCTAGTGCGACGGCATCGGTTAATGAGAATATTGCGGCCAATGATGATGGTGATACCCAAGGCAGTGCGGCGACTATTTATACAGCTATTGCCGCCCCTGATGATGCAGGCGATACGGTTAGCTATAGTTTGACGTCGGCTAATGATGGTGACTCGTTTGGGATTAATGCGTCAACGGGCACTGTTTGGTTCCGTAGCCCGCCCGATTTTGAAACCAAATCGAGTTATAGCTTCACGGTGGTTGCTTCTGTTACGGCAGATGGTGTGACGCTAACAAGTGACCGCAATATTACTTTGAGCATTAATGATTTGGATGAAAATGCGCCGACGCTCACCTCTGCTGGGACAGTCCAGCCGATTGCTGAAAATATAGCCACCCAAACGGACACAGGCGTTACCTTAACGCCAGCAGATGTGGAGGGTGATACGTTCAATGCGGGTAGTTTCACTGTCTATGAAGGTACCGATACGACTGCCTCCACCCGTTTTGGCGTGATTGAGGATAATACGGGTGTTTTCAGGCTGGTTTTACGAGCGAATAACCCGCTTAATTTTGAAACCGAACAGACGATTAATCTTCGTGTGGTTGTGTCCGATGGGACTTTGACGAGTGAAGCTGTTGATGTCACCGTTACTGTCACGGATGAGAATGATGCGCCAACACTGACGTTGAGGGATACGGATGTGGCGGTTCGTGAGAGCGGCGAGGATGATATCGGCGATGCGGTGGATGCTGACCTTGCCGCTAATGGTGTGCTTATCTTTGGCGATGCGGAAACCTCATTGACAAATTTAAGCGTTTTCATTGGCAATACGGACGCGATGATCGCCAATATACAAACCCCACTTAGCCGCAATGCGAGTACAGAAACGACTGTAATGATTAATGGTGACGCCAGTAACTCAAATGGCGACGCCTATGGTCAATTTACCTTCAAACGAGCAACTGACGGCACAGTCACTTGGGCGTATATACTGGATGATGATGCCGCGAACGGGCTTACTGCGGGTCAAACCGCCACCGATAGTGTTTGGGTGCGGGTTAATGATGGTATTTCAAACAGCTCTGTTGAACAAATCACGGTTACGATTACGGGCACCAATGATCCGCCGACACTAACCAACAACGGTTCTAGGTTCGCCTATATTGCTGAAACTGCGACCTCCGAAACGGATACAGGCATTAGCTTCACCGCGAGCGATGATGATACTGTTCTCCGTAGCAATGTCCTGAACCAAAACAATACCAGCGTTTTATCGTCGCGTTTTGCACTGGTTTTTGAGGGTATCTCTGATGGTTCTGATGGTTCTGTCGCGGGTGATAGTATTTTTAAGCTGGTTTTACTGCCGGGTGCCATCATTGATTTTGAAACCGAGCCGAGGATTACGCTGTGGGTGGGCGTGTATGATCCATCTTTTGCTCCAGCCTGGTTGAGGCTCTTCATTAATATCACGGATGTGGCAAATCATCCGCTGCTGTTTAGGTCTGCTGACACGGCGGAAGTGGATGAGAATATTGCGGCCAATAATAGTGAAGATACGCAAGGCAGTGCGGCGACTATCTATACAGCTATTGCCACCCTTGATGATGCAGGCGATACGGTTGTCTATAGCCTGACATCGGCTAATGATGGTGACTCGTTTGGGATTAATGCGTCAACGGGCACTGTTTGGTTCCGCACCTCGCCTGATTTTGAAACCAAATCGAGTTATAGCTTCACGGTGACAGCGACTGTTACGGTGGGCACTGACATCCAAACAGAGTCTCAAGAGGTTACGGTCAATATTACGGATGTGAATGATAGGCCAATCACGAGGGCTGATGCGTTTGCAAACCCACATAATATTGCTGAAACTGCGACCTTCGAAACGGATACGGGGATTATCATCTATGCTAGCGATCAGGATGATGAGAATATCTTTAGCTTTATCACGCCAGCCGGCACTCCCCGCGTTTCATCGTCGCGTTTTGCACTGGTTTTTGAGGGTATCTCTGATGGTTCTGATGGTTCTGTCGCTGGTGATAGTATTTTTAAGCTGGTTTTACTGCCGGGTGCCGTCTTTGATTTTGAAACCGAGCCGACGATTATGCTGCATGTGGGCGTGTATGATGATAGTTTTGATGTACACAGGAGGGTTCTCACCATTAATATCACGGATGTGGCAAATCATCCGCTGCTGTTTAGGTCTGCAGACACGGCGGAAGTGGATGAGAATATTGCGGCCAATGATGATGGTGATACCCAAGGCAGTGCGGAGACTATCTATACAGCTGTTGCCACCCCTGATGATGCAGGCGATACGGTTAGCTATAGCCTGACATCGGCTAATGATGGTGACTCGTTTGGGATTAATGCGTCAACGGGCACTGTTTGGTTCCGCACCTCGCCCGACCATGAGAACAAATCGAGTTATAGCTTCACGGTGGTTGCTTCTGTTACGGCGGATGGGGTGACTCTGACAAGGGAACTTACTGTCACACTCACCCTTAATAACCTGAATGATAATATACCCACGCTTGACACACCGAATGGGGTAGCAGGCGAGATTGCTGAAAACATTGCGGACGAGACGGATACAGGCATTACCTTTACGCCAGCAGATTTGGATGGTGTTACGTTCGGTGTGGCGAGTTTCACTGTCTCTGAAAGTGATAATGTTCCCACCCGTTTTGGCGTGATTGATGATAATGGCGTTTTCAAGCTGGTTTTATTGCGGGGTAACGCACTTAATTTTGAAACCGAACAGACGATTAATCTTCGTGTGGTTGTGTCCGATGGGACTTTTGATAGTGAAGCTGTTGATGTCACCGTTACTGTCACGGATGTGAATGATGCGCCGACTGTGTCGCTTGGCGATACGGATGATTTAGTGGTTAACGAGGCCGGGTCTGTTTATGTGGCGTTTAACTTGTTCCTTAATATTAAATTTACCCCAAAACCCGGCACAAACCCTTCCGGTATTAATTTTACACATACGTTTGATGCGAATAGTAATGTCGCTAATGGGACATTCATTATAAAAATGGACTCTCCGTATGATGAGGTTGAAATTTTTGATAATAGTGATAGTCCTTCATATACGTACGATCATATTATTAATCAGTTTAATGTGGCTCAACAAGACGAGACGCGTTATATGACGGCATTGCTATTTGCTGGGGACGGCCATATTGCGTATCCCTTATTCAGAATCTTGGGTTTTGGGCGTGATAGGTCTGGTTTGTACAGCCCCACGCCTCGTGATGATATCCCCGCCGACCTTGCCGCTAATGGCGTGCTTAACATTAGCGATGCGGAAACCTCATTGACAAATTTAAGCGTTTTCATTGGCAATACTGACGCGACTATCTCCAATATAACCGAAGAGATTGAAGCGGGTACGCCTAGAACGATTGCTGGTATGGGCGTATCCGATGCGATCGCAGATGGCGTCTATGGGAGCTTCACCTTAACGCGTTCTGCGGATGACGGCTCGGTGACTTGGAACTACACGCTGAATGAGGATGCCGTGAACGCGCTTGGCGATGGTCAAACCGCAACTGATAGTGTTTGGGTGCGGGTTCAAGATGATGATTTGGCTAGCACGGTTCAGGAAATCAAGGTGTTGATTACGGGGGCGAATGATGCGCCCACGCTCACCTCTGCTGGGACAGTCCAGCCGATTGCTGAAAATATAGCCACCCAAACGGACACAGGCGTTACCTTAACGCCAGCAGATGTGGATGTGAATACGACATTTGATGCGGATAGTTTCACTGTCTATGAAGTGACAAACGGCACGGCTGATACAGATATTTCCTCGCGGTTTAGGGTGGTTGCTGGTGATGATGCTGATAATGATAATGATTACAAGCTGGTTCTTTTGGCGGGGCAACTGACTGATTATGAAATCGAACCGACGATTAGGCTTAATGTGAATGTGACTGACGGGGTTAATGTTTCTGACACTGTTGAGGTCACGGTGACGCTCACCGATGAATTGGATAGTCCGCCGGTGTTTTCGTCTGCTGAGGCGGCGGCAGTCGATGAGAATATTGAGGCCAATAATAATGCCAGCGTTCAAGGCACTGCGGCGACTATTTATACAGCTGAGATTACAGCAAATCTGACTTATGATACGATTATCTATAGTCTGCTAGACACTGATGAGGGGAACGATTTCGGCATTGATGGCACGAGTGGCAATGTCTGGTTCAAATTCTCGCCCGATTATGAGGATGAAGACGAGAGGGAGTATACATTCACGGTGCAGGCTGTGGCTACGGCGGATGGGATGACGCAAGCAGCGGAGCGTACAGTTACGCTAAGCGTGAATAATCTGAACGATAATCGGCCGGTGTTTACGTCTGGTTCGACGGCGTCGGTTAATGAGAATATTGAGGCGAATAATAATGCCAGCGTTCAAGGCACTGCGATGACGGTTTACAGGGTTGCTGCAATACCAGATGTTGCTGGCCATACGGTTAGCTATAGCCTTATGGCGGCTAATGATGGTGCCTCCTTCGGGATTGATGGCACGAGTGGCAATGTCTGGTTCCGCGAGCCGCCCGATTATGAGGATATCACTGAGAGGGAGTATAAATTTACGGTGCAAGCTTCTGTTACGGCGGATGGGGTTACGCAAATAAGGGTCCGTTTTGTTACTTTGAGCGTTACTGATTTGAATGATAATCCGCCTGCGCTTACGTCTAGTACGACGGCATCGGTTAATGAGAATGTTGCGGCCAATAATAGTGAAGATACCCAAGGCAGTGCGATGATGGTTTACAGGGCTTTTGCAATACCAGATGTTGCTGGCCATACGGTTAGCTATAGCATTAACACTAGTGCGCCGATTTATCAGGATGCCTCGTTTGGGATTGACTCCAGTAGTGGCATTGTCTGGTTGCTTGAGTCCCCTGACCATGAGACCCAATCGAGTTATTTATTCAGGGTGGTTGCTTCTGTTACGGCAGATGGTGTGACTCAAACAGCAACCAGCAACCTTATTACGTTGAGCATTAATGATTTGCATGATGCTCCGCCTGTGTTTACGTCTGGTTCGACGGCATCGGTTAATGAGAATATTGCCGCCAATAATAATGCTACAAACCAAGGCGGGGCGATGACGGTTTACAGGGCTGCTGCAAGACCAGATATTCCTGGCCATACGGTTAGCTATAGCCTTACGTCGGCTAATCAGGGTGACTTGTTTGGGATTGACTCCAGTATTGGCTTTGTCTGGTTGCGTGCCTCGCCCGACTATGAGACCCGATCGCTTTATAGCTTCACGGTGGTTGCTTCTGTTACGGCAGATGGGGTGACGCTAACAAGTGACCGCAATATTACTTTGAGCATTAATGATTTGAATGATAATGCGCCGACTGTCAACACAGCCCATGCTGATTATGATGTCACGGACACTTATGAATCAGGCGATCTAGAAGCCGCGAGCGGTAGATGGGTCGTAGAAGATGCTGATGAGGGTGATACTCTTAGCTATGACGTTCAAGCACAAGGCACCTATGGCACGCTAAGATTCGGCACAGATGGGAACTGGGGCTATGCAATAGATACCACCAGTACAGATATTCAGAACTTGAACGAGCCGACTACTTTGACCGACACTATTACCGTGCGGGCAACAGATGAGGCGGGCGTATTTGTGGACGGCACTGTTACCGTCATCATTAATGACGCAATCAATACTCTTTATGTGAATGGCACTTCAGGCGATGACGGCTCGCTTGGTGATGCTGCTGCGACAGACCAGCAAATCATTCAAGGCGGCGATGGTACTGATTTCCTTCGAGGCGGGACAGCAGATGATATTCTCATCGGCGGGGCGGGTAATGATACTATTTCGTTAAATCACGGCGGTAACGATACGGTTATCTATCGGATTGCCAGCACTGATGACGGGCTTTTCGGACTTGATGGAGCTGACACGATTGACAACTTGAATTTTACGGCACTTGGTGTTGATAGGTTGGTGTTTGTTGATACAGATGATACCCCGCTTGGAAGCTTTGCTGATTTACTTGAGCTTGGTAAGGGTACTGATGCGCCCCTGACTGTGAGCCTCATACCTGAAACTGGTGGTACTGGTTACTTAGGCATGGTATTTACGTTTCTTGGTGATACGACGACGAGTACTGATGATGCAACGCTAACCCTTAATTTCAAGGACACACTTATTGCAACTGATGCAAATGGTATTTTTGGAATCAATGGTATTGATACAAATAATCAGCTGAATGATCTTGGGTTTGTTAGTTTTTCGACTAGTTATGGAAATACTTATGACGTGGTTGCCTTGGAAGAGTTTGGCTTAGAGATAATTTAAGTCGGTTTTTTTAAGTCGGTTTGGCGCGAAAAGCCCCTTCAAGGGATGCGGGGGGCGAGGTGCGAGGGGGGCATATTCTCAATATCTTCTCCCGCCTTTTTGGTATTGCTCTCAAAACCTATATATGCAAACATATAGCTTGTAGATAGTATCCTCCAAAGGGGTAGCTGTCTATTTGCGTTCACCTTATCTATATGAGCGTTATCTATATGAGCGTTAGAGCAAAAATAAAAAATTCTATATGTAGGAGAAAGCATGTTTCACGATTATAAGTTTTTTAAAAACGCGTTTTGTAAAAACGTGTTTTGTAAAAGCGCACTGCTTAACAGCACCTCTTTTTCGCCGTTTACTTATTGGCAAAAGCTTCTAAATGCTTCTGAACTTTTGAGTGCTAGCAAGCAAAGCAAGAAACATAAGCTAAAAGCAGAAGTTTCCATCACGCCCTTGCTCGCCGCCTTGCTCGCCGCATGCGGTAGCGATAATGGAAATGTTACCGTTGGAGGCAATACTGACTCACAATCATTTGATTTTTATGTTTTAGACGGCACCATTGAAGGCGCACGGGTCTATGTCGATGAAAACGACAATGGGGAAATCGATACTAACGAACCCCTCATTGGCACAACGGATGAAAATGGACGCGTGTCTATTGAGGCGGAATATGCTGGCGCAACATTCCTTATTGATGCTTCGGGCGCGCTTGATTTATTTACAGGCGTGCGCCTGCCTGACGACATTTTTTATAAGGCTATATCTGATGAACGCGGCGGCTTGGATGTTGTCGCATCGCCAATCTCGACACTCATTGAAGCCCTTAGAGACAGTGACCCACAGCTGACGGATGAGGCGATTCTGGAATTGATTTTCGGCGAGGGGACTCAAGTTGACATGGATGACCTCAACAATCCTGACAATTATATTCTACCGACCGATGAGACCCCACAGCCAGCTGATTCTCCAATAGCGATTGCAGAACAAATTGCCGAAATCAGCATCCAATTGCAAGTGCTTATCGAGCAAGAAAATGGTAATCTGGCTCTCGTTTTGCCTGCGGTTACAGATGGTTTTGTCGCCGCTGCCGATTTGAGTGATGTTCAGGATGTGGTCAATGCCCGCATTGCTGAGGCGCGCCAGCGCGCCGGCGGTGAGCCAATTGCTAATCCTAAAATAGGGGTGGAGGCAACCGCAAATAATGACCTCACCTTGGGCGTTAATGTCTGGGGTTTCCGTGACCCGGGTGGCAATGTGAATGGCGATATAGTGAGTTCATTTACGCGTCTTGATATTGTCTCGATTACCGATGGAAGCACAACTGATATACGCGGCGTGCTTGTGGCGAGCGATGGCACAGAATATGGTGCGGGGGATGAAATTCCGTCTGCGCAGCTTGAGAATCTCATTTTCCGCCCCGCGGCTGATTATTCAGGGCCTGTGCAGATTGCCTATATGGTGTTTGATGGCGAGGATAGTTCCGATGTAGCGAGCTTAGAGATTATAGTTAATATTTTTATTGTTGATGATTATCCTGATGATACGCCCGTTTTTACTTCTGAAACAAATATTACTGTGGATGAGAATACTGATGCAAACACCGACCCGCACAGTCGAGGCAGTGCAACGAGTATTTATCAAGCTGAGATCGAAGAAAATTCGGCTCATTTATCTGTGAGCTATAGTCTGCTTGATGCAACTGACTTTGGGATTACCTCTGACACGGGTAATGTCTGGTTCCGTGCGCCCCCTGATTATGAGACGCAATCGAGTTATAGTTTCACGGTGGTTGTGCGCGTGACGGTGGACGGCGCCTGCGATCTGACAGCGAATCATGTGGTTGCGGTGACCATTGCTGATCTGGATGAAACGCCTAATAATGGGGAAACGGATACTGACCTTGTTGCGGGGCGTGGTGATTTAATGACTGAATTTGAAGCTACTTGTGACGTGCTTTTAGAAGATACTCTGGGCTTAGACATAATTTAGCCCGACTCACATATACACAGAATGCATTTCTCATTTCGTTTTCCTCATACAGATTGCGCTTATGAAGGGGGAGGGCGCATATTTTTGAATAGGTGTTGCAATAAGGTTTATATGTGCACTCATAGCACTCGCCAATAGAGAACCCAAAATCACAAACCTAAAAAAACGCGGAAAACTCCGTGTGTAGCCCACCCATATTCGGTTAGTGGGGTCGCTAGACTGGATTTAGCGAAAATAAAAATAGGAAAATTTAGTCTTTGTTCAGTTTTTGAACTTACCCATAGGGCTGAATACCTATTGAGTCTTGCGACTACATTAAGAAGCGTCTATGAAAATGACATTAGGAAATTGGCACTAAAGGAAGGACAGCGGGACTAAGGAAGGGACTAGAAAATTTTATCTCAGGAGAGGGACTAGGAAATTTTATCTCAGGAGACAACATGTTTCACGACCAGAAATTTAGCAAAAACTCATTACTCAAAAACTCATTACTCAAAAACTCATTACTCAAAAACTCATTACTCAAAAACTCATTACTCAAAAACTCATTACTCAGCAGCACTACTTTTTCCCCCAAGCTGAAGCGCGGAAAACAAACCAAAAAAAATAACCTAAAAGCAGAACTGTCAATCACGACATTGCTGGCCCCATTGCTGGCCGCACTGCTCGCCGCCTGTAGCGATACAACTTATGTTTCCGTTGGCGGCACGCTGAATAGTTCAGATGATACCACTCCAGAATCATTAGCCTTCAATCTTTACGTTTTAGACGGTACTATTGAAGGCGCGCGGGTTTATGTCGATGAAAACAACAATGGGCAACGCGATACTAACGAAACTCTTATCGGCACAACAGATGAAAATGGACGCGTGTCTATCGCGCCAGAATATGCCGGCGAGACATTCCTTATTGATGCTTCGAACGCGTTTGATTTATTTACAGGCAAAAGATTGCCCGACAATACTATTTATAGGGCTGTGTCTGGTAATTTAGGCGGCGTGGATGTGGTGGCATCACCAATCTCGACATTAATCGAAACCCTCAAGGAAAGTGATGCGACACTTACGGAAGCTGATATTCTGGAGTTAATTTTCAATGAGAATACGCTCATCGAAATTGACGATCTGAACAATCCTGACAATTTTATTCTGCCGGTAGATGAGATACAAAGACCAGCTGATTCTCCGTTGGCGATTGCCGAAAAAATTGCTCAAACCAGCATCCAGTTGCAAGCCCTCATAGAGCAAGAAGCCGGTGACCTAGCTGCTGTCTTAGCGGCAATCGGAGAGAGCTTTGATGTCACTGATGATTTGAACCAGACTTCTCAAGATACCGCCAATGCCCGCATCATTGAGGCCCGCCAGCGGGCAAATGGTGAGCCGATTGCCAATCCTGTGACTGGCACCAACGCCATCGTAAATGATGACCTGACCTTGGCGATGGATGTCTGGGGCTTCCGTGACCCGGTCGGCAATGTTGATGGTGATATACCAAGCGAATTTACACGTCTTGATATTGTCTCAATTACCGATGGAAGCGGTATGCTTGTGCATGTGGCGGATGATGGCATAGAAACTGAATATGGTGCGGGGGGAAAAATTCCGTCTGAACATTTTGAGAATCTAGTTTTCCGCCCCGCGACTGATTATTTAGGCTCTGTTCAGATTACTTATATGGTGTTTGATGGCGAGGCGAGTTCCAATGAGGCGAGCCTAGAGATTACAGTTAATACTTTTATTGTTGATGATAATACGCCCGTTTTTACTTCTGAAACAATGATTACTGTGGATGAGAATACTGATGCAAACACCGCTGCGAACACTCAAGGCAGTGCCACGAGTATTTATCTAGCTGAGATCGAAGAAAATTCGGCTCATTTATCTGTGAGCTATAGTCTGCTTAATACAACTGACTTTGGGATTACCTCTAGCACGGGTAATGTCTGGTTCCGTGCGCCCCCTGATTATGAGACGCAATCGAGTTATAGTTTCACGGTGGTTGCGCGCGTGAGCGTGGACGGTTCAATCCGAGAAGCGAATCATGTGGTTGCGGTGACCATTGCTGATGTCAATGACGCGCCCACGCTGAGTGCCACAGCAACCGGCACGATTGCTGAAAACGCACCAATCCAAGCGGATACAGGCGTTACCTTAACGCCAGCAGATGATGATGGTGATACATTTGATGCAACGGATAGTTTCACGGTCTATGAAGGTGCAAGCGGCGCGGATGTTTCTACGCGTTTTGGCGTGAGTGATGATAATGGTATTTACAGACTGGTTCTTTTGGCGAATTCATCTCTTGATTCTTTAAACGAGTCCATGATTGAGCTTCGTGTGAAAGTGAATGATGGGTCCAATAATGGCGGCCTGGATAGTGATTATGTCACGATAAATGTTATGGTCACAAATATTAACGCCCCGGTTTTCACGTCTGGCGAAACGGCGACTGCAAATGAGAATGTTGCGGCTAATGATGAAGATACGCAAGACAATGCGGCAACTATTTATATAGCCCTTGCGCCATCTGCTTCGGGTGAGGCGGTTATTTATGAGTTGTCAGGCACAGATGATGGCGACTCTTTCAGAATTAACGCAAGTGGCGAGGTCTGGTTCCGTGCGCCCCCCGACCATGAGAACAAATCGAGTTATAGCTTCACGGTGGTTGCGCGCGTGAGCGTGGACGGTGTTGAGCTGACAACGGCACGCGAAGTCACACTCACCCTTAATGATTTAAATGACGCCGCGCCTGAATTTGCGTCTGGTGACACGGCTTCTGCAAGTGCGACTGTTGCGGTCAATGATGCTGCTGGTGATAGAGGCGCTGCGGTGGCTATTTATAAGGCTATTGCCACGCCGGATGGTTCTTTGAGCAATTTGGTTGAGTATAGTTTGGTAGCTACAGGCGATTATACTGCCTTCGGGATTAACGCAGATGGTGAGGTCTGGTTTCGCCAGCCCCCTGATTATATGACCAATCCGACTTATAGCTTCACGGTACAAGCGTCGGTTACGGCAGATGGCGTTACCCAAACAGCGTCTCAAGTGGTTATGGTTAGTGAAAATGAAGCACCGAGTGTGACGCTTGACAATATGGATGTATCGGTTAGTGAGGGCGGGCTTGTTCCGGGGAGTACCGTCATTATCCATGGGATTGAATTTACGGCAAAACCCGGCACAAACCCTCCCGGTATTAAGTTTACGGAAACGAATAGTGGTGTCGATGTGTTATTCTTTATACTTATGAAGTCTCAGTATGCTGAGTTTTTTATTTATGATACTAGAACTGACTCTGAGCGTGTATATACGCGCGATTCTATTATTAATCACTTTAATGTGGTGGAACCAAACATTACGCGTTATGAGGCGGCATTGGTTGAGGCTGGCACGGGGGGGGTTGAGATTTCCTTAGCTGACCTCATAACTGGGGGGGATGGGTCTGGTTTTTTCGCCGCGCCTCTTGTTGAGACCGCCGCCGACCTTGACGCCAATGGTGTGCTTAGCTTGGACGATGATTATACCCCAGTAGCAGATTTACAATTTTTCGTCGGTAATGAAGACGAAGCCTTCAGCAATATAACGACTGAGATTAGCGTTGGCGAAAATCAAACTCTTGCTGGTCGGGGTGCGTCTAATATCCTTACAGCGAGTAGCTATGGTATGTTCACCTTAACGCGCACGGCTGACGCCACCGTCACTTGGAGCTATACGCTGAATGAGAGTGCCGCAAATGGGCTTGGGGTGGGCGAGACGGCAACCGATAGTGTCTTTGTACGGGTGCTTGCTAGTGACACGACTGAAGGTTTAAGCACGGTTCAAAAAATCACGGTTTTAATTAATGGCCGGAATGATACGCCGACAGCGGATGATGGGCATGGCAGTTATGTTATCACGGGCACCGTTACCAAAGACACACCGGGCGAAACCGCAAAGGGTGAATTTATCGCAGCAGATGATCTCAATGACACGCTGAGCTATAGCGTTGAAACACAAGGCGCGTACGGAACGCTGACACTTGGCACAAACGGGGCGTGGGAATATGTGCTGGATAACACCGATACAACTGTTGATGCTTTGGTGGGCGGCGCGAGCGCGAGCGATACGATTACCCTTCGGGCAACCGATAGTGATGATGCCTATGTTGAGCGAAATGTGACCATCACGATTAACGGGCGCACGGATGTGAACGGCACAGATGCGGGTGATAGTCTTGGTGATGCTACGGCGACACTATCTCAGACCATTCAGGGCGGTGATTTGGATGACACTCTTATAGCTGGTTCGGGAGGTGATATTCTTATTGGTGGTTATGGTGATGATACGCTCACATTAGGTGCAGGTACTGATACGGTTATCTATCGGATTGCAAGTGACACGGCTACTGTTCGAGCTGATGATGGGGGCGATACGATTAACGGTTTTGCTCTGACGGGTACTGACAAGGATAAACTGGTGTTTGTTGATACGGATACACCGCTTGGAAGCTTGTCTGATTTGATTGCTCTTGCAAAGGGGGATAGCCCGCAATTGACTGTGAAACTTATGGGTGCGCCGGACAATTATACAGGTTTTGAATTTGAGTTTACGGCGGCGTCAAAAGATGATGGCCCGGATGGTTCAGGCGATGCCTCTGGTAGCACGTTGGCGCTTAATTTTGCCTCAGGCGATGAACTAGATGACACTGAGGTGGCAAGTTTATTCGGAAGCGGCGGTCTCGATACGGCGACTAATGAGCTGACGGATACGGGGCTTGATAATTTCGTAACGAGTTTAGCCGATAATTTCGACTTACTTGCGCTGAGTGATGTTGACTTGACAATATTGTAATTTGGTTGATTGCTCTAGGCAAATGTATTTGCGAAGTTACTTTTCTATCGCAAATTGGTATTTTTAATGGTTATGGAGAGTATAATAATTTCACATTCTCACTCATTCAGATGATTTCACGGAGCCTTGAAGGGTGCCGCCTTATTATTTATGGCGTTTCCAATCTGGCTTGCAAACCACCTGATTGACGCCGCGCTTGGAAAGCTTACCGAGTGATAGCGCAGGTTGTTTTTCGTGTGTTTTGCAAAACTTGAATATTTTGACATAAGGGCGTGGCAGGTTAAACTGATACGCAATTAAAAATAAAAAAAGAAGGATAAACGCGATGGGTAATTTATCATTTAAACGGATTTTGGGAATTTTTGTTCTTTTGGTGGTCATAGGCGGCATAAGTTTTGATGCCTTAGCTAGTCCTCAAAATGATTTTGCAAAAGGTCGTAGGGCATATAATGAGAAAAATTTTGTTGTAGCGGCAGAATACTTTCAAAAAGCCGCCGCGCAAGGTAATGCTAGGGCGCAAGAGGTGCTTGAATCACTTGCCAAGTGATAGCGCAACGCGGCTCGATTGCTATTTAGATTGTAATCTAGATTTTGTCGGGGTGGCGGCGTTATGCAATAGACTCGCGCCAAATTAAGCACAACAGTAATGGCGGTGTATAGACCAAGTTTATAATGACGAGCCTGCAACTCTTATACCACTGAAATCCTTATCCTGACTAGAGAAAATTTTATCCCAAAGGAGCGTGAGTTTCCTGCGGTGGGGATAGGCTTATTTGGGGATGATAGTAGGTAATTCTATAGAATGTTTCCATAGTACTTGCATTGTTCTTATATTTCCCTTATTTTCAATATAGTTCCTCAATATGGAGTGGAAGTACAATGTCAGAAGACGAGATTCTAACAATTAAAGAGTTAGCCAGCTATTTAAAGATTGCTGATAAAACTGCTTATCGATTTGTATCTGAGGGGCGTATTCCAGGATTCAAAGTTGGTGGATCATGGCGGTTTCGTAAGAGCGAAATTGATCGCTGGATTAAAGAGCAAGAGCAAAAAGAGGATAAAGCATGACAAGCAACGAACAACGTAAAGCCCTACAGCGCCAAATCTGGCAGATCGCTAACGATGTGCGAGGCGCAGTAGACGGCTGGGACTTTAAGCAATATGTCCTCGGCACTTTGTTTTACCGCTTTATCAGCGAAAACTTTGCCCTCTACATCGAAGCCGATGATGACAGCATCAACTACGCGGGGCTTTCTGATGATGTGATTACGCCAGAGATTAAAGATGATGCCATTAAAACCAAGGGTTACTTCATCTACCCCAGCCAACTATTCGCCAATGTCGCCCAAAAAGCCAATACCAATGAGAGCCTAAACACTGACTTAGCCAAAATCTTTTCTGAGATTGAATCTTCTGCCAATGGCTACCCTTCAGAACCCGACATCAAAGGCTTGTTTGCCGACTTTGACACGACCAGCAATCGCCTTGGCAATACGGTGACAGCAAAGAACGAACGCCTTGCTGCCGTCCTAAAAGGCGTGGCAAAACTAGAATTTGGCGATTTTCATGGTAGTCAAATCGACCTGTTTGGGGATGCCTACGAATTCTTAATCTCCAACTACGCCGCTAATGCAGGTAAATCAGGCGGTGAGTTCTTTACGCCGCAGCATGTATCTAAGCTAATCGCACAGCTGGCTATGCATAAGCAAACCAAGGTGAATAAAATTTATGACCCTGCCTGCGGCTCTGGCTCATTGTTGCTGCAAGCCAAAAAGCATTTTGATGCACATATTATTGAAGATGGTTTTTTCGGTCAGGAGCTCAACCACACCACTTATAACCTGGCACGGATGAATATGTTCCTGCATAACATCAATTACGACAAGTTCAATATTCAGCTGGGCAATACCCTAATCGGGCCGCATTTTGGAGATGACAAGCCTTTCGATGCGATTGTTTCTAATCCACCTTACTCGGTGAAATGGATTGGCACAGACGACCCGACTTTAATCAATGATGACCGCTTTGCCCCTGCCGGTGTACTTGCCCCCAAATCTAAGGCAGATTTTGCCTTTGTGCTACATGCCCTCAGTTACCTTTCTAGTAAAGGGCGTGCGGCGATTGTGTGCTTTCCGGGGATTTTTTACCGTGGTGGTGCGGAGCAGAAAATTCGTAAATATCTGGTGGATAATAACTATGTGGAAACTGTGATTTCCCTCGCTCCAAACCTATTTTATGGCACAACCATTGCCGTGACTATTTTAGTGCTTGCCAAAAATAAGACTGATACAAATACCCAGTTTATTGATGCCAGCGGTGAAGATTTTTTCAAAAAAGAAACCAATAACAACGTGATGTATGAGAAACATATTCAGCAGATTATGGATATGTTCGATAGCAAAGAGAAAGTCGACCACGTTGCCGAGTCCGTATCACTTGAGGCTATCTCTGCCAACGATTATAACCTGTCAGTAAGCTCTTATGTTGAGGCTAAAGATACTCGTGAGGTTATTAACATTACAGAACTAAATGCCGATATTGAAAAAATCGTAGGCCGTCAAAATGAGCTTCGCACGCAGATTGATGCCATCGTGGCTGATTTAGAGGGGGATGCAGCATGACATTAGAAAATAAATTAAACATCACAAATCAGGTTGAGCTTGGAAAGGCGGAGGAAAAAATCAGCAAGCAGAAAGCCAAGCAGCTTTTTGACACAGATGATATTGCTAAAGTAGAAATAGGCACATTTGCAGGGCTGGCGTTCATCCATTCCTATTTGTTTGAAGATATTTATGACTTTGCTGGCAAAATACGTGACGTAAACATTGCCAAGGGTAATTTCCGTTTTGCACCGCTGATGTATCTGCAAGCCTCGCTGGAGCATATCGACACTATGCCACAAGGCAGCTTTGATGAAATTATTGAAAAATACGTTGAGATGAACATTGCCCACCCGTTCAGGGAGGGCAACGGCAGAGCAACACGCATCTGGCTGGATTTAATTCTTAAAACAGAAACCAAACAGGTGATTGATTGGAATCAGGTGGATAAGGAAGATTATCTCTCCGCCATGGAGCGTAGCGTGGTGAAAGATGTTGAGATTAAAGCATTGCTGCAAAAAGCACTGACAGAGCAGATTGATGATCGTGCTTTGTTTATGAAGGGCATTGATGTCAGCTATTACTACGAAGGCTATAGCGAATTCAAAACCGAGGAGCTGTAGCCATGAGCGACTTGAGTTATTTGGAAAAATTGCTGGATGGCGCGGATGTGACGTGGCTGCCATTGGAAGAAGTTGCAAATTTTTCAAATGGTAAAGGTCACGAAAAAGCAATTACAGAGGATGGTGAGTATATTGTTGTAAACTCAAAATTTATATCTACAGATGGAAAAATAGCCAAATACTCTGATAAGCAAATTTGCCCACTTTTTATTGATGACATTTTAATTGTAATGAGTGACTTACCAAATGGTAAAGCGCTAGCAAAAACATTTATTGTTGATGAAGATAAAAAATACACTTTGAATCAACGCATTGGAGCAATTAGTGCAAAAGATAAAAAGGCATTATTACCAAGGTTTCTAAATTATTTCTTAAATCGAACACCGCAATTAACAAAGTATAACAACGGAGTTGATCAAACTAATTTACGAAAAGGTCAAATACTTGATATAAAAATCCCAATTCCATGCCCTGATGATGCAGAGAAATCGTTGGAGATTCAGGGGGAGATTGTACGGATTTTGGACGCATTTACCTCCCTTACCGCCGAGCTTACCGCCGAGCTTACCGCCGAGCTTACCGCCCGCAAAAAACAATACAACTATTATCGTGATCAACTCCTCACTTTTTCTGAAGGTGAAGCAGATCATTTACCTATGGGGCATGAGGATGTTGGCGAGTTCATTCGTGGCAGCAGTTTGCAGAAAAAGGACTTTACGGAAACTGGGGTTGGCTGCATTCATTATGGTCAGGTCTATACGCATTACGGCACGTTTGCAGATAAAACAAAGTCCTGTGTTTCCGAAGAGTTTGCAAAGAAAGCACGTATGGCTCAAACGGGTGATTTAGTTATAGCCACAACGAGCGAGAATGATGAGGATGTCTGCAAGGCTGTCGCTTGGCTAGGGGAAGACGACATTGCGGTAAGCAGCGATGCCTGCATTTACAGACATAATTTAAACCCGAAATATGTTTCTTATTTTTTCCAAACAGAACAATTTGAGGCGCAGAAAAGGCAATATATTACCGGTGCGAAAGTACGGCGTGTGAATGCCAGCAATTTGGCAAAGATACTAATTCCCGTTCCTTCATCAGAAGAACAAGCCCGCATAGTGGATATTCTAGACAAATTCGATGCGCTCACCAATTCGATTCAAGAAGGTTTGCCGCGCGAGATTGAGCTACGCCAGAAGCAATATGAGTATTACCGAGACTTACTCCTAAACTTCCCGAAACCTATGGAGGAAGCAGCATAAATGAGCGGTAACTTTTACAACCTGATTATGGCGACTGTGCCTGAGTTTTACTCAGGCGATGAAGGTGAATTCACGATTCCGAAAGACAGGTTTCTTCAGTACACAGAAGATAATATCAAAGAGGAATTTCAATCATTAGATCAGGGTGTAATAGAACGACTTAAGAGCTTGCCTACAATTTTTGCCACAGAGGATGAAGCTACTGATGCAAGAATTGGAAAAATTACCGATATAAAAGTTTCCTCTCATGCCGTGAAAGCTAAGTATAAATTTGACGAAGATCGCTATCCCTTAACTAGTGGAGTGTTAAAAGAAAATTGGCAGAAGTTAGGTATAAGTGAATCTAATTTTGAGTTTCATAGAGGGCACTGGGGCGTAAAGGAGTGTGATCTTGATGAGTTTTATGAAGAATATTTAAAATCGCTAACAGGGATGTCCCATCAATTAAAGAATGCTGACAAAAAAGTGCAGCTAATCTATGCCTTTAATGGCTCTGGCAAAACACGTCTATCGCGGAAGTTCAAGCAATTGATCGCACCTAAAATTGATGATGTTGACGGTGAAGAGCAAGCGGAACTCTCACGCACCAAAATTCTCTATTACAACGCTTTCACCGAAGACTTGTTTTATTGGGATAACGACTTAGAAGGCGATGCTGAGCCTAAACTTATAATCCAGCCCAATAGCTTCACTGATTGGATTTTAGGAGAACAGGGACAGGACCAAAACGTCACCTCTCATTTTCAGCGTTATGCCAACAACAAATTAACGCCACGGTTCAAAGTGGAGGATAAAGAAGTATTTAGAGGTGGAAAGAAGGAAACCATCAAGACTTTCCCAGAGGTTACGTTCTCTCTTGAGCGCGGCACTGATGAACATCTAGGCAATCTCAAAATCTCCAAAGGTGAAGAAAGTAATTTCATCTGGAGCATTTTTTATACATTACTGGATCAAATTATTACCATTCTTAATGAACCAGAAGAAGAGCGCACAGACCAGTTTAATGATCTGGAATACGTGTTTATCGATGATCCTGTAAGCTCACTGGATGATAATCATTTGATTGAGCTGGCAGTCAATTTAGCAGAACTTATCAAAGACGCGCCAGCACGTTTGAAATTCGTTATCACAACGCACAGCCCGCTTTTTTATAATGTTTTGCACCATGAACTAAAAATGAGCGATAAAAGAAGAAAAGGCGGCTGCTACCTTTTAGAGCGTTTTGAAGATGGAACTTTTAATTTGGATATTAAAGGCGGTAGCGCCAATAAAAGCTTTTCTTATCATTTGCACATTAAGAAGATAATTGAAAACGCATATACAGAGAACAAAATAGAAAAATATCATTTTATGTTATTACGCAACTTATATGAGAAAACATGTGGCTTTTTAGGCTATAAACAGTGGACAGATTTACTGCCAGAGGATGCTCGGGACAACTATAAAAGGCTTATTAATACGCATTCGCATAGACACCTTTCATATGAGGAAAAGGCAGAGCCAACAACTCCAGAGAAACAAACAGTTAAATTTTTATTAGATCACCTATCTAGAGAATACGCTTATAATGTAGAGGCAGACAATGACACAGCAAACTAAACCCATCGCAGAATCGAATAACTTTATCGTTCTCGATAAATACACCAAGGAATGGGCGATTGCTGAAAGCTACCAGTCTGAGGCTGACTTGGAACGTGAACTGATTCAGGATTTAGTCGGCCAAGGTTATGGATATCTGCCAGAACTCACCACCCCTGATGCAATGATTGCCAATGTGCGCGTGCAGTTGCAGGCGTTGAATAACGTGGAGTTTTCTAACGAAGAGTGGTTACGTTTTGTTGAAATATATCTAGATAAGCCCAGTGATAATATTGCCGATAAAACCCGCAAGATTCACGATGACTATATTCATGATTTTGTATTTGATGATGGCCGTATTCAGAACATCTATTTGCTTGATAAAAAGAACATTGTTCGCAATAAACTGCAGGTAATCAAGCAGTTTGAACAAACAGGTAGCCACGCCAATCGCTACGATGTAACCATCTTGGTCAATGGTTTGCCGATGGTACAGATCGAGCTGAAAAAACGTGGTGTTGCAATTCGTGAGGCCTTTAATCAGCTGCATCGTTACAGCAAAGAGAGCTTTAACAGCGAGCATTCACTATACAAGTATTTGCAGCTGTTTGTAATTTCCAACGGCACGGACAGCCGTTACTTTGCCAATACCACGAAGCGTAACAAAAATAGTTTCGACTTCACCATAAACTGGGCAAAGTCCGATAATAGTCTGATTAAAGACTTAAAAGATTTTACCGCGACATTCTTCCAGAAAAACACTTTGCTCAATATATTGCTACATTATTCTGTGTTTAATGTCAGCGATACCTTGCTGGTGATGCGCCCTTATCAGATTGCTGCTACTGAGCGCATATTGTGGAAGATTAACAGCTCATTTGAAGTCAAAAACTGGAGTAAGCCAGAAAGTGGTGGATATATATGGCACACTACAGGGTCTGGTAAAACCTTAACCAGCTTCAAGGCTGCACGTCTAGTTACAGAGTTAGACTTTATCGACAAGGTGTTTTTTGTGGTGGATCGCAAAGACCTTGATTATCAGACAATGAAGGAATATCAGCGTTTTTCACCCGATAGCGTTAATGGCTCGGACAGCACGGCAGGGCTTAAGAAAAATATAGATAAAGACGATAATAAAATTATTGTTACAACTATTCAAAAACTTAACAATCTAATGAAAAGTGAAGGCGACCTAGCTATCTACAATAAGCAAGTAGTATTTATTTTTGATGAATGCCATCGCAGTCAATTTGGTGAAGCGCAAAAAAACCTGAAGAAGAAATTTAAACGGTTTTATCAATTCGGATTTACCGGCACCCCTATCTTTCCAGATAATGCTCTGGGAGCGGAAACCACCGCTAGTGTGTTTGGCTCGGCACTACATTCCTATGTAATTACTGATGCCATTCGTGATGAAAAAGTGCTTAAATTTAAGGTGGACTACAACGATGTACATCCACGGTTTAAGAAATTTGAAACCGAGCAAGATGAAAAAAAACTCAGCGCAGCAGAAAACAAAAAGGCTTTGATGCATTCAGAGCGTATCCGAGAAATATCTCAATATATCCTAAACAACTTCCGTCACAAAACCCATCGTCTACAAGGAGGTAACAAAGGCTTTAACGCCATGTTTGCCGTAAGTAGTGTGGATGCTGCCAAGCTATATTATGAGTCTCTTGATGCATTACAGGCGAGTAGCAATAAACCACTTAAAATTGCAACCATCTTTTCGTTTGCCGCCAATGAAGAACAAAATGCAAAGGGAGAAATTCTGGATGAAAGTTTTGATGTGTCGGCTATGGACAAAAGTGCCAAAGAGTTTTTAGGTGCAGCCATTGACGATTACAATGAGTTCTTTAGAACCAACTTCAGTGTGGATAGCAAAAATTTTCAAAACTACTACCGTGATTTAGCTAAGCGGGTTAAGTCCAAAGAAATAGATTTGCTAATTGTGGTTGGTATGTTCCTTACTGGCTTTGATGCCCCCACGCTTAACACTTTGTTTGTAGATAAAAACCTGCGCTATCATGGTTTGATGCAGGCCTATTCGCGCACAAACCGTATTTACGACGCGACCAAAACTTTCGGAAATATCGTTACCTTCCGCGACTTGGAGAAGGCTACTATTGATGCCATTACCATGTTTGGCGATGAAAACACCAAAAACGTGGTACTGGAAAAAAGCTATAAAGAATATATGGAAGGCTTTACCGATATAGCTACAGGTGACGCACGGCGCGGTTTTATAGATGTATCAACAGAGCTAGAACAGCGCTTCCCTAATCCTGATAACATTGTTAAAGAGACTGATAAAAAAGACTTTGTTAAACTGTTTGGTGAATATTTGCGCGTAGAAAATATGCTGCAAAACTACGATGAATTTGCCAGCCTGAAAGCCTTTCAGAACCTTGATATGAGTGATGCGGATGCAGTTGAGTCTTTTAAAGCAGTGCATCATTTAAAAGATGACGGTTTGGCTAAACTGGAAACCATCAAAATGCCAGCAGAACGCAAGATCCAGGATTATCGATCCACCTACAATGATGTCCGTGATTGGCTGCGGAGAGAAAAAGCCGCTAATGACACAGAAAAATCCACCATAGATTGGGATGACGTAGTGTTTGAGGTTGACCTACTTAAATCTCAAGAAATAAATCTGGATTACATACTAGAACAAATTTTTGAAAATAATAAAAAGGTAAAAGATAAGGCGACTCTGGTTAAGGACATGCGGCGTGTGATTCGTGCTAGCCTTGGCAATCGTGCTAAAGAGGGCTTGCTGGTCGATTTCATTAAGCAAACGGATCTTAACAAGATTGGTGATAAAGCCAGTGTAATTGATGCTTTTTTTACCTTTGCTCAAGCGGAGCAACGGCGCGAGGCTGAGGAACTTATTAACGCTGAAAATCTAAACGCCGAAGCTGCAAAACGTTATATTATCACTTCGATTAAACGCGAATTTGCTAGTGACAATGGCACAGAGCTGAATGCTATCCTGCCTAAAATGAGTCCGCTAAACCCACAGTATTTGAACAAAAAACAGAGTGTTTTTGAAAAAATTGCGGCGTTTGTTGAAAAATTCAAAGGTATAGGTGGGAAGATTTAAAAAAATGAATAAACCCCAGACTCCTCCTCTCTCCTGCGGATTAACCCTCGCAATCTCCGTCCGCCAGCCCATACCCAGCGCATGAATTGCTCTGGAACTTCATCATGTTCCTCGCGGTTTATTTTTCGGCGTAAGGTGGAGCGTTGCAATGCGCCAGAGCCTAGATTGAAGGTAAAAGATACCAGCGCATCAAATTGACCATCTGTGAGTGGTGCACGGATTAATCGCAGGACAGCACATTCAGCAGATAATACATCTTTGATAAGCAATGCTTCCCCAGCTTCAGGGCTTATGCCATTTTTGAACATTTCAGCCTCACCTGAATGTAGCAAATGCCCATAGCCAATAGTTGATAGGCCAGCAGCATCGAGATATATTCTGGGCTCAAAGCCCTCAAAGCGCTTTATCAGGTTGATCCCATGTTGCGTGACATGTCTCATTTCCCGCTCCGTACTTTATTCATGGCACGTTGGCCGAAATAGAAGCTGATGATGCCAGCGAAGATTGCTTGGTCCTCAACGCTCCATAAAATATCCATGTGCCATGGCAGAGAGGATGGGATTCGAACCCACGATGCGCTATTAACGCATATTCCCTTAGCAGGGGAACGCCTTCAACCACTCGGCCACCTCTCTATTGTACTAACTTAAAAACACTAACCTAAAATTCAAACACCATTGTATCCATACTCTTATCAGCCTTACCGCTAGGCGGGCTAAGGTTCGTTATCACTCACCAAGCCCTTATAGCGTCAGCCACCTCTCTATTGTACTAACTTAAAAACACTAACCTAAAATTCAAACACCATTGTATCCATACTCTTATCAGCCTTACCGCTAGGCGGGCTAAGGTTCGTTATCACTCACCAAGCCCTTATAGCGTCAGCCACCTCTCTATTGTACTAACTTAAAAACACTAACCTAAAATTCAAACACCATTGTATCCATACTCTTATCAGCCTTACCGCTAGGCGGGCTAAGGTTCGTTATCACTCACCAAGCCCTTATAGCGTCGGCCACCTCTCTATTGTACTAACTTAAAAACACTAACCTAAAATTCAAACACCATTGTATCCATACTCTTATCAGCCTTACCGCTAGGCGGGCTAAGGTTCGTTATCACTCACCAAGCCCTTATAGCGTCGGCCACCTCTCTATTGTACTAACTTAAAAACACTAACCTAAAATTCAAACACCATTGTATCCATACTCTTATCAGCCTTACCGCTAGGCGGGCTAAGGTTCGTTATCACTCACCAAGCCCTTATAGCGTCAGCCACCTCTCTCAACACCGTTTATCAATATTACAGGATATTTGCAAATATCAATAGGTTCTGATGCGTTCTTTTTGTATCCTAGCTTGATGCTGTCGGCAATAGGGATTATGTTGCGCAGGAACAAAAAAATTAATGGAACTTTAGAGATGTTTAAAGACTCAATTGTTGCACTGGTGACACCGTTTAAAAACCAGCGGGTTGATGAAACAACGCTGGCGCGTCTGGTGGAGTGGCATATAGAACAGGGAACACATGGTATTGTGCCGTGCGGAACGACTGGCGAGTCGCCAACCCTTTCGCATGCAGAACATTGCCGCGTGATTGAAATTGTGGTTGAAGCTTCGGCGGGGCGTATACCTATTATGGCGGGCGCGGGCTCTAACGCCACATTGGAGGCGTTAGAGTTGGTGGCTCATGCGTGCCAGACCGGGGCCGATGCTGCATTGATTGTGACCCCTTATTATAATAAGCCTACGCAAGCTGGCTTGATTGCGCATTTTAAAGCACTTAATGAGGCGACTAAAATTCCGCTTTATATTTATAATATTCCGGGGCGTTCTGCGGTCGATATGACTGTTGAAACCATGAGCGAATTAGCAAAATTGCCGAATATTGTTGGGGTGAAGGATGCAACGGGTGACTTAAACCGAGTTAGCTTACAGCGGGAGGCATGTGGGAAGGATTTTATTCAATTATCGGGCGAAGATGGCACCGCGCTTGGGTTTAATGCTCATGGTGGAAGCGGGTGTATTTCTGTGACGGCGAATGTTGCGCCAAAATTATGCGCGGACTTTCAAAGGGCGACGCGAAAGGGAGACTATACTAAGGCCTTGGCGATTCAGGATAAACTTATGCCGCTTCATACCGCTCTTTTTGTTGAAGTGGGTAATCCGGCTCCGGTGAAATTTGTTGCACAAAAATTAGGACTTTGTAATGCTGCTGTGCGGCTGCCTTTGTGTGAGATAAGCAAAACCAGTAAAACGCTTTTACGTCATGCTATGCAACATGCAGGCTTGTAAGGGATAAGGGCGATGTCCTCTAAATCTGGTGGGCGAAAAAAATCAGCAAATGATGGCTTAATTGCTGAGAATCGGCGTGGGCGGTATGATTATGACATTGGCGATACGCTGGAAGCTGGGCTGGTATTGCAAGGTACGGAGGTGAAAAGTCTGCGTCTTCGAAAAGCCAATATTACACATGCCTATGTCAGCATTGAAAAAGGCGAGGCTTTTTTGATGAATGCCGATATTCCCGAATATAAAATGGGCAATCGGCACAATCACAAGCCTACTCAGCCGCGCAAGCTTTTGCTGAAAAAACGCGAGCTGAACAAACTCGCCGCCGCCGTGCAACGAGAGGGAATAACAATCATTCCTCTAAAGCTTTATTTTTCTGAGAACGGTCTTATTAAGATACTCATTGGGCAGGCAAAAGGGCGCAAAAAATCCGATAAACGGGAAAATGAAAAACGCCGCGACTGGCAACGTGCTAAAGCACGTTTAATCCGCGAGCAAAGCTAGGTTGCCAATGCTTTTTTTATCTGGGCAAATACATCAAAAAACATCTCGGTAGTAAGCCGCCCCGTATTGGTGTTGTAGCGCGAGCAATGATAACTGTCATAAATCACATAGTCATTTATCTCATGGCGATGAGTGTGCCCGAACGGATAATCCTTTTGGCGCGCGCCAAAAGCTGCGATCGTGCTGTCATGGGCTATCTTACCAAGACAAAGCATAATCTTGAGGTTAGGCAATTGCTCAATGCGCGCTTTCAAATAGGGGCGACATTGCTTTATTTCGCTTCCAATAGGCTTGTTTTGAGGTGGCACGCACCGCACAGCATTGGTGATCATCGTATTGACAAGCTCTAA
Source organism: Parvibaculaceae bacterium (assembly GCA_965243245.1). GTDB lineage: Bacteria > Pseudomonadota > Alphaproteobacteria > RS24 > RS24 > JAYQKL01. The sequence goes on from OZ251536.1 coordinate 164,501, forward strand.
TTCATCATCGCCTCGTTGGTTGTACTGACCCTTTGAGAATCCAAAATGATCTAAGGTACTATAAAGTAGCTCGCCGGCCCAATCACCTGTAAATGGCCGCCCTGTCTTGTTGGCTCCGGTGACGCCGGGCGCGAGTCCAATAATCAAAAAAGAGGCATTTTCAACCCCGAAAGACGGCACAGCTCCATTAAACCAAGCGGGGTTTTTTTGTGCGTTTTCTTGCCTATAAGTGACAAGGCGCGGGCATAAAGAGCAATCTGGTTTGGCTTCAGCAGTGGTCATAATCAATTTTCATCCGTAGTTGTGATGTCAACACAATATCGTGAATGGCGGGCAGGTCAATATAGTTATCCGCTTTGCGCATTTGGCTTGTGTTATTGGGTTTTATTATTTGACAATATGGCTTATTGATTTGCTAAATGGGTTTTGCGGAAAGTTAAAAAGCATGATTTTACTTGGAATTGGCTCTAATTTGCCATTTAGAGGCTTAACACCTGTTCAGCTCATTGATAGTGCAAAACACGAACTTACACGCCATCACATTAAAATTATCAAATCATCTTCATATTATTTAACGCCGCCCATGGGTTCTAAATATCAGCCCGATTATGTGAATGCTGTTTTTTTGGTTTCAGCTAATTTTTCGCCAGAATTTTTATTGCAAAAACTGCATGCTATAGAGGCGAGCTTTGGCCGTCAAAGGCGCGCAAAATGGAGCGCACGGACATTGGATATCGACTTGCTTGATTGGCATGGACATAGGTTATTTAAGCGTCCTAAATTACCGCACCCAGAGATGCAAAAACGGGCGTTTGTCTTGTTTCCGTTAAACGATGTAGTGCCTTGCTGGTGTCATCCAATTTCGGGGCGAACAGCACAGCAGATGCTGATGTCTCTTAGTGTGCGCGAGAGGGCGGTGGTGAAAAAACTCAGCTAAGTTGTTTTTTTCCTGTATGGGTTGATTTTACTTGCGAAAATTGCGCCAAAAGCCTAGGAAGTACATATCTGAACAATATTTATGAGGTGAGCAAATGGCTCGTGTGACCGTTGAAGATTGCGTTGATAAAGTGCCTAATCGCTTTGAGCTTGTTCTTTATTCTGCTCACCGCGCCCGGAGTATGACTGTGGGTTCTGATATTCTTGTTGAGCGTAACAATGACAAGAACCCTGTTGTGGCTCTGCGCGAGATTGCCGATGCAAAAATGACCCCCGAAGTGCTTCACGAAGATCTTATTACCTCGATGCAAAAGCGCATTGAAATTGATGAGCCAGAAGAAGCTTCTTTCGCGCCTGCGCCTGTTCAGTTGCCTCATGCAGGTGTTTTTAGGAATGCGCCTAGTGAGGATACTCAAACAGACACAGAAGTTGAAGAATTACCGCAAATGAGTGAAGAAGATATTCTTGCCACATTGCAAGAAATGCAAGCTTCAACTAAAGGATCAGGTCGGGGTGGCGATAGAGATTAAGTCTCTTTTTTGGGGTGTTCCAATCAAAGGGTTGCGGACATGATACGGCAATTTGAACTGGTTGATCGAGTCGCGTCTTATATTTCGGACCTCGATGAGGATTTCCTAAACAGAGCCTATGTGTTTGCTGTGAATAAGCATGGGTTACAAAAACGCGCATCAGGCGACCCTTATTTCTCACACCCTATCGAGGTTGCCGGTATTCTCACAGAGTTAAAGCTTGACCCTGAAACCATCGTCACGGGCTTATTGCATGATACCTTAGAAGATACCGATGCAACGCCAACTGAAATTACTCAATTATTTGGCGCAGAAGTCACTCAGCTTGTTGATGGCGTCACGAAACTCTCTTTATTGGAAACAAAATCTATCGGCAATCAGCAGGCTGAAAATTTCAGAAAATTTCTGGTCGCAACAGCGAGTGATATCCGTATCTTGATTGTCAAACTGGCTGACCGTTTGCACAATATGCGGACTTTACATTATATAGAATCAGAAGAAAAACGCCGCCGCATCTCGCGTGAGACAATGGATATTTATGCACCGCTTGCAGGGCGAATGGGAATCCATGCCTTTAGAGAAGAGCTTGAGGATCTTGCTTTTCGGCATTTAAACCCTGATGGATGGGAACTTGTATGCAATCGACTAAATAAACTTCAGCAGGATAATAGCGATATGCTTGATAGTATTGGCTATGATATTCACAATTTATTGGTCGAGCATGAAATTATTTCTGAAGTTTCCGGACGCCAGAAAAAGCCTTTTTCGATTTGGCGCAAAATGGAAAATAAAGCGATTGTGCTTGAACAGCTTTCAGACGTTTTTGCTATTCGTATCATTGTTGATAGCTGCGCACATTGTTATCAGGCTTTAGGGGTTATTCATACGAAATGGTCGATGGTTCCGGGCAGGTTTAAAGATTATATTTCTGTTCCTAAGAGTAACAAGTATCAATCCTTGCATACGACTATTATTGGCCCCGGAAGCCAGCGCGTAGAGGTACAAATTAGAACCCAAGAAATGCATACTATTGCTGAAAATGGTGTTGCGGCACATTGGTTTTATAAAGAAAAAGATGGCGGCGTTAGCATTAATGATATTGAGCCGTTTAAATGGCTTCAAGAATTGGTCGGGCAGTTGAAATCGGAAAGCTCGGCGGAAGAGTTTATGGAGAATACGAAGCTTGAATTATTTCAGGACAGGGTTTTTTGTTTCACCCCGAAAGGGCGGTTGATTGCTTTGCCAGATGGGGCGACGCCGCTAGATTTTGCCTATGCTGTCCATACTGCGATTGGCAATAAATGTGTTGGTGTAAAAATTAACGGTCAGCAAATGCCTGTTCACCTGCGCCTGAAAAGTGGCGATGAAGTAGAGATTATCACGGATGATAAGGCGACTATACCTGCTGGATGGGAACAAATGGTGGTGACGGGCAAGGCGCGGGCGGCTATTCGCCATGAGTTCAGGGAAAATGAAACGAAAAAAAACATCAAGTCAGGGCAGGAAATCGTTGAAAGTGTTTTTCGAGCCGAGGATGCCGAATTGAATAATACGGTCATTGAGCGCGCACTTGGGTTTTATGAGTGCTCTGAAATTAATGAGCTTTATCTAAAGGTTGGGCGGGGTGACATGACGGGTTCTGATATTATGACTTGTGTTTATCCTTCAAAGAGTCCGGGAAGACTTGTGCGTAATGCGGTAAAAGCATTGACGTGGCGCTCTTCTGGGCGAAAAGAAAAAACGCCTCAATTGCCGGTAAAAGGTGTTTCGTCAACAACGGTTCTGAGTATTGCGGCGCAATGTTATCCATTACCGGGCGACGATATTGTTGGGATTGCCAAGCCGGGGCTGGGTATTCATATTTATCCAACAGATTCGCCTTTGCTCTTTGAGTTTGAAAAACACCCCGACCGCTGGATTTCTTTGCACTGGGATATTGATGAACATGATGAGCAATTTTTTGACTCCATGTTGAAACTCACCATCCATAATAAAATTGGTATATTAGGGAAAGTTTGCGATACCATTGCCTCATTTAAAGCCAATATCAGCAATCTTAGTATATTACAAAAAGATACAGATTTTTGTGACCTTCAGATTGAAATTATGGTTAAAAGTGCAAAACATTCAGATGATTTAATAACGGCATTACGCGGCAGTCGCGTGGTCAATAAAGTTGAACGACATAAAGGCTAGAGCCATTGGCAGCGGCTTGTGAAAATGAGTACAAAGACATGAAACCAGAAAAAATATTGAAAGAATTCAAAGATGCTGGTGCATTGCTTGAGGGGCATTTTGTGCTTTCGTCAGGCTTACATAGTCGCAATTATTTGCAATGTGCGCGGGTTTTAATGAACCCTAAGCGTGCGGTGCGCTTGTGTAAGCCATTGGCAAAACAGGTTACGGATAGGCTAGGCGGTATTGATTATGTGGTCTCGCCTGCAATGGGGGGCGTGATTATTGGCTATGAGATGGGGCGTCAACTTAATGTGCCGGCTATGTTTCTTGAGCGCATTAACGGTCATTTTGAGTTGCGCCGTGGCTTTGCATTGCCTAAAATTAACGGGCGCAAACCACGTGTTTTAATGGTTGAAGACATTGTAACAACTGGACTTTCCTCGCGTGAGGCAATCAAGGTTATTCGGGCATGTGGTGGTAATGTCATCGGGGGGGCTTGTTTGGTTGACCGCTCGAACGGTAAAGCAAAAATTGGGGTGAAGCTTTTTTTCTTAACAAAAATGAATATTGAAACATTTGATAAAAAGAACTTGCCTGAGGATTTAAAAAAAATACCCATAGAAAAGCCGGGTAGTCGTAACTTGAAAAAATGAGATACTCAGCATGTTTAAAAGACGCAAACCACAGGGATTCTTAGAGATTATCAGAGAATGGTTATGGCCTAAATCTGGTTGGAAACGGGCAACACAGTATGTTTTTCATCGGCTGATACGCCTAGATGATGGACCGCAGGCCATCGCTGTTGGGATGGCATGTGGGGCTTTTTCTTCGGCGAGTCCCTTAATTGGTACGCATTTTATCACCGCGGCTGTCCTTGCTTTGATTTTTAGAGGGAATGTGATCGCCTCCACAATTGGAACATGGGCGGGAAATCCCTTAAGTTTTCCTTTTATTTGGCTGTTTACATTCCAAATAGGGCAGGTGATTTTAGGGCGCGAGGTGACTGATGAAACACCTTATCCGAGTTTTACAATGTTATGGAATGCCCCTGATAATTTGTTTGACCAGCTGCTCTATCCGATGATTATTGGGGCTGTGCCGATTGGTTCTTTTTTGGCTTTGTTCACTTATTTTCCTTCGCTATGGCTGGTGAGAGGCTATAAGCTGGCACAAAAGCAGCGCAAGAAACGCGAAAAGTTAAAAACAGATATGGATGTAACATGACCAAGGAAAATGAATTGCGTCTTGGCGTTAATATTGATCATGTGGCAACGATTCGCAATGCGCGGGGAGGACGCCATCCTGAGCCATTACGGGCGGCGCAAATTGCTTCTCAAGCGGGGGCGGATGGGATAACGGCGCATTTAAGGGAAGACCGCAGGCATATTGGGGATACTGATATTGAAATTCTTTCTGAAACGATTGAGCTGCCTTTGAATCTTGAAATGGCGGCCACCGATGAAATGCTTGCTCTTGCGTGCCGTCATAAGCCGCATGCTTGTTGTATTGTCCCTGAAAAACGCCAAGAAGTGACAACCGAAGGCGGCTTGGATGTCGCCGCAGAGCATAAACACCTTGCTTCATTTGTTGAAAAATTGACCACTAATGGCACGCGCGTATCTTTGTTTATTGACCCTGACCCGGTGCAAATTGCCGTTTCTAAGGCTCTTGGCGCCGCCGTGGTTGAATTACATACAGGTGCTTATTGTGACGCTTACTTAAACAATCGGACGGACGCGCTTGCCTATGAGCTGGCCCGGTTGACAGAAGCTGCCCAACGCGCCAACGCCGCAGGGCTTGAAGTTCATGCCGGGCATGGGCTAACATATGAAATCGTCCAGCCGATTGCGCGCATTGGCGAAATTAAAGAGCTGAATATTGGTCATTTTTTGATTGGTGAAGCGATTTTCATTGGCCTTGAAGCCGCTATTAAGCAAATGCGTAAGCTTATGAATGAAGCCCGCACCTCATGATTATTGGCATCGGCACCGACATGGTAGATGTGGGGCGAATTAAAAAGGCTCTTAATGATTATGATAGCCGTTTCAAAGATCGTGTTTTTACCTCAAAAGAGCAGGCATATGCTCAAAAAAAACCAAATCCAGTCGCGGCCTATGCAAAAAGATTCGCCGCAAAAGAAGCCTTCGCTAAAGCCCTTGGTGTAGGGCTACAGGGGCTGGGCGCGCCCCATTCAGATGGGCTCGCTTTTTTGGATATTGAAGTGGTCAATGACAAATATGGGAAGCCTGAAATTGTTATTGCTAAGGCAATTTTTGAAAAACTTCAGGCACGGCTTCATGATAAAAATAAAGCAGCACAAATTAAAATCCATCTTTCATTGAGTGATGAGTTACCTTTTGTGCTGGCTTATGTCATTATAGAAAAAATTTCATAAATTTCCCCAAACTGATAGTCATTCTGAATGTTCAAAAATAAAAACCAAGCTAAAGAGCCATCAAACAGCACATGGTATGAAAACATTAAGTCACTTATTTTTGCTTTTGGGATTGCCCTGCTCATTAGAACACTCCTTTTTCAACCTTTCAGCATCCCTTCAGGCTCGATGTTGCCAACATTGTTGATCGGTGATTATTTGTTTGTTTCTAAAACTGCTTATGGCTATTCCCATCACAGTATGCCTTTTAGCCCGCCTTTATTTAAGGGGCGGGTTTTTAAAGGCGATATTGAACGCGGCGATGTCGCTGTGTTTAAACTGCCGCGCGACGGGCGCACAGATTACATAAAACGGGTTATTGGACTGCCCGGAGACAGTATTCAGGTAAGAGGCGGGGTGGTATATATTAATGGCGCACCTGTAAAGCGTCAGCGCCGAGCTGTACCCGAAGGACTTCCCAAGACCACGATAGCATATCAAGAAACGCTCCCGAATGGAGTTAGCTATACGACATTGGATATGGGCTATCGTGCCATTGTTGATGATACGGGGGTTTATAGAGTCCCGCAACAGCATTATTTTGTCATGGGCGATAATCGTGACAATTCGCAAGATAGTCGGTTTTTGCGTTCAGTTGGCTATATTCCATACGAGAATTTTGTCGGCAAGGCTAGGCTTAAATTCTACTCATTTGATGATGAGTCTCGGTTTTGGGAAGTTTGGAAATACCCTGTTGCTATACGCTGGGAGCGCATTTTTGGAGCCATTGAGTGAAGCAAATAGAACAACATAAACTCATTAAAAGGCTGGGCTATGATTTTCAAAACATCAAGCTATTTGAGGAAGCTCTGACACATGCCAGCGCGAATTCAGACTATAATAATGAACATTTAGAGTTTTTAGGAGATCGGGTGTTGGGATTGGTTATTGCTGATTATTTACGGCTGGCTTATCCCAAAGAGGCAGAGGGGAAATGGGCAAAACGTCTTGCTGTTTTGACCAGCCGCGTTGTTTGTGCTGAGGTTGCGCAAAAATATAATATGCAAGCGGCTCTTATTGCTGATAAGAGAAATTGGCAAAATATGCCTTCTCATAATGTGATGGCTAATTTATGTGAAGCTGTAATTGCTGCTATTTATTTGGATGGAGGGTTGCTTTGCGCTCAAAATTTCATTTTCAAAGCTTGGCACGATATTTTTGAAAACCAGCCAGAGGTGCCTATTAGCGATAAAGAAGCGTTGCAGGAATTTGCTTTGGCAAATGGACTTGGCTTGCCGCGTTATAAAAAAATCAGTCAAACGGGGCCAGACCATAAGCCTGAAATTACGGTGCTGGTCTCTTTGTCCGACAACCTATCTGCAAAGGCGAGTGAAAGTTCTAAAAAGCAAGCTGAACATAAAGCAGCGCAGGCTTTACTTGAAGCCTTAAAGAATTAGACCATTATGGTAATGAAAATGAATGATACAAGGTTTGGGTTTGTTGCGGTCATCGGGCCGCCTAATGCTGGGAAATCAACTTTAGCCAATGCTTTGATTGGACAAAAAGTATCTATTGTGACGCATAAAACGCAAACGACGCGGGCACGCTTGCGCGGCGTTGTTATAGAGGGCAAGGCGCAAATCATATTGGTTGATACGCCGGGTGTGTTTGATGGCCAGCGTAAAATGGACAGGGCTATGGTTCATGAGGCATGGGCAGGGGCAAATGATGCTGACGTTATTGCGGTCGTGCTGGATGTTAGCAAAAGGCTACCAAAGGAAACAGAAATGGTGCTTGCAGGTATTCAGGAAACGACAAAGCCTGTGATGCTTATTTTGAACAAAATAGATGCGGTGCGACATGAAACGCTTTTGGGCTTGGTCGATGAGTTGAGTAAAAAAGCAAATTTTAAAGAAATTTTCATGGTATCGGCTCTTAAAGAGCAAGGTTTGGAAGAGCTGCGTCAATGCCTTAGCATGGCTGTACCAGAGGGGGTTTGGCAATATCCAGAAGATATGGCGGCGGATGTACCTTCATTGTTTCTGGCGGCGGAGGTCACGCGCGAGAAACTATTTTTGCGAATGCATCAAGAGCTGCCTTATGCGCTGACGGTTGAAACCGAAAAATGGACGCGCCAGAAAAATGGAAGTGTAAAAATCGAGCAAGTTATTTATGTGCGCCGCGATACGCAAAAAGCGATTATTTTAGGCAAAAATGGACGCGCAATCAAAGAAATTGGACAACAGGCGCGGCTTGATATGGAAGAGATATTTGACCACCGTGTCCATTTATTTTTGTTTGTCAAAGTGCGTGAGAATTGGATTGAAGACCCAGAGCGCATGCGCATGATGGGGATTACCTCTTCATTTTAAACCAATCGGAGAACAGCCATGGAGTGGCAGGCAGAAGCAACCGTTCTAAGTTCACGCCCGCATGGTGAAACAGCCGCCATTATTGAGGTTATCACAGAAGAAAATGGCCGTTTTGCGGGGCTTGTGCGCGGCGGTATTGGACGGCGCTTAAGACCTGTCTTACAAATGGGTAATCGAGTGCAAGCATGTTGGCGTGCCAGATTATCTGCTCACCTTGGTACTTTTACAGTTGAGCCGATTAAATTGCGGGCCGGTTTAGCGTTGCATGATCCTTTGCATCTGGCAGCTCTTAGGGCCTTATGCGATATGGCGCGAATTTTCCCCGAACGCCAAGCCTATCCGCGCTTGGCACGGGCTTTTGAGAGCTTAATTGAATGTCTTGATAGTCCGTCTGTTTGGCCCGCCGTTTTTATAAGGTTTGAGTTGGCTATGTTGGATGAATTGGGATTTGGGCTTGATTTAACCCGTTGTGCGGCAACTGGAAGTCATCATAATTTGACGCATATTTCGCCCACAAGCGGGCGGGCGGTATCGGCAGTTGCGGCTGAACCCTATTTGGATAGGCTTTTTATCATCCCGCCGTTTTTTATTGACCCTTTGGCTCAGGTAAGAGCCGCTGATCTGAAGGCTGGTTTTGAGATAACCGAATATTTTTTAAGTAAGCGACTTTATTATTCTATGGATGAAACCATCCCTGAGAGCAGAGCAAGAATGCTTTTTTTGTTGTTGCGTGATAGCGCGCTGGCGAATCTTGATATAAAAGCGCATGACTGAAGTAACATTGCCAGAGGACGGCGCGGCGAAAAACATTACCTTGCGCGAAGCATTAGAAACGCGTTATTTGGCTTACGCGCTTTCCACCATCACAAACCGTGCCTTGCCAGATGCGCGTGATGGCTTGAAACCGGTCCACCGCCGCCTGCTTTTTGCTATGCGTCAGCTTAAGCTAGACCCAGATCAGGGGTTTAAAAAATGCGCGCGCGTTGTTGGGGATGTGATCGGGCGGTATCACCCGCATGGCGATCAGGCGGTATATGACACGATGGTGCGGTTGGCACAAGATTTTGCTGTTCGCTATCCTTTAGTGGATGGGCAGGGTAATTTTGGCAATATTGACGGGGATAGTGCTGCTGCGATGCGTTACACCGAAGCGCGGATGACCGAAATTGCGAGCTTGTTGCTACAAGACCTTAATCAAGATACGGTTGATTTCAGAGTGACATATGATGGTGAGGATGAAGAGCCAATTGTCTTGCCGGGGGCATTTCCGAATCTTTTGGCAAATGGTTCAACAGGTATTGCCGTTGGTATGGCGACTAATATTCCGCCCCATAATGTCAGTGAATTATGTCATGCGGCATTACATCTTATTAAAGCACCAAATGCTCGCATTGATAGATTATTTGAATATGTGAAGGGGCCTGATTTTCCAACCGGCGGGATTATTGTTGAACCGCTGGAAAATATTCGCCAGTGCTATGCAACAGGGCGAGGGTCGATACGTCTGCGTGCCCGTTATGAGGTAGAAAACCTTGAGCATGGAACATGGCAAATTATTATTACTGAAATTCCATATCAGATTCAAAAATCGCGCTTGATTGAAAAAATTGCCGAGCTGATGCAAGCCAAAGCACTACCAATGCTCGATGATATTCGTGATGAGAGTGCCGAAGATATCAGACTCGTTATTATCCCTAAAAGCAAAAATATGCAGCCAGAGCAAGTTATGTCTGTTTTATTCAGGCAAACCGATTTAGAAACGCGTTATTCTGTCAACCTCAATGTCTTGAATTCAGAAGGCGTGCCGGGTGTTTTGAATTTGCGAGAATTGCTTTTGGAATGGCTTAATCACCGTAAATTGGTTTTAATGCGCAAAAGTAAATTTCGGCTTAGAAAAATTGATGCGCGGCTTGAAGTTTTGGATGGGTATTTGATTGCTTATCTTAATCTTGATGAGGTTATTCGCATTATTCGTGAAGAAGATGACCCTCAGGCTGAAATGATGCAAGCTTTTGGATTAAATCAAACTCAGGCGGAAGCCATTTTGAATATGCGCCTTCGCGCTTTGCGTAAGCTTGAAGAAATGATTATAAAAACGGAGCATATAAGCCTTGAAGATGAACGCAAAGAACTCAACACTTTGCTGGGTTCAGACGAAAATCAATGGCACATTATCGGTGATGAGGTTAAGGCCCTTAAAAAAACTTATGCTCTTAAATCTTTGCTTGGACAACGGCGCACAAGTTTTGCCCTGCTTAATGAAGAAAATGAAGCACCGCTTGATATACTGATTGAAAAAGAACCTATAACTATTATCTGTTCGCAAAAGGGCTGGGTGCGTGCGATGAAAGGGCATTTAGAAAATGTTAAGGATGTAAAATATAAAACGAGTGATACGGCAAAATTTGTTTTTCATGCTCAAACGACTGATAAATTGGTTGTTATTGCATCTAACGGACGCGCTTATATTATTGAGGCGAGTAAGCTGGCGAGTGGGCGCGGCAATGGAGAACCTCTTTCTTTGATGATAGACTTGCAATCTTGCGATGAGATTATTCAGATTTTCAGTTATGATGAAGCCCGCAAACTTGTTATGGCAACCCGAACGGGTAACGGATTTGTGGTTGAAGAAAATGAACTTTTCAATAATCGTCGTGCGGGTAAGCAAATTGTTAATGTTAAATCCTCTGATGAGCTCTTATGCTGTGTGCCGGTTGTCGGAACGCATCTTGCGGCGTTAGGTGAAAACCGCAAATTATTAATTTTTGAATTATCTGAGCTTCCGCTTATGACGCGCGGTAAGGGCGTTCGGTTGCAAAAATACACCGATGGCGCACTGGCTGATATTCGGTGTTTTGATAAAAATGACGGCTTGACGGTGATTGATAAAGCGGGACGCTCGCGTTTGTTCGAAAACTTGAAAGAATGGGAAGGTATCCGCGCACAAGCGGGCCGTATTCGCCCCAAAGGGTTTCCCGCTAATGGTCTTATGGGGCCTGCTTTTAAAAACAAAATGGCATAATAATTATCCGAAAATTTGTTCTGGCAACCAGACGATAAGCTCTGGCAAATAGACGAGCAATGCAATCAAAGCAATCTGTATTAAAACAAAAGGTATCACGCCTTTATAAATTTCTGTGGTTTTGAGACTGTCAGGTGCAACGCCGCGTAGGTAAAATAAGGTAAACCCAAATGGCGGCGTCAGAAATGATGTTTGAAGATTCAAAGCCATCATAATGCCAAGCCAGATAGGATCAAAACCTAAGTGAAACAATATAGGCGCAACAATCGGCACAACCACAAATATAATTTCGATAAAATCAAGGAAGAAGCCTAATAAAAACATAAGCAGCATGACACTAAACAGAACGACCATGGGTCCTCCGGGGAGGTTAATTAGAAATTCATGCACAAATTCATCGCCTTCAAACCCGCGAAAAACGAGACTGAACAAAGCCGCGCCAATCAAAATAATAAACACCATAGAAGTGATGCGTGATGTACGCATCATGACGTCACTTAATATTTTATTTTCATAGGTGCGTTTGAGGCTTGTTGCGAGACCGATTAAAAACACACCGCATAAGCCAAAAGCGATAATAATGCCGATTTGTGAGGAAAATGTAGGGGCGTTAAGATTGAGACGTAGATCAAACATATTAGTTAAAACGATAAGTCCGCCCAATGACACGGCGGCGAGGCGGATGCGTTTTGACCCGTTTTGAAGCCTATCGCCTGCCAATAATAATGTGCCTATGGCACCAACAGCGGCGGCTTCGGTTGGTGTTGCGATACCGGTTAGAATTGCACCTAACACGGACACAATCAAAATGATTGGTGCGAGCAAACTTGTCATAATGGTGCTAAATGAAACGGGTTCAGTGTCCTCAAAGGCGGGGGCGGATTCTGGTTTGAAGAATGCCCAGCCAAGTTGATAAATAATATAAAGACCAACGAGTAATAATCCGGGGATGAGGGCACCTGCAAAAAGTTCACCAACAGAAACCGTTTTAGGTGAAAAAATACCCATTTCAAGCTGTGTCTTTTGATAGGCATTTGCGATGACATCGCTGAGTAAAATCAACACAATGGATGGCGGGATGATTTGTCCCAAAGTACCGGCCGCGCTTATCGTGCCGGCCGTTAGAGATGGATTATACCCGCGTTTGAGCATAGTTGGCAGTGACATCAACCCCATTGTTACAACGGTTGCGCCGACAATTCCGGTAGATGCGGCGAGCAAAGCCCCAACTATAATGACCGAGATGCCAAGTCCGCCGCGCATTTTACCAAATAGACGCCCCATATTTTCTAGCAGCTCTTCTGCAATACGTGAACGCTCCAGCATCGTTCCCATAAAAATAAACAAAGGAACAGCAATGAGTACTTTATTTGTCATTGTCCCAAAAATACGTTGCGGTAAAGCTTGTAAAAAGGCGTAATCAAATAGATCTACGCTGATGCCGATAAGGGCAAACAACAAAGCAACGCCGCCAAGAGTGAAAGCAACTGGAAAACCAATAAGCAAAAAAACCAGGGCTGCCGCAAACATGCAAAGGGCTAGGATTTCCATTTAACTCTCTTCTTTGCCAAAAATCTGGTGCATGGATTTGAAACTTTGCGAAACACCTTGAAGGATTAAAAGCCCGGCCATAATTGGAATAATTGTTTTTAAAAGGTAAATAGCTTGAATACCGCCATTTTCAGGCGAGCCTTCTTTGACCCGCCATGATAAGGCAATATAATTTTGTGATGCATAAATAATCAGCACACAAAAGGGAATAAGAAAAACCAAACATCCAAACAAGTTCACCATGGCTTGATGGCGTTGTGACATTGCGCAATAAAAAATGTCAACGCGCACATGTTCATCGGCCAGAAGCGTGCCAGCACTTGCAAGCATAAATAACATAGCATGCATATAGATGATGCTTTCTTGTATTTGCACCGAGCCAGTGCCAAAGACATAACGCATGATAACCACAAAGATTTGTACCAAGACCATACCAAGCGATAACCAAGCAACGAGCTTTAAAATAAGCGTGTTAAGCTCATCAATAGCTGCTGAAATTTTCATAAGCTGTTGCATTCTAAGTACCCTTAAAGGCGGTGTTTCAAAAAACCTTCTTCGGCAAAAGGCGACCATTTTTTATAAAAACCCATAGCCTTCATAGCACTATCATAGACACGTTTGGCAAGGTCGCTTTTTTGCGACACTTCCTGCATTACTTCTTGAGCCGTTTCTTGCAAAGCTAGCATAATGTCATCAGAGAAGTTTCGCGGGGTAATATTATGTTGGGTTTTCAGATTATGTAAGGCACGGGCATTATTATGAAAAAATTTGGCATTGGTGCTATGTGTTTCAGCTTGGAACGCGGTTTTTAGAATTTCTTGATGCTTTTTGCTTAAACTATTCCAGACCTCAAGATTTATGCCCGTTGCCAAAGCACCATTGGATTCATGAAAACCGGGCGAGTAAAAATATTTGCTAATTTGATAAAAACCGAGTGCCATATCATTCCAAGGCCCAACCCATTCAGCCGCATCAAGCGCACCAGATTGCAAAGCAGCATATAATTCACCGCCCGGCAGAAGCACCGGCAAAGCCCCCCGTCGGCGGATGACTTCGCCGCCCAGCCCCGGCATCCGTATTTTCAAGCCTTTGAAATCTTCAATCGTGTCAATAGGCTTATTGTACCAACCACCAGATTGCGTGCCAGTATCGCCAGATATAAAGGATTTAATATTAAACGGTGCCGTTAATTCATCCCAAAGTTGTTGGCCGCCGCCAAACTCAATCCATGCAGAAAATTCAATTGCCGTCATACCAAAAGGCCAAGTGGTGAAGAAACCAAATACAGGGTCCTTACCTTGCCAGTAATATTCGGCGCCATGATACATATCTGCCGTGCCCGTCGAGACAGCATCAAAAGCCTCTAAAGCACCGACAAGCTCGCCTGCGGCATAAACTTTAATCTCCAATTCGCCATCAGATATGAGCTTTACCCGCTTGGCAATATTTTCAGGTGCCGTGCCAAGACCGGGAAAGTTCTTTGGCCAAGTCGTAACCTGCCTTAAGCGTCGACGCCCTTTGGCATAGGCCGGCGCATAAGGGCTAAAAGCAACGCTCGTTGCCCCAAGTCCTGCGGCTCCGGTAAGAATATTACGGCGCGTGATTTTCTTAGACATATATGTAACTTTCAAAGAGTATTTAATTTTTCGAGGGCTTCCACCCACTTTCAGTTAGTTTTTCAAGCGGTTTGAAACGCTCCTTATACATCATTTTTTGACAATTTTCTATCCAATACCCCAAATAGAGATATTTTAACCCCGCCTCGCGTGTGCGTTGTATCTGGTCCAAGATCATGAAAGTGCCAAGACTGCGTTTGTCCAGTTCAGGGTCATAAAATGAATAGACCATAGATAACCCATCTGAGAGCCGATCAATGAGGCAAACGCCAATCAACTCATTATTTGGGGTTGTATATTCTACCAGATGAGTATCCACGCTTGTGTCTTCAACCATCGCTGTATAATCAAAAAAAGTCATATCGCTCATGCCGCCATCTTTATGTCGGTGCTCTAGATATTTGCATAAAAGGTCGAATTGTTTTTTATGTGTTTCGGTTTTTAGGTGAACGCCTTTGAGGTCTGCGTTTTTCTTTAGAATTCTTTGAAAACTAGAAGACGCCACAAAGGCTTGGGCTTTAACGCGAACAGAGATACATGCCTGACAGTTTTCGCATGAATGTTTATAAAGGATATTTTGACTCCGCCGGAATCCTGCATGGGTTAGTACGTCGTTAAGGGCATTGGCATTTTGGTCAGATAAATGCGTAAAAATTTTTTTCTCAATTTTGCCGTCAAGATAAGGACAAGGAGCTGGCGGTGTCATATAAAACAGCGGCAGTTTATTGTGTTCAAATTCTTTCATGGCCCTATCTTAAGCGTGAAAATACCAAGGCGCAAACAAAGAATAAGTCAGCCAGATGATAAAAATGAGCGGCAAGCCACAACGTAGAAAATCTTTAAATTGATAATTACCCGGTGTCATGACCAGCAAGTTGGTTTGATAAGCAAAGGGGGTTGCAAAAGAACAATTGGCGGCAAAAATAACAGCAAAAACGAAGGCTTCAACAGGCATTGCGAGACTATTAGACAGACTCAAGGCAATCGGGGTGAACAAAACGGCTGTGGCATTATTACTCAAGATATTTGTGACAAGAGCGCATAATAAGAAAAAAGCCGATAAGATAATCCACGGATTAAAATTCTCGAACAAGGTGATGAAGCTCGTTGCCAA
This sequence comes from Parvibaculaceae bacterium, assembly GCA_965243245.1. Lineage (GTDB taxonomy): Bacteria > Pseudomonadota > Alphaproteobacteria > RS24 > RS24 > JAYQKL01. The sequence continues at coordinate 180,194 of OZ251536.1, forward strand.
ATATACCGCGCCGCCCGTCTTTGCCATCGCTGTGGACATGGCTAAGGCGACACCAATGGTCAAAAAAATCCGCATATCGACGCCGCGTGCGGCTTGGCGAATGTTCAAAACACCCGACACAATCATGGCGGCAGCCCCGGCTAGGGCGGCCGTCACAATGGGCACTATGTTGAGGGCCGCTAATAAAATAGTCACCCCGAAAATCAAGCGTGCTTGATTTGCATGGGCAAAATTTGGCAAATTAGAGGCTGACCATTCCAGTAATAAAACATCTCGATTTGAGCGCAACCCTTGGATTTGCTTGGTTGTGCCTAAAACCAACAGAACATCGCCCGGTTCTAATCTTATATCTTTGAGGTTTTGGCGCATCATTCGGCTTCTGCGCTGAACGCCTAAAGCGCGGCACCCTGTTTCAAAGCGAAACCCCGTTTGATAAATTGTCCGCGCTTGCATGCGTGAGCCGGGAGCAATAACAACTTCGGCAAGGGTTGGGGTTTCACCGGTAGCGTCTTTTTCAGAAGCAGATACAGAGGCACCAAAATCAGAGAGTGGATGCTCCAATGCCGAAAGTGCTTCGGTGAGTTGACGGCGCGTCGCAGCCAGTACCAAAGTGTCACCCGCTTCAAGTTCAAACCCCTCAAAAGGCGGGAGCATTGCTTTGGCGCGTCTTTCGACACTGCGTAGAGTCATGCCTGTGATTTCAGGAAAAAATCCAGCAACTGGCTTGGCACCGATCAAGGCGTTGTCACTTTTTAAGCGAAATTCGACAATATATTGTTTGCCCGAAAGTTCCTGACTTTCATCCGTTTTGGCTTCATTTATGTTTTTAAGAAAATAGGGCATGACCAGCAAAACATAGAGTGACCCAATAAAGGCAAGCAATAAACCGGGATACGTAATAGAGAAAAAATTAATCTTTAAAAGCCCGCTTTCTTCGACCGCACCCGCAACCAGCAGATTTGTCGATGAGCCGATAAGCGTTGTCATGCCACCAAGAATACAAATAAAACTAAGCGGCATCATCACTCGCGGCGAGGCTAATTTGACTCTATTAGCAAGCGCGCTAACGATAGGAATACACATAATGACAACGGGCGTATTGTTCAAAAATGCGCTGGCAATCATCGCCAGAATAAATAGCAAAGTTAGGGCAAAGAGTTGCGAATTAGAGGTCAAAGACATAAATCTTTCGGTCTCGCCTTCAATGGCACCAGATTGAAACAATCCCTGACCCATCACCAAAAGAGCAATAACGGCAATCAAGGCCGGATTACCAAACCCTGCCAAGAGGTCGACGGGACTGATTAAGCTTTGCGTTTCGGGGGTTATTAAAGCAGGCAGGTGAAATAACACTAAAAGAGCGATCAGAACGCAAAGCGATGTGACTTCCAATGCTATTTTTTCTAAAGCATAAGAAACCATGCCAAGTAGGATGATAAAATATGTTCCCCACATCAGCCAATTATTGTGACCGATTGTCGTTTCAAATGAAAAATCCATAAAGTTGCGTCCTTCGCCTCGGCGTTTGATTTCAATATGCGTAAAAAGGGGTGATTTCTCAAGGGATGATTGCGTTGTTATTTGTGCGATTATATATATAAGGTAATTCAGCCATATTTGGAGGGTCATCATGAAAATCGCATTTATTGGTTTGGGGGTTATGGGTGGCCCTATGGCGATGCATCTTGTGGGGGGGGGGCACGAGGTTACGGTATATAATCGCTCGCTTGAAAAAACCTCTCAATGGTTGGAAAAATATAAGGGACGGGCAGCGGTGACACCAGCGCAGGCGGCTATTGGTAATGATCTGGTTATTTCATGCATTGGTAATGATGATGATTTGCGCCAAGTGACCCTTGGCGAGCAAGGCGCGTTTCAAAATATGTCGGCGGGAAGTGTTTTTCTTGATCACACAACGACTTCTGCGCATTGTGCTTTTGAAGTGGCAGAAATTGCCTCGCGCAAGGGGTTATATTTTCTGGATGCACCTGTATCGGGCGGCGAGGCGGGCGCACTGAATGGGACGCTAACGGTTATGCTCGGCGGCGATGATAGGGCTTATGAGCAAGCAAAACCGGCACTGGATTGCTATGCCAAGGCTCACCGATTAATGGGGCGTGTTGGGGCGGGGCAAAAAACTAAAATGGTCAATCAAATTGCCATTGCTGGATTGCTCCAAGGGCTTTCAGAGGCGTTGAATTTCGCCCGCTGTGCAGGCTTAGATGAAATGGCTGTCATTGAGGTCATTTCAAAAGGGGCGGCACAATCATGGCAAATGGACAATCGGCACGAATCAATGATCGAGGGTGCGTTTTCATTCGGTTTTGCTGTTGATTTAATGCGCAAAGACCTCGGAATTGTTTTTGATGAAGCAAAAAGCAATGGCGCGCCATTGCCTGTTACCATGCAGGTTGATTATTTTTATAAGCAAATACAAGAGGTTGGCGGCGGTCGCTGGGATACATCGAGTTTGATTGAAGTATTAAGAAAAAAATAAGCTTAATAGTAAAAATTGAGTTTATAGACAATTATTGTAATTAATAGAAATTATTGAAATTAACATTATTTTCAATAATTCCTTTATGTGTTCAAAATTTACCTTGAAAGTTTTTTTTTGCGTATAAGGTAAGTTATTGTGTTTGAGTTATATAAATGTGTTTTTCTTAAAAAACAGAAATTGAAAGCGGTTTTTCCTCTTTTTATTAAGCGTCTTGCAGATTACCGATTTGATAATCTGCTCAGATATATGATGCCGGGGCTGATATTGGCTCTTGTTGCTTGTGGCGGCGGCGGGGGTGGTTCGTCCACTTCGGGTAGTGGTGGTTCTACCCAAACTTCAGGCCCAACGACGATAAATATAGAAGCTTTTGATGTCACTGAGTTCATAAGTGATCTTGATATCACGCAATTCACAAATAGTAATGAATACCAGGGACAAGTTGGTCTCGCCGTTACCAAAGCGGCAGGGGCTTATGCACGGGGCTTAAGTGGGGCGGGCGTTAGATTCGGATTTACCGATACCGGGCTTGATGGGACTCACCAAGAATTTTCTCCTGCGCGTATCTATATGAATAACCGAGACCAATTTAATGGGGTTGAGCCGCGCAATTCCCAGATTAATCATGGCACCGCAGTTGCCAGTGTTGCGGCTGGCGCGCGCGGCATAGGCTCGGCTATGCATGGCGTCGCTTTTAATGCTGATATTGGCATGTATACGTTTAAATTAACGACACGTGGAAGCCTCGTTATCAGTGATGATATTTTCAATTCTGGTTTAAAAGAGCTCTCACAGGCAGGCACAGATGTTTATAATCATAGTTGGGGAATGACCGTTCAATTAAATCCAGCAATCGCGGGCTCACAAAAAGCACTCATGCAAAGTGAATACGGCAAAAGCATCCAAACCATAGCGAATACTTCAGGGGTGCATGTTTGGTCTGCTGGTAATGAACGTGGCAATGAAGTATCTATCTCTGCGGCTTTACCGCTATATTTTGACCAGCTTCAAGGGCGCACACTTGTGGTGGTCGCCACTGATTCCAACGGTGTTATCGACACAAATAGCAACCAATGCGGTCATGCGAAGTCTTTTTGTCTTGCCGCACCGGGGGGTAGCAATAGCGGCTCGAAGTATACGCGTAGCGCACGCGCAGGGGGTGGTTATCAAAGCGTTACAGGCACCTCCTTTGCTGCCCCCCATGTCTCGGCGGCGCTGGTCTTGATGAAAGAACTTTTTGGTACGCAAATGAGCGACATCGAAATAGTAGCACGGTTGTTACAAACGACAAATAATACAGGGATTTATGAAGATGCAGATGTTTATGGGCAGGGTTTGCTCGATATTGAGGCGGCGACCAATCCGGTTGGCCCTGCATTTGTTATTATCGCTGGTGAGGAAGTGAGTGTCGATGCGAGTGATTTCAATTTTGAACATTTAGATGAAGACTTAATAGAACAATTGCGAAACCAAGATATCGTGGTGCATGATAGTCTTGGCACACCGTTTATTATGCCTCTATCTGTGTTTGAAACTGATGAAGCTCAAGCAAAAGAAGGCGGTGGGGATAGTCTATTTGCCTCGCCAAAAGCTGAACCAACATTGCATCTGGCATTCAAAGGCGAGGGGAAAGGTTTTTTCTCAAGCTGGAGCGCGGTTAAACCAAAACAAGTTGTGGGCTTGATAGATGCCAGTTTTGACGCTGGGCAAATTCAGCATAATTTTTTGAAAAACCCCTATTTTGAGTTGATGGAAACGAGTATAGGCGGTCAGCTTGGCGTTAATAATTTGCGCTTTACAGGCTTTGTTTCGAGCTCTGATGACCCAGAAGAGTCGCGTCAAATTAGTTTCGCAACTCAGTATACCGCTAAGCACGAAGCCTCTGTATGGGCTTTGCAGGCAGGTTTGTTGTTAGAAGAAGATAGCTGGCTCGGCAATCAAGGCTCAGGCGTTTTTACAACCCAAGGCTATGGACAAAATATATTTGTAGGTTTGGGCAATATGACCTCATTGCCCAATGGATGGGTGTCTGGTTTAGGGATTTATGCAGGCCATACCTCGCATAATGCGGCGCAATCGGATGCGGTTATGTTGGTGAATGATACGACCAGCTTGGCGTTTGAACATTCTCTTATTCGCCCCCTAAATAGCGGTTTTATCTATACGCGGATAGCTCAACCTTTGCGCATTGAAAGGGGTGATTTATCCATGCGCTTACCCGTGCGCCGTATTCCTAATGGCGGGCAGGTTTATGAGGATGTGCAATTTGATCTCAACCCTTCTGGGCGACAAATGGAATGGAGTCTTGGATATGTTCATCAAACTATGGGCCAGCACCCTAGTCGGTTAAGCATCGAAGTTCAACTCATTGATGAATATCGCCATAACCCTCAGCATGAAATGGTGGCTAGTCTTGACGCCAATTGGCGGAAAAGATTTTGAACCTTAGGCGTTAATCAAACGCGCCGCTTTAAGCGCAAAATAGCTCAAAACGCCATCCGCGCCCGCTCTTTTGAAACCAATGAGGCTTTCTAAAATAACCGCATCTAACGCGAGCATATCCGCTTTTGCGCCAGCACATAACATGGCATATTCTCCCGATACCTGATAAGCAAATGTCGGCACATTAAAGTGCTGTTTAACACGCTGAACAATATCAAGATAGGGCATGCCCGGCTTGACCATCACCATATCTGCGCCTTCGTTAATGTCTAGTGCCACCTCGCGCAAAGCCTCGTCACTATTTGCAGGGTCAAGCTGATAGGTTCGCTTATCACCTTTCAGCCTTTCGCCTGACCCGACCGCATCGCGGAAAGGACCAAAAAAGGCAGACGCATATTTAGCCGCATAAGCCATAATTAGCGTGTTTGTGTAGCCGTGCATTTCAAGTTCATCACGAATAGCCCCCACCCGTCCGTCCATCATGTCAGAGGGCGCGATAATATCGCAACCAGCCTCGACTTGTATGAGGCTTTGATGCACTAGTTTTTCAACCGACAGGTCATTAAGAATTTCATCCCCCTTCATTAACCCGTCATGCCCATGCGTTGTATAGGGGTCAAGGGCAACATCACACAAAATACCAATATTGGGAACAGCATCCTTGATGGCACGCGTGGCGCGGCATACTAGATTATCTGGGTTAATGCTTTCGGTTCCATTTTCATCGCGGCGTTCGGGCGGCGTATTAGGAAACAAGGCAAGACAAGGGATGCCTTCTTGGACGGCTTCTTTGGCAGCTTTTACCGCCAAATTAATACTCAATCTTTCCACCCCCGGCATGGTTTTGATAGGCTCAGACTGGCCCGACCCTTCGATAATAAAAAGCGGCCAGATTAAATCATTTGGCGTTAGGTGATTTTGCGCAACCATGCGCCGTGACCAGTCTTGGTGGCGTAGTCTACGCATCCGTGTGGTTGGATATTTTGGGGCATTCGTCATTTAAAATTCCGTAGTAAGAATTATGTAACCGTTTTTGAAGGAAGGTGCAAATATTCCCCCTTATATCAGTGCCTAATATAAGCGTTTAAAAAATTTTCGGCATAAACCGATTTGTCCGTTTCATATAATCTGAAAAGCCCGGTTTGCGCTTGCTAAGAATTTTATCCAGTAAATCTGCGCCTGAAATTTTGACCAGCAGAAAATTCATGATGATGGGGGCAAAAATAAAATATATAGCCAAAGGCGCAATGCTACAACAAATGACCCAAACGCCCCACCAAAACATGACATCCCCAAAATAGTTTGGATGGCGCGTTCTGCTCCATAAGCCTGTATTGAGGATTTTTCCTTGATTATCTGCATTGGCGCGAAAGCGAACAAGTTGCCAATCGGCGCATGTTTCTATTATCAGTCCGCCAAGTGCTACCACCCCACCGAGCAGAGTGCCGAGCAGAGTGCCGAGCAAGCTGAGTGGTTCGGTTGTTTCATCTGTGTAGGCTAATGCATAGATTACAGGCAGAACAATCAGCCACATGAGGCATCCTTGAAAAAGGAAGACTTTATAAATTGATTGTAGCCAAAAAAGCGGGCGATTTTTACGCATCGCCCGATAGCGGCGGTCTTCTTTGCCTTCTTGCAACCACCGCCAGAATAAATAGCCGCTCAGGCGCAAAGCCCATGCAATGATAATCAAAAGTAAGATAATTTGACTGCCCGACTTTATATTATCTGTAAGCCAGAAAACGCCGATGCTACTTAATCCAAAGCCAAAGCCCCAAAAGTTGTCAATAATGCTGACATCTTTCAAGGGGATAGAGACAACCCAGACAGCCCCCATCATGCAAGCAATGATGAGCGCGCTGGTTAAATAGGGTGCAGTTGCTAAATCCATGAAACCCAATATAGTGCAAATAAATTAAGCTGTGTGAATAATCTTGTTTTTTCACTGGTAATTTTTATATTTATAGTGCAATAGATTTCAAATAATTACTATATATGGTATTTTCCAAAGCCCCATAACCCGCTATATTTCGGGGCACCCGATTTTGGGCGCGAGATTTTGAACATGAGATTTTAGGCATGAAAGGTCAGTAAATGTCTGCAACAGAGAAAACAGCTTTAGACACTGAAAGTAATAACTTTTTTCATCAGCCCCTTAGTGAAAGAGACGCTGATATTGCGGCGGCAATTGCTTTGGAGCTTTCACGACAGCAGAATCAAATTGAATTGATTGCTTCGGAGAATATTGTTTCCAAAGCTGTTTTGGAAGCACAAGGGTCGATTATGACAAATAAATATGCTGAGGGGTATTCGGGGCGGCGTTATTATGGCGGCTGTGAATTTGTTGATATTGCTGAAAACCTTGCGCTTGAACGGGTTAAGAAACTCTATAATTGCACTTATGCGAATGTCCAGCCTCATTCTGGTTCGCAAGCCAATCAAGCGGTTATGCAGGCTTTATTGCAACCCGGTGATACTATTTTGGGCATGAGTCTTGCCGCCGGTGGTCATCTGACACATGGGGCGGCACCAAATCAGTCTGGTAAATGGTTTAACGCCGTGCAATATGGCGTGCGCCGCGATGATCATCTGATTGACTTTGAGGAAGTCGAAACATTAGCAAAAGAACATAAGCCAAAATTGATTATTGCGGGGGGCTCGGCTTATCCGCGTATTATTGACTTTAAAAAATTCCGTGAAATAGCCGACCTAATTGGAGCTTATCTGTTGGTTGATATGGCGCATATTGCTGGTCTGGTTGCGGCCGGAGCGCATCCGAGCCCGTTGCCATATGCAGATGCGATAACAACCACAACACATAAAACGCTACGGGGTCCACGCGGTGGATTGATTTTGTCCAATGATGAGGCCCTTGGCAAAAAGTTTAACTCAGCTATTTTTCCGGGTATTCAAGGCGGGCCGCTCATGCATGTTATTGCGGCCAAGGCGGTGGCTTTTGGGGAAGCCTTGAGACCTGATTTTAAATCATATATTCAGCAAGTTGTTAAGAATGCTAAGGCCCTGGCGCAAAGCCTCAAAGGGCATGGGTTTGATATTGTTTCGGGGGGGACGGAAAATCACCTCGTGCTGGTTGATTTGCGCCCTAAGGGGGTCACCGGAAAAATGGCTGAAGAGGCTATGGAGCGTGCGTTTATTACTTGTAATAAAAATGCTATTCCGTTTGATCCTGAAAAACCAATGATTACATCGGGTGTGCGGCTTGGCACGCCTGCGGCGACGTCACGCGGGTTTGGGGTGGTCGAGTTTCAGCAAGTAGGCGATTTAATCGCCGAGGCTCTGGAGGGCGTGGCTCATAATGCAAGCCGTCAAACGTCAGAAATCGAAGCCACTATACGCGATAAGGTTATCGCTTTGTGCCAACGGTTTCCGATTTATAATTGAGGCGGATTTTATCATGCGATGCCCATATTGTAGTAACAACGACACACAGGTCAAAGACAGCCGTCCGACAGAAGATAATTCGGTTATTCGGCGGCGGCGTCACTGCACTGATTGCGGGGGGCGGTTTACAACATTTGAACGTATTCAATTGCGTGAACTGATTATTGTTAAAAACTCAGGACGCAAAGTGCCATTTGACCGCGATAAGCTTATGCGTTCTGTGCAAATTGCTCTGCGCAAACGCCCCGTTGAACACGAACGTATTGAGCGTATGGTGAGTGGCATTGTGAGGCGCATGGAAAATTTTGGTGAAGCTGAGATTCCAGCAAAAATGCTCGGCGAGATGGTCATGGAAGGGCTTTTTACACTTGATCAGGTTGGTTATGTGCGTTTTGCTTCGGTTTACAGAGATTTCCGTGAGGCAAAGGATTTCGAGAACTTCCTTGTTGAAATGCCCGAAAAACAAAAATTTGATAATTAGATTCTGGGCTTAATAAGCTTGGGCGGCAAGTAAGTGAAAAACCACGAAGATATAATTTATATGAATCGCGCTTTAAGGCTTGCCCGTAAGGGGCTAGGGCAAGTGGCACCTAATCCGTCTGTTGGATGTCTTATTGTGCGCGATGGCTGTGTTATCGCACAAGGGCGCACGCAAATAGGCGGCCGCCCTCACGCCGAGACGAGGGCCATTCAAATGGCACTGGCGGAACAATCTAGCAAATATTCTGACTTATCCGGCGCCGTCGCTTATGTGACCCTTGAGCCATGTGCGCATCAAGGCAAGACGCCGCCTTGTACGCGAGCACTCATAGAAAGCGGCATTTCGCGGGTTGTTATTGCGATGATTGACCCGGATGAACGGGTGAACGGGCGCGCCATTATGAGACTTAAAAAAGCCGGAATCCATGTGACAACAGGGGTTTGCGAAAATGAAGCGGCGAGCTTAAATGCTGGTTTTATTTTGAAGGTCACGCAGCGGCGTCCCTTGGTGACGCTTAAAATAGCGATTAGCCGCAATGGTATGATGCGCAAAGCTAGAGGCACGAATTTGGCTATTACATCTGAGCAAGCGCAACGGTGGGTGCATTTAATGCGCGCAGAGCATGACGCCATTTTGATAGGTGCGGGTACATTTAAGCATGATAAGCCATTATTGACCTGTAGATTGGCGGGCATGGCGGCTTATAGCCCAAAACGCTATATTGCTTCGACAAAAAGCTTGACGCTGAGCGATTTGACGGGGTGGGAGGTGTTGCCTCATGCTTTGCCGCAAAAAATATTAGAACAGCTTGCCGATGACGGCATTACGCGGTTAATGCTTGAAGGGGGGCCGAGGCTTGCTAAGGCATTTTTAGAGGCTGGTTTGGTGGATAGATTGGTTGTTTTCCAAGCTCCATTTGACTTGCCGACTAATATTGACGCGCTTGATCTGCCGACGCAAAGCGATTTGCAGTTTATGGGCATTGAAAATTTAAGCCAATCAGTCAAATTCATACATATATCCCAACAAGACTGTGCGCCAGATATGATGCACGTCTATGAGGCAAGAGATTAGTATGTTTACTGGAATTATCACGGACATTGGAACCATTCGCGCATTAGAGCTGCGCGGGGATACTTATTATCAGGTTTCGACGCGCTATGAGGTTGACGATATTCAAATTGGTGCATCGATTGCTCATTCGGGCGTTTGTCTTACAGTGCTGGATAAGGGACGTGATGATAAGGGCAATTGGTTTGGGGTTGAGGCATCCAAAGAGACGCGCAATGTGACAATGGCGGGTGAGTGGCGGCTTGGCACTCAGCTTAATTTGGAACGCTCTTTGAAAATGGGCGATGAGCTTGGCGGCCATATTGTAAGTGGCCATGTGGATGGCATAGCCATAGTCAAAGCGATACGCGCACAAGGCAATAGCAAAATATTTAGCTTAGAAGTGGCGGCTGAATTATCTTGTTTTATTGCCGCCAAAGGTTCAGTAACGCTTAATGGAACGTCCTTGACTGTAAATGAAGTTGATGGCAATTGCTTTGAGGTCAATTTAATTGCCCATACACAAGCTGTCACGACATGGGGTGTCACTCAGGCGGGTGATAAAATTAATCTCGAGATTGATGTGCTGGCACGCTATGTTGCGCGCCTAGCGCAAACGCTGACTAAGGTTTGAGGCAATTAAATAATGACTGAATATAAACAATTTATTTCTCCGATTGAGGATATTATTGAAGATGTTAGGAATGGCAAAATAATTGTTCTTGTGGACGCTGAAGACCGTGAGAATGAAGGTGATTTGATTATTCCGGCGCAAATGGCGACCCCTGAGGGGATTAATTTTATGGCGAAATATGGGCGCGGCTTGATCTGTCTTGCGCTGAATGAGGCGCGGGCAAAAGATCTTGAACTTGAGTTTATGTCTTCTAAAAACCGCTCGCGCCATCAAACAGCTTTCACTATCTCGATTGAAGCACGTGAGGGAATCTCAACAGGCATTTCTGCACATGATAGAGCGCATACTATTTCTGTTGCTATTGACCCGACCAAAAACGTAACCGATATTGTCTCGCCGGGGCATGTGTTTCCCTTAGTGGCGCGTGAGGGGGGAACACTCGTGCGCGCAGGGCACACCGAAGCGGCGGTTGATCTTTCACGCTTGGCAGGGCTCTATCCAGCTGGGGTGATTTGCGAGATCATGAATGATGATGGCACGATGGCACGGCTTCCAGATCTTGTGAAATTTGCCCAGTTACACGGTCTCAAGCTTGGGACAATTGCCGATTTAATTGCTTATCGGCGCAAAAATGATGAGCTGGTTGAACGTATTCAAGAAACTGACCTTAATCTGATTTATGGCGGTGATTTCAAAAGCATTGTTTTCAAAAATAAAGTTGAAAATGAAGAACATATTGCGTTTATCAAAGGTGATATTTCAGGGGATGAACCCGTTCTTGTGCGTATGCATGCCGAAAATATCCTATTGGACTTGTTCCAAAATAATGTTCCCAAAGCGCAAACTTTAAGCAAGTCGTTAAAAATCATCGGTGAAGAGGGACGCGGCGTGCTGGTGCTGATACGCAATACCTCGCCGACACCTTTTAGCGACCAGATGCTGCCAAAAGAAAAGGGCGGCAAATCAGTAGAGCTTCGTGAGTATGGTGTCGGTGCACAGATTATTTCCAATTTAGGATTGAAAAAAATAGAGCTTCTCTCAAACACCCCTCGAACGATTGTTGCGCTTGAGGGATATGGTATAGAAGTGACAGGACAGCGTCCGATTTTCACTAATAAAAAACCACAAAAATCATGAGTAAAAAAATTCTGCTCATTAAAGCTTCCCTTTACAAAGATTTGACGCAAGCTCTGGCTGAGGGAGCTATAAAAGTGCTTGAAGAGGCAAATTATTCATATGAATGTATTGATGTGTCGGGCGTTTTGGAAATCCCGCCCGCGATTCATTACGCCGCCAAGAGTCAGCATGACTATGATGGATATGTGGCGCTGGGTGTCGTGATTCGCGGTGAAACCACACATTATGATACGGTTTGTAATGAAAGTGCCCGCGCTCTTATGGATCTTGGCGTGCAATATGGCTTGCCAATTGGCAATGGTATTCAGACTGTCGAAAATGAAAAACAAGCATGGGAAAGATGCGATAAAGCGAAAAAAAATAAAGGCGGCGGCGCGGCAACGGCTTGTTTACGGTTAATTGATGTGCGTGAGCAAATGTCTGGAATAAGCTCATGACGCAAAACAATAAGGGGCACCATGATGCGCGTTCTGCCTCACGGCTCTTTGCGGTGCAGGCACTTTATCAAATGGACATTGCCAGTTCTGCGCTTGAAGAAACGATTAGTGAATATCTTAATCACAGGCTTGGTTTGCCGCTAGAAGACATGGAATTACCTGCAGCGGATGCAAGTCACTTTGAGAGCATTTTACGCGGGGTTGTCGAACACCAGCGTTTGATTGACCAGCGCGTGAATGATATATTACGCAAAGGGTGGAAATTATCCCGACTGGACAGCATTTTGCGTGCTTTAATGCGCGCCGGCGCGTATGAAATATTATGCCGTGATGATGTGCCGCCCAATGTTGTGGCATCTGAATATACGGATATGGCGCATGCTTTTTTTGATGGTTCTGAAGCGGGTATGGCAAATGCGTTGCTTAACAGATTAATAGAGGAAAAAGCTCAAAATTCAGTTTTATGAAGTGGTTAATATGAAGGAATTTGATTTTATTGCAAAATATTTTGCGCCTCTGTCAGATTCTTTAAGTGGTTTAAACTTAAAAGATGATGCCGCTTGTTTAACGCCGCCAACTGGTAAAGACCTTATCATTACGACAGATACGCTGGTTGAGGGGGTTCATTATTTAGCGGGTACAAGCCCTGCCGATGTGGCGATAAAGCTGGTTGGGGTGAATTTGTCTGACCTTGCGGCTAAGGGAGCAAAACCGCTTGGTTGTTTTTTGAATTTCACCCCTGTGACGCCAGATGAAAACTGGGTTGCGGCTTTTGCTCAGGCGTTTGGAGAACAGCTCAAGCATTATGATTTTTTACTCATGGGAGGAGATAGTGCTGTGCATCCGAGCCAAGCTGTTTTTTCTTTGACTGTTTTTGGTGTGGTGAAGCGGGGGGGCATGGTCAAACGAGCGGGCGCAAAAGCAGGCGACATTATTTATGTAAGCGGGTGCATCGGGGCTGGCGGGTTGGGACTCCAAGATGCAAAAGATCGAAAAGACACCGCTTTTTCTCGCCATTACCTGCGCCCGCAACCGCTTTTGGCATTAGGTCAAGCACTGGCGCCTCATATTTCGGCCGCCATTGATATGTCGGATGGTTTGCTGGCTGATTTAGGGCATATTTGCAAAGCCTCAGATTGTGCCGCCGACATCAGGCTACAAGATATACCGCTTGCAAAGCCTCAATATGAGCGTATGTTTCAGCTGAGTTGCGGCGATGATTATCAATTGATTTTTACAACAGCACAGAAAAACCAAACCATAATTGAAAAAATTGCCCATCAGCAAGGTGTTTTGCTGACCCCGATAGGGCAAATAAGCAAAAATAAAAAAAATGGCCTCTATGATGAGACAGGTAAAAAAATTGAGCTTACGCGTTCAGGCTGGACGCATTACTGATTTTTTGAATTTTTTTTAAGAAAAAGTTGCCTTTTTCATCATTTTTTGGCAGGTTCTGCAAATTAGTGAAAGGGATAGTTTTCGTCTATCTTTAAACATCATAAAAGGAATAAATAAATGAGCACAGTTATGATGCTTATCATCGGTGCTGGCGTCCTTGCCATTATATATGGTCTTTGGGCAATCCAGAGTATTCTGGCGGCTAGTGCTGGGAATGAGAAAATGCAGGAAATTGCTTCTGCCATTCAATCTGGCGCAAGTGCCTTTCTTAACCGCCAATATCGAGCCATTGGGTTCGTTGGTATTATTATTGCCATTATTGTGGCTTATCTGCTGGGCGTGAAAGTTTCAGTCGGGTTTATTATCGGCGCCACTCTTTCAGGGGCCGCAGGATATGTTGGCATGTTGGTTTCAGTGCGCGCGAATGTGCGTACAGCACAAGCAGCCAGCGTGAGCCTCGCCAGCGGTTTGTCTATTGCCTTTCGCTCAGGTACCGTAACAGGCATGCTGGTGGCTGGATTAGCCCTGCTTTCTGTGACCGTTTATTTTTATATTCTTACAGGTCCCCTTGGGCTGGAGGCTTCATCGCGTGAAGTTATTGACTCGCTTGTAGCACTTGGCTTTGGGGCTTCTTTGATTTCTATCTTTGCGCGTCTGGGCGGCGGTATCTTCACCAAGGGAGCTGATGTTGGGGGCGACCTTGTCGGGAAAATTGAGGCGGGCATTCCAGAAGATGACCCGCGTAACCCGGCCACAATCGCTGACAATGTCGGCGATAATGTCGGCGATTGCGCAGGCATGGCGGCAGATTTATTCGAAACCTATGCCGTAACAATTGTGGCAACAATGGTTTTGGCGGCGATTTTTTTCCAAAGCAGTCTTGAGCTTATGATTTACCCACTGGCAATTGGGGCGACTTGTATCGTGACATCAATTATTGGAACTTTCTTTGTTCGTCTTGGGTCTAATAACTCCATCATGGGCGCGCTTTATAAAGGTTTCATCGCGGCGGCTATTTTCTCGCTGATAGCTCTGTATTTCGTGACAGACCATCTAATCGGCTTGGATGTCGTGCGAACAGTCGGTGAAGATTTATCCTTTACAGGTTTGGACTTGTATATTTGCGGTGTTCTGGGATTGGTGATAACAGGATTAATCATTTGGGTGACCGAATATTATACAGGGGTGGATTATCGTCCCGTTAAATCAATCGCGGCGGCGTCAGAAACAGGCCATGGAACCAATGTTATCCAAGGTCTGGCGGTTTCTATGGAAGCCACAGCACTGCCAGCTATCGTTATTGTTGCTGGTATTTTAGCTACTTATAATCTGGCGGGTTTGTTCGGCATTGCCATAGCTGTTTCAACGATGTTGGCTTTGGCGGGGATGGTTGTGGCTCTTGATGCCTTTGGCCCCGTAACAGATAATGCTGGTGGTATCGCAGAAATGGCTGAATTGCCAGAAGACGTGCGTAACACAACGGATGCTCTTGATGCTGTTGGTAACACGACTAAAGCTGTTACTAAGGGCTATGCTATCGGCTCGGCGGGGCTTGGGGCTTTGGTTTTATTTGCCGCTTATACAGAAGATTTAAAATACTTCTCTTCTAACTCTGACACATATAGTTATTTTGCGGGCGTTAATGTTGATTTTTCATTGTCTAACCCCTATGTGGTGGCAGGGCTATTTGTTGGTGGTTTGCTACCCTATTTATTCGGTGCTATGGGCATGATGGCGGTTGGCCGTGCGGGGGGTGCGATTGTTGAAGAAGTACGCCGCCAGTTCAAAGAAAAGCCCGGCATCATGAAAGGCACTGAGAAACCTGATTATGAGGCCGCTGTCGACCTTTTAACGCGGGCGGCTATTAAGGAAATGATTATTCCTTCAATGTTGCCGGTTTTGTCTCCGATTGTATTTTATTTTATCATTGAGGCGATAGCTGACCGCTCGGCGGCTTTTTCTGCTTTGGGAGCGATGCTATTGGGAGTCATTGTGACGGGTCTGTTTGTGGCGCTTTCTATGACGGCTGGTGGCGGAGCTTGGGATAATGCCAAGAAATATATTGAAGATGGTCATCATGGCGGCAAGGGCTCGCAGGCTCATCAAGCGGCCATAACGGGTGACACTGTTGGCGACCCTTATAAGGACACAGCCGGGCCTGCTATTAATCCAATGATTAAAATCACGAATATTGTGGCTTTGTTGTTCTTGGCGATTTTATCGCACTAAATAATAAGCTTATTGGATAAAACTAATTCCCGCCCCCCGGCACCCTGTATGCCTCAGATTTATTGGCAACTGCAATCGGTTTTGGTACTCCCTATAAAAATAGACTTACCCTATTTGATCCTTTGTGACATACTGTGTCCAGAACCATGTTTGATTTTTGGAAGGGAATAAAACAATGAATACGGTTGTCCAAATAAATGATTTAAATCTGGATGAGTTAAATAAAATCAAGAAGGCTATCGACAAAAATATTTCAATTATCGCGGAGATGGTGAAACATGCGAACCACTTAGCTGATATTATCTCTAATGCAGAAGTTGGGAGTGACACCCAGAGTGAACTTAGAAAACTTCAAGATGAGACATTGAAATCACTTGAAAATTTAGTTGATACAACGGATAAATTATTTGTTGCTTACGTTAGATTGTTTGGGTAATAAAGACACATAGATAGAAAGATTAATGGTGGAAAAACAGGCAAACGAAAATCAAGAACCTGAAAAATCTGATTCTAATTTAATAACGAAAAGAATAGAAGAAAAATCTACTAGTCTAACGAAAGAAGAACCTCCAACTTATTTCGATGCAGAGAAGGCTGGGTTTGAAATGTCTGGCGAGAGGCTTAAAATTGCCAAACTCGTTCTTTATGGTCTTTTCTTTTTAGCGTTAGTGTGCATGGGGCTTCTCGCGTGTTTAGATCTTGACAATAAAAGGGAAATCTTATTTTCGACGATTATTGCAATATTCAGTACGGCAACATTAGTGATTGGGTTTGTCGCAGGCTCAAGCATAGATAGAAAGTGAATATTTGGAAGGAAGATATAATAGATAATAAACTAAGGGGCAGATCACTCAACGGTTACCAAAGCCGTTCAACATGCTGGCTAATGAATTAGCGCAGGGTAGTTCGAGATATCACCCAAACCGCAAGCCGTGCCTCCACAAACGCAGAGGAAAAAGTGAACGCCAAAAATGGTTAAACATATATATAACCTTAAAAACTAATTGCCGCCCCCCGGCACATTACTCGGACCGGCTGAATTGAAACGCCCCAAATTGCCAAATAATTGACCAAGAACCGTCAACTCCTTACCACGTGTCACGGTCTTGCGCTTAACATAATCAACAATATTGCCATCTTCTAAACCATAATGCGCAATATTTGTGACGGTATTTTTTTCATCAAAATAAATAGCAACAATTTTGCGGGTTTTTTCTACAGGTGCTCTGTAAAGATAAGCCTCGACTTGGCTTGAAATATAATAAAATATCGAGGCATCAATTGTCGCAATCGTGGAAGGGGAACCCATAATAATACGGACATTCTCTTTGTTTGTTTTACCCATTTCGACTTGGTTTAACTTTTCTTGAACGAGGATATATCCGCGATTATGAATGACCGGTGAACAGGCGATGAGTGCCGACACACTAAGGCTTGCGAGTAAAATGCCAAATTTATTTTTTTTGAATTGGTACATGAGGTTTTATCTCTAGGTTTTGTATGGTTTTTAAATATCGTATAGAGTAACGCAATTGGTTATATTGATATAGGTTTCTTGACCATGAATGCAAGTGAAGAGACCTTTGGCAGATGATTTTTTAACGGATGTAATGTGAAGCTATTATACTTAGTTTTGGGTTTGTTTAAGACAAATCGCAACAGGCTCTATGAAAAGTATTTGTCGGTTTATACAGCGATTGTGAAACAGGCACGCACGACCAGCCTCTATGGTGATGGGATGGCACCAGATAGCTTTGACGGGCGGTTTGATATGCTGGTACTGCATGTGTATCTGATGTTGAAGCGTTTGAAAAAAGACGGACCGGCACGCGGCGGTGCCGGTCAGGTTATTTTTGATCTATTTTTCCAAGATATGGACCAAGTTCTGCGTGAGATGGGGGTTGGTGATCTTGGCGTGGGCAAAAAAGTTAAAAAAATGGCAGAAGCCTTTTATGGCAGAGTTCATGCTTATGATACGGCTTTTGAACAAAATGATGAGGCGGTCTTATTGGCGACGCTTGCGCGCAATTTTTATCCCTCATCCCCAGAGTGCTTAAAGTTGGATATGGCGTCTTATGCGCATGCGCTAGATGCTTATTTGGATGGTGTTGAGAGTGAAAAAATTTTGACGCGTGATGTGTTTAACGGATTTATGTGGGGGCTATCATGAGGGTGCTTGAATTTAGCCGTAGTAGGATTGATTTAAAAAAAATACCACAAAAGGGACTGCTAATGCATGAAATTGCAACGGATGAAGAGCTTGAAGCATTGGTGGTATGATTTAAAATTAACGCTGTTGTGAGCCTTGAGTTTGCGGCTGATATTATATCTTGGAAGAAACAAGCGATAGCTTGAAAACCCCTTTATGGTTTTGAAAAAATTATACCCCAAGTAATTATGTTCTGATATTTATTGAATTTTTTTAATTATTTGGGCTTATAATTTTTTTAGAATGTATCTATAGTGACCACGCAGTAGGTGAAAGAGCTTTATTTTGGTTAAACATGTCACAATAGCGATTGATGGAATGGGCGGCGATCTAGGACCGGAAACGGTTCTTAAAGGGGTTGAACTTGCTCTGTCTCATAGACCCGATGCCAGCTTTATCATTTTTGGTGATGAAGATACACTCACGCCAATTGTGGATGGCTTGCCTCAACTTTCATTGGTGAGTGAGATTAGACACACAGAAGTATCCATCGCTATGGATGCCAAACCCGTTCAGGCTTTGCGCCAAGGGCGCAAGACCAGTAGCCTCTGGCAGGCGATTGCGACTGTCAAAACGGGCGAAGCGGGAGCGATTGTGTCGGCTGGAAATACCGGGGCACTCATGGCTATGAGTAAGGTGATATTGAAAACTTTGCCGGGTATTCATCGCCCTGCTATCGCGGCGTTATGGCCGACCCTGCGCGGGGAATCTATTGTGTTGGATGTCGGCGCAACAGTTGCTGGTAAGGCAGAACAATATATGCAATTTGCCGTGATGGGTGACGCTTATGCACGGATTATTTTCGGCTTAGAAAGTCCACATATTTGTCTCCTAAATATCGGCGAGGAAGATGTCAAGGGAACGGATGAAGTTAAGTTAGCGGCTGAATTGCTGAGTAAATCATCGCTTAATTTCAAGGGCTTTATTGAAGGCAGCGGCATTGGTCAGGGCGAGGCTGATGTGATTGTCACAGATGGCTTTACGGGCAATGTCGCTCTGAAAACCGCCGAAGGCACCGCGACACAAGTTGCTGGTTATTTAAAACAGGCGATGAATAGCTCGATTTGGGCTAAAATTGGGTTTATGTTTGCACAAAGTGCCTTTCGCGCTTTAAAACAGCGTATGGATCCAAATAATATGAATGGCGGTATGTTTCTTGGCTTAAACGGTGTGGTTGTCAAAAGCCATGGCGGTGCCAATGAGATTGGCTTTGCTTCTGCGGTTGAGCTTGCGATGGAAGTTGCTGGTGCCAAAATGTCCGAACGCATAGGCACCGAGCTTTCTGAGTTTAACAATGCCACAATTTTTGAACAAAAAA
Organism: Parvibaculaceae bacterium; assembly: GCA_965243245.1. Lineage (GTDB taxonomy): Bacteria > Pseudomonadota > Alphaproteobacteria > RS24 > RS24 > JAYQKL01. The sequence continues at coordinate 199,428 of OZ251536.1, forward strand.
TGAAAGAGGAAGCCTAAGGCTCGTAAGTAAATTATGACAATCCGTTCTGTAATAAAAGGGGCGGGTCGCTATCTTCCCCAAAGAATTCTAACCAATACTGAACTTGCTGGCATGGTTGAGACCTCGGATGAGTGGATATTGACGCGCACGGGCATTGAACAACGCCATATTGCGGGCGAGGGTGAGTATACTTCTGATCTTGCTGTGGCGGCGGCGCGGCGCGCATTAGATAATGCGGGTATTACAATTGACGCCGTTGACCAGATTATTGTGGCGACGACAACCCCTGATCGAACATTTCCATCTACGGCAAGTTATGTGCAAAAAAAACTCAAAGCAACAGGTGCCGCCTTTGATGTACAGGCTGTCTGTGCAGGCTTTATTTACGGATTGAGTGTTGCGGACAGCATGATTTGCAAAGGAATGTCAAAAACCACCCTTTTAATTGGTGCAGAAACCATGTCCCGCATTATTGACTGGTCTGACCGCGATACATGTGTGCTATTTGGTGATGGCGCAGGGGCTGTTGTGTTACAGGCACAAATGGGTACGGGGGAGCTTTTAGACCAAGGGGTGCTGGCAAGTTATTTGCGTACAGACGGTAGGCAGACGGAGAGTCTTTATGTTTCTGGTGGTGCTTCTTATAATCAGCAAGTGGGGTATATTAATATGAATGGGCGGGAAGTTTTCCGCCATGCTGTTAATAATATTTCTGATGCGATTTTGCATCTTCTTGAGCAAACGGGTCTCAGCGTTGATGCGATAGACTGGTTTGTGCCGCACCAAGCCAATAAAAGAATTATTGTTTCAGTTGGTTCGAAAATTGGTCTTGATGAAAATAAAATTATTATTACGGTCAATCACCATGCGAATACTTCGGCGGCGTCTGTTCCTCTGGCATTTTGCCAAGCGATAGAAGATGGGCGTATAAAACAGGGAGATCTGGTTATGTTTGAGGCGATGGGAGCAGGGTTTAGCTGGGGCGGCAATTTGCTAAGACTTTAATTTTGGTTAAAAACAAAAAAAGAATATTGTTTTGGTATATAGGCTTATGCTTTACTAGCTGATATTGGAGACAGGATGATGAATAAAACTTTGACGAGAGCAAGCCTTTGCGAAGTGATTTATAAAGAAATAGGTTTAAGTAGACTTGAGTCATCTGATATTGTTGAGGCTGTTCTGGATGAAATATCAAATGCGCTTGTCGGCGGGGATGATGTCAAAATATCGTCTTTTGGTACTTTTGCCGTGCGCCATAAAAATGGTCGTGTCGGGCGCAATCCGAAAACGGGTGAAGAAGTCCCGATTACGCCGCGTCGTGTCTTAAGTTTCCGTGCGAGCCATGTGCTAAAAGATCGTATCAATACACCTAAAGGGCGTCGTGAGCAAATCTGAAGAAGCGTTCAGAACAATTAGCGAAGTTTCAACTCTGATGAAGCTTGAGCCGCATGTTTTGCGTTTTTGGGAAACTAAATTCAAACAAATTCAGCCTATCAAGCGCGCTCGTGGACGCCGTCTTTATCGGCCTGAGGATGTTGCTATGATTGCTAATATTAAGCGTCTGCTCTATGAGAGGGGGATGACGATTAAGGGGGTTCAGAAAGTTTTGCGTGAACAGGGGGTGGCGGCTTTTCGTAGCGGGGAGGTTGGCATACCAGTTAGCACCCCAGTTGATAGTGCCTCTTCTGAGTTGGCGGGAAGTGATGCTGTTTTTCTTAGTAAGTTGCGGGCGCAATTAGTTAAAGCAAAAGCTGTTTTGAGCGGCGTACCTAGTCGGTGATAAGGTATCAGAACTAGAGTTTTATTGATTTATGAAACGTCCTCACTAAGCATCGAGTCGGAGCGTAGCGCAGTCTGGTAGCGCACTTGTCTGGGGGACAAGGGGTCGTGGGTTCAAATCCCGCCGCTCCGACCAAGGTAGCGTGATATTGCCCATGTTAGAGTGTCAGTTCCAATAACAATGCCAAGTTCTTTAAGACTCTTATCTGTCATTATTAATCCCCTTCATATTTTGTTGGTTTAGCCGCCAGACAATGAGATAAAAAATTCACCTTATTCTTTTGACCTTTTTGGACGCAAAATTCAATAAGATGTTGAAATATACAAACAAACATAGAAAAGGGTAACACTTATTTGGTTTTAATCAACAGGAAGACTATAAGAATGTAAATTAATATGCTTGGACGCGAGCGGAGAGAATGAGAGCAAAACCGATTGCATCTAGCAGTCCAAATATGTAGGCTGGTATATGGAATATGTGCCTCTTAAACTGTTTGGATAGGAAAACTGATGACATCTATTTTACCGATTGTTATTTTTATCGTTGTTTTTGGCGTTTTGAACTTTGTTCAGTTTGGCAGTGTGGATTAAGTCGTCTTCAGCACTTGATATTAATGCTTGGTCTGAGTGTCGGGGCGTTGCATCCACCAGATAATGGCACCGGCGGGTATCGCCCATCCCATGCCCGCGACCATATAAAAAACAAATTCAATGAATTTATTTGTTGGCATCCATGTGCTCGCCCCAAAAGCGACAATCAACACGCCATAGAAAACCAGCAGACTTATAATCAGGACCATGCCAATAAATTTACGGACTCTGATGGGTAAAAGGGGGGGACGTTTCATATCGCTCTCCTATATGCTATGTGTGCAATCTAGTGCTTTTTAGAGTGTTTTCCCAGTCAAAAAATTGTCAAAAAATTGTCAAAAAATTGTCAAAAAATTGTCAAAAAATTGTTAAAAAATTCTGCTCAACGCGTTTGTATAATGTTGTATAGCTTTGTATAGTAGAGCGCGTTAAATTCTGGCGAAGATTTAAAAATGGAAAAAACAACTCAATATATAACCGCCCCGCATATACCGCCCGCCCATAAAGCTATCAGCATCTGGCTATTTACTGTCTGTGCGTTTGTCGTGCTGATGGTGCTCGTTGGCGGCTTGACGCGCCTGACCGATGCTGGCTTGGCGATCACAGAATGGAAACCCATTACGGGTGTGTGCCCGCCTCTGACAATAACAGAATGGGAAGTCGAATTTGAAAAATACAAAACCATTCCTGAATTCCAACTTGTGAACAGCGATTATTCATTGGAAGAGTTTAAATTCATTTATTGGTGGGAGTGGGGGCATCGCCAACTCGGACGTGTTGTCGCGATGGTGTTCTTGATACCGTTTATTTGGTTTGCTATGCGCAAAAAAATTCCGCAAGGGTTTTATGGGCCTTTGGTCAGCTTGTTTTTGCTAGGCGGATTACAGGGCTTCATGGGGTGGTATATGGTTAAAAGCGGGCTGACAGAGCGCATAGATGTTAGTCAATATCGGTTGGCTATGCATTTAGGATTGGCGTTGCTTATTTTTTCATATACGTATTGGTTGGCTCTGGATTTGTGGCGCGGGGGAGGCGTCATTAAAAAACCAGAGGGGAAAAAACCAGAGGGGAAAAAACCGAAGCCGCAAAAACTGGAGGGGCGTGTCTTGGCCAGTTTTATTGTGCTGATGACGTTCCTGCAATCGATGATGGGCGCGCTGGTTGCGGGACTTGATGCCGGAAAATCTTATACAGATTGGCCCTATATGGACGGGGCTTTAATGCCTTCCGGCTTGTTGGATATGTCGCCTGTAGCGCGCAATTTTTTTGAAAATTACCTCACCGTTCAGTTCGACCATCGCATTGGAGCTTATTTGCTGTTAATGATGGTTTTTGTTCATCTTTACGCGCAGTACAAATCCCAATCACCAACGCTGAAAACAGCATATCTAGTGGCATTTGCCGTCACCAGCCAAGCGGTTCTGGGCATTATAGCATTAAGGCTGGCGGTTCCCTTATTTTGGGGCGCCGTGCATCAAATTGGGGCGGTGATGGTTTTGGCGGTGGCTATAACACATTTACAGATGACGCGGTCATAAATGACGCGGTCATAAATGACGCGGCCACAAATGACGCGGCCACAAATGACGCAGTCACCAATGACGCCGTCATAAATGATACGATTTGCAAAATAAACCCTGAATTTAAGGGCTTAGGACAAGGTAATATATTACCTATTTTATAACCTATTGATATTACTGTTTATTTAATAGTTTATGGTTCTTGACAGTTACTCTCTGCTCGCTTAAAACAGCCTTCAACTTCAATCGTTAAGATGGATTTCGTGATGAAAACATATTCTGCAAGGCCTGCGGATGTTGAGAAAAAATGGATTTTGATTGACGCCGAAAATTTGGTCGTTGGTCGCCTTGCTTCTATTATTGCCGCTCGTTTGCGGGGTAAGCATTTGCCAACCTTTACGCCGCATATAGATATGGGAGATAACATTGTTGTGATTAACGCTGGTAAGGTTAAGTTCACGGGTAATAAAACAAGCGATAAGATTTACTATCGCCATACAGGCTACCCCGGCGGCATTAAGAGTACAACACCTGAGAGAATCCTTGAAGGACGCTTTCCAGAGCGTGTTTTAGAGCTTGCCGTTAGGCGAATGTTGCCGGGCGGACCCTTGTCTCGCCAACAGCTTTCCAACTTGCACATTTATGCGGCGGGCGCGCATCCACATGAGGCTCAAAAACCAGAGCAAATTGATGTTGGCGCATTAAATTCTAAGAATGTGCATTCTAAGAATATGAGGGTCAAGGGATGAGCACAGAAACAACACTTGAGAACCTTGATGAAACGATTGCTGGTGAAGCCTCTGCTACGCCACCCTCTGCGCCAGATACTGTTGTGCCACAAGAAGAAGCTTCTGCGCCTGCGGAGCCTCAAATTGACAAACAAGGTCGTGCTTATGCCACGGGCAAACGCAAAAATGCGATTGCGCGGGTTTGGATTAAGCCGGGCAATGGTAAGATCACGATTAATGGCCGCGAAGAAAAACGGTTTTTTGCGCGTCCCGTGTTGCGGATGATTTTGCGCCAACCCTTGGTTGGGGTTAATCGTCCAGACTCATACAACGTCATTGCGACTGTGAGTGGTGGCGGTTTATCTGGTCAAGCTGGTGCGGTGCGCCATGGCATTTCAAAAGCCCTGACATATTATGAACCAGAATTGCGCGGCGTGCTTAAATCGGGTGGATTTTTGACCCGCGATAGCCGTGTTGTTGAGCGCAAAAAATATGGTCGCGCGAAAGCCCGCCGTAGCTTCCAGTTCTCTAAACGCTAGAGCTTTTTGCTTTTTTGAGTTAAAAGAGAGCCTTATGGCTCTTTTTTTGCATCACTAATATGGGGATGGGTATGACTGAAGTTGAAAATAAGACTATTGAGGGTACATCGGTTGGGATTCAGGAAATCTTTGAATTATTGCCGCATCGTTTCCCATTTTTGATGATTGACCGCATCGAGGAGATGGATGGTGAGGAACGCGCTGTTGGGGTTAAAAATGTTTCTGCTAATGAGCCTTGGGTGCAGGGACATTTTCCTGATTGGCCGGTTATGCCGGGTGTTTTGATTGTCGAGGCGATGGCCCAAACGGCGGCGGCTTTGGTTGTTCATAATCGCGCGGGCGAGATTGAGCGTGAGATTATTTATTTCATGGCGATTGATAAGTGCCGTTTTCGCAATGCTGTGATGCCGGGGGATGTGTTGAAGATTGAGGTTATCAAAATCAAGCGCAAGGGGGCTGTTTGGAAGTATAAGGGAATTGCGCGGGTTGGCGATAAGGTCTGTACTGAGGCGGAGTTTATGGCGATGAATTATGCCTCTGAAAAATAGGACATTAGGAGATGGAGAAAAGTAAGATTGGCGTCGCCATAATCGGGGCTTCGGGGTATACAGGCGCAGAGGCTATTAGATTGCTGTCTGGGCATCCGCGGGCTGAAATTAAGGCGGTAACGGCTAATTCTCATGCTGGCGAACAAGTATCGCAAGTGTTTCCGCAATTTGGCACCTTGGCTCTTCCGCTTTTACAAAAAGTGGCGGCTATTGCGTGGAAAGATATAGATGTTGCCATATGCGCTCTACCGCATGGGACGGCTCAGCAGGTAATTAAGAACATCCCTAATCATGTAAAAGTCATTGATATGTCAGCGGATTTCAGATTACGAGATGTTGATGTTTATGCTGAATGGTATGGCCGTGAACATGAAGCACAAGAGTTATTAAGCGAGGCTGTCTATGGATTATCCGAACATTACCGCGATGATATTAAGCAAGCGCGGCTGGTTGCTTGTCCGGGGTGTTATCCAACGGCGGCGTTGCTTTTATTACTGCCTTTACTGAAAGCTGGGCTTATTGCTCTTGAAGATTTAATTATTGATGCAAAATCGGGTGTCACGGGGGTTGGGCGAAGTTTAAAAGAAAGCAATTTATTCAGCGAAGTGGCAGAAGGTTTAGCCCCTTATAGTCTTGGCAATCATCGCCATGCGCCAGAAATTGAACAAGAATTAGGGGTGGTTTCTGGGGTAGATGTTACTATTAATTTCACGCCGCATTTAGTGCCGATGAACCGAGGCGAATTGCTGACGGTTTATGCCAAAACCCATGCGTCTGATGCGCATGCGGTGCGCGCCGCGCTTGAGAACAGCTATCAATCTGAGCCATTTGTCTCAGTGTTATCGGCTGGAAAAACGCCAACAACACGGCAGGTGCGGGGGTCTAATTTTTGTAATTTGGCGGTTTTTGAAGATAGATTACCGGGGCGTATCATCTTGGTTTCTACGCTTGATAATTTGGTGAAAGGTTCATCGGGTCAAGCCGTTCAGAATATGAATATCATGTTTGGCTTTGATGAAACAGATGGCTTACACCAACAACCCCTTTATCCGTAATGGCATTACGATTGGTCTCAAAACGGCTCTTGTCAATTATGATGATTATATGCGCTTTAGGTGTTTATATGATTTTGCCGCACGCCGCACAGTCTGAAACAGTTTATGAACAACTAAGTGCCGACCAGCTTAACCGTAATTATGATGATGCGGTTTTAAAAGGCGGCGGGGAAACTAAATTGCCAGAGGATAAGGCAGCATCAAGGGCTAAAAAGTCTTCCGAATCTGTCTCTAAATCTGTCTCAAAATCTGTCATTGCTAAAGAAGATAAGCAATCCTCAAAAAAGGATAAACCAAAAACCAGCCCCTTTCGCGGTTTATCGGGCGACTTTTAGCCAAATTTGATACTCTAATCTTGAGTTTGCCCTAAGCTTGCTGTAATTAATCTATACAAAGGCACAATGAAAAATAGTGTGAAAAATAGTGTGAGAAATAGTGTGAGAAATTAAGAGATAAGCTGATGCCGCAGGAAGAATTTGAACGCATTCAACGATTGCCGCCTTATGTTTTTGAAGGCGTGAACAAACTAAAACATGAAGCGCGCGCAAAGGGTGCTGATATTATCGATTTTGGGATGGGCAATCCTGATTTACCAACCCCGCAGCATATCATCGACAAGCTGGTAGAAACCGTTAACAATCCAAAGACGCATCGCTATTCTGCCTCTAAAGGTATCCCCGGTCTGCGTCAGGCTCAGGCGCGTTATTATGACCGCCGCTTTGGGGTTAAACTCAATCCCGACACACAAATTATCGCAACATTGGGCTCTAAGGAAGGCTTCGCAAATATGGCACAAGCTATGGTGTCGCCCGGTGATGTCATTTTAGTGCCGAATCCAACATATCCTATTCATGTGTTCGGCTTTATTATTTCAGGGGCCACAATTCAGCACTTACCATTATCACCAGAAACCGACTTTTTTGAGGTGCTAGACCAAAATATACGCGGCTGTGTGCCTAAACCAAAGGCTCTGGTGTTGAATTATCCCAGCAACCCAACCGCAGAAGTAAAAGACATAGAGTTTTATAAAGAAGTTGTTCACATTGCGCGAAAGCACGATTTTTATATTCTTTCCGATCTGGCCTATGCTGAGGTGTATTTTGATGCCGATAAGCCGCCGCCTTCAATTTTGCAGGTTGAGGGCGCAAAAGACATTTGTGTTGAGTTTACTTCATTGTCTAAGACGTTCTCTATGCCGGGGTGGCGGATGGGCTTTGCTGTCGGTAATGAACGCCTGATAAGTGCCTTGACCCGCATCAAATCTTATTTGGATTATGGTGCCTTCACCCCCATTCAGGTAGCGGCGGCGACAGCTCTTGATAGCTCTTTGAGTGTTATTGAGGATATTCGGCAAGTTTATAAAACGCGCCGCGATGTCTTGATAGAAACCTTTGCGCGTTCTGGCTGGAATGTACCGCCGCCGCCCGCAACCATGTTTGCTTGGTCGCCCATACCCGAAAAATATAAACATCTTGGTTCTTTGGAGTTTTCCAAATTTCTGCTAACCCAAGCCGATGTGGCTGTCTCTCCCGGTATTGGCTTTGGCGACTATGGCGATGGGTATGTTCGTATTGCTCTGGTCGAGAATGAGCAACGTATTCGCCAAGCCGGACGCAATATCAAAAAGCTATTTGAAAAGGAATAAATTATGACCAAAAAAATGAATGTCGCCATTGCAGGTTTGGGAACAGTCGGGACGGCTTTAGCCTCTAAGCTTTTATCTAGCGGCGAAACGAGCTTGTCTTTGACAGCTATTAGTGCACGCGATGCCAATAAAGAGCGCGAATTTCCTCGCGGTGGCCCCACGTGGTACGATAATTGCCTTGACTTTGCGGATGATACAAATGTCGATATTGTTGTCGAGTTAATCGGCGGCAAAGAAGGAATTGCGCACGATTTGGTTACAAAAGCTTTGCAAAACAAAAAACATGTTGTAACTGCAAATAAAGCACTGATGGCAAAGCATGGTCTCAAATTAGCCCAACTTGCCGAAGAAAACGGGGTGACATTGGCATATGAGGCGTCAGTGGCGGGCGGTATTCCTGTTATTAAGGTGCTCCGTGAAGCTCTTAAATGGAATAAAGTGTCACGTATCCAAGGAATTTTAAATGGAACATGTAACTTTATTTTGTCAGAAATGAGAGATGGAAACACGGGGTTTATGAAAGCGTGTAAAACTGCGGAAAAGAATGGCTATGCCGAAGCCGACTCTGGATCTGATATTGATGGTATTGATGCGGGGCAGAAACTTTCTATTTTGGCGGCATTGGCTTTTGGCGTTCAGCCGAATTTGAAGCAGGACAGCATTGAGGGCATTCGCGATGTCATCGCCGAGGATTTTCTCTATGCAAGCGATTCTAACCGGGTGATACGGCTTGTGGCTCTTTGTGAACAAACGGCACAAGGCATATTGCAATGGGTGGGTCCATGCCTTATCCCGAATGAGGAACCTTTGGCACAGATTGAAGGCGTGACCAATGCGGTTCAGATTGAGGGCGATATGATGGGTAATATTATGTTGCAAGGGCCGGGTGCAGGCGGCGTTGCAACGGCGTCATCTGTTTTGTCTGATCTGAACGATATCGTCTGTGGGAATAAGCAATTTGTTTTTGCCCGCGCGGTGAAAAAATTGGTCCCGATTAAAAATAGTGCTAGTCTGGCACCTTGTCGTTGGTATTTGCGTGTGTCGTTAATTGATGAGCCGGGGAGCATGGCGAAGGTCATGTGTATACTTGTTGAAAATGATGTTTCGATTGAGGAAGTGGGGGCACGGAAAGATAAAAAAATACGTCCCGTGAAAGGTAAAAAAATACGTCCCGTGATATTCATCACACATAAGGTAGAGGCTGCGGTAATCAAGAAAGCCTTAAAGGCGTTGCGGTCTATTGATACGATTGAAAAGGACTCAATTATTATGCCTATTTTAACGGGTGCGCGGTAAAAATTGATAGGATAAAGCATGAGTGGGAAAATTGATCGTAGTCTGGTTTTAGAAATTGTTCGTGTTACGGAACGCGCTGCGGTGGCATGTGCGCCGTTGATTGGGCGCGGCGATGAAAAGGCGGCTGACCAAGCGGCTGTGGATGCTATGCGGCGTGCGTTGAATGCGCTTGATATTGATGGCGAGGTTGTTATCGGCGAGGGGGAGCGCGATGAAGCACCGATGCTTTATATTGGCGAAAAAGTTGGCACGGGGAAGGGGGCAAAGGTTGATATTGCTCTTGACCCGCTTGAAGGCACGACCTTGACGGCTAAGGGTATGAATAATGCTTTGGCTGTTATTGCTGTTGCTGAGCGTGGTGCTTTGCTTCATGCACCTGACACTTACATGCAAAAAATTGCCATTGGCGGTGGGTATCGTGCAGGCTTGGTAGACCTTGATGCTTCGGCGCGCGAAAATATTGAAGCCCTCGCAAAGGCTAAAAATCTAGCGGTTTCAAAGATTAATGTCTGTGTCCTTGATCGCCCGCGTCATGCTGATATTATTGCAGATATCCACGCAACAGGGGCGCGTGTTACGCTGATTAGCGATGGCGATGTGGCGGGGGTGATGCACACGACAAACCCTGCGACCGGTATTGATATGTATATGGGTACGGGCGGCGCACCCGAAGGGGTGCTGGCGGCGGCGGCTTTGGCGGCTATTGGCGGGCAAATGCAAGCGCGTTTGGTAACGAGCAGTGAAGCGCAAAAGCAACGTGCCCTCAAAATGGGGGTCACGGATTTTGATAAAAAATTTAACCTTGCTGAAATGGTGCGCGGCGATGTTATTTTGGCTATAACCGGGGTCACGGATGGAGCACTGGTTAAGGGCGTATATTTTCAAGGTGATAATATTTGGACTGATACAATGGTTTTGCGCGCCTCGAGCGGAACTATACGCTGGGTTAAAACGTGCCATGCGGGCGCGGAAAAATTTAATAAGGGCTAATCTTTATGCACGAGATACAAGCAAGCGTACTCGGGGTTGAGAGGTCTGCTGGGGCACGCCAATGGGTTATGCGCAAAGGCGATGAACGCATTTCAATGGCGATAGCACAGCGTTATGATTTGACAGAGCCTGTCGCGCGCATTTTAGCCTCTCGCAGTGTGCGGCTTGAAGATGTGCCAAGCTATTTGAATCCAAAAATAAATCAGCTTTTGCCAGACCCTTCTGTTTTAGCAGATATGGATAAAGCAACGAGCCGTCTGGCTTTGGCACTTATGGAAGATCAAAAAATAGCCGTTTTTGGCGATTATGACGTTGACGGTGCGACATCTTCTGCGGTTTTGGTTAATTATTTTCGCGCCCTTGGCAAAGAATTACGCGTTTATATTCCCGACCGCATCAATGAGGGCTATGGCCCTAATGTTCCAGCTTTTGAAAAACTCTATGAAGAGGGCGTTGAGTTAGTTATCACGGTTGATTGTGGCACTATGGCGCATGAAGCACTTGGTGTTGCCAAGCAGCGCGGCATGGATATTATTGTTGCTGACCATCATCAAACGGGGATGGATATGCCTGCCTGCTATGCGCTGATTAATCCCCAACGCCTAGATGATGAGAGCGGGCTTGAGTATCTTGCTGCTGTTGGGGTTACATTTTTGCTGGTTGTCGGCTTGAACAGAACTTTGCGCGATAAAGGGTTTTTTGAGGGAAAGTCAGAACCAGATCTCATGGCATTACTGGATATTGTGGCTTTGGGGACGGTTTGTGATGTTGTGCCATTGAGAGGCGTAAACCGTGCCTTTGTTACCCAAGGGCTAAAGGTGATGAGCCAGCGTCGTAATATAGGGCTGAGAGCTTTGGCGGATATTTCTAAACTTGAGGGCGTGCCTATGGCGTATGATTGTGGGTTTAAGCTTGGGCCGCGCATTAATGCGGGGGGGCGGATTGGGGAAAGCGAGCTTGGAACGCGACTTTTGACCACACAAGATCAAGATGAAGCTTGCGCGCTTGCGCTTCGCATGGAAGAGCTTAATCGAGAAAGACGTGATATTGGCGACCGCAATCTTGCCTTGGCGGAGGAAAAAGTTACCAAATTATTTGAACAGCATAATATTTTGCCGCCGGCATTGGTTTTGGTGGATAAGTCGTTTCATGCTGGCGTCATAGGAATTACGGCGGGCAGGTTAAAGGATAAATATCGCCGCCCTTGTTTTATAATTGCGCTTGATGATGATGGAACGGGAAAAGGATCGGCGCGTTCTGTTGGGCATGTTGATGTTGGCAAGCTTGTGGCGCACGCTGTTAGCAAGAACATTATTGCTGGCGGGGGGGGGCATGCGATGGCGGCGGGGGTGACGCTTGAGGCGGGACAGGCGGAAGCGTTTGAAAAATATTTATTTGATGAGCTTGAGGCGTTGGATTTTGCAGCGCCTGAAATGCTTTTTCTGGATGCCGCGCTGAGTACCCATGCGGCGACACGCGCGTTTTATGAAAAATTTCAAATGATCGGCCCCTTTGGCGCCGATAGTCCAGAGCCGCGCTTTGTGCTACTTGAGGCGCGGGTGATACACGCAGATATTGTCGGCGAAAGCCATATACGCTGTAGCTTGTCATCACAAGGCGGGCGCAACCTAAAAGCCATCGCCTTTTCATCAGTAGATAAGGCGGTGCGCGAGCTTCTTTTAAAGACGCAAACGCCTTTGCATATAGCTGGATATTTGCGCGCCGATGATTGGCAAGGACGCAGAGGCGTTCAGTTTATGATACACGATGTCGCGCTCACATAAATTTTAACACTAGTGTTAAAACACTAGTGTTCTAGCTGTGGTGCTTGAAAAGTTTTTCAAGCTAGGTTATATCCTCTTTTGTCACCAGTGCGCCCTTCGTCTATCGGTTAGGACGCCAGGTTTTCAACCTGGAAAGAGGGGTTCGATTCCCCTAGGGCGTACCACTATTCATCCGTCTGATAGAGTTGTTCATCGCCGTGCCAGACTTTTTCAATGAACTGGTCGCGCCCACACCGATAGCGATAATACTTATAGCGTATTGGGTTTCGTTGCGCATAATCTTGATGATAATTTTCAGCCACCGTGAAAGTCGCTTGCGCCAGCACTTTTGTCGCAATGGGGCGGGCGAATTTCTTGGCTTTATCGAGTGCCATGATGGCGCCTTGAATGATTTTTTTCTGCTCTTGGGTGGCATAAAAAATGGCGGTGCTATATTGCTGACCACGGTCACAAAATGACCCCTTGCCATCGCTTGGGTCATGCATGCGCCAAAAGGCTGATAACAAGGCTTGATAGGTGACGGTTGCGGGGTCATAGATCACTTTGACAACTTCATAATGCCCGCTTCCTCCAGACGCGACTTGATTATAACTCGGATTCTTAATATTTCCGCCCATATAACCTGAAATGACCTCGCTTACGCCGTCAACTTTTTCAAAATCATGTTCGGTACACCAAAAACAGCCACCTGAAAAATAAGCAGCTTTATCTTTTGCCTGTGCGTCAGCAATAAAAAGTGCCTCAGTGGTAAAAAATGATAGAATTAAGAAAATAAACGCTGGGAGTCGGTGCCATGTTGGTTTTGTGTTTATGGGTGTGTTTATAAATGTCATACGAACCTCTATCTTGAATTTCTCTTACTCAAATACTCTATCAGAAACTAGTTTACTATGCTCGAAAAATTTAACCAGCTCATAAATCAAAGCCAAAAGATTGTCGTTTTTACAGGCGCAGGCATGAGTACTGAATCTGGAGTGCCAGATTTTAGAACGCCCAATGGTCTGTGGTCGCGTTATGCGCCGATAGATTTTCAAGACTTTATAATCTCGCAAGAAATGCGCAATGAAGCATGGCGGCGAAAAATTAAGCTGGACGAAGAAATCGGGTTTCCCAAACCCAATCGCGGGCATCTGAAAATTGCGGAACTGGTTAAACAAGGAAAAATTACAAATATTATTACGCAAAACATTGATAATCTGCATCAAAATGCGGCAGTGCCAGATGGTCTCGTGATTGAATTACATGGTAATGGCACTTACGCGCATTGTCTTTCTTGCCATGCGCGATATGAAATGCCAGCGATGAAAAAGCAATTTCTGAAAAGCGGTCACGCGCCCGAATGTATAAAATGTGGCGGCTACATTAAATCGGCGACCATATCCTTTGGTCAGGCGATGCCCGAAGAGCCTATGCGTTTATCTCTTGAGGCGGCACAAAATTGTGATTTATTTATAGCCATAGGGTCCTCTCTTGTGGTGTCACCGGCCAATCAATTCCCTTTAATTGCCAAGCATAATGGCGCAACCTTAATCATTTTGAACCGCGAAGAAACGCCTTTAGATGGCGCGGCTGATCTGGTGCTCAATTTAGAGATAGGAGATACTTTATCTCAGCTAAGGGGCGCGTAAATTGCATGATTTCATGTCGATTTTTCTGTTATTTTTAAGCCTAGAGCGTTACACTCAAGAAGCATATTCTTGGAGGTTCATGTGACTAAATTTTTCTCGCTTTTTTCTTTTTCCGCTCTGATAGCAATTCTCTTGGCTCCCTCTAGCGCGCAAGCCGCTGAGGGGGCTATGGTGTTAAACATGACAGGCACAATTTACGGGTTGTTGTCGATTGCTATATTTGTGTTCGCTTATTCTTTGGTGATGGCTGAGGAATTTATTCATTTACCAAAATCCAAGCCTGTGATGGTTGCGGCGGGCTTAATCTGGGCGATTGTCGCTATTGGCGTTAGTAATGAGGGCTATGACTCGCACCTCGTTGAAGGCGCATTTCGTCATGTTTTCCTTGAATTTGCAGAATTATTCATCTTCCTTTTAGTGGCCATGACGTTCATCAATGCGATGACAGAACGCGGGGTATTTGAAGCTTTGCGCTCTTGGTTGGTGGCTAAAAACTTCAATTTTAGACAAATTTTCTGGATTACGGGTATTTTAGCTTTTTTCATCTCGCCGATTGCGGATAATCTGACAACCGCCCTTTTAATGTGTGCCGTGGTGATGGCTGTCGGGTCGGGTAATATTGCTTTTGTGTCGATTGCTTGTGTTAACATTGTTGTTGCGGCCAATGCGGGCGGTGCTTTTAGCCCGTTTGGCGACATTACGACTTTGATGGTCTGGCAAAGAGGCGTTCTGGGTTTCTTCGACTTCTTCGCTATTTTTGTTCCATCTGTCGTGAACTTCTTGGTGCCAGCTGCCATCATGCATTTTGCTATCTCCAAAGAACAACCCAGTAGCACCGCTAAGAGTGTTCAAATGAAATTCGGCGCGAAACGGATTGTTCTTTTGTTCTTATTGACAATTACCCTTACCGTTTCGGGTCACCAAATATTCCACTTACCACCTGTATTTGGTATGATGTTGGGACTTGGGATGCTTGGATTCTTTGGTTTTTACTTGACCAAAAAGGGCGAAAAATCAAGCTATACAAATAGCCCATTTAGTGTTTTTTCAAAAATAGCGCGGGCTGAATGGGATACGTTGCTATTTTTCTACGGTGTCTTGATGTGTGTTGGCGGGTTGTCTGTCTTTGGCTATTTGGCGGTGGCTTCTCAATTTATGTATATTGACCTTGGGGCGACAAATGCCAATATTCTGGTTGGGATTTTATCGGCGATTGTTGACAATATCCCGGTAATGTTTGCGGTGCTGACAATGGGGCCTGAAATGGACCATGGGCAATGGTTATTGGCAACATTGACAGCAGGTGTGGGCGGCTCAATGCTGTCTATTGGGTCTGCTGCGGGGGTGGCTTTGATGGGACAGGCGCGGGGTATTTATACTTTTTTCTCGCATCTGAAATGGACTTGGGCGATAGCTCTTGGCTATGGCGCGAGTATTTATATCCATCTCCTGATTAATACGAGGCTTTTTGATAATGTTCCATTAATCCTAAAGTAAAGTTTTTCTTAAAAAAAACCAGCATTGTAAACAATTGTACGCGCAAATGAAATTCGAAACTTCACGCGGTGGTATTTTTTATGCTATATTTCATCTATGGTCATGTTTACATGACGAATAAGTGTGTAACCTGTTAGAAAAAAAGAAATGTATCATGTCAGAAGAAAAAGAAATGCATCCTGCTGAGGACGAAAGTGACGCCGCTACCGATTTGGAAAATCTCGATGAAAGTCAAAATCTCGATGAAAGTCAGGGGACGCCCATAGACGGTGAAGTAAAATGGTTTGATCCGAAAAAAGGTTTTGGTTTTATTATTCCCGATGATGGCGGCGGCGATATACTGGTTCATCATTCGGTTTTACGCCGCTCTGGTCACGATATGATTTATCCCGGCGCAATGGTTAAATGCCTCATTGGGACTCTTGAACAAGGGCGTCAAGTCGATAAAATTATAGCCATAGACAATAGTAAGGCGATTATTCCTGATTTCAGGCAACGCCCGACCAACATACTGAGCGATATTGAAGAAATTAGCGATTTCGTAAAGATGGAAGTCAAGTGGTTTAATCGTATTAGAGGCTATGGCTTTGTCACGAGTGGCGATGAGCATCCAGATATTTTTGTGCATATGGAAGTTTTGCGTGAGGCGGATATTAATGACATTAAGCCCGGCGACTTCATTGACGTTGCTTATGGCGAAGGGCCAAAAGGACTGATGGCGACACGCGTGCGGTTGAGCGAGGGGGGTCTGGAAACCTCAAGCACAGAATAAAATTAATTGATAGAAACTTTATTTCCAACTTGATTTGCTATCAGCTTAATTGTATCAATTCTGGCATTACAGTCGGAGTTTGGCGCAGTCTGGTAGCGCACCTGGTTTGGGACCAGGGGGTCGCAGGTTCGAATCCTGCAACTCCGACCATTTGCGCTAAATTATAATCTAGCCTTATAATCTAGCCTTATAATCTAGCCTTATAATCTAGCCTTATAATCTAGCCTTATAATCTAGCCTTATAATCTAGCCTTATAATCTAGCCTTATAATCTAGCCTTACAATCTAGCCTTACAATCTAGCCTTACAATCTAGCCTTACAATCTAGCCTTACAATCTATCCCCCCAAATATACCTGTGCCCCAAACTCATATTTTAATGAGTCCAAGAATGTCGGCTTCCATGTAAAGCTGTGACGTATGCCTTTTAGTCTTTGACAAGATAGGGGGGGAAGTCTAAAATTCGCTCAAGAGAAGATTTGAATCAAATTTTGAATAAAGCTTGAACAAAGTGAAGGAAGTCCAGATGCTTAAACCTGTTTCGCAAACGATGTTAAAAGAAGAAGAGGAAACGCATAATGGGCCGCTTCACGCGCCTGTTTTTAAAACGCCGCAAGGCCCTAATCTGGCGGACATTTATGCATATACGAATGGTCAACCTTTTGCTCATTATGACAAATTACGTTCTGAGGCACCCATTGCGTGGATTGAGTTCCCCTCTCAGCGTGAGAATATAAAAGGGTTCTGGGCGCTGACAGGATATGAGGATATTAAGCAAGCTGAATTATTGCCAGAAATATTTTCATCCCAAAAAGGTAGTATTTATATAACCACGGGTCCCGCAAAAGAGCGTTCTAACCGTTTATCTGAAGCCACCGTCAATAATCTGATTTGCCTAGATAGATTAAACCATACACCTTTACGGATGCAACATCGGCATTTTTTTACGCCGCAATTCACTCAAAATTTGCGTTCAAAAGTTAGCACTTATGTTGATAGTCTCTTAGACAAGATGGAAAAAAAGGGTGGTAAAGTCGATTTGGTTGCAAATTTTGCCGAACAGATACCGATGTTCACGCTTTGTGAAATGCTGGGTGTGCATGAAAATGATCGGCCAAGGCTGATAAAATGGATGCATTATCTTGAGCTCGCGCAAGATTATTTTGTGCGCCGCGAAAATAGTATAGTAAATCCTTTGTTTGTCATCAAATTTTTGTACAATGTACGCCAAATGTTCAACTATGGGGAGCGCGTTCTTAAGGATCGGCGAAAAAACCCCCGTGATGATTTGCTCACCGCGATTGCGCAAGCAGAAGTAGGTGATAAACCTCTATCGCAGGCTTATTTAGATGGGTCGTGGTTATTAATCTTGTTTGCTGGGAATGATACGGCACGCAATTCGATTTCAAGTACGATGCCGCTTTTGATGGCACACCCTGAGCAAAAACAAATGTGCCTAGATGATCCCTCTTTAATTGCGCCAATGGCTCAAGAAGCGGTGAGGATGATCTCGCCGGTTATTTGTATGCGCCGTACGCTGACGCAGGATTACACATTAAGAGGGCAAAAAATAGCGGCGGGTGAGAAAGTTGTTTTCTTCTATGGCGCGGCTAATCGAGACCCTAAGATATTTGAAAACCCTAATGCTTTTGAGGTTTTACGCCCGAACGTAACCGATCATATTGCTTTTGGTTATGGGCCGCATAATTGCTTGGGCAAAAGGACTGCGATTATGCAATTAGAGGTGGCTTATGAGCGTCTTTTAAATCGGTTTCCAAACATTGAATGGACCGGGAAAATCTCTTATGCGCCGAATAATCTTGTGAGTGCGGTGACATCTTTGGAAGTTAATCTGGGTGTTTAAGCACTCTCAGTCTAACTAAAGAGCTCATGATTGCCCGCATTTATCAACCTTCCAAAACAGCTATGCAATCTGGCATGGCTCAAACCAGAAGCTGGGTTTTTGAGTATGTGTCTCAAAAATCCAAGCAGAGCGACCCGCTAACGGGATGGATTGGCGGGAGCGAAACAAATTTACAGGTAAAATTGCAATTCAATACGCTTGAAGAAGCTGAAATATATGCTAAATCTCGCAATATTGCATATCGCGTTCAACAGCCACATAAACGCAAGCGGGTGGCAAAATCTTACGCTGACAATTTCAAGCATGACAGAATAGGGGCTTGGACGCATTAGCGGGTAAAGGACCCTTAGCTCAACTGGATAGAGCAGCTGCCTTCTAAGCAGCAGGTTGTAGGTTCGAGTCCTACAGGGTTCGCCATTATACTTTCGAGCTTTGTTTTAAGACACTGTTTTAAAACAGTGTTTTAAAACAGTGTCTTAAAACGGATTTGTGTAATTGAGTAATAATGATTTGGTTTTTTTATCATTATTAAACTGCAAAATATTCGAGTTTGTCTTGATTTGTGAATATCCGGCAATCAGGCGGAAATTTTTTAAACCGCGATGGATAAGGCTACCCATAAGCTGATAATTCACATTATAGGCGGTAATATCATCGCGCCGAATACGTTGTGCGCCAGAATCTTCTGCCCTATGGTCGCTCTCGCCAACGCGGTACCCTAAGCTGATGGTTTGTCCACGGGTAATCATTCCCTGTAGTGAGATGGCGCCATATTTGCTTTCTTTAGAGTTGTATTGTGCTGAAAGCAGGGTTGCTTCCACGTCTTGCCAGCTGGCAAATATTGTGGTGCGCCAATGCTTTGTTAAAGCAAAGCTAACGCCGCCTCTAGCTGCAACGGTTTCACTGTCTGAATTATCGGCTGATTGATATAGTGTGCTTTTTTGATAGTCGCGCTTATTGGCTGAAAAACTCATGAAAATGAAGCTTTGAGCGAAGAATCTTTTATTAATATCTAAACCGACACTCTCATAGATTGTTTTGGGCTGTGTTTTGCTATCAATTTCGCCATAGGTTAGTTTTGGAATAATTTCTAACCCAAGCGGGTTAAGTTTGGCGCCGATTGTCAGATCATAACTGGTATATTCCATGAATTGAGTATCGCTATCAGATACTTTTGAAGCATTGAGGCTGGTGAAAAGCTTATCAGCATTTTGATTGAGGAGGTCATATTCGCTATAAAGTCCTATGCCTGAGGTGAGGGCTTTATCATCGACAGGCAGATCAAATTCACTGGTGCCATTGGAGCTGATAAAATTAGACGTGCCTTGGGGCAATTCTGCTTGCCCTGATTCTGGAAAGCTGTTCACATTCTCGCCGTCCAGATAACCAAAACTGAAACTCATAAGAAAATTCCAACGCGCACGGCGTCTAGTGAGCGTACTCAGCATTGCCGCTACCTCGCGCGCAATATTATCGGGCAAGGGCAACACATTCAAGGCGTGCAATTCGCCGCGTGCTTGTGGGTCACTCCCCATTGCCATAAGGATACGCGCACGCATAAGCCGCGCCGGCAGATTAGTCGGCTGCTTTACAAGCACCCGTTCAATCGCCCCAAGAGCCGCCTTTGGCTTACCACGTTGAAGACGCTCGGTGGCATATTGGCGATTGAGCTGGATGTTATCAGGGTCTTTAAGAATCTCTTGATAACTAATCTCGGACACAGAAATTGATGGCACGATAAGGGTGAGAGCAAAAACTGCGTTTTTCATTATTTTGTCTCCAGACCCCATTATTCTGTCTCCAGACCCCATTATTCTGTCTCCAGACCCCATTATTCTGTCTCCAGACCAAAGACAAGGCCTTCAATTTCTCTTTGCTCGATAAGCGGCCCCGCCCCCACCGGAATCTCACTCGGCCTGAGAGTCACGCTAACAGTATGGTCAGAAAAATTGGCGACATTTGAGCCCGCCCCGCCAAATTGCACATTAGCTAAACTCGACGTAGAGAAAACCTCAAGCGTTGCATTATCAGGGATAGTACCTTGTGTGAGAGTTACAAACTGGTCCACAGGAACACTATTGCTGACGGCATTTGTCTGCGAGTCAAAAACAGCATCCCCGACCCGCCCAAATGCACTTTCTGGCTGGCCCAACTGCACGAGATTATCGGCGGGGATAATTTGTCCAAATTCAAAAGCCGCGCCGCCCGTTGCCTCACGCCAGTCGAGTTGCTCTGCTTGCATATTCATAGAGGCTTCAATAAAGGTGGCCACGCCAACATCATTACCACTGCCGATAGGCTCTGATAGCCCGCGCCCATCCTCAATGCTGAAATTCCCCGTCAGCGAGCTGGTGACTGTCTGGTTGGTGAAATCCCACACATTGCGCACATTATATGACCCGCACTCACCCGTTTCACAATGACCATTAATGACGACATTATTAGCAAAGAAAGTAGCCGAACCTGTCAGACTGGCGGCGCGAATATCAGCCAGACTTGTTTGTCCTAAATATTCCGACCCTTGATTGAAAATATCAGCAACATCAGTTCCAAGATTCACGCCGTCAAAGAAATCTTGTAGCTCTTCGCCTTCCAGCTCTAAAAGGTCTTGGCCTAATAACGACAAAGCCGTCGCGGCTATAAGGGTCCGATCTTGGGTGGTTTCGCCATCAGCAATGGCGGCCCCAAGGGTATCACTCAAAACTTCATTACTGGCAAAAGTATCAAGTTCGCCGTCATTATCTGTGTCTTCACCTGTTTGAAGCCGAAGCTCTTTGACATCAACATCAAGTTCCTTTGCAATTTCGGTAATGGCTTGTTCAGATAAGGACTGTTCAAGTTCTTGAATTTGCTCGTGTGAGGCTTGAACTGGCTTTGTTGGGCGGGTTTGTTCTGAGCGGGGGCGAATTTGAGTAACAAAGCCCGGGCGGGTAATCTCAATACTGCCAATATCATTCGTCACACTGATGCTACCGGGGGCAAGCCCAAGCGAATTATTGAGCCCCGGCCCAAGTAAAATAACAGTTGTTGAACCATCTTCTTCAACCTCTCCGGCGACGGATGTGCCGCGCACACCGATGGTTGCGGCGGGGGTTTTAACTTTCATGGCATCTGGCGAGGCGATGGCGACTTGCCCTGAAACAAAGCGGAAGGCACCTTGTTTAACCGAAGCTGTCAAGGTGTTGGCAGAAGCAAGGCTTGGGTCATAGAGAAATTCATCAATTGTCATGGCGGCATTTGCCCCAAGTGTGAAAATCGTTTCATCGAGTAGCATGACCTGTAATCGACTTTGCTCGCCGACTTTAATTTCATCACCAAGATAAACCGTATGACCTGATGACATCTGCCCAATAATGGCGGCTCTTTGGGGGGAACTTGCTTTGATGACTTGCCCGCGAATACCAGCTGCAACGCCAATTTGTACGGCATGGGCAAATTCACTGCCGGCAAGTAAGAGGATAAAACTTAAAATAAAACGCATTACAAACTCCAACAAACTCGAGCAAACGCGAACAAACACCAAAAACGCCACTCAGTAATGCGCCGACTATATTTGTTTGTCAGAAATACTGAAATGCTATTTTTGATATTCGGATTTATGTTTTAGAACGTTGTATATTAACACCATCTTCAAAGGCTCTAAAAAAAGCTTTGGCAAACAGATTCTCCTGTGCTTTGAACTCTGGGTGCCATTGAACGCCAACCGTAAAAGCCTTAGCCCCTTTGAGTGAAACGCCCTCAATTGTGCCATCTTCGCAAACCGCTTCAACTTGAAAACAAGTCGCTAATTTATCAACCGCTTGCCTGTGCAAGCTGTTCACTTTAAAAGATGTTTTGCCAGTCCATTTTTCAAATAACCCATCCTTGGTAAAATGAACTAGATGGCGAGGGGCATGCTTAATATCACGGTCGAGAGTTTCTGGTGCGCGGTGGTCAAACCGCCCGTCAATTTCATGGACAGCAGGCGTCAAGCGACTGCCTAAGGCAACAGTTAGCTCTTGAAACCCGCGGCATACGCCAATCATCGGAATGGCGTTTGCAAGACAACCATGAACAAAGGCGAAGGCTGTTTGGTCGCGGATTTCATCGTAAGGTGCGTGCATTTCCAAAGGTACTTGCCCATAATGAGACGGGTGAATATTTGACAAGCTCCCTGTCAGCATTAACCCGTCAATCAGCTCAAGATAGGGCGTAATATCAAGTCCCGCTTGGCTCGGTATGATAATCGGCGTGACATTGGTTACGCTGGTGAGCCCTTCAATATACTTTTTACCCGTGCTGGATAGGCGCATATTGTCTTTATAGACGCTGTCGGCAATGATACCGATAATGGGTTTTTTGTTTTTCATTTTAATCTTGAAGCGTTATTTTTAATCTCTATTTGTATTCTATTTATACTCTATTTATGCTCTCTTTTTAGTGCTCATCTTCAAGCGTTCAAAGCCTTGAGCAAGGTCTTGCTTGAGATCTTCAACATCTTCTAATCCGATATGCAACCGAATGAGAAGCTGGTCAGATGGAAAAGGTCTGACCTTGCGCGGGATAATAGGATAAGGCATGATCAGACTCTCAAAGCCGCCCCAGCTGAAACCCATCCCAAAATATGTCATATTATCGAGCATTGCGCTCAAAGCCTCATCTGTTTGGGGTGCTATGGTAAAGCTGAATAGCCCCGTTGCGCCGCTGAATAGTTTTTGCCACAAATCATGTTGCGGATGTGAAGGAAGGGCAGGATGCAGGACGTTTTTAACTAGCTCTTGTTGTTCTAACCATTTGGCGATTTCAATGCTATTTTGCATGTGCCGTTCAAGCCTGACATCAAGTGTCCGTAAGCCTCGAAGGGCAATGCGCACATCATCTGGGCCGGCGCATAAACCAAGCGAGCGGTGCATTTTGCGCAATTGTGTATAGTGTTTCTCATTGCACGTAATCGCGCCGATAAGGGCATCGGCATGGCCACTAATATATTTGGTTACTGACTGAACGGATACATCAATTCCAATGCTTAAAGGTTTGAAATATAACGGCGTTGCCCATGTGTTATCTATGATTGTCGTAATATTATGAGCCCGCGCAATCGCCACAATTTTTTCTAAATCAGCAATCTCCATTGTTTGCGAACCGGGAGCCTCAAGGAAAATAACTTTCGTCTTGGGCGTTATCATGTTTTCGATACCCGTGCCAACAGATGGGTCAAAGCAGGTGACATCTACCCCCATGCGACTAAGACCATAATTACAAAATTCCTGACTGGGGAAATAAACATTATCGGTCAGCAAAATATGGTCGCCCGTTTCAACAAAAGCTAAAATCGACAAAGCACAGGCATTTAATCCAGATGGCGTCAAAACCGTTTTAAAGCCGCCCTCAAGACTACATAATGCTTGCTGCAATGCTTCACTCGTGGGCGTAAAATGCCTTCCATAACTATATTGCGGGCGAGGCGCCTTTCCAACGAGTTGCAGATAGCTATCATACAAGAACGTAGAGGCATGATAAACAGGCGGGTTGACGGCACCATGATGCAGGGCACTCATTCGCCCATCATGAACAAGTTTGGTTTTGTCTTTTTGTGAAAAGGTCATGGGGATTCCAAAGAGCTATTTAATCATAAAAATATATTATATTATATTGTTTCCATATTATTAGTGTTAAAGTCTTAGTCAATGAAAACCATTTAATGAAATCAGTGCTTTTTTGTAATAACGCTCGTTTTTCCATAATCGTTTTTCTATAATCGTTTTCCATAATAAGGATTAGTCATGATGATATTGCGTAATTTTACCTTCTTATTTATCTGCACTTTTTTAGTTATCCCATTTTCCCAAGCCTCAACGCTCGACGTGATTAAACAAAAAGGCTATGTGACTTGCGGGGTCAGTCAGGGATTGCCGGGGTTTTCGAACCCGGACGATCAAGGAAACTGGCAGGGCTTGGATGTAGATATTTGCCGTGCCCTCGCGGCGGCTATTTTTGGCGATATAGGCAAAGCTAAATTTTTACCCCTATCTGCAAAGGTACGCTTTACAGCCCTCCAATCGGGCGAGGTAGATGTCTTGACGCGTAACACAACATGGTCGATGCACCGCGATAGCGCACTTGGCGTTGATTTTCCGGCCATTAGTTTTTATGACGGACAGGGTTTTTTGGTTACCCGAGAACTTGGTATTTCATCAGCGACGCAACTGAACGGTGCCTCATTATGTGTGAATGCAGGAACGACGACCGAAATAAACGCGGCTGATTATTTTAGAACCAATAAAATGGAATATGAAATAAACACTTATGAAAACTCTAATGAAGCCTTAATTGCCTATGATGCAGGTCGCTGTGATGCTTATACGACTGATTTGTCGGGTCTTTATGCCCAGCGTCTAAAGCTCAAAGTGCCGAGTGAGCATATGATTTTGCCTGAAGTTATTTCTAAAGAACCGCTTGGTCCTTTAGTGCGCGAGGGTGATAATCAATGGAGCGATGTGGTGCGGTGGACATTTTATGCCATGCTCACGGCAGAAGAGTTTGGGATAACTTCTGAAAATGTCGAAACGATGAAAGCCTCCCCAAACCCCGCGGTGCGCAGATTGCTCGGACAAGAGGGTGAACTTGGGGGGCAGTTGGATTTACCACGCGACTGGGCTTACAATATTATTCGCCTCGTTGGGAATTATCAGCAGGTTTTTGACCGAACAGTCGGCGATAAGTCACCTTTGAAAATTGAGCGCGGACTTAATGCTCTATGGACCAATGGCGGCTTACAATATGCACCACCCATCCGCTAAGCCATTTTGCGGAGCTAATCGTGTATATCTGGCAAGATAGAAAAGGGCGCGCTTTACTCTTTCAACTGGTTTTACTGGCGGCGGTTGGATTATCCTTTTGGTGGTTGTTCTCGAACACATTAACCAACCTTGAACAGCGTAATATTACGACTGGCTTTGGGTTTCTTTCTCAGCAAACAGGCTTTGATGTGAATTTCAGCCTGCTTGATTATGACGAAACCTCTACATTTGGACGTTTGCTCTTTGTCGGGCTGGCAAATACAGCATTGGTGGCGGTCGTTGGCATTTTCTTTGCGACTTTGCTTGGCTTTACCATTGGTATTATGCGGCTGTCCTCTAATTGGGTGGTCGCACATATTGCGACTTCTTATGTTGAAATTATCCGTAATTTACCCTTATTGTTACAAATTTTGTTTTGGTATTCTGCTCTGTTGAATTTCCTGCCGCGCCCAAAGCAAAGCTTGGCTTTGCTTGAGCTGGTTTATCTCAATAAACGCGGATTGTTTTTGCCTAAGTTGGAGATGACCTCGTCTTTATCGGTTTTCATCGCTGTTTTGCTGGTTGGCTTTGTAATTTTTATGTTTACCTCTCGGTTTAATCGTCAAAAACGCTTGCTCACGGGTAAGTCCTCACAGAGCCGTTTTTATGTGCTTGGCACTATGGTGATGGCACTTATTGGCGTCGGGTTTGCGGCGGATAATCTGGTGGCATTAGATACCCCTGTTTTGCGCGGGTTTAACTTTCAAGGCGGGCTTAGGCTGACGCCTGAGCTTGTCGCGCTTTTACTTGCGCTTATTAGTTATACGGCAGCCTTTATCGCCGAGATTGTGCGGGCGGGCATACAGTCAGTTTCAAAAGGTCAGGTCGAGGCGGCAAAAGCACTTGGTCTTAAAAATTTCCAAACACTCAAAAGGGTGATTATTCCCCAAGCCATGCGGGTGATTATTCCGCCTTTAACGAGCCAATATCTTAATTTGACTAAAAACTCATCGCTGGCGGCGGCCATTGCTTATCCTGAGCTTGTGTCTGTTTTTGCTGGAACTGCCTTGAACCAGACGGGGCAGGCAATAGAGATTTTATTTATCACGATGACAATCTATCTTGGCTTGAGTCTTTTGGCGGCAGGCTTGATGAATTGGTATAATGACCGTGTGAAGTTGGTCGAGCGATAAGATGGTCTCTTTGGGTAAAAAATCATGGGCGGTGTGGGTGAGACAAAACTTGTTTTCCTCTTATTTGAACGCGGCGATGACGCTTATGGGGCTTTATTTTATGTATGTCTTTATTGGCAGTATTGTTGATTGGGCGTTTGTTCAGGCTAGCTGGTCGGGTGAAGATCGCAATGCTTGTTTGAAAACGGAGCAAGGGGCTTGCTGGCCTTTTGTGACGGCAAAAATAAAACAATTTATTTATGGTAATTATCCTGAGGCTTTGCTGTGGCGGCCAAATTTTGTGTTTTTGTTAGGCGGGGGCGCACTGGCTTGGCTGATGCTGCCAAGGGCGGCGTTTAAAAAGCAAGTTGGGCTATTTTTATTAACCGCTTTTCCCTTAATCACAATTGTTTTTCTTTCTGGAAATATATTTGGCTTGGATGCTGTGCCAACAAATGAATGGGGTGGCTTATTGGTCACTTTGATTATAGCTATATCGGGCATTGTGCTGTCATTGCCTTTAGGCATTTTGTTGGCACTTGGACGCCAATCAGAAATGGTCATTATCAAAGGTTTAAGCATTGTTTTCATCGAGGTTTGGCGCGGTGTGCCGCTGATTACAGTATTGTTTATGGCGAGTGTGATGCTGCCCTTATTTTTGCCAAATGGGGTGCATTTTGACTCGCTATTACGATGCCTCATAGGTGTTTCATTGTTTGCCGCCGCCTATATTGCTGAGGTTGTGCGCGGCGGCTTACAGGCAATTCCAGCCGGTCAATATGAAGCCGTTAAAGCACTCGGCTTGAGTTATTGGCAAGGCATGGTTCACATTATTTTGCCTCAAGCTTTGCGCATTTCTATTCCCGGCATTGTGAATACATTTATCGGGCTATTTAAGGATACAACTTTGGTGATGATTGTCGGGCTTTTTGATTTAATGGGTGTTGTCACATTCCATTATACGGACCCGAACTGGGCGGCACCGCAAGTGCCTTTAACGGGCTATGTGTTTGCGGGCATGATTTTTTGGGCTTTTTGCTTTACCATGTCTCGTTATTCCAAATATCTTGAAAACAATTTATCCATTGATAAAAGGGAAATTTGATGACCGGCGCTGATATGATTATTAAGATGAAAAATGTCAATAAATGGTTTGGGCATTTTCAGGTTCTCAAAAACATTAATCTTGATGTCGCGCGCGGCGAGAAGCTAGTTATTTGCGGACCTTCTGGTTCTGGAAAATCAACTCTGATTAGATGTCTTAATTTTCTTGAAACGCCTCAATCCGGGTCTATTGAGGTTGATGGGGTGCCGCTGGATAATTCAATTAAAAATATTGATCAGGTGCGTTCTGAAGTTGGCATGGTGTTTCAGCAGTTTAACCTTTTTCCGCATTTGACTGTTCTTGAAAATTGCACTCTCGCCCCGATTTGGGTGAGCGCTCTGTCACAGGTGAAGGCAGAAGAAATGGCGCGTTCTTATCTTGAGCGCGTGCAGATACCTGATCAGGCAGATAAATTCCCCGGACAGCTTTCAGGCGGTCAGCAACAGCGTGTCGCGATTGCTCGTTCACTGTGCATGAGCCCTAAAATAATGCTATTTGATGAACCGACCTCTGCGCTTGACCCTGAAATGATTAAAGAAGTGCTTGATGTCATGAGTGATTTAGCTGAGCAGGGGATGACTATGTTATGTGTGACGCATGAAATGGGGTTTGCGCGGCGCGTTGCCGACAGAGTTATTTTTATGGATGAGGGGGAAATTATCGAACAAAATAAACCTGATAAATTCTTTGAAAATCCGCAAAATGCACGAAGCAAATTATTTTTGTCGCAAATTCTTGGTAATTAATCCGCCCCGCTCTCTGTCCCGCTCTCAGCCCCGATATCAGCCCCGATCAATAATTGTCACTTTTGCTTGCTTGAAGGGGGTAAAGCCAATTTTTTGGTACAGAAGTAAAGCACGTGGATGATCGAGTGTATTGGTCTGAATAATCACCCGTGCTGGGTTGCGTGTCCAAATATGTTCCAATGTGTGATGGAGAAGTTTTTTGCCAATCCCTTGACTGATTGCTTGTTGTTTCAAGCCAACAAAAACGATCTCAATTTCGGGAAATTTACGGGCGTTTACTTCTGTAAAACCAATAATTTCTAAGCCATGGCGCAAATAAAAAACATGATTGTCAGGGTGGTTTAAAATATGTTCCAAGGCACTGTCAGACATATAGCGTCTATGCACCCAATGATAAGACCGCCCAATATCATCATAAAGGGTCTGATAGGTTTTTAAGTCTGGGGATACTTCTTCAGTTAAAGATAAAGGCGCATCCCCCCAGTTTAAATCCAATTGAGGGCGTTGCCACATTTCAAGATGCGTGACCGTGGTGGTGAATTTTATCTGCTTTTTTGCTATACTCATGGTGATATTGGGCTTTATAGCCAATCTGGATAGGGGAGGTTTTTTTGCTTGAGGAATTGGGGATTATAAAGCTTACTTTGATAACGTGTGCCATAATCGCATAAAATTGTCACAATGATATGGTCTGGCCCCATTTCTTGTGCCATGCGTATGGCGCCCGCAATATTAATGCCGCTTGAGCCACCAAGACACAGCCCCTCATATTTTAAAAGATCAAATATAATGGGCAGAGCTTCCTCATCTGAAATTTGATAGGCGTCATCTATCGGCGCACCGACAAGATTTTGTGTCACTCTGGCTTGACCAATACCTTCTGAAATGGACGTGCCTTCAGCTTTTAAGTCGCCGTGCTTAAACCAATGATACATGGCCGCGCCCATAGGATCGGCAACGGCAATCTTGATGTTGGGGTTTTTTTCTTTTAACGCTATCGCAATACCCGCCAATGTGCCGCCCGTGCCAATAGCACAAGTGAAACCATCTAGCTTGCCATTGGTTTGTTCAAAAATCTCAGGGCCCGTTGTTTCAATATGTGCTTGGCGGTTGGCAATATTATCAAACTGATTAGCCCAAATAGCACCATTAGGAGTTTTGGCCGCGAGCTCTTCTGCCAAGCGACCCGAATATTTCACATAATTATTCGGGTCTTTATAAGCAACCGCAGGCACTTCAATCAGCTCTGCACCGATGAGGCGAATCATATCCTTTTTTTCTTGGCTCTGTGTGTCAGGTATGACAATGACAGACTTATAACCCAAAGCATTAGCAACCAAAGCAATACCAATGCCTGTATTACCGGCAGTTCCTTCAACGACTGTGCCACCGGGGCGTAAAACACCTCTTTTTTCGGCATCTTTGATAATGTATAACGCCGCACGGTCCTTAACAGATTGCCCCGGATTCATAAACTCAGCTTTTCCTAAAATCGTACAGCCGGTTTTTTCAGAAGCCGCTTTTAAAAGTATTAAAGGCGTATTGCCAATGGCTTCGATAAGCCCGTTATGAAACTGCATTTTCATCTCCTCCAATAAGTTTATTCATAATCTGAGCGCGGTAAATAGGCAAGTTTCTCATTTTTATGTTAGCTTAAAATCGAACAGTGCTTGAATTATTGAACGATTCAGGTGAGAATGAAATCAGAAACACGAGTATAGACACTGGTATAGACACTGGTATAGACCATGACTGTTGAAATTCAAAGATAAGGTGCATCGTGTTATCAAGAATTTTATTTCTTAAATCTCAGAGATTATTTTTTTTAGTGTTTCTTTCATTGTTTCTTTCGCTGTTTTTTTGCGGGGTTGTATTCATAAAAGCAGAGGCTTATGAAAAAATTATGGGTGCGCCATCTCATCCTTTCATAGGTAAAGACATTGCTTTGCCGCCCGGTCATTCGCTGTCTTTTTTGATTACCAGAAAAGGCAAAAAAATAGGCTATCAACATATAGATTTTGAGTTACAAAATAATGGGAGTCTAAAAGTTTCCATTCATATTGATATTAGGGTGAAGCTGAGTTTCATCACTATTTATGATTTTTTGCATGACAATACAGAAATATGGAAAGAGGGTAATTTACAAAGCCTGAACTCACGAACTTTGCGTGATGGGAAGTCCTTAAATCTTTCGGTCAAGCGTGTCGAGGGTATGTTGGTTATTGATAATGGGGAGCATGAAGATATTCGTGCTGGTAGCCTGAAACCATCTTCTTACTGGTATGCAGATTTCACCCTGCAAGAAAGAGCCATTGATACGGTAACAGGAAAGGTGCTTGAATTAACGGCCCTTTATGAAGGGGTAGAAGAAACTGCAACTGGTGAGGAAACGCATTATTTTACGCTGAACAAGGATATTCCTGCTGATATTATTTACTCTGATATGGGTCATTGGGTTGGTTTTAAATTTGGCAAGTCGCGTCATGTTCGCTACAATCGAGCGCGCTTAGAAGACTTGCCGCCGCGGCATAAATGGCGGGTATTTGATTAAGATAATAGGGAGGGCATAATGGACGAAAAAATGCGCATTAATCGAGAATTACTTAAAGAAACGGCGGCTCTTTATGCGGCGGGTGCAGATAAAAAAGATCGCCAGATATGGCAGAGTGTTTTAGCAGCTGATTGCGAAATAGAGGGCGATGGCTTTCATCATATCGGGCGTGATGTGTGTCTTACGTCTATTGATTTGCTGGCGGATATGTTTCGCAGGACTCATCACCAAATTCACCAACAGCTTGTAACGATTCAAAATGATACCGCCTTTGGTGAAACCTATGCGACGGCTGAGCACCTTCTCAAAGAGGAAGACGCAATTTTGGTTTGGCAAATTCGTTATCAGGATAAATGGCGCAAAGAGCAGGGCGCATGGTTGTTTACACACAGAAAGCTCATTGTAGATTGGCAAGAAAGCCGTTCTGTTATTGTCTCTGGATAGCCTTTCAAGAAACTAAAGGGTGGCTCCGCCTGCTGGACTCGAACCAGCGACCCAATGATTAACAGTCATTTGCTCTACCAACTGAGCTAAGGCGGATCACAACCATGCAACTGGATATATCAAAAATACTTATTTACGCAAGCGCAAAATATTAACCCACCCGATTTTGCCCGACTTTGCCCGACTTTGCCTGATATTGGAGGCCACGCCCGGATTCGAACCGGGGTACACGGCTTTGCAGGCCGCTGCGTAACCACTCCGCCACGTGGCCAAAATCAATGAAGAGGTTGTAACAAAGCGGCTTTGCAATGACAATGAGTTTTACGTATCTGTGAAATAAAAATATTCATGCGAGCTTTGCGTTGAATTTGCTAAACAAGCGGCGTATATAAGGGGTCATATTTTAGCGAGGGTTCATAGGAAAATTATGTCTGATATTGCCATTGATTACCAACGCGCGCGCGTCAATATGGTCGAGAGCCAAGTGAAGCCCGGCGGTGTTCGAGATATGAGAATTTGGGATGTCATGTTGAAAATTCCGCGTGAGCTTTTTGTTGAAGCTTCGCAAAAGCCCATTGCCTATATGGATAAGCAGGTTGCGATGGCTGAGGGGCGGTTTATGCCCGCCCCTTTAACGTTTGCTTTATTGATCGAATTAGCGCGTATTCAGCCAGAGGATTTGATTCTTGATGTTGCGTGCGGTACTGGATATTCAACGGGCGTTCTTGCTTTTCTTGGCAGTGCTGTTGTGGGGGTTGAGCAGGATGCGCAACTTTGCGAAACGGGCACTAAGATTTTGCAAGACCTTGGCGTTGATAGCGGGGTTATTGTCAATGGCAGTCATAGCGAAGGTCAGTCCAAGCAAGGGCCTTATAATGTTATTTTGATTAATGGGTTTGTTGGGCAAGTTCCCCAAAGCCTATTTGACCAGCTTGCGGCAAATGGTCGTTTGGTATGTGTGACAGAGCATAATGGAGTTTCTTGCGGGATGGTTTATAAAAAAATAAATGACAGTATTTTAGCATTGGCAGCGTTTGAGTCTCTGACGATAAGTGTTCCCGGGTTTGAGAAGGAAGCGGTCTTTTCTTTTTGACATTTCTTTTAGAAACAAAGATGGCTGTAGCATGAGAAAAAAAATTAAGAGATTATCCCTAACAGCGATTGCATGCCTAACTTTAATGCCAACACATATTATGGCTGAAAGCTTTGAGGATGCTTTAAAAAGAACCTTGAATACCAATCCGACACTTTCTTCGGAACGCTCGCGTTATCTTGCTTATAAGCAGAATCAAATCCTCGCTTTTAGTGCTACTTTGCCGCAAATTTCTGCCTATGCGCGCACCAGTACAAATGACATCACCAGCGTCAATGATCTCACAGGCGAGGAAATAAGTTTCAGAGGCCAGCACCGTAATGATAGCTGGGGACTGAACGCTCAAATGGATGTGTTCACAAGCGGTAAAAACCTGAGTGACATCCTTCAGACTCGCGCCGATATTCGCGTTCAGAAACAAAATTTCATCGCTACAGAGCAACAGGTTTTACTTGGGGCTGTCAGTGCTTATCTTGATTTTTTACGTAGCCAAGCCGTTATCTCTTTGCGCCAGAAAAATGTCGAAGTCCTGATGCGCCAATATGAATCAGTCAAAGATCAGTTTGATGTCGGCATTGTTACTCGAACTGATGTTGCGCAATCTGAATCGCGTCTTGAACTTGCCCAAGCGCGGCTTATCCGCCAGCAAGCATTGCTTGAGGCCGCTCGCGCCACTTACAAAGAAATCATAGGTTTAGAGCCTGAAGACTTGCAAGCACCAGATGGTTTGCCTGCTCTGCCGGGCAGTTTGGAAGAAGCTTTTGATATAGCGATGCGCCAAAGTCCGACGATGCGTATCGCACAAGACCAGTCGCGTAGTGCTGATTATGCCGCCTATAGTGCCGTGGCGGGGTCATTGCCAAAAGTATCATTATTTGGCACATATTCTGTGACCGACGACCCGACTCGGCAAAGGCTCGGCATTGAAGAAGAAGTTGCAAATTTTGGCATTGAAGTTTCCATGCCAATTTTTACAGGGGGTAGAACCTATGCGGCGATAAGGGCGGCGGGGCATGTTAAAAACACAACGCGGATGTTACTCCACGCTGCTCAAAACAGTGTCGCGCGCGAAGTGACTGTTTCTTGGTATAATTTTAAGGCGGCGACAGGTGAAATTGACGCTTCACGCAAACAAATTAAAGCCTCAGAAATTGCGCTTGAGGGGGTCAAACAAGAGCGAGAATTGGGTATTCGTTCTATTCTTGATTTACTTGACGCTGAGAATGAATTACTTGACGCGCGGGTAGCTTTAATCGAAGCTGAAAGAAACCAGATCATTGCCGTCTATAATCTTTTAGCATCAATCGGTAGTTTGACAGGTGCGCAGCTTAAGCTGGATGTTTCAAAAGAGTAATTTGTTGTGTTTCATGAGGACGTAAAGCGTGCCTATTTATAGGGGGTTAGAATGAGGTTTCAAAATCAATGAATGATCCTAAAAACAACACAGAAAATGCGGGTAAAGGTAGCGGTGCCAAAAATACCGCCCAGAAGACAGCCCAAAAGACAGGACGTGTGGAACCGAGCTTCAATAGCCGTGAGCCTCAAGCATCGGTTGGCGCAACAAAAACCTCGCCAAAAATTATGCCGCAGTTCGCAAAAGCGAATGCAGGCACATTTTCGTCTGCTTCGGGGCGTGGCTCTTTGAGCGTTAAACGCGCAATATTAGAAAAGCAAATATATCAAGCCGTTGAAGATATTTTAAACCCGCTTGATAGTGCCGACAGCTCAGTAGACAGCTCAGTAGATTCAGTGCGTACAAACAAAGATATACCAATAAAAGATTTGACAGATATGATTCGGCGTCTGGTGAAAGAAATTATTATCAAAGAAGTTAAGGCTGGTCGCTTACAACTGGTCAAACAGGATGAGGCGGCGCGCGCACAAGATAGCAAAAATCCTTAAACCACCCTAAACCGTGCTTGAAGCGAGCGTGTGCTTGGTGTAGGTCAAAGGCATAAAGTATTTGATAACAGAGTTAAAAATGTCCAAGGCGCAACCAGCGGCGAATTTAAAAAAAACCTATGATCCTTCCGCCATTGAGCATCGCTTATATGAGCAGTGGGAAAAGGCGGGTTGTTTCAAAGCGGGTCGGGTGCCAGATGCAAAGCCATATACGATAGTTATGCCGCCGCCCAATGTAACTGGCAGTTTGCATATGGGGCATGCTTTGAATAATACTTTGCAGGATATTTTATGTCGTTTTGAGCGTTTGCGGGGGCGCGATGTCTTATGGCAACCCGGCACAGACCATGCGGGGATTGCGACACAAATAGTGGTTGAACGACAGCTTGAGGCACGTAGCGAGCCTTCTCGCCATGCTCTGGGACGCGCCGCTTTTTTGGCCCGCATCTGGGACTGGAAAGAAGAAAGTGGGTCAATCATTACCCATCAACTTCGCCGTCTTGGTGCCTCTTGTGATTGGAGTCGTGAACGCTTTACGATGGATGCGGGCGTGTCTGAAGCTGTGCGGAAGGTTTTTGTTGAACTCTATGAGCAAGGGCTGATTTATAAGGATAAACGGCTGGTTAATTGGGATCCGGGTTTATTGACCGCGATTTCTGATTTGGAAGTGGTGCAAAAAGAAGTTCATTCCTATATGTGGCACTTTAATTACCCGTTAGAAGACGCGAGCGGACATATTACCGTTGCCACGACACGCCCTGAAACCATGCTAGGCGATACGGGTGTGGCGGTGCATCCTGATGATCCAAGATATAAAAATTTTATTGGTAAATATGTTGTGTTGCCAATTGTTGGGCGCAAAATTCCGATTGTGGCTGATACCTATGCCGACCCCGAACAAGGTTCTGGTGCGGTTAAAATCACGCCTGCGCATGACTTTAATGATTTTGAAGTTGGCAAACGGTGTCATCTGGATACGCTTAATATATTTGACCAGCATGCTGCGCTTGATTTATCGGATGAGGCGTTTGCCAATATGGCGGGGCGGGAAAGCTGGCAGGGGCTAGATCGTTTTGAGGCGCGGCGGCGCGTGGTGGCTGAAATCGAAGCACTTGGTCTGCTTAAGGAAATTGAAGAGAACACTCATATGGTTCCCTTTGGCGACCGCTCAGATAAGGTGATTGAGCCTTGGTTGACGAACCAATGGTATGTGGATGCCCAAACGCTTGCCAAGCCAGCCATTCGGGCTGTTAAAACGGGTGCTACGACATTCGTGCCGCGCAATTGGGAGAAAACTTATTTTGAGTGGATGAATAATATTCAGCCTTGGTGTATTTCGCGCCAACTCTGGTGGGGGCATCAAATCCCTGCATGGTATAGCCCGGATGGCAAAGTATTTGTGGCCTATGATGAAGCAGCGGCACAAGCCAAAGCCGAGGCCCATTATGGCGAGGGCGTAAAGCTGGTGCGCGATGAAGATGTCCTTGATACATGGTTTTCTTCTGCCTTGTGGCCCTTCTCGACGCTCGGTTGGCCGCAACAGACTCCAGAAGTCGCCCGCCATTATAAAACGGATGTTCTTGTTACGGGTTTTGATATTATCTTTTTCTGGGTGGCGCGCATGATGATGATGGGGCTACATTTTAAACAAGAAGTGCCGTTCCATACGGTCTATATTCATGCGCTTGTGCGCGATGAAAAAGGCGCGAAAATGTCTAAATCTAAAGGCAATGTGATTGATCCACTAAAAATTTGTGACAAATATGGAGCTGATGCGTTGCGCTTTACGCTCACGGCGATGGCGGCTATGGGGCGCGATATTAAACTCAGCGAAGCGCGTGTCGAGGGCTATCGTAACTTTGGCACGAAACTTTGGAATGCGGCGCGGTTTTGTGAAATCAATGGCTGTTTTACAGTGACTGATTTTAATCCCACTGGTGCCAAACAACCCCTGAATCAATGGATAATCGGTGAAGTCGTACGCGCACAAAATGCGATTACCAAAGCCTTAGAGACCTATCGTTTCAACGATGGGGCGGCGGCTGTGTATCAGTTCATCTGGAACAGTTTTTGTGATTGGTATGTGGAATTAGCAAAACCAATTTTCTACGGTGCAGATGAAGCGGCTAAATTTGAAACAAAAGCCACTGCTAAATGGGCGTTAGAGCAAGCTTTTCGCTTATTGCATCCTTTTATGCCCTTTGTGACAGAGGCACTTTGGGCTCAAACGGGCGCGCGGGCGCATCCGCTTATGCTGGATGAATGGCCCAATTTACCAAAAACATTAATTACTAAAAAAGCCGATACTGAAATTGAATGGCTCATTAAGTCGATCACGGCAATTCGTTCGGTGCGCGCAGAGATGAATGTGCCTGCCAGTGCAAAAATTCCACTGGAAATCATTGGCGCGACCAGCGCAACGCAACCCCGTATTGGTACTCTGCATGATAGTTTGAAACAGCTGGCGCGGCTGGAAAATATTTCATTATCTGATAGCGTTCCCGAGGGCGCGGTACAAGTGGTTGTGGATGGGGTGACGTATGCTTTGCTATTGAAAGATGTGATTGATTTTAAAGCGGAAGCAACACGTTTAAAAAAGGAAATTGGCAAAGTTGAGAACGAGATTAAAAAAATTTCTAGCAAATTAAACAATGAAGGCTTTCTTGCCAAAGCCCCCGAAGCCGTGATTAAAGAAAACCAGCTACGTTTAGCTGAACAAGAAGCCACACGCGATAAATTACAGGCTGCTTTGAGCCGTCTGAATTAACCACTCAAAAACAGGAATAATAAGGAATAATATGAGTAAATTCGATAAATCCAAACTGCCTAGCCGTCATGTGTCTGTTGGGCCGGAGCGTTCCCCGCACCGCTCTTATTACTATGCTATGGGCATGACGCAAGCACAAATTAACCAGCCATTTGTTGGCGTGGTGTCTTGTTGGAATGAGGCTGCGCCTTGTAACATTGCGCTCATGCGTCAGACTCAGGCGGTAAAAGCGGGGGTGAAGGCTGGCGACGGCACGGCGCGTGAATTTTGCACAATCAGCGTGACGGATGGCATTGCGATGGGTCATGAGGGCATGAAAAGTTCTTTGATTTCGCGTGATGTGATCACCGATAGTGTGGAATTGACGATGCGTGGGCATTGTTATGATGGGCTGGTTGGTTTGGCGGGTTGTGATAAGTCTTTGCCGGGGCTGATGATGGCGATGTTACGCCTCAATGTACCAAGTGTGTTTATGTATGGTGGCTCGATTATGCCGGGTGAATTTAAAGGTAAAGATGTCACGGTGCTCGATGTGTTTGAGGCTGTTGGTCAACATGCTGCGGGCAATATGAAAGATGAAGAATTGCACGCATTAGAGTGCGTTGCTTGCCCAAGTGCGGGGGCGTGTGGGGGGCAGTTTACGGCTAATACGATGGCTTGTGTATCAGAAGCTATCGGGTTGGCATTGCCAAATTCAGCCGGTGCGCCGGCGCCTTATTTGAGCCGTGATGAGTATGCGCATGCCTCTGGTGAAGCGGTGATGGAGTTGATTGCAAAAAACCTTCGCCCCCGCGATATTGTCACGCGCAAGGCTCTTGAAAATGCCGCCACGGTTGTTGCGGCTACGGGGGGGTCAACCAATGGCGGTCTTCATTTGCCTGCGATGGCGCATGAAGCAGGCATTGATTTTGACTTGCTGGAAGTTACTGAGATTTTCAAAAAAACCCCTTATATTGCCAATCTGAAACCGGGCGGCGATTATGTTGCCAAAGATATGTATGAGGCGGGCGGTGTACCAATGTTGCTAAGAACACTTCTTGATGGCGGCTATTTGCATGGTGAGTGCCTCACTGTGACGGGCAAAACATTGGCTGAAAACCTAGAGGATATTGTTTTCAATCCGGACCAAAAAGTGATTTATTCTGTAACCTCGCCGATCACGCCGACAGGGGGTGTTGTTGGGTTACAAGGCTCATTGGCACCTGAGGGCGCAATTGTAAAAGTTGCAGGTATGGAAAAGCAAATTTTTAAAGGCCCCGCCCGTTGCTTTGACTGCGAAGAAGATGCTTTTGCCGCCGTTAAAAAGGGTGATTATAAAGCTGGTGACGTTATTATTATTCGTTATGAGGGGCCAAAAGGCGGCCCCGGTATGCGCGAAATGCTATCGACAACAGCTACTATTTATGGGCAGGGCAAGGGTGATAAAGTGGCCTTGATTACCGATGGTCGCTTTTCGGGTGCGACACGTGGTTTTTGTATTGGTCATGTGGGACCAGAAGCTGCCGAATGTGGGCCAATTGCTTTGGTTGAGGATGGGGATATTATTTCTATCAATGCTGA
Organism: Parvibaculaceae bacterium; assembly: GCA_965243245.1. GTDB lineage: Bacteria > Pseudomonadota > Alphaproteobacteria > RS24 > RS24 > JAYQKL01. The sequence goes on from OZ251536.1 coordinate 237,761, forward strand.
GATAGGGACGCTTGATTTAAATGTTTCAAAAGATACGCTAGCGGCGCGCCGTGCTCAATGGCAACCACGCGATAATGGTTTTACGTCGGGGACGCTTTGGAAATATGTGCAGACAGTTGGCGCGGCCCGAAAAGGCGCGGTCACGCATCCGGGCGGTGCAAAAGAAACCAAACAATTCGCTGATATATAGGCGAAAAGCGCAAGGTTGCTTGAGAAAGTCCCGTTTCTTTAATGGCGAAACAGGGCTTTTATTGGCTAATCTTATAGTTTTTTAGTGTTAGCAAGAAGCCAATCAGTAAGGACGGTTTCACTCAACGCGCCCGCCGCGAGTTTAAAAATAGTGACGACAACATCGACTTCGGACGCAGTTAATGCGATTTTGTTTATTCTTAAAAAACTCGCCATGACGACAAACCCTGTGCGCTTATTGCCATCAATAAAGGGATGATTTTTAATAATACCAAAAGCATAAGCTGCTGCTAGCGCATATAAATTTGCTGCTTCATAAGCGTATAACTGTTGCGGGCGTGCCAGTGCTGACTCCAGCAAACCTTTATCGCGCAAACCATCACGCCCGCCAGAAGTTATTATTTGTGCTGTGTGAAAAGCCCGTGCTTGCTCAAGTGTAACCCATTTTGGTGGGTTCACTTTGCGAGTTCGCGCAAGGCATTAGGATATTGTTGCATCACCTCACGCGCCGCATCCATAGCTTCGTCAAACGCGGCGTTTTGAGGGCGCAAGACAATGCCATCAGGCGTATCTGTGATACTCAATGTATCACCCGTGCCAACCCCTAAATGTGCCAATTTTTCTTTCGGCAAAATGACGCCAACAGAATTACCAATTTGTCTCAATTTCAAGTGTTGCATATCAGCGCCCCTTTTCAGCTGTTTGCCTAAACGAGTGATGTTATAACATATATTATAACGTATTGTCAATTAGCAAAATAAAAGAGGCTTCATGCCTTTAGCCACCAGCCTCATATTGAGGGTGAGGGGGCTTGCGATGCTTTTAGATACCGGGAATGAACGGGACGTCCACGCTACAACCCACAATAGCGAGACTTATTAAAATGGGGAAAAATATTTTCTTCATAACGCCAACTCCAATATTGCAAAAACTAGCCCCTCCAAGATTGACGCTTATAGTGCTTCGTCTTTAATGACAAGCTGTATTAGGGCAACAAGGTTTCGTTATGATGTTAGCGTCCGCGATAAGCGGGTACGCCTTGGTCGGGAATAAATAAATCCTTTGGTGGTTTTCCAGTTTGCCAGAAAACATCGATTGGAATGCCGCCGCGCGGATACCAATAACCGCCAATGCGCAACCAACGAGGTTGCATAGCTTTGAGCAAACGCTTGGCGATGGTAAGCGTGCAATCTTCATGAAAGGCAGCGTGGTTGCGAAAGCTACCCATGAACATTTTGAAGCTTTTGCTTTCAACCAAATGCTGGTTAGGGATATAGTCCACAATGATATGCGCGAAATCTGGTTGTCCCGTCACGGGGCAGATGGAGGTAAACTCTGGCACATCAAAACGAGCAACATAGTCAATATCTGAATGGGGATTAGGCACGGTATCTAATATTGCCTCTTCTGGTGAGGCGGGCAGGGCCACGGTTTTACCAAGCTGAGGGGTTGTGTTGCTTTTGTTACTTACCATGATGTGAGCCCTTATAAAGACAAGATTGACCCAAACTATCACGAAAAACTTCAATCGCATGCAAATTTGCCAAATCAGTTTGCAAATTATCCCATAGCCATAAGCATATATTTTCAAGCGTTGGGTTTTGTAATCCGTCAATCTCGTTCAGCATATGATGGTCCAATTGCAGGCGCACCGCTTCAAGCATTTGCCCCAAAATAGCCAGATCAAAAATCTGTCCTGTTGCTTTGGCAGGTTGCCCCTCAAGAGTGACCCGCACCCGAAAACTATGCCCATGAATACGGCTGTTCGGATGAGCTGACTCGTAGCTCGGTAAGCTGTGAGCCGCATCAAAATGAAATTCACGCGCTAAATGCATGTCAAATAAACCTCTTGCAAGGCTATATGCCTTATCAAGGGCGTAAGGTCAATCGAGACCTAAAAATTTATGCGTCTGTAAGCTTAAGCGCCATTGTGGGTTTTGCAGGCAATAAGCGATACTGGCCTGAACATTATGCGCCATTTCGGCATCATCTGCGACAGCCATGGGTTGCAGATAAAAATGCTCAAAATCCAATTGAGTAAACTGCTCTGGTGATAATGTGTCTTGGGGATAAACGAGTTTAAGTTCATGCCCTCGTCTTTGCACAAGCTCACCTGATGGTTTTGGGCTGACACAGATCCAATCTAACGCTGCGGGGGCAGGAAGCGTTCCGTTTGTTTCAACAGCGACTTCAAATCCGTGAGCTTTAACGGCTTTGATCAGTTGAACATCAAGCTGTAGCAATGGCTCGCCGCCGGTGAATACAAGATAGGCATCTGCCATGGCGTCAGGGGTTGGCCAGAAGGCGGCGAGGGTGGCGGCAAGTTCTTGTGCAGAGGTGAATTTGCCACCATTTTGTCCATTTGTGCCGACAAAATCAGTGTCACAAAAAGTGCATTGCGCTGAGGCGCGATGTTTTTCTAGTCCAGACCAAAGATTACAACCCGCAAAGCGGCAAAATACAGCCGGTCGTCCAGCTTGAGCGCCTTCACCTTGTAATGTAAAAAAAATCTCTTTCACCGAATATGTCATGATGCTTTCCAATTTTCGTAACCTTTGGCCCGCAAATCGCAAGCCGGACAGGCATTACAACCATAGCCCCATTCATGGCGTTGAGACCGATCACCACGATAGCAACTATGGCTATGTTCGATAATAATATTAACCAGAGCCTCGCCGCCAATTTCATGCGTCATTTTCCAGCTTTGCGCCTTGTCAAGATACATCAGCGGCGTTTCGATACTCATTTTGCTCTCCATACCTAAATTAATAGCTGTTTCAAGCTTGTTAAGTGTTTCGCGGCGACAATCAGGATAGCCAGAAAAATCTGTCTCGCACATGCCGCCAACCAGAACAGTTAGCCCGCGCCGATAAGCCAGTGCGCCAGCATAAGTAAAAAAAAGAAGATTACGCCCCGGTACAAATGTTGATGGCAAACCGTTTTCCATCATTTCAATTTCGCGCACCCCGGTTAGAGCCGTGCCGCCAATCTCAAAGAGGGCGGGGAGTGATAATATATGGTCATCGCCAAACCGGCTCGGCCAGTCTTTATTTAACTTTAATATCGCTTTTTGAATAACCTCACGGCATGTCAATTCAACCTTATGGGTTTGCCCATAGTCAAATCCGATTGTTTCGACGCGCTTATATTTCGACAAAGCATAGGCAAGACACAGGCTGGAATCCTGTCCACCCGAAAAAAGAACCAAGGCATTTTGATTTCTAAGCGCGCTCATATGCGCAATTGAGCTAAACTAGAGGTAAAGGTCAATAAAAAGCGGGCAAAAAGTTTCAAAAATTTGATTGTCCGTGATTTTTGAGGTAAACCGCACTCATAAGAATTTTATGAGGAGCATATGACAGCCATTTTGGATATTATCGCCCGTGAGATTATTGACAGTCGTGGTCATCCGACTGTTGAGGTTGATGTGTTGCTTGAAGATGGTGGATTTGGTCGCGCGAGCGTTCCTTCGGGTGCTTCAACGGGTGCTTATGAAGCTATGGAGCTTCGTGATGGCGGCGCACGTTTCAAGGGTAAAGGTGTGACTAAGGCTGTTGAGGCGGTGAACTTTGAGATTTTTTCAGCCCTTAGCGGCATGGATGCCCGCGAGCAATTACATATAGATAAAACCTTGCGTGAGCTGGATGGGACACCAAACAAGGCGCGTCTTGGGGCTAATGCCATTCTTGGTGTTTCTATGGCGGTTGCCAAGGCGGCGGCGAATAGCCAAGACCTTCCCTTATGGCGTTATATTGGCGGCGTGCATGCCCGTGTCTTGCCTGTGCCTATGATGAATATTTTAAATGGCGGCGCACATGCTGATAACTCAATTGATCTGCAAGAATTTATGATTCAGCCCGTTTCTGCCACATCCTTCAAAGATGGCGTGCGCATCGGGGCAGAGATTTTCCATACATTGAAAGATTTACTCGCAGCTGACGGGTTTTCAACTTCTGTCGGCGATGAAGGCGGTTTTGCGCCTAATTTAGCCTCGACAAGCGCGGCACTGGATTATCTAATGAAGGCTATAGAAAAAGCGGGTTACAGACCGGGCGAGGATATTACGTTGGCACTTGATGCGGCGGCAACAGAATTTTGCCAAAAAGGTGAAAAGAGCCAAAAGAATAAATATAATCTTGTCGGCGAGGGCAAACTGCTTAACGCTGACGAGATGGTTGCCTATTACGTTGAGCTTGTTGATAAGTATCCTATTGTCTCTATTGAAGATGGCATGGATGAGGATGACTGGGATGGCTGGAAAGCCTTGACAGAGTGCCTTGGTGATAAAGTCCAGCTTGTCGGGGATGATTTGTTTGTCACCAATTCTTTGCGTTTGGCACAGGGCATTGAAAAAAATATTGCCAATGCTATTTTAGTTAAGGTTAACCAGATAGGTACATTAAGTGAGACGCTGGATGCTGTTGAAATGGCACAGCGTGCGTCTTATGGCACTGTGATGTCGCACCGCTCAGGTGAAACCGAGGATACACTAATTGCAGATTTGGCTGTGGCGACGAATTGCGGGCAGATTAAAACGGGTTCGTTGGCGCGTTCTGACCGTTTAGCAAAATATAATCAATTGATCCGAATTGAAGAAGAATTAAGTGACCAAGCGGTGTATGCTGGACGCCAAGCGATTAAGGCGCGTTAGTTTATTTGCCGCCAGCGTTTCATCTGGGAACATACGCATAAATCCCAAGACGTTTATGCTTTCGCTTTGATTTTGCACTGTTGTTCTTGACATTTGCCCTTGCCCTTACTATTTGTTATCATATTGCCAAATCAGATGGAGTGGTCGGGACTTAAGCCAACTGGTATGAATATCAACTTCGGTAAAGTTTTCATTTTCATTTTTGATTTAATAATACTATTCTAGTCAAGATTATTTAACTTGCCAACCTGTTATAAATCAATTTACCAAAGAGGAGGAGATACAATCTGATGCACGTTGCAATTAAAGTCGCCAATCATCTTGTTAAAATGGCCAATGATGCTGGACAAACAGATATGACGCCTTTGAAGTTGATGAAAACTACTTACATTGCTCATGGCTGGATGCTAGGGTTATATGGTGATCCTCTTGTTTCAGAAGATGTAGAGGCTTGGCAATATGGTCCTGTTATTCCTGAAATGTATAGGGAAACCTCAACGTTTCAGCGAAAACATATTACCAGTTTACCCAATGAATATGTCGTTGAGTTAACAGAGCAAGAGATGTCAATTGTTAAACAAACCTTTGAAGGATATTCAAATTACACAGCTGGTCAACTAGTTGCGCTTACACATAAAAAAGGCACTCCTTGGCATTTAATCACAGAGGGTAAACACTATGGGGCTGGCGTGGTTATTCCAAATGGGATAATTCGGGATTATTACCAAAAGTTGCCCTCTTAGAGTTTAATTCATGAATACATCTGAAACGCCGTTGGGGAAGATCACGCCAGAGAGTCCTCCCGAAGAAAATAGCACTCAAGAAAAAGATAAAGCTGCTGAGGAAAAACAAGCTGAAGAACTCACTAGCAATTATCACAAGACATCAATGATTGGCGAGAATATCACTCGCAATATAATGGTAGCAACCGCATGGTTAGGCACTGGGTTTGTATATGTTTGTGTGCTGCTGATGGTACTTTTATTGGGGTGCTACGCATGGAACATAGCACAAGATACCACTAAGCTGGAAATATTTTTCATCAATGTTTGGGATACTATATCAAAGGCCGCAATCGGAGCTAACGTAGCTTTAGTACTGTACTTTCTCCAGCGCAGGGGCAAAGATTAATCCTAAATTGGATTGGCTAGCATTGTATATAATTCCCTCTTAAAGGCATTGATTCTTTAAGGGACTCTTAAGGATTTTTAAAAAACGCATCACTTTTTAGTTGACGCCATGAATCACTTTGTGATTCTTTAGCAACATGATTGATTTTATGCCACCCTCGCGCACATCCGCGCTGACATCACGCCGCATTGGGCAAAACCCTGTGGCTTTGCGGCAACTGATTTTGCCATCTGTGCTTTTGCTTTGTGTAATTTTGCTGAGTTTCCATGCCATTACAGGCGAACGCGGTTATCTGGCTTTGTTTGATTTATCGGCGCAAACCAAAAAAGAACATGAAACTTTAGCTACGCTTAAATTTGAAAATGAAAAATTATTGCGCAATATCAAACTTCTGTCAGGTGATACTCTTGACAAGGATTTTCTTGATGAACGCGTGCGCGAAGTTCTTGGTTTTGCCTATCAAGATGAAACAGTTTTAATTTTACGTTAAATTCATCTACGCGTTAGCCTTATTTTGAGTTATATTATCTTCTCATAAGGACTTCTCGTAAGGCCTTCTCGTAAGGCCTTCTCGTAAGGAAAGTGTTGTGGCTGTTATTATTGATAATTTGTCTGCTGAAAAACGCACCCGTCATCCAGAAAAAGCAAATCGGATTGACAGTGAGGTGTTGCGTAAACCTGACTGGATTAGAGTTAAGGTGCCGGGGTCGCCTGCGTTCAAACACACACAAAAGATCATTCGTGAGCATAATCTTGTGACTGTTTGCGAAGAAGCCGCTTGTCCGAATATTGGCGCGTGTTGGTCGCAAAAACATGCCACAATGATGCTTATGGGAGAAATTTGCACTCGTGCCTGTGCTTTTTGCAATGTGACGACAGGTGTGCCAAATGCGCTAGACTCTGGCGAGCCGATGCGGGTTGCGAAGGGCGTTGTCAAACTTGGGTTACGCCATGTTGTTATTACCTCGGTTGACCGCGATGACCTTGCCGATGGCGGCGCGGCGCATTTTGCGCAAACGATTAGCGCGGTCCGTTCGCTGTCGCCCAAAACCACGATTGAAATTTTAACGCCAGATTTTTTACGCAAAGAAGGCGCGTTAGAAACCGTGATTGAAGCACGCCCTGATGTGTTTAATCATAATTTAGAAACGACCCCGCGCTTATATCTTTCGATCCGGCCGGGGGCGCGTTATTTTCATTCTTTGCGTTTATTACAGCAGGTAAAAGCGCTTGATGGCTCGATCTTCACAAAATCGGGAATTATGGTAGGGCTTGGTGAAAGCCGAGAAGAGGTCATGCAAGTCATGGATGATATGCGCTCAGCAGATATTGATTTCATAACGATTGGGCAATATCTCCAGCCGACACGAAAACATGCGCCGATAGACCGCTTTGTGACGCCGCACGAGTTTGAAAGCTACGCGATTATGGCACGAGCAAAGGGGTTTTTGATGGTTTCCTCAAATCCTTTGACACGTTCTTCTTACCATGCGGATGAGGATTTTGCTCAATTGCGGGAGAATCGTGCTACGAAAATGGCGCAATTACCCAAGGTCTAGTTCGATGAATGCGACACGGCTGATACGTAAAAGCCCTTATACAGCTGAGCAAATGTATAATCTGGTGAAAGATATTGCCCGTTACCCTGAATTTGTGCCTTATTGCAGGCGTGCGCGGGTCAAGGAACTGACCAAGCGTGCTGATGGGATGGAGGTTATGTCCGCCGAGCTTATGGTTGTCTATAAAATGATTAGACAGGCATATACGAGTGATGTTTTGCTAAATGAGGAGGCGTTAGAGATCTCGGTCACGCAAGCGCGGGGGCCGTTTCGCACACTCAAAAATGAATGGCGGTTTGTAAACACTGCTAAAGGGAGTGGTGAAGGGGGTGATGAGGGGAGTGACGTCCATTTTTATTTGGATTTTGAATTTCGCACGCCTCTTTTAGGCAAGATGCTTCACCCTTTACGCACCCGCTCTATCGAGAAATTTGTCGCTGTCTTTGAGGCGCGTGCTGATAAAATTTACGGCACTCTAAACCCGCGCCAATAACATATCCATGGCAGCGTCGACTGTCGCCATTCTGACGCCAGAACGCCCCAAATCGCCAAAACTTTGTTTGATATGTATGACGTCTTCTTGCGCCATTGCGGTTGCCATGTGGACTGTTCCAACAGGCTTTTCGGCGGTGCCGCCAGGGCCTGCAATACCAGATACGGCGATTGTGAGACTTGCGGTGGTTTTGTGCAATATATTTTGCGCCATTGAACAAACGACTTCTTCACTGACGCCGCCATGGTCGATTAATAATTTTCTAGGAACGCCCAGAATTTCATGCTTGGCGAGATTAGAATAGGTCACAAAACTACGCCCGAAAAAATGTGATGCGCCCGGAATTTCTGTAAGTAAAGCCGCTATCAACCCGCCTGTACAAGATTCTGCGCATGAAACCCGCCAGTGTTTTTTTTCCAAAATCTTGAACAGTTGCTTGGTTTTTTCTTGGAGTTCATCAGAAAACATAAGCTAAGCCTTTCAAAATAAGCGTGAGCGATAAAGCGGCAAAAAGACCAGCAACCATATCGTCGAGCATGATGCCATGTGCGCCTTTGATATTTTTATCACAATAACTTATCGGCCATGGCTTGAGAATATCAAACAAACGGAACATTATAAATCCGCCTAATAGAGTTATAATAGCCGCCGCTTCATCGCGTGGGTAAGGAATAAGAGCAAGGGTTAACCAAAGCCCTGCGGCTTCATCTATGACGATGGCGGCCGGGTCTTGTGTGTTGTCTTGTATATTATCATGGCGCAGCCAAGATTGGCACGCCCAGATCCCGATTATATATAATGTAATAGATGATATAAACAATATTAACGGATTGAAATTAATCAATATATAAAAAGCCAAGAAAAGAGCGGCAAGACTCCCCCATGTGCCAGAAGCGGGCTTTAAAAACCCACTTCCCCCAAAGCTTGCGACTAAAATAGTCGGCGAGAAAAAGCTGAAACCATTTGGAATTTTATGAAATTTTAGCATCTGTTTTATCCTCTTATTCTTTTGTGCGAGGTATTTCTATTGAAGCCATAGCTTGCGCGGCGATACCTTCTGAGCGTCCTGTAAATCCAAGCTTTTCTGTCGTCGTTGCTTTAATACTAACCCGGTTAATGTCAATATTGCAAATATGTGCAATGCGCTTGCGCATAGTTTCTCGGTGCGGCGAAATTTGCGGCGCTTCACAAATGATAACCAAATCGAGATGCGTGATCCGCCTGTTTTGCTGCGCCACTAAATTTACCGCATGGGCGAGAAATTCTGCTGAATCACGGTTTTTGTTAGCTGTGTCAGAGGCGGGAAAATGGTCACCCATATCACCCAGTGCGCAGGTGCCAAGCAAGGCATCTGTGAGGGCGTGCAAGGCAACGTCAGCATCTGAGTGACCGCCAAGTTTATGTGTATGTGGGATGGTTATACCGCCTAAGCGAACCGCGTTCCCCGCTTCAAATGCATGGACATCATAGCCGAGGGCGGTGTGGGTTTCATAAGGCAAATTCTCGTTCATTTTGCTGAAATCCTCTAGCGTTGTCAGTTTAATATTAGCCTTATCTCCCTGCACAAGTGTGATATTTGCGTGTTCCATCAAAGTGGCGTCATCGGTTATCTCTTGCTTGGCGTTTCGGTGTGCCGTGAGCAAGGCAGGATAATGAAACCCTTGAGGGGTTTGGGCGCATTTATACTTATCTCGCTTGAGGGTGGATATATGTGTGCCGTTTTGAGGGCTGGTTTCAATCAGCTTGAGGGTGTCTGTAATGTCAATCACGGGCAGAGCGCAAGGGGTTTTATCTAAGGCTTTGATCACATCTGAGATGAGTTTCTCAGAAACAAAGGGGCGTGCACCATCATGCACGAGCACATAATCTGGCTTGTGTTTTACTAGGGCTTCAAGGCCGTTCATAACAGAGAGCTGGCGGGTTGCACCGCCTGTTACGGGTGTCAAGGTTTTGGTTATAGAGGGGCTGGCTTGTGCATAAAGTTTGCCGTCATCTGGATGAATAACGGTAAGAATAGCGTCAATCATGGGATGCTCATCAAATGCGCTAAGCGTTTTGGTCAGAACCATCTCGCCTGATGAGAGGGTTTTATATTGCTTAACGATATGTTCGTGTCCAGCTTTGGCAACACGTGTGCCGCGTCCAGCGGCGACAATTAAGGCAATGATTTTTAACTTTTTGACCATGGGCATAACCTAAGCAAAAAAGGGCAGAAAGAAAGTGAATATTTGACCGTAACGGCTCAAGGCTGTTTTAAAACTTGTATATGAGTTGCTTTGCTCTTAGATTTGATTAAATTTTAAGCAAATATATTATATGATGAAAAAATGACCATTTGTTCTGATACGTTCTCTTTGCCGCGTGGCTTATCTGGTAAAGTCGCCTTGGCACCGATGTCAGGTGTGACTGATTTGCCGTTTAGGAAATTGGCTAGTCGCGCGGGCGCGGCTTGGGTAGTGTCGGAGATGGTCGCAAGCGAGGAACTTGTTAAAGCGCGCCCTGATGTCGTCAAACGCGCCGAGGGAGATGCATTTTTATCTCCGTTTATTATTCAGTTAGCTGGGCGCGAGCCTCATTGGCTGGTGGAGGGTGCAAAACTAGCGGCACAAGCTGGCGCGGATATTATTGATCTAAATATGGGCTGTCCTTCACGTCGGGTGACGGGGGGGTTATCTGGCTCTGCGCTGATGAGGGATGAGGAATTGGCGTTAAAAATTATCGAAGCGACAGTTGCGGCGGTTGATGTTCCGGTGACGTTGAAGATGCGTTTGGGCTGGGATTTCGATATGCTAAACGCCCCGATTATCGCTCGGCGCGCCGCCGAAGCGGGCATTGAAATGATAACGGTGCATGGGCGCACACGCAGTCAGTTTTACAAAGGTTCAGCCGATTGGCAGGCTGTCAGAGCCACCAAAGAAGCGGTTCATATTCCGGTTATCGTCAATGGTGACATAGAAACGGGCCAGCATGCGCAAGCGGCATTAGAGCAATCTGGTGCCGATGGTGTGATGGTGGGGCGGGCAGCTTTAGGTCAACCATGGTTATTGGGACAGATCGAAGCCTATTTGCAAGAGGGTAAGTGGATTAAAACGCCCGATGCCGCCACGCGCTATAGCCTTGTTCAAGAGTGGTATCAGGATATGACAGCGTATTATGGCGAGCCTATGGGCATTAAAATGGCACGTAAGCATCTGGCGGGGTTCGTTGAAACACATTTGGGTAAGACACCAAAAGCAAAGTCTTTTCAAAGGCACATTTGTCAGCTCGTATCAAAGCAAGAGGTCTTGGATAATATTGAAAAACTTTATGCGTTACCCCCCTTAGTTGATTATCACAGCTACGGATTAAGTGAGGCAATATGAACCATTTCCCAAAGACAAAAATCCCAAAGACAAAATTCGCCGCGATATTAGCCAGCCTCCCCCATCCCATCATCGTGGTCAGGCGCGATAGGGCGATTATATATGCAAATTTTGCCGCCGAAGAATTTTTCTTTCAAAGCGTTGAAATGCTTAAAACCTGTAAATTCGAAGACATTATTCCTTTCGGGAGTCCGCTTATCGGGCTGGTAGAACAGGTCTTTCAATCTGGTAGCACGATAAATGAATATGCTATTGATCTCGGGACGCCGCGCACGACCAAAAAGCTTATGGTTGATGTGCAGGTGGCTCTGGTTAGCCATGCTGGAGAAGATGAAGCGGTGCTTATGATTCAAAAAAAATCTATCGCCTCGACCATTGACCGACAATTGACGCATCGCGGTGCGGCGAGATCTGTGTCTGGCATGGCGGCGATGCTGGCACATGAGATTAAAAACCCGCTTGCGAGTATTCGAGGGGCGGCGCAATTGCTCGAGGCTGATTTGGATGCCAGCGAGCGCACGTTAACACAACTGATTTGTAATGAAACGGACCGTGTTGTCAGGCTGGTTGACCAGTTTGAGGTGTTTACGGATACGCCTCAGCTTTTGATGCAAGAGGTTAATATTCATACTGTTCTGACCTATGTTGCGCAATTGGCGCGGCGTGGGTTTGGCAAAAATATTTCTATCAAAGAAGATTATGACCCCTCATTACCTAGCCTTTTAGGAAATAAAGATAAGCTCATTCAGGTGTTTTTAAATCTTATGAAGAATGCGGCCGAGGCCGTTGACCAAAAAAATGGTGAGATTACTCTTAAGACATCATTTAGACCGGGCGTTAGGCTTGCTATTGCGGGTCAAGGCAGGCACGTTAGCTTGCCTTTGGAGTTTTGTGTCATTGATAATGGGGGCGGGATTGCTGAAGATATAAAGAACATTATTTTTGAACCATTTGTCACCAGCAAGTCTGGCGGCACGGGGTTGGGGTTGGCACTGGTGGCTAAAATTATCGAAGATCATGGCGGCGTTATTGAGTGTGACACTGAAATGAAGGCTCAAACAAAAGCCGAAACAGGGATTGAAACGGGGGGTGAACAAACTATTTTCCGTATTCTTATGCCGATAAGCCAACAAGGCATTACAAGCACAATGAACGAACCTATCGCGCAAACTAAAGAGGTCAATTTATGAGTAAGGGAACTATACTTGTTGCAGATGATGATACGGCGATAAGGACGGTTATCACACAAGCGCTTGGCCGCGCTGAATATGAGGTTAAAGCGACCAGCAATGCGGCGACTCTTTGGCGGTGGGTCAGCAATGGTGAGGGAGATTTGATTGTCACTGATGTGGTGATGCCAGATGAAAATGCTTTTGATCTGGTACCGCGTATAAAGCGACTGCGTCCAGATTTGCCGATTATTATGATGAGTGCTTTAAACACATTATCGACGGCTGTTAAGGCGGCTGAATGCGGGGCTTATGAATATCTTCCCAAGCCTTTTGATTTGAAAGAGATGTTAAACATTATCGCCCGCGCCATCACGATTGAAAAGCCTCACCCAAGGCCTGATAGTGATGTGCTTGATGAGGATATGATGCTGATCGGACACTCACCGGCGATGCAAGAGATTTATCGCGGATTAGCGCGGCTCATGCAAAATGATTTGACTGTTATGGTATCGGGTGAAAGTGGAACGGGTAAAGAGCTTATCGCCATTGCGCTGCATCAATTAGGGCAAAGAAAGCATGGTCCATTTGTTGCTATTAATGTGGCGGCAATCCCGAAAGAATTGATTGAAAGCGAGTTATTTGGCCATGAAAAGGGCGCCTTTACAGGCGCGAATACGCGGGTGATGGGGCGTTTTTCTCAAGCCGATGGGGGAACGCTCTTTCTTGATGAGATCGGCGATATGCCAATGGAAGCCCAAACACGTTTACTGCGTGTTTTGCAAGAAGGCGAGTTTACAACTGTCGGGGGACGCAGGTCAATTAAAACAGATGTGCGCATTATTGCGGCGACCAATAAAGACCTCAAAGGGCTGATTGATAAAGGATTGTTCCGCGAAGACCTTTATTTCAGACTGAATGTTGTTCCTTTAAGGATCCCGCCCTTGAGAAATCGATTAGAAGATGTTGATGAGCTATGCCGTCATTTTTTGAAGCTTGCTGAAAAGGAAGGTTTGCCGCTTAAATCTATTTCGCCCGAAGGTGTGGCGTTTCTTAAAACATATCATTGGCCGGGAAATGTCCGCGAGCTTGGAAACTTTATGCGCCGTGTGGCCGCCTTATATAATGACGAGGTGATCGGGGTAAATATTTTGCAACAAGAGCTTACCGACCTGCCCGTGGCGCAAATGAACTCTATTGAGGGCGGCACTCAAGACACAATTGCCGACAGTATAGAAACGCATTTGAGGCAATATTTTAGCGCGTTTGAAGAAGATAACCCGCCCCCGTCTGGTTTATATGACCGCGTTTTAAAAGAAGTTGAAGAGCCTCTCATTCGGCTTTCTTTGGCAATAACCAATGGCAATCAAATTCGAACGGCTGAAATGCTTGGGCTGAACCGAAACACGCTACGCAAGAAAATTCGTGAGCTTGGTATTGATGTGGTGCGCCACCCGCGTAGCTGATTAATTATCGGGATTAACCCACCAGCTATCAAACTTAGCCCCATAAAGAGAATGGCGCCAGCTATGTTCAACCTGATGCCAACGCGCCACCCATTGGGCCGGCTGGTGAAAAAGCGGGATGACATAATTACCGCCAAGCAACAGCCTATCTAAGGCGCGCGCGGCGGCGATGAACTCAATACGTGTTTTGGCATTTGTTAATGCGCTAATCGTTTTGTCAATATTAGGGTGTTGAATACCAGAATAGTTGCGACTGCCATTTTGGGTTGCCGCTTTAGAGCCCCAGTAAAATGATTGTTCATTACCGGGCGATAATGAGGCAAACCAATTATAGATTATCATATCATAATCGAATTTCTGGACGCGGTTTTGATATTGTGTCGCATCAATAAAGCGCACATTAGCGACCACGCCGATATGGGTTAGCATCTGCTTATAGGCAATGGCAAGGCGTTCGTTTTCGCGTGATTGAACGATAATCTCAAAACTAAGCGGCGTTTGCGTTTTAAGATTAATCATCCGTCCATTTTGCAACTCATAACCTGCCGATTTAAGTAGCTTAATGCTGGCCGCGCGGGCTTTTCTGTTGCGTCCAGAAATATCACCTTCGGGCGCGGTGTATCCTGACTTTAAAATAAGGGCATCAAGTTTTGCTCGCTTGAGAAATTTTTTCTCAAGCTTTGACGCCGGTTGCTGAAAGGCACTTAATTGGGAGTTTTGAAAATAGCTATGTGTGCGTTTATAGGCATTGGCATAAAGGGTTTTATTTACCCATGTGAAGTTGAAAATATAACTGAGGGCTTTGCGGGTTTTTTGCTTTGCAAATATCTGGCGGCGGGTGTTGAAAACAAAGCCATAAAGTCCTGAAGGGGTGCCAATATTGATGGTTTCTTTAACAATGCGCCCGTCACGCGCCGCCGGAAAGTCAAACCCGCGTGCCCAACGAATAGGATTGGTTTCTTCCCAAATATCCACCAAGCCAGATTTAAAGGCTTCAAAAGCACTGTTTTCATCTCTGTAATAATCATAATGCAAAGCCATGATATTATTGCGTCCCTTATTGACACGAAGATTTTCGCCCCAATAATTTGCGGTTTTTTCATAGATTACTTTTTTACCGGGCTTCACCTCTGCAACCACATAAGGCCCTGAACCAATTGGCGTTACAAGGCTGGTTTTTGAAAAATCTCTATTATCAAAATCATGTTTGGGTAAAATTGGCATCAAGCCCATAATCAGAGGCATTTCATAATCGGGCTCGTCTTGCCTAAACTTGAATGTAATTGTTCGCGCATCGGGCGTTTCAACATCAGTCACTTTGGCATAATAATAGCGATGATTGGGACGCCCTTTATCACGCAGAGTCTCAAATGAAAAAATGACATCTTCAACCGTCACGGGGTGACCATCTGAAAACTTTGCTCTTTCATTTAAAACAAAAGTAACCTCACTTCTGTTTGGCGGGGTTTGGACACTTTTGGCAAGCAATCCATAGAGGCTGAAAGGTTCGTCAAAATGCCTGATAAGCAGGCTTTCATAAACATGTTCGCGCAACCCGAAAGGCGGATTACCCTTAATGATGAAAGGATTGAGACTGTCAAAACTGCCAAGTTTAGCAAAAACAACCTCGCCGCCTTGAATGGGGCGCGGGTCGGTATAGGTAAAAGCATCATTTTGTTTAAGGACGGCGGCGCCATGCATAGAAATTGCAGTTGATTGTACAGCTGATTGTGCAGCTGATTGTGCAGCTGATTGTGGAGAGGCACTTGTTTCATAAAAAAACGTGAAAGATAAAAATAAAAATATGAATATATAGCGCATCTTAATTATCCTCACAGCTTTATTCTCTTGCCCTCAGGCTTTGCCCTCAGGGAATATTTTGTGAGCATAAAAGGAATTCGCTTTGGGTCAATCGCCATATTATTTATTTCGTCGACATGTCCCATTTGATGTTGCGATGATTAAAGCCATCACTTAGCGTGGGTTTAATCACCTTAAAAAAAGGCGAGAGGTCAAAATCTCTGGGCGTGTAAAGAGAATGATGGCGAATATGATAAATCTCTTTTGCGTTGGCGTGGGTGATTTCGGGGAGTATCGGATATTTGATGGATTGAAAAGCATTGGCGATTAAAGTCGAGCAAATAGCGCGCGTGGGGTCGCCGCTACCAAGAGCAATCATGCGGCGGCGGACATAAGTCGGCACTGGCGGATAGGGGAGTAAATAGCGCATCAGGTCAAAAACATTTTTTAAATCATACTGGTCGCCAATGTGATTTGTTATTTTTGTCACCAAAGCATTACGGTCTTTGGGCGTCAGGTTAACGGGGCGGCAAATTCTGGTATTAAAGTCGCTATATTTATCTAATGAAACCCCGATCACGCCAAGCTTGGCATCGGCTTCGACGAGTTCACAAGCCTGCCCATTTTTGTCAATTAAGCCCGCCTCTGACCCAATATAAATCGCCGCATGAGACCAACTAGACTGCGTTAAAAATTTAATGATACGCGATATTCTTAAATTCCCGTCCACTAATATCACATCACCGGGCTTTAGCGTGGCGCGTAGCTTTGCTACATTGATAACTGAAAAAGTCTGATACCCAATAACAGGCTTTTCAAGATATTTCAGCAGAAGCTGGCTGAAAAAAGTAAGGAGACGGTTCAACATTATTCTAATGTGACGCAACTTGATGTCTGTAGTAAAAACCGTTGCGATAATCTTTAAAAAACTCATCAACCTGTGGATGGCGAATAGGCTTTGTATTGCTATCGACCAAAAGGTTTTGCTCTGAAACATAGGCAATATATTCGATTTCTTCATTTTCGGCGAGCAGATGATAAAAGGGTTGCTCTTTTTTGGGACGCATTTGGGCTGGAATAGATAACCACCATTCTTCAGTATTGTTAAATTCGGGGTCGACATCAAAGATGACGCCTCGAAACTCAAAAAACCGATGCTTAACGATTTGTCCGATTGTAAATTTTGCTTGATTAGATTTAATTTTCATTTGCTTGCTTACCAAAAATATATAACTTTACCTTATATTTATGCACAAGATAAGAAAATATAAAAACTATTCTTCACGCGCGGTTAATTAAAATCGCGCTTAAAGTTAAAGGAAAGTTTTAAATGAAAGTTTATACAGCTCCAAATGCGCCCAATCCTAGGATTGTTGGTATGTTTGTGTTGGAAAAAAAGCTGGTTGTTGATTTTCATCAAATTGACATGCTTGCAGGCGAAAACCGAGAAGCTGCTTTTATGGCCAAGAATCCGTTTGGTCAGTTACCGGCGGTTGAAACGGATGAAGGGCAAATCATTACTGAGGTTTCTGCCATTGCTGAATATTTTGAAGAATATCGCCCTACGCCTGTTTTAGTTGGTCGCACGGCTGGCGAAAGAGCCCAAGCGCGTATGTGGGCAAGGCGCATAGATTTGATGATTTTATCGCCGATGACGATGGGCTTTGAAAACAGTATTGCCAAGAAATTTTTTGAAGGACGGATTAAATTGTATCCTAAAATTGGCGATAGTATGATTGAAAAAGCCAATGATGGCTTGGCAACATTAGATGGCTTGATGGCGGGCAAGCATTATTTATGTGGTGACAGGTTTACTTATGGCGATATTATGCTGTTTAGCTATTTGGATTATTTTCGCAAAGTTGGACAAAAAGTTGACCCCGGTCTTGTGCATCTAACGGAATTCTTCAATACGATGAAAGAACGCGATAGTGCAATTAAAACAGCTTAGTTACGCTGCGTATGTGATGTGTTATATGATATAATTGCTCAGGCGACTGATGACCCAAAACATGCCAACGCCGCCCAAAGCATAGGGGAAAACGGCGGCGATTTTTCCCCATGCCACCGCCGAGATACTTTTGCGCCCCCCCCAAACAGCAATGAGGCAAATGCTAATAAAAATAATTTGCCCAATTTCTATACCCACATTAAAAAATAAAAGGGCTTGAAGCGCGGCGGTTTCTGGTAATCCCAAATTAGCTAAGACACTGGCAAAACCAAATCCGTGCAAGAGTCCAAAGGCAAAACTCAGCCCATAAATATTGCTCTTTTGTTGATGCTTTTGGACGATAGCTTCATAGGCAAGCCACGCAATGCTCAAGGCAATTAATATTTCAATTGGTCGACTAGGCAGGCTAATAAGTCCAAATGTAGCCACGCCCAATGTAAGGCTATGCGCCAGTGTAAAGCTGGTAATCACCAGCCATATATGCCTTGAAGAAACCAGAAGCAATAAGCCCACAACCAAGGCAAGATGATCCCAGCCCGCAAAAATATGATTAACCCCCAGCGATAAATAGGTCGGTAATAAAAAGCTTTCCTTTGCTTGGTTAATGTTGAAAACAGGACGCGCGGCACCAACAATACCAGTGCGTTTTTCTCCGTTTAGATAAGAAATACTAACATAACTATCTGTGAGGGTGTTTTCTAACCCCTTCAAATAAATTTTTCCAGATATGAGCGGACACTTCAGTGTTTTAATTTCTGAAATAGCTTCTGCATAAACTTGATATTGGATATTTTGAGAAACCGTGCAAGCGGCATCAAATTCAGGTTGTATCGCCAGCCGTTTATTGTCTTTGAGGGGTTGCTTCCAGACCATGGTGAACACGCTCGGCTCTTTTTCAAAAAGCTTCAAAGAAGCAGGCCTTATCTCATGTGCCTGTAGGGGGGTGAAAAAAAGCCAACTAAAAACAAAAATTAAATTAAATTTATTCATTATCATCAACGAAAACGACTTCATATTTATTGACGATTTCAGCAATCGCTTGATTATTTGTGCGCTCGCGTAAAGCATTTTTATAGCTTATGAGTACCGCGTCTTTGACCTCGTTAAAGGTGCGTATTTGAGCTTCTGTGCGCTTGGTGATGCGCACCAAATGAACCCCATAAGCAGAGCCGAGAGGGTGTCCGAAAAAGTTCTTTTCGTTCTCATAATGAGCTATTTTGCTCGCAAAATTAATGCCAAATAATTGTGCCAATTCGTCAGAGGTGACATCTTTATATGATTTATCAAGCATGAACGGGTCGCCCAGCGTATGCCAATCGGTGCCTGTATTGAGTTGTTGTTGGATATTAAGGGCATCTTTGAAAATATCCTCCCGCTCTTTAGGCGATACAAAAACATGTTCAAAACTAACTTTCATCGGCTGGGCAAAAGAAGTCTTATTGGCTTCATAATAGCCTCGAAGTTCATCTTTGGTGACACTTAAATCTTCATAATTATCTTCCATAATGAATTTTATTTTCTGAACAAGGCGGCGGCGGATAATCGTGTCATCGTCGCCTAGGTTCAGTTTTTCTGCCTCGCGCGCTAAAGCCCGTTCTTCTACATAAACTCTTATTAATTGTTTAAGGTCTTCCTCGCTTACAGCTCTTTTTTGCTGTTTTGCATAAAGCGTCGCCAGCCGCTCAATGTCGGATTGGCTAAGCTCAATGATATAGTCAGCCTTGTCTAGGCGATGCTGATAAACAGCCTCCACCATAAACAAAAGACCAGCTATCGCTATAAAGGCAATAAAGGGGTATTGCTTTAGGGTTTTCATTGACTAGCTGTGTCAATCCAAATAGGCGAGGACCATGCACGTTCTTGAATGATTTTTTTCATTACCGGATTAGGGTCAGCATTTGCATGAACCGCATCCCAAGTTGACCAGCGACATGTCGGGTTTTCCAATGCACGAACATAATAGGCGACATTTTGTTGAGGCTTGAAATCTGGGTCACGCCAAACAACACTTAGCTCGGGGTCGCCTTTATCTGGCGTTATCATGCAGGTTTTTGTATCCACTCTTGCGCCATTATCAGGACAGCGATGCGTCACAGGGTCTGGTGATAATCCATCAGAGCAGGCGGCATCATAAATGGCTTCTTGGGGTTTGCCGTTTTCGTGCCAAACCTTGATGATTTGCAGACGTTGAAGCGGGGTCGCATAAGGGTCACGCATTGCCCATGCGATGAGCTTTGGTTGTTGGTCGGCGCGATGTTGTAATGCGCCGCCCATAGGGACACCTTGCGCATATGCTTTTTCAAGCAATTTAGGGTCACTAAGAATATTTTCAGCATAAGCATATCCAGCAAAAAAGCGAACGCGGATACGGGTTCCTGTGGTGGCGAATGTTTCGCGAGTTTTCATTGTTGCAAATAAATCTTCGCGTGTATTGGCAGGTGCCCAGATGCCCGCCAGCCCCGATGCTCCCCAATTCATAAATGTGGCTTGAACATCCGGGTCGACTTCAACCCCTTCCCAAGTTTTTTTGAAGTAACCCGGCACAGACGCACGGCGCACTTTTGTGCCGTCCAAGATACCAATTTTTGACCAATAATAATCCTCATCATATGACCCGGCCGCAACATGGGTATCGGTCGAGCCGATTAAGCCAAATTTATATGGATTATTTTTGCTCGCATTGTCCATCCCGATGCCATTTGCCAGTGCTTCTCGAACGAAGCCGCCGCTAATTTTAGATTTAATGTTTGACGCAAGCAGATATTCGTAAAGTTCAAAATCAGCCCATTCATCATGCGGCGAAATTGACGGGTGTGTTTCAGAGGTGCCTTTGACTTGCGCAATCTCTACAATTGGTTCATTGCGCATACGTTTTTCTGAATAGGCTTTATCAATTGGGGCGCCGTTATATTGGGTCAAAGAAAACATCTCGCCATCTGAAACATTGGAATTATGCGGAATAGACATAACATCAAAGCCACGTTCACGATTATTATCCATCCAGTCCCAGAGGTCTTCTGGGTTGATTGAGTCTAATGAGCCAAAAACATCTTCGGGAGCGGTGTCTTTAAAAATCACGTTCCGATGCAAATTACCGCCGGCGATTGTCTGCTCGCTCGCGCCAATACTATTGCTCGCATTAACGTCCATATTGGTTCGCATGGCGGTGTATTCATAAGCTTTGAAGGTCGTAAATTTGCCCGGTTCATAATGCTTATCGGCAACTTCTTGTGTTCTGTGCCAGGTTGTTTTGACGATCTGGGCATCATAGAAATCTTTATAGGCAACCCCTGAGCGCACAGATTGTCCCATTTTAGCAAAAGCGGCGGTGATTTTATCTTGACTAAGCGAGAACATATCCTCTGCGCCGGGTGCTTTTGAGACACGGTGGTCGCTCTCATTCATAGCGCGTAAGATACCAAGATATTCTGCGTGGTCTGTCACGGCAAGAAAATCAAGGGCAGGGGTCGTTAAATTTAATTTATATTTTAGCGGGTGGCTAATCGCGGCACCTTTGGCATATTTATAGGCATCATCGGGGGTGGTGCGGTTATAAAAAATATACGAGTCGAATGAATTTCCAGTATGAACATGAAGATCCCCAAAATAAGCATTTTTCAAAGGGTTGTTTTCAACCTTTTTTTCAATTGATGAGGTAATAGGTGCTTTTTCAGGGTCAATCTTGCTGGCTTTTTTGTCTTCACGTTCAGAACATGCAAAAAGCCCCAAGGCGAATAGGCTGGTGATAGAGACGGTTTTGACAAAATAGCTATGCTGCCTCTTGACTTTTTTTGACGCTTTATTTTTAGTCATAATTCCCCTCCCAGAGCAAAAAACTGTAATATGGCGAACGCTTTTCAAGCTTGAATTTTCCTAGAAAGGGTCTCGGCTTGTGCCTTTGGTGATATAAACGCCATTGCTTTTATTTTGATATTCTTTGGCTTTGTTGCGCGGCACATAAAACTGTTGATACCAAATACGCGCTTTTCCAAATGGTCCATCACCAACGACTTGCATAGGCTTTATGCAAGGCTTTTTATAAGTCCAAATTTCAAAATCTTGAAGAAAAGCCAGACGGCTAGATGCTTGATAAGCCCGCGCAGTTGCAACATCTTCAGCCGACGCCACATTATTTGACGACTTAACAAGCAAACCATGCCATGCACGCACAATACCATCTTCAACAGGCGTGTGCGTGATCAGCATAAGTGACGGATGGTCGCCGAGCATTCTGGATAATAAAATAGCCGGTCCAGTATACCAAGTATCATTATACATAACATCATCAGATAATGTCTTATGACCCGCCGCCAAGCGTTGAACAATCACATGATTATCTATTTCATTTTCGAAATATTCCATGTTTGTTGAGCCATGAATCGGCGGCAAATGAGCTTTATCAGCCATGTTATCAATAATTTCTTGCGGGTGGCACTTCAGCTCACCTAGTTGGTCGATTTTCCAATTGACCCAAGCTGTATCTTCCCATTCGGGCAGGTCGGGGAGATCATAATCAGGCTGTTGATTTTCAGGGTCATACCACATGAAAACACAGCCCCCCCATTCACGTGTTGGCCAGCTTTTAATGCAAGCCTTTTCAGGAATAGGCGCCGGCGAATACGGAATTTCATCACACACCCCCTCAGGCGTGAAACGCCAGCCATGATAAGGACACCGAATAGAATCGCCTTGAATATGCTCGCCTTCCATCACGATATATGATGTTTCGTTTTTCCCAAGATGCGTTCCCATGTGTGGGCAGTAAGCTTCGACTAAAACGACTCGCCCGCTTTGTCCGCGATACATGACCATTTCTTCGCCGAAATATTTTACTGTCGCGGGTTTATTTGTCGCCTCACAAGACTCGGCAATCATAAACCATCCACGTGGAAAAGTGTATTCGCCAATATCATAATCTATCGTTTTTGCCATTTTCTTACCTCAAAGTTGTGTTACTTCAAAATTATGCAGTTGCTTGAACTTCATCTGTTAATAAGGGGCAAATCACCCCATCATCACCATCAATATGCGCCACGCAACGATTGCAGGATATGCAATTTGATACCTCAGCTTCCTTATTTTTATAGATACTAGGCAAATTAGGTTGATTTATCAATGCTCGTCCAAGAACAATTGCGTCAAATCCTTCTTCCATGGTTTTGTAGAAGCTCGCCAATGACTTAATGCCGCCAACAAGAGCAATTGGCATTTTCACTTCGGCGCGTATTTTTTTGGCATTTTCAAGGAAGTACATCTCTTTGAAAGGCATGGACGGAAAGTTACGCGCCGCAAGTGTATAGATGATTTTATTGACCAAGCTTTTTTGCATTTGAATGAGCGGCTTTATCGGTGATTGTCCTCTAAAAAGATACATTGGGTTTTTTGAACTAAAGCCGCCTGTCAGCACCAGCATGGAGGCGGCTTTATCGGCTTCAATCATTTTGGCAACTTTAATGGAGTCCTCAACTGTGAGACCGCCTTTAAAACCGTCTTTGACATTCAGTTTTACAAAAATTGGAACATCCGGGCCAATAGCTTCGCGCACTTTTTTGACGGACATGAGCGCGAAGCGGGCGCGGTTTTCGATGCTTCCGCCGAATTTATCACGGCGGCGATTAACCGCAGGGCAGAGAAATTGCGAGAATAAATATCCGTGTCCCATATGTAATTCAATAATATCAAAACCAGCTTCAATGGCGCGTTTGGCAGCACTTGCGTAATCATCGACAATTTGCAGGATTTCAGCTTCCTTTAACGGCTTGATAAAGGGGATACCGGCAAAAAGTCCGTATGTATTAATTCCATAAGACGCCCCTTTTGAAAACCGTTTAGATGAAAGATTGCTGTATTTTGTTTGCATACCGCAATGGGCTAACTGAATAGATGCGGCGGCGTTATGTTTATGTATCCGTGTGGTTACCTTTTTCAAAGCCTCAATGACATGGTCATCTTGCATACACATTTGATCATCAAAAGTGCGGGCATCATTATTGACCGCCCCATAGGCAACCGTAATCACCCCGCTACCACCTTGGGCGTAGCGTTCGTGAAAAGCCTCTAATTTGTCGCCGGGAACGCCCGCAGGTGTCAAGCCTTCGAAAGTAGCTGTTTTGACGATACGATTCTTGAGCTTGAGTTTATTAAGCATCCATGAGCCAAATGGATCAGCAGATTTAGTAGATGACATGTCGTAACTCATACCTAAAATATAAAATATATAATGCTGTTATATATTATATATCTTTTTTACGAATTCCAAGTTATTCATGTAAAATGTGGCAAAGTTTTTTGGCATAATTTTTAAAATGCCTCTTATTTATTGGGGGTTATTTATTGGGCTTTTCTATGAGCTGAGTGATTTCTACCCCTGCGCCTTGCTTGGAGACATATATGTTGGATAAAGAAAATAAACTCTATGCACGTTATGTTTTAGGGGCAATGGTCGTTTTATATATGCTCAATGTCACGGACCGCTATATAGCTTCGGGATTGCTGGAACGTATTAAAGAGAGTTTTGATGTTTCAGATACTTATATGGGGTTTCTTATTGGGCCGGCTTTTGCGTTTGTTTATACTGTTTTAGCTATTCCGATTGCGCGTTATGCGGACCGCCATAATCGTGTGAAAATTATCTGTAGCGGGGCGGTTATTTGGAGTTTTTTCACGGTTTTGAGTGGGCTTGCACGCACGCCTGAAGTCTTTGCTATTTCGCGGCTGGGGGTTGGTATAGGCGAGGCGGCGTTTTTAGCCCCGACATTTTCATTGCTATCGGATTACTTTGCGCCTAAGCAGCGTGCGTTGGCTTTTGCTATTTTGAATTTAGGGGTTTATTTGGGGCAGATTATTGGTCTTATGGGCGGGGCGGCTATTGCCGAAGCGTTTGATTGGCGCATGGCGTTTTTCTTATTGGGGGCACCCGGAATTGGCTTTGCCGCATTGGCTTATTTTACGGTTTACGACCCTCAACGCGGCAGACTTGACCCTGATTATGATGGAATTGAGACATCATCAAAACAGCTCTCTTTGCTGAATGTTGCCAAAATACTCTATGGGTGTAAGGGCTATTTACATATGACACTTGGCTCTATTTGTGGTGGTTTTGCAGGTTATGGGTTTGGTATATGGGCCCCGACTTTATTTGTGCGTGCTTTTGATTTAAGCCTAACCGAGGCCAATACGCGCTATGGCGCACCTTCTGTTATTGCAGCTATTATAGGGGCGATTATCTTAGGGGTTTTGGCAGATAAATTAAGCGCGAAAGATCCAAAATGGCCCTTGCGCTTAGCCGCTATCGGATTGACGGGGTCGGGCTTATTTATGATGGGTATTAGCTTGGCCCCATCACCCTTTTTTGCCACGCTGTGCGCCATACCTGCTGGATTGCTAGGCGGCGGCTGGGTC
The DNA here is from genome assembly GCA_965243245.1 of Parvibaculaceae bacterium. Taxonomy (GTDB): domain Bacteria; phylum Pseudomonadota; class Alphaproteobacteria; order RS24; family RS24; genus JAYQKL01. Next base: position 262,933 of record OZ251536.1, read on the forward strand.
ATCGGTGTGCAGGCATCTTTGCAAGACCTCGTGCCAGCAAAATTACGCGCCACATCAACCTCTCTTTGGGGCTTCGCTTTCACCTTTTCGGGGCTGGCTCTTGGCGTTCAAATTGCCGGCCTCGTAACAGATATATTGACGCTCCAGCTTGGTGGCGATGCCATACGTTATGCCCTGTTTATGGTTTTGTTACCCTGTTTTCCGGGAAGTCTTTTATTGCTTTCAGCCGCCCGCCACATTGACAGCGATAGAGTCAAAATCTTAAAAATGCTAAAGCAGGTAAACTCTTAAAAGTGATACGAGCCACCATTGGCAGCAAGAATACTACCCGTCACAAAAGAAGCATCATCGGATAAAAGGAAATTCACCGCCGCCGCAATTTCAGTTGGCTCGGCCATGCGACCAAGCGGCACGGCGTTTTTCATATCAGTAATCCACTGCTCAGGAATACCCTGCATAATCGGTGTATTGGTGGGGCCAGGCGCAACGGCATTAACCCGAATATTTCGCCCCGCAACCTCGCGTGCAAGCTGGCGGGTTAATCCAAGCAGAGCCGTTTTAGACGTCACATAATGAGGCGAGCCTTCACCCGATTGAGCAGAGGTTGAAGAAATATTAACGATAGCCCCCCCTTTGTCATCTTCAGCCATGATACGGATAAGCTCGCGGCAAACATAAAATGCACCATTGAGATTGACGTCCATAACGCCTTGCCAGCCATCATCTTCCATGTGAATCAAATGGTCCACAAATGTTGTGGAAGCCTGTCCCGCCGCAAGTTCTTCATTACGTTTGCCCATGGCTTCATAGAATTTATCCGAGCCGTCATTTGGTGCTTGCCCAATGCCAGCATTATTGACGCCATAATCGAGCTGTCCAAAAATCTCGCGCGCTTTTCGAATACTGGCGATGACGTCGCTACTTTTGCTGACATTCGTGGGTAAAGCCAGATGCGCCTGCGGATTAGGCAGAGCGTCAATCACAGCTTGAGTTGTTTTCGGATTTAAGTCCATGACGCCAACCCGTGCGCCCTCAAAAGCCAAACGCGTAACAATTGCGGCCCCTATACCCTGACCTGCACCCGTTACAATGGCGGTTTTACCTTTAAGTTTCATTGCTCGTCCTCATTCATTTGATGTTTATTTTATGGCTATTGGGGAACATATAGCTCATTGGCTTTGCCGCCATCAACAGGAATAATAGCACCATTGACATAGCTTGACATATTTGATGCAAGGAACAAAGCGACTTGAGCCACTTCTTCTGGGGCACCAATGCGCCCCATCGGATTGGCATTGGCGATGGCATCACCCGCAGTAGGGTCGGATTTGAAAAAAGCTTTTGTGCCGAGTGTCATGATCGGGCCCGGCGCAATACCATTGACTCTGATATTATGGCGTGCGCCCTCCATAGCGGCCGTGCGGGTGAGGTGGTCAAGTGCCGCCTTAGAGGCTGAATAGCCAGACATGCCCTGCATAGCGCGTGCCCCATTAATGGAAGATAAATTAATAATCGTGCCGCCTTTGCCCATCATATGTTTCATGGCAGCTTGCATGCCTAAATAAGCCGCATCGACATTAATTGAGAAGTTGGTTTTGAAATCATCCAGTGTCGTATCTGCAATCATGCCATAGCCGACATGGGGCGCATTATTTACTAAAATATCTAATTGGGATTGTCCAACTTCATTGATTAAATCGACAAAGGCTTGGGCATTTGAAAGATCAAGTGCTTTTACTTCACAAGTGCCGCCGTTTTTTTGAATTTGCTTTTGAGCCTCCGCCAGCTTATCTTGGGTTCTGGCGCAGATAATGACTTTTGCCCCCGCTAAGGCAAAGGCAACGGCTATGGCGCGGCCAATTCCATCGCTACCGCCTGTAATAATCGCGGTTTTGTTAGCCAGCATCTTATCAGACATATTAGTAGACATAAGTTTCCTTTCAATAAAACTTAAGCCTGCGTAGAATTTATTCTATTAAAATACGCAAATTCAGTTTCTAATGTAAATTATATTGGATTAATAATATAATGATATTATATAAGTTACCAAAAGTAAATGAATGAGACCTTTCATGAAAAACTTAAACCCAATAGCCGCCGCGTTAACTGCGCCGGGGGCACCATTTGAAATCATTGATAACAAAATCAATGGCATAAATATGCGGGTCTTTAAAAATGCTCCAGAAAACATGGTTTTAGCGATTGAAAAATCGCGTCAATATTCAACTAGAGAATTTATTGTTTCTTATGATGAGCGTCTTACTTTTGATGAGTTTTTTACAAAAGTTGATGCCTTAGCGGGGTGGTTGCAAAATAAAGCGGGCATCAAAAAAGGACAACATATCGGCATTGGTATGAAAAACTCTGCCGCGTGGATGATTGCGTTTACGGCTATTTTGAAAATTGGCGCGGTTGGGGTTTTGTTGAACAGTAAAGGTGAGGGGCGCAGCTTACGCCATGGCGTTGAGGAGGGGGATTGTGTTTTTATTATATGTGATGACGCCCGCCTTGAGCTTTTGCGTAAGGCGGGGTGTAAGCTGGCGGGGTTGACGTCTGGTATTGCCGAGACGGCGGATTCATTGGCGGGCGTTTATGAGAGTGGGTTAGAAGCCTTGAGCCCGGCACTTAAATCAGATGATATTGCGGCTTTGATATTTACCTCTGGCACGACAGGGCGTGCCAAAGCGGCGACTATCTCGCATCGAGGCTTGGTCACTGGCATGACAAATACGCTTATGGCACTTGCTGAGGCCTATCAGCGCATTGCCCAGCAATATGAGATCACTGCCGAAGAGCTTACGAAGCATATGCCGCAAACGGTAAGCCTTATGGTTTTTCCTTTATTTCATATTAGTGGATTGGCGTCGGTTTTTTTGACCTCGCTGATTAATGGCGACAAGCTGGTGATGATGGATAAGTGGAATGCCAAAGAACTTTTACAGCTTACTGAAACCGAGCAAATTAACAATATTGGCGGTGCGCCTGCCCTGCACCGAGATATTTTAAATGAGCTTAAAATTGGCGATTATGATGTGTCCTCTATTCGCTCGATTTCTTGTGGGGGGCAGGCTTTTCCGCCTGATTTAATTAAGGCTTTACTGGCGGCTTTTCCGGGGGTTATCCTTGGGGCGGGCTATGGCATGACAGAATTATCCGGGGCTATTAGCTCGTCAAACGGCGAGGCGTTTTCGTCTAAGTCTGATAGTGCCGGGCAAATTTTTCCGATGGTGGATGTGAAGATTATCGCAGAAGACGGCAAAGAATTACCCAATTATCAAACCGGCGAGGTTTATGTGCGCGGGCCCATTGTGATGCAAGGATATTATGGCCGCGTTGAGGCAACCCAAGAAGTACTCCATGATGGTTGGATGAAGACAGGCGATGTTGGGTATCGTGATGATGATGATTATCTTTTTATTGTTGACCGCAAAACCGATATGATTATCTCGGCAGGTGAAAACATTTATTGTGTTGAGATTGAGCAATCGCTTGTTCAACATCCTAAAGTTGTTGAACTTTCTTCATTTGGTGTACCCGATGAACGCTTGGGCGAGCGGCTGGTTGTGGTCGCAAGCACTGATGATGAGAGCTTTATGAGCGATGATTTAATGGATTATGCAAAAGAGGTTTTGGGAGGCTATAAAGTGCCAAGTGAAATTATTATTTCGAACTCAGCTTTTACCTATAATGCGTTGCAAAAAATAGAAAAGAAAAAGCTCCGTGAGAAGTTTTTAAATTCTGAGATTAAGGGATAAAAATATGGCGCGTCCAAAAGATATTGGTGTCATTGATACAATGATGGGTATTCCAGTTCAGGAAGATAATGCGGGCTGGTATGAGAGTTTTCGCCCCTTGCTGAATGATGAAGAAAGTCGGCAAATGTTTAAGATGCCGGCTCAATATATGTTTAAGGATATTCCGCAAACTAAAAATATTGACGATTATGTCGCTTGGACAATCGCGCAAATGGATAAGTTTAACATCTCTAAAGCTCTGGTTGGCTTTAATGAGGATGAAACTTCGTTGAAGGCTCATGCTGATCATGCGGCGCGGTTTTTCTTTGATGTTCCGGTTAATCCGAATGAGGGCATGAATGAAATCCGCCGCATTAAACGACTACACAATGAATATGACATTAAGGCAATAAGTGTTTTTCCTGCTGGGACTGTGCCGCAAGTAGCGATTAATCATCCGCATATGTATCCATTTTACGCGCTCTGTGTTGAATTGGATATTCCGATCTTGCTGAATGTTGGAGTGCCCGGACCGCGGATTCCGCTAGCGACACAAAAAGTAGAGCATCTTGATGAAGTTTGCTGGTTTTTTCCTGAGCTGAAAATTATCATGCGTCATGGCGCCGAGCCTTGGGAAGAGTTAGCTATTAAGTTAATGATTAAATATCCTAATCTTTATTATTCAACATCTGCGTTTGCGCCTCGGTTTTATCCCAAGGCGATTATTGATTATGCGAACACATCGCGCGGCGCAGATAAAATCATTTACGCAGGGTACTTTCCGATGGGATTGAGTTTGGATAGAATTTTTAAAGATCTGGAGCAAGTGCCTTTCAAAGAAGAAGTTTGGGTAAAGTTTTTAAGAGATAATGCGGCCCGCGTTTTTAAATTAGGAGAATAAGATGACCAAACCAGAAAATGATGCACGTACACCGCCTGTTGCCGTCTGGCAGGTTCTTGATGGTCTAAGGGGTGATGAGCTCAAGGCGTGGCGGCTTCAAGATATTGAAAACCCTGCCACAATTGAGCAACGTAATCTTGATAAATTACCCATACCCTTTGGCTGGTTTGTGGTTGATTATGCGGATGATTTGGCTATTGGCGAGGTCAAGCCATTGCATTATTTTGGTGCGCAATTGGTTTTATGGCGTGGCGGCGATGGGAAAGCGCGCATTATTGATGCCTATTGTCGCCATTTAGGGGCAAATATGGCGTATGGGGGGCGCGTCAATGGTAATGAGCTTGAATGTCCGTTTCATGCTTGGACATATAATAGTGAGGGCAGTGTTATGAGTGTGCCTTATGCGGAACGTATTCCGCCCACAGCGGCGCGCCCTTGTGAGGCTCAATGGACGGTCCAAGAAGCCAATAAATTCATTTGGGTTTGGTATCATCCAGAAGGCCAGCCGCCCTCATATGATCTTGATGTCTTTGAAGAAGTCGGCAACGCGGACTGGACTGAATATGAACGTTTCGAATGGATTGTTCATGGCCCCATTCAAAATATGTCTGAAAACGGGGTCGATTCAGCCCATTTCAAATATATTCACGGGGTGCCTGAAATGCCAAATTACGATATGGAATTTGATGGCCATAGGCGTACCGCTTCGGTTAAATCCAAATTGGGGACACCTAAAGGTGAGGTCGATGGTATGATATCTTATGGCACAATCGGTGCGGGGCAATCATGGACAAAATTTACAGGTATTTCAGAAACTCTTTTGGTTTCGGGTGTTACCCCTATCGCGCGTGATAAAACACATGTGCGTTTTGCCTTCACCCAGCCAAAAGCTGAAGCTGAAGGGGCTATGGCGAATCTTTCAAAAGCCTTGATTAGGGATATTTGTAAACAGCTTGATCAGGATAAAGTCGTTTGGGATCGCCAAAAATACATTTTGCGCCCTTCTATTTGTGATGGCGATGGACCGATTATGCCATTTCGTAAATATTTTGAACAATTTTATGCTGATGGCGCACAAGATTCCAGTGTTACTAATCTCAAATTTGAGCAGGAAGGGAACCAATAAGGTTCTGGTGTATTCATGCAGTTTGCTTTTACTGAGGAACAAAAGCTCATTCGAGAAACAGTGTTTTTGGCGGTTGGAAATGCGGGCGAGCGCAGCAAGCTTTATCCGGTTATGGAAGCGGACGGGTTTGACCGTGACGCTTGGTCTTTACTGATGAAAGAGCTTATGCTGGGCGGCACGGCTTTTCCTGAGGCTTATGGCGGCGCGGGGCTAGGGCATGTGGAATTGGCAAGTATACAAGAAGCCTTAGGGCGTTATTTATTGCCAACGCCTTTTTTCACCTCGGTGATTATGGCTGGCTTAGGGCTTTATTTATGTGGCTCAAAGGCACAAAAACAACAATGGCTTACGAAAATCATTACTGGAGATATAGTGGCATCGCTTGGCTATCTTGATACATCGGGACACTTTAATGATGACACTTATGCCGCAACCTTAAGCGAGGATGGTAAACTCTCAGGCGAGATTGCTATGGTTCAATATGGGCAATTTGCAGATATACTTATTATTCGCGCCCAAAATGCGCAAGGCGCACCAGTTTTTGTTTTAGTTAAACCCCGCCAAGCCGGGGTTTCTATAACGCCCAAAACCTCAATGGATTTGACCCGTCCCGTCGCGCATATATCCCTAACCGGGGTTGCGGTGGAAGCAACCCAAATTTTACCCGGCGGTGCTATTGCTAAGGTTTTTGATATCTCACGTATCATGCTTTGTGCCGAGCAAATGGGCGCGGCTGAAGGGGCTTTATTATTGGCCAATTCATATGCAAAAGAACGGATACAATTTGGTCGCCCGATTGGTAGTTTTCAAGCTATCAAGCACCGTTTAGCGGATATGATGGTGATGCTTGAGGCGGCAAAATCGGCCGCTTGGTATGGGGTTTGTGCATCCCAAGAAAATGAAGCTGAACTTCCGATTGCCGCCTCGACGGCGGCGATTGTATGTGCAAGAGCTCTTTCAAAGAATGCGGCACATGGGATTCAAATTCACGGCGGCATGGGATTTACATGGGAGTGCATGGCGCATCTTTATTTTAAACGGGCACGCACGAGCTCACTCATGCTTGGCTCACCTGAAATGCACCGCGAGAAACTTGCAGAGCACGTGTTTTGCGACGCAAGAATAGGATGATGAGATGAAGCTTGGGTTTACGAAAAAGGAAGAAAAGTTTCGCACAGAGGTTGTCGCTTGGCTTAAGGCTCGGCTCAAAGGAGAGTTTGAAAGCATTAAAGGCGAAGGCTCGATGACAAAAAACCTCGATAAGAGGCTGGCTTGGGAAAGAATGATGGGCGAGGATGGCTGGAGTGCCATCGGCTATCCGACAGAATATGGCGGTAAGGGGGCTAGTCTTGCGCAGCAGGTTATTTTTGCCGAAGAATATGCCCGCGCCCGTGCGCCGGGGCGCATTGGGCATATTGGTGTCGAGCTTGCGGGCCCGACAATTTTGCATTTTGGCTCTGATGAGCAAAAAAACAAATTCCTGCCTAATATCGTGGCGGGCAAAACCATGTGGGCGCAAGGTTATTCAGAGCCTAATGCTGGTTCTGATCTTTCCAACATTCAAACCAAGGCGACGCTTATTGATGGGGAATGGGTCATTGAGGGGCAGAAAATATGGACCTCTATGGCAACTTTTGCAGATTGGATTTTTGTTCTAGCAAGGACCGAATTGGGGTCTCAAGGTTCTAAAGGTCTTTCTTTTTTGCTGGTGCCGCTTAAGCAGGATGGGATTAGCATCCGCCCCATTAAGCAAATTACGGGGGAGGCTGACTTTAATGAGATATTTTTTGATGCGGTTAAAACGGCGGGCGAAAATGTGGTCGGCGGCAAAAGCAATGGCTGGAGGGTGGCGATGGGCTTATTGGCTTTTGAAAGAGGCGTTAGCACGCTCGGCCAGCTGATGAGTTTTATCTCTGAGTTTAATCACATTATTGGCGAAGCCAAAAAAAATGGCAAAATGCATGACCCGCTTATTCGCCAACGCATTGGCGAAGCTTTTACAGGACTTAAAGTGATGCGCCATAGTGCCTTACGTATGCTTTCGGATGATGATAATTCTCAACTGCAACCTGCGGCAATGACCTATAAGCTTTATTGGTCGGCTTGGCATAAAAACTTAAGCCAATTAGGAATGGATATTATCGGTTTAAATGGCGATGTTACTCATTCACAAGGGTATGAGTTTGAGGCGATACCACATTGGTATTTGCACGCACGCGCTGACTCTATCTATGGCGGCACAAATCAGGTGCAACGCAATATTGTCGCAGAGCACGCATTAGGACAAGCGCGCGAACCAAGAATTCGTAAATAAATGCTTTTAGTAAATTCGCTCGCAAAATTATTAAAATTTTAAAGAGTGTGATTTGAAAGATAATGGACGCACAAGCGGTCAGCATATTGCTAAAATAAGGAGATTAAAATGGCAAAAATTGTTATTACAGGTTCAGCATCAGGTATTGGGCGCGAAACGGTCAAACAATTAATGGCGCAAGGTCATGAAATTATAAGTGTTGATTTGCACGGTGCTCATATTGAGACTGACCTATCCACTCAAGCGGGGCGCGAGCGGGCAATTAAAGAGATTCTTGAAAAATCTGGCGGCATGATTGATGGGCTCATCACGGCTGCGGGTCTTGGGGGACATCTTGCAGACGGGCAGTTAGTTGCGCGTGTCAATTATTTTGGAACGGTTGAGCTCTTGGACGGGCTTTTTCCTGCCCTTGCAAAAAGCACCAATGCAAGAGTTGTTGCTGTGAGTTCTAATTCTGCACAAATGGGCGATAATACGGATAATCCTATTGTTCATGCATTGCTTAAAAATGACCATGCCAAAGCCATGAGTTTAATTGGTGATATGCCAGCGGCGACAATATATGGTTTATCAAAACATGCTGTTGCGCGCGCCATTCGGATGCGGGCGCCAGAGTGGGGCAAAGCTAAGGTTCGGCTCAACGCGATTGCGCCGGGGATGACTGAAACCCCGCTCTTTGCTGGCTCGCGCGACCATCCTGAAATTGGCGAGCGGGTCAAGATGATTCCAATTCCTTTAGACAGATATGCCTCACCAGAAGAAGTTGCAAAAGTCATTTGCCTCATGATGGGCGAGGCGTTTGCTTATATGCATGGCAGTATTATTTGGCTTGATGGCGGCACGGATGCGACTATTCGCCCTGATGGTTTTTAAATAAATAATTTTTAAAATTAAGAGCGTCAAAGAATGACGCCGCTAATTTAAGTCTTAAATGATGCCTAATATCTAGTCAGCGTTGGGCTGTTTGTATCTAGGTCCACATAAAAATCTTGAGCATATTTTCTATAGGTCAAGATCGGGCCATCACCATCACATAGTAATGGGTTTGGACGATATTTTTTATTATCCCAGACAATCAAATCGACGGACTCAAAACCAGCCGATTCTTCGCCCTCAGCCGCCCCAATAGAGTGCTGATAAAGATGTTCAGCAACTTGGCGTTCTGTTGTTCCTTCGGCATAATTTTTAAACGTAAAAGTCATACGTGTACGCGATAGCTCTTTGGTAACCGGTAAAGCCGTTGAAAACATCAACATCGACACGCCATCTTTTGAATGATGAATGGTTTGTATTCCAAGGCCATACATAGTACCCACAATATAGCCTTGACCAATATCGAATTTAAACTGGTCACCGTCAATTTTAGCATCCACTGGCGGAATGATAGGGGTTCCATGTAAAAACTTCAAATGCGGGGTATCCACCGAGTTTTCCCCCATTTCTTGAAGACATGTGCTGATATCCCAGCATCCACGGCGCGGTTCAACATGTTCATCAGGGTTTTCAAATTCAGGAATAACTGGCAATTTATAACTTGGTTCATCGCCGTGCGGATGATACCAGACAAAAACCATGCCGTATTTTTCTTGTACAGGAAGTGCTTGAAGCACGGGTTTTTTCTTGGCGATTCCGGGCATGACTTTGCCGTATGGGATTTTTTTACACCATCCTTGAGAATTAAACTCCCAATTGTGGAAAGGGCATTGAATGTTATTTCCGACAATTTTGCCGCCATGGCCTAAATGAGCCCCAAGGTGAGGGCAGTAAGGGTCGGTGACGCCAACCGAATTATCGTCGCCTCGAAAGACAACCCATTCTTTGTCAAAGGCTTGCACAATTTTAATCTCGCCGACCGGAATTTGGTCAGAATAATCAATCATATACCAGCCATAAGGGATAGGAAAAGGACAGCGTTCGAGTTCATCGCCTGTTTGAACGGTTTCAATATTTAATGCTTCACTCATTTTTAAGTCTCCAGTTTGGTTGATTTTACTTCAATTTGCTTCAATTTGCTTTAATTTTCTCGGGCGTTAAATCCTGAGCCGCTTTTCGAATGCCTTTAACGATAACCTTAAAACTTGTCGCAGGGCCGGGTGTCGGTGAGGATTTAGTTTTCAATACATAGTTCGGACTGCTTAAGCTGAGGTCCAGCCTATGAAATAGGCGCGCAATGGTTATTCCCATCAGGACTTCGGCTAGGTTTTGTCCAAGGCATGTATGGGCGCCTCTGCCAAATGGCGAATATACGCCGGGTTGATTATGTTCGGCGCGTTCATCAAAGAAACGCTCTGGGTCAAATTTTTGTGGGTCGGGGAAATATTTTTCTTGAAAATGCGGCACACTCGTTGCGACATATAACATTTCACCTTCTGGAATGTGATGCCCTTCAAACTCAATATCGCAAGTCGTGGTCCGCATTTGCGCAACAGCTATCGGCCATAGACGCATGGCCTCACGAATACAGCCCGCAATCACCCGCAAGTCACGAATGTCATTTTCCGTGACCGTTTCTTTTGCAAACAAAGCATCAGCTTCCGCTTGAACGCGCTCCAGCAAACCCGGCGTTTTCAAAACGCCATATACCGTTCCCGCAAGCGTGTTCGCCACCGTATCAAGACCCGCAACATAAGGCCCCGTCAGCAATAAAGAAAGATCCGTCTCAGGGATTAAATCAGGATGCTCCCGATGCGTGCGCATAATATCGCCGAGAAGATTCTTCGGCAAAGTCCCATTATCTGCATGAGCCTTAAACTCCATAATCATCTTGCGGCTAAGCTCCTCAACCCGTTTATTTGCCCTCTTGAAGGATGGGAATTTCAAAAACCATTTCGGTCTTTGGCGCGTGACTAACACATTCAGCATAAACAGAATATTAACGCGAATATCACGCACATATTCCAAGGGCGCACTGCCGGTTAGGATTTCTCCGAGCTCTTGCACAATCATATATTGGAACGCCTCCAACACAGGAACGCGTCGCCCTTTGAACCAATTGGTCTTGATAGAATCATCAATCGTGGATGATAAGATATGATATTTGCCTCTGACGGCTTCGCGCGAAAAGCCTTCACGCATGATGCGGCGTAACTGGCGATGGAGGTCGCCATCTGAGCCAGTTAAAATATGCTTTGCACCATAAAATTCACGAAAATCATCCCAAAATTCTTTTGATCTAAATTTTTCGCGCCCGCCCGGCTTAGTCATAAATAAAGCGGCCTCAGTTCCGGCAATGACGGTCTGCTCGCGGCCAAAAACATTAATCTTATAGGCCGGCCCATACACCTGATAGGCCCGCAAAAAAAAGGCCGCCGGATCCGCCGCCATTTCTAATGTATTGCCAATAAAAGGAATGCCCTTAACAGTAGGTATTTCCTTGACTGCGTTATCCTTTACCATTGTACTCGACATTTTTTTCTCCTTTATAAGTTTTAACTTGACCCTATTCAGATTATGTAGCGACTTTCTCAAGCCTTAGAACATAGTGGGTATTGAGGGGCCTGTTTCAGTAATCATTTCTTCAAACCTTTTACGGATTGCCGCTTTGCCCATTTGCGTCAATGGCTTGACCCAAAATTTGCCCTCAAGAAGGGCATCATGGGTGTAATCTGCAAATTCTTCAGCTTCGGTAATGTCGACTTCATGCCCGATGGTTTCTTTCATGACTTGTTGCAGGCTATTGAGGTCTGTTATCCCGCTTCCCTCGCGTAAAGCTGGAATGTCAAATTCGGGCAGAAGGTTGCGCTGTGAGTTCATCAGCTGCGTGTTGACAATATGCGGGCCGGGAAAAAGAATAGCCGCCCGCAGTTTTGACCCCATGAGTTGCAATTGGTGGCTTAATGTTTCATAGAGCGCGATGACGGCGGATTTTGAAGCGCAATAGGCAGGTGCCATTTGCGGAAAAACAACGCCAGCCCCAGATGAAGTTACAGCTATAATAGCTTCTTTGTCTTGTTCCAGCATGCGCGGCACAAATGCCTGTATACCGTATAACGGACCATAGAAATTTACAGCCATGCCCCAATGAAATGCCTCTTCTGGCACTTCCCAGTTAAAGGCACCGCCGCCGGCGCCGACGCCCGCATTGTTAAAAACACAATCAAGCGGGCTGAATTTTTCAAAAGCATAATCCGCAATAGTAAACACATCATCACGTTTCGTAACATCAAGTTGTTTACCTTCGGCCTCTATGCCCTCTGCTTTTAGGTCTTGAACGGTTTTGTCCAAGCTATCGTTTTGAATGTCCGTCACCAGAAGATGCGCGCCTTCACGCCCAAGGCGCATGGCAAGAGCTCTGCCAACGCCGGAAGCACCGCCGGTGATAACAATATTTTTATTTTTAAAACTCTCCATATTTTAATATCCAGTTTATGTTGACTTCAAAAAATCAAGCATGAATAAACTATCGCCTCGATTTTCAATCGTGCTTTTGAAGACGATGTAAAGAAGGTCATTTGTTTTTTTGGCGGAAGTTTCTGTATAAGCCTCCAGACCGTCAGTTAAATTTGGGAAATCCTGCTGATTAAGGTTACTCATAATTTGTGTAAAGGCTTCAAACAAAGAGCTATCTTGGTCTCCGAATTTGCGGTGGCGCACATCTTCTACCGCGCCTGAAATGGCAACCATAGATAAACGATTAAATAGTTTTGTCGCCTCTATGGGCGTAAAGCCGCGACTTACTAAGCTTTCAAGGAATTTTTCAACAATGTTGAAATATAATTCAAAGCCATATTCAACCTTGAAGTAGTGCTGAATATGGGACGGTGTGTCTGCCATAAGCTTTTGCAAAGACATGATATAATCATAACTATATTCAACCCAGTTCTGCCCGACATCCTTTGGCAGAGGCAGTGCTTTCATGGCATGGACAGCGGCGGCTTCGATTAAGGCTTCTCGGCTGTCGAAATATTGATAAAAAGTCGTTGTGCCTGCATTTAGTTTCACGGCGAGTTTCTTTAGGGTGAGATTTTCAAGCCCTAATTCAAGAGCTGCATCCAATATTCTTTCTTGGTTCAAAACCCGAGGGCGACCAACATTAAGTTTTGGGTTGTCATGAAGTTTTGGGTTGTCATGACTTATTTTTTTAGCACTTATGCTTTGCATTTTTGAACACCGCAATAATTTTCGAACATAATTCGAATATTCATATATGAGTCCCATAAAGTCAAATAAAATGCTTCCCTATCTGGTAAGGTGCTTATTTGAGGCGTGTTTTATATATAAAAGAGAAGTTAAGTAACTTGTTACAACAGTTTGAAATACATCAGTTAATGGAAGAAAATATTTCAGCTGAGGAAGTCGGCGCATTTTCTAAAAAGCCTTATATTTTTTTTCAGCTTACCCAAGATGACGCCGTTTTAGCTAAATGGCTTGAGCATCTGGCTTGTCCTGTTATTGGCTTTTGTGAAAAGGAACTTGCGGCGACGCAGCTGGCAATTGCTTGCGACACTGTTGTGCGGTCTCAAGAAGAAGCGTTTTTGTTGCTTCAAAATATTGAAAAATCACCCCTTGCGGCTTTGGTTTTGCTTCAGCAATTACGCTTGAGTGAAACCTTATCGGCGCAACAAGCTCTGATATCTGAGAGTCTGGCTTATGCGACGGTTCAAAAGGGGGCTGAATTTTCTGCTTGGCGAGCGCACTATACGCCTGAAAAAGAGAAAAAACCCAACCAGCCCCCGCTTAAATTTTTTCATGATACAAAAGACACAAGCAAACTTAATATCGTCTTTGATAGCCCCGCGACCGATAATGCCATGAACGTGACGATGCGGGATGCTTTTTGTGAAGCCTTAGAGATGGCATCTTTGGATATTTCGGTTAGCCATATTCATTTATCTGCCCACGGCAGATGTTTTTCTGTTGGCGGCGATATTGCTGAGTTTGGGATGGTGCGTGACCCTGCAACGGCGCATTGGATTAGGGGGGTAAGGCTTGCCGCGCGGTGTTTGGTGAAGCTGAATAAACCTCTATCGGTTCTTGTTGAGGGGGCGGCGATTGGGGCAGGGGCTGAAATTGCTGCTTTTGCGACTCATCTGATGGCGACTAAGGATGCTTGGTTTCAATTACCAGAACTTAAATATGGCTTGATCCCCGGGGCCGGCGGAACAGTTAGTTTGGTACGGCGTATCGGGCGACATAAAACTGCTTTTATGGGGTTGTCGATGAAAAAAATAAAAGCCCAACAGGCTTATGAGTGGGGGCTGGTTGATGAGTTGGTTGAATAAACCAGACTTCCATCAATAAAGGTTGCTTGTATTTTCACTTGCGCTAATTGGTTTCGTACAGTGCGCCACGGCTTTGTTAAGAGGCATAAATCGGCGGGTTGACCTATGGCAATTCTTCTTTGCTGGCTTAGGTTTGAGGCTTTTTTCTGATAGAGTCCGAGTGCTTGTTCAGCCGTGATCTCTTCATCATAGCTTAACCCTTTAGGGCGGTTGCAGGCATAGTCCATAGCGACCCACGGATTAAATTTGCCAAACGGTGCGTCACTGCCCGCCGCAAGAGCAATATCGGCTTTTAAAAATGACCCAACACGCCATAAAAAGGGTAAATCTCTTTTTGCCACATCAGCCAAATAAGCTGGCGCGCGTTCCCCAATGAAATGAGGCTGGGTGACAACACTAATGCCAAGCCGTTTAATCTGCTCCATCGCTTCGTGATTGGTTAAGGCGGCGTGTTCTATGCGATCATCATGGCGCGGGCCAGCAGCTTCTAAAGCGGCAAGCGTCAGCAGTAATTCTGCATGGGTGACGCAGTGCGAGGCAATCGCGCGACCACACTCATGAGCCCTTTTAATAAGCTTTGTCAGTGTCTCAAGAGCCGGTAAATTATCTTCATGATAATGAAGTTTGACTTGACCTATTATGGTTTGGTTTTTTTCTAAATCAGGCGGCAACTCATAATTTCCCATCATCCTAACTTTTAAAGGCTGTGAGGCTGTACTTAGATATTCAAAGTCTTCGCCATTATTATGCGGCGTGACCTCGGTGACGCCCGTAATCCCGAATGATAGCAACTTATTAATGAGAGGCGTCAAATCAGGTCTGCTCTGTGTCCCGAATGACCGAATAGCAATATCGCCATCAAATAGGCGTCCATTTTCGGGCGTGGCAAAATCTAACTGCCGTTTGGCAAGACTGTTAAAAATCCATAAGCGTCCCGTTCTGTGCTGGATACGAATAGGTATGTTCGGCGCAAATTGATCTAACCATTTACAATCAATGTCGCCGGCAACGCTTTCATAATATCCTACGCCGCGTAATTCTTGCTTAGGGCGGGCACTTTTATAGGCTTGGTGAAGTTGCTCAATCAACTCTTGTTCGGTCGCTACTTCTGGGGGCCCGCAAATAACCGATCTCATCGCCGCCGCCGCGGCGTTTAAATGAATATGATGGTCATGTAATCCAGCCAGCAAAGCACCGCCATAAGCCTCAAAAACCGACTCATCAGAATGCGCTTCAAGCAAGGGAGAAATTTGACTAATCAGCCCCCTTTTAAGCCTTATATCAAAGATCGTGCCGTTTATTTCAGCCTGTTTAATCAGCATATTGCTCACCTTTAAGCCATTCAGTCTTGAGGCGTTTTGTATCCGCCCCCAAAGGCTTTGCCTGACAATATGCGCGCCTCGCTATATAGGGCGTATATAAGCTACCTTTTGGAGCTTGCCCAAGATAAATAGGATGCAAATTTTTGCCGCTATATAGCGCGTATTTCAAAACATTCACCATCGGTAAGTCAATCAATCCCCCACCCTTTAAATAAGTAGCATAAGCTACTACAGCACCATGTAAGCCACTTATTGGGTCGGCAATGGCATCACCGACAAAGCAGGGCGTGCTATGGTATTTTTCCATCATATAAGGCAAACCAGCTTCTACAGAAATATCGTCACCAAAGCCAATGCGATTTGCCGCCTTGCCATAACGTCCATAGGCTGTGATACTAAGCCATGTTTTGGCGTTGCTTTTGGCAATAATATTTTCAGCGTCCAAGCCAAGTTGCTTGAGCGCGCGTGGACGCGAGCCCTCTATGATAATATCGGCATGGTTGACCAATTTATGCAGGAAATTTATGTCTTTTACATCATTGAAATCAAGTGCCAGCGATAATTTATCATCATTTAGCAAATCATAAAATGCTTGATTACCCCCCCGTGCCCCGTCTGGTCGCGTCAGGCTTTCAATTTTGATCACTCTTGCACCGATTTTGCTTAATAGGCTTGCCGCAAGAGGGCCTGCCCAAAGACTGGAAAAGTCAAGAACAAGCGGCGGCTTATTATTGGATTGTGCTAATTGGCTCTTGGTGTTTGCAGCAACATGACACCAGTCGCAAGCCTTATTTGTTGATGTATAGGCGGCAATTGGGAGACCGCACTCAATGCCTTGTTTGACGAGCTTATCAGAGGGAAGTGTTTTAAATAGCGATTGAAGTTTTGGCAGCCAGTCTTTTTGATTATTGAGATTTATAGTCTCGGCTGTTTGGTTCCATAGACCGAAGGTGAGGGCGGGCAAAATATCTAAGTCATCTTGGCGGGCTAAAGAAAGCGCAAATAGAGCGTCTTTGGCTTTGAATAAATGGGTAAATCCATTCGCCGAACTTATGACTGAACTTGTTCGTGAACGGGATTCTTTTTGCGCCAATGCCACTATATGTCGCCGTTCACCAATGAGTTGAATACCATTTTTTGGTAAGTTGCTTGCTTTTTCAGGGGCCAGCGACTTAAGCGCAAGCAGAGCCCCATCCGCCGCATGGGTGAGATCAATAGGAAACACAATATTGTGTTGCTGAGTTTGTCTGGTGACTAAACTAAGCCCACTTTTTTGCCACGCAATGTCATGGGCGTCCAAATGGCTGTCCCCAATGATGGCAACATCATTGTGCCTGAGAAATTTTAACAGGCCATGAGCATAATCAGAGGCGCGTAAATAAGCAGTCATACTTCATCTTGAGCCGCCGTAAAATCAAGGCGCAATAATCTTCGAAGAAGTTTACCTGTTTCATTATAAGGCAACTCATTCTTGTATAAGATTTTAGTCGGCACCCGACTTGAGCGCAGCTTGTCTTTGACCAAGGCACAAAGCTCTTTTGAAGAAGGCGGCTTATCAATATTTGTTGGCACGATAACAGCACCAACCGCTTCGCCCCATTCTTCATCAGCAATGGCCAAAACCGCAACATCCTTAACCCCGCTATGAGAAATAAGAACATCTTCCACTTCGCCCGGAGAAATATTTTCCCCCCCTCGAACAATCACATCATCGGCGCGTCCATCAAGAAATAAAAACCCTCCAGAATCTAAAAACCCGCGATCACGGGTCGCAAACCACCCCTCATCATCTAGTGCCGAACCAACGCCATGATATTCACCGCTTACCTGTTCGCCGCGCACATATACATCTCCCGCATTACCCGCCGGACAGGCATTGCCATTATCATCTCGAATAGTAAGCTCAATCGTTGCAAGAGGCTGGCCGACAGAGGTCAGCCGTGCCCGTTTTTGCGGCTCATCCGAGGTGAAGGCGGTGCGGTGTGCTTCTGGGCCGAGCAGGCAAATCGTTGAACTTGTTTCTGTAAGCCCATAAGCATTTGTGAAATCAACTTGCGGCATCATCTCCATAGCCCGCTCAATGATAGATAAAGGCATCTTGCCGCCGCCATAAGCAATGGCTCGCAAATGTAATTCAGGAAGCCCATTTTCATCGGCATATTCAATAATGCGCTGTAGCATTGTTGGTACAAGAAAGGCTTGCGTGATTTTTTCTTCATGGGCAAGTTTCAACCATGCATCGGGGCTGAAATTGGGCAACTGAACCATCCGCCGTCCGGCATAGGTCGAGCTCAAAACGGCAGAAATTCCGGCAATATGATAAGGCGGAACGCAAAGCAAAGTCGCTTCTTCTTCGCCCGCGCCCATAAACTCAACCGTACCCAAAATATAAGACATCAAATGATCATGTCTCAAAATAGCAGATTTAGGCACGCCCGTGGTGCCACTCGTAAACAGTTCAATAGCAATCAAGCCTTCTTCATCAATGGCGTCACCTTCAAATATCTTGCTTGCGGCAAGGGTCTTGCTAACCTCGGCATGGGTTTTCAAATCTATGCCGCTCATTGAATAAGACTTATCCGTGATTAAACTGGCAGGCGCGATGCGCTCAAGTAAAGCATCCAGCTGAGCCGCGCCAAGTCGATAATTCATTGGCACATAAGGCGTGCCGCGCAAAGCTGCGCCAAATAAAGCAATCGGAACGGTAATATCGTTTTCGTCTAAATAGCCAACCCGGTATCCGTCTTTCAATGAAGCGGCTAATTTGCGTGATGCTTGAGCCAGTTCTGCATAGGTCATATTGCGCGTGCCATGGGTGGCGCCAATCCTATCGGGCATAGCGTCACAAGCCATTTGCAATATGAGATAAATGTTCATATAAGTTTTTAATCAGATGAAGGGAGGCGTTTTGCCTGTTTAATATCAAGCGCCGCGCCATTAATAGCAATCGTCCCATCGCCGCCACGTGTGCACAGAAATTCTAAGCTCTCCGCCTCGTCCACATAGCGTTTGCCTGCCAGTGTGCCGCCTGCAAAGGCACTCCTAAGAGTGCCCTTTTGGATCACCGCCTCAGCCTGCATAAGCTCACCCCCACAGGTGATTTCCATGTCATCTCCACAGATCCGCAAAACCATAATTTGAGTGTCGCAAACTGCGCTATTCAACTTTGTACCTGCTTTGTAAATTGTCATAACAATATCCTAATAACTTAATCTTTGGGAATTATGTCCCGATAATAGCCCCCGCAACACCCGATGCCAGAAAGGCTGTCTCAGCATTATTTACCTGATTGGCCGCCGTTCCACGAATTTGCCGCACGCCTTCGGTAACATTGTTTAACCCATGAATATAGGCTTCCCCAATCAGTCCGCCATTCGGGCTTAGAGGCGTTTTGCCGCCCGGATTCAAATGACCCTCTTTGACATAGTTCTTGGCATCACCAAAATCACAATAGCCAAAACCTTCAAGCTGGCGCAAAACTTGCGGTGTAAAGTTATCATAAATCATTGCGACATTCGTGTCCTTTGGTGCGAGGCCCGCCGATGCCGTTAGTTTTTCTGTCACACGCTCACTATTGGGGATGCGCGTGATGTCGCCCTCATAGAAATCCGAAACAATCTCGTGATTGAACAAAAAGGCATATTCTGCGCCAAGAATTTTCACCGCTTTTTGCTTCATATCTCGCGCCATATCTTGGCGCGTGACGATAATCGCCACCCCGCCATCTGACTCTTGACAACAATCTAACAAACGAAGCCATGGCTTGACAATCCATCGACTATTTTGGTGTTCTTCAAGCGTAATTGGTTTTTCATAAAACCAAGCCTTCGGATTAGTTGCCGCGTTTTGGCGCATAATGACCGCAATACGTCCAAGATCTTCTGAGGTAACGCCAGCTTTATACATATAGGGCGCACAGGATAGAACCTCCCAAGCGGCGGGCGTTTGTGCGCCATAGGCAAAACACCATTCGAGGAATGTGGAACTATGCGCATCGGGGCTGAGGGACGGCGTTGGTTGCCCGAAACGATATTGTGAGCGTTCATTCATGGCGCGCCAAATGACGACGGTATTGCACATGCCTGACTCGATAATTTTCTTGGCATGGACGATTGTCGTCACTGAGCCTGCGCCCCCTTGTGGCAGACGCGATGTATAGTTTAACTCTTTGCACCCAAGTGAGCGCATGACATCGACCTCATCATTATTGTCGATGCTAAAGGTTATCATGCCGTCAATGGTTTCGGGCGAGATGCCTGCATCTTGACAGGCGTCCAGTACAGATTCGGCCGCTAATTGCTGTTCTGAGCGACCTGAATTTTTTGAAAATTCGGTTTGCCCAATCCCCGCAATGACCGCGAGATTATCTTGTGACATTACGCTTTCTCCTTACCCAAATTGGCGGGGCGAAATATAGGTACTTTTTTACCGCCTTGTGTTTTTGCAAAATCCACTTCAACCCGTAAGCCCGGCATGACGTCATCAAGCTCAATCCCCTCAAGGCTTGAAACGAGTTTAATACCTTCATCAAGTTCGATTAAAGCCGCGATCGGTGTATCCTTAAAGCCAAATGCGACCGGGGTTTCTTGTTGGGCAAAGCTTAATACGCTGCCGCGCCCCGACAATTTTTGATAGGTTTTTTCTGTCGAATGACAATGCGGACACATGGGACGGGGGGGATGCAAAAGAATTTCACAATGATTACATTTTTGTGCAAGTAGCTCATTTCTTTCAGCCGCTTCCCAAAAAAAAGCGGAGTCGAATTTCATAATTGGGTCAGGACGCATTTTCTTTTCCTTTATTTTTATAACCCCCAAGGGTTTTCCATTTCTTTTTGCCCCTCACGCGGCGGGTCACACATGATAGCCGTTTCACTCGCTAATGTGCTGATAGCTTCTTCTGAATATCCAAGCTCACGCAATAAATCCTCAGTATGTTGTCCAACAATCAGGGGCGGCGATTGAATAACCCCCGGCGTATCTGATAAGCTATAAGACAGACCAATTTGCTCAATCTCGCCGACATTTTTCTCAGGATATTTAACCACCCATTGGCGTTTTTTGAAATCCTTATTATCAAAAATCTTAAGGGAGGCTTGCGCATCTGAAATTTCAGCTGGCACCTTTGCGCCGTCAAGCATCTGCATAATCTGAGCATTTGTTTTTGTCATAAAAGCAGCCTCTGCTTTGGTTGCATCATCGCTGTCAAGCCCTAAGCAATCACGTAAAGATTGTTGCTCGGCTTGCGTATGGGCAACAACTTGCACCCAGCCATCACGGGTCTGATAGAGGCGGTTATATATGCCAAAACCATAATGATTTTTATCAAGTAAAGGTCGAGCAAACCCTTTTCCATCGGGTGCGGCTATGGCGTAGCTGGTGTTTAACAGGGCGGCGTTAATAATGGATGTATCAACAAATTGACCTTTTTGCGTTTTCGTGCGCTCCATCAGAGCATTACAAATAGCAATGGCCGTTAAGAAACCATTGCCTGTATCGCCCAATGATGTAAGCGACCACATAGGCTTACCGCCATCATGGACGGCACCGTCTGAGTACTGAATACCCGACAGGCAAGCCCCTGTTTGGTCATTGCCGGGTAAATTCATGCGCGGTCCTTTTTCAAACCCGCGCGAGTGACAATAAATCAGACTTGGGAATTCTTTTTTAAGCGTTTCATAATCCAGTCCCATGCGTTCTGCGGCACTGTAGCGCATATTATGCTGTACCACATCACAGCTTGCGATAAGCTTTTTGAGAATTTCCATGGCTTTAGGATTTTTCAGCATTAATGCAATTGAACGCTTCCCGCGATTTGCCATAGCCGCAATATGTGTGCGATGCCAATAGCCATCCCAAAGAGCATTAATTTTAATAACCTCTGCGCCCATATCAGCTAAAAGCTGTGTGCCAAACGGCCCGGCAATTGCGAGTCCTAAATCGAGCACCCGAATACCTTTAAGGGGTGGCTCATGAGTTGGAGCGGGGAGAGTTGGAGCGGGTAGATTTGACGCTTGGGGCATTGGCAGAGCCGTTGCATAGGCTTTAACGGCTTGGCTATCTGCACCTGTTGCGCGGGTGGCACCTTGGATTTCGCCTTGACTGGTTTCTAACCGATAAGTGATACCGACCTGATTAATGGGGCCAAGCTCTTCATCCTCAACGGTGACGACACAACGGTCTTGAATAAGTAGCTCATCTATAAGTGACTGCTCAATAGAACGACATTCTTGAATGGTTATACCTGCGGTTGCGGCGGCTTGAACCCAGTCAGTGCAGTTAAATTTTTTAAAAGCATCAGCCAGAATAGATTGATAATGACCAATAACCAAAATTTCTTCAGGGCCAACCCCAAAACGGTCAGGATCATTTTGAACTGTCAAATCAGGTGTCGCATTAATTTTTTCCCCGCGTGAGGCTTCCAAAATAAATCGCGGATTGGGCACCCAATTATGAATCCAACGCCCGTCTTTACATTCATAATGACCTTTCGGGCTACGTCCGTTCATAATCCAAGTGTCAAAACCTTCGGCAAATGGGTCTTTGGCGCGTTGCCACACGCCGCTGCCACAAACCATCGCGCCTTGCAGGAGAGACGTTTTAACATGTTGCCCGCGGCTTGTGTTTTCGCGCGCATATAAGGCGGCGGCAAGCCCCGCCGAAAGCGAGAAAAACGCGCCAAGGCTCGGCCAAGGCGATGATACATTTAAAGGACCATCACGGGCGGGGCCGGGGCGAAATTGCAGCTCAATTTCAACATCTGAAAAAGGGTCTTCCAACAAAGACATGCGCCGAACGCTTCCTTCGGGCCAGCCGCGCTGTTCATATTGTAAACCAGAGCGCGCCGCCACCAAATTATCATACCCTTTTCTATCTGCATCGGCCGTGTCATCACCATAGGCCGTCACGGTGCAATAGATGAGCCTCGGATTTAGCTTTGCGAGGGTTTCATAATCTATTTTCAAACGCTTTGCGACTTGCGGTGAAAAACTTTCCACCAGCACATCCGCATCCCCCACTAATTTATAAAAAAGCTCAAGGTCCGCCGTATCTTTTAAATCTAGAACGGCGTTTTTTTTGCCGCGATGCCAAACCTTATACCCCAATAAATTTCCAAAGGGATCACCTTGAGGTCTTTCAATACGTGTGACATCTGCGCCGTGGTCTCCAAGCAACATGGCGGTCATCGGGCCTGCCACTCCCCAGCTTAGATCTAGAACTTTAAGCGCGTCCATTACCCCTGGCATAAGCTTCCTCCCGGTAAAATCTGAATGAAAATAATTTATCGCCCGAAAGGTTTACATCTTTACCAGTCGAGTTATAATAATTTTCGAATGTGTTTCATAAATTAACTCACTGTTGCGCACAGTCAATAATAAAGTCAATATAAATTGAACTAAAATAGGTAAATCGTGGAAATTAAAGTTATTACAGCAGACGCCAAGAGTACGACTGTTGAATTGAAAAGTGGTTTTTCGTTGATGGAGATGTTGCGTGATGCTGGATTTGTCGAAGGCACTTGCGGGGGGATGGCGTCTTGTGGAACGTGCCATGTTTTTATTGACGCGGCGTGGAAAGATAAAATTAATCCTGAAACAGAAGATGAAGGCTATATGCTTGAATCTTTAGCTGAGGTCGTTGACGTGAAACCGTGTTCGCGGCTGGCTTGTCAAATCGAGTTAACCGATGCTCAAGATGGTTTATCTTTAACTGTTGCACCGCAACTATAATGAACAAAAAAGATTTAAGGGCACAAATAAAGCAGATAAATTTGCCCGCTCATACAGAAGAGGCGAACTTGTTTTTAAAAGCCACGCTCTTCACCCCCGATAAGGTTGATGACTGTGAGTGGTTGATTTTTTGTTTACCCGGCGGCGGCAATACAAAGCAGCTTTTTGAGCTTGGCGAAGCAGATGGTATTTCTTACAGTTTTGCCGACCATTTGACCGCGCTCGGTCATAGTGTAATAGCGATGGACCTTCCCGGAACAGGTGAAAATGCGTTGCCGTCTTCTCATCCGTTTTTGAAACCGCGCCAATCAGCGATATATATCGGCGAGGCTTTTCGTCAATTTAAAGAACAAGCAGACCTGACAAAGGCAAAGTCAATTGCCTGCGGACATTCGCTGGGCGGCATGATGTCGATTTTGACTCAAAGCCATCTAAAACAGCACCAGCGCGCCATATCCCATAAAGCGGTTTTGCTGATCGGCTCTAGTGCTGGCGGGTTAGAGTGGGGCTTATCGGATGCCGAACGCCCTTATTTAAATGACCCTGATGGTCTGGATGCCAATCTTGAAAATATCGTTATGTCGAGATATGGGGCAGAGTTTCCTTTTTATCCGAGCGGTCCACGGTTTGGGTCAAAAAACTTTGGCGGTGAAACCGAGGCAAGTAATCAGTTATTGCATGGTGTTTTATGCACGCTCTATGCCGCGGGCGGGACGGTTTCGATGGTGCGCGGTGGTTTTTTAAAAGACGCCCAAGAACTCACCGAGCCCGTCATGATGGTTTTTGCTGAGAACGATCTCGGTGTGCCTCCCGAAGAAGCAATGAAGGATTTTAAAGCTGTAGCTTCAATGAAGCTACATATTATGGCGGGTGCGAGTCATAATTGTTTTGCTTTTAAATCGCTTCTTCCCATGTGCGCCCAAGTGGATGCTTGGCTAAAAACCTTATAAACTCCTTTATAAACTTCCAATAAGCTTTTGTTTTAAATTGTTTTTAAGCCGTTTTGATTTTGTTGTTTAATCTCGCGTGATGTTTGCTTCACTCCAATAGGCGCGCATTTGCACGACTTCACCAGCCGCATTGAATTTAAATGTATCAATGACATCTAATGTCGTGTTGGTTGCGGCGACGGTGACTTGAAAAGCAAAAGCGGCTTCTTTTTGAGCGAGCCGAATAGGGCTAACCAGCTTAAGTTTTGCCCCGCTTTTAACAGCCCCTTCATAAAAGGCATGAACGTCTGAACGCCCCTCTTTAAGAGGTGTTCCGATCGGGTCTTCGACGGTGGCATCTTGTGAATATAATGCCGCAATGGCGTCATGGTTTTGAGCATTGAAATTGCTAATATATGCTTCAACGGCTTCTTTCATTTTTTCTTGTAGAGTTTTTTCAGGCATTTTGTTTTCCCTTTTTTTGAGATTATTAAGTGTTTTTAGTTAAAAACGTTTCCATGTCTTGGTGATTCTTCTGAGCAATTTTTTTCATCAGCCAATTGACTAAACTTGGCATAAGCCATGCTAAAAATTCAAGCATTTTAGCATCCTTGCCAATAACCAATTTTTTCTTATTTTTTCTGACAGCGTCAATAATTAATTCTGCCGCCGTTTCAGGCGGGACGGCATATTTCATCACCCTTTCATTATTTCGTTTTGCCGCGTCGATATTATCTGCATCCTTCATGGTTGCCAGCATGATATCGGTACGGATGGCTCCGGGGTGGACACAGGTGACCCCGACGCCTTTGACAGACCACTCGGCCCATAAGGTTTCAGACAGCCCCTGAACGGCCTTTTTGGTCAACCCATAGGTTGATTGATTTGGGAAGCCTGCAAAACTCGCCATGCTTGAAAGATTTACGACATGCCCTTGTGGGTTTTTCTCGAGGGCATTTTTGAAGTAATGGCATCCATAAATCACCCCCCAAAGATTGATCTTAAGAATCCGCTCAAGGTCTTTCATAGAATGATTGTCGAAACTTTTTTGTAGTGTAATCCCTGCATTATTAATCAGCAAGTTGACTTTTTTATGCGCCGCGATGATGTCTTTTGAGACTTTGGAAAATTCGATTTTTTTTGTCACATCCAAGCTATGAGGTGTCACTTTGACGTTAAATTTTTTTAACGATTTGGCTAATTTTTTGAGTTCTTTTTCTCTGACGTCACACAAAGCGAGATGGCATCCTCTTTTGGCGAGCGCATGAGCAAGAGCGCTTCCAATACCGCCCGCGGCTCCAGTGATGACGGCGGTTTTATCGTTAAAGGTCTTCATTTTTTGTCCTTTTTGAGATGATGTCCGAATGAGCCGTGGTGTTTTTTCTGGCTTAGAGAGCATAATTACAAAAACTTGGGAATAAGATGATGATTGCATTTAAGAAATATAATGGCATTATCTAGAAGGTTATAATGGCATTATTTAAAAGCTAAAGACAAGTTGTTTTAATACCACTCATTGAGGCTTTGGGGCGCTGTTTTAAGTTAGTTTAATTGCGTTAAAATTTGACCCAACCTTTTATAGCGAGGCTAACGAAATGAAGAAATTAATTAAGGTCATCGCGATTGTGTTGGTATGTGTTCTTTTTTTGATACTATTTTTCATATTATGGCAAAAAGTTACAGACTCCAATCGCGCGCCTGATTTATCTCTGATGCCAGCGGCTGCGCTCAGACAATCGCCGGATACGGGTGCTTATGCTTTTGCGCCCAAAAATGTATATTTAGCTGATGCTATTAATCCTTTACCGCATGGCGATCCGGCGCAGCAGGATACGACTTCTGTTGCCGGGCCTTTGGATAAAACAAGAGTGCTTGATGAAGATGAAATAGTTTATCAATTTTTAGGGCCGGGGCATTTTGGTGCCTATACATCGTCAAAATACGCGGATGGGCGCAGTGTTTTATGGACCAGCGGCGTGAACGGTATTTTTAAGCTGGATGAAGAGAGTTATGAGATTCTGGCTCATTTACCGAGTGAACATGCCAGCAAATATACCCAAGCCTGGGCCGAAGATATTACGCGCACGCTTAATAAAGATAATGGCGCATGGGCGATTGGCACGGCCTTTAAGGTTATTTTGCCGTTGCGGGATTTATCGGGCATTTATTGTGTTATCGCAAGTAATGGCTGGTTTTACATGGCGTCTAAGGAGGGTTTAATCTCGGCTTATGGGGATGCGGTTGAGGGGGTGGCTGATTCGGGAATTGAGTTAAAGGCTCAATTTCAGATGCCTCCAGAGGCGGCCGGTCCGTCGGTTGGCATGAATATGACCTATGATGGCTGGATTGTTCTGCCGACAGAGAGCGGCTATGTCGTTGCCATTTCTCAGGATTTATCAGAATATCGCATGGTGCGTTTGCCCCATGATTTGGATGAGGATATGGAAACTCAAGGGGTGGGTTATGGTTGGGTACGCAATGGTTTAGCGTTGGATGATGCGGGCGGTATTTACATTGCTTCGCGCAATCATATGCATAAGATAATCTGGCGCGAGCAGGCTTTCTCGACGGCCAAGGAAGATGGCGCGTGGCGTGAGCCTTATCGCAATAGCACGGGTGCAGGAACGGGAGCGACGCCTTCTTTAATGGGGTTTGGCGATGAAGACCGCTTGGTTGTTCTGACCGATGGCGACCACCGGATGAATATGACGCTATTTTGGCGTGATGACATTCCAAAAGATTGGGCGCACTTAGAAAATGCGCCCTCAAAGCGGATTGCAGGGCTTGCGCCGGTCACGATGGGGGCGTTGAATGTCTCTGAAATTCAGTCTGAGCAATCGGTTGTGGTTTCGGGCTATGGCGCGCTGGTGGTGAATAATACGCCGCAAAACTTACCGTTTTATATGCCTAATGATGGGTTTGCGCGGGGGTTTTATGTCGGCCCTCTTGGCAGTAATCCGAGATTTCAGCCTTATGGTGTACAAAAATTCCACTGGAATCCTAAAGAGCGCAAATTATTTAACTCTTGGACACGCGCCGATGTCAGCTCGCCCAATGGTGTGCCGTGGGTCAGCGCAGGCAGTAAACAGCTTTACTTTATTGGGGCGCGAAACAATAAATGGACGCTTGAGGCACTTAACTGGTACACAGGCGAAGAGACTTTTTATTACGAGCTTGGAGGGCAAAAATATAACTCTGAGTTTTCGGGGATTACGATTGATGAGCAAGGGCGCATTTTCTATGGGACTATGTGGGGCAGAATGCGATTGCAACCAAAGTCTTAGTTTTGCGAGTGTTGTAAATATATCACGTTATTGAAATGCCTGTTCAAACCTGTTCAAAGAGATTGTATTAATTTTTTTTAATCGTATTGTTTAGTCATTAAACCTTAATTGCGCTTTTATAAAAATAAGAAAGGGGTGCTTATATGTTACCTTTATTTGATAACAAACCTTTATTTGATAGCAAACGTGTACTTTTGTCTCTGCTTGGTTTTAGCATGGGATTAACGGGTATGGTGTCAAGTCATGCTGTGGCTCAATCTAACGAACGAGTCATTGATAGCATTATCGTGACGGCTCAAAAAAGAGAAGAGTCACTGCAAGATGTTCCAATTTCAATTTCTGCTTTTGATGCAGAAGCTTTGGAAGTTCGTGACATTCAAGGTTTTGAAGATATTTCTGAATTCACGCCTGGGTTTTTCACTTATCCGGCCGCGGCCAATGCCGCCGGGCTTCGCTTAAGTATTCGCGGTGTTGGTACAATTGACCCCCAACACGGTCTAGATTCTAAAGTTGCTCTTTACCAAGATGGTATGTATTTGGGCAAGGTTATTGGTCTGGCATTTGACTCACCCGACATTGAGCGCGTTGAGGTTCTTAAAGGTCCACAAGGCACACTTTATGGTCGTAACTCAGTCGCGGGTGCGGTGAACCTGATTTCAGCCAAACCTTCAACCGATGAAATGTTTGGTCGCGCTCAAATAGGATACGGAACTTACACAAAGAAAATTTCAGGTCTGGTGAATATTCCAATTTCAGAAACCCAAGCGATTCGTTTCTCAGCCTCTTATGAAGATGATGAAGGCTGGGTCGAAAACGCAGGGCTAGGTGAAAACTTTGCCGCTTCCGAGCGTTACGGGGCGCGCCTTTCATATCTCAATGAGATTTCTGATGACCTAACACTCAACGTGACGGCTGATTATACAGAGACAAAAAGTACGCCGCTTTATTATCAAACACAACCCGGCCAATCATGTACTGCTTACACGGACCCTTATCTGACTTGTTCGAGTCCGGCAGCTCTTGCGGCGGCAGTTAACTCAGACTATACCTCTTTTGAACGCCTCAGTGTCGCCAATACAGCTCATACAGTGTATCCCGGTTCACTTGAGCAATATGGCATAATGGCGAACTTGGAATATGACTATGCAGATAATCATAGTGTCAAGCTTTTGACCGGCTATCGTTTCCAAGATGGGCAACGTGCCGTGGCTTTGGCACCGAATGTGAATTTAGCTTTCTTAAGAGGAACTTTAGCTTCTTTCACTCCAAATTTGCTGGTGATTAATGCACTTGTCGCTGACAGTTTTGTGACCCCCGAGAGGCTGGCAGATTTTAATGCGGCACTTGCGAACCATGCGGCAAACGCGGAGGGCTTATTCTACACATCAGAAGGTGGCAGTGTAGGTCCTGATGAGCATGAGCAAAATTCTACTGAATTGACGTTCACAGGTGACTTTATCGATGGGCGTTTAGAATACACGGCTGGCTTGTATTATTTCTCGGAAGATACGGCAACAACTCGTGAGTTAAATCGTTCTATGCCAAGAAATATTGATGCATCGCAATATGTTTCATCTTTGGCAGCTGTACTCACAGGCTTTGGAACTACTGCTGAGCGGGTTAGAGCGGGTATTGCAGCTAATATTCCAGAGCAGACCCCCGACCGAGACAACGTCATTGAGAATCAATTTCAGATTCAATTTCCTCTCGCCCTCGCGGGCTATGCTAATTTACTTGAGGGTACAAGAAATGCATCTGCGGCGCCTATTATCATTAATACCGTTGCTTATGCCGCTTATGCTAACGCAACTTACCATGTGGCTGATGATCTAAGAGTGACAGTCGGCTTGCGCTATTCAGAAGAAGAGCGCGATGGTCTACAGCAACCTGTTTCTACCTTCTTTGAGGATACATTTTCCATTTTGGGTAATGAAATTTCTCTCAATGATGCAACAGTGGAATTTGATTCTACGGATCCAAGTCTCATTGTTGAATATGATGTTAATGACGAGTTGATGGTCTATGCGTCACGCAGTGAAGCCTTCCGTTCAGGTGGTTTTAATGCCTCCGCGACATCTCCTGCCGCAGAGGGTGAGGCATATGGTGAAGACTTTGTTTTTGGTCCTGAAGAAATCACAGCTTATGAAGTGGGTTTCAAATCAGACTTATTGAATAATCGCCTACGTGTTAATGGCGCCGCTTACTTTTATGAACTCACTAGTGAGCAGTTCAATATTCCTAGAGTAAAAGCCTTATCGACTCAAAGGTCTATCGTCAATTCAAGTTCTGACCTATACGGTGTTGAATTTGATATTGTTGCCTTACTTGGCGATAGATATACAGTTTCGGCCAACTATTCATACACCTCTGGGGATGCAGACCCAATTTTTAACCCATATCTTTGTACTGAAATTAGAGATGGGCAAGCTGTTGATGTTGACTGTAGTCGTCCGACATTTGTGAGCCGTGCTGGTCTTACACAGACTGAAGGATATCTGGACCAAAGACCTGATATTAGAGCCACGCCTGAGCATGCTTTGTCAGCCAGTTTAGATTATGTTGATGAGCTTGCCAACGGTGTTGGTCTGCGCGCTCATATTGATTATAACTGGAAGTCAGAGGTCGTTATTTCACCTAACTTGTTTTCAGATGACCGCCATGTTGTTAATGCCAATGTGCGTTTTGACTATCCGTCAGCAAATGGCAACGGCACATATATGATGTTCTGGAGTAAGAACTTGTTTGATGAGAGCTATCGTATTGAAGGGCTTGATTTTTCAAGCTTTGCGTATTCTACGGCTGTTTATGGCGAACCACGCACCTTTGGTGTCACGGTGGGCATGAACTTCTAAGTCTTTTAGAACTTAAAATTCAAAAGAACGGCGAGCCTTTGGGTTCGCCGTTTTTATTTGTTTATTTTCTTGTCAGTCGTCTTTAGGCTTTCTAAACTAAATGAAAATTTGGAGGGTAGGTCGATGATGAACTATCAAAGTTTCAGTTTTATTTCTTTTCTGGTCGTGGTTTTGAGCATGGGGGGGCTCGGTAATATTTCGGCCCAAGAGGCTCGCACGCCTAATATTGTTATTTTGCTGGCTGATGACCTTGGCTATGCGGATTTAGGCTTTCGTGGCAGTGACATTGAGACGCCGCATCTTGACCAAATGGCGAGGGATGGTATACGGCTTGAGCGGTTTTATTCGATGCCGATTTGCACCCCGACGCGTTCTGCTTTAATGACCTCGCGTGACCCTATAAAGCTTGGCATGGCTTATGCTGGTTTACAGCCTTGGGTAACAGGCGGGGTTGCGCCAGAGGAACATTTTATGGCTGAGAGTTTCCGCGATGCGGGTTATGATACGGCCATGATTGGTAAGTGGCATCTTGGGCGAGACCATGAAGCGTTAATGCCGCATAATCGAGGTTTCAATCATTTTATAGGTCATCTTAACACGCAGGTTGATTACTTTACGCATGCTGCTACGGGGGGGCATGATTTGCAGGAAAACGGAACATCAGTCACGCGTAAAGGGCAATATGCGACTGATATTCATGGTGATGAGGCGGTTAAATATATCAAGGCGGGGCGAGACAAAACCAAGCCTTTTTTTCTTTATGTTCCGTTTTTGGCGCCGCACAGTCCCATGCAGGCACCACAGCAATTGGAAGAAAAATATAAGCACCGTTCCAATATATTTTTCCCCAAGCGCACTTACGCCGCTATGGTTGACTCGCTTGACCAGAATATAGGCAAGATTTTCAAAGCCCTAGAAGAAGAGGGCGTTATTGAGAACACTATTATTTTATTTTTTAGTGATAATGGTGGCTTTGCGGGCTTTGGCGCAGATAATACGCCCTACCGCGGGGGCAAATTAGAAACCTTTGAGGGCGGGATTCGCGTAAATGCTATTTTGCGGTGGCATGGGCATATTGAGGCGGGTTCTCAAACGAACCAAACCATTTCTGTAATGGATATTTTCCCAACTCTTGCGGCGGCGACAGGGGTAAAAGTGAAAGCAAAAAAGAAATTAGACGGCGTTAATCGTTTGCCCGCACTTACAGGTTCAAATCTTATAAACAAGACAAAAAACCGCTCAAAGGCACTTTATTTTGCCTCTAATAGTCCAGAATATAATTTGTTTAATCTGGCTATTATTCAAGGCGATATGAAACTGGTGCAAATTATTGACCATGATGGGCTGGCAACAACTGTTGAGAATTACCTTTTTGATTTAAAAGCTGACCCATCTGAGAAAAATAATCTGGCTGAAAAAAAACCTTATTTGGTTCGCCAATTGTCAAAAAAGCTTAGAAAGTGGCAAGCTCAACATCCGGTTAATGGGATAAGGGTTTCTATTAATCCGCATCCGGGGTGGCGCGCGCCCAAAGACTTTGCCGCCGATGTGCGCTCTTCAAAAGCCACACAAACAAAGCCATGGGGCGGCTTTGGAACACTTGCCACTCAAACATTACAATTGCGCTATGGTGGCAAGGGGCGCATTAAATATGAATAGGGAATAGGGATGTCTAAGATAACTAAAAAACAAAAAATTGAGTTCGCTATTTTGGTTTCCCTCATACTTATTGGTGGGTTGTTTTACGCCTCTGATGAGGTTAGCCGCTGGATTAAAATTTCTGCCCTTGACAGCATGAGTGATGTTGCGGCAAAGCGCATGAGCCAAAATGAAGATGGGGTAACAAGTGTTGCGGCTGATTTTATTAACATTCCGATTAAGGTGCGCAAAATAGGGCCTGATATTTATCAAGCCACCGGCGTTGCTAACACGCATTTGATTGTCACTGAGACGAGCCATATTCTTTTTGATACGGGGTTGTCATTGCAGGTTGCCAAGCAAATTAAAGCCTTTGAGGCAACTGTGAGTGCGCGTCCTTTATCTCATATTATTGTTAGTCATTCTCATGCTGATCATACGGGCGGTGTGAAGTTCTGGCAAAGACCAGAGACGAAAATTATCACGCATACTGATTTTCAAGAAGAGCAACGTTATCTAACAGAATTACAGCCTTATTTTTATGGTCGCAATCGTTTGCTTTTTCCTTTTATGCCGGCACGGCCGCCATCGTTTGATTTATTGAAATATGGCGGGGTGCGTTCTGATATTGTGGTGGGTGATTTTGAAACCTTTCACTTTGAGGCGGGCGGGCGAAAGTTTGAAGTCATTGGCACGCCGGGAGCAGAGGGTGCTGATAATATTGTTTTGTGGATGCCAAAAGAGAAAATTCTTTTCAGCGGCGATACTTTTGGGCCTATTTTTCCACAATTCCCGAATATTTTCACTATGCGCGGCGAGAAAATCCGCAAACCTATTGAGTATATAAAAACGCTTAATATGCTGATAGAACTCGACCCTGACATGATTGTGCCAAGTCACCGTGACCCGATTAGCGATAAGCAAGTTATTATGAGCGGGTTAGTCAAAATGCGCGATGCGGTTCAATTTGTGCATGACGCCACGATTAGGGGCATGAATGACGCCAAGCCCATATATGAGCTTATGGAGCGCATTGTGTTACCGCCTGAGCTTGCTTTATCGCAGGAGCATGGGCGTGTCTCATGGGCGGTTAAGAGCATTTGGGAATATTATGCCACGTGGTTTCATTTTGATAAAACAACAGAGCTTTATGGTGTACCCGATATAGCTATTTATCAAGACCTTGTCGCGTTGAGCGGTCAGGCGGCGATGAACGCGTGCATTGAATTTTATCTTGATGCTGACCAGCCAGTACATGCTCTACATTTGATTGAGATAGCTAAATCGGTTAAAAATGATGCGCACTGGCGCGAAACCCAAACTCTGCATAAGCGGGCGCTGGAAATTTTACTGGCAAAGGCTAAAGCAGGCTTCAAGAACAGCTATGAAATCTTTTGGATAAATTCACAAATAAGGCTGATTGACGAGGCACTTCGTCAAAACAAAAATAATTTGGATTTAGCTCCAAAGCCGACTGGCGAACCAATAGAAACCGATGCCGAAAATACCCAAAACCAAAGCACTTTGGCTGAGCTGAAATTGCTTCATTGTGGTGGCAGAAAATAATTTCCGCGCTCCGATAATCAAACAATAAAATACAGCCAATGTCAGTAATTGCGCCGCTTCAACGCCTAGATTAAAGCCGAGCATGGGTTTAAATAACGTGCTCTTATTATAATTGAGTGTAAGTAATCCTTCAGCAAATCCGGCGCCATGTATCAGTCCAAAACAGGCCGTTATAAATGGTAGGAAAGCTTGCTGTGTCTTAGTTTCTAAACGGCTTTGCGTATAAACGAAAAGGCTTAAGCCAAATCCAGCGAGCAGATAAAATTTACCCAAAATACCAGCCATGATAAAAACACTTAAAACAAAAGCCGTGAGCTGTACCGGCGTCATAAAAGGGCGCTGATTTTGCTGTGCCACCTGCATCGCGGCGGTGGCAATGGTTAGACCAATCATGGATTCAATCAGTGCCATATCGGGTTTAAGCAAGCCAAGTGACACAATTCCAAGAGTGAGACTATGGCCTAACGTAAAGCCTGTAATGCTCCAGATAGCGAGCCGCGGGGTTGTTGCCAGCAATATCAGAACTAACAAAAATAGGATGTGGTCAAAACCAGAAAGAACATGCCAAAATCCAATTTCTCCAAAGCTGGAAAGCGATTGGGTTATGAGGGTGTTTTGGTAAATAAAAGATCTACGGGCTTTATTCAGCACGATATCAGTCAAACCGCCCTCACTCTTGATACGAACATAGTGGATATGGGTTGAAGAAACCTCATAAAAGCTACCGATAAAAATCAGCGTTTGGGTTGTTCGGATTGTTTGGGGACAGACAAAATATCCACTTGCTCTAAGCTTACCCTTCACATGCGCCCTAATTTCTAACTGCTCCATAAGACAACTCGTTTTTTGGGTAACCTTTAGGGTCTTTCGTAAATGGCGGCTGAAAAGAGTTTTATATTCTGTTTCTTTTTCATATAGACGCGCAAGTTGTGTGATACGGCGCAAGTCGATAATGAAAGAAAAATGAATCTTGTTTTCTTGAGCTTCCCATTGGGAAAAAGATTGGCTTTTGACATGCGCTAATGACGCCACGGGGATGAGCTGGCAGAAGATTAAAAAGAGTAAACCGCCTTTTATAACCTGCATCATTTTTATCACTGAGATGTTCCTTGAGCGGTTTTAATACGTGCACGCGCGCGTAAATTCTCAATAAAAAATTTAAAGGCTTCTTCATTTTGGCGCCGTTTCCATTCAGCTTTAACGAGGGGATAAATGTCATCAAATGAAATTAACCCGCCAGATTTCTCGGTGAGCCAGAAAAACTTAAATTTCCCCTGATGCTTGATAGGGCCCATGATACTGCCTTGTTCATAAGAGACTATTTTTTGCGCCATATCACCGCCCAGGTAATCGGATAATTTACCAATCGGTATTTGGACAGGGATGGATTGCTGATTAAATTTCAACCGTGCGGCGGCCTTGAGAAAATCTTCTTTGTGTTTTATGGCATTCAAAAATGAAGTTGCAAGCGGCTCACTTTCAGTCGATACAGCTATGACAGATAGCATCAATGGCTTTGTAAAAAAGTTTTTCTCCGTTTCGTAAAATGCTTTCAATGCGGGGGTCGTTGGAAGAGTCTCCGTCAAATTTGTGCTTGCTTTCATCATCGCCTGTATCAGGTTTTTTTTAACGCTAGGGTCAAAATGAGTTAGTCCAAGCTCAATCGCCTCTTGCAGCAATAGCTCTTCATCAATAAGAATCTGTAGCGCACGGGTTTTATCATTTTCAGTAAGAGGGCGTTTTAAGCCATCTTGCATGGCAATGAGGGCGCGTTCATATTCGCTGATAGGAATGATAATGCCGTTTACTTGCGCCGCCCAATCAGCTGAAGGCACGCCCAATTTATTTATGCCAAGCGCACTTATCAAAGCCATGAACAGCCCCACAAGACCAGTTGCCAGACCAGCCTTAGGCGACAAAATCAAATTTTTCAACTGCATCAACCTATTGATAATCCACATAAATAGGCGATGACCAAGCTCTTACATCTTTGAGTGTCGTACATTCGCTATCCCCTGAGCGATAATCGCCATAACAAAGTTCTGCCTTTATACAATTACCTTCTTCATCAAGCTCACACTTAATGGGTTCAGCATTGATGGTCGGGCGGGGCTCTTGAATAGCGCGGGCATAGTATAAGGTGTCGCGTTGAGTGACCGCAAAATCAGGGTCGCTGAACTCAAAAGTGCAACCATCTTGATGCGGCTCGCATTGATGCACAATAAAGGGATCATCAATTAGCTTATCAACAACTTCGCCAGCTTTCATTTGAGGGCGAATGCGGATAATCTCTATACGGTCAATAAGATTGCGTTCATCGGATGGATTATAACATTCACCAGAACACAGCAGATCAATACGCTCTTGGCCAAGGGCCGTGACGGCATAATCGGGACAACCCGGCTTTTGCTTAAAAGAGCCAACAGCCTTCACCCGAAAAACACCGCTTGTACGGTCTTCAACTTTGCCGCCCATTGGCACCTCATGACCGTCACCACCAATGCGGTTGAACCACATTAACATGCGTGGCCCTGAAGTTGCGAAAGTTTCACGGCGTTTTAAGGCATCCCAAATCTGGCTTCGTGAACGACCATCAGAATGAACAGCGGCCAGTCCCCCTGTCGTCCAAAAGCTAGACATGCGTTCGATTTCTGCCAATTGAAGCGAGGCCTTGCGCATTAAATTTTCACGTGACTGAAAATGAGCCTTTGCATCTGCTGGCACGGTTTTCACACTCAAGAGTTTATGCCAAAACGCATTTGTCGCCCCAGCGGCATCTGTTGATAAGCGCCGCGAGACCTCCTTAAAGCCCGTGCCGGGGCGCCCCCGATGATTGTCGGATGAGCTGATAAAGCCCCAATGAAATCGTTGCGGATTTGTAAGCTCTTCATCAAACCTAGAAATTGCCAACCCATATTGCACACTATTTGTTGGGCGATAATTAAGAGCAGGCAGATAACAATCGGTACATTGACCCGAAAGCAACCAATCTTTAGCACTCACACCGCCAATTGCGAGATGATAGGCAGGTCCCATCTCAACGGCAATTTTCTCGGCCTGTTTTTGACGCTTAAGGCAGGTATCTTCTGCTTCACCTCCAGCAAGGCATCTTTTTAAGATGATCTCGCCGGCGCGTGCGCAAGGCGGTGTATAAGTAGCAGATGGTGCAGGACAATATTGATTGCCTGCCTCATCTTTTGCAATAGCGCGGTAGCTACGATATTCTTCTGTGTTGCCGTGTCCAGAATAAATTTCAATCAATGAAAATTCATCAGGTTGTTGTTCAGGATGCAAAGCTTTATCCCATGACGCGCCGGGCGGGGTATAAAGACCCCAAGTTGAACCATGCGGAATAATCAATGGCTCAAGTTGCTGTTCATCTTTAAGTTTTCTTATTAAATCACCGGGCGTCAAAGCGACTTCAAAGCAAGAGGCAGGTAATTCATTTGAGGGTATGTCGGGGGCACAATCGGGTACCGCGCGTATTTTTGAAAAATAAGTGTTAAAATCCCAGTAATGTTTGCGGTTTTCAAAATCGAGCAATGAAATAAAAGAAGGCATCCCCGTTATATTTTGGCGCAATGCCGCCGTGGCACCGCCGCCCGATGCAATAGGACGGGGAGGGATTTCAGAGTCATCAAGGTTTTGGAAAATCACGTTTTTATGGCCATAATGTTCTTTTGCAAGTAAGCCGATTTGCGTCCATTCAAAGCCAAGGAAAGAAACCATATCCGGGTTCGTTTGATCTGTGGCACGCGCTTGACATTCGCGTATGCTCTGCTTGGTATTATCCCAGCGTATCGGTGTGGACGCTTCGGCATGGTCAGTAATAGACCAAAAATCAACAGAAGAACAATAGCGCGCATAATCACAAGCGTCCGCTAAAGGATGAATACCCATGCCATGATTAAGCGGTAATGCCCATAAAAACGCATCAGTGGAATATGTTGTATGAACGTGAAGGTCGCCAAATAAAATTTGTTTGTTTTTGCCTATGGGCGCAAGTTTTTGGTCAGCTTCTTGCTTGGCAATAACAGCATTATCGGGAAGGGCGTCGCCTTTAATTATGCCGGGGCCTCTTTCTTGGCCCATGCGCCCCGTGCTGACGGCATTGTCAAATAGCCATCCGGCCGCGCCTATGGCAAGTAGAATGGCTACAAGAATTGTAAATTTATTTTTAAAAAATCGAAACATTATCTCCCTCCTGAAAGATGGTTCATAATTGTATTTTTGCTATGGATAATATCGGCTAATCGTATCGACGATGCAGGCAGGTTTTTCTTCTCCTTCAACTTCAATTGTCACTCTAAGAATTGACTGGATACTACCTTTAACTTCTTCAATTTTAATAAATTCGCCCGTTGCACGGATGTTGGCACCAACTTTAACCGCATTTGGAAAACGCGCTTTATCAATACCATAATTAACGCCCATAGACATTTTTTCAATATGAATCATATCTGGCATAAATTTATTAGCCAAAGACAAGGTTAAAAACCCATGGGCAATTGTTTCGCCAAAGGGGCCGTTTGCGGCTTTACTTAAGTCGATATGAATCCATTGATGGTCTTGTGTCGCATCGGCAAACAGGTTGACGCGGGCTTGCGTTATCGCCATCCAATCCGTTGGCCCAAGCTTTGTGCCTTCTTGACCAAGTAGCTCATGGGGGGTTTGAAAAGTCTTTTTCATAATGAATATTTAAGCTCTCTGACTTGAAGACGAGATGACTTCACCCGTCAAATAGGATGAATAATGACTGGCAAGAAAAACCATAATATTGGCTTGTTCCCAAACTTCACTCCCGCGCCCGAAGGCTTCTTTGGCTTCGAGCTCTGTGAGGAGTTCTTTAGAGGTTACTTTATGCAAAAATGGATGTAATGCCAATGATGGCGACACCGCATTAACGCGCACGCCAAATTCTGCACCCTCTAAAGCGGCACAGCGCGTCAGTGCCATGACACCCGCTTTTGCGGCGGCATAATGGGCTTGCCCTTTTTGTGCCCGCCAGCCCAAAACAGAGGCGTTATTTACGATAACCCCGCCATTATTATTTTTCATATGCTGCATCGCCGCGCGGTTAATGCGAAAACAGCCATTGAGTGTCACATCAAGCACGACCGCCCATTCTTCGTCTTTCATATCGACCAGATTTGCTGTGCCGCCCAAGCCAGCATTATTGATAACAACGTCAATTTTCCCGAATAGTTTCTCACCTTTAGCAAACAAAGAGTCCACATTTTCTTGGCTAGTTACATTGCACAAACAAGCATGGACTTGCTCACCTGTTTCGGCTTTGAGGTGGGCGGCGGCTTCTTGTAAGCGCCCTTCATGAATATCCGAAATTAATATTTGCGCCCCTTCTTCGAGGCATTTTTTGGCGACCGCAAAACCTATACCTGTGCCAGCGGCGGCGGTAATTACTATTTTTTTCCCGGCCAGTAGATTGTGACCTGCTACATATTCTGGAATTTGTTTTAAATCAGCCATTACTAAAACCCCTTGGCTCTTTAGGCATACCCAGTGCCCGTTCTGCAATCATGTTGCGTTGTATCTGATTAGTCCCAGCGTAAATTGTGTCAGCCCGTGAGAAAAGGAAAATCTTTTGAAGGTGACTTAATTCGCCATCAATAAGTTCTGCTTCATCACCGATTACATCCATAGCTAATTCGCCAAGGTCTCTGTGCCATGTTGCCCAGAATATTTTAGAAATATAGCCTTCTTTAAAAACCGTACCGCTTTGAGTGCCATGCAACATTCGCAAAGCGTTAAAGCGCATGATTTTCAAGCCCGCATAGGCTTTGGCAATACGTTGGCGCAAGAGAGAATTATTCATAGCCCCATTGCGTTTGGCAATGTCGATAATCATATCCAGTTCGTTTTTGAACAGCATTTGCTGCCCCAAAGTAGATGACCCGCGCTCAAAGGTCAGCAGTGCCATAGCAATTTTCCACCCCTTGCCAACCTCACCAATAATGTTTTCTTGAGAGGTTTTGGCATCTGTGAAATATACTTCATTAAATTCTGCTGTTCCACTAATTTGATGAATCGGGCGAATTTCAATGCCTTTTTGAGCCAGTGGTATAAGTAAAAACACCAAGCCTTCGCGCCCTTTCGAGCCCTCAACGGCGCGGGCAATAACAAATATCCAATCAGCTTCATGAGCAAGAGACGTCCAGATTTTTTGACCGTTTAAAATCCATTGACCGTCTATTAATTTTGCTGTGGTTTTTAAATTCGCTAAATCAGAGCCAGCATTTGGTTCTGAGTAACCTTGACACCAAAATTCACGCCCCTCTTTGATGGCGGGTAAAAATCGTTGTTTTTGGTCCTCTGTGCCAAAGGCAATAAGTGTTGGGGCGATAAGGGTTTCGCCGATATGACCTGAGCGCCCCGGCCCTCCGTGGCGTGCATATTCCTCATTATAGGCAACAATATCCATCAAGCCGAGATTGCGCCCGCCATATTTTTCTGGCCATGATAAGCCGATAAAGCCCGCTTTTCCGAGTTTTTTTTCCCATTCCTTGCGCAGTTCAGGATAAGCATCCTCGTCACCAGAACAACCGCGCCATCTGACTTTTTCATAATCTCCGATTAGATTTTCAAGCATCCATTGATTGATTTGTGCGCGAATATCCATCATGACGCGCCTTTAAAAATAAGCTCGGCGAGATGGTCATAAGATTCTGCGGCAGAGTTAAATAGACTTTTGTTTGCGCGTGCACGTTTGAAAAAATAATGCAGTGGATATTCCCATGTAAACCCAATGCCGCCATGCATTTGAATAGCACTTGCGCTAATTTGAAAATAAGCCTCACTCGCATAAGGTTTGGCGATAAGGTTTGCCTCAAACTGCTCATCTAGATCAGAGGCATTGGCCGCATAGTAAACAGCAGAGCGCGATGATTCCAAACCAATAAACATATCTGCACAGCGATGTTTAACCACTTGAAATGTCTCAATTGGACGGTCAAACTGAACTCTTTGAGAAGCATATTCCAGCGTCATATCAAGGCACCGCTTTGCGCCGCCAACGCTTTCTGCACCCAAAGCGCCATAAGCAATGGTCAAAATTTTATCAAGCGCCACCCCTTCTACATCGCCAATAAGCGTCGCATCATCTGTTGTAAATGCGTTAAAGGATAGTTTGGCTAAAGCCCGCATCGGGTCAAGGGTTTTGCAAGGGGTAATTGTAATGCTCTTTGTATTGCGCGGAGCAATGACAAGACGCGTGTTGCCCGCCTTATGGGTGCCAAAAGCAATGATAAGATTATCTGCAATCGAAGCATCAAGAACGAGATTAACCTCACCGTTAAGAATGTCATTGCTCTCATAGGCACGTGCATCGACAAAACTTAAAATTTGTTCCCCTGCCGCAATCTGACTAAGCCAAGTGGTTTTTGTTTTTTGGTCAGCAAAGGCTTCAATAATATCTGCACAAATAATGCAAGTCGAAAAAAAGGGGGCGGCGAATAAAACATATCCGATTTCTTCCATCACGACAGCGCGCCCAAGATGACCTAATCCCGCCCCGCCATATTGTTCGCCAATTGATATCCCCGCCATACCCTGTTCTTGAGCAAAGGCTTGCCAGCTTGGCGCATCATAAGCGAGACCAGATTTTGCAATTTTATGTTGTTTTTGTCCCTGTTCATCCCATTCTTTTAGCCAACCGCTTACCGCATCACGGATCATGCTGTGCTCTTCATTAAAAGGGAATTGTTCCATTTTTAGCTTCCATAGACTTTTTGTGCGGGCGGCGTTATTTTAATTAAATCTTCAATAACCCCATGAATTTCTTCCACCTCGTAGCGCGCTTTTTTGTCTTTGATGGGTCCGGTTTTATATCCTTCGGAAATAGATAATTTTCCGCCAAACGGTTCAAAACAATGACCCGTCACATCTTCTGAAGCCTCACTACACAAATAAACAATCAAAGGCGAAATATTAGCCGGGTCATATTGGTCAAAACTTCCATCTTCAGGCTTTTTCATCATTTGTGCAAAGACCTCTTGCGTCATGCCTGTTCGTGCATTGGGCGCGAGCGCATTGGCGGTAATGCCATAGCGGCGAAGCTCGGCAGCTTGATTTAGCGTCAAAGCGAGGATGGCACCCTTTGCAGCTGAATAATTACTCTGACCAATCGAGCCTTGAAGGCCTGCGCCTGAACTGGTATTAATAATGCGCCCTTGCGGGTTTTCTCCCTTTTTGAATTTCTCGCGCCAGTGTTTTGCAGCATGCGAGGAAATACAAAAATGACCCTTTAAATGAACACTTATCACCGCATCCCAATCCGCCTCGCTAAGAGAAGTGAACATCCGATCACGATTATTTCCAGCATTATTGACAACCCCATGAAGCGCGCCAAAGCTCTCAATAGCTTGCCTGACGATTTCACCCGCTTGGGCATAATCGGTAATATTATTCAACGCCAAAATAGCCTTGCCGCCCGTGGATTTAATTTCATCAATTGTGGCTTGAGCCGTTTGGCTATTAATGTCGTTAACAATGACATTTGCCCCCTCGACCCCAAGCGCCAGAGCATAAGCGCGTCCAAGTCCACCGCCCGCGCCGGTGACAATTACAGTTCTATTATCGACAAAATTTCCCATTCTATAGTCTTTCAATAATGGTTACATTCGCTTGGCCGCCACCCTCGCACATTGTTTGAAGTCCATAACGCCCCCCCGTTCTTTCAAGCTCATTAAGCAAAGTCGTCATTAATTTTGTGCCCGCCCCGCCGATCGGATGCCCAAGTGAAATAGCACCTCCATTGACGTTGGTTTTTTCATGCGGATAACCCGTTTCCTTCAACCATGCCATGGCAACAGGCGCAAAAGCTTCGTTAATCTCAACCAGATCAATCTCATCAAGCGACATGCCAGAACGCTTTAAAGCATATTCTGTAGCAGATATTGGTGCTGTTAGCATCCATACCGGGTCATCAGCGCGCACGCTCATATGATGGATACGCGCACGCGGTGTAAGCTGATATCGCTTAAGAGCATCCCCCGACACCAATAATATCGCCGAAGAGGCATCGCATGTTTGGCTGGAAATACCCGCATGAATGCGCTCGCAATTTGGCAATACATCAAGGGTCGCCATTTTCTCAACTGTCGTATCACGGCGCACCGTTTCATCAGTTTCTAAACCTTCAAAAGGAATAATTTCATTCTTAAACCGCCCTTCATCAATCGCCTGCGCCCCGCGCCGATGACTTTCAAGAGCATAGGCTTCCATTTGGGCGCGGCTGAGGTCCCATTTTTGAGCCATCATATCGGCCGATTTATATTGAGAAATCGCCACATTACCATAACGCTCAACCCAGCCCTTAGAGCCACTAAAAGGGCTGTCAAACCCAAGCGGTTGAGCGGCAAGCATCGCAAAGCCAATTGGAATTTGACTCATTGTTTGAAGCCCGCCCGCAATCACAACATCTTGGGTGCCAGACATAATCCCTTGAGCCGCAAAATGGACAGCTTGCTGGGATGAACCACATTGGCGGTCAATCGTAACCCCCGGCACGCCTTGGTCTAAACCCGCCGCTAACCAACAAGTTCGCGCAATGTCACCCGCCAAAGGACCAACCGCATCAATACACCCAAACACAACATCATCATACGCGCTATCGGGTATGTTATTGCGCTCAACGAGTGTTTTCATAATAAACCCACCTAAATCAGCTCCATGTATATGTGCCAAAGAGCCGCCGCGGCGACCTGTCGGGGTTCTTATTGCATCAACGATATATGCTTCCGTCATTTTTTTCTCCTGAGATTCAAAACAGATTCAAAACTTGTGCCCGGTCCAATCCGAGCCCTATTGCCCATAATCTGGGGCGTTAAGCTATTTAAATGCTCACTTCTATCCCCCCATTCCCCCATAAGAGCCCAAATGCGCTTCATAAACAAATGAAGACTGACCTCATAAGTATATCCCATGCCGCCATGCACTTGAATACCTGTTTCGGCCGCCAATATGCCTGTGTCAATTGCCGCAATCTTAGCCTGATGAACAGCGCGTCCCCCCTGTAACGCCGCAAGGAATACGGTGGGGCGGGTGAATTCTATTTGTATATGCACATTTGCTAAATGGTGCTTAATGGCTTGGAACGCCCCAATAGCTTGTCCAAATTGTTGCCGCTCTTTTGCATAGTCAACCGAAATATCAATAATACGTCGCGCCAGCCCGCAAATTTGCGCCGCACTTAAGACGCCGCCATACCAGTTGGATAAATCGCAACCTTGTGCGCTGTGATTGACTTTAAAAATTTTTCGCAAAGGATCAATCGACTGCAAAAGCGTGAGGGTTAACTCATCTTTGCCAATCAGTTTATGACCTTTGGGATGGGTCTCGATAAAGTAATCGCATTTATCGGCGGCGTGTGTCGCAAACAGGCGAGGCGATAAAGGCGCAATATGAAGTGTGCCTGCAATAACTTGTTCAAGCTTTTCTGTCTCGCCCATCAGCTGCAAAAGAGGCACTACAATTCCGGCTGTTTCAACATAAGATTCTACAAATCCGACATAGCCCGCCGCTTCAGCAATGGCCGCCATGACGGTGAAGTCCTGACCAAGTCCGCCATGATCTGGCGCGGCAATAATACCTATAAGCCCAAGCGCGGCGCATTGCGGCATCAGTGGCTCTACATCTTTAGCGTTTAACTGCGCGCGCATGCGTTCAGGCGTGTGTTCACCCTCAAAAAACGATTTTGCCGCCTTAATCAGCTCT
This sequence comes from Parvibaculaceae bacterium, assembly GCA_965243245.1. Classification (GTDB taxonomy): domain Bacteria; phylum Pseudomonadota; class Alphaproteobacteria; order RS24; family RS24; genus JAYQKL01. Next base: position 307,280 of record OZ251536.1, read on the forward strand.
TGTTGCTCATCTGTAAAGCGGAAATCCATTTTGGTCGCCTTTAGCGAGGGAGTCCGAGAACACGCTCGGCTAAAATATTGCGTTGAATTTCATTCGTGCCAGCATAAATCGGACCCCCAAGACTGAACATATAACCATCAAGCCAGCGTCCATTATCGATGGCGTCAAGACCTTCTTCTAATTCGGCTTGCGCGCCCATAATACTCATCGAGGTGCGGTGAAGGTGTTGGTCCATTTCTGACCAGAAGACCTTATTTGCACTGGATTCAGATGAAATGGAAGCCCCTGCCTTAACCTGCGCTACAAGTGCATAAGTTGCAGCATTAAAACGCTCAGTATCGAGCCACGCTTGCATGACTTGATCTTTTATGCCTGATGAGAGGCGGGTTTCATATTTTTTATAGAGTTCTACAAGACGGCACGCCGCCGCTTGGAAACGGGCAGGCGAGCGCAAAAGAAGCCCGCGCTCAAACCCCGCCGTTGCCATTGCCACCCCCCAGCCACCCTGTTCGGGCCCAAGCAAATTTTCAACCGGCACACGAACTTCATCAAAAAACAATTCGGCAAAGCCGGGGTCGCCATCAAGTTGGGCAATCGGGCGACGGGTCAAACCATCACTCTTAAGTGGCACAAGTATCTTCGATAAACCTTTATGGCGGTGGCTTCCAGCTTCGGTACGAAATAACCCAAAACACCAATCTGCGAACACCGCCCGCGATGACCATGTCTTTTGCCCCGTAATCACATAATGGTCGCCATCACGAACAGCTTTGGTGCGAATAGCGGCTAAATCACTGCCCGCATTTGGTTCAGACCAGGCTTGCGCCCAGATCTCATCACCAGACGCCATTTTAGGCAAAAAACGTTGTTTTTGCGCCGTGGTGCCGTATTCCATAATTGTCGGGCCAAGCAGAAAAATACCGTTTTGGCTCACCCTAGCCGGGGCATCTGCGCGATAATATTCTTCTTCGAAAATCAGCCAATCAATCAAGTCACATCCGCGCCCGCCATATTCTGTTGGCCACGTCACCATGCCCCAATTACCTTTGTGCAGAGTGTGTTCCCATGCGCGATGAAGCTCAAAGCCTGCTTGGGTATCCAAAGAGGGCAAGCGGTTCTTTGGAACATGTGTTTCCAGCCAGTCGCGGATTTCTTGACGAAAAGCTTGCTGTTTCAGACTAAACTCTAGATTCATTTGTCATCCTCGTAATTTGCTGTCTTGCCAGTTTCAACAAACGCATCGCGGGCTTTTTGGCTGTCTTCATGCAGATACATTTCAAACGTAAAACCTTGTTCCCAGCGATAGGCTTTATCAACGTCAAAGGCTTCGATACCGTTGAGAGCTTGCTTGGCAATTTTTAACGCATCACGGCTCTTACTGGCGATAATTTGGGCAAAGGCATGGACTTCTTTTATGTGTTCTTCTTTTGGCACAACTTTCTCAATGCCGCCGAGTCGGTACATTTCTTGAGCTGTGATTTGTCCGCCAGTGAAAAAAGCCGCACGTACTTTTGGGGAGGGAATCATACGTTGTAGATGCGCCGCGCCGCCCATGGCCCCGCGGTCAATTTCTGGCAAAGAGAAAAAACAATCATCCGCCGCAATAACCACATCAGAAGCACCGCACATACCAATGCCCCCGCCAATAACATAGCCATGCGGGGCACTGATGACAGGCATCTGGCAAGCACGGATTGCCTTAAAGGTTTCAAAATTACCCTTATTTACCTCGACAATCGCCGAGCTTGTTGCCGCAAGCTGTTTAATATCAACGCCCGCACAAAAGCCCTTGCCCTTTGAGCGAATAAGCACAACCCGCACATCCCGATGCTTCCCAAGTTCAGTAATAATGGTTGGAATCTCGTTCCATGTTTTATCGTTGAACGCATTAACCGGCGGGAAATCAAAAACAACCTCACCAATGCGATCATGAACGCAAGTCGTAATGCCCATGGGTTACCCTTTCAAATCTGCAAAAGCCTGACGGCAATTTTCTGCATCTTTCATGATGCTTGTTATAATTTCCTTTGCGCTTGGTAAGTCATCAATAAGCCCCGCGACTTGTCCGCTTGGTAATACACCTTTTTCAGTATTGCCTTCAACCATCGCCTTTTGGATGAGCATAGGCGCATTACCTGCCATCATTGTTTGTCCCAAGCTCAGATCTGTTGTTGCGGCCATGTGCCATGCTGTTTTGACCAGTTCAAGCATCGACATATTTGTCTGAGCTTTATATTTGAAACCGTTAATGGCGGCGCGATATAGTAAGCCAAAAGGCGAGGCGTTTTCTAAATCTTGCAACATTTTGTTCATGACCATGCGTTGCGGCAAGCCATCTAACTTGGTTGAAACGGGGATATTGGTTACTTGTGCATCAAGATAGGCTTGTTTGGTGGCACTAGGGGTTGGGCTTTCTTTCGACATCATAAAGCGTGTTCCCATAGCGATGCCATCGGCCCCAAAAGAAAGAGCCGCGCTAAGACCGCGGCCATCTTTAAATCCGCCACAAGCAACGATAGGGACGCCAAGGTTTTGGTCTAAAACCTGTCCGAGCAAGAGCCATGTTGGGGTAAATCCTGTATGTCCGCCGCCCTCTTGTCCCTGACACACCAAAACATCAGCCCCTAATTCGACCGCCTTAGCTGCATGTTTGCTGGCACCAATGGTCGGCACGCATTTAATACTTGCGCCTTTAAGCTGCTCAATCATCTTAGCAGAGGGAGAGCGTCCATAAGAAACAGCTGGCACTTTGTAATCAATGCACATGTCAATGATACGGCTGGCGTCTTTTTGGAAGGAATGAATATTAACCCCAAATGGATTTGAGGTGGCTTGCTTTATTGTTTTAATTTCGGCTTCGCATTCATCTGCATCCATGACGGCCGCCGCCAGAAACCCCATCGCCCCCGCCCGCACAGTGGCTTGAACAAGACGCGAGGTTGCCACCCAGCCCATCGCCGTTTGAATAATCGGATACCGGCATCCCAAAATGCGCGTGAGGGGCGTTTGCATAGTCATTAGCCGTTCTTTTCTTTATTACTTTTAGCCATTTTCTTGCCATCAAAACCAGCAATGTAGTCTCCCTTAGCGATGGTATTTTGGGCATGTGCAAAATGGTGCATAGCATAAACCCCTTCCATGCCGGTTTTTTTGCCCTGCAAGTTTTCAATATGATTGCAAGCCTGCTTGGTTAAAAGCGAAGCCATGCGCGGTTGCTTGGCAATTTTTTGAGCCATCTCAGTAACGGTTATGTCTAGCGCGGCGCGCGGCACAACTTTATTAATCATGCCGGCCGCTAAGACGCGTTCGCTAGACCAGCGTTCGCCTAAGAGTAAAAACTCTTTGGCAAGGCGCACATTTAACTCAAATGGATGCGCAAAATATTCAACGCCCGGAAACCCCATTTGCACAACCGGGTCTTGGAAAAAAGCATCATCCGAGGCAACAATCAAATCACACACCCATGCCAGCATAAGCCCACCCGCAATACAGCCGCCATGCACTTGGGCAATCGTGGGCTTGGGCGCTTCACGCCATCTATGGCAAAACCCAAGATAAACTTCCATCTCACGAATATAGGCTTTTTCTGCACCCGGCTTATTATCATGATTATAAATCAAGCCACGTCTGTCATCGCGTCCAATGTCAAAATCTCTGCCCGGAGTCCCAATATCATGCCCCGCAGAAAAATGCTTACCCATCGCTTTTAGCACAATCACCTTCACATCATCATCGCCTATAGCCTTGTAAAAAGCATCATCAAGCGCATAGAGCATCTGACCGTTTTGGCTGTTGTGATATTGGGGGCGATTTAAAGTGAGGTAAGCAATGGTATCTTTCACTTCATAAAGAATTGGGTTTTCTTCTTCATAAATGACTTCTTTTTCAATGCGTGGGACTGTTTCGTTGTCTTGGCTCATGATCTTGTACCTTTTTATTATGGTTTAATGCCAGATGGATTGCCCTTGAATATTGTGGCACGTAAATTATGCGGATCCAACTCGTTAACGATAGCAAGCTGTTCTTGTGTCGGGGCTTTTGTTGTTGGAATATTATCCCGAATAACAAGCTCAAAACCCGTATTATCTTGAACTTCTTCAACACTTACACCCAGATGTAGCGATTTTACGGCAATTGCATGATTGTCACCAGAAAAATCAAGCACACATAAATTAGTAATAATGCATCTGTGGTCAAGCCCGCGTGGATATTTGCCGTCAGGATAACGCGCAAGGTTATAACCGGCCCCGCAAACCATATCCACTTCCCCCGATACAAATGCTTTTATATTATGGGCGGGGAAAAACATCGAGGTCCTATTATTAACCGTATTGCCCGGCAACCCCCGCACGCCCAGCAAAGTGACTTTGGGCGCGCGATAGTCACCAATGGCGGATAGATTCATCTGACCAAATTTATCAACCTGAACCGGCCCAACAAAAGCATGGCGATTACCATGCGCAATAATATCAAAAACCCGTTCATAGCCAATATGACCTTCTTTTTTGGGTTGATAGCCATTGCGTTTGCCAACGGGCACTGGTTCTGAGACAAAATAATACTCACCATCAGACATCATCAAACCGGGCCGAATTGTCTTTTTCGCCAACGAACCAGCAAGGCGCGGCACAAGTCCGATGAGTGTGGCAAAAACTTCTGGCACTTCGTCTTCAAATATTTGCGCCCCTGCGGCAATACAAAGTTCTGCAAGTGTATAGCTCATCTCAACCTCTAAAATATGGGCAAGGCAAGGGTGCGGATATAATCTTTACCGCCAACCGCCTCGATATAATCGTCAGCACTAACAAATTTGTCGTAATATTCCTGCCAGCCATCACCGACCGCTTTTGAATATGTTTTAAGATGTTCAACATCAATACCGTAATCTGGACCATTAGAAGTTGGATGCGCCCCAAAGGGAGTTTGCGCGACACCCATAACCAAATTGCGTTCAATCGGCATCTGATTGATTTTCATGCTATCATCAAAAGCGGACGTGTCGACAAAGCTTTCAGTCGTTAAGAAAGATTTTTGCGCGGCGCGGCAGAACCATTCGTCAAAAAAGACATCTGGCCCACCAATATAGCTATTTCCCAGTTGATCCGCTTCTGTTACATGGCAAAGCGCAACATCAAGTGCAATCTTTGGCATCGCCACCAAGTGCTCGCCTTCATAGGGGTCTTGAATGATTTTAATGTTTGGGTTATGGGTGAGCACATCCGTTCCAAGTCCGGCACGGCAGGGCAGGAACGGCAGGTTTTGCGCCGCCGCTTTAAGCCCCAACTGAAACATCCCTTCATCAATTTCCATAACCTCAAATTCGCCCGCCGACCGTGCGCGGCGAAAATGTGCTTCCATGGGGATAACATCAAGAGAAACAAAGCCAAAAATTAGCTTCTTGATTTTCCCTGCGCTCGCCAGCATCCCGACATCACACCCGCCATAAGCAGCAATGGTTAAATCAGTGAGGTCAGACTTTAAAATCTCGCGGATTAATGCCATTGGCTTACGGCGTGCCCCCCAGCCACCAATACCGATAGTCATCCCGCTTTCAAGTTGAGCGACAATATCTTGAACGCTTATTCTTTTATCTATTACTGTTGCGGGCATTTTAGCTTCCTATTTGGGGGAAATCATATTCATGCCCCCAATAATCCCCTGATGTAGTTTTGGTTGGTGTAAATTTACTCCAATCTTCAACCGTAAGTCCATCATAACCAACTTCAATGCCGATACCGCCCGGCGCAAAGAAATAAAAGGAAATCATCTCATCATTTGAATGACGCCCCAAACTGGCAAAAATATGCAATCCCGCCTGTTTGACGCGGTCCATACAATAGCCGACATCATCCATGGTTTTCATCTCGGCCATCAAATGAATGACCCCTGTCGGGTGCGGAAAATTATACAGCCCGACTGTATGATGGCGCGGATTATTCGCATGCATGAACAAAATACGTTGCTCTGGTAATCCTTCGGCAGGCGGGGGTAGGGTCAGCTCATCACTAATCTCAAAGCCGCATAATTGGGTGTAAAATTCTTCTGTTGCAAGGTTTTCAGGTGCCGGTAAAACAAGGTGCCCAAGCCCCATATCACCCGTCACAAATCCAGAAACCCCCGCGCCCGCTTCAAACGCACTGCCGCTATCGCGGGTATGATAAATTTCTAAACAATTGCCAGAAGGGTCCTGACAAAAAGCATATTCAGCAACCGCGCGGCGTTTGGCTTCATCCGCATCGCCCCGTGTCACCTCAACGCCCGCCAATGACAGCTTTTCGATTAAAGCTTCATAATCTTGCGCAGATGCCATTTCATATCCGGTTGCAAAGAGTTTTTCTTCATTACTTTTTTCAATCATATAGCGAAAGGGAGCCTCATCCATCTTAAGATAAACCGCATCTTTACGATCCGCGCGCGCCGCTTTTTTGAAACCAAGAACCGTTTGCGCAAAATCAGACCATGCCATAGGATCCTGCATGCCCAAAATAACGTAACCTAAACGTAATATTCCCATTTTGTGCTCCTTCAATCGTTTAATAAAAAGTCTAAGCTAACCGCATTAAACATGCGCGGATGCTCAATCATAACCCAATGCCCGCAAGCATTCACCTCAATTAGCCGCGATGTCGCGTTGGCGCGCAAACATTTTTCTTTACCAGCTGGCGGCATGAATAAATCATCGGCACCCCAAAATGTCAAAATAGGATGAGATAACTCTTGCAAATGGGCTCCAAGATTGGGCGTTTTCATCGTGGTCAGAACTTCTGGCGGCTGTGTCTGAGCGATTTCCCAGCGCATTGAAACCAACGGCTCATTCACCAACGCGTCATCATATACAAAATGATGCATAACAGCCCGTAATGTCTCTTCGCTCATGCCGTTTCGGGTGGCTTCCATCATTTTGGCAATGCCCGGCATGGTGAAATAATCTTGTTGCTCTTCAAGACAACCCGGCCCCATCAAGATCAGCTTTTTGACAAAGTCAGGATTATTCAAAGCAATTTGAATGGCAATACCGCCGCCAAGAGAATTGCCAACAAAATGACAAGAAGTTACGTCCAAGCTGGCAAGTCCTGCCATTAGTGTGTCGCAAAAAAGCTGTAGTGTATAGTCACCCAGATCGGTTGGTTTGTCAGAATATCCAAAACCAATCATATCGGGGAGTAATACATAAAAACCAGCATCTGCAAAAACCTGCGCGTTTTTATGGAAATTAGCATAGGCACTATTGCCGGGGCCCGAGCCGTGGAGAAAAACCACGACGGGATCTTTTGGTTTCCCGAAAGTCAGGAAATGCATTTTAATTGGGCCCGCCTTGACATATTGACCTTCTGGTGGCCGTGTCAGAGATTCAGCCATTAGATAAACACATCCGTATTTTCGCCCGTGAGATATATACCGCCCAAATTACGCGCAAATCCGACGGGGTTATTTGCAACATGCGCACGGGCAATATGAATATCATGCCAGATATCTTGAATCGGTGCGCCATCAAAGACACTTCGCCCACCTGCGACATCAAATAATAGGTCAACCGCTTGCATCATGCGTTCAATGACGAGGCTAGCTTGGTAACGATATTTCACACGGTCAATGATTGGAATATCTTCACCTGCCTCAACTTTAGTCATCATCGCGTCAAAATTCTGAAAGATGATGGCTTCTGTTTCATCAATGAGATTGGCAGCTTGTGCCACGCGTGTGGTGATATCAGGGTCACCGGCAAGCCGGGTTGGGTCGGTTGAGCTATTTGTCGCATTTTCAATGAACAGACGAAGCGCATGTTTGGCGGCACCGATAGCAGGCGAGGATACGACGCGCACAAACCACTGCGCCCACGGGATTGTATACATTGGGTTTTCTTGGTGCGAGACGCGATTAAAGCCATCCATTTGGTGATGTGTTCTGTGTTCAGGGACGAAGACGGGTTTATCGATGACAATATCATTTGACCCTGTTGCATGTAGCCCCATAGGAAACCATGTGTCTTCGATTTCATAGTCGCTACGCGGGAGCAAGAATGTTCTATAATGGACGCCCGATGGATGGTCATGGATAACGCCGCCCAGTAGCACCCAATCACAATGAGCCGACCCGCTACTCCAGCCCCAACGCCCAGAAAACTCAAAGCCGCCCGCCACGGTTTTAACTTTAGCCCCGACCGGGTTGTAAGAAGATGAGATGAGGGTGTCGGCACCTGTTGCATAGACGTCTTCGGCCGCTTGAGGCGGCATGATTGAGAGCTGATAGGCATGAACGGCGATAATGCCTGATACCCATGCGGTACTCATATCTTGTTCTGCGATTTCCAAGGAGGCTTTGAAAAACGCTTGCGGGGTGATTTCAAGTCCGCCATATTTTTTTGGTAAAACGGAACGGAAGTAACCCGTTTTGCGAATTGCCTCAATGCTCTTTTGAGGGATTTGGCGGTTTTTTCGACCTTGCGCGGCGGTTTTAGAAATTATCTCAAGAGCGGGGCTAATATCCAATATAGCTGGTGATTTAGATGCTTGTGTTGGTGCTTGTGGCATGTTTTCATTCCTTGGATAAATTTGGATAAACTTGGATAAACTTGGGCAAATATGTCACAAGAATAGCAGACTTGTGTCATTATCAAAAAGTTTTTTTACGCAAGCTTAATTTATTAACAGGTAAATGAAAGGCTCGCCAAATTTAAGAAACTGGAAATAAATTTTAGCGCGGCAACATAAATTTTTGTACCTTACCAGAGGCGTTGCGCGGAAGCTCATCAACAAAATCTATCTGGCGCGGCACTTTAAAATTTGCCAGTTTTTCACGTGACCATGCGATAATCTGCTCATCTGTTACCTGACTATTTTGTTTTTTAACCACATAAGCGCGTGGCACCTCCCCAAGGCGTTCATCCTTCATGCCCGTGACGGCGACATCGGCAATACCTGAGTTTAACAAAAGAGACTGCTCAACCTCAGCAGGATAGCAATTAAAACCACCGACAATAATCATATCCTTTTTACGGTCAGTGATTTTAATATAGCCTTTGGCATCTTGGCGTCCTATGTCTCCGGTCTTGAGCCAACCATCTGGCGTGATGGCCTCGCGCGTGGCGACCGGATCGTCAAGATAGCCCTTCATAACATTAAATCCGCGCACCCAAATCTCACCTTCTTCGCCAGCAGCCACATCATTGCCATCGTCATCCACCATGCGCAGCTGGGTATCAGCAAGAGGCTTACCGCATGTCGTGGCAATGGTCGTGAAGTCATCCTTTTGAGAACATAAAGTCACCACGCCAGACGATTCTGTCAGCCCATAAGCCGAATAAACATGATCAATGCCGAGCACATTGACCATTTTCTCAATCAAATCAACCGGAATGACCGCCGCTCCCGTGGTGGCGATTCGCAAAGAAGAAATATCATACTCACCCAGCCTGTCATGAGCGAGCAGGCTTTGGAATATAGTTGGCGCACCCGGCATGACAGATATTTTTTGCTCTTGAATACGTTGCAGAACATCCTCGACATCAAACACACTCAGAGGGTAAATTGTCGCCCCCTGTATGAGGCAAGCCAGCCACCCCGCCTTATATCCAAAGCTGTGAAAAAAGGGATTAACAATCAGATAGCGGTCCTTATGAGTTATGCCAATGGCATTTGAAAAAATTTCAAACACAGCAATATTTTGTCCATGCGTTATCATGACCCCTTTTGGCAGACCCGTCGTGCCAGAGGTGAAGATAATATCGGCAAGGTCAGCGGGCTTAACTTGGGCGCATGCGCTTATGCTAAGGGGCGTTGCATTTTTGATGAAACTCTCAAAAACCCCTAGATCAGAAGCATCGCGGATGAGGATGGTATGCTCTAATTTTGGTAAATCCTCGCCTTTAAGCATTGCCGGATAATTAAGGTCAAGGAATCCATCAACCGTGAGTAAAAATTTACACCCAGAGCGTCTTAGAATATCAGCTGCTTCGGGGCCTTTATATCGTGTGTTTAATGTCACCAGCACCGCGCCCAGACATTGCCCCGCAAGGGCTGAAATAACCCATTCGGCGCAGTTTGGTGCCCAAATTGCAAAATGGTCGTCTTTTTGTAATCCTTTGGCTTTTAGCGCGCCGGCTGTTTGGAGAACTTTTTCCAGCAATTGGCTATAGTTAAGCTTCCACCCATCATCAATCAGAGCAGGGTTTTGAGGGTGCTTTTGCGTTGTTTCAATGAGTGTTTGAGGAATTGTTTTCATTTTTAACTTCTAAGTTTAAATAAATTTAAATATTCAGCTTGAATTAGTCTTAGACTTTTTGAGAATTTCAAGCAATATATTCGAATAATTATCTTTATGAGGTGAGCTCCAATGTCTGACTTTTCAGATCAAATTATAATTGTTACAGGGGGAGGGCGTGGCATCGGCAGAGGCATTGCGACTTGTTTTGCCCGTGCGGGCGCACAGGTAGTGATTTGCGGGCGCACAGTACCAGAAGCCTTTGCGAGCGATATTAATGATAAAGTGACCTTTATCGCGTGTGATGTGCGTGAGCCTGAGCAAGTTGAGGCTTTGATAAAGGCAACAGATAATATTGCCGGTGAGTTTACGACCCTTATTAATAATGCTGGGGGAGGGCCGCCTGTTGCCAGTGCGCAAGCCAGTCCAAAATTGACGCAAGCTATTGTGCGGTTGAATTTACTTGCGCCCATTTACACGAGCCAATCAGCCTATCAACACTTTATGGCGCATAAGGTAAAAGGCTCTATCGTTAATATTTCAAGTGTTTCTGCCATTCGCTCGTCGCCCGGCTCAGTCGCTTATGGGGCGGCAAAGGCGGGCTTGCTGAGTGTCACAACATCATTGGCGATGGAATGGGCGCCAGATGTGCGCGTCAATGCGATCATTGTTGGCTTGGTTAAAACGCCAGCCTCGGGCGAACATTATAATGGTGAAAAGGGCATGGCGCATCTTGCCAATGCACTGCCTATGAAGCGCATGGGAACCCCGCAAGATATTGCCAGTGCTTGTCTCTTTTTATCTGACCAAGCGAACTCTTATGTGTCGGGTGCGTGCCTTGAAGTCTTTGGCGGCGGCGAGCCACCAAGCTTTTTGAAAATCACCCAAGAGGTTCTAAAGTTATAGTTTTAGAACTTAAGTTAAGCTGTTGAATAATCAGTATAACCTTTATCACCTTTTGTATAAAGAGTTTTGAAATCGGGCCGCGTGATTGCAAGTTCATTTTTAAAACGTGCGACCAAATCTGGATTGGCAATGAAGGGGCGGCCAAAAGACACAGCCATCGCTTGGTTTGAAACGACAACCTGAGTAGCCGCTTTGAAATCATAGCTGTCATTGACAATTAAGGCGCCTTTATAATGGGTATGGGCAAGCAAGATATTATCAACGCCTGCTGCCATCCGAATAACATGCACATAGGCTAAATTAAGCGTTGATGCTTTTTCCAACAAGGCGGCGAAAGTTTCTGCGGGATTATCATCACTTAAATCATTAAAGGGATTACCGGGGCAAATTCTGAAACCAACTTTTCCTGCGCCGATACACGCGCTTATGGCAGTTAAAATATCCAAGGCAAAACGCAGGCGCGTTGCAAGCGAGCCGCCATATTCATCAGTTCTTTTATTTGTTCCCGTTGAGAGAAATTGGGCCGGCAAATAGCCACTTGTAAAATGACATTCAACGCCATCAAAGCCAGCCTTAATCGCGTTTTGGGCCGCATCAGCATAGGCTTTAACGGTTGCTTTAATTTCCTCAAGGCTCATGGCTTGAGGGGTTTCGTAGGCGGCCATACCGGCGGCATCTGTGTAAATCTCGCCTTGGGCTTTGATAGCCGAGGGCGCAAGAGTGCGCGCCCCCACAGGCTTATTATGATGCGAGGCAATGCGCCCACAATGCATTAATTGCATAATAATTTTACCGCCCGCGCCATGCACTTGGCGAGCGACCTCGGCCCAACTGTCTATTTGCTTTTGCGTGACAATGCCGGGGGAGCGCACATAGCCTTTGCCTTCAATACACGGATACACGCCTTCTGTGATAATCAGTCCGGCTGAGGCGCGCTGGGCATAATAGGTTGCGCTCATGGGGAGGGCTTCATCATCGAGGCCGGCGCGATTACGTGTCATCGGTGCCATAATAATACGGTTTGCAAGGCTAATATCGCCAAGCTTGAGGGGGCTGAACAGATCTGTCATTATGATTTTATCTCAACTTTATCTTAACTTTATCTAACGCGAATTTTGGGGTCAGGATGATTGGCACGCATGGTTTTTAAAAATTTATTAAACGGTGCCGGCACAGCGACTTCGGGGGTCTGACCATCTTTGGGCGGGTTTTTCCAGAAACTTTCCCAAGATGGAAATAATTCATGATACGCCCCATGATAGCGGGCGCGGTCTGGCCAGCGCATTTTTTCATCGCCAAGTGGCGGGGCGTTTAAATCTGCGGCGTACCAGTAGCAAGGAAGACGGCGGCGAAAATACCAACGCCCCTTTATGCGCTGATAATTATCCCAATACATCATCTGCATAATGACCCATTCATCGCCATTACCACTTGGCGTTTCATGCTCGTTTTTAGAATACACAATACCATGGGCATGGTCACTATCATCAAATTCAATAATATGGTTTCCAATGTGATGCGAGGTGCCCGTAAATTGTAAGCGCAATGTATCATCGAGCCACCGCTTGAGAGGCGCGCGCCCGGTAAGCTCTTTAGTGACGCGGATATCCTCGGCGAATAAATTCACATGCGCATCCAAATCGCGCATATCAAGCGACAATGAATATTTACTCACTAATTGACGGATTTCATCGAGCGATTCCAAGCGTTCGATTCTTTCTTCTAAGGTTGCCATATTGCCTCCGCTTATTGTCTCGGCTCATTGCTGAACCAAAATTGAGTATAGCTTAAGTTTATTCCGCATTTTAAGTGTTTTTTGGATAAACGCTTGAAGGCTCCGTGATAATATTGTTTATTCTGATACGCAGATTATAGGAAATGCTTAAATGAGTGTACAACAAATCGAGTTGCGTAACGCTTTGGGTCAGTTTGCCACAGGCGTTACCGTTGTGACGACACTTGATGAAAAAAATAAGCCGGTCGGCGTAACGGCGAGTAGTTTTAATAGTGTGTCTCTTGACCCGCCGCTTATTCTTTGGTCCTTGTCTAAAAATGCCATGTCGATGCCTGCTTTTACAAATTCAGGGGGGTTTAACGTCCATGTTTTAGCGGCGCATCAACAAGATATCTCAAGCAATTTTGCCAGCTCACAGGGCGATAAGTTTGAAAATATTCCCTTCGAAACTTGCCAACAGGGGTTTCCTATATTGGGTGACTATGCCGCCTTATTTCGGTGCCGTACGCATTTTAAGTATGAGGGGGGCGACCATATTATTTTTGTCGGGGAAGTGCTGGAGTATCAGGCGAATGATTTGCCTGTGCTGATTTTCCATAGTGGGAGATATGCAGAAGCCCTTACGAAACCATCCGCACAACCCAAAGAGGGTATTGATTTGAAAACCGGGCAGTTTACCGATAATTTTCTTCTTTATCTTATTTCCAGAGCCCATTTCCAAACCTCACTGCCGGTCCGCTCATCTTGGGCTGATAAGGGATTGAGCGATGAAGAATATTTTTGCATTACCCTTTTGTCGATGAACGGAGATTTAAGTCAAGATGATATTGCGGCGCGTCTTTTGCATACGGGCCATGCGCCAGATGATGAGATATTTGCCCGCCTTGAACGCAAAGACCTTATTAGTCGTATATCAGATGGCAAGTTTCATCTTGAGAAGGGCGGGCGGAAGGTGTTTATTGAATTGCTGGCGCAGTCCAAATCACTTGAAGAACAGCTTTCAAAGCACTTCACGCAAAGCGAGTTAGAAACGGCGACAAATGTTTTAAAGAAAATTATCAAGATCACGGGCAAAGATATTCCAACGCTTTGGTGAGAGCCCAAGAGCTCAATTTAACTTTCCAACCGTTCAGCAAAATTAATAGACTCCGACTTTATTTCTTTCACTATTTTTAAGAACGCATAGGTTGAAATTTTTTCAATATTTTTACGCTTATGAGCATATTTTCTATTATAGCCGATAAAAGGGGTTTGTCCTTCCATCGCAGCTGATATGAAAAGTGCCAAGGTTTCATGCTCGGCTTTTTTAAGCTGGGGGTTGATTTGCCGAATGAGTTCCACAAGGCATTTTCTAGCATGAATATATAATTCATCCATGGCATTAGCGGCAACATCATTATGACCTGCAAGTGCCCATAACTCTGGAAAGAAAAGCGAGGTCTCACGGGTTCCAAGATCGCTGATAATAAGAGAAATGACGCGAATGAATTTTTCTTCCGCAGGGCTATCCTCTTTCATAATGACGTCAAAATCATCAATATAGCCGCGAATAATTGACGTCAGTAAAGCCCGTAATAAGGCCTCTCGATTAGCAAAATAGTAAGTGACGTTTCCGCGCGCAAGACCGCTTATTTCGGCAACTTTCTGAAGGCTGAAATTGCTATAGCCTCGGTTAATGAAAATGTCACGCGCCGTTGTTAAAATCAAAAGGAATGTGAAGGCACCTTTGCGAGATAATTGATTTTCAGGGTCTAAAGTAATTTTCAATTCACGCATTATTTTTTCTTTTTCTTATTTTTAGTCGCTAAAATATGAAGCACTAGTTTATTAAATTCCAAATTAAATTCCAAGCAAGTTATTTTTCACTTGAGTTAATAGGCGATAATGACTATTTTTAAAAATACGCTTAACAAGAATAATACGGGGTAAATTTTTATGTTTAAGTTTCATGCTAATTTCTGTCTTTTGCGCGGGCGAACTTCTTTAGTGGGCGGTTTATTTGGTGCTTTATTTGGTGTGCTGTTTTTATGTGTCCCGATAAATCTAGCCTTCGCACAATTATCCCCCGAGCCTGTGCCCAATAATGCAGTTCTACCTAATAAAATTCCACAAAGTTGGATATTCGCACATGATGCGTCATTTTACAGTTTAACGACTGGCAAGGTTATGCTGATTGACACTTTGGCAAAAACCAGAAATATACGCGGCATGATTGGCGCGGCACAATTTGCTTCTTTTCGTCAATCCAAAAAAAGAAATGAGCTTTATGTTGCCGAAAGTTTTTTCTCAAGGGGAACCCGCGGCGAGCAAGTTGATGTTCTGACCATCTATGAAACCAATACATTGCGCCAAAAGGGAGAAATAATTCTACCCGGTAATAAGCGTTTTCAAGTTGTGACCCAAAAGGCCGCCTTACAGCTAACAAAAGATGAGCAATTTGCTCTGGTTTTCAACTTTACGCCAGCATCTAGCGTCACTATTGTCGATTTGAAAAATCGTAAAGTTGTCAATGAAATTGATGTTGCCGGGTGCATGTTGACTTATCCGCTTGGGCAACGTGGATTTATGACTTTATGCGGCGATGGCACTTTATTGGCCGTCAATTTAGATTATCGCGGGCAGGTAAGTTCAAAGAAAAAATCTCAAAAATTTCATGACGTCACCAATGACCCGCTTTTTATGAAAGCAGCGTGGCATAATGGGATTGCTTATTTCACCTCCTTTAAGGGGATGATGCAAGCGGTGGATTTAAGAAGCAATAAGCCAAAAATAATGAAACCTTGGCAGATACCAAACAATCATCCAATGGCGTTGCCGTCCGCGCGGCCTTCGGGGTGGCAGATCATTTCTGCCGATACACAAGGTCATATATATGTACTGATGCGCGCCAATGCAGGCGATGGAGACCATAAATTTGGCGGCGGCGCAATCTATCAACTTGATGCAAAAACACAAAACCTCGTCGATGTTATAGAACTCAATGTTGACGGGTTTTCTATCGAAGCAACCAAAGGCAAAAATGCTGTTCTGACCGTCACCAATATTGACATGCAATTGGATGTCTTTGATTTGGCAACAAAAGCCAAACTTAGAACAATTGCTGGATGGGGGCCGGCAATGCCGCTGGCTTTACATGGGGCGAATTAATGGCTCTTTATATGGTTGATTTTTTGCGCATGTTTTTCCTTTTACTCTTCGGTTATGCCTTGATTGGAAAACTTTTATCGCCCGCCCGCTTCGCCGATATCATACAAGGCTATCGCTTACTGCCGAATATACTTGTACCTATCGCAACATATATGGTTATAGGGGTTGAGGCTTTGGGAATTATACTGCTTGTTCTCCAGCCTGTTTTAGCGGGTGTGTATGTGGGCACTCTTTTGGCTTTTTATACCATGGCTATAGGGGTGAATATCTTGCGGGGTAAGCTTGATTTTGATTGCGGATGTGTGTGGTCGCCATCCGACAAAACAAACCAGACAAATTTGAGTAATCTCACATGGTTGATGACTAGAAACATAGTGCTTATTGGGGTTGCTTTTTTTCTTTTTACATTTGACCGATTGGCTTTGGCAGAATATTCTTGGTCTTTTACCGCCTTAATATTGCCCGCGTTGGCGGCTAGTTTCTATTTCAGTCTCTATCTTTTTCTTGATGCCCTAATGGGTATGTTTTTAAGGCTGAACACCACTGCTCGCTATAGTTTTGAGGGGCGTTATGAGTAGTTTTGTAGTTTATTCGATTATTCTATTATGGGGCGGATTTATCGCCTTATTGGTGATTAATGTCGCTTTACTAAGACAGTTTGGGGTTCTGTTTGAACGGATTGCGCCTGTCGGGGCTTTATCGATGAATGCACAATTGCAGGCCGGTGACAGGGCGCCTGAAATTTCACTCACCAGCTTGCTAGGCGAGCCCCTAACAATCGGCGCAAAAGGGCGCGAAGGCATCAAGACATTTTTGTTTTTTTTATCTCCGTCCTGTACCATTTGCAAAAACCTATTGCCGGTGGTTCAGCAATTTGAGCGCGATTGGCATGAAGTCAGAGTCCTTTATGCCAGTGCAGGCGAGGATGCACAATTACATGAGAATTTTATCAAAAAGTATCAATTACCCCGCGACCATTATGTTGTCTCTGACCAGCTCGGGATGATTTATGGGGTTAGTAAATTGCCCTATGCTATTTTACTTGATGAAGACGCTAAAATAATTTCTCTGGGATTGGTGAATACGCGCGAGCATATTGAAAGTCTGAAAGAAGCCGAACTTCTCAAGGCTGGCACTTTGCAGGAATATCTTGGTGGGGCAAAAGAAAAACAATTAGAGGGAGAGAAAAATGCAAGATAAATTTAATTCGATTTCAGAAAAAATGATGCGCCAGCTTGCTCGCCGCACGTCTCGGCGAGGGCTTTTTGGGCTACTCGGCGGCTTGCTTGTTGGGCAGGCGGCTTTGCCGCTATTGCCGATTGCCCGCGCAGCCGAAAATACAAGTGCAGCCGAAAATACAAGTGCAGCCGAAAATACAAGTGCCGCCGAAACCAATGGGTATCCGGGTGTCGCGCCTCAAGAAACTGGCAACCCAATGGACCCCGGAGACCCTAGCTCATGTGATTACTGGCGCTATTGCGGCATTGATGGTTTTTTATGTTCTTGTTGTGGGGGGACACAAAATAGCTGTCCCCCGGGTACAGAGATGTCTCCCATTACATGGATCGGGACATGCCAGAACCCGGCTGATAAGAGATCCTATATTATTTCATATAATGATTGTTGCGGGGTCGAGTCCTGCGGGCGGTGCTTATGCAACAGAAATGAAGATGACCGTCCGGTCATTAGACCGCAAGCCAATAATGACATTAATTGGTGTTTAGGTGCCAGTGCCAGTAGTCGCGTTTATCATTGTTCGACGGCGGTTATTCTAGGTTTGGCACTTGATGAATAAGTGGTTGTTTTTATTTTCTTTAACCAGCATTTTAATTCTTTTGAGCGCGCGCCTCGTATATGCTGATGATGAAACTGATTTTTATCAAAGATGTGCCAGCTGTCATTTGGAAAATGGTAAAGGGGTCGAGGGTGCTTTCCCACCGCTAAGGGGTCATATTGACAGGTTTTTTGAAACGCCCGATGGACGCGGCTATTTGGTGCATATTATATTGCATGGCCTGCAAGGGCAGATCAATGTAAAGGGGACGCCTTATTTTGGCTTTATGCCTAATGTTGTGGCAGATTTATCTGCTGATGAATTACGCGTCCTTCTGGATGATTTAGTCCAAAGATTCGGCACGCCCACGCAAAAAACCCAAGGGCCTTTATTTGATAAAATTGAAATAGAACGCGTCTTGCAAAAACGTCAATATAACCCAACTGAATTGAAAAAACTTCGCCAAAAGGTGTTGGCAAATAAATGAATACTCAAATCAATACCCAATGGTATTTAAATAAGGTTTTTGTCAGCTTTATCTTGGGGTGCTGGTTATGTGTTCCCACTGGTTTAAAATCAGCTGAGGATAATGTTATAGTTTTAAAAGCTTCTAAAGCCTCCCAAGATTGGGCTTTGCAGTGTCGCGGATGCCATGGCGCGCGCGGTGAAATAGGGCGGGTTGGATTACCTGTTTTGCAGGGGCATGTTGGGATATTTTTGAATATTCCAGAAGGGCGCGAATATTTAGTGCAGGTGCCGGGGGTGACGACGGCGCAATTGACTGATGAGCGGTTAGCTGATTTACTCAACTGGATGCTTAATGAATTCCATCCCAGCGGTTTGCCTGATGAATTTGTTCCTTATATGCCCGCTGAAGTAAATTTTTTAAGAAAACAGCAATTATCAGAAGAGCCCTCTGTTATACGTGGCAGACTTTTGAATGTGGGGGACTAGAATATTTTCATAAAAATACGGGCTAAAAATATTTGCCTGCCGTTAGTGTTGCATAATAGACACTTTGGTTAATAATCATTATTTTTTGGTCAAATCCCTCAATTAAGCATTGTTCTAGGTGATATCGACTATACAATTAGGCGGTGTTGACTATAGTTAAAAGCTGACGGATGCTTGGTTTTGCGTTTGAAAGTTAAGAAATATTAAGTTGTGTAAAACCCCCTCATAGATTAACGTAAGATTGGCGTAGAACTTTATCAGGGGGCGATAGTTGAGTTTGGTTGCGGTGCTTTTTTTGAGTAGGTAGTTTTATTTATTTTCACTAACCCGATGGTATTTTAAGGGTATTTTAAAAAAACGCACTTCAAAAGTGGGTTTTGGTCAGGTGTCGCCAAACGGACACCCAACAAAACGGGACACCCCATGAAACGGGATACCCAGTAAAACGGAGAGAATCATGGTTCGAAAAGAAACCAACTTAAAAAAAATAGCATTTACAAAGATTGCAGTTTCCTCGCTGATAGCAACGCTTGCCTCAAGCGGTTTTGCTTTTGCACAAAGCAGTGTCAGCAATGTTTTCGTTGATGAAGTTGTTGTTACCGCGCAAAAACGCGAACAAAACCTTCAAGATGTCGGGATTGCCGTGACGGCCATCTCTGGAGATCAAATGCGGGCTTTAGGCTTTACCAATGCTCAAGAAATTACGGCCATGGCGCCGGGGGTCAGTACGATTCAACCAAACGGTGAAGCCAATTACGCTATCGGTATTCGCGGTGTCGCCAATAATGATTTCACCACAAATGTAGAAAGCCCCATCGCGGTTTATGTTGACGAGGTTTATATCAGTCAAATGTCGGGGGCGGGCTTTATGCTGTTTGATATGGAACGCGCTGAAATACTGCGCGGGCCTCAAGGTACTTTATTTGGCCGCAATGCAACCGGCGGACTGGTGCAATATGTAACTGTCAAACCCTCACAGGAATCTGGCGGCTATGGCAATATCACCTATGGTGAATATAATCAGCTAAAGCTTGAAGGAGGTATTGGTTTTGCGTTGTCGGACAGGCTTTCTATGCGAATCTCTGCCATCAGCAATCAACGCGATGGCTATGTGGCGAACCGCCTTAACCCCACTCAGGATTTGAATAATGCGAATGATTTTGCAGGACGTATTCAATTGCTATGGGAGGGCGAAAATTGGGACGCTTTGTTGAATCTTCGCCAAGGGCGTCAAGATATTCGAACCGGCTTTTTCCAACACAAGACCACGCTTGAAGCCAATGGCAGGTTATCATCGCCCGACACAGTCAACCCATATCTGAATAACGCGCAAGGCGAGGTGGGATATATTGATGATGATGGTGATGTTTATGCTGGCGATTATGACCTGACAGGGCATAATGATTTGGAAACAAAAGGCTATTCTTTTACTTTGAATGGTCAGGGGGATAATCTAAAATTCACCTCCATCACCGATTTTTCAACAACTGAGCGAGACTATATTGAGGATAGTGATGCGTCTCCGACCGATTACTTTAATTTCTTTTTAACCACGGATGCCGAACAATTCAGTCAAGAATTTAGATTGTCGGGGCAAAGTGATAGTGCGCGTTGGCTGGCGGGTGTCTATTATCTTGATTTGCAGGTGAGTGACTCTAATGGCGGGATTGCACATGGTTTCTTATGTGACTATTTTGAGCTTCTTGGTGACGGAGTAAGTGCAGAGTGTCGTGATAGAGACCATGGTGATACACGTTTAGGGCTTTTTAATCCTTATGAAACAGAGACAGAAAGCTGGTCGCTGTTTGGTCAATATGAACAAGATTTGTCAAATAGTCTTACTTTGATTGTTGGGGCGCGGGCGATTGAAGAAGAAAAAACCCATACATATCAAGATATTTTGGCTTCTTATGACGCGCTTGCGGTAAGTGGCCGAGATTCTCGGACATCCCATGATACTGTTCTTCTTGCATATGATGGTGCCCGAGATGACAGCGAATGGGCGGGACGCGTGCAACTTGATTGGCGTCCAACAGAAGATGCTCTTTATTATGTGAGCTGGAATCGCGGCGTGAAGTCTGGTGGCTTTAATGCGCCTTTATTGCCCACTATACCGGAAGATGATGCACAAAGAGCGGGCTTTGAAGATTTTATGGAATATGTGCCAGAACAGCTTGATGCTTTCGAAATTGGTTTCAAAAAAGAATTTGAAAACAATTTAACCGTAAACGGTGCTGTCTTTTATTATGACTATAAGGACTATCAGGCTTTTTCAATTATTGGACTGGATACTTTTACCAGAAATGCTGAAGCAGAGAGTTATGGTGCTGAGATTGAAATTCAGTCTAGCCCTATGCCGGGTCTTGATATGCTCTTTGGGCTTGGCTATGTGGACACCGAAGTGACCGATGTGCCGGGGATTAATAGTACTTCTAATCCAGATGCTTATGGTGTTATATTGGGTCAAACTACAGGGGGTAGTCAAAATGGCGGGGCTGTGTCTCCGGTGCAGACGCCTGAATGGAATCTCAATGCTCTTGTTCGTTATGAAACGGCGATGCCGAGTTTAAAGGGCAATGTTGCCTTTCAATTAGCGGTTGAACATCGAGATGAGCATTACTTCAACCTGACAAATACCGATAGCTTGAGAGAGAATGGTTATATATTATTCAATGGGTCGATTTCCTATTACCCATCAGCTAGTGACAATGTGACGCTTCGGCTGGGGGTTAAGAACCTAACTAATGAAGAATATGTCGTTCAAGGGTTTGACTTGGGCGGAACCATTACGAATGCGTCTGGTTTTTGGGGCATGACAGAACATTATTATGGACAACCACGTATGTGGAGCGTGAGTGCTAATTACTTGTTCTAATTTTGCTATGAGGTTTTGGGGTAGCCAATATTCTATTGACTTTTATAGTTAATATAAAGCCTATTGGTTACCCATTACCCTTTTATAAAAACCCCTTTTATACAATACGGTTTTTGGGCAATTTTAAACCGTTTTAAAGTGAGAAAAAATGCAACAAATGCTCGATTCATATGCTTATGCTTCCGGGACATCAAACAAGCCGCTGCTTTATGAGACTATATATCAGGCACTTGAGATGGCTACAGTGAAATGGTCTGATTGCGATGCTGTGGTTTCTTGTCACCAAAATAAACGCCTGACCTATAGCTTATTAAAAGCAGAAGTCGATAAATGTGCTGTTGCACTTTTAAATATGGGTCTCAAACCGGGGGACAGGCTTGGCATCTGGTCACCAAATAATCTTGAGTGGATGATCACTCAATATGCGACCTCTGCTATTGGGGTTATTTTGGTGAATATTAATCCCGCCTATCGGTTAAGCGAGCTTGAATTTGCGCTGAATAAAGTCGGGTGCAAGGCTCTTGTTTTTGCCGAACGCCTCAAAACTTCAGATTATATGGCCATGCTTACCAAGATTGTCCCTAATCTTATGGGCGCTAAAGGCGAAACACGTGCGCCTTTGCTAGAGCATCTTATCGTCATATCTGAATCTGGAGCAGACGTTAAAGGTATTCAGAGTTTTGATGGGTTTTTGAACAATGCGCCCATGAAAAATCTTGCCGCCCTCAACACGCTCAACACGTTCAAGGCTCAACTACAGCCTGAAGATTCAATCAATATCCAGTTCACCAGTGGGACGACAGGCAGTCCTAAAGGCGCGACACTCACGCATCATAATATTCTCAATAATGGCTATTTTGTCGGTGAGGCTATAAAGCTAACAGAAAAAGACCGAATATGTGTCCCCGTTCCACTTTATCACTGCTTTGGCATGGTGATGGGCAATTTGGCGGCGCTCACACATGGGGCTTGTGTTGTTTACCCAGATGAGGCCTTTGAGCCAGATAAAACTTTGGCCGCGGTTGAAGCTGAAAAATGTACCGCCCTTTACGGCGTTCCGACCATGTTTGTCGCCATGCTTGAAGTTGCCGATAAGTATCAGCTAAAATCATTACGAACTGGTATTATGGCGGGCGCGCCTTGTCCGGTGGAAACCATGACGCGCGTTATTTCAGAAATGAATATGGCTGATGTTACGATTTGTTATGGCATGACAGAAACAAGCCCGGTTAGTTTTCAGTCATCTGGTGACGATACTCTTGACAATCGCGTAGCGACAGTCGGGCGCGTGCATCCACATGTTGAAGTTAAAATTGCTGACCAAGATGGCAAGGCTGTAAAATGTGATGTGCAAGGCGAGCTATGTACGCGCGGTTATTCGGTTATGCAGGGTTATTGGAATGATAAGGCGCGCACCGCTGAAACAATTGATTCTGAGGGCTGGATGCATACCGGAGATTTGGCTATTATCAATCGGGAGGGTTATGCAAAAATCACGGGGCGGCTCAAAGATATGATTATTCGGGGGGGTGAAAATATTTACCCATTAGAAATAGAAGAGTTTTTACGCGGATATGAGGGTCTAAGTGATGTCGCTGTGTTTGGGGTGCCGGATGAAAAATATGGCGAGATTGTTGTCGCTTGGGTCTGTGCATCTGCAAATAATATCACCCAAGAAGATATTCAAGCCTATTGCAAAGAAAATATTGCTCATTATAAAGTGCCAAAAATCATTCACTTTGTTGACGCGTTCCCAATGACGGTTACTGGAAAAATTCAAAAATTCGAAATGCGTAAAACAATGTGCGAAACACTTAAACTCAATTAGAACACGATATTAAATCACAACATTAAATCAGGATGGGCAAGGAGAAAAAAATGACTTATAAATTATTAATTGGCGGTACAATGCATGATAGCGACCGCGAAATACAGATCATTAATCCAGCAACCGAAGAAGTGGCAGGCGTTTGTGCGCGAGGCAATGAAGCCTTGGTTGATAAGGCGGTTGCCGCGGCAAATAGAGCCTTTGCGGATTGGTCACAAACTGATATTGCAATACGGGCTGAAAAGCTTCAAAAATTTGCCGATATCATTGAGAATAATATAAGCGACTTGACGCAATTGCTTACAAGTGAACAAGGAAAACCGTTCGCAGAAGCTGAAACAGAGATACAATATAGCTTGGCGTTTATTCGTTATTTCACCTCTCTTCGACTTGAGCCAAAACTGGTTAAAAACGATGAAACTTGTAAGGTAGAAGAACATTATCTTCCCTTGGGAGTTGTCGCGGCGATTATTCCATGGAACTTTCCCTTATTGGTCATGGCATTCAAATTACCGCCGGCTCTTTTGGCGGGCAATACGATTATCGTCAAGCCGTCCCCGACAACACCGCTCACGACACTCAAAGTGTTGGAGTTAACTAAAGATGTTTTCCCGGCCGGTGTGGTCAATGTCATCACTGATGAAAATGATCTGGGGTCTTATTTGACTCAAAATACAGATATTGCAAAAATTTCATTTACTGGCTCCTCAGCAACGGGGAAAAAAGTCATGCAAAGCGCAGCAGGAACACTCAAACGACTGACCCTTGAATTGGGCGGCAATGATCCTGGTATTGTTCTGCCTGATGCTGATATTACGGATACGGCTGAAAAGATTTTTGCGGCGGCATTTGCCAATTGCGGGCAGGTTTGTATTGCTTTGAAACGCGCTTATATTCATGAAAGCATTTATGATGATATTTGTACACAATTGGTTAAGCTTGCTGATGCGGCAATTGTCGATGATGGTAGTAAGCAAGGCACAACTATTGGACCGCTACAAAATAAGCAACAATATGAAAAAGTTAAAGCATTTCTTGAGCAAGCCAAAAAAGATGGTGTCGTTGCGGCAGGCGGGCAAGTCATTGACCGCGCGGGTTACTTTATTGAACCAACGATTATTCGTGATGTTGATGAGGGTGCAGAAATCGTTGCCGAAGAACAGTTTGGTCCCATTTTACCATTAGTTAAATTTAGCGATGTTGAAGAAGTTATCTCGACTGTCAATAATGCATCATTCGGGCTTGGTGCCTCTGTCTGGAGTTCAGATATTTCCAAAGCTGGAGATATAGCCAAACGGGTGGTTGCAGGTACGGTTTGGGTTAATCAACATTTTGCTCTTGGCCCTGACATTCCTTTTGGCGGTGCGAAGGCGTCGGGCATTGGTGTCGAGTTTGCCGAGGCGGGGCTGGCTGAATATACGCAACGCCAAATTGTGAATTTTGCAAAATAAGGATAGATAAAATAACCGCTGGATAAGGTGTTGATATGCTAAAAGCATACAAAGAGATTTATCGTGAGTTTGAATGGCAATCGGTAACTCACTATAATTTTGTAAAAGATGTTATCTATAAATATGCTTTAGAACAGCCCCAAGCGCCTGCTTTAATATGGACTGACACACATACTGATGTGACGCTTAATTTTTCTGAATTGAAAAACCAAGCTAATAAAACTGCGGCGGTTTTAGCGCGTTCAGATCTTAAACGCGGCGATGTTGTGCTGCTTATTTTATCGCGTGAACTGGCATGGTGGCAGGTGATATTAGGCTGTCTGCAACTCGGCATTATTGTATCGCCCGGCACCAAGCAACTCACAGAAAAAGACATTACATATCGATTAAAGGCTTCGGGGGCAAAGGCGATTATTTCTACTATTGACCTTGCCCCAATAATTGATTCAGCGGTTGGGGCGACAAAGATCATCAAGTTCTGTGTTGGCGGGCAAGTTGCGGGGTGGGAAAATTTTGATACCGCTTTTAAGGATGCCTCACCTTATGATGAAGTCGCGGATACAAAATTTGATGAGCATGCCTTGTATTATTTCACTTCTGGAACGACGGGCGAGCCTAAAATGACTGTGCATGGCCACGGATATCCGCTTGGGCATGAAACCACGGGGCGGTTTTGGGTCGAAGCGGCACCGGGTAAAGTGATTTGGAATATTTCTGATACAGGATGGGCAAAAGCGGCATGGACGAGCTTGTTTGCTCCATGGTTGTGCGGCGCGGCAATTTTTGCTTTGCATAGGGAGGGCTTCGACCCTCAGATAACGCTCGCGTGCCTTGAAAAATATCCCGTGACAACATTATGCGCGCCCCCGACCGCTTATCGGATGTTTGTACGTGGTGATGTGTCGGGGCGGTCATTTAAGAAACTTGAGCGGTGCGTCAGTGCGGGCGAGCCTTTGAATCCAGAAGTAATTGAGCTTTGGCAAAAGCAAACCAGCTATCCAATATTTGAAGGTTATGGGCAAACTGAAACTGTAATCTTATGTGGTAGTTTTAAGGGCATGGAATTACGCCCGGGGTCAATGGGACTACCGGCACCGGGGATTGATCTAAATGTGATCGATAATGCTGGAAATCCGGTTGAACCCAACCAAGAAGGTGATATTGCGGTACGCATATCGCCTAATATGCCTAGGGGGATGTTTTTGGAATATAAAGATGACCCCCAACGTACAGCGCAATCATTCAAGAATGGCTGGTATCTCACGGGTGACCGCGCCACTAAAGATGATGACGGTTATTTCTGGTTTGTTGGGCGTTCAGATGATGTTATTTTGTCGTCGGGTTATCGTATTGGTCCGTTCGAGGTGGAAAGCGTATTATTTGAACATGAGGCGGTTGCCGAGTCTGCTGTGGTTGCCAGCCCAGACCCCATAAGAGGCGAGGTGGTGAAGGCATTTATTATCCTTACCCCGCACTACACGCCAACTGATGAGCTTGTTGAACAGTTACAAACTTATGTCAAGAACGCGACTGCACCCTATAAATACCCCCGCAAAATTGAGTTTGTTCAAACATTACCGAAAACAATTAGTGGGAAAATCAAGCGCAACGAGCTTAAAAAAAAGGAGTGGGAAAATGTCAACTGAACCGGCGATATATGAGATGCTTCCCTTTAATTTTGATTTATCCGCGCGGCCGATAGCCAGTATTATTGACCAAGCAGTAGGCTATATTTTATTGAATATGCCGGAAACTAAAAATGCTTTATCGGCGAAGATGATGACAAGGCTTGATGAAAAGCTCACAGAATATAATGAGAGTGAGGCGGTACGGGTGATTGTTATTTGCGCGCGCGGCGATGTTTTTTCAGCCGGACATGATTTGAAAGAGCTTGATGCCCGCCGCACTGATACAGATAAGGGAAGCGCTTATTTCAGGGCAATAATGCGCCAATGTGCTGATCTTATGTTGCATATTGGGGCTTGTCGCAAGCCCGTCTTGGCGGTTATTGATGGCTTGGCGACGGCCGCGGGGTGTCAATTAGTGGCGAGCTGTGATTTAGCGGTTGCGACCAGCACTTCAAAATTTGCCACACCGGGGGTTAATATCGGGCTTTTTTGTTCAACACCAATGGTTGCCCTTAGTCGTAATATAGGGCGTAAACAAGCTATGGCGATGTTGTTATTGGGCGAGGCTATTAATGCTGATACGGCATGTTCTTATGGGTTGGTTAACAAAATTGCGCCGCCCGATAAATTATGGGCTGAGGTTGAAGCTATAACTTCTAGGTTACGAAAAAAGCCCGCTTTAACCTTATCACGAGGGCTGGGTGCATTTTATAGGCAATCTGAAATGACCCTTGAAGAAGCTTATGATTATACCATTAATGTCATGGTTGAAAACATGCTCGGTAAAGATGCAAAAGAAGGAACAGAGGCTTTTATTAACAAAACAAAACCAGATTGGTCAAAATTACGCAAATAGATTAGATTAGACTAGATTGGTTTTGATTTGTGTCTATCCGATAAGAGCTTGTCCGCCGTCTAAACCAATGGTCTGTCCCGTTAAATAACCTGCTTTATCCGAACACATCAGCGCAACAAAAGCACCAATATCTTCTTCACATTCGCCAACACGATTGAGCGGAATCGTCGCCATAAAAGCCTTTGCTTCGGCAGGGTTTTGAGCAATCCAATTAGCAAGAGCCGGAGATTTAGCATGCGGCATAATAGCATTAACGCGAATGCCATCTTGTCCCCATTCACACGCCGCCGCGCGGGTTAACTCATGGATAGCCGCTTTGACCGCCGCATAACCGCCATAATTACGCATGTCCCAGCGGCGCATGACCGATGAAAGAAGATTAATAATATGCCCCCCATTTTTGAGATACGGATAACATCGTTTCATTAAACGTAAAGTTGCCAATGGACCCGATATCCACCCCTCTTCAAACGCTTCCTCAGTTAGGGCGTTAATGGGACCAAGCGGCACAAGCTGTGCATTATTGACCAAAATATTCATCCCCCCAAATGTCTCAACACAAGCCATAACAGCTGCTTCAATATCCCCAGCTTTGGTAATATCACATATTTTATGGCTGGCTTTTACGCCCCTCGCTTCCAATAAAGCACATGTATCAGCTAATGTTTTTTGAGTGCGCCCAACAATAAACACATTGACCCCTTCAGCCGCTAGAGCAAGGCCAATGCCTTGCCCAACACCTTGTCCGCCACCTGTGATAAAGGCCGTTTTATTTTTTAATGATGTCATTTTAGCTCCATTTTAATTTTGTTTTTTGAAAAAATGAAAGAATTTTAATGTCTGCTTATCTTTGAAAGATAGTTTCTCCATCTTTAATCGTCTGCATGACCTGAATGTCTTTAATGGCGGACGGCGCGACTGTCAGAGGATTGGCGTTGAGAATAATCATGTCCGCTTTTTTACCCACTTCAAGGCTTCCTTTACTGTTTTCTTCAAAGTGCTGATAGGCGGCATTAAGAGTTAGGGCTTTAAGAGCTTCTAGCGGTAATATGCGTTGGCGCGCGCCTAATTCTTTACCCGAAGAGGTTATGCGATTAACCGCGACCCATGCTGAACGCAACGGATCTGGTGTAACGATTGGTGCATCATCATGCAAAGTGAACACGATACCTTTGGCGATAGCTGACCCGGTTGGACTAATCCGCTGGGCGCGGGTATTGCCCAGAAAAATATCGCGGTGGCGGTCGCCCCAAAAATAAACATGGTCAACAAAAAAGGAAGGGAGCATGTTTAATTTTTTTGCGGCATCTAACTGATCTTCCCGCATGGTTTGAGCATGAATAATAACCGGCCGTATCTCGGCATCGGGATAAGCCGCGCTGGCTTTTTTGACAGCCTTAATATAAAGATCTGTTGCGGCATCGCCATTTGTATGCACCAAAAGCGGGGTATTTTGTGAATAAGCGCGCATGACAAGGCTTGAAAAAAGGGCTTCATCCAGATGAGCATAGCCTCTGTATCCTGCTTCATGGTGAGGCAAATGGCTGTGATAGGGTTGAGATAAATAGCCTGTGAACCCTTGAATGGAGCCATCGAGTACAATTTTATACCCGCCAAGACGATATTTACCTTGATACTCTTTGGAAGCTTTAATGGCCGGTTGACGCAGGTTCGCTAAACGCTGATAGGCAACAAGGTCAAGCGGCATCGCCTTCGCACCAGACATGCCAGACATAGCGACATATATTTTTTCAATATCTGGCGTGCTGGCATGGTCAACGACGGTTGTATAGCCCTTTGCGGCCAATAAATACATGGTTTTGAGATAGCTTGCAAAAAGCTCTTGCGGGTTGGGTTTGGGCAGCAAACCTTCCAGATAGCTCATGGCGGCTTCTTCAAGGACTCCATTTGGCTCTTTTGTGTTTGCAAGACGCCGAATGATACCCCCTGAGGGATTTTGTGTTTTTGCTGTTATGCCGACTTTCTCAAGCGCGGCTGTATTTAGCACTGTGAAGTGGAAAGAAATGTGAATCACAAAAACAGGATGCTCGCGCGAAATTTTATCTAAATCAAATTTTGTTGGATGGCGCATCTCCTTAAGCAATGTGTCATCATAGCCAATGGCAAAAACGGGTTGTCCTTTTGGCGTAACCTTTGCGACCGTGCGCAATTTAGCGATAAGCTTTTCTATACTGTCAATATCGCCCTCTGGGGGGGGATCGATATTAGCCAGCTGGCTCTTGAGCGCGATGAAGGGGAAGTGGGCATGGGTTTGAAAAAAACCGGGCATAAGCGTTTTGCCATCAAGCTCCACTTGCTTTGTTGTCTTGCTTTGGTGTTTAAGAACATGGCGTTTTTTACCAACAGCAATAATGATACCATCTTTAACGGCGAGGGCTTCTGCGGCGCGCGGGGTTACAAGTGTCAGCACGTTACCATTTAAATAAATAGTATCGGCTTGTTCATATTCTTTGGGCGCATCACAGGCTATTAGCGGTCCTGCGAGCATACTCAAAAAGATAAATTTAAATAGTTTATGTCGTGTGGGCATTATTTTTATCCAAATCTTGAGGTGATTGTTCTTTGGGTGATTGTTCTTTAGATGATTGCCTTGATGTTAGCGCAAAATAATAAAGTGCAGGCAGGAGCGAACAAAGGATGACAAAGAAATAAAGATTATCATAATCGCCCCCTGATATTAGCACTCCAGCGACCCGCGCGCCCGCAACCGAGCTTATAGCAAAAGCTGTCGGCACAAACATGACCAGCCTGTTAGAGCTGTCATGGCGCACAATGCCGGCCGTTTGATAGATACAGCCAAGCGTAAAGCCAAACTCCCAAACCCATGTTGATAACATAATTTGGGTGAAGCTAGTTGAAAAATAAAGCCCCAAAGAACCGCAAGTGATAATAGCAAAGCAAATAAGGTTTGGATATTTTGTTCCCGCCTTTGCGCCAATCACAGCACCAATAATACCCGCCGCGCCTCCAAGAATTTTTAAAACAGAAAACAGCAGGCTCATTTGTTCTGGTTTGGGATTATAGGCGCTGGCGATTTCGCCGATAAAAATCCATAGACCGACATTGGCAAGGCAGTAAATCAAAAAAATGCCTAAGGCAATATATGATCTTTTCGCCGTCATCCAATCAGGCAGAGCCGCAGGCGTATCAGAATTTTGAATACTGGTTTTTTGCGGCATGAAAAATATACCAAGACTTAAAATCATAATAAAACCAGCTAATGCATAAGCCGCGCCAGCATATTGATATTTATTAATAAATAGAATTGGTAAAACGAATAATAAAGCAGAAATTGCGATAAGCTCAACGCTTACTCTTGTACCAAAAGCACGTTCTTCATCGGACATTTCTGCCAAAATACGCATACACAAAGAATGCATAAATGAGCAAAAAAACCCAAAACATAACCAACTTATTTGCAGAATAATTCCGCTATTATGTGCCGAAACAATCAGTGAGCTAGCGGCTAAAATGGCAGTTACCACTGAAAATAATCGCCACGGGACGCGGTCAACCCATAAAGGCGCGGTTAATGTTCCCACAAGATAACCAAAAAAAGCAATGCTTGATAAATTTGCTTTATCTGTGCTTGTCATGTTCATGCTCGCATCAAAGCTACTCAGCAACAAAGGCATCGTATTGAACGGCACCCCGCCAATGGAGGATACAAGCGATACAAAAATAGTAACCATGAATGCGCAAGACATAAGTTGTGCCATTTTTTGTTCCTTAAAGGATTTCAAAAGTAAAACTTAATAAACAATAGCAGGGTTAGGAGCATTGGGTGAGCCAAGCATCTTGCGATGTGATGGCGGTTGCTTATTGTCTCTATCCATAAGTTGATATCGCTCCTTAGCAATTTCAGCCCCAATTAAAGTGTGTCCTGAAATTTCATCAGCCTTTTCATCACAAGCCATGGCATATAAAATATGACCTGTGAATTGCGGTGTTTCAGCCATTTTCATAAACTCTTCATATTGTTCAGGATGAACTTTAGCAGCAATTAACGCGCGTTCAGTCAAGAGAGGCCCCATCCAAATAGAAACACTTTGCACATTATGAGGCTTTAAATCGACCGCCATATCATGGGCAAATTTATCAATACCCGCCTTTTGCGCCCCATAAGCAGGACCATGCATATAGCAACTTGCACCAAATGAAGACCCAAACGCAATAAGCCCTGATTTTTGTTCAACCATTATTTTTGCCGCATACCAACTTGCAACATAAGCCGACCGCAATCCCACATCAAGAATCCCTTGCGCCGCAAGTTCTTTTTCCCAAAATGGTTTTTGCTCAATCAACTGATGGTGAATATTCGTTGCATTATTAACCAGAATATCCAGCCGTCCTTGTTCTTTTTTGATCTGGTCAAAAAGAGCTTCCACTTGTGCATCATCGCTGTGGTCGCAAATCACCCCAATACCTTTACCGCCTGCATCATTGATCTCTTGAGCTGTTTCAGCAACCGTACCGGGAAGCGGTGTGCCATCCCAGCCAAATGCAGAGCCTGTTTGTTGACTACGCCCTGTGACGTAAACGGTCATGCCTTTTTCGGCAAAACCGATTGCAATTCCCTTTCCAGCACCACGGCTGGCACCTGTTACAAGAGCAATTTTTGGATTTTTCACTTTATAATCTCCCTATATAAGTTAATAATAAGTTATCAGACAAACTGAATTGCGCAATATTTTCTTGCAAGATATCTGTATATTTTCTGTTGCGTTTTTTTGTCAGTCGCCTGTATTGGATATTTTCGGTATGAATTTTATGTTTTTCGCTCATACTGTGGAGGAAAATTATGACACCGCAGTCACCTAACTGGTTTTCGGATATTAAGGCCGCTCATATTATTGAAGAATTTGATGCGTTTGAATGGAGTGAACAGGCTGATATTCTTGTTGTTGGGCTTGGCGGCGCAGGGGTTGCGACGGCTCTGCAAGGGCTTGAAAACGGATTAACGGTGACAGCTTTAGACCGTTTTGCTGGCGGCGGTGCAACCAAGGCAAGTGGCGGTGTTTTTTATGCTGGCGGCGCAACGGCACTGCAAAAAGAAGCCAATATCAAAGACACCCCCGATAATATGTATAATTACCTCAAACTTGAGGTCGAGGATATTGTCAAGCCAGAGACTCTAAAAGAGTTTTGTAAGACAAGTGCTCAAACAGTTGATTGGATGATGAAGCACGGCGTGGATTTCAGAGCCACCGTTTGGCCAAAGAAAACCTCTTATCCTGCTCCTGAATATTTTCTTTATCATAGTGATAATACGTTGGTTTCAAACTACAAAAAACACGCCAAGCCCGCCGCGCGCGGACATCGCGGATATGTCCCCATTGAACAAGGGCGCAAAGCAACCAATCTAGGTGGCTCACTTTTTGACCCGCTGAAAGCCGCCGCCTTGTCAAAAGGCATGGTCTTCCATGATTTCACGCAAGTCCAACAGCTTGTGATTGACAAAAAAGAGCGTGTTTGCGGTGTCTGTGTTCACTATTTTGAAGACCAAGCCCTAAAAGATAAATACAAAAATTATCTTGCTAAAGCCAATCGGTATTTCTTGATGTGGGCACCGATTTTGCCGGGGTATAAATTTTTCTTTAAGCGGGGCTTATCATTTTTAATGAAAGCGCGTGCCCTTGAAGTCCAACGCCAAATACGTTTTATGGGGGCTAAAAAAGCAGTGATGTTATCGGCAGGGGGCTTTGTCTTTAACCAAGACATGATGGCGCATTATGCCCCCAAATTCACTGAGGTTTTCCCGCTTGGCACTGAGGGTGATAATGGCGCAGGCATCAGATTAGGGCAAACCGCTCATGGTCAGGTTAAAAATATGCACCGCATCAGCCCATGGCGTTTTATCAATCCGCCTATATCATTTGCGCGGGGGATGATTGTTAATAAATATGGCAAGCGTTTTATTAATGAAACGGTTTATGGCGCAACTTTGGGGGTCGAGCTTGGCGAAAACCAAGAGGGTACGGCTTGGTTGATTTTAAATAAAACTCTTATTAAAAAGGCAATGGATGATGTTAGCGGTGGCAAGGCACTTGCGTTTCAACGTGATCTGGCACGGCTTAATGTTTGGTTTGGTTCTTTTAAAGCCAAAACCCTTGAGGGGCTTGCCGCTAAAACGAATTTGCCGCTTGAAGCTTTGCGCAATGAGATAGAACAATATAAAAAAGCATATTGCGGGGAAATCAACGATGCGTTTGGCAAAGAAAGGGCTGATTTAGGGGATTTGTCTCAAGGTCCTTTTTACGCCATTAACATTAGTATGAATGCTAAATTATTGCCTTGCCCTGCGATTACCTTAGGCGGATTAGTTGTTGAAGAATCATCTGGACTTGTTCTTAATATGAAAACTCAAAAACCTATTCTTGGCCTTTATGCGGCAGGGCGGAATGCTATTGGTATTTGCTCGCAAAACTATATTAGCGGTTTGTCGATTTCTGATTGTATTTTTTCGGGGCGTCGGGCGGCTAATCACATGGCTCATAATTAATATGAAAAAAGGAGAAAAATCATGTCTAAATTAGAAAATAAAATTGCCGTTATTGCAGGCGGTGCACGCGGTATTGGCGGCGCAACATCTCAGTTGTTTGCTGAAAACGGCGCGAAAGTTGTTATCGCTGACTTGCTGGAAAAAGAAGGTCAGGCACTGGCTGCTAAACTTGGCCATATGGCGATATTCGTCAAGCATGATGTAACAGATGAAAAGGCTTGGAAAGATGTTATGGCGCAGGCTGAAAAGACATTTGGCGGCGTTGATATTCTGGTCAACTGTGCGGGTATTCTTGACTTTTGCGGACTTGACCAAGCAAAAGTTGACGTCATGCGGCGCACCATTGATGTTAATTTGATGGGGGTAATTATCGGCACACAAGCAGCGATTGAACCTATGCGCAAACGCGGCGGGGGGGCGATTGTTAATATCTCATCTGCTGATGGTATAATTGCCAGCAATGCCCATGCCGCTTATGTTGCTTCAAAGTGGGGCGTAACAGGCTTCACTAAGGCGGCGGCTTTGGAATTGGGACTAGAAAATATTCGCGTTAATTCCGTTCACCCCGGCGGGGTCTACACGCCTTTGGCCAATATGCAAGGTCTTAGCCGTGAAGATTTTGATGGTAATTTCAAAATGTATACCGCTCAAAGAGGGTGCGACCCAATTGATATTGCCAAGGGTGTTTTGTTCTTTGCAAGCACTGATAGTGATTATTGCATGGGCTCGCAACTTGCCATTGATGGCGGGCTAACAGCAGGGCTTTACTATTATGGCTCGCCGGGCTCGCCAAACATCAAAATTAGCGAGGCATAATAGCCAAAATATGAGCTACTTTGTTGCATAATCTTTGGAGATTAAAAATGCAATTTGAGTTTAAAACAGTTCGTCACATTGAGTTCGGCATGGATCGAGTGCAGGATTTAGCAACTCTGGTGGATGAAAACTTTGACGGGCAAAATATTTTTGTTATTTCTGATAAAGGGGTGCAAGATACCGGGCTTTTAGTGCCTATAATTGAACGATTAGAGGCTAAATTTAAGCTGTGCCTCTATACAGATGTTGTCGCGGACCCGCCTGAGCAGACCATTGATGTTTGTCTTGAGGCGGCAAAGCGTTTTTCGGCAGATATTGTTATCGGTTTTGGCGGGGGAAGTTCTATGGATACCGCCAAATTAATTGCTGTTCTGCTGAAAAGCAATCAGCCTTTAGCTGATATGTATGGCGTTAATCAAGTAAGAGGACAACGCCAAACGCCGCTTATTTTAATTCCGACAACAGCAGGAACAGGCTCAGAAGTCACGCCTATTTCGATTGTTACGACGGGAAAAACCACAAAAATGGGGGTTGTTTCCAACCAGCTCTATGCGGACTTAGCTGTGCTTGACCCTTGTTTAACCATTAAGCTACCAAGTCATGTTACGGCCGCCACGGGTATAGATGCCATGGTGCATGCGATTGAGGCTTTTACGTCCAAGCATAAGAAAAACCCGATATCGGATAGATGCGCCGTCCAAGCGTTGCAATTGCTAAGCGGGAGCCTTATCGGCGCAATTGAAGACGGCACTAATATCGAAGCGCGAAACAACATGCTTCTGGGGGCGATGCTTGCGGGGCAGGCATTTGCCAATGCGCCCGTTGCGGCGGTGCATGCTTTGGCTTATCCATTGGGCGGTATTTTTCATGTTTCGCATGGTCTCTCCAATGCGTTGGTTTTACCTTCAGTGCTACGCTTTAATACGGAGGTTGCGGCACCGCTTTATGCACAACTTGCGCCGCTTTTTGACCCGAAGGCATCGGGCGATGATTTTGCCATGACACAAAGCCTCATTCATAATCTTGAAAACCTGATTGATTTATCGGGCATTGAGACAAGGCTTTGTCAGCTTGGTATTGGTAAAGAGAATTTGGCTCAACTTGCTGATGATGCAATGTTGCAAACAAGATTGCTCCAAAACAATCCAAAAGAAGTGATGCGCGATGATGCTTATTGCATTTATGAATCGATTTTATAGGCTGGATTATGAGTCCTAAACCAGTTGCTAAAACAAGGGAAGCCTTTTGTCATTTTGCTAATTTGCAAACCCGTTGGAATGATAATGATACTTACGGTCATATAAATAATGCCGTTTATTATGAGTTTTTTGATAAAGTGGTGAATGATTATCTTATCGCGCACAAGCTCATCACGATTCACGCTGAAACCAGCGCACCTATTGGTTTAGTTGTGGAAACGCGGTGTCATTTTTTTGCTCCCATATCTTATCCAGAAACAATTACGGCGGGGCTGTGCGTTACATATATAGGCAATAGCAGTGTTTGTTATGAAATTGGGTTGTTTCAAGAAACTTCTAAAACTGCGGCGGCGCAAGGCAAGTTTGTTCATGTCTATGTGGACGCACAAAACACAAAACCGCAAAAACTATCCGATGATTTCAAAACCGTGATGGCAACGCTTATGATGAGCTAAAAAACAAAGCCTAACCGTTTAAAATATAGGCTTGCCGATAAGCAGAAAACTTATCTTCAATTTGCGTCTTGGTCAGATTAAAATCGCTCATGTCATATTGATGCGGCGCACGCGCTTCGCGCTTATTCCCTTCAATCCAGTCACCCATACCGTTGGTAATCGCCGCGGTGATTTCAATGCCAGCAGAAGCAAGAACTTTCTCGCCAACCGCGATGGGAGCCTCTAATAAATCTGTATATTTTACATCAATAAAGCGCGCCGCATCGGCATTCAGGCGCGTTTGCATGAAAATTTTCGTCCACTCATGCAACCGCTCAAGCCAAAATGCGCCAATCATTTTAGGGGTAATACTCACCGAACCCATCCGATATAATGTTTCCATCATGCTACAATAAGAAGCAACCGTATCGACGGGGTCGCGGTGTGTCATGACGATTTTGGCATCAGGATAAACCTTTAAAACCGCCTCAAGTGCCATTAAATGACCGGGCGTTTTTAAAACCCAATTTGCGCCTTTACGAGCGGGGTCTTGCCATTGAAAAGATTGAAGAATTTCATATAAATCCTCATAAGGTTTTTGCCTGTCTTGGTGCATCAACCAAGCGGCGTATGAGGGTATATAATAAGAAGACTCGAGCATGGTGCTTGAAAAAAGTTGACCAAGAATAATAACTTCCTCATCAGGCTGGTCAAGGCTCATGGGGTGAAGGGACATAATCTCAGGAATCGCCGCCAGCATATGATCCATAATCATTTGCGCCGCCTCTAAGCGAGGTGTCGGGTCACCGCGCTGTTCATTTGGCAGTAATGTGTAATTTTGCGCTTCATACCATTTGACCGCCGTCATACCATCTGCGGCAGCCAGCATGCGGTGCATCATCGTGCTACCCGTGCGCGGCAAACCAACGACAATGGTACTCACATTGACCTTTTCTTGTTTGATTTCTGGGTTTTGTTTAACCAATTCAATATGGCGTAAACGATTGCTCAAGGCACTATTGATCATCGCTTGGGCGCCAAAAAAACCTGCTTCACTCAAACGCGCTTCCAAGCCAAGACATTCAATAAATTTATCCAGATAAGCCATAAACCAAGTATCGCCAAAATCAGTTAATTGAGTTTGCTCACAGGCAATAGCAACAAGCTCTGTGCGAGAAGGAAATCTAGGATTCATGTTTTGCTCTAATCTTAATTTAAAAAATGTCGAATTTATCTATAATTGAACATGACAAAAACTTATGTAACATTACTATAAAAGTTTATAATCGCAAATTACGAATTAACTTTTGCACAATATACTTTTGCGCAATATGGTGCGCAATACGGAGAGAGATATGTTACTCAAAGATAAAGTTGTTATGATTAGTGGCGTTGGCGTTGGCATGGGTCAGTCAATGGCGAGAATTGCGGCACAAGAAGGCGCCAAGGTGGGGTTAGGGGCACGCAATGAGGCTTATTTAAATGAAGTGGCGCAGCTTATTCGCGCTGATGGAGGCACGTGTGTTGTCCACCGCACGGATGTGACTGATGAGGCGCAATGCCACGGTTTTGCGCAGGCTGTTTTGGATGCCTATGGACGCATTGATGGGTTGGTCAATAGTGCTTATGACCATGGTGATTGGGGAACATCTGATGTTGCGACATTAGAAAAATGGGCTCATGTTTATGATGTTAATTGCTTGGGGGCTTTGCGGATGGCACAGGCTGTTTTGCCGACTATGAAGGCACAAGGGGGGGGTGGAATTGTTAATGTTTCGACTATGGCGACCGTCAATCCGTTTCCCGGCGAGGTGGCTTATGCGGCCAGTAAAGGCGGGCTGAATGCCTTGACACGCCATATGGCAAAAGACTTTGGAGCTTTTAATATTCGCGTCAATGCGACCCGCATGGGCTGGATTGGCGGCGCGCCGGTTTATGGGTATATTGATGGGCAAGTTCAGGCGGGTCATGATAGAGACGCGGTTATAGCGGAAATAACCAGCCGTATTCCTTTAGGTATTATTCCGCCAGAGGAAGATTGCGCTAAGGCTGTGCTATTTTTTATTTCTGATTATGCCAAAGTTGTTTCCGGTGGGTCTCTTGATGTCAATGGCGGACAATATATGGCACCCTAACGAGGCTATAAATAGGCTAAACGAGCAAAGGTACAAAGATGGCAGATGATGCCCTAAAAAGATGGCAGCAATTTTGTCGAGATATGGCACTTGCCGGCGAGCAGGTTCTAACCTATGACGCCACTAAAAATGAACAAGCCGAAGGCATGCGCTATTTGTCGCGGTTGATGCGCATCGCACTAGAAATGCATTTAGAAAACACCAATGCAGATTACCCTGAATTTTATCAGGCGTCACATCAAACGGCTAAAATTGGGGCGGATAATCCAGATAATCATTATCAAAACGCCACGATAACGGGCGACCGACAATATAGAATTTATGGCCACCGTGGAACAGTACCGATTTTGAGTTTTGCCACAAAAGCCAATCATTATGCTATTGACGGCACAATGGCCTCAACAGGTGAGCTTGATGTGCGCGATATGGTGCTTAATGAGGATGGGTCATTTGAAATTATTGTCGCCCAAGAAAAACCTAAGGGTGCGGCTAATTGGTTGGCATTAGCACAAGATAGTTCTATGGTTCTGGTGCGCCAGACATTTAACATAAGAAGCCAAGAACGCCCCGCCCGTGTCGATATAGAGGCGATTAATCCGCCGCCGCATAATCCGCTTATCAGCCTACAGGATGTGTCCGATGGCTTGAAGCGCACAAGCGACTTTGTGGCTAGCACGGCTCAACTTTTTATCCATTGGGCAGAGAGTTTCAAAGCCAATAACTTTAATTCAATAGATACGGTTGACCAGAATATGTTTTTCAAAGCAGGTGGAGATCCAATGATTTTCTACCTGCATGGCTGGTGGGAATTAGCCCAAGGCGAGGCTCTAGAAATCACCACGCGGGTGCCAGATTGTGAGGGGTGGAATTTTCAGCTTAATAATATTTGGATGGAATCCCTTGATTATCGCTACCATAATATCCACACGAATAATAAGCTATGCACCTATAATGATGATGGCACGGTGACAATCATCGTGTCAAAAACGGATGCCGGGTATGGTAATTGGGTAAACACTTGCAATCATCAACGCGGCACCATGCTTTTTCGGTGGACAGGTGCAACGCAGCATCCTATTCCAGAGACAAAAATTGTGAGAGTATAGACTATGATGCCTGACCTAGAAGCCAGAATCCGTAAACTTGAAGATGAAAGTGCTATCCGTAAATTAAAGGCGCGTTATCTTAATGCGTGTGACAGCAAAGATGTTGAAGCCCTGCGTAGCTGTTTTACGTCCGATGCGGAACTGATTTATCCCCCGATTGGTTCTTTTGGCGTAGACGGATTGGTTGAGGTTTTTACAAAAATGGCGGTACAAACTCCTATTATTGATGTGCATCAGGCGCATAATGGTATTATTGAAATAGATGGCGAGACGGCAACGGCTGAATGGAATTTGAGTTTTTCAAGTTACAATCCAGACGCTAAAACGTTTCGGCTATTATCGAGTTTTTACAACGACAAATATATCCGCACAGCGCAAGGGTGGCTTATTTGTTTCAGCCAATCTTGCCCCCGCGCTGTCGTCGATGGACAGTTAAAAGAAGCAGGCATCTTAGCCAATTGGATAGGTATCGAATAGGAGAAAATGTGATGAGCGATAAGACAAAAACTAAATTTAATCCAGAAGCAGTTATAATTTCCAAGAAGGTTGAGATAAACGCACCTGCTTCGGTGGTGTGGGATATTTTGATTGATCTGCCGCGTTATGGGGAATGGAATCCATTTTGTATAGAATGCAAGTCCACACTTGAAATGGGCGCGCCCGTCAATATGAAGTTAAAAAGCTATGTTGTCGCTGATGAGATTTTTGATAATTGCGAATATGTTTGCGCTTATGAGCCAGAAAAAATGCTATCATGGGAACTCCCCTATGCTGAGGCTTGGCCTTATCCGGCACGGCGGGACCAGATTATTGAAAAACTGGATGACGCAAAATGCATTTATTATTCAACCGATGCTTTTTTAGGTGATAATGGTATTCATGTGATGCGTTTTGCGGGTGCTTGGGTCAAGCTTGCTTTTGATGACACAGCTTTTGCCTTGAAAGAAAGAGCCGAAGCCTTTTATATGGCATAAAATATATAGGATAGAAGATTAAAAAAATGATGAATTCGCCAATTTGCAAAATGTTTGATATTGAATTTCCTCTGGTTGCTTTCTCGCATTGCCGTGATGTTGTTGTGGCGGTCTCGAAGGCGGGCGGCATGGGCGTGCTGGGCGCCGTCAATATGGTGCCAGAGCAGTTGCAAGAAGAACTGGACTGGATTGACGACCATATTGAAGGCAAGCCTTATGGCGTTGACTTAATTGTGCCTAATAAATTTATTGGCAAAGGCGATGTCGTTGACCAAGAAGCACTTGGGCAAAATATTCCAGAAGAATATCACACATTCATTCGCCAAACGCTCAAGCAGTATGATATCGAAACAGATGAAAAACCTGCGCTTGGCAATATGACATTTGTTGAAAACCTACAAGAGACGGGAGCCTCGAAAGCTCTCAAGGTAGCTTTTCGCCATCCTATAAAGATCATTGTTAATGCGCTGGGTGTGCCGCCTCAAGTGATGAAGGATATGGCTAAACAGCATAATGTTGCTGTTGGGGCTCTGGTTGGGGCTAAAGAGCATGCTCTTGCGCAAGTTGCCTCTGGGGTTGATGTGCTGATTGCGGCGGGCGGCGAAGCGGGCGGGCATTGCGGCGAGGTAGCGACTATGGTGCTGATACCTGAAATTTGCCGTGAGTTAAAAAAAATCGGCACGACAATACCCGTCTTGGCGGCGGGCGGCATTACAACTGGAACACAAATGGCGGCGGCGATGAGTATGGGCGCGGCAGGCGCATGGTGTGGGTCGGTTTGGCTCGCAACAAGTGAAGCTGAAACAAACCCTATTGTGAAAGAAAAAATGCTTCAAGCAAGTTCGCGCGATACGGTACGCGCAAGTTCGCGCACAGGCAAGCCCTCGCGGCAATTAAGAACACCGTGGACCGATGCTTGGGAAGCTGAAAATGCGCCCAAATCCTTGCCGATGCCGCTACAGGGCATGATTGCCGAACCAGCTTTAGCGCGGGTTGATAAATTATCCCAAACAGACCATGAGGGCGCAAAAGAGCTTGCCACTTATTGGGTCGGGCAGGGCGTTGGCTTAATGAATTCATCACTTTCTGCCGGCCAAGTTGTCCAAGAGTTCAAAACAGATTTCATCGAAGCCTATGAAACACTGGCAGCAAGTCTTGGCGATTAATATTTAGCTATGCCTTATCTAAAAGCTTTTTAAAAATGTCCGATTTGGAAATCTCCGATTTAAAAATCTCCGATTTGAAAATCTCCGATTTGGAAATTCAAGTTGCGCCTTATGCTTGTCACCCCGCCCAAACGCGGGGACGCTTGTTTGAAGAACCCGAAAGCAAAACCCGCAACGTCTTTCAAAGAGACAGAGACCGTGTTTTACATGCGGGAGCTTTTCGCCGCTTGATTCATAAAACCCAAGTTTTTGTTGCTCATGTAGGCGATTATTATCGCACGCGCTTAACTCATTCGCTTGAGGTTGCGCAAATTGCGCGCGCCATTGCCCGCGCGTTGAACATCAATGAAGACCTTACCGAGACATTAGCTCTGTGCCATGATTTGGGGCATACACCTTTTGGTCATGCTGGCGAAAAGGCTCTTGATACCTGCATGAAAGAACATGGCGGATTTGACCATAATGCCCAAAGTTTGCGGATTGTGACGTATCTTGAGCAACGATACGCTTCATTTGACGGGCTTAACCTCAGCTGGGAAACGCTTGAGGGGTTGGTGAAGCATAATGGCCCGCTCTTAACAGATAAGGTTAAATTGGCTGATTTGCCGTTTGCTATTGGTGAATTTGCCGCGCAAATGGATTTAGAACTTGGCACTTATGCCGGTGCCGAGGCTCAAGTTGCCGCCCTCGCAGATGACATTGCTTATAATAATCATGATATAGATGATGGCTTAAGGGCGCGCTTGTTTGACTTTAATGATTTGGCGGCGCTTCCAATTGTCGGTGAGATGTTGGAAACCGTGCAAAAAAGCTACGGTGATATTGAACCCCGGCGTAAACGGCATGAAACAATCAGGCGATTAATTTCGGGCATGATCTCAGATTTAGTCATACAGACCAATAGCCGTTTAACAAAATATAAACCTCAATCTGCTTCAGATGTTCGCAATATGCCAGAAACTTTAGTTGCTTTTAGCTCTGAGATGCAAGCGCATCAAAGCCAGCTTAAAACATTTTTATCGGCGCATATGTATAAGCACTATGAGGTTAATCGTGCTATGAATAAAGCGCGTCATATTATTGTAAACTTGTTTGATGCCTTTTATAATGAGATTAATTTGCTTCCCAAAGAGTGGCAAGCCTTGTGCGATAAGCCACAAAGCGATAAAACGGCACGAGTGATTTGCGATTATATGGCTGGTATGACGGACCGCTATGCCATGGAAGAACATCACCGAGTCATTGGTGTGCCAGTTGATTTATCGCTAAATAAAATTTAAATTGAGATTGTTTTATGGATATTTTTGCTACTTTTCGCCAAAAGGTGGTAGCTTGTTTGAAGTCTTTACAGGCGCAGCAATATTTACCTAAGGATAGTGATTTTTCGCGGGTCCATGTTGAGCCGCCGCGCGATGCCTCACATGGCGAGATGTCGACCAATGCCGCGATGGTCTTAGCAAAAAATGCGGCGATGAAACCCCATGATTTGGCAAAATTGATACAAAAAGAGCTTCAACAAGATGATAATATTGAAACTTGTTCGATTGCAGGGTCAGGCTTTATCAACTTTAATCTTGAGCCGAATATATGGCGTTCGCAAATACTGACTGTGCTTGAACAGGGGTGTGCCTATGGCAATAGCAAACTTGGGCATGATGATACAGGCACGCCCATAAAGGTAAATGTCGAATATGTGTCTGCCAATCCCACTGGCCCGATGCATGTTGGTCATGCTCGCGGTGCGGTTGTCGGCGATGCGCTTGCGCGCTTGCTAGAGCGGGCGGGCTTTGATGTTACGCGCGAATATTATATTAATGATGCGGGGTCTCAAATTGAGACGCTTGCGCGTTCTGTTTTAATGCGGGCGCATGAGGCAAATGGCACGCCAATGGGTGAAATCCCCAAAGGTCTATATCCCGGCGATTATCTTATTCCTATTGGCAAGGCTTTTATAGAAAAGCACGGCGGCGCGGTTTTTGAAGAAACAGAGGATAGTCAAATTACCAAAGCCAAAGAAATAGCTCTCCCGATGATTATGGCTATGATCCGTGATGACCTTGAGGCACTGGGGGTTAGGCATGATTTATTTGTGTCTGAACAATCATTGCGTGATAGCGGCGCCGTTGATGCCACGCTTGCCTGTTTGGATGAAATGGGTTTGATTTATCAAGGTGTCTTAGAGCCGCCCAAAGGTAAGCCGCCCTCGGATTGGGAATCGCAAGTGCAAACGCTCTTTAAATCGACCGAATTTGGTGATGACAACGACCGCGCTTTAAAAAAATCTGATGGGAGTTGGACATATTTTGCGCCTGATATTGCCTATCACAATGACAAATTCCGGCGTGGGTTTTCTCAAATGATTGACGTTTGGGGGG
Source organism: Parvibaculaceae bacterium (assembly GCA_965243245.1). Lineage (GTDB taxonomy): Bacteria > Pseudomonadota > Alphaproteobacteria > RS24 > RS24 > JAYQKL01. Next base: position 351,362 of record OZ251536.1, read on the forward strand.
CAGATCATGCTGGATATATTAAACGCATGCAGTCTGCTATGAGCGCGATGTCTGATAATCAGGTGCGTCTTGATGTGAAAATTTGCCAAATCGTTAAACTCATGCGGGCGGGAGAACCGATTAAAATGTCAAAGCGGTCAGGTCAGTTTGTGACTTTGCGCGCAGCCGTCAATGAGGTGGGGCGGGACGTTGTTCGGTTTATGATGTTAACCCGTAAAAATGACGCGCCGCTTGATTTCGATTTTGCCACTGTAAAAGAAAAAAGCCGCGAGAACCCTGTCTTTTATGTGCAATATGCTTATGCGCGGATTTATTCTGTATGCCGCAATGCTGTTCGTAATGGCATCATTCGTGAAGCAGATTTGTTACCAGAATCTTTAAAAACAGCAGATTTGTCGATTTTAACGCATGAACAAGAAGTATCATTATTGCGCCATCTAGCAACTTTGCCACGTGTTCTTGAAAGCGCGGCAACATTCCATGAGCCACACAGAATATTTATATATCTCAATGAGTTAGCCGCAATATTTCATTCTTTATGGAATATGGGCAAAGAACATAATGAACTTAAATTCATCCAACAAGATAGCCAAGCAACCAAAGCTAAGATGGCGATGATTTGTGCGGTTGCATTTGCCCTTGAATCAGGGCTTGATGTATTAGGTGTGAAACCAGAAAAGGAGATGCGGTAAATGTCGCAAGGCTCAGAAGACCCAACTGGTACTCATAACTTTGAGAATCAATTCGGCGACGACAATGAAGCCCTCAAGATTCAATCGCCGGGTGATTATTACGGGTACCAGATGAATAATACGGGTAATCGTTTTTCTATGATGACGGTCATTTTGGGCGGGGTGGCTATTTTTGTAACTTTAGCGGGGGTGGTTTATCTTGCCTATACTAAGGGTGTACAAGACGGGCAAAAAAATTTACCGCCCCTAGTCATGGCCGACCAACAAGCCGTCAAAATTATTCCCAAAGACAATCTGCGCGGCGATATCAGCAAAGAAAATTTGAGTATTTATAAGACCATTGAGGGTAATCCGGCGCCTCATGAACCGGCCTCACCTGAACCGCAAAATACACCAATCCAAGACGTTGGTGATGGCTCTGTTGAAAAACTTTATTCTGCAAACCCAGAGGCGGATACGAGTGTTGAAGATTATTTAGCTGAATTGGATGCCACTTTGGAAACTGATTCAGTTTCAGCACCTGAGCCAACAACTGAACCAGAGCAAATTAAGCAAGCGCCACCTCTTTCAGTAGCCGCGCCAGTTAGTCCCCCTCAACCAAATCCGAGTGCCGCAGATGGTAAGATTTATATTGTGCAAATATCTGCCTCACGCAGTATTGCGCAAACAAAAACGGCTTTTTCTGGTTTACAGAGAAAGTTTCCAGATTTGTTTAAAAGCCGAGCCCTCATGGTTCAAAAAGCAGAGCTTGGTGAAAAGGGAATTTTTTTCAGACTAGGTGTTGGCGGCTTTGCTAATCGCCAGCAAGCAAAAAACTTCTGTGCTTCTTTAAAAGCGAGGGGGCAGGATTGTCTGGTAAGGAAAATTAATTAATGTCTTGGGCTACACATCAAGCCGCTATTTACGCTCTAGCCTCGACCACGCTATCCGATGCTGAAAAGGATTTTTTTGCCTCATATAAACCTTGGGGATTTATTTTATTTGCCCGCAATATTGAAAATGCTGAACAATTGCGCTCATTAACCCAGTCCTTAAAAAAACTCACCCATAATCCGTATACGCCCATTTTAGTCGACCAAGAGGGCGGGCGTGTCGCACGCTTAAAACCGCCCTTGGCACGAACCCATCCAGCGGCTGATATGTATGGTAAAATTTTTGAACAAGACGAAAAAGCCGCCCGTCAAGCAGCACGATTAGGGGCGCAATTAATTGGGTTAGAATTGCGCCATTATGGGATCACGATCAATTGTCTTCCTTGCCTTGATGTTTGTACGGCATCTACCAGCGATGCTATCGGTGACCGCGCTTATGGGAATGTTCCTGAAAAAGTTGCCGCTTTAGGCATGGCGGCGGCGCAAGGGTTGATGGAAACCGGCATTTTACCTGTCATGAAGCACTTGCCGGGACTTGGGCGCGGACGGGTTGATAGTCATCTGAAACTACCGATTGTGGAGACCTCAAAAGCAGAACTCATGGCAACGGATTTTGAGAGTTTTCGCCTTTGCCATGAATTGCCACTGGCGATGACGGGTCATTTAAAATTCACGCAACTGGATAGTGAAAATGTGGCGACACAATCTGAGGTGATTATTTCGCAAATTATCCGCAAGCATATCGGCTTTGACGGCTTGTTAATGAGTGATGATATTTCTATGCAGGCTCTTTGCGGGGATATTCTTGAGCGCAGTCAAAAAAGCTTAGAGGCGGGGTGTGATCTGGTTTTGCATTGTAATGGGCAGATGCGCGAAATGGAGGTTTTAGGTAAAAATCTACCGAGACTTTCAAACGCTGGCGTAAAGCGAGCAAAAAAAATCGAAGCCTTTTTGTCTCGCCCCATAAATGCTCTAAACTTTGAGCAAATTCAGCACGATTGGGAAGAAATTGTTTCAAGGTATTTTCCCAAAACCCTAGAGGCAGTATAATAAGGCATGACTGATTCTGTAACATCAATACCCGATATGATAACCCGCTCTTCGCGCCCGCCTAATGCAGATGGTCTGCAGGTGGATATTGATGGATTTGAAGGGCCATTGGATGTGTTACTATCCTTAGCGCGCGTTCAAAAAGTTAATCTAAAGCAGATTTCTATTTTGGAACTCGCCGAGCAATATTTGACGTTTATAAAAGACGCCCACAGCTTGCAGATTGAAATTGCCGCCGATTATTTGGTTATGGCGAGTTGGTTGGCCTATCTTAAATCGCGGCTGTTGCTCCCCCCGCCTGAAAATGAAGAAGAGGTATCGGGCGAAGAAATGGCGGCAAGGCTTGTCTTTCAGCTTCAAAAATTAGAGTCCATGCGCATAGCGGTTGCCCAGCTCATGGCACGCCCACAATTAGGGCGTGATATGTTCAAGCGCGGCATGCCCGAAGGCATTCGCCTCAAGCGTCATAGTAAATATAATGCTAGCCTCTATGACTTGCTAGGGGCATACTCGACCCAGCGTTTGCGTAATTATTATTCTGAGTGGAAGCCTACCGTTCTACCAATATTCACGATTGAACGCGCCCGCCAAAAGATCGAGAGATTACTTGGCACGCTGGATGAGTGGGACCGCTTTGATAGTGTGGTTATGAAAGATGTTAAGGATACTAAAAAGCGAAGGTCTATGACAGCGAGCTCTTTAAGTGCCATTCTTGAATTTGTTAGAGACGGACGTCTTGAAATACATCAAGATAAAAATTTTAGTAATATTTTAATTCGCCGCGCCCGCCCTAAAACGGCAACTTCTTAGGAACATTCACTTTCAGGCAATTTTATGACAGAACAGCAACCCAAAAACGCTTTTGAACAAGCCCAAACAGGCAAGAGTTCTATGATTTCGCTGGCGGATATTTCTGACGAAAAACAACAAGAGTATTTGCGAATTATTGAAGCTGTGTTATTTGCTGGCATGGAGCCTTTGGATGTGAAAACAATTGCGCTCAGATTACCTGAGGGGATACCTATTATTGATTTGATTAATATTTTGATTGATGATTATGCTAAACGCGGGGTGAATTTAAAGCGGGTTGGGAAAAAATATGCTTTCAGAACGGCGGACGATTTGAGACATGTGCTACAAACAGATACCACCAGTACCCGCAAGCTATCGCGTGCAGCGCTTGAGACACTGGCTATTATTTCTTATCACCAGCCGACGACACGGGCTGAAATTGAAGATATTCGAGGCGTTAGTATATCTAAGGGGACGTTGGATGTTTTGTTGGAAACTGAATGGGTGAAAATCCGTGGACGCCGCCGCGTGCCGGGTCGGCCGGTTACTTATGGGACAACGGATCATTTTCTTGAACATTTTGGCTTAGAGAGCCTTTCAGATTTGCCGGGCGTTGACGAGCTTAAAGCCGCCGGGCTTTTGGATAATCGTCTCCCGCCCGGTTTTGCAATTCCTGAACCAGACCCGGATAATGATACTACAGAAGATCCCCTTGGCGTTGATGATACTGGAGAAGAGCCGCCTTTGGAAATGCATTTACCTCAAAATGGTGAGCTTACATGACAGGGTTTACTTTTACCAATGTGTCGCAAAAATATGGTAATCTTGCGGTTATAAATAATCTATCTTTAGATGTTGTAACGGGCGAGTCTATCTGTTTGCTTGGGCCATCTGGCAGTGGCAAAACAACTATTTTGCGGCTATTGGCTGGTATCGAGCAACCCACGAAAGGTGAGGTTTATATTAATGGCATGCTTGCCAGCGATAAAAAATTCCATCTTCCTCTTGAACAAAGAGGCATAGGCGTTTTATTCCAAGACTATGCCCTGTTTCCGCATCTTAACGTGATGGAGAACGTACTCTTTGGGCTTCATAAACCAAAATCCCTCACCAGCAAAAACCGCGCGGTTGAAGTTTTATCGCAAGCGGGTGTCTTGAAATTATCCTATAAATACCCTGAAAATCTTTCTGGGGGTGAGCAACAGCGCGTTGCCTTAGCCAGAGCGTTAGCACCAAACCCTCAGCTTATGCTGATGGATGAACCTTTCTCAAGCCTAGATGTTCAGTTGCGCGATAGGCTTAGAGTCCTCACATCCAGTTTGATGAAAAAGGGCGGGCGCACAAATGTTATTGTGACGCATGACCCCGAAGATGCCATGCGCCTTGCCGACCGTATTGCAGTTATGCTTAACGGCGAAATTGTTCAATGCGATACGCCTAAAAATATTTATGAAAAACCCATTACAGCTGAGGTTGCTAATCTTCTTGGTCCTGTCAATACCAGTAAATATATAGATATTTTAAATGCCAGCACTGGTTTTAATGATATCGCCTCGGATGCCCTTATTTGTGTTCGCCCTCATGCCATTAAGCTTAAATATCCATCACACCTGCCATCTGGTAGGGAGGTTTTTATTAAGGGGGTGCTTAATCATGTGCGCAAAATTGGCTCAGAATGGCGCGGCATCGTCAATATTTCGCCGAAAATTATTTGGGATATTTACTCGTCGACCCCCTTGCCTGAAGACGGCTCTGGACAACATCATTTTTGTATTAACGAAGAAGATTTGATGATTTTTAATGACTAATATGCGATGATTTTAAAAAGCATTTTATAAAGGAAAAAAAATGGCTCCGAGTGGTTTGCAGATTTTACTGGTTGTCTTATTATTGATTTTGCTATTTGGGCGTGGACGTATTTCGTCTCTTATGGGGGAAGTGGCGAAAGGCATTAGAAGTTTCCGTTCAGGTTTGAAGGACGAAAAACAACAGCTTCATGAACAAAATGAGGATGTCATTGATGTCCAAGAACCTGACGAAAACCCAAAAAGCAAATAATTTTTTGCTGGACGGGTGTCTTAAAATTTGGGCGGTGTCGCCCATTTTGCCATTGGATAAGCAGATATAATGTTCGATATTGGTTGGTCAGAACTCATTTTTGTTTCCGTAATTGCCCTATTGGTACTAGGGCCAAAGGAATTACCGGGAATCTTGCGCAATGTCGGGCGGATGACGGCAAAGGCGCGTCAATTAAGTGCTGAGTTTAAAGGCAATCTTGCTCAACTCGAAGATGAGATTAATGTCTCTGATGCCTTGGAAGAGTTTTCGCAAACAAAAAATCAAGCAAAACAAAAAAGTAAATCGCCTGATAGTGTCGAGGATAGCACCGACCTTTTTTCTACACCCAATGATGAGAAAAATGATCCAAAAGCCTGAAATTATTGATGAACTTGAAAGCACCCAAGCTCCCTTATTAGCTCATTTAGCTGAATTACGAACACGCTTATTAAAGTCATTATTGGTGTTAGCTGTCGGGTTTTTCATTTGTATCGGCTTTGCGAATAATATTTTTGAATTTCTTTTATACCCTTACGAAGCCGCCATGCGTGAGCTTGATGAGTTAAAATTAATCTACACCGCCCCCCATGAATACTTATTTACACAAATAAAATTATCTTTGTTTGGTGGGTTTTTTATTGGTTTTCCCTTTATTGCTTTTCAGATGTACAGCTTCATAGCACCGGGGCTTTATAAAACGGAACGCAAAACATTATTGCCGTTTCTGCTGGCTTCTCCTGTGCTCTTTATCATTGGTGGTTTATTTGTTTTTTACTTCATCATGCCGCTTGCCATGCAGTTCTTCATTAATATGCAACAAACTGGGACGGGGGCGGGGGCGGGGGCGGGGGCGGCCGAAATTGTGATGATGAATCGGGTAAGCGAATATCTCGGCTTTGTGATGACTTTAATTCTGGCCTTTGGAATTTGCTTTCAGTTACCTGTTGTTCTTATTCTGCTGGGAAAAATGGGATTAGTAACGGCAAATTGGCTTCGTTCCAAAAGGCGATATGCGATTGTTTTGACTTTCGCGGCGGCGGCTTTTTTAACGCCGCCAGATCTGATTAGCCAAATCGGTCTTGGTGTTCCGACATTATTACTGTATGAGATTGCCATTCTTGGTGTTGCGATGATTGAGGCGCGGCGCGAAACGGATACACTTGAGTAAGGCGGGGCAGAAACCAGATGCTGGATATCAATTTTATAAAAGACAATCCTGAACAAACGGATACGCTTCTAGGGTACAGAGGTGAAATGCCTGTTTCGGCTAAATTACTAGAGTTAGATGCTCAACGCCTTCATGTCATTCAAGACGCACAAGCACTGCAAACCAAACGTAATGCAGTTTCTAAATCCATTGGTTACGCAAAGGCTAAAGGCGATGATGCTGAAATAGTGCGCCTTATGGACGAAGTCAGTCATTTAAAAAAGAAAATACAGGATGCTGAAAAGCAAGAACGTGACGCATTTGAAGAATTACAAAACACTTTGGTCGCTATTCCAAATTTGCCATTTGAAGATGTGCCAGTCGGAGAAGGTGAGGCGCACAACAAGCTCATGCGAGACTGGGGTACGCCCAAAAAAATGCCTCATGGCGTTGAACACTTTGAAATTGGCGAAGCTCTTGGGCAAATGGATTTTGAGCACGCGAGCAAATTATCTGGGGCGCGTTTTGTTATTCTTAAAGGGCAGTTGGCACTCTTGGAACGCGCTTTGGGCAATTTTATGCTTGATGTTCACACAACTGAATTTGGCTATACAGAAATCGCGCCGCCTATTTTGGTAAAAGAACAAGCCCTGTTTGGCACAGGTCAATTGCCAAAATTTGGGGAGGATGTTTTCCAAACTAAAGAGGGGTTTTATTTAATTCCCACGGCAGAAGTCCCTTTGAGTAATCTTTTGGCAGAGCAAATTACCCCCGCAGAACAACTGCCTTTGCGCGTGGCGGCATTAACGCCTTGTTTTAGAGCCGAAGCTGGCTCTGCAGGGCGTGATACGCGCGGTATGCTCCGCCAGCACCAATTTAATAAGGTGGAGTTAGTTTCTATGGTTATCGCGCAAGAAAGCGAAGATGAACTTGAGAGAATGACAAATTGCGCAGAAACGATTTTGCAACGGCTTGAGCTACCTTATCGGGTGATGCTACTATGCACAGGCGATATGGGATTTGCGGCGCGTAAAACATACGACCTTGAAGTCTGGTTGCCGGGTCAGGGGCAATACCGCGAAGTTTCTAGCTGTTCCAATTGCGGTGATTTTCAGGCGCGGCGCATGAAGGCGCGTTATCGCTTGCCAGATGATAAGAAAACGCATTTTATTCATACGCTGAACGGGTCGGGGCTGGCGGTTGGGCGAAGCTTGATTGCGGTGCTTGAAAACAATTTACTTGAAGATGGGCGCGTGCGTGTTCCTGATGTTTTACGGCCCTATATGAATGGTTTGAGCCATATTGGATGATCGATGATGGATGAGGAGACGGCCAGACTTGGCTTAGCCATCAGACAAGCGGGGATAACGAACCCGCAAATTCTCAATGCTTTTTCGGCCATAGCGCGGCGTGATTTTCTTGTTGAAAAGACGATTAACACAGAGCACGACAATGCCGCGCTGGGGTTGGGGCAAGTCGCTTCAACGCCTTTTATCTTAGCCACCATGATTGATTATCTTGATGTTGATGGGGATGATAAAGTTTTAGAAATTGGCACTGGGAGCGGTTATCAGACGGCATTGCTGGCAATGATTGTGCAGCGCATTTTTAGTCTTGAAATCATCCGTCCTTTTTATCTTGCGGCGCAAAAAAGGTTCAAAGCATTGGGGTTATCTAATATCGTTGCCATGAGTGGTGATGGGCTAAAGGGCTGGCCGGCGCAAAAGCCTTTTGACCGTATTATTGTGAACGGGGCTTGCCAGACCATTGCGCCCATCTGGCTTAACCATCTCAAACCCGATGGTTTTATTTTAATGCCACTTGTCGATGGCAATAAACAGCACCTTGTGCGAGTGTTTCATATAGACAAAAAACCTTATATTGAAACTATTAATGAGATTAATTTTCCAAGCTTGATTATGAATGAATCAATTTAGATTTAACATCTGATGACTAAATTTATTAGGCATAAAAACCATTTTGGATACAGCCCATACAGATTAGCGTGGATTGCGTCTTTTATCTTTATGGTTGGGGCTTGTGGCCCTGTTGAAAGCGGCAAATGGTATGATTCTGAAAGAAATTATGACACTTTTACGAATATCTTTAACAAATCTGCTAATCCTAGAGCGGGGGTGCGCAAAACGCCAAAATCCGCCTCATCACCTGCCTCAACCATCAAATATTCGGACGCCCAAACCGTGACGGTTAGAGGCGGGGACACTTACTATAGTCTGGCACGCAGTCATAATCTTTCAGTGCGCGACCTGATCGAATCGAATAATGCGCAAGCACCTTATATTCTTACAAAAGGGCAGAGATTGCGTATCCCCAGTCGAAATCTATACATCGTTAAAAAAGGCGATACGCTTTATTCTATTTCGCGCAAATTCAATCTTGATATCAGCACTTTGGCTAAAAATAACCAACTCAAACCGCCTTATCATTTGAAAATTAGGCAAAAGCTGAAAGTGGCGGGCAATTTTGCGAGGCAACGCCGCGATACATCTAAAACCATCAAAGCCCCTCCCGCACGCAAGGGGAAATTTATATCGCCTGCTAAGGGGCGGCTCATCTCGTCTTATGGGGTCAAAGCAAATGGTGTGCATAATGATGGCATCAATATTGCCATGCCAGTCGGAACCAATATACGCGCCGCTGAAAATGGTGTGGTGGTTTATACTGGCAATGCACTCGAAGGATATGGTAATTTAATTCTACTTAAACATGCCGATAACTACATTACGGCTTATGCTCATATAAAATCATTCAGCGTCAAAGTGGGGCACAAAGTAAAGCGTGGGCAAATTATTGGACAATCTGGGAAAACTGGGAATGTGCGCCAACCTCAACTACATTTTGAAATTCGCAAAGGGGTTCGGGCTTTGAACCCAAATAATTATATTTAAAACTTTAAACTTAAACTTTAAGTTTAGCCGTTTTCAAAACCACCTAACACGACTATATTAACCCTAATGAAATAAAAAAAGGATTTGTCATGTTCATTTCACCTGCTTTTGCCCAATCTTCGTTGTCTGCTGGCGGCGGCTTATTAGAAATGTTGTTTCCCTTTATTATAATCTTTGGGATTATCTATTTTCTAGTTATTCGCCCGCAAAATAAACGCCAAAAAGAACATGCCGCGATGCTCAAAGCCTTGCGGCGCGGCGATAGCGTTGTCACACAAGGCGGTCTTGTCGGCAAAATTGCTAAAGTCGATGAGGGCGAGGTGCAAATTGACATCGCAGAAAAAACCCGCGTGAGCGTCGTTAAAAGTATGATAGTCACTGTTCGTTCTAAAAACGAACCTGCCGATTAACAAATATTTCATTAGGTTTTTTATGCTTCATTTTTCTAAATCCAAAATAGCCCTCATTCTTGTGAGCTTGGTTTTTGGGCTATTATTTTCGTTGCCAAATTTTGTGAGTGAGAACACGCGTAATAATTTGCCGCGCTTTATACCTGATAGTAACCTCAATCTTGGACTGGATTTACAAGGCGGCTCGCATCTTCTTCTGGAAGTGGATGTTGAGACTGTGCAAAAGGAGCGGTTGGAAAACCTTCTATCGGACATTCGTTTGGCTTTGCGCGAGAATAAAATTGGCTACACTAATCCTGTTATCACCACGATAGATGAGCGTTTAGGGGTTCGGGTTCGTATCCGTGCGCGGGCGGCTCTTTCAAAAGCACAAACAACTCTTGAGAACATATCCGAACCGATAACGGTGAATATATTCAATGGCGCCACCGCAAATGAGCTGGATGTTTTATCACTTGAGGATGATGCATTTTTTGTCGCTTTTAGTGATGCCTCTCTTTTACAGCGCAATATTAAAGCGGTTGAACAGTCGATTGAAATCGTGCGCCGCAGAATTGATGAGCTTGGAACAACAGAGCCAACCATCCAGCGCCAAGGAACAAATCGTATTTTAGTTCAAGTTCCGGGGCTTGATAATCCAGAACGCTTAAAAAATCTTCTTGGGCAAACGGCAAAGCTAAACTTTCATCTGGTTGACCAAAATGTCAGTGCTTATGATGTAGCAAATGGCGCACGAATTCCTTTAGGCGCGCAGCTTTTGACAAGCGATACAAAGCCAGCCCAACAATATGTTATTCGTAAACGTGTGATGGTCAGCGGTGACCATTTAGTCGATGCCAGTGTCGGTTTTGACCCAAATTCAGGCGCGCCAGAAGTTGATTTTCGCTTTGATAGTGTCGGCGGTAAAAAATTCGGCAATGTTACAAAAAAGAATGTCGGGAAGCCATTTGCTATCGTGCTTGATAATCAGGTTATTTCTGCGCCGGTTATTCAGTCAGCCATTCTTGGCGGCTCTGGGCGCATTACAGGTAATTTCTCAGTTGAGACAGCAAATGATTTAACCATTCTATTACGTGCCGGAGCCTTACCTGCGCCGCTTAATATTCTTGAAGAAAGAACGGTTGGGCCAGGGCTTGGGGCCGACTCGATAAAAGCTGGCAGTCGGGCATCCATTGTTGGCTTTATTTTGGTGATTGGGTTTATTTTAGTCAGTTATCAGCTCTTTGGTTTGTTTGCGAATATTGCCCTGATTATGAATATGAGTCTGATTATAGGTGTTTTATCGGCGCTTCAAGCGACTTTGACCTTACCCGGCATTGCGGGGATTGTTTTGACAATCGGTATGGCGGTTGATGCGAATGTTTTGATTTTTGAGCGCATCCGCGAAGAATTAAATAACGCAAGAAGTGCCATTGATGCCATTGATACAGGTTATTCGCGCGCCATTGGCACGATTATGGATGCCAATATTACGACTTTGATTGCTGCCTTTATTTTGTTTTATTTTGGCTCTGGTCCTATTCGTGGGTTTGCTGTCACGCTTGGCGTTGGCATCATAACCTCTGTGTTCACAGCCTTTACTGTAACGCGCTTAATGGTGTCTTTTTGGGTTAAACGCAACCCACGTAACGCCAATGTGCCTTTATAGGAAATTATTATGAAAACTCTAAAACTTGTTAAGGCTGACACAAATATTAATTTCATTAAATTTCGTTATGGGGCATTGATATTTTCAGCCCTTATGATGCTCGCCTCAATCGGCTTGTTTTTGAGCACTGGCTTGAATTTTGGCATTGATTTTAAAGGCGGCACACTCATTGAAATTGAAACGTCAAAATCCCTAAACCTTGCGAGCCTAAGGGCGCGGTTGAATTCACTCGACATTGGCGAGGTTCAAATACAAGAGTTTGGGAGCCCTGACGATATTCTCATCCGTGTGGCTGAAAAAAAGGGGATTATTGACAATCAGGATAACCTTTCTTCGGTTGATAAAATACGCCATGAGCTCGGCGAAAATGTTGAGTTTCGCCGCGTCGAGGTCGTCGGGCCGCAAATCAGTGATGAATTGATCGTAAAAGGCGTCAGAGCCGTCAGCATAGCTATCGGGCTGATGCTTATTTATATCTGGTTTCGGTTTGAATGGCAGTTTTCTATCGGCGCCATTATTGCTTTGATACATGATATTGTATTGACCATTGGTATTTTTTCAATCCTGCAATTTGAATTTGGTCTGTCGATTATCGCCGCATTATTGACCATTGTCGGCTATTCGATGAATGATACAGTGGTGGTGTATGACCGGGTGCGCGAGAACTTACGCAAATATAAAAAAATGCCTTTAAGCGAATTATTTAATAAATCCATTAATGACACACTTTCGCGCACAATCACGACATCCGTTACAACTTTATTGGCTCTTGGAGCTTTATATTTCTTAGGCGGCGAGGTCATACGGGGGTTCACATTTGCCATGATTTGGGGAGTTTTTGTGGGTACTTATTCATCTATTTTTATTGCGGGGCCTGTTTTATTATATCTTGGCGTAAAACGGGACTGGTCAAAAAACGCAAGCTAAAAAATATACTATAAAGGCTTGCGTAGCATGGCTTAGAGCTTTAACTTCACATTGAAAAGAAATTAAAAATGGAGATCTTTCTTAATGCTCTATTAATCTTCCTTTGGGCGTTCTTTATAACAGCAGGCGTCCTCCTACTATTTCTAATGATACTAAACATTTTCATCTAAACCAAACCAATAAAAGTCGACTTAAATCAATAAATAATGGAGAGACCAAAATGGCAACTATTCTTTCATCACTTCGCAATACAGTTATTGCAGGTTTCGTCCTTGCGGCGTTACTGATTATCCACTATGCCCAAAATGGGGGGGCATTTGACCATTATTGGGGGGCTTTTATCCTACGTTACATCCATGTGCTAAGCGGTATCATGTGGATTGGATTGCTGTATTATTTCAACTTTATACAAATCCCAAACATGGCGAATATTCCTGACGACCAAAAACCTGCTATTGGTAAGGTGATTGCACCTGCCGCTTTGTGGTGGTTTCGTTGGAGCGCGATGTTCACAATGGGTTCAGGCTTACTCTTAGCTTATGCCAATAGCTATCTGGTTGAAGCTCTTTTGTTGCAAAATATGCTGATCGGCATTGGTATGTGGCTGGGGCTTATTATGTGGTTCAATGTTTGGTTTGTTATCTGGCCTAATCAAAAGCGCGCTTTGGGTCTTGTTGAAGCTGATGCTAAAACAAAAATGGCGTCGGCACGCACAGCGATGCTGTTTTCACGCACTAATACATTGCTTTCCATTCCGATGCTCTATTGCATGGTTGGGGCTCAAAATTTGGCTCTTTAAAGCCGAAAATGAGAACTGAAAAGCCGCGCCTTCATATCGGTGCGGCTTTTTTTATAGCGGCGGAATGAGTATTCAGATGAGCCTATATGAGTGATTTTTTTGAAATATTACGACAAGAATTACGACAACAAGATGGCGATTTATATTTATGCCATTTGTTTGTACCGTCTCAATATCGCGCCCGCATCCTGACGCTTTATAAAATTTATGCGGATATTTCCAATATTCCTTATGAGGTCAGCGAGCCCATTTTGGGTCAGGTAAAATTGCAATGGTGGCGCGACATGCTCGCCAATGTCAATGTTGATGTCAATGTTGATGTCAATGTCGATGTGACTGTAACGGCGGGTGTGCCAATAGCTCAAGCCTTACACGCCAACCCGATGGACACTGATAAACTACTAGAGATTATTGATGGATGCGAGATGTCTCTAGCAGAGGCGAGCGGTATATCTCAAGCGGCTTTAAAGATTGGCTCAGCCTTGATGAAATTATCGTGCAAAGCGATTGAAGCAAAGTGCGATGCGCGTTTACTCGAAACAGCCGGCGCGGGGTTTGAACTTATGCGCCATGCTGGTTTGAACAATCTTGAGCAAGTTACTCAATCGCAAAACAAGCTTAACCAAGCAGCACAGCAATTTAATCAACTCTCAAGAAGCGTGCGCCTTAACCTTATGCCGATTTTTATGCCCATTGGCATTGCCCGCAGACAAGCAAAGGCATATCCAAAGCAAAAAAGCCTGTTCTTTTATCAATTTAGCCTTTTGAAAATGTCCGTGACGGCAAAAATTTAAACTTACTTTAAGGCGGCTTGCCATTTCGTAAAATCTGACTTAGCCCGCGCCGTAAAACCTGTTTTGCGGGCGGTTTTTTTGGCTTGATGGCGGGCTTTACCTGTCATTTTAGAGCCATTGGAATCGATCAGCTTTGCTTGATGGCGCGGCACTATTTCTGGCATTAATCCGAAATTAATATTCATCGGTTGGAAGCTATTACTTTGTGCATTTATCGTGATATGAGCGAGCAAAGCACCAAATGCCGTTGTTGCGGGGGGCGGCACATAATCAAGCTTCAAGGCTTCGGCGGCGGCAAACCGCCCCGCCATAAGACCAATGCTTGTGCTTTCAACATATCCTTCAACGCCGGTTATTTGCCCCGCAAACCGTAAATTCGGGCGGTTTTTAAGGCGCAGTTGAGAGTCCAACAAACGCGGTGCATTTAAAAAAGTATTGCGATGCATACCGCCAAGACGCGCAAAGCGGGCTTCTTCTAATCCGGGAATTAATTTTAGAATTTCAGCCTGCGCGCCATATTTCATCTTGGTTTGAAAACCAACAATATTATAAAGCGTGCCAAGCGCATTATCTTGGCGCAATTGCACAACCGCATAGGGCTTTATATCGCGCTGGTGCGCATTGGTTAGCCCGCGTGGTTTCATTGGACCAAAGCGCAAGGTTTCTCGCCCCCGCGCCGCCATAACCTCAATCGGTAAACAGCCATTAAAATAGGGTGTATCTTTTTCCCATTCTTTGAAATCGGTTGTCTTTGATGCCAGCAAAGCCTCGATAAAAATATTATACTGGGATAAATCCATCGGGCAGTTAATGTAATCTTTGCCGGTGCCGCCGGGGCCTTTCTTGTCATAGCGTGACTGAAACCAACAAATGTCTAAATTAATACTGTCACGATAAACAATCGGGGCAATCGCATCAAAAAACGCCAGCTCATCCCCCGTCAGCTTCCCGATAGCCGCCGATAGAGCCGCCGAGGTAAGAGGCCCAGTTGCCACAATGACTTGCTCCCAGTCAGTTGAAAAATGCGTGACTTCTTCGCGTTTTATCTGCACCAGAGGGTTATTTTCTAATGCTGTCGTCACACTTTGTGAAAACCCTTCGCGGTCCACCGCAAGAGCCCCGCCTGCGGGCACTTGATGCGCATCAGCGCATTGCATAATCAAGCTATTTGAGCGTCTTAATTCATCATGCAGTAAGCCAACAGCGTTTGTTTCACAATCATCTGAGCGAAACGAATTAGAACAAACAAGTTCCGCCAGTTGGTCTGTCACATGCGCATCGGTTGAACAATGCGGGCGCATTTCATATAAAATCACAGGGATACCCATGCGGGCAATTTGATGGGCGGCTTCCGCGCCCGCCAAGCCGCCGCCAATAATATGAATTGGTTTCATGTTGTAATAATTCGTTTCCCTAATTTTAGTCTATACTAAAAAATTTAACTCATATGGATAATTCGTTATAAGTATTTATAGGACTTGTTCACGAATTTATGTATAAAATATCAAATTAAAAGAAGATTGTGGTGTGGTTGGTAAAACTATTGGTAACAAAAGAGTAGCTTATAAGGGGTTGATAGCGTAATGGCCAATGAAACAAAGACTACAAAGATAGTTAGAAATCATTTTGCTAAGTTTGAGGACATTATTCATATTGAAGAACAAAAATCTGATAGCCCTCAAATAGACAAATTATTAAAAACTGCTTCTAAAAAGGGTGGCGGTCAAGGATACCCAGATTTTCTTATTAGCTATAAAAATAATTCAGACTTACTAATTGCTATCGAATGTAAAGCTAGTATTACAAAACATGAAAGCACTAATAGAGATAAATATGCTGATTATGCTGTAGATGGCGCATTACTGTATGCGTCATACCTAGCAAAAGATTATGATGTATTAGCTATTGCTGTTAGTGGTGAGACAAAAAGAGAATTAAAAGTATCCCATTTTTTACATCTAAAGGGTGAAAGAAAAGCAACTGAAATTTTTGATAGTAAGTTACTGGAGGTTGAAGATTATTTAAACGGGTACTTAAAAAGTCCAGAAAAGGTTCGCCAAGATTACAAAACATTATTTGATTTCACAAAAACACTTAATGAAAATTTACATTCACATAAAATTGTAGAAAGCCAAAGAAGTTTATTAATAAGCTCTATATTAATAGCACTCGCTTGCCATAGTTTTAAAAATTCTTATGCGTCGTATGAGAACCCAAAACATTTAGCAGAGTTTTTAATTCAAACAGTTGCCAGAGAATTAGATACCGCTAATATTGGGGATGATAAGCTAGAAAGTTTAACTACTCAGTTTAGTTTTATAAAAACGGATACATCTCTATCAACTGAGAAAAATGTTCTTAAAAAAATCATTGATGATATTGATAAAAATATTAAGCAATTTATTATAACCCATGAATATGTTGACGTTCTAGGACAGCTTTACATAGAATTTTTACGATATGCTAATAGTGATAAAGGACTAGGTATTGTACTAACACCGCCGCATATAACAGAATTATTTTCAGAATTAGCACAAGTTAATAAAAACTCTATTGTATATGACAATTGTACTGGCACTGGCGGTTTCTTAATTTCTGCTATGAAAAAGATGATTGCGGACGCTAACGGTGATGAAGCTAAAATCAAAGATATAAAAGCTAACAGTCTTATAGGAACAGAATATCAAGCAAATATATTCGCACTAGCTATTTCTAATATGTATATCCATCAAGATGGGAAAACAAATATTATTAATGGCAGTTGCTTTAATACTCAAATAGTGGATGAAGTAAAAGCAAAAAAACCCACTGTAGGCTTTTTAAACCCACCATATAAAGCTAATAGACAGACTGATACAGATGAATTTGAATTTATTTTAAATAACCTAGAATGTCTTATAGACGGGGGAACGTGTGTTGCTATTGTGCCAATGCAAAGCGCATTAGCTACCAAAGGTAAGGTATATGAATTTAAGAAAAAACTACTAGAAAACCATACATTAGATGCTGTGCTATCAATGCCAAATGAATTGTTTTTTAATTCAAAAGTTGGTGTTGTGTCATGCGTTATGGTTTTTACCGCACATAAACCACATCCTGCTAATAAGGAAACCTATTTTGGGTATTATAAAGATGATGGTTTTGAAAAAAGAAAAATCCAAGGTCGCTATGATGCTTCTGATGCATGGGAAAAAATAAAAGAAAAATGGGTTTATAACTTTCTAAATAAAAAAAATGAAGCTGGATTCAGCGTGACGAGAGCTATATCTGCCGATAATGAATGGGTTGCGGAGGCTTATATGGAAACCGATTATTCAGTCCTTCGTGATGAAGACTTTGAAGATACAATTTTAAATTATATAACTTTTTTGTTTAGTAATAAAATATCACTAGCGCGCGATGAATAGTTTAGTAAAATTATCAAGTGTTTTTGATGTTAGCTATGGTGTTAATCTGGAGCTAGTGAATCTAGATAAATGCTCCTCTACGTCAAGCAAGAGCATCCCTTTTGTTTCAAGGACAGAAAAAAATAATGGTGTATCAGCGTTTGTTGATAAAGTTATAAACATAGAACCCAATCCAAAACATACATTATCAGTTGCATCGGGAGGGTCGGTGTTGTCTACTTTCTATCAACCACAACCTTATTATAGTGGGCACCATTTATATATTCTAATGCCCAAAAATAAATTGTCTGTTTTAGAAATGCTCTTTTATGCGAAGTGTATTTCATTTAATAAATACAAGTATAGTTATGGTCGCCAAGCTAACAAGACGCTAAAAGATTTATTGATACCTAAAAGTATATCCCGATCAATAAAAACCACATTATCGCAATATAAAAATAATTTAGAAAATGAATTTAAGCACTCATCCGTTGTCGATAAAAGTGTTAATTTAAATGCTACTAATTGGGATTTTTATCCCCTGACTAGCTTATTTGAGGTAACTGGAAGTAAAACAACGCCAAAACAGGAATTAGAAGAGATTGGAAGTGGTATATACCCTAACGTCACCACTCAAGCTACCAATAATGGAGTCGATGCGTTCTGTGATACATATACCGAAGTTGGCAATATTTTAACTGTAGACAGTGCAGTAGTAGGCTATTGTTCTTATCAAGCATTTAACTTTTCTGCGAGTGATCATGTAGAAAAATTAGAACCAAAATTTGAAATGAACACATATCTTGCCATGTTTTTTGTAACTATTATGAATTTAGAACAATACCGATATAACTACGGTAGAAAAGCAAGCCAAACTAGAATGAAAGAGGTGTCTATTAAACTTCCTGCGAAAGATGATGGAACACCAGATTTTGAGCTTATGGAAAATTACATTAAATCATTACCTTATTCGAGTAATTTATAAAAATATGTTTATGTACATTGGTTTCCCCCGGTTTCCCCCTCGTTTTTCTTTAATTTTCCCGTTATGCTTTCCTGTTATTTTATTGCTCAGGAAACGTTTAAAAAGGCTATCATATAGTGGCTCAAGAACAAGCAAAAATAAGCACAATAATTAATCGATTTTCGCCGCAATGCGGGTTTTAGGCTTTAATATTTGCGCTAGATACTGTCCCGTATAGCTTCGCTTTTTTGTTGCGACTTGTTCAGGCGTGCCCGTGGCAATAATTTTACCCCCCCCATCACCGCCACGAGGACCCAGATCAATAATCCAATCGGCGGTTTTAATGACTTCAAGATTATGCTCAATGACAACCACTGTATTGCCCGTATCAACCAGCTCGTGGAGCACTTCAAGTAGCTTTGCCACATCATGAAAATGCAATCCCGTGGTGGGTTCATCTAAAATATAAAATGTCCGCCCTGTGGCACGCTTGGAAAGCTCTTTTGCCAATTTAACGCGTTGTGCTTCTCCCCCTGAAAGCGTCGTCGCTGGTTGCCCAACCTTGATATAACCAAGCCCCACACGCTGTAATGTTATCATTTTGTCGAAAATGGCGGGCACAGCTTTGAAACAACTGGCCGCTTCATCAACCGTCATGCTCAAAATATCGAAAATGTTTTTGCCCTTAAAGCGCACCTCAAGAGTCTCACGATTATAACGCTGTCCATGACAAGCATCACATTCAACATAGACATCAGGCAAAAAGTGCATCTCAATTTTGATGACGCCATCCCCCTGACAGCCCTCACAGCGCCCCCCCTTGACGTTAAACGAAAAACGTCCCGGCTTATAGCCACGTATTTTGGCTTCTGGCAAGCCGGCAAACCATTCTCGAATGGGCGTGAAAGAGCCCGTATAAGTCGCCGGGTTCGAGCGCGGCGTACGCCCAATAGGCGACTGGTCAATATCAATCACTTTGTCAAGCTTCTCAATGCCTTGAATCTCTTTATAAGCGGCAGGCAAATCATGCGCATTATTCAGCTTTCGCGCAATCGCTTTATAAATAGTGTCAATAAGTAGCGTTGACTTGCCCCCCCCCGATACACCCGTAACGCAAGTAAATATGCCCAACGGAATCTCAGCCGTTACATTTTTAAGATTATTACCCGTCGCCCCAATAAGCTTCAATTGGTGCGCCGTTTTAGGGCGTCTTGTGGTCGGCATCGGCACACTCATCTCGCCAGACAGATATTTACCCGTCAGACTTTTTTTCGTCTGCATAATTTGTTTGGGCGTACCCTTAGCCGTTATTTCGCCGCCATGCACACCCGCGCCGGGGCCAATATCCAAAACATAATCCGCCGCCAAAATAGCCTCTTCATCATGCTCAACAACAATCACCGTATTGCCTAAATTGCGTAACCGAATAAGGGTTTCCAGCAACCGCTCATTATCGCGTTGATGCAACCCAATAGAGGGCTCATCAAGCACATATAAAACGCCCGTTAAACCAGAACCGATTTGTGAAGCCAGCCGAATACGCTGGCTCTCCCCCCCCGATAAAGTGCCAGAGGTGCGCGACAAAGAAAGATAATCCAAACCAACATCATTCAAAAAAGATAACCTATCACGAATTTCTTTTAAAACACGGCTGGCAATTTCCTTGTGCTTTTTAGTCAGTTCCTTATCCAACCCCTTAAACCAAATCCCCGCCTCTTTAATCGACATATTCGTGATATGTCCAATATGTCGGTCAGCAATTTTAATGCAAAGGGCTTCATCCTTAAGGCGGTATCCTTCGCATTTTTTGCACGCGCTCTTGGATTGAAATTTTTCAATTTCCTCACGCATCCAAGAGCTATCCGTTTCACGATAACGCCGCTCTAAATTACCGACAACGCCTTCAAACGGCTTTTTGGTTTTGAAACTGCGAACACCATCATCATAAGTAAAAGTAACGATATCATCGCCTGTGCCAAACAAAATTAACTGTTGCGCTGTCGGCGCAAGCTCATTCCAGCTTTGGGTCATCGAAAAACCATATTGCGCGGCAAGGCTTTTTAATGTTTGGGCAAAATAGGGCGAGGATGTGCCGCTTTTAGCCCATGGTAAAATCGCCCCTGTGCTAAGCGATAGCTTGCCATCGGGAATAATCGCATCTGGATTGATAAAAAATTGCGTGCCTAAACCATCACAAGCCGCGCACGCCCCAACAGGATTGTTAAAAGAAAATAAGCGTGGCTCAATTTCATCAATCGTGAAACCCGACACAGGACACGCAAAATTAGCTGAAAAAGTTATTCTTTCAGGCACATCCCCTTTATCTAATATTTCAACGACCGCAAGACCATCAGTTAAAGATAAAGCGATTTCCAAACTATCTGCCACACGATTGCCAAGCTCAAGGTTAATCACCAAACGATCAACGACAACATCAATGTCATGCTTGATCTTTTTATCCAGCGCGGGGACTTCAGAAATTTCATAATAGGTGCCGTCAATTTTGACTCTTTGAAACCCGCGCTTTTGAAGTTCGGCAAAGTCTTTGCGATACTCGCCCTTGCGCCCGCGCACGAGCGGTGCCAATAAATGCAGACGCGTACCCTTTTTAAGAGCCATAATACGGTCAACCATTTGAGAAATCGTTTGGCTTTCAATCGGCAATCCCGTTGTCGGCGAGTAGGGGATGCCAATACGCGCAAATAGCAATCTTAAATAATCATAAATTTCGGTCACTGTACCCACTGTGGAACGCGGGTTTTTGGAAGTTGTTTTTTGCTCAATTGAAATGGCCGGCGAAAGACCATCGATTTGGTCAACATTAGGCTTTTGCATCATCTCAAGGAATTGACGCGCATAGGCAGAAAGGCTTTCCACGTAACGGCGTTGTCCTTCTGCGTAAATCGTGTCAAAAGCGAGCGAGGATTTACCAGAACCCGACAAGCCTGTAATCACGATTAAGTGATCACGTGGAAGTTCAACATTTATATTTTTAAGATTATGCTCTCGTGCGCCAATAATCTTAATTTTTTTGGCTTGCGGCAAAATTGTTCGTTTTGTGCTCATCTTATCCCTTATCCTGACTCGTTGGGATAGCACGTCAGGTCAATTTAGCAAAGTGGAACAATTTATTGCTTAATTTAACTTGAAACGCTGAAAAAGATATGGGACATATAGAGAACATTTAGGTTGTCTACAGGGCTTGAGAATTTAAAGTTAAAGTGCTCAGAAAAACATGACACTCACTAAACCCTTTGGTAGACTGCAAGAAAATAAGGAGAAAAAACATGGCAGGCTCAATTAATAAAGTTACTCTGGTTGGTAATCTTGGGGCGGACCCGGACATCAGGAGTACAAAAGATGGCCGTCCGATTTGCAATCTGAGTATTGCAACAAGTGAAAGCTGGAAAGATAAAACCACTGGCGAGCGGCGCGAAAAAACCGAATGGCATCGTGTCGTCATCTTTAACGAAGGCTTAGCCAAAATTGCCGAACAATATTTACGCAAAGGTTCTAAGGTTTATCTTGAAGGGCAACTGCAAACAAGAAAATGGCAAGACCAACAAGGCGTTGACAAATATACAACCGAGGTGGTTTTGCAAGGTTATAATAGCAATCTAACCATGCTAGACAGTCGCAATAGTGGCGGTGAGGGCAATGCTTCATCATCATCATCCTCGAAAACGCCATCTGCCGCGCCGGGCGATGATAGCACGCCTCGCACGGACGCCCCCATGGGCGCAGACCTGAATGATGATATCCCTTTTTAGCCTATATTATGCGTGAAACCGAATAAAGAGCTTAAATTTCTTTAGCTAATAATTTGATTTTATTAATATATTTTGGGCTTATCTAAATTGAAATTTTTGTTTCCATGAGTTGCGACTCATGGCGGTAAAATGCTATATATCTGAGGGCGTATTTAACATGTTTCAATCCTTTGAAACATAATGAAAGGCATCACCTTGGCCGATGATTTAGATAAAGAAATTGATGGCGAAACGACTTCGAAATCAAAAAAAGAGCCAAGCCCTAGAGCTGATAATAATGGCGGGGATGGCGGGGATGGCGGGGATGGCACGCCGCCACCCATAGCTTCTTCACCTACGTTACCCCCTGAATTTGATATTTCTCCGATCGACATTGAAGATGAGATGCGTGCCAGCTATCTCGATTATGCGATGAGTGTAATTGTCAGCAGGGCATTACCAGATGTCCGTGACGGCCTAAAACCTGTACATCGGCGCATTCTTTTTTCGATGAATGAAACCGGATATGACTATAATAAGCCATATCGTAAATCTGCCCGTGTTGTTGGTGATGTGATCGGTAAATATCACCCACATGGGGACCAGTCAATTTATGATGCACTGGTGCGCATGGCGCAGGATTTTTCTATGCGCATCCCCTTGCTTGATGGGCAAGGAAATTTTGGCTCAATTGATGGTGACCCCGCCGCGGCTATGCGTTACACAGAAGTGCGCATGGAAAAAATCGCGCATTCTTTATTGCATGATATTGAAAAAGATACTGTCAACTTCCAAGATAATTACGATAATTCTGAGAGCGAACCTGTCGTCTTGCCGGCGCGTTATCCAAATTTGCTGGCCAATGGCGCAAATGGTATTGCTGTGGGGATGGCGACAAATATCCCGCCGCATAATCTTGGCGAATTAATTACCGCGACTTTAAAATTGATTGAGCTGCCCGACACAACCGATGAAGAAATTTGCCAAATTGTACCGGGTCCAGATTTCCCCACCAGTGGGCAAATATTAGGACACAGTGGGTCTCATTCTGCTGGTATGACGGGGCGCGGGTCGGTTATTATGCGCGGGCGCGCAGAAATTGAAACAATCCGCAAAGATCGCGCCGCTATTATTGTCACTGAGATTCCGTATCAGGTGAACAAAACCCGCATGATTGAAAAAATTGCCGAGCTGGTGCGCGATAAAACCATTGAGGGTATTTCAGATATTCGAGACGAATCTGACCGTGATGGTATGCGTATTGTGATCGAGCTTAAACGCGATGCCGTCGGCGATGTTGTTCTTAAACAGCTTTATAAATACTCAGCTTTGCAAACCAGTTTTGGGGCCAATATGCTCGCCCTAGACGGCGGCAAGCCTGAATTGATGAACATCCGCACGATTTTGCAGGCGTTTATCCGTTTCCGTGAAGAAGTCATTACAAGGCGTTCTAAGTTCGAGCTCAATAAGGCGCGCGACCGCGCCCATGTCTTGGTTGGTTTGGGGATTGCTGTTGCTAATATTGATGAAATCATTGCGCTTATTCGCAAAGCGCCTTCTCCGCAAGCGGCGCGCGAACAATTAATGGCTAAATCTTGGCAAGCCAATGATGTGGCAGAGCTGATTAAGCTTATTGATGACCTGCGCCATAAGCTTCAAAAAGATGGGAAAATTTATCTCAGTGAGGCCCAAGCACGCGCCATTATGGAATTACGCCTCCAGCGGCTCACCGCGATGGGGCGCGATGAAATCGCTGACGAGCTTGGACAGCTTGGGGCACTTATCGAAGATTTACTTAGTATTTTGCGCAGCCGTGACCGGGTTATGGAAATCATCTGCAAAGACTTGAGTGAAGTGCGTGATGAGTTTGCCACACCGAGGCGCACACAAATCATTCCAGACGAGTTTGACGGCGATGATGAAGACCTAATACCACAAGACGATATGGTGGTGACGGTGTCTCATACGGGGTACATTAAGCGTGTGCCGCTCTCAACTTACCGCGCCCAACGCCGCGGCGGTAAGGGGCGCGCTGGAATGACAACCAAGGATGAGGATTTCGTTACTCAGGTTTTTGTTGCTAATACACACCAGCCTGTTTTGTTTTTCTCAACATTGGGCATGGTCTATAAAATGAAAGTTTGGAAACTTCCCGTTGGGAGTCCGCAGTCCCGAGGCAAAGCTATGGTCAATCTATTGCCGCTCAAAGAGGGCGAGACAATTAACGCCATTATGGCCTTGCCAAAAGATGAAAGCACATGGTCTCAATACCACGTCATGTTTGCGACTTCATTTGGCAATGTGCGCCGAAATGAATTATCGGATTTCACCAATGTGAATAAAGCCGGCAAAATAGCAATGAAACCAGATGAAGGAGAAAAAATCATTGGCGTCCAAATGTGTACAGAAAATGATGATGTTTTATTAACCTCTAATAGTGGACGCTGTATCCGCTTTCCAGTGACTGGTGTGCGGGTGTTCAGAAGCCGAAACTCAACTGGCGTTCGCGGTATCAAGCTTGGGCAAAGTGATAAAACCATTTCAATGGCCATTTTGCGCCACAGCGATGCAACCCCTGCCGAGCGTAACTCTTATCTCAAACAGGTTGCGATGCTACGCCGCGCTATCGATGAAGAAGTTGAGAGCGCGCCAGCCATAGATGATATGGAAACACAAGAAGAGGCCGTTCTTAGTCCAGAGCGTTATGCTCAAATGGGCGCAACAGAACAATTTTTACTCACAGTTAGCCAGAATGGTTTTGGCAAGCGTTCCTCTGCCTATGAGTATCGTGTATCGGGGCGCGGCGGTAAGGGCATTATTGCGATGACAGTCACAAACCGCAATGGTCCCTTGATTGCTTCGTTTCCTGTTCAAGATGAGGATCAAATTATGCTGGTTACAAATAGCGGCACCCTCATCCGCACACCGATTAAGGATATTCGCATTGCAGGGCGCAATACTCAAGGTGTCACTATTTTCAAAACAGATGAAGATGCGTATGTTGTTTCGGTTATTTGCCTCGGTGATGTGTCAGAAGATGAGGTTGAAACAGGCAAAATGAATGATGAAGAAATCACAGAAACTCTTGACGCAGGCGAGGCTCAAGATAATTTAAAGACTGAAGAAGAGCAAAATAAAACCCCAAACGACCCTGATATATGAGAGGACTAAGACGATTATGATATCCGGTTTTTATCCAGGCAGTTTTGACCCGCCTACCAAAGGGCACGTAGATGTCTTAAGACGCGCTATGGGATTTCTTGACAGATTAGTTGTTGGGATTGGCGTTCAGGCAAAGAAAAACGCCCGTTTTTCGGTTGAAGAACGCATAAAAATGCTACATTTATGTCTTGATGAACCCGCTAAGATACAAAAATGTACGCTTGAAGTTGTCTCTTTTGAAGGCTTGCTGGTTGATGCCGTGCGCAAATATGACGCCACTTTAATCATACGCGGATTACGAAGCGGTGCCGATTTTGATTATGAAGCCCAAATGAGTGCAATGAATAGACAAATGGCGGCACAAGTTGAAACTATTTGTCTGGCCGCTTCACCTGAAGTTGCTCATATATCATCAACGCTGGTCCGACAAATAGCCGATATGAAGGGCGATTTTGAAGCCTTTGTTCCGACAAAAATATTTGACATGATTAAATTAAAATATCAATAATTACAACTAATTATAAGTATAAACGAATGAAACAGATTAATAATTATAAAACTCAATTTTTTACACTTTTTTTTACACTTTCAATCTTGCTTTTTAGTTTGACGCTCATCACATCCATAGCCATTACGGCGGCGATGGCGCAAGATTCGATGGCAACGCAAAATGCATCCAGTAAGGGGAAAATAATGCTACTCGAACTTAAAGATGGAATCGTCAAAATTAAATTACGTAGCGATGTGGCTCCAAAGCATGTTGAACGCATCAAACAACTGGCCAAAGAAGGCTTTTATGATGGGATTGTTTTCCACCGCGTGATCGATGGATTTATGGCGCAAACGGGCGATCCAACAGGCACGGGCACAGGGGGCTCAGATTATCCTGACCTGCGGGCTGAATTCAGTAATGTTCCATTTGAACGCGGCGCAATTGGCATGGCACGGTCTCAGCACCCCGATAGTGCGAATAGCCAGTTTTTCATTTGTTTGGAAGATGCCCCATTCCTCGATCGTCAATACACAGTTTGGGGCGAAGTTGTCGAAGGCATGGAATTTGTTGACACTATCATCCGCGGTGAACCACCAGAAAACCCAGATAAAATTATCTCATTACGTTTAGAAGAGGGTAAGTGATTAAATGCGGGTTGAAGCTTTTGACTTTAATCTGCCGGAAGAAAATATTGCGTTGCGTCCTGCGAGCCCAAGAGACCAAGCGCGATTGCTTTATGTTCCCTTGAACGGTGCGTATACTCACCATATTGTCAAGCAATTGCCCCGCTTTTTTACCGCAGGTGATTTACTTATAATCAACAATACAAAAGTTATTCCCGCCCGCCTCGAAGCCATGCGTCAACGCCCAAACGCAACCGGGGCTCATATTGAGGTAACTCTGATTGAGCAACTGCAAGCCACATATTGGCGGGCACTGATTAAACCCGCAAAGCGGGTTAAAGTCGGCGATATATTGGTGTTCAAAACCATGCAAGCCGAGGTGATGTATCGCCAAGAGGGCATCGCTGAAATTGTTTTTAAGATCCCTTCAAAAAACATGGAAACGAGCCTAATTGAAAACGGCGCGATGCCGCTTCCGCCCTATATAGCCGCTAAGCGCAAGCCAGATAAGCAAGACCTAGATGACTATCAGACTATATTTGCCACCCATAAGGGTGCCGTTGCGGCGCCGACGGCGGGGCTACATTTCACCCCTCAACTTATGCAACTGATGCGCATCCAAGGCGTTGAATTTGCCGAGGTAACATTACATGTTGGCCCCGGAACATTTCTGCCCGTTAAAGTTGAGGATACCGCCCACCATAAAATGCATAGCGAATGGGGCGAGGTGAGCCAAGACGTTGCCGATAAAATCAACAAAACCTTGAAAAAGGGCAAATCTGTCACTTGTGTTGGCACGACCTCATTACGATTGATTGAAAGCGCGGCAGTAAAAAAGGGATATGTCGAACCCTTTACAGGCCATACTGATATATTCATCTCGCCGGGCTATCAATTTAAAGTCGCTGACCGATTAATGACGAATTTTCACTTACCCCGTTCTACTCTTTTTATGCTTGTGGCGGCGTTTTCTGGACTTGAGAACATGAAAAAAGCCTATCAATACGCTATTCGTTCAGGCTATAGGTTTTATTCTTATGGCGATGGGTGTTTGTTGGAGCGCACTGAAAAACAGGCAAAGATATGAAATTCACTCTTTTAAAGACGGATGGTATGGCGCGGCGCGGCACGATTGAAACCCCGCGCGGCAGTATTTGCACTCCCGCTTTCATGCCTGTTGGCACGGCGGGTAGCGTCAAGGCGATGTATCCTGACCAAGTGCGCGATTTGGGCGCGGATATCGTGCTTGGCAATACCTATCATTTGATGTTGCGCCCCGGCGCCGAGCAAGTCGCCACTCTTGGCGGCTTACACAGCTTTATGCAATGGGACGGGCCGATACTTACAGATAGTGGGGGGTTTCAGATTATGTCGCTGGCTAAATTGCGCAAGATGACCGAAGAAGGCGTTCAATTCCAGAGCCATATTGATGGGCAAAAACACCTGCTTACGCCCGAACGAAGTATAGAAATTCAAACGCTTTTGGGGGCAAATATCCGCATGGCATTAGATGAATGCACACCATATCCTGCGCCAATCGACGCGGCTGATAAGTCTATGCAGCTTTCTATGCGCTGGGCCAAAAGATCAAAACAAGCCTTTGAGACTTATAACCAAGCTAAAGGCGATGCCCTCTTTGGCATTGTGCAGGGCGGTATTTATGAGGCACTCAGAAAGCAAAGCGCAAAAGAACTTCAATCCATAGGTTTTGACGGCTATGCGGTCGGCGGTTTAGCTGTCGGGGAGGGGCATGAAAAAATGTGCGCTGTGCTCGATTTTACAGTGCCAGCACTACCCCATGATAAGCCGCGTTATTTGATGGGGGTTGGCACGCCGCAAGATTTAGTCGCGGCGGTCTCGCGGGGCATTGATATGTTCGATTGTGTGATGCCAACACGCGCTGGGCGACATGGGCTTGCTTATACATGGCGCGGGAAAGTTAATTTACGCAATGCCCGTCATGTCGGCGATACCCGTCCGCTTGATGAAAACAGTGAGTGCGAAGCCGCATCCAGATATTCACGCGCTTATCTTCATCATTTATTCAAATGCGGCGAACTTTTAGGGTCAATGCTTTTGACTTGGAATAATTTGCATTTTTATCAAACCCTCATGCAACAAATGCGCGAGGCCATAAAAACGCAAACCTTTGAGACTTTTAAGCAAAAATTTTATGCTCTCCAAGAGCAAGGCGACATAGAGCCAATATAGAACCAATAAACTAATCGCCCACCATCTCGCCCACCATCTCGCCAACTGACTTGTCAGCTGAGAAGTCAGCTAACAAGTTAGCCTGTCTTGAAACTCAGCCATGCCCGTGAAAAGCTCAACAATCTCATTATTGCTTTAAATAAGCTGACTGATAACACCATATAAAGCCCCAATATAAGTAATGCAGATGATGATAAACCCAACCATAAAGCCAAACTGTCTTTTTGGTGCCTCAATATAATACCCGCGCGCATATATGATACGACCCAAACCAAAACCCAAACCAATAAAGCCAAAAATGCAATCAGCAAAACCCATCATAGGGTAAGCAAGCACAGCCAGCCAATAGATAGGCAA
The DNA here is from genome assembly GCA_965243245.1 of Parvibaculaceae bacterium. Lineage (GTDB taxonomy): Bacteria > Pseudomonadota > Alphaproteobacteria > RS24 > RS24 > JAYQKL01. Next base: position 380,405 of record OZ251536.1, read on the forward strand.
AAACAACACGAGTTGTTCTTTAGTATTTTCTTGGACACGGAAAACGCGCTCAAAATCTGCGTTTCCAGAAATCATTGGCACTTTCACACCATACTTGCTACGCGCCTTACCGACATTCATTAGTGTCCAAAAATAAACCCCCATAATGAAAAGCGTTGCTAGACTTGTTAATGGATAATTCATAATAATCCCTCCTATCGAATTTCCTTGAAGATGACATAGTTTTGACTTTTTGCAAATTTTTTTACACAAAATAATAAAGCCTCGCCTTGAAAAAAGCATTTTGTTAAAATTGAGGGCTAGTCTTGCGTCCAAACATGTTTTATATACCCGCTTAGTTTGTTAGTGGGCCCGTAGCTCAGTTGGTAGAGCAACTGACTTTTAATCAGTGGGTCGCAGGTTCGATCCCTGCCGGGCTCACCATTTTTTCCTCAGCCGCAATTAAACTTGAGGACGCTTATAAATGAATAATATTTTCACCAATCATAAAAATAAAATAGCCATCATATTTTGTTTGATTCTAATTGCTGGTTGTATTGGCTTTATTTTTAACTCAGAGCCCTCATCCCAAACGGCATGCCGCAACCCTGACCAATTGCCGGAAATGGTTTTACTCCCTGCCGGTGAGGTGGTTCTGGGTGATAGTTATGGCTATGCAGATGAACGGGTTCGAAAGAAAGTGGCGATTGGTTCATTTTATATGGATACGCATGAAGTCACCAATGCGCAATTTAGACAATTTGTAGAAGCGAGCGGATATATAACGCTTTCTGAACGCCAGCTCGACGCAAAAGATTATCCCGGTATCGCGCCCAAATTGCTGGTTGCTGGCTCTGCCGTTTTTGAGACGCCTAAAGAGCTTACCTCTTATGCCTCGATGAACTGGTGGCAATTTAAAGCCGGTGCCGCTTGGCATCATCCCTCTGGTCCAAATGGCGAGGGCGCCAAGCCGCACGCGCCGGTTGTTCATATTGCCTATGAGGATGCGTTAGCCTATGCCGCTTGGAAAGGACACAGCCTGCCCACCGAGGCAGAATGGGAATATGCGGCAAAGGCGGGCGGGGATACTGTATTTGCTTGGGGCGATGCGTTTGTTGTTGATGGTCAACACCAAGCCAATAGCTGGCAGGGTGCTTTTCCTGTTATGAACACTGTTGAGGATGGCTTTGAAGGCTTTGCGCCAGTGGGTTGTTTTGCGCCAAACGGTTTTGGGCTTTACGATTTAATCGGCAATGTCTGGGAGTGGACTTCAGAAGTTTATTCAGCTGACAGGCATCTGGTTCAACATAGTTCGCCGCATTTAGCTGAAACCAATCAGGTTTCTTTTGTGATTAAAGGGGGTTCATATTTGTGTGCGCCCAATTATTGTTTGCGTTATAGACCTGCCGCGCGCCACCCTCAGGAGACGGGCTTGGGAACAAATCATCTCGGTTTCAGGACGATTAAACGTATTAATTAAATTTAACCGCCCAAAATTATACTAAAATGAAGACGTTTTTTTGATAACTTTGATTGCAAAATTAAATTTTGAGTTTACAACCAAGTTTTAACTTCAAGAGATTTAAAAATTTTATTATCCTAGCTTGATTTGTTTATTTCATTAATAGTAAGCTACCGAGTATCTTGCTTATAGATTTGTTCTTAATCTTTAAGCTTTCATTCAACCATGGCGAGGGACTTCGTATGCCGATGGACTTATCAGGTCGTAAAACTTTACTTTCACGTAAAAGGGTAATTTTACCCATCCTAGTTACATTCACACTGGTTTGCATAACTGATGCCAGTTCTCAGACAAACACGCTTTTTGATGTTACGCAGATTGCTCAAGCATCTGTTAAAGATGGTGTGAAGTCACAAAAAGTCATCAACAAGTATGATGACAAAACAACCGAGCTGGTCGGCGAGTATCGCGCGGCACTCATACAATTAGAAGCACTTCGTGAGTATAATGACCAGCTTGAGAAGCTCATTCGTGCACAAAAAGTAGAAATGATTAGTATTCGTCAGCAAATTAAAGATGTGACGACGATTGACCGTTCCATCATTCCTCACATGTTCCGCATGATTGACGGACTTGAGGCTTTTGTTGAATTAGATACGCCTTTTCTTATCACGGAGCGGCGTGCGCGGGTTCAAAGACTGCGCGATCTGATGGACAGGTCAGATGCTAATCCGGCTGAAAAATATCGTAAAATTCTCGAAGCCTTTGAAATTGAGAATGAATATGGTCGTACAATCGAGGCTTATGAAGGTAAATTGACGGTTGATGGTAAAGCAAAAACTGTGAACTTCTTGCGCTTGGGACGAGTGACTTGGCTTTATCAATCGCTTGATAAGGATGAAAGTGCCGTCTGGTCTCAAGATGAGCGCGACTGGGTAGACCTTGAGGGTGACTTTGACTCCGAGATCAATACAGCTATCCGTATCGCCAAAGAACAAACCGCACCAAATCTTCTGACAATTCCGGTATTTTCTCTAAAGGGAGGAAATTAATATGTTACGTAATTTGATTGTTACGGCATTTCTTGCCGCATCACTTTTAGTCACCCCTGCTTTTGCACAAGATAAAGCAAAGCAAGTCAAGAAACCTGCTGATGAGGGTATTACGCTCATTCAACTTCTGGAGCGCGTAAAACAGGGCCGGGTGACTGACGATTCTGATAATAAACGCCGCGAGGCCGCTTTTATAAAAAACCGTAACCAGCAACAAAAATTATTGAACCGTACAAATGCCGCGATTAAACGCGAAGAAGCGCGCTCTGAAAGACTCGAGCAGGTCTTTAACGAAAATGAACGCAAACTAGTCGAGCTTGAAGGCCTGCTTCAAGAACGGCTTGGCGTTTTTGGCGAATTATTTGGCGTTGTGCGTCAAGTTGCAGGAGAAACGAAAGCTCAGGTTGAGGCGTCAATCATTTCTGGTGAGTTACCGGGCCGCGAGGCATTTTTGCAAACGCTTTCCAAAACCAAAGGGCTACCTTCTATGAAGCAGCTTGAAGGTCTGTGGTATGCCCTACAACAAGAAATGACGGCGCAAGGGGAAGTTAAAACTTTCAGCGGTAATATTATCGCTCAAGACGGTTATCCTCAGCCTGCAATGATTACGCGGGTTGGTCCTTTCACGGCTGTTTCCGAAGATGAAGGCTTCCTGCGTTACGGCGGAAACGGCGAGTTTACGACATTAGGACGCCAGCCCCCTGCGCGTTTCCTTTCGGGTGCAAATAATTTAGTTTCCGCCGACGCCGGTGAACTCACAGCGGGCGTTATTGACCCTTCACGGGGTGCCATTTTAGATCTCTTTTTGCAAACGCCAAATCTTTCCGAGCGTATCGGTCAAGGTGGTATTGTGGGCTATGTGATTATTGCTCTTGGTATTGTTGGGTTTTTAATCTCTATTGAGCGTATCCTGACACTTTCGCGTATTGGGCGCACTATTAATGCCCAGCTCGCAAGCGGTAACCTGCAAGGTAATAATCCGCTTGGACGGATTTGGGAATCATATTCGGCTAATCGTAGCGTGGATATTGAAACCCTTGAGCTTAAACTTGATGATGCCATTTTAAAAGAAATGCCGGCCCTTGAAAAAGGTCTCAGTACGATTAAACTCATCTCAGGTGTTGCGCCTTTGCTGGGCTTGTTGGGAACCGTTACAGGGATGATTTTAACCTTCCAAGCTATTACTCTGTTTGGTACAGGCGATCCTAAACTCATGGCGGGGGGTATTTCACAAGCTCTGATGACAACCGTGCTTGGGCTGGTTGTCGCTATTCCGACCTTATTGCTTCATTCTGTGGCATCGACGCGCTCAAAAGAGGTGGTGCAGGTGCTCGAAGAACAGGCCATCGGCTTGATTGCGGCACATGCCGAAGCCAAAGGCAGTCGCTAGGAGAGTATGATGGAATTCGGCGAGATCATCTGGCTGTTTGCCAATCCTTTTGAGTCAATACGCGGGGTGCGTGATTTTCTCGAAATGGGCGGTAATGTGTTGGTTGTCATTATGATTGTCAATTTTGTTCTGCTCGGATTGGTATATGAGCGTTTTGCTTTTTATCGCACCTCGTTCAAGCAATTGGAAAGCGAGACACTGCAAAAATGGAATAGCCGCACTGAGCATAAATCTTGGTATGCGCGCCGCATTCGAGAGCAACTTATTTCTGTTGTGCGTCTTAGAACGCATCGCAATATTAGGTTCATCAAGGCTCTGGTTGCTTTGGCGCCTTTACTGGGACTTGTTGGAACTGTGACAGGTATGGTAGAAGTATTTGATGTCATGGCGATTACGGGTTCGGGTAATGCTAGGGCCATGGCGGCGGGTATTTCTAAAGCGACATTGCCGACTATGGCTGGTTTGGTTACGGCTGTTTCGGGTATCGCTTTTACGACGGTGCTGGAGCGGCGCGCTGAGCGTGTTGTTGAGGGACTTGAAGACAAATTAATTTTGACCTGAAGGTAGGGAGACCATTATGCGCCGACATCGCTTAACGAATAATGAAGAAGCTGACATTGATATAACGCCAATGCTTGACGTGGTTTTTATCATGTTGATTTTCTTTATCGTCACGGCAACCTTCGTTAAGGAAAGCGGGATTGATGTATCAAGGCCCGATGCTGAAACGGCGAGCAAACAAAACCGTGTCGGTATATTGATTGCGATTAATAGCAATAATGAGGTTTGGATTAACCGCCGCGAGGTTGATCTGGCTGCGGTGCGGGCTAATATTGAACGCCTAAGTGCTGAGAACCCGCAAGGCGGCGCTGTTATTCAGGCCGATAAAGAGGCCCAAACGGGGGTACTCATTGAGGTTATGGACCAAGTTCGACTGGGTGGCATTTCAGCTATTTCTATTGCCGCAGAGGAAAAATAGATGGATAAGCTGTTAGCTTCACCTTTGAAACTTACTCTTGTTTGGTTTATGGGCTTCGTTACCACTATGGTCTTATTTCTGGTGATGAAGATTATGGTCACGGGACAAAATTATAATATTGAAGATGTGAAAGACAGGCTTACGATTGATTTTACCCGCATTGAACGTGATGAAGACATTAATGCAAAAGACCGAGCACCCAAACGACCCGCCCGCCCAGAGCCAGAAGAACAGCCCCCGCCGCCCAAACTTGATAGCATTGACAAACCAAAGCCAGATGATACCAACATAGTTAATACAAGCTTCATCTATCAAGGTGGTGGCAATATTCCTATTGATGGTGACACTCTTGCTATTGTGCGGGTGCCACCGCGTTATCCTAACCGTGCTTTGTCACGTGGTATTGAGGGGTGGGTCTTACTTGAGTACACGATTAATGCCATCGGACAAGCTGTTGATATCTTTATTGTCGAATCCGAGCCCGGTTCTATGTTTAATCGCTCTGCTATAAGTGCTGTGCGTAAATGGAAATACAGACCTAAAACTGAGGATGGGCGTGCCGTTTTGCGCCCCGGTGTACAACAGTTGATTAGCTATCAGATTACTAAATAAATGAGCCGACCTATGAAAAAACTTAGTCAATTATTTATTATCAGCACCCTTGGTGCGGTTTTTTTTCTAGCCCCGGTATTTTCCCCCATACTCACGCGCGACATCGCTCATGCACAAGAAAAAGAAAAACGGCGCGATAAACCAAGAACCAGACGCTCACAAACCTTAAGTAAATCTAGCGGGTCAAAAATTCTCAATGCTCAAGAAGTCTTGGGAGAGGGCAATCATGCTAAGGCAACGGCACTACTACAAGCCGTTCTGGCAAGTCAAAAAGCTAAACCTTACGATAAAGCTGTGGCTCTACAAGTCTTGGCTTCGGTCTGGGCCGATAAGGGCAATTATAAAAGAGCCGCTCAAGAATTTGAACGTGCCATTAATATGGGCGTTTTACCCGAAAATGTCATTAATGATATTACTTTTAACCTCGCCCAGCTTTACCTTGCTGAAGACCAAACGACCAAGTCTTTGCGGGTTTTAAATAATTGGTTCAAGAAAACAAAATCTCCATCGGCTTCGGCTTATGGCTTACGCGCGCAAATTTATCTTATTAAAGACGATTTAAAGCGCGCCGAACGCGATATTAATATTGCTATGTCTAAGGTAAAAGAACCAAGAGAAGCGTGGTATCGTATTAAGCTTTCTATTCTTTTGCAAAGGGAGCGATATAAAGAAGCTTTACCTATCCTAGAACTGGCTGTTGATAAATTTCCGGGCAAAAAGCCTTTCTGGCAACAAATCTCGGCGGTTTATTCCCAACTTGGGCGTGACAAAGAGGCCTTTTCTGCCCGCCAAGCAATGCACCGCCAGGGCATGTTGACGTCAAGTAAAGACCTTGTAAACCTCGCCCAGCTTTATTTGTATAATGACTATCCTTACAAAGCTGCCAAAGTTCTTGATAAAGGCTTGAGAGGTGGCGCAATCAAGAAGACCGAAAAAAACTGGGAGCTCCTTGCCAATAGCTGGTTGCATTCGCGTGAATGGAAAAAATCGCGCCAACCTTTATTAAATGCTGCTAAAAAATCCAAATCAGGCAAACATTACATCCAACTTGCTCAGGCTTATATTCAAGACGAAAATTGGAAAAAAGCAGAAAAATACATTATTCAGGGACTTGATAAGGGCAAGCTCAAAAAACGTGAAGCCGAAAGCTGGCTGATACTTGGGATTACCCAAAGCAGACTTGAAAAATATGAAAAAGCCATCAAAACATTTAGAAAAGCGGGGGATTTTGATGATGTTGCAACCGATGCTTTCCGCTGGATTAGATCTTTGGAGAGACGACTTGCGCGAATCGCCGAAGAAAAACGCCGCAAAAAAGAAGCCGCAGAAAACTCATAAGCAGTTTCACAAACGAAATTAAAAAGAGACTGAAACATTTGGTCTCTTTTTTTAATTAATAGCTACAGTGGAAAAAGACCGAAAAAAGGGCGAGAGAAGGGTGAGAAAAAAATGAACTACCAAGCCCCTGTGAGGGATATTATTTTTAGCTTATTTCAAGAGGCTGGGTTTGAACGGCTTATGGGTGGAAACAATTCCAGTTTAGAAAAAGATGACGCAGGCTTGGTGAAATCCATTCTTGAAGAAGCCGGCAAATTCAGTTCAGAAATTATCGCACCCATGAGTTGGACGGGCAACCAGCAAAAAGCGGTCTTAGCAGAGGGACACGTTACCGTCGCCGCTGAGTTTGTAAATGCTTATAAACAGCTTATCGAAGCAGGATGGACAACATTAGCAGCATCAAGTGATTATGGCGGACAGGGATTACCCTTATCTCTTTCCAATGCTGTTTACGACATGCTGAACGCCAATCTTGCTTTTACGCTATGCCCGATGCTTTCCAACGGAGCGGTTGAAGCCCTTGCGGCGCACGCCTCTGATGAGCTTAAAAACACATATTTGCCCAAGCTAATATCTGGTGAATGGGCGGGCACAATGAATTTAACTGAGCCACAAGCTGGCTCGGATGTTGGTGCTTTGAATACTAAAGCTGAGCCTGTTGGGGATGGCACTTACAAAATTAAAGGGGTTAAAATCTACATCACTTATGGTGATCATAATATGTCTGAAAATATCATTCATTTGGTGCTGGCACGCTTGCCAGACGCGCCAGAGGGCACAAAAGGCATTTCCTTATTTCTTGTTCCGAAATTTTTTGTCAATGATGATGGTACTTTAGGGAGCAAGAATGATGTAAAATGTATCGGTCTTGAAGAAAAACTCGGCATTCATGCCAGTCCCACTTGCGTTATGTCTTATGGCGATAATGATGGTGCTATCGGTTGGTTAATCGGGGCTGAAAACAAAGGCATGAACGCTATGTTCACGATGATGAATAATGCGCGTTTGCATGTTGGCTTGCAAGGTGTTGGTGTTGCAGAGCGTGCCACTCAGCTGGCTATGGCTTATGCGCAAGAGAGGAAGCAAAGCCGCGCCTTTGATGCTATAGCAGGTGACCATGAACCGATATCGATTAGCGGTCATCCAGATGTCAAGCGCATGTTGCTGGCCATGCGTAGCTTAACCGATGCCGCACGCGCTATTTGTTATGAAAATGGTGTTTTGCATGATTTGGCGCATCAAAATAATGACCCCGAAGCCAAAGCTCTTAATGATTTACTGACGCCGATTTCAAAGTCATTTAGTACAGATATTGCCAATGAGGTTGCCGCCCTTGGTGTTCAGGTTCATGGCGGCATGGGATTTATTGAAGAAACCGGCGCGGCGCAACATGTTCGAGATGCACGTATTTTGACTATTTATGAAGGTACCAACGGCATTCAAGCGATTGACCTTATTGGGCGCAAACTCCCGCTTGATAATGGCGGCGTTGTGGCGACATTTATTGCTCAAATCCAACAAACAGCCGATGATTGTACGGCCCATAATGCGCCTGTTCTGAATGAAATTGGCAGAACTCTTAATGATGCCATTATTGATTTAAAAGCAACAACTGACTGGATGCTTGATGCGCAACAACCCCGCGCCGATAAAATGGCTGGGGCAACGCCTTATCAACGCTTGTTCAGTTTGGTTGCGGGGGGACATTATCTTGCCCGCGGGGCACTCAAAGCAGTTGACCAAGAACAAAGCGGTTTTGAAAAAAGAAAAATCTCAACAGCTCATTTCTTTACGTTGAATTTATTGCCAGAAGTTTCATCCCTAAAGCAATCAATAATCAACGGGGGCAGCTGTTTAGCCGATATTGATGTCACTTGCCTGTCGGCTTAATCTGTTCGTAACAAACCGCAAAATTCTTTGATTTCAAAAATTGTATAAAGCCCTATAAATAAAACTATCTTTATTTGGAAGGTTTTGTTTTGGCCACCCCCATCTCAGCTTGTATTATCCTTGCCGCTGGCAAAGGCACACGCATGAAATCAAACTTACCGAAAGTGTTGCACCTTATCGGCGGGCTTCCCATGCTTGGGCACACATTAACGGCAGTAAAAGAAGCTGGTATGGAACAATCAATTATTGTCCTATCGCCAAATCAAGAAACTGTCTCTGACTTTGCCGCGCAATTCTCACCGAACACAAATTTTGTTATTCAGCAACAGCAAAACGGCACAGGCGATGCCGTAAAAGCGGCGATGCCTTTGCCCAAAAATATCAAGCGGGTTGTCGTCATGTTTGGCGACACACCATTAATGCAGGCTGAGACTTTGAAAAAATTACTCAATGCCCCCGAACAATTGGCTGTGCTGGGTTTCACGCCCGATAATCCTGCCGGTTATGGGCGTATTTTACTCTCCAAAGAGCACACACCAGTTGAAATTATCGAACATAAGGATACCTCAAAGACGCATCAAATAAGCTTGTGTAATGGGGGGGCGATGGCGGTTGACCGAGAAATTCTTGAACGGTGCCTTGGCAAATTAGGAAATGATAATGCTCAAGGCGAGTATTATTTGCCAGATCTTGTGCGGCTTGCGGTTGAAGAAGGCTTTAGCACCGGCCTCATTATGAGTGATCCGAGCGATACAATCGGTGTTGATAGCCGCGCAGGATTAGCTAAAGCAGAAGCTCTATTCCAAACCCGTCAACGCCAGTATTTTATGGAGCAAGGGGTCACACTTATTGCGCCGAGCACTGTGTTTTTCAGCCATGACACGCAAATCGCCCCTGACGTGATAATAGAACCACATTGCATTTTTGCCCCAAAAGTCAATCTTGCGCGCGGGTGCGTTATTAAGGCATTTAGCCACCTTGAAGGCAGTGTTATCGGCAAAAACAGTGTGATTGGCCCCTATGCAAGATTACGTCACGGCACGCAAATCGAGGCGGGGGCTAAAATAGGAAACTTTGTTGAAATAAAAGAAACTACAATTGGCAAAGACGCGAAAGTGAATCACCTTTCCTATATGGGTGATGCACAAATTGGCGAGAGTGCAAATATCGGGGCGGGGACGATAACTTGTAATTATGATGGATTCAATAAACATAAAACAGAAATTGGTGCAGGCGCGTTTATTGGCTCGAATAGTTCTCTTATTGCGCCGCTTAAAATTGGTGCGGGTGCCTATATTGGGTCATCTTCTGTTTTGAGCAATAATGTTGAAGCAGATGCTTTAGCTATCACAAGAGCACCTGTACGTAATATTATGGGTTGGGCAAGAAAATTCAGATCTAAAAACACGAAATAAGGATAATTAATATGTGTGGTATTATTGGCATTATAGGCAAGCAGGACGTTGCGCCGATTATTTTAGAGGCTCTCAAACGCCTTGAATATCGCGGCTATGATAGTGCTGGTATTGCGACAATTCATAAAAAGCAACTTGCGCGCCGCCGTGAAAAAGGCAAACTGGCTAATCTTCAACAGGTTTTATTTGAAAACCCCTTAGCTGGAACACTAGGCATTGGGCATACAAGATGGGCAACCCACGGGGCACCAACTTCGAATAATGCGCACCCCCATGCAACCGATAAGGTTGCTGTTGTGCATAATGGAATTATTGAAAATTATAAATCCTTAAAAGAAGAATTGATTGCTAAAGGTATAAAATTCCAAACAGAAACCGATACGGAAGTTATTGTGCATTTGTTCTCAAATTATTTGGATGACGGAATGGATAGCGTTGCGGCAGCTCAAGCGACATTTAATCAATTAGAAGGCGCTTTTGCCATTGGTTTGGTTATTAATGGTGATGATGAACGTATTATTGCGGCGCGCAAAGGCTCACCCTTGGCAATTGGTCATGGGGAGGCAGAAATGTATATCGGCTCAGATGCATTTTCCTTAGCACCTTTAACCAATCGCGTGACCTATCTTGAAGAGGGTGATTGGGCTGTTCTGACGCGTAGCGGCGTTAATATTTTCTTGAGTGACGGCACTGAAGTTACGCGCACAGAACAACTGGTTGATGCTTCCTGCACCCTTGTTGATAAGGGTGTCCACAAACATTTCATGGCCAAGGAGATATTTGAACAACCTGAAGTTATTTCACATACGTTTAGTCATTATATTAATGCTGAAACAGAAACGATTGAGCTTCCCGCACTGCCATTTTCATTGACTGATATATCGCGTGTGATGATGATTGCTTGCGGGACGGCTTATTATGCGGCGATGGTTGCTAAAAACTGGTTTGAAACAATCGCAAAAATCCCTGCCGAAATTGATATTGCCTCAGAGTTTCGCTATAAAAATGCGCTGCTTGATAAAAATAGTCTTGCCATATTTATCTCGCAGTCAGGTGAAACAGCCGACACTTTAGCCGCTTTAAAATATTGCAAAGAGCATGGTATAAAAACATTAACGGTAGTCAACGCACCGACAAGCTCGATGCAACGCGAGGCGGATGCTGTTTTACCGACTTTTGCGGGTCCAGAAATAGGCGTGGCTTCTACGAAAGCCTTTACTTGCCAATTAGCGACATTGCTCTGTTTATCCACTTCTATCGGTGTTGAGCAGGGGCATCTGTCTAAAAGTCAAGAGACCGATTTAGTACGCCAGATGATTACCATCCCGCGCATAGCTGGTGATATTTTAAAAATGGACACAAAAATTCAAACGCTTGCCGAGGAGCATATCTCTAAGGCTGAAAACGCCATCTATATTGGGCGTCAATCTATGTTTGCGCTTGCGCTTGAGGGGGCTTTAAAGCTTAAGGAAATCTCTTATATTCATGCAGAAGGTTTTGCGGCGGGCGAGTTAAAACATGGCTCTATTGCTCTTATAGACGAGAATTTTCCGGTTATTGCTTTAGCCCCAGAGAATGAATTATTTGGCAAAACCATTTCGAACATGCAAGAGGTTATGGCGCGTAAAGGTTCGGTTATATTGTTGACTTCGCAAAGCGGTCTTAATCGTGCGGGCGAGGGGACGTCTGCTGCGTTGATAATGCCTGATATGGATTTTATTATTGCGCCGATTCTTTACGCGCTTCCGTTGCAGTTACTCGCTTATTATACAGCCGTTGCGAAAGGCACAGATGTTGACCAGCCGAGAAACTTAGCGAAGTCCGTCACGGTAGAGTAGTTCAAGGTTCGTATTCGGTAAAAACTTTATCCTTTAATATTCTTTTTCAACGCAATGATTTTATGTATCTGCGTCCTTATTCAGAACGGCAAGTAAAACTCCATAGAATAATAGAAAGGCTTCAAGAATATCGTCATATGAGCTTAAAAAGCATAGCAGATAAGTTAAATAGATTAGGAATTAAAACGCATCGAGGTAAATTATTTTCTAGTGGTTCAATTCACTCAATACTCAAAAGAAAAAAAGAAAGAGATATTTGGATAGAAGAGATTCGAACCAAAGAATATACTGTGCAAATAATTAATTTTAAAATAGTATAAATAATTAGTCATCAGGTTATATTTAATTATGAATATGGAAAAATCTAATCAAAAAAAAATTAAAAGTTTTGCTAAAAATATAAAAACAATTGATTTGTTTGCTGGCATTGGAGGGATTAGATTAGGTTTCGAAGCATTTGGATGCAAAAATGTATTTACTTCTGAAATTGATAAGCATGCACAAAAGATGTATGAAATTAATTTTAATGAAAAGCCTTTTGGTGACATCAATGATATTAAGGCTGAGGATATACCTGATCATGATATTCTTTTAGCAGGATTCCCTTGCCAAGCATTCAGTATTGCTGGGAAAGGATTGGGTTTTTCTGATACTAGAGGAACTCTTTTTTTCAATATAGAAAAAATTTTAAAAATAAAAAAACCAAAATCATTTTTACTTGAAAATGTAAAACGACTTAAAACTCATGATAACGGTAATACATTTGATGTAATTTTAAATTGCTTAGAAAAATTGGGATATAAAGTTTATTTTAAAGTTCTCAATACATTAGATTATGGCTTGCCCCAAAAAAGAGAAAGAATTTATATAGTTGGATTTAAAGATGAAGTAGGTTTTAATTTCCCTAGTCCAATCTCATCTTTTAAACCGTTAGATGAGATTTTAGAAAATGATCAAGATGTCCAATCTTCCTATTTTTTGTCAGATAGAATTCATAAAAAAAGAATTGCATCATTAAAAAAACCTCCTCCATATCCATCTATATGGCATGAAAATATTGGCGGTAATGTTTCGGCTCTCCCATACTCATGTGCCTTGAGGGCAGGTGGAAGCTATAATTATTTAGTTGTTAACGGAAAAAGGAGGCTTACTTCAAGAGAAATGCTTAGGTTACAAGGGTTTCCTGAAACTTTTAAGATTAATCTTCCGTATACTCAGGTAAGAAAAATTGCCGGCAACTCAGTTTCTGTTCCTGTTATTAAATTAATAGCAGAAAAAATATTAATTTCTTTAAGAGATAAGCCTCAAGTAGTGACTCCAGAAAAACAATTGGAACTTATTTCATGATGGATTTCAATAACGATCAAAGTAAAGAAAAAAAAATTCTCGATAAGCTTATAAAAAAAAGCAGAACTCATTTTTATAAACCAATTCAAGTTGCTGAAATACTTTATAGAGACAGGATAAAAAAAGATATTAGTCTAAATAATTTGGAATCATATAGAACTAAATCAAAAAAATGGAGAGATGAAGTTTCTCTTTTACTAGTAGGTAGAAAGTGCTCATCATCGTCTAAATTCCAAGATAATTTATTTGAAAATAATGCGATTCCTCCAAAAATTTTAGATCGCTTAGGTGAAGTTAATAGAAAGAATATTGGTAGTGTAGAAAAATATATTTATAGCAAATTTTTTTTGAATTTTGGAGATTTAAACAGTGGACTTAAATATTGTAACGAAAATAAACCAGAAGATTTTTATCTAAAAGAGTTCTTAGATCTTTTTACTCAAGTGCCAGGCTTAAAAAGAAGTCTTGATAAAGTCTATGAAATTATAGTTTATTCTCTTTTTTCATCTCTTGTTGAGGCAATGGAGATTGAAATAAATATTTCAATAAAAAATAAAGATAACCCTATTTTGAAAGAGTTTTCAGGTTTTTCATCAAAAATACTAGGATTTGATAAAAGCAAATATAAAGAAAAATATCCTGCAAAATTATTTAGGCTCGGAGTTACAAATGCGGCTGATAGGGGGTTAGACATGTGGGGAAATTTTGGCTCTGCAATTCAAATAAAACATCTTTCTTTATCTGAAGATATGGCTCAATCGGTTGTGGATTCAATAGTGGCTGACAGAATAATTATTGTTTGTAAGGATGCTGAAGAAAAAATTATTGTGTCTTTGTTAAGCCAAATAGGTTGGAAAAGTAAGATTCAATCAATAATCACATTCAAAGAATTAATTACTTGGTACGATAAAGCTTGCCGGGGATCTTTTTCTAATCTATTGGGTAAAAAACTCATATCTTCAATAAAGGAACAAATAATGATTGAATTTCCCTCTTTAAATGAAAGTAATGCACTTAATGCTTTTTTTGAAAAAAGAGGCTATTAGAATGTATCACCCAATACGAATCTTAAACTACTCCATAACTGTGGAGTGAATTAAAATGAAGTAAATTTCTAATCAAGAACATTATAAGGAATTCATTCAAGAACATTATAAACAATCTAAAGAATGGAATGAGGTAAAAGTAATTTCAGAAAAATTTTTTGAATTTTTGTCAAAACCACAGACTAAAAAGAAAATAAAAGTACTTCATGTTCCTCATGCAAAAAGTCAACGCATTGAAGAAATCATTACACCTTATGCAGAGAAGCTTGGTTTCTCCTCTCAAAAAAAAGGGCTATTTGAAAAATATGAAGTATCTAAATTAAGACCTGACTACCACCGTCCACTTCTTGAAACTGGAATAATTATCGAAGTTGAAAGAGGTCAAACTAGTCAGAATAATGCTGCTTTGAAAGATTTGTGGAAAGTGCATATTTGCGAAGAAGCACATTATCTTTTTCTTTTTGTGCCTATCGAACTAAGACAAACTAAAAACGATCCAAACAAAATAAAAGGGAAACCATTTAAGGAAACAGTTGATAGATTATCTCCCTTTTTTGTAAAAGAAAATTATACCAATGTTCGTGGATTAGTAATTTTTGGATATTAATAAAAATACATACTAACAGCAACACAAAGACATAAACAAAAGCCCAAACAATAAAAATATTGCAGAAAACAGACTCCTCCAGTAATCTAGCAACCATGCCCGACCCCATAAGCAATCAAATCAACGAGACCAAACCAAAACGCAGTCTACTTGGCATTTTGCGCACTTACTTTTTAACCGGCCTCGTCGTCACCGGACCCGTCGGGCTGACCTTCTTACTTTTTAGCTGGGTCATCAACATATTGGATGCTTGGTTCAAGCCTTTACTGCCAGAACGCTTTCAGCCTGAACAATATATTCCTTATAATTTGCCCGGCATCGGGCTTATTCTGGCTCTGATTATTGTGTTTATTATCGGGGCGATTACCACTAATTTTTTAGGCAGAAGATTAATTGCTATGGGCGATCATTTTATTTCTCAAATGCCCGCAATTGGCACTGTTTACAATGCCTTAAGACAGATATTTAAAGCCGCAATTGATGAAAATAGAGCCTTTTCTCAAGTTGCCTTATTCGAATATCCGCGCAAAGGTGTTTGGGCCATCGGCTTTGTGACCAACAATATTGAAGGGCAAATTGCCGACCATGTCAGAAACAAAACCATTTCTATCTTTTTGCCGACAACGCCTAATCCAACCTCTGGCTTCCTTTTGTTTTTACCAAAAGAAGATGTTAAAATCCTTGATATGACAGTCGAGGAGGGCGCTCGACTGGTTATTTCTGCCGGGTTAAGCAATCAAGAAAACAAACCTAGCCAGACGCCAGCAACCTAATTGCCTCATCGCGCCTAAACAAATACAGTAATAATCGTAAAGCTTGCCCGCGCTCGGTTTGAAGTTTGGGGTCATTCATCAAGATTAACTGTGCATCGGCATGTATGGCGGGCAATAAATGGGCGTGGGTTTCTAAATTCGCAATCCGAAAGGCGGGCAATCCGCTCTGGCGTGTCCCTAAAAGCTCGCCTGCGCCTCTTAGCCGTAAATCCTCTTCGGCAATTAAAAAACCATCTTCTGTCTCACGCAATATCTTTAAACGCGCCTGCGCCGTTTGCCCCAAGGGAGCTTTATAAATCAACACACAAGATGATTTTGCCGTATCGCGTCCAACGCGGCCGCGTAATTGATGCAATTGACTTAAACCAAAGCGTTCAGCATGCTCAATAATCATCACCGTGGCATCTAGCACATTAACCCCAACCTCGATAACCGTCGTCGAGACAAGTAAAGAAAATTCGCCGCGCTGAAACGCTTCCATAATAGAATCTTTTTCAGCCGTCTTCATTTGTCCATGCATAAGCCGCACCTTATCGCCATAGATTTTTTGTAACTCTTTAGCCCGTTGCTCAGCCGCCGCAAGATCAAGCAGCTCACTCTCCCCAATAAGAGGACAAACCCAGTAAGCACGTCTTCCTGATTTAAACAAATTATCCAACCGCTTAACCACTTCATCTATACGCTCAAATGGCAAAACACTGGTTTCAATTGGTTGACGCCCGCGCGGTTTTTCCGTCATCCGAGAAACATCCATATCGCCATAAACTGCCAGCGTAAGCGTCCGCGGAATAGGCGTCGCCGTCATCACCAAAACATCCGTGCTCTCGCCTTTTTGCGACAGTTTCATGCGTTGATGAACGCCAAAGCGGTGCTGTTCATCAACCACAACCATCGCCAAATCTTTAAACTGCACATCAGCTTGAAATAAAGCATGCGTGCCAATAATAATATCTGCTTCGCCATTTTCTAATTGCGCTAAAATTTCAACGCGCTTTTTCCCTTTATCGCGTCCAGTGAGCAAAACAACATTCAAACCTATTTGCTGGCATAAAGGCGTGATGGTTTCAGCATGCTGGCGGGCAAGGATTTCTGTTGGTACCATGATGGCGGCTTGGGCGTTGTTTTCAACGGCTATCAACATCGCCAATAAAGCAATAATAGTTTTACCACTCCCTACATCACCTTGTAATAGGCGCAACATTCGATTTGGCGAGGACATATCGGCGATAATATCAGCCAGTGCCGCGGTTTGCGCATCCGTTAGGGTAAAGGGTAAAAGAGCTAAAATTTGCGCCGTTAGCTTGCCCGTTCCTTTAAGGACACGCCCGGCCTTACCACGGCGTTGTGAGCGCACTAAACTCAAAGCAAGCTGATTTGTCAGTAATTCATCATAAGCCAATCTTTCACGCGCTTTATGTGTCGGTAATAAATCATCAAGACAGGCGGGCGCATGAGCTTGTTGCAAAGCATCATGCCAGCTTTGCCAACCTTGCTGTTGAAGCCAGTTTTCATCTTGCCACTCTGGAAGCTTAGGCATTTGTTTCAAAGCCTGCCGAACGGCCTTCCCAAAGGGCTTTGATGTGATGCCAGCGCGCATAGGATAAATCGGCTCGACAATCGGAAGCTGCGCAAACTCACGCGCGGTAAGAATATGGTCGGGGTGAACCATCTGCAAATTATCTCGGTAGCGTTCAATACGTCCTGAAATGATCCGTTTGGCTCCAAGCGGAAGGGTTTTTTTTATCCAATCGGCATGGGCTTTAAAAAATACTAAACTTAGATAGCCAGTATTGTTCTGGCATAACACGCGATAAGGTAAATTGCGCCGACGGCTGGGTTCATGCTTGACAATCTCAACCTCAAAAGTTGCAATCCGTCCGAGCGAAGCCGCCATGACAGAGGGGCGATAATTACGGTCAATCAAACCAGAGGGTAAATGGAAATATAAATCAACTAAAGCAGGGCCACATAATTGCACGAGCGCATCGGCCAATTTTGGACCAATGCCCTTCAGGGTTTGGGTTTCAGCAAAAATGCTATTCAGAATAGTCGGGCGCATTATATGGCTTCTCTTATCGCGTTATATCGTGGTTTTTAATATATTTTTAAAATGATTTCAGTCAATTTTGTTTCTTTTCTTTTTAAGCTGGTAAATTAAGTATATACAATCAAAACGAGTTCAGCATTCAGGATATGAACATGCAGGCTTTTCATACGAAACTAACCGACAGACGCAAAAAGCTTTATTTTCGCTCCTGTCATCGCGGGATTAAGGAAATGGATATTATTTTCTCAAAATTTGCGAAGAGCGTTCTTGCCGATATATCTGATGGCGAGCTTGATGATTATGAACGGATTCTGGAATTGCCCGATACCGATTTATTTGCGTGGGCGACAGGGCGGAAAACAGTGCCAAAAGAGGTATCTTCTCCATTGCTGGCACGCCTGTTGAGCTTGGCTCACATGAAGCAATAGCTATTTTATTTTAACCACAACCGAGCCTCATATGATAAAAAAGGCTGATATTTCAGCGCAGCTTAAAGACGCTCAATATATGCGCCTGAACGGTGTTGCACAAGGCTTTGATGCCTTATTGCTGGCCGATTTGTGCAAGTCTCAATTTGCTCTTCGCAAACAATCCCTATTGCATATTGCACATGATGCAAAACGCATGGAGTTGGTCAAAAATGGGGTTGCCTTTTTTGCCCCAGACATTGAGCTCATCGCGTTTCCCGCATGGGATTGTTTACCCTATGACCGCATCAGCCCGAATGTTAGCATTGTCGCACAGCGCATGGTGGCTTTAGCAAAACTGTGCCAAGAGGCGCAAACGCCAAGACTTCTTCTTACAACCGTTAATGCGGCGATGCAAAAAACGCCAGCCCAAGAGGTCATTAAAACCCTGTCTTTTATAGCACAGCCCGGTGATACTCTTAATATAGAGCGTCTTTTGGCGTTTTTAGGAACCAATGGCTATAATCGCTGTTCTTTGGTCATGGAGCCGGGGGACTTTGCGATGCGGGGCGGCATTATTGACCTCTATCCACCCGGCGCAGCGATGCCTCTCAGACTGGATTTATTTGGCGATACGCTAGAAACTATTCGCTATTTTGAACCCGACACACAGCGCAGTATCGGGCCGGTAAAAATTCTTGAACTTGTTGGCGCAAGCGAAGTGCAACTTGATGAAAAATCAATTGCGCGTTTTCGGCATAATTATATTTCTCTTTTTGGGGCGGTAACCCATAATGATCCGCTTTATGAAACGATCACAGAAGGCTTTCGCTATCAGGGCATGGAGCAATGGTTGCCGCTTTTTCATGAGCATGTCGAAACTCTTTTTGATTTCATGCCAACCGCTCTGATTACGCAAGACCATCTTGTCCAAAATGCTTTCACTGAACGCCAAGCCCAGATTGCTGATTATTATGATGCGCGAAAAGATGCCAATGAATTAGCAAAAAAAAACGCCCAAGCCATCCTTCACCATCTGTCGCCCGACTATCTTTATTTGTCACAAGAAAGTTTGGCGCAAAGACTTCAAACAAGACAAAACTTTCTCATCACGCCTTTTTCAGAAGCTAAAGGCAAACAGGCAGAAATAGATTTCGCTGTTCGCCAAGGACGCAATTTTGCCCCTGAACGTCTGCAAGAAAACAGCAATGTTTTTGAGGCTCTTATCGCGCATATCCGTGATGTTCAAAATGCGGGTCAAAAAGTGGTCATTGCAAGTTGGAGTGAGGGCGCACGGCTGAGGCTAAAAGATCTTATGCAAGAGCACGGAGCACGGGCTCTGAACGAATTTAACCAATGGTCAGATATTACTCAGATGGGGGTGCAGGATGTGGCACTTATTGTGCTGGCGTTGGAAACCGGTTTTGAAACGGGCGATTATTGTTTCATTACTGAGCAAGACGTTCTTGGTGACAGGCTTGTTAAAACCAAAAAATCAAAACGTGCAGCTAATTTCTTAACCGAAGCGAACAGTCTCTCGCTTGGTGATTTGGTGGTTCATGTTGACCATGGTGTTGCCCGATTTGAAGGCTTGGAAACGCTCATGGTTTCAGGTTCTGCCCATGACTGTTTTAAGCTCATTTACCGCGATGATGATAAGCTATTTTTGCCGGTCGAGAATATTGAACTTTTAAGTCGTTATGGGTCTGACAATATTAGCGTTCAGCTTGATAAGCTCGGTAAAGCCAGATGGCAAGAACGCAAAGCTCGCCTTAAAAATAGGCTTCGTGATATTGCCGATGAATTAATTAAGATTGCCGCTATGCGTAAATTACGCAAAAGCAAGATTATGCATCTTCCGCAAGGCATTTATGATGAATTTTGCGCCCGTTTCGTGTTTGATGAAACAGATGACCAGTTGGATAGTATCGAAGCTGTGATTGAAGATCTTAGCTCTGGCACCCCAATGGATAGGCTCGTATGCGGGGATGTCGGTTTTGGAAAAACAGAAATTGCTTTACGCGCCGCCCTTATTGCGAGTTTTTCTTCAAGTCAAGTTGCCATCATTGCCCCCACAACCTTATTGGTACGCCAACATATCAAAACCTTTCAAAAACGCTTTCAAGGGTTTCCAGTCAACATCAAAGAATTGTCACGGCTTGTGAGCAATCGCCAAGCGACAAAAACCAAACAAGACCTCGCAAATGGCAGTGTTGATATTGCCATTGGCACGCATGCTTTGTTGAACAAAAATATTGAATTTAAAAACCTTGGCTTGGTCATTGTTGATGAAGAACAAAAGTTCGGGGTTATCCATAAGGAGCAATTGAAAAAACTACGCAATGAAGTGCATATGCTGACCTTAACGGCAACGCCGATACCGCGCACCATGCAACTTGCATTGACGGGGGTGAGGGATTTATCGTTAATCGCCACGCCGCCGATTGACCGTCTTTCAATCCGTACTTTTGTGACGCCCTTTGATAGCGTCATTATTAGGGAGGCTTTATTGCGAGAAAAATATCGGGCTGGTCAAAGCTTTTATATCTGCCCGCGCATTTCGGACCTGGAAGAAGCGGCCGTGTTTTTACGTGAGCATGTCCCAGAGATTAAATTTATTATCACCCATGGTCAACTCAGCGGACAAGAGCTCGAAGAGCGCATGACCGCTTTTTACGATGGTTCTTATGATGTGTTACTTTCCACCAGCATTATTGAGAACGGGATTGATATTCCTTCGGCTAACACGATGATTATATATCGTGCTGATATGTTTGGCTTGGCGCAACTCTATCAGATGCGCGGCCGCGTCGGGCGTTCCAAAACCCGCGCCTATGCCTATATCACCTATGCTGACACGCACCCTTTGACTGTCGGGGCGCAAAAAAGACTTAAAGTGCTACAATCATTAGACAGTCTTGGGGCGGGATTTACGCTTGCGTCACATGACCTTGATTTGCGCGGCGCGGGCAATTTGCTTGGAGATGAGCAATCCGGGCATATTAAAGAGGTTGGCTTTGAGCTTTATCAGTCAATGCTTGAAGAAGCTGTCGCCCAGCAGCAAGGTAATATAAGGGATGATACATGGTCGCCGCAAATTAATATTGGCGCGCCGGTTTTACTGCCCGACACTTATATAGAAGATTTTGAGGTGCGTATCGGACTCTATCGGCGTTTATCTCATCTTGAGGGTGAAAAAAATATTGAAGCTTTTGCTGTCGAGCTTATTGACAGATTTGGGGCTTTGCCACAAGACGCCGAAAATCTTTTGAAAGTCATTAATATTAAAAGCCTGTGCAAACAAGCCAATGTTGAAAAAATTGATGTTGGGCCTAAAGGCATGATCTTACATTTTAAAGATAAAAAATTCTCTAACCCCGAAGGATTAATAGACTTTATTAGCTCACATCCAGAGCGCATTAAAATACGCTCCGATCACAGTTTGCTCTATAAAACCCGTCTTGATACTGATGCACAAAGACTAACGCAAACTAAAACGCTTATTGCACAATTATCAAATTTAGCCACCAGCTCTTTTGCGCCCTCTTGAAATAAGGATAAGGGCGGGGTGTTTTTATTGGCTTGTTTATGCTAGGAAATTATATGCTTATTGATAGCCATTGCCACTTGGATTACCCAGACTTTGCCAAAGATAGAGACGAGGTCATTGCGCGTGCGCGCGCGGCGGGGGTTAAATTAATGGTCACTATTTCTTGTAAGATCACACAAGCAGATAAAATCATCTCGATTGCGCAGAGCTATGAAGATGTTATGTGCTCGGTTGGCATTCACCCTCATGAGGCAGATACAGAACCAGAAACTGATGCTCAAACTCTCATTGACTTGGCAAAACATCCCAAAGTCATTGGCATAGGCGAAACGGGGCTCGATTATTATTACGAACACAGCTCGCGCGAGCAGCAAAAAAAGAATTTTAGGCATCATATTGAAGCTGCAAGAATCTCAAAACTCCCCCTGATTGTGCATGCCCGTGATGCTGATACAGACACGGCCGACATTTTAGAACAAGAATATGCAAAAGCAGCTTTTCCGGGATTAATTCATTGCTTTACAGCCAGTGCTGAACTGGCAAAGCGGGTTTTAGATATAGGCATGTATATTTCCATATCAGGCATTGCCACTTTTAAATCGGCGCAAGACTTACGCGATGTTATTAAAACAATTCCGTTAGAGCGGTTACTTGTTGAAACGGATGCGCCTTGGCTTGCTCCGGTGCCGCATCGCGGAAAACGAAATGAACCATCTTTTGTTAAACACACGGCCCAGCTTGTCGCTGATGTGAAGGGGGTTACGCTTGGGAAAATTGAGGCGCAAACTTGTGAGAATTTTTTCAGATTATTCACCAAAGCCCCTAAAATAGAGACGGGTTTGTGAGTTTACGTTTTCGTATTTTAGGATGTGGGTCCTCTGGCGGCGTTCCGCGCATAGATGGTGAGTGGGGGGCATGTGACCCTAATGAGCCAAAAAACAAGCGTAGCAGATGCTCTTTACTGGTTTCAAAAAAAAGCGGGGAGGGAATAACTAATCTGTTGATTGACACATCCCCCGATATGCGCGAGCAACTCATTGGTGCTGCGGCAGGGCATATTGACGGCGTCGTTTTCACGCATGACCATGCCGACCAGTCACATGGCATAGATGATTTACGCGCCCTTGTTTATCGTTATATGAAGCGCATCCCCGTTTGGATGGATGAAAATACCTCTAAAACAATCACCAGCCGCTTTGCTTATTGTTTTAGCGAGCTTAAAGATAGCGGGTATCCTTCTATTCTTGAAGAAAAAAGAATCGAGCCATCTCTAAGCCCGATTGAAATTCAGGGTGAGGGCGGCACCATCACAGCGCAACCTTTTTTCCAACAACATGGCCGTATTCAATCGCTCGGTTATCGCATTGATGATGTTGTTTATTCGCCTGATGTAAGCGAAATCCCTGAAGAAAGTCGGGCTTATTTTAAAGGCGCAAATATCTGGATTGTCGATGCCTTGCGTTATACGCCTCATCCCACTCATTTTCATTTGGATAAAACGCTCGACTATATCGAAAAACTGCACATCCCAAGAGCCTTTTTGACAAACCTGCATATTGATATGGATTACCAAACCTTGTGTGAGGCGTTACCGCAACATATTAAACCTTCTTATGATGGCATGGTTGTGAGTTGAGTTTTTTAGTTTCTATAAATTAAATTTTAGTTATTATGAATGAGATTCAGTTGTAGCGTGTGAGGAGTTTGTTTTGCGTAATGGTTTTTCCCTTATCGAACTTTTAGTTGTTGTTGCCATTATAGGTATTTTGGCGTCTGTTGGTGTTGTTGGATATAATAATTACATTAACCGAACAAAATCCGAAGCCGCCATCAGTAATGCCGATGCTGTGTCGCGTTCATTTGAACAAGATTACATTGCCATTGCCAATGATCTGGGCGGGGCTTCTCAAATTGCAAAATATGGCTCAAATGTTGTCACTAAAACAGACCAATGTATAGACTATATCAAAAAGGCGGTGGTAAATATCAATACGACTCAAAGCCTTAAAAATGCTTATGACACAGCTTCTGATTTTGCCATCAACCTACATAATGATCCAGACCAAGCCGTGCGCTCATACGATGAAATTAGATCAGGCCAACTTGGCTTTCAGTGCGCCAACCCTGATGCGGCAGTCGATGATGCTGATTTTTACATTCACAGATGTATATGCACAGGAACACAAGATTGTACCCTTCATACTTTCCGCTATGGTGATGGTTCTCAAAATACAACAGATTACGAAGTCGCTATAGGCGACGCAACAGATTACAGCGTATCGCCGGTTGCTGTAACCTCTGATACAAAAAGATGGCGCACAGGAAGCGGAACTATTCCCGGTACAACAAATGCCGTATTAGGCTCTATTAAACTGGGGCCGCATATCCCAGATTGGGTTTGCCCTAAAGCTGACTATTTTAATTAGCGACGACTCTTATGTGTTTTTTAGTCAATGAGTTCATAGAATGTTGAGTTTTAAAAATTGTGACATATTTAGCAAATCTTGAACAATAACTCAATTTGCGAATCTTGTGCGTTGCATTTAACTGAAAAATGCGACAGGGTATTCACATAGTAGTTAGTTTCGTTGTGTATAAGTTTTGTTTTGGAGTTAAGATTTTCATGAAAAATTTGAAGCTTTTGCCGTTTATTTGTGTTGGTCTAATATTAAGTGCAGTGACCGCTAATGCCGCTTTCAAATCGAGCTCAACGGGCGAAGGTGTCGCCAAAGTTGCCCCGCCCGCCGTTTGTGTCGGTAATCCAGCCGCAAATCTACCCTGTGTCATAACCGATAGTTCGGTAAGTTTTGGCACAGTCGCCGATTTAAAATTAAAAGTTGCAACTGGTGACGCCACCAAAGCTGATTTTAAAGCTCTTAATATTACAATTCATCCAGATGTTGACCTCGATGACGCCGACACCATCGCCTATCTGAATGCGAAGACAAATACGAGTATTTCGTCCAGCAATCTGCCAAACTCCAAAACGCCCACCGATTTGAAATCAATTATCGATAAGGCAACGATTTCTAATGTGACGCTTTGGATAATTTACAAAACCGCAAGTGATAGTGCCGGATATCCGATCTCAGGTTTAACGTCTTTTTTGCTGGCAGATGCGGGTATTTCAACAACCATTCTATCTGATACAGGCACCACCATCGCCAATCTGCAATCAAATATTACGGGGTCAGGTCTAACAAGTTCATTAACCGCCACAAATGTTGAAAACTGGATTGCGGATGCGGCTGGATTTTCTGGCACTACGACTTATGCGCAAGTCCAAAAAGCGACGACAAATGGCTGGTCAGTGGATAATTTTAAAGCCGCTTCCAATAAGGGTTATGATACCTCAGCGGGCGATAAAACCCTTTATGATGAAGCGCTTGGCTCCACTTATACAAATGACTGTATTGCCGAAGACGCGAGTGTTTCAACATGTATAGAGCTTTCTAAAACTAGCTTTGTCGCGGCAAAAACGGGGTCTACGCTTTTGGCTTTGAAAAAAACCAAAGTTACGGCAGGCACACTTAAATTGGCTGATTTGACGGCCCTTAATCTGACCCTAACGGCTCTTGGTGCAAATCCAGATGATTGGAAGCTTGAATATCTTATGACGCAACTTGCTACGGGGGAGGGTATTACCAAGTCAGATTGGCAAACAACCATTAGTGCCTTTAGTGCTTCTACAGCTGCTAAATGGAAACTTGGGCAAATTGTAGCTGAAACATTGGGGCATCCGACACCCGACCTCACCACCGCATTATTAGAAGCGGCAGGCATGACATCAGGCGCGATAGTAAATGTTGGGGCGACAATAGCTGAGCTTAGAAACAATATCACCACATCTGATTTAACCGCCTCGTCGACGCCATCTGAGATTGATAATTGGATTGTTAAGGCAGAAGGCTTTGCCAGTGGTACCACATATTCTGAAGTCATAACTGCAACCGATAATGGCTGGACACTCGCCAATTACAAGCAGGCCAAAACAAATGGCGGCTGGACCAACACAGCCGCTCAAAAAACCAATTTTTCTGACTGCCAAACCTCCACTATTGCGTCAACAGGCGGCACAGGCCAGTGTACGATTGCCGCTTCCAGTTGGAGCGCCATTGACGCCGCCATCACGGCGTCCACAGATACAAATATAGATATCACCGCAGCTAATGTGACGGATATTTTATCGACAACAAATACAACCGCTAACGCTTATCTAAATACCAGCGACCTTGTGCATATAGGCTATCTTAACCAGTGTATTTCAGCCCAAGCCAACCCGATTAATGCGCTGACGACATGTGCTCAAGAAGCTGATTTAGAAAAAAATGTGAAGACATTTCAAATTGGTAAAATCGCGGCGCAAAATAGCGGCGACTACACAACAGCCAGCGTAACAACATCATTATTGGAAACCATTGGTGTACCGACAAATAGTACTGATGTTATTGGCGAAAATTATTGTGGTTCTGATGGCACAGCGTCTTGCTTGACAGCTTTGAAATCTGAACTGACATCTTCTAATCTAACTTCTGCCTCGACATCAGATGATGTGAGTGCTTGGGTCAATACGACAATGCGAGATCTTATGATCACAGTGGCAAATAATGCAACTGTACCAAATCCAGATACAACCCTTAAAGTCGGGTGCGATACGAGCTTCAATCTAGCATTACCAAGTCAGTGTGGGCAATCACAATGGTCTTGTTCTAAAACATCGGGGCCGAGCGATTGGGTCATTGATGAAAACAATCTAGTTGTTCCATCCTCAAATACAAATGTGGGCGAGGTAAGCGTTAATATTAAAATGTCACTTAACGTCTATACCCCTTCTCATACAAGAAATATACTTAAGGTTTATGATGTCGCTCAAGCTGTTTCAGCCGCGGCGAATGGTAAAAAATTATATAATAATGGGTTAAGCGAAAATATTACAACTGCTCAAAATGCCTGCCGCACAAAAGGGGGACGGCTGGCGACAAGTTCTGAATTTGACGATGCAAGTCCAGAAGAGATGCGGCTTTTCCATTATGACACAGCCGACCCAGATATTGACTTCACCTCAACTTGTTCATTGTTTACATATAAATCAGAATGTACCTCAAGCCCGACATGTTCAGTGCCCAATTATTCGCAAGATCAGGTGCGCAAAAATAGCTCAGGCTATACCTGTGAAGGCTTGGGAGCAAATGTAACTTGGTATTATGTCTGCGCAGACCTGCCGACTTGCTAAAGATAATAATTTGTCATAATATGTATTATGCGAAAAAGATGATTAGGGTTGCAAACTAATCCATATTGGTTTTTTGAGTTTGCTTCCCTCTTACAGTGTTCTTACAGCCCGCGGCGGCGTAATAAATACCAAACCAGCAAAGCACCGACCATTTTACCAGTTATTGACATGGTAATATTCGGGACGGTAAATATTCCAGTGACGATATTTTCTGCCATGAACAAAAACACACTCGTATCTATTGGCGCCGCCAATACTGACGACAAAAGCACGCGGGCAGAAAGTTTCAATTTTGAGAATGTATAAAACCCCCAATCGACAATCTCTGCAATCATAAAGGCGAATCCGCTCGCCAAAGCCAGCTCTGGCCCTGATGTTATATAAGTCAGGCACAGAGCGATAAACATCGCCATCAGCACTTTATGCCCTATTTCTCTTTGGGCAAAATCCCTGAAAACCAAGATTAAGCCGGTGATCACAGTTACCGGATTAAAGCCCCAACCGGGCACCAGTTCGACCATAGGTGCCCAGCTAAATGCCCAGTTCACAAAAGGAACGAGTAAAATGTAAACAAGCGTAAATTTAACCGCGCGTAGGTTTATTTTTAGCTTGCTAAAGCTCAATTCACTCTTCATAAAACGCCCGCCATGATGCTTAAACCCCTTAAATGCCCTTAAAAACCCTTTAAAAATAGTCTAATTTATTGGATTATCCATAAATTTAATGACATCTATTGGCATTAAGGTCAGACTCAGCCCACTTTAAGCATTATGCGACAAAAAAGCCATAGCATCACCCGCCTGCTCGACATTATGGCGGCTCTGCGAACCCCGGAAACGGGGTGCCCATGGGATTTAGAGCAGGATTTTGCCTCTATCGCGCCTTATACGCTTGAAGAGGCTTATGAAGTAACAGACGCCATTGAACGCAATGATATGGAAGATTTAAAAGACGAGCTTGGAGATTTATTACTTCAAATCGTTTTCCATGCACGTTTGGCTGAAGAAAAGCAACTCTTCAATTTTACCGATGTGGTCAACTCCATTAGTGATAAAATGGAACGGCGTCATCCCCATGTTTTTGGCAATGATGCTGCAATCCCCTCAGATGCTGTGGCGCAAAACTGGGAAACCATTAAACAAGCCGAAAAACATGCCAAAGGTAAGCTCACAGAAAGCCTGATGGATGACGTCCCGCTCACCCTTCCCGGTTTAACCCGTGCGGTGAAATTACAAAAAAACGCTGCTAAAATCGGCTTTGATTGGCCAGAATCTTCGCCGATTTTGGCTAAGTTGCATGAAGAAACAAAAGAGCTTAAAGAAGCCATGAAAAGTAAAAATAAGCACCATATAAGGATGGAATATGGGGATCTGCTATTTGTTATGGCTAATTTAGCGCGGCATTTAAAGATTGACCCTGAAGCCTCTATTCGGTACGGAAATAGTAAATTCTCTAGACGTTTCAAATGGATGGAGAGGGAAGCAAAATCAAAGGATAAAGAGCTTTCAGCCTATTCTATGGAAGAACTTGAAGTGCTTTGGCAACAAGCAAAAGCAGAACTCAAAGACACTGAATGACCGCCCCTATTACAAATACTTTAACAATATTTTAACAATATTTTAACAGAGGTTTAAGCGCGGGGAATTTCTTTTCAAATCGCCCCTGCTCAACTTCCGATAACATTATTTGTAATCTATGGGTTCCCATATCATCAATAGAGTGCTCTAATATTTGTCCATAATTATGAAGATAAGCCATAATCTGTCCCTGCTTTGCCTGCTCTGCCTGTTCAGCCTGCTCAGCGACTAAAGTTAATTCAAATTTGTTTGCTTGCGCCTCAAAAATAGCGCCCAGCGCCGCCATAAAATCGCTTATGCCCTCGCCCGTCAAAGCAGAAGAAAACACCGCAACATCGCTCTGAAGCATTTGGATATTCGTATATTTTTGTCTTTCTTGAGCCGAGAGTAAATCAGACTTATTCAACACCTCAAGACTGAGAACGCCCTCTTTGACCCCAAGCTGCGCAAGTACATTCAAAACATCATGCTTTTGCGCTTGCGTGTCGGCATGGGCAATATCGCGCACATGAACGATAATATCAGCACCCAAGACCTCTTCAAGAGTTGCCCGAAAAGCCGCTATCAATATTGTCGGAAGCTCAGAGACAAAGCCAACCGTATCCAAAAGCATGATGTTTTGCCCACAGGCAAGCTTAATAAGCCGCATCGTTGGGTCGAGCGTCGCAAACAACATATCTTTTGCCAGCACATCAGAGCGCGTCAACTGGTTGAACAGCGTTGACTTACCAGCATTTGTATAACCAACAAGCGCAACAACTGGCCAAGGGGCTTGTTCTCTGGCTTTGCGGTGAAGGGTTCTGGTGCGCACAACAGATGCCAATTTCTTTTTCACCCGCAACATACGGGTTTTTAACATACGCCGATCTGCTTCAATTTGCGTCTCGCCGGGGCCGCCTGTAAAACCTGCGCCCCCACGCTGGCGCTCAAGGTGCGTCCAACTGCGCACCAGACGGCTCTTTTGATAAGTTAAATTAGCTAATTCGACTTGTAAACGTCCCTCTTTTGTTGTCGCGCGCGCGCCAAAGATTTCTAAAATTAAGCCTGTTCGGTCCAATATTTTAACCTGAAGCCTGTTTTCTAAATTACGCTGCTGTATCGGCGTTAAAACCGTATCAAGGATCACTAAATGCGCTTGATGCTGCTCAATCAGCGCACGCCAAGCCGCCAGCTGCCCGGCGCCAAGCAATGTAGCAGGTTGAGGTTTTGGCACAGGTTGAATAGCCTGATGACAAATATCTAAATCAATAGCACCAGCAAGGGCGACAATCTCAGCCAAGCGAGATTGAGAATCCCTTTGTGAAACCACATAACGAATTTCAGGGTGCAGAAGAATTGTACGTGTGCTCGGCGTTCGTATATTTTTATTATTAGGCGCGTTAATGACTATTTCCCCTTCGCCTCCTTATCAGCCCCCTCTTCATCAGCATTTTCAAAAATTTGAATAGAGTTGGTTGGCATAATTGTTGATATTGCATGTTTGTACACAAGTTGAGAATGTCCGTCACGTGATAACATCATGCAAAAATTATCAAACCAAGTGATAACACCTGCAAGCTTCACACCGTTCACAAGAAAAACGGTTAAGGGAAGTTTGTTTGTACGAACGTGATTGAGAAAAGCGTCTTGCAGATTTTTTTCTGACATGGGTAAACCCCACTTCTAGCCTAGGGAATAAAGCCAATTACACAACACTGGGAATGGTTCCCTGAACACATCATTCCCGACCTCTAATACTTAAAGGCAAGTTAATTTATACACAAATAACCCGAAAAATTAACCTTAAATTCAAGGTTTAGTGGAAAGTCTGATGTATTCTTTCATAAGTTGCAAAGAAAGAACACCCGGACGGCCATTACCTATCTTATGCCCATCAATGGCAATAACAGGAAATAAGGTCATTGTCGAAGCTGTCGAAAAAGCTTCTTGGGCGGCCAAGGCTTCGGCAAGATTAAACCGACGTTCTTCAAATTTAATGTTTTGAGTTTCAATCACCCCCATAAGCATCCGGCGGGTAATCCCAGATAGAATATCCGCCCCCGCAGGACGCGTCACCAACACACCATCTTGGTTAATAATCCAAGCATTTGTTGCCGCGCCTTCGGTAATAAAGCCCTCATCATCCAAAAGCCATGCTTCTTGCGCCTGTTCTGATTTTGCCGATTGACGCGCCAGAACATTTGGCAATAATGAAATCGTTTTAAGATCACAGCGTGCCCAGCGTTGGTCAGCACGGGTCACAACATGAATACCATTACGCATAAGCTTATCTTTCGCCCGCCGTGATTGAGGGCGTACCGTCACCACAAGAACAGGCTTTAAATCGTCAGGGTAAACATGATTGCGCGGCGCAACGCCTCGGCTCACCTGAAGATACACCACACCTTGCTCAACAGCGTTTTTGCGAATAGTCTCACGGATTACTTGTTTCAAAGCCGCCCGCGACATCGGCGGCGCAATAGATAACGCATCTAACGATCTGTGTAATCTATCAAGATGCGCTTCTTCATCAAAAAGCACTCCATCGTTTAAGGCAAACACTTCATAAACGCCATCGCCAAATTGATACCCGCGGTCTTCAACATTAATATGAGCTTCCCAAAGTGGCTTATAGAGACCATCAATATAGGCAATACGCGACATCGGCTTTCCTAATTACCACTGCGCCAATAGGCGGGGTTAATGAGAACAAGAACAATAAGCAATTCAAGTCGTCCAGCAATCATAACAAATGCCAGAAAAATATGACCAAATGAAGACATATTTTGATACAAATCAGGATAACCAGACATTATAGCAAGCCCGCCTGCGTTCGACAGGCTCGCTAATGTCGCCAACCAGATAAGTTCAAAATCAGTAAAGAAAAAACTATTCCCAAGCAACACTAAGGCGAACATGACAAGGCATAAAATAAAGAAATTCCAGATCTCTTTGAGTTGCTTTTTTTTGATCTGCCGCTCGCCAAATTTAAAATACGCCACCGCATGTTGGTAAGGCAGAAGACTCATTTGCTGCCACAAATGGCGCATTAAAACAATCATGCGGAGGAGCTTGATACCACCAGATGTTGATAGAGCCATGCCGCCGATTGCAATTGGCATAAAATATACCAGCAAACTTAAACCCGCACCAGAAGCCTGAGCGGGATGGATAGCAAGTGCTGTGGTGGTAACAATAGAAATAGCACCGCTTAGCTTCTCGCTTATACTCCAGTCTGGCATTGCACTGGCAATCAGTACAAATGTTACCCCCAGCATAATAAGTGCGCCCTTGCTTTCAGGTTCTTTGGCAATGGTGCGCCATCGCCCTTGTATAAATGCGTAATGCAACGGAAAAGCGAGCATCCCAAAGAGCATCAAGCCATTTAAAACAAATATTGATAGGGTTGAAGCATATTCAGTTAATGGGCTTA
The DNA here is from genome assembly GCA_965243245.1 of Parvibaculaceae bacterium. Classification (GTDB taxonomy): domain Bacteria; phylum Pseudomonadota; class Alphaproteobacteria; order RS24; family RS24; genus JAYQKL01. The sequence goes on from OZ251536.1 coordinate 412,359, forward strand.
GTGCCGAAACAAACCCTGTTGTTGAAATTGTTGATAGGGTCAAAAAGCAAGCCTCAAAGAACGCCTGCCCTGTCAATATGAGTAATATGATCCCGCCCAAAGTGACGCCTATATATGGCAATGCGACAAGCTTTAAAGCCCGTCTCATACGCTGGGGTAAACTTTCCTCTTCTTTTTGTCGGATAAGGGTGGCTTTTATTTTAACGCCGCCAATGCTAAACGGCATGATAATAGTCGCTGCAAAGGTTAAGATTAGCAAGCCGCCAAACCAGCCCAAAATAGCCCGCCAAAGTAAAACAGATTCTGTTTCATATTCTGGGTTGGCATAAACACTCGCCCCGGTTGTTGTTAAACCAGAAACGGTTTCAAAAAAAGCTGCCGCAAAATCCAAGCCCCCGGTTTTGCTAATAAGAGGTAAACTTCCCAGCACACCCAATATAATATAAGCAACAGGTGCGAGCAGATATAGCTCGCTCTTTCTAACGTTTTGAGCTGCCACCCCACGCGCAGAAAATATCATCGCACCAGAAATAAAGAACACAATCAAGCTCGTAAGAGAAAATGTCGCGGCACTTAGAAAATCAAAAATCACCAAAGCCCAAAGTGCAGGAAGCAACATAAGAGCAGCCATAATCAACCCGCACCAGCCCGTTGTCAGAAAAATACTCGCAAGGCGCATTTGGTTAATATTTCTCTAAATTAGAATCAAATAGCTTTTCAACTTCATCAACAGCTTCCACCATGGCAAACACAACCAATCGGTCATCCGCCTTAATTTCAGTATTCCCCCGCGGCACAATCGTTTCGCCTTTACGATAGACCGAGCCGATACGCATATTTTCCTTCAAATCCAGTTGCCGTATTTTCTTGCCCACTAAAGGTGAATTAGCCGCAACTTCAGCCTCGATCACCTCAGCCGCGCCATCGTCAACTGTGTGAACACTTTTAACCCGTCCGCGCCGAATATGTGACAAAACAGATGAAACAGTCGTTGAACGCGGATTAATCGCCGCATCTAATCCAATTGATTTACTTATTGGTAAAAATGTCGTGTCATTAATCAAACATAAAGCCCGCGCACAGCCCTCATTGCGGGCCAATAAAGAGACCAGAATATTCACCTGATCATCATTAGTCAGTGCCACAATCAAACCTGCATCGCGCACCCCCGCCTCATAAAGTAAACCAGCTTGCAGACCATTACCGTGCAAAACAATCGTGTGTGCCAACTCATCAGCAAGACGCTTAGCATGCGCTTCATGGCTCTCGATCACGCGCACAGAATAACCGCTTCCGCGCTGTTCAAGTTTGCGTGCCACATAAGAGCCGACATTGCCTGCGCCAACTATAATAATTTTGGTAGCTTCTTTTTCTTCATGTCCAAAAATAGTCATTGTGCGTGCGGCGTCCTGCTCATCGACCATCAAAAAAACATCATCGCCTATCTGCATCTCTTCATCATTGCGTGGCACAATAATCTTGCCGTTGCGCTTAATCCCGACCACAACGGCTTTAAGATCAGCGAAAAGTTCCGTTAGCTGCTTCAATGGTGTTTCAACGACCGGACAGCTTTCGGTTAAATTCATGGCGAGAAACTTCTGCCTGCCATCGGCAAAATTTGCCGAATCATAAGCCCCCGGAATGGCTAAACGCTGTAAGACAGATTCGGCGACCTCCTCCTCAGGTGAAATAATTTCATCGACAGGAATATCATCATGATTAAAAATGCCCGCCCATTCTTTTTCCAGATATTTATGGTCTCGAATTCTGGCAATTTTTTTCTTAACCTTAAACACAGAATAAGCAATTTGACAGATCACCATATTCACTTCATCGCTTGAGGTAACGGCAATAATAATATCTGCGCTCTTTGCGCCTGCATTTTCAAGTACAGAAGGGTGCGCACCATGTCCCTGAATAGCACGCACATCTAATGTATCATTAATCCGTTGAATCAGCTCAGCTTCACGATCAACAACAGTGACATTGTTTCCCTCAATGGCTAAGTGGCGCGCAATTCCAAAGCCGACAAGCCCCGCCCCACACACAATGATATTCATGTTTTCGTCCCCTGAAATACCCTAAGCAGTACTAACTTTCCTTTCAGAGCTCACCCCAAGCGATTTTAATTTACGGTGCAGTGCAGAGCGCTCCATGCCAACAAATTCGGCCGTTCGAGAAATATTACCACCAAAACGAGAAATTTGGGCAAGTAAATACTCTCTTTCAAAGACTTCGCGCGCATCCCTAAGAGGCAAGGTCATTAAATTTGTATTGCTCTTTTCAATCGGCAGTTTTGTACCCGAGATAATATCAGAAGGCAACATATCCAATGTAATAACTTCATTTTGATTATCGGCGGCTGAAATAAGAATATATTCAATACAATTTCTTAATTGACGCACATTGCCCGGCCAATCATGCGTTTCAAGAACCGTGCGCACATCCTTTGATATTTCTTTCGGCAACAGACCTGATGTATCGGTTAGATACTCAACAAAATAATTAATTAAAAGTTTTATATCCTCGCGCCTTTCCGAAAGCGACGGTACGTTTATCGGAACGACATTAAGGCGGTGATATAAATCTTCTCGAAACAGTCCTTCATTAATCATCGATTCAATATTTTGCGAACTCCCCGAGATCACGCGCACATCAACTTTAACGTTGGGCCCCCCCCCAAGCCTGACAAATTCTTGGTCGGTCAAAACGCGCAAGATTTTATTTTGAGTATCAATTGGCATCTCACCAACTTCATCAATGTAAAGGCTCCCGCCATGCGCTTTTTCTAAAAGCCCCGGATAAACATTATTGTTTTCAATTTGCCCAAACAGCACATGTTCCATGTTTTCAGGTTCAAGTATGGCAGCATTGACAGCAATAAAGGGCTGGGCGGCGCGGTGCGACTGAGCATGTAGCATACGCGCAATGAGCTCCTTACCGGAACCGGCCGGACCTGAAATAAATACACGGCTATTTGTCGGCGCCGTTTTTTCAATTATTTGTCTTAATTTATCAATGATAGGTGTTTGTCCAATAAGGTCAAATTGCCATGTTCTGCGTTGAAGTTCGGTATTCTCGCGGCGTAAAGAAACCGCTTCCAACGCCCGCTTCATAACAAGCAACAACCTGTCTGCATTAAACGGTTTTTCGATATATTCATAAGCCCCTATTTTAATCGCCCGAATGGCCGTATCAATATTGCCGTGACCACTTATTATAATCACTGGCAGGTCAGGAAAACGGTTCTTCAACTTAGTAAGAATCTCCAATCCGTCCAATTCACTATTCTTGAGCCAAATATCCAAAATCACCAAAGCAGGACACCTATTGGCAATTTCATTTAGAGTTTGGGTGCTATTTTCAGCCGTGCGCGTTCCATACCCTTCATCGCGCAAAATACCAGATATCAAATCTCTAATATCTTTTTCATCATCTACAATTAAAACATCAGCAGTCATCATATTACTTCCTCAACTTTATACGGCCCCACCGTTTGGTTATCTTGATAAGGGAAAATCAACGTTATTTGAGCCCCTGACTTTCCATTTTTAACCCATGGCGCATCCCCAAGCTTGAGTTGCCCGCCATGGTCTTCAATTACTTTTTTTACAATTGCCAAGCCCAATCCTGTGCCTTGCCCTCGGGTTGTCGTGTAAGGCTCAACCAAATTATGGCGTTCAGAAATAGGCAACCCAGAACCCGTATCCGCAACCTTAATAATTATTTGTTCTTCATTCATTTCCAAAGAAACCATGATACGCTTTTCGCCAGTTAGCGTTGCATCATTGAGAGCTTCGGCCGCATTTTTTAGAATATTCGTCAGCGCTTGCGATAATTGTCGCCTATCTGCATTAATAACAGGCGTACCTTCAATCAAATCCTCAAAAACAAACTCAATTTCAGGGTGCGCCACACGATGAAGAAAAACAGTTTGTGAAATTGCATCTTTAAGATCAAAATCCTTAAACACCGCGACTGGCATCCTTGCAAAAGAGGCAAACTCATCAACCATCCGCCCAATATCACCAACTTGGCGGATAATCGTATTCGTGCATTTTTGAAAAACTTCTGGGTCCGATACGATCTCACCTTCATATTTTGACCACAGCCGCTCTGCCGAAAGCTGGATCGGCGTTAATGGGTTTTTAATTTCATGAGCAATACGGCGGGCAATATCTGCCCATGCTGCCGTTCGCTTCGCAGATAAAAGGCTGGTCATATCATCAAAGGTTAAAACGCGGTTGTGCTTATGATTGCCCGTACCGCTGGATATGCGGGCCAATAAAACCCGCGCCGCGCCATCATCATCTGTGACCTCAATCTCAAAACTTTTATTCCGCTTAAGTTGTCCCGTTTTGATAAGGTCTTTAAAATAGGGAAAAATATCTTGAACATGGCGTCCAACCATCTCGTCTTCGGTCTGACCCGCAACTTGTTGCGCTAAAAGATTGGCGTGGTTAATCAGCCCATCCGGATTAATACCGATAACGCCAGAACTCACACCATTTAAAACCATTTCAGTGAATTGGTGGCGCAAATCTAAATCATCGCGCGCATCAAGAATTTCTTTACGCTGTAATTTCAGTTGTTCCGTCATCAAATTAAAAGTCGCCCCAAGCTCTTGCAACTCATCACTTCCCTCATGCTTTGTGACACGGGCCGATAAATCCCCATCTTTAATTTTCACCGCAGCTTTAATCAAATCGCTAATCGGTGTTGCCAGAGCTTGCGAAATCCACAGACCAAACCAGATCGCGCCAAGCAAAATAACAAGAGCAATCCCAATATACACAAGAGCAAATGTAAGTTGAGCTTCTGTGCTACGCGATTCAAATTCTTGATATTCTTGAATAGCTATATTCGCACGCTCTAATTGCGCCAATACATGTGCATCAACTTTGCGCATAACATATAAATAAGCCTCATCGAAACTTGTTAGCTTTAAAAGCCCCCACATTTGTGAACGACTCGTCGCCGTAATGATGACAGGCTGTAACTTATCGGCGGCCGCAAAAGCCTCGGCCGAGGGTATCGGCAAATTGTATTTTTTGCGCGTATCGGCGACATCTAGCACTTCACTATCCCGATTGACGATGATGGCCATATTCAAATCCCGTAAAGCCGCTTGAGCCGTTAAAAAGGAGCTGAATCTTTGTCTTTCGGTTTGAAAATAACCTGCCGCATTATTTAGATCTTTTGCCATGACGACGGAGTCATTGCGAAGTTTTTCACGATTTTCGTCAAGATAGGCATTCGCAACAAGTGATGAATTATCAATAATCGCCTTGGTACGGTCGTTGAAATATTGATTGAAGCCCTGATTAAGGGTTGTGAAAGCAAAAACAGCAACCAAAATAGTGGGGGTCAGCGCAAGAATAGAAAACAAGCCAACCAATCGGCTATGGAGCTTGGCGCCGGCAACCCCTAACTTACGTTTTCGGTAAATATTATAAAGCTGGCTCGCCACGAGACCTAGCATCAAAAACACAAAAACACTATTCATCACCACTAAAGCCGATAATATTGTTTGGGTTGGTCTGACAGGTAAAAGCCCTGCCAAAATCAGGTAGGTACTCGTACCACAAAGCGCGCCGCCCAGAACAATAAGGGCTGATAAGGGAGAAGGGGTATGGTCCAAAACCGTATATAGCCGTTTTTTAAATAGTAGGAACGGCCATTGAATTTTTCGTGCAATTTGCATTCAGATTGACTTACGCTATGAGCGTCCCCTATGGCTATTGTCTCACTTTATACTTAGGCGAGGCAAGGTGAAGTTGGTTTGAGCTTTACGCTGCAAAAACCTGTGACAATTAAGCAACAAAACTTCCGCGGAAGCAACGCTAAACTACGCTTCAAAACTTTCCTTTGAGTTTAACCGTGGAAAAACACCTATCGGTGTAGGCAGTTTATTGCCGCCTTTCAGCCGTCCAGTTTCACCTAGAAATTTGAAGTTTCTGTTATTTTTATCAATCAATAGGAAATCTAATAATTGATTAGCCCCTTTTGGCGTTATGGGTTGAAGAGCAATAGCGGCTTGGCGGATGATTTCGGCTGTAACATATAAAACGCTTTGCATACGACTCGGGTCTGTTGTTTTTAAAGCCCATGGTTCTTGCTCTGCAAAATAGCGGTTGGTCTCAGATACGAGGCGAATAATTTCAGCGACATACTCATGGATAGCCAAACTGCTCATATGCTTTTCACATTTTGCAAATAAACCATCTGCCTGTTTTAACAGTGCTAAATCCACATTTTGAAGCTCTGGGTTTTCTGGCAACAGACCCTCACAGTTTTTGTCAATCATGGATAGACTGCGCTGTGCCAAATTGCCTAAATTATTGGCTAAATCAGCATTGACGCAAGCTATAATAGCCGCATCCGAAAACCGCCCATCACTGCCAAAATGCACCTCCCTCATAAAATAATACCGCACAGCTTCAACCCCATATTGTTCAACCAGATATTTGGGGTCCATTACATTCCCTGCCGATTTTGACATTTTTTCACCGCGCATAGTCAGAAAGCCATGCGCAAAAATTTGCTTCGGCAAAGGCAAACCAGCAGACATCAGAAAAGCTGGCCAGTAAACAGCATGAAAGCGCGTAATATCTTTGCCAATGACATGAAGCGATGCCGGCCAATACGCGCCCATATCATTCGGATAACCAAGGGCGGTCAGATAATTGGTTAAAGCATCTACCCAAACATAAATAACATGGGCGGGGTCATCAGGTACACTAACGCCCCAGTCAAAACTTGTCCGCGAAATCGAAAGATCATTAAGCCCCCTCTTGACGAAAGAAATAACCTCATTGCGCCGAGAGTCCGGCTGAATAAAACGGGCTTGGGTTTCATAAAGGGCAAGTAGCTTTTCTTGATAGGCGGATAATTTGAAAAAATAGCTATCTTCTTCAACCCATTCTACTGGCGTTCCTGTCGGAGCTGTTTTATCACCTTGCTGATTTTCAACAAGCTCGTTTTCAGCATAAAAGGCTTCATCACGCACAGAATACCACCCCGCATAACTATCTTTGTAAATATCTCCATTAGCCTGCATTTTTGTCCAGATAGCTTTAACAGCCCTATCGTGTCGCGCCTCAGAGGTTCGGATAAAATCATCATGAGAACAGTCCAACATAGTAACCATGTTTTTAAAATGCGGGGTCATTTCATCGGCAAGCTCACGCGCTGTAAGTCCTTTGTCACGCGCTGTTTGGAACATTTTTTGTCCATGATCATCTGTTCCGGTAACAAATTTAACATCGCGTCCGCCAAGTCGTTGAAAGCGGGCAATCACATCTGTCGCAATCGCCTCATAGGCATGCCCAATATGCGGCAAGCCATTGGGATATGAAATCGCTGTTGTGATGAAAAAAGGTGTCTTAGTGCCGCTCATAAATAATCCCTCAAGCTTTATTGAATTGTTTTTCGTATCGTTGAAAAACACTCAATAATAGTTTGCTTTTTATCAAGGTTCAACGTTTCGGATTGACGCAGCAATGTTGCGATCTTTTCCCACACATCAACCCATTGTTCAAGCGATGTTGTCGCTAAAAATCTTTGCACAAGAGCCGCCTCGCCTTCAAATAAAATAACACTATCCGATTGCATCGCCCCGGCGCGCGTAAGTGCATGGAGCCAATTACTTAAAAATAGCGCAAATAAAGCAAACTCTTTTTCATTCTGACGCTCTGCCATTCGCCCTGCAAAATCATGCAGTTTCACGCCATCAGGATGAGGCATTGTCACTAGCACATCTACCATATCTCTATAAATGTCAAGCCCGGATAAATCAGCCATCTGGAGTGCCTGCCCTATACTCCCTTGGGCTAAATAAGCCACCGCCTGCACAAGCTGTTCATCCAATTTGGGGCGCAAGCTTGTGAGTAAATTACCCACCCTCTCAGTAGCAAGCGTTTCCATTGGCATTTTCTGGCAGCGCGAGCCAATCGTATCCAAGAGGCGTCCCGGTTGATGAGAAACCAAAAAAAACATGGTTCTTGGTGATGGCTCCTCAAGCGTTTTTAAAATAGCGTTGGAAGCTTGTGGCGTCATATCCTCTGCACAATCAATGATGCAAACCCGCCATCTCCCCAAGCCTGAAGTCATCGTCATAAACTTTTTAAGCGCGCGCGCCGATTCAATCGGAATATCTTTTTTGAAATCCTTTTTTTTCACATCAAAAGGGCGGTTCATAATAAACAAATCAGGATGAGCACCACTCTCAATCAAATGCACAGTTTTTGCATCAAACGCGTCAGATAACTGCGCCGTCGCTAAGTCTGGTTGAGTATTAGGCTTCAAAGATAGTAAAAATTTTGCCCCCTGATAAGCAAAGCTCGCTTTACCAATTCCCTTTTGTCCTGTCAACAGCCACCCATGATGCAATTTATTTTGCACAACCGCCTGTTTCAGCATTAAGCTTGTGCGTTCATGTCCAAGAAGTGTCTGGCACAAGCGCGGTGATAGCTCGCCATCAATGTCTATAAACTCATTTGCAAGCCCCTCATCTCCAGCCATGTCAGAGCTCCATTAATTTTTGTTGAACATGAGCCAAAACAATAGCGGCAATTGTTTCAACGTCTTTTGAAGCATCAATAATAATAAATCGCTCAGCTTCGCGCGCGGCGAGGTCAAGAAAGCCTGTGCGTATTTTTTGATGATACGCCAAGCCTTTTTGTTCAAACCGAGTCTCACCGCCGCGCACTTTAGCACGCGCAAGACCAATTTCTGCTGGTAAATCCAGTATGAATGTCAGGTCTGGAATGGTATCGCCAATAATCAGTGCCTGCAATTGATCAATAGTCTTAAGTCCAACCTCGCCTGCAATACCTTGATAGACGCGTGTCGAGTCCATAAAGCGGTCACATAAAACCCAACATCCAGCATCTAGTTTGGGGCGGATCATTTCAGCAAGATGAACCTCCCTATCTGCCAGCATGAGCAGTGCTTCTGCCATCGCAGACCAGCGGTCAATATCACCCGTTACCAATAATTTTCTAAGCAACATCCCGCGCTCAGTGCCGCCCGGCTGTCGGGTTTTTGCGACCTCAACCCCGGCCGCGCTCAGCTTAGCAGAAAGTAACTTAATTTGGGTAGACTTGCCAACGCCCTCACCGCCTTCAAAAGTTATAAACCGGGCGGAGTACATTTTTAATCCCCAAACATTAAATAAGCCAATGCAGATAAGGCCCGCGAAAAAGTTCCCTCGCGCTTAACACTTGCTGAAACCACCAGAGGCACTTCTTGCGTCTCAATGCTAGGCACTGTCACCCGCAATGTTCCAACAATGGTTCCCTTTTCAATTGGCGTCATAAGCGGCTTCTCATAAGTCGCCGTCACAACCATTTTGCGCTTCCCGCGATGAGGTAAAAGAACTTTAAAATCTCTTTGCGGTGACAATCCGACTGTAGAAAACGTGCCCTGCCAAACAGGTGCGCGCAAAATCACCTCATCAGCGTGCGCCAAAAGCTCGCTTGAAAAAGCTCGAAAGCCCCAATTTATCAATCTATTTGCTTCTCGTGCGCGGTCTTTTTTGGACTCAAGCCCATTCAGAACCAAAATCAAACGGCGTCCATTTTGTTCAGACGAGGCAATCAACCCATAGCCAGAATCCTCTGTATGTCCTGTTTTGAGGCCATCCGCCCCAATGCCCGCATATAATAATGGATTACGATTTGATTGCGTTATACCGTTCCATGTAAAGTCACGCTCGCCAAACATGCCATAATATTGGGGAAAGTGCTTAATCAGATGACCCGCAAGAATAGACAAATCCCGCGGGGTCATTTTATGCTCAGGGTCGGGCCATCCGGTCGCGTTTTTAAATGAAGAATTGACCATCCCCATATCCTGCGCCCGTTCCGTCATCATTTGCGCAAATGTTTCTTCACTGCCGCCCAGCCCCTCTGCCAGAACAATGCTCGCATCATTGCCAGACTGAATGATAACACCGCGTAGTAAATCCTCAACAGAGACCTTTGATCTCGCCTTTAAAAACATCGTCGAGCCACCCGATTTAGCCCCGCCGCGCCGCCAAGCATTATCACTCACTCTAAAAGTCTCATCAAGCGTGATACGGTTTTCCTCAAGTGCTTCAAACACCATCAGCACAGTCATCAGCTTACTCATGCTGGCGGGTGACATTAAAGTATCGGCATTTTTTTTATAAATAATAATGCCGCTATCCGCGTCCACTAATAAAGCATAATGGGCGCGCGACTCAATGGCTTTTGCGGCTGTTAATCCGCTTAATGTTAAAAATGTAATGCTCAATAATAAAAATAAAAACCGTATCATCTCCCCTGCTCTCCTATTCTTCAGTAATATAGTTATCTTGGTGACCGCGTGTCAGGACTTTATCAGCAATTTCGCGTGCGTCAAAACGCGATGCAACAGGGCCAATACGAACTCTGAAAAGGTCAACCCCGCCGTTAAAAACAGGCGCGATCTCAACCTCACCAAGACCCTGCATTTTTAAAGCCAAAGCCTGAGCACTCGTTTGCTGGCTGAACACACCAACCTGAACATAATAAGATTTATCAACTAAAACTTTTGGTCGCCGTCTTCCATCATTATTTAAATCAACTGTCGTCACCTCTTTTTTAGGCGCGGCGTTGACATATTTAATCGCGGCGGGTGTTGAGGGCTTATCTAGGAAATAGCTTTTGGGCTCAGTGCCAGAAATAAGATTTCCGCGATTGTCATAAAGGGGTGCTTTGCGTAAATATTTAACCCTTACACGTATTGTCCCCTTTTGTTTAAAGTCCAAAAGCTCTGCGGCCCGCTTTGAGAGGTCAATTTCTCGGTTTTTCTTGAAAGGCCCGCGATCATTAATTCTGACAACCAGTGAGCGTCCGTTTTCTAAATTAATCACCTTGGCCATAACCGGCATGGGCAAGGTCGGATGAGCGGCCGTAATTAGGTTCATATCAAAGATTTCTCCATTAGCCGTCCGGCGTCCTTGAAAATTGGGGCCATACCAACTCGCAATTCCTTTTTGGTCATAGCGCGTGTTCTCACTTGGATAATACCAATCCCCCGCAATTTGGTAGGGCGTCCCAACTTTATACACGCCGCCTGCGGCAGTGCGGCGAGACTGTTTTGCCAATTCTGCCCCAAATTGCAGTTCTGAGCATCCAACCAGCAAAAAGCTGAGAAGCAATCCACTGGCTATTTTTTGTAGTGGTAATATAAAAAATATCTTATGGTCGGGAAGCATCTAGTTGCTTTTCTATAAGTTTACAAAACTAGTCTGAGGTTAAAGAGATTCGCCTATATATACTGCTAAAGATTATCTTATTAAAGACAGAGAAAAATAACCTAAATCCAGCATGGCTTAAATAGGCTGGCTTAAATAGGATGGTTTAAATAATCGTCATGCTCTCCTTGCATTTTCAGATACATGAGATATAAGGCTTCCATTATTCGGGCACTATTCGGAGTGGTTGACGCTATAAGGGCTTGGTGAGTGATAACGAACCTTAGCCCGCCTAGCGGTAAGGCTGATAAGAGTATGGATACAATGGTGTTTGCATTTTAGGTTAATATTTTTAAGTTAGCACACTGGAGAGGTGGCTGACGCTATAAGGGCTTGGTGAGTGATAACGAACCTTAGCCCGCCTTGTGGTTTTAGTGGTAAGGGCTGTTTTGGGCATAAATAAAATAGCTGGTCTAATTTCAGGCTAGCATTGTGGAGAGGTGGCTGAGTGGTTTAAAGCGGCGGTCTTGAAAACCGTTGAGCGTTTGCGCGCTCCGGGGGTTCGAATCCCTCCCTCTCTGCCATTATATTGTGCGGGGTTTATCCTAAGCAAAATAGAACTTTCCGTTATATGGCAAGTATTTCTCGAATACGCGCGGTGGTGCGCTTAATTTGGCGCGAGCCTATTCTATGACGCCGCCACCTGACTTATTGTCAAGATGGTAGTTTGATGATGGCAGGTGCTACTGTCGCTTAGTGAGAGGTTGCTTAAGCCCCGAAATTAGACCCAGAACTAGACCAACCTTGACAACTTACAAAACCTGAGGGCACTATAAGATAATATAAAAAGGGGTTTAATTACTAAAAAGAAAGAAAACAATCATGGCTCAACTTACAATGGTAGACTTTAGAAACGGTTTAGACGATATGCTCAATGCGGCAAGAAATGCTGGACATCGCCGTGTCAGGATTATTTCTTTGGATTTGCACAATAAAATGGGCGCAAGTAACCGTATGCCAATGGCTTGCAATGCTATGTATCAAAAGCAAAAATCTATAGGCGGTAAAATAATCCATAAACCGAAAAGCGGTTTCTCCTCTACGCTTGAAATTGAATACCCCTTAAAATGAGTATCGCAATTCATTCTGACAGTGACCTGAGGCTAAATATTCTAATAATTTGTGATATTTTTGCAGTAATCCGCACAAACCAAGACATTCAAGCCATCCAAACCATTGATTAGCGTCTATAAACCTACCTCTCATCCTCTTTATTTATTTTTAGGATATAATTTTCTTGCTAACTGTTAATTAAGCGCATAAAAAAAATGAGACTGTAAATAAAAATAAGAGGGAGACAGTTGAAATGTTAAATGATCTTGAACATGCAAATACGGAGCATGCTAATATGGAGCATATGAATATGCGGGCGGTTATTTTCGAAGAAGATGGTTTTTTGGTGGCACAATGCCTTGAAAAAAAGATTGTTACAGATACCGAGGATGGCAAAATTGAAACCTTACTCACTGACCTGCTTTTTCAAATTGAGTTGAATCAAAAAATAGCAATTCCCCCTGCTTCGCAAAAATGGCATGATATGTGGGAAACAGCGCAGGAATTACGTGTAATCGGTGAAGATTTGAACATTCGTCAGGTCGCTTAGTGGCCGTCCCTTTTGGGAGTCATCCGACCCTTCGTCAATACCTTGACTATTTAAGAAAACAAGGCTTTTTATCTTTTAAACTTCCCGTTTTTCAAAAAATACTCAATAAAAAATATCTCATGACACCCGTTCTTGCATATAATTATCTATCAGCGATAGCCATTAGCACCAAACAGCCTTCCATATCAATCACACTTAACGCACCCATCTGATTCACCAGATTTAATTTAGTTTTCTGTGGATAGATATTCAAATCTCGTTAACTAATCTTGACTCTTTTTAAAGCTAGCCTAGGCTATATTTTCTACTGGCTCAAAAACAATAATTCGAGACGCAATAACGAGCTTCGTTAATACAGTAACACGAGTATATAAGCACTCGCTTTTGATGCAGACTCTCAACGGTTTTGCTGCGCGAGACACCTCAAGATTTAGCCAAGCGCATCTTGAGAGAGTATCAGGTTTTACCTTTTTGCTTTAAGTAATCATGGAGGGGGGGCGACTCTTTGTAGTCGCCCTTTTCTGATTTGCCCGCCTCTAAAGACGCCCGCGCACCGGAATGAGTGCACCGTGAATAGCCCTTGCCTCTTCTGATACCAAAAATCCGATAATTTTCGCCAAATCCATTGGCACCACCCAATGACTATAATCGGCATCTGGCATGTCTTGGCGGTTAAGCGGTGTGTCAAGAATACTCGGCAAAACAGCATTAATGCGAATTTCTGTATCCGTAACTTCTGCCGCCAGCCCTTCTGTTAGTCTTGAAACAGCCGATTTTGAAGCCGTATAAGAGGCCATCCCTGCCCCCGCCCGCTCTGTCGCGCCCGCGCCAATATTCACAATCGCGCCTTGCGCCGAAAGATTCGGCAAAATAGCTTTGCACATATTCAAACAAGTTTTGAGATTAATATCCCACATCCGCTCCCACGTCTGTGCAGAGCCATCAGCGACACTCTCCCAAACAAACCCACCAGCAACATTAACCAACGCATCAACCGCGCCCGTTTTAGAGATAATCGCCTCAGCCTGTTTAGCATCGGTCAAATCAACCCCCCCAAAAAAATTTGTAAAGCCCTTAAAGTCACCAGAAGTTGGGGCATAATCTACACCCGTGACCCGCCATCCTTGACTGCTCAAATGCGCGCTGACAGCCGCGCCAAGCACACCACTCGCACCCGTAATAATAGCTATTTTATCGCTCATAATATTTCTATTTTCTTCATCATATATGTCGCTTCGCGCAATTTTGCGCCGACTACACCCAGCTCTCAATTTGAGGGGGCTTCATCCAGCAGGCGTGAAAACCAACCGGGATAGCATGCGGCATCTGAACCCGTGCAACAGGCCCTGCATTGATGTCTAGCGCATTGAAAATTTGTAATTCTTGCTCGCGTTTTTTATCATTCCACATAAAACAAATCACATAACCATGGTCTTCACTGCGCGGATTATCCGCCGGCGCAAACCAAGGCTCACTATACCAGCAATGCTCATGGCCATCCGTCCAAGCACCAAGGCTTTCGCCTGTATCGGTATTAAATTTACGCACACCCGTCCAGTGCAATGTCGCAGGGTTATGGTCAACAAGATAAGCATACCGACTATAACGCCCCGTCCGCGCGCTATTATAACTTGGAAATTCGCAATTGAAATCAGCATTGAGACATTCTTCGCTTGCCTCGCCCGTTTTCATATTCATCCGATAACGCCAAAGCCGCGCATTCATACCAAGATCAGCGATCATTTTAGCTGTACGCGCTTCATCAATAGCCCCTTTTTCATTTTCAAGCGGCATAAAGCGACACGCAACCATGACAAGCTCGTCCCCCTCTTCCCAACAATTCACAACATGATAAACAAAGCAGGGCGAGAACGCGAACCACTTAATTTCAGCCGCCGCCCCATAACGCGCAATAACGCCAAAGCGAGTGGGCATTGAAGCATTAAAACGAATTTTATGTCGCCCCGCCGCACGCGCCGCCTCATCATGATAAACGGGCAAATCATGTAATATCGAGTAATTTTCGGTAATGCCCATATCATGGGGAAGACGATCTCCCGACAATTCAACAGGAACATGGTGAACAAGCTTGCCGTCTTTATTGACAACCCCATAAGCCATAAAGGGATGATGGTCAAAATAATCAAAAAACATCATTTCGCCCGTGACTTCATCAACTTTGGGGTGAGCCGAAATGCCATGCCCCGGCGCACGAGAATAATCGACAACATCAACCGTTTCCAAAGTTATCGGGTCAAGCAAATGAGATTTACCCGCAAGATACCATGTCGTCACGGCTTTTCCGCCATGACCTATCACATCTGTATTTGCGACATCCGACATTGGCATATCCTTGCGGCCTTTATGCGTAGACATAATGCCCCAATATTGCTCCTCGCCATGCAGATCATTGGCGTGCCAACCTTTGGTCCGTACCCATTTGTTCCTATATGTCAGTTTTCCATTTTTAAAATGCGCCCCATGAATCATCCCATCACCATCAAAGGGATGATAGGCGCCTTTTGGTTTAAAGCGAGGATTAGGTCCGTTGCGCAAATACACGCCGTTAAGATCCGTAGGGATTTTGCCTTTAACGGGTAAGTCTGTCAGAACTTCTTCTTTAAGAACGGGCGCGAATGGACCTGTTAACATATCCCCGTGTTCATGACCAAAGGGGGCGTCTAAGGGGGCGTCCGAAGGATTAAAAGGAATGTTCATGAAAGTCTCCACTCTCGGCACGGATTGAGCACATAAGATATGAGCACATAAGATATGAGCACATAGGTTTGATATTGTTTGATATTAGTTGGTATTATTATGCAAGTTATTGTGTGAGCTTATCTAGCTTTCCCTAATTTTGCAAGCATTTTCATATTCCGCCCTAAGACGAGATATAATCAAAGCAGTCGGTTCAATATCCGTGACCGCCCCGACACCATGTCCGGCTGACCACACATCACGCCAAGCTTTGATTTGATTTTGTGAGTTAGACAAATCCATACCCGCACCGGCTCCTATATTATCTGGGTCATATCCCATTTTTTCAAGCGATTGACGCAAATAATAGGCTTTGGCTCCCGTGAGATAGTCACTTAACACCAAATCTTCAAACTCTGCTTTTACCAGCATGGCTTTATATTCATCGCTGGCGAGACTTTCCTTAGCAGCAATAAAACTTGTTCCCATATAACATAAATCTGCACCTGCAACCTGTGCTGCGCGTATGGCGGTACCCGTTCCAATGCCGCCTGCCAGCACAATCAGCCCATCAAAAAACGCCCGCACTTGCGAAACAAACGCAAAACCAGACATATCCCCCGTATGCCCCCCCGCACCAGAGCAGACAAGTGCCAACCCATCCACGCCTTTTTCAACCGCCTTGCGCGCATAACCAACCGAGTTCACATCAGCAATAACCTTACCGCCATACTGATGAACCACATCTAAAACAGGCTCTGGTCCCCCCAAAGCCGTAATAACAATATCTGGCTTATGGTTTTCAATCAGCGCAATCTCATCGCTAAGGCGGTCGTAACTGCGATGAGTCGTCAAATTCACAGCAAAAGGTGCATCTGTATTTCTGGCGTCTTGGCCAATGTCATCAAGCCAGCCATCTAATACCTCAATTGTCCGCGCGTTCGGAAATGGAAAAGCCCCAATAACCCCCGATTTACAACAGGCTTTAACCAAAGCCGGCCCTGAAACAAGAAACATCGGCGCGGCAATAATCGGTAGTTTAAGATTGGGAAAAGTATTTGTAATTAGTGTCATCAAGCCCTCGCTTTCATATTTGTACTAATCCTTGCAAACTTGTTTAGCAATCGATAAAATACACCAAACGGGAGGCTTAAATGCATAGAAAAATATATATTCTGGGAGGAGCCCAAACGGATTTTTCACAAAATTGGAGTCGTTCTAATAAATCTTTGTTTGATCTTTTTTCTAAGGCTGTTTTAGACGGACTTGAAGATGCGCAGCTAGAGCCCAAGGATATTGAGGTGGGTCATGTTGGTAATTTTGTGGCAGAACTTTTTACAGGACAAGGCATGCTGGGTGGTTATTTTGGTCATGTTCATCCTGATTTTTCGGGCATGCCTGCTGCGCGTCACGAGGGGGCGTGTGCTTCTGGGTCGCTGGCAATTTTAGCGGCGATGACGGATCTAGAAAGCGGACATTATGAAACGGCATGCGTTGTTGGCGTAGAATTAATGCGCAATGTGCCGGCTGAAATAGCGGCTAAAAATTTAGCGTCGGCGGCTTGGGTTGGCCGCGAAGCTTTGGGAGCTAAATATCTCTGGCCGGCGATGTTTTCTGATCTTTGCGATGTTTATGAGAGCCGCTTTGGGCTTGACTATAGGCATCTTTGCGAGATTTCTAGAATCAATTTTAGCAATGGAAGAAACAATCCCAATGCCCAGACCCGTAAATGGGAGCTTACAGATAAGAGCTTTACAAAAGACAATGACGCTAATCCCGTTATCGAAGGCTGGATGCGTAAGCAAGATTGCGGACAGGTCACAGACGGTAGCGCGGTTATTATCTTGGCTTCGCAAGAACGCGCCGCAGAATATGCCAAAGCCCGTCATATAGAGCTGGCAGATATTCCTTATATTAAAGGCTGGGGTCATACGACCGCGCCAATGATGATGCATACAAAAATGGAAGAAAGCGCAAATGGCGGCTATGTTTTCCCATGGACGCGCAAAGCCATTACGGATGCTTATACGCGGGCAGAAATTTCTGGTCCCGACGCACTAGATGCCATTGAAACGCATGATTGTTTCTCTATTACTGAATATATGGCGATTGAGCATTTTGGCTTAGCGGCGCCGGGGCAAGCATGGAAAGCCGTTGAAGAGGGGCGCATTGCGATGGATGGCGAGCTTCCGATTAATCCATCCGGAGGGCTTATCGGTTTAGGGCACCCGGTTGGGGCAACGGGCGTTCGGATGATGCTGGACGCCGCACGCCAAACAACAGACCGTGCAGGCGACATGCAGGTCGAGGGTGCAAAAACCGTGGCAACTTATAATGTCGGGGGGTCTGGAACGACGAATGTCTCGTTTATTATTGGCGTTTAATATCTATGACGAGTGCCTATATATATGATAGTGTGCGCACGCCGCGCGCCAAAGGCAGTGCGCCAAAAAACGGTAAGCCCGGCGGCGCACTATCTGCAATCGCGCCGCATGACCTTGTTGCAGGATTATGCAGTGCTCTCAATGAACGCCACCCAGAAATTAACAATCATATCTCACAACTCACATTAGGCTGTGTAGGGCAAGTGGGCGCACAAGGGGGGCATATCGCACTTGTTAGCAGATTAGTCGCAGGACTACCCGACACAGTGGCTGTCATGACACTCAATAATTATTGTGTTTCAGGCCTCACAGCCGTCAATCGGTCAGCCGCATGGGCACATGTAAAAAGTGATGCGTTGATGCTTGCCGGAGGCGTTGAATGTGTATCGCAAGTTGCGTTTCTTGCAGATAAAGCCAGTTATTACACGGGACCCGCCCTCATCAAGCGTACAAAATGGGCCCCGCCGATTATGGGTGCCGAGCTTATCGCCACATTTGAAGGCTTTACAAAAGCGGATTTAGACGAAGTTACGTTACTATCTCATCAGCGTGCCGATGCTGCATGGCAAATGGGGCATTATGAAAAAAGTGTTGTCGCGGTGCAAAATAATGGACAGGTTCAGCTTAAAAAAGATGAACTTATACGCGGACAAATGACCTTAGAACAACTCAGCGCAATGGCGCCCGCTTTTGCCGAACAGGGCGCTCTGGGTTTTGATGCTATGATGCTGAATGAGTACCCACAAATTAAGGAAATTTCTCATATTCATTCTGTTGCGAATTGTCCGAGCATGGCAGATGGTGCCGCTCTCGTGCTTTTAGGGGGGCGTGAAGCTGGCGAGAAATGCGCCTTAAATGCCAAAGCTAAAGTGCTCGCTTTTGCAGAAACATCTGCTGATCCCGTTTTACAATTTACGGCGGGCTTTGCCGCTATGGAGCAGGTTCTAAAGGAAACTAAACTTACGCTTGGCGATTTCGACCGCATAGAATTCATGGAAGCCTTTGCGGCAATTGCGGTAAAATTTTACCGCGATTACAAAGTTGATATAGATAAAGTCAATGTAAATGGCGGCCATCTTGCCATGGGACACCCGATGGGGGCAACCGGTGCTATCTTACTCACGACCCTCATACATGAGTTGGAGCGATGCGCTGGTCATCTTGGGCTCGTTGTCGCTCATGCGGGGGGCGGCATTGGCTCTGCCATGATTATAGAACGCACCCCATGAGCATAACGCCAAGCAATGTCAAGCAATGTCAAGCAATCTCATTGAGAGATACCATTGAGAGAAATTCGCCCCTCACTTAATGAGCTGTTCTAATTCAAGTCGCACGACTTTGTTCATGGCATTGCGCGGTAAAGCCTTCATAACATGTAGCCGTTCGGGCCATTTGAATTTCGCAACCTTTTTTTGCGCCATATACTCTTTTAGGTCTTCCAAAGTAAGCGTTTGCCCCTCATGAGGCACAATCACGGCACAGATTTTTTCGCCCATAATCTTATCCGGATAAGAAGCAACAGCCCCCTCGGCTAAAGCTGGATGTGAAATGAGTAACTCATCAAGTTCTTCGGGCGAAATATTAACCCCGCCTCTCACGATAAGAGCCTTACAGCGTCCGACGAATTGATAAAATTGGTTTTTATCTCCGGCAATTTGGAAAAGATCGCCTGTACGAAAATAACCATCTTGTGTAAATACTTGCGCGTTATCATCCGGGGATTTATAATAGCCATCAAATACAGTCGCCCCATCAACACAAAGTTCACCCGTTTTTCCGCTATCGGTTATCTCCTCACCCGTTTCCAGATCTAAAATTTTGGTTTTCAATTTGGCAGAAATACGATTTTTCCAAACATGTTCATCTCGCCCAAATCGCGGAAAATATATCGCACGCTCTGTCGGGTCTGAAATCTCATTGACGCTACTTAATAAGGCTGAACCTTCATTTGCGCCAAACACATTTATAACATCAATGTTAAAGTGAGTTTTAAACCCCTCTATCATATGCGCACTTAACGGCGCACTACCAGAACCAATAGCCTTGAGTTTTGATAAATCAAACCCAGCTTTGATCTGATCTTTGGTCTCAATAAGGCGGTTTAACACCGCAGGCGGTGCCAAAGTATAGTAAACGCTTTCAGCTTGAAGTTGCTTGAGGAAAACGCCCGGATCAAACGGATGATGGAGGACCATTGTGCCACGATTTCTGAGCCAAGGATAAAGAAACCCGCCAATCGCCGCCATATTGATAAAGGGAAAAGGATTTAGATAAATTGAGCGGTCTGGTAAATTAATAGAGTCCTCAACCCCTAAAGCCGTTGCCAGCCATTGATTATGACTACGGGGGACCCCTTTTGATCTTCCGGTGGTTCCTGATGTCCAACATATTGTGGAAATGTCATTCGGGTCATGGTGCAGATTTTCTACATAGGCGACATAATCTGCCGAGGGGGCGGCGTCAGTTTCAAGATTAAAATCATCCTTGCCCCATAAAAGTGTTTTACAAAACTTTGGTAAAGCTTCAATTTGCGCTTGCGCATACGGCTCACCCCGAAAATTTCGGAACGCTATATATGCTTTTGGTTCTACGACTTGACTAATATAACGCAATTCAAATTGTTCATATTGCATCGCAACAGGGCTGACAATTAAACCAAGTTTAGCCGCCGCGATATAAAGCAGTACAATCTCAACCGTATTGGGCATTTGCACTAAAACAATATCGCCTTGTCTTAATCCTGCGCCGAACAGCCAATTGGCAATTTTATCGACGTTCTTTGAAAGGTCTTTATAGGCAAGACGGTAAGGTTGTCCGTCAACAAGTGAACGCCTATTTAAAGGGTCTACCAATGCCACTCTATCGTCTGCATCGTCAACGGCTTGGGCAAATAATTCTTGTAGCGTTTTATTCTCCCACCATCCGTTTTTGATATAATTATTAATCCTGTCTTGGGGTGTTGTTTGCATGATGGACCCTCATGTTTTTAGCTTGCTTAATCATACTTAATTATAGATATTATACTGGATATTACAATCCGCAACATCTTCTGTTTTGTTGCTTTGCTGAAATTTGCGCCGCGCCAAGACTTATCTTTGATATCAATATGCTTGAGACTAATATGCTTGAGACTAATATGCTTGAGACTAAATACATTAGAACTTGTTCGATTTGGCGCGCTCTTGACATCATAGGTGACAAAGCAACATTGCTGTTGCTTGAGAGTTATTGGCTTGGCACGCGTAGATTTAACGATTTTCAAAAACAAACAGGCCTGTTAAAAGCTGTCGTGAGTGATCGCCTTAATAAGCTTGTCAAGGCGGGTTGTTTTAAAAAAACGCTCTATTGTGAACGGCCCAAAAGATATGAATATCGCGGCACTGAAAAATTCTATGATTTATATCTCGGTGCCCTCGCTATGCTATATTGGGAGCGTAAATGGGGGCGCAATAAAGGCAAAATTCAAATATCACTTATTCACAAGAGCTGCGGCAAGGTTACGCATCCATACCCGGTTTGCGGCAGATGTCGCGTGGCCATTGATCCCCGAGAGGTTGAATGGCAAGAGGGGCCTGGCGTTGGCATAATGCCTGCCCTCTATAATCGGCGGCGGCGTAATATTAGCGCGACATTAAATTCACAGACGCCTTTATTTGATGAAATTGCTGATATAATAGGCGATCGGTGGTCTGCGCTGATTATTCGCTCGATATTTACCAACCTCGATCACTATCAAGATATTCGCAATGATACGGGGATTGCGACCAATATCCTTGCCGAACGCTTGGAATGGCTCTGCTTGCTAAATCTACTTGAGAAAAAGGGCTCGGTTTATAAGCTTACCCCGAAGGGTCGCGGCATTTACCCTATCTTACTTGCTCTGATGGAATGGGGTGATAAATGGTACGCTTCTTCTAAAGGCGCGCCCTTATTGCTAACCCATAAACGCTGCCACCATAGCTTACAAAATCAAATGGCTTGTACAGAATGTGGTGAAAACGTCATAATGAATGACATCATTTTTGAGTTTAATGACCAAGAAGAACAAAAGCTGCGCCTCACATTGATAAATTAAATAATATCAACCCCAAGATCTGAAATTTCAAAATCGTCATAATCAACAAAAGTAACAGAAGCAGCATTGTCACCAAAAAGACCTTCTATTTTTGAGGCATCTTGGACATATCCAGTATTTATATTTACCGCCGCACTAAGCTCAAAGCCACCCACAGAAACATCCAATATAGTATAGGTACTCTGCACTGCGGAGAAATTGATAATAAGCTCATCACCCGCCCCTTGCGTGACGCCATCTTTTGTACCTGCTTCATCGAATTGAATCCGAAGCCCTTGCGTAAAAGCGACGCTACCAGAGAAAATTAAATACACAGAACCATAAGTGTAAAAATCCTCAGCTGACGTAATTGATGTTCCTTCAACATCAGCAAAAATAAACTTGTCAGTACCATATTCAAAATTATTGATAGTATCACCACCATCAACAGCCTTTAAAACGTCATTTACAATACTGGTTCTGTACACCACAGTATCTGCGCCGCCGCCAAGCGTAATGTCATCATCATCATAACCGCCGATAATCACATCACCATGGTCACTCGCGCTAATCGTATCAACCAGCGCGCCGCCTTGGATAAGTTGTGCCGCTAGAGTCTCACTCGCATCAAGGGTATCTGCTTGTGCACCATCGCCAATTTTCAATTCGGTATAATTATCCTCGACAATCACTGGCTCGGTAAAGGTGATGGCATTTGAAGAAAACTCTATTGTCGTATCAGTCACACTATCATAGGCAAACACACTAACGCTATATGAGCCTCCCTCTAAAGGCGCAAAAGTATTGCCCGTCGCATCCGCAATATCCGTACCACCAAGTTTCCACTGATAGGTATAAGTCAAGCTCGTATCATCTTGGTCAGTTAGCGCGGGGGTTGTCGACAAGGTATCGCCAATATTAGCCTTATTATTAGGAATAGAAATTTCATTATAATCTATCGTCACCGAGCCTGTCGTGGGTCGATCTGTTAGTTCTGGCAAAACAGAAGTGGTTGAGGCCGTTAGCATACCCGTGAAAGAGCCCGCTATATAACTTACGCGAACCTTAATGCCCTTACCCACCAGATTATTGGCTTCAATCAGATTACCCGTTAACGTCAAGCTGTCATCTGCTTGTCCCGCGATTATATTATCATCACTATCAAGCCATACATAAGAAAGGTTTGTCGCCGCGCCATCAGGGTCGGACGGCGTTGGAGCGTTCAACACGCCATCTATATTCAGCTCTCCAGTGATCGCGCCAATCGAGCCTATTTCATCAACGTTCTCAAGATTAACCGTAACCACAAGAGTGCTCGTATATCCCAGCCCGTCATCCGCAATAACATTAAAGGTATAGCTATCCACGCCATCTTCATAGTTAGGCGTATCGCCGGTCCACGTAATTTGCCCGGTATCAGCGTCAATTGTAAACAGCGCACCAACACTCGGGTGGTTAACATGATCCTGAATTGAATAACTCGGCGTATCATTATCCTTATCAATCGCACTCACAGTGCCGATAGCATCGGTCCGATTTTCGCCATAGCCAAAGGTTTGTGTCTCACTATCAAACGCAGGCGCACTATCACTGACATCAATAACAGTAATGGTTGCCGTAGCAAGGTTACTATCGCCAACACCGTCACTGACTGCGACACGCAGCGCAATTGTAGGCTCGGCTTCATAATCAACAGATTGCCCCGCCTTCAAAATCAGCTTGTAAACATCATTGTCATTAATCACATCGAAACGCGTAGAGATATCTGTCTCATCCGTGCCGCTTGTGCCTTCATAGACCGTAAAGCTATCTGCATCCAATATATCATCCAATAGCGTATCCACATCGCTCACGCTGAAGGTAATGCCTATGTCCGTTTGGGCTGTCTCATTTTCGACAATACTAATGGGCGTCCCAGTTGAGCTGAGCGTTGGGGCATCATTTGTGCCTGTGATAGTGACGGTAATTTTTTGAACAGAACTGCTTAAATTATTATTATCAACAACCCGTACAAAGACACTATCGGTTGCGATATCGCCTGTTCCCAGCCCCTCTATGGCACTCTCATTCAGCGTATAACTCCACGTGGTTGCCCCATTAGCAAGGTTGCGCGTAAAGCGAAATGCACCATAGTCGCCATCTGGAATGACATCGGACTCTCCCTTACCAATAATATCTGTAATAAAGCCAATGCTCTGTGTTGTTATATTGGCGACGTCTTCGTCAATATTGCCAATAAAAACTTTAAGATTTTTCAGTGTGTCATGAGCATCCCCATCAGCAACGGTGAGGTCGCCGCCGGCATAAATATCGGCATTGACTATTGGTGCTTGGCCTGGGTAAAAAGACTCGTCATTTTCATCTCCCCCGGTTAAAAAGTCGCTTACAGTAACGATATTTGAGCCAGAATTTTCATCCACCAATGTTGCTATATAGCGCGAATCTGTATCAGCATTATACTGAGCAACAACATCATCAAGCGTAAATTCATCGCCAAACGATAGCACAATGAACTCATGGTCAGAGTTTACTAATTGTAAAACATCGAATTCATAGACAACAGAGACGCCAATAAACTTGACACCCGTAGGCGTTTGTCCATCTTTGACGGCAAATTCTATGCCATGGACCAAGACATTTTCTTCAACAACAATACCGCCATCGGTTACCGACAAGTCAGTATCCTCAGTCGGCAGAGACAGGGACGGCGCATGATTAATTGTAATCGTCACCGTTTGATCTATCATATGAGGGGTCTCATTTTCTATAGCAGAAGCGCGTACCGTGAAACTATAACTATCCTTGCTATCTTCATCTATAGCTTGACGGAACCAGATCTCACCACTCGTGGCATCAATTCCAAAGGCATCACTATCGGCTATATCTAGCAGACTATAGGCAACGCTACTCGTCACTGTATCATCGGGCATCGCAAGTGCTGTATAAATAATATCAGCACTGCCTTTATTGCTGGCGTCATCATTGGCGGCAAGATCTTCATTGGCAAAAGCATCTGTGCTAGACGTAAATACAAGCTCAGTATCGGTTATGTCCGTAACATTAATGGTCAGCTCAGTTGTATCCGTTGCCGTATCATCATCAGTCACTGTGACGGTCACATTATAGGTATTATCACCATCACTATCGGTTGGAATTTCATGATCTGGTGCAATCGCCCATGTCACAACGCCGGTATCTTCATCAATCGCAAAATCATCTGCATCTATACCGCTCAAACTATATATGAGTGCATCCTCATTATCATCTACATCCGTGGCATCAATATCTGTGATATTGGCAACAGAGTTCTCAGCAATGCTCAAAGTTTGGGCATTACCGTCATTAGTGCTAATCACTGGGGCATCATTGGTACCCGTAATATCAATGGTAATTTCTTTTGTGTCACTAGGGATGCCATCAGAGTCAAGCAACCGAACTTCAAAGGTTTCTGTGCCATTGAGGTCTGTGTCCAGCTTTTGGGTATCGGCATCGGTATTATCCAACACATAACGCCACTGACCATTTGCCCCCAAATATAGAGTGCCATAAACACCGCTAATCGCCGTACCATCTGCGTTAAGCGCGTCATCGCCTGTACCCGTGACAAAATTTGTTTCGGGCGCACCGCCATCCGTATTGCTCGCTGCCGTGATGGCCTTAGCCTGAATACTAATATCACCCTCACCAATGGCCGTATCATCTGCATCACCATCGCTGAAAGTAAAAGTG
Organism: Parvibaculaceae bacterium; assembly: GCA_965243245.1. Lineage (GTDB taxonomy): Bacteria > Pseudomonadota > Alphaproteobacteria > RS24 > RS24 > JAYQKL01. Next base: position 438,089 of record OZ251536.1, read on the forward strand.
TCACTGATGATTGTTAGGCTATTTTCTACAACATTTCCCGTTAGGTCAGCAGACAAAACAGGCTTGTTTTCAGCCCCCGTAATATTAACGGTAACTTTTTGAACAAGACTATTTAAATTATTATTATCCCCAATCCGCACAAAGACACTATCGGTTGCGGTTTCACCATCAACCAGCCCCTCAACGGCAGTCTCGTTCAGTGCATAAGTCCAACTCACCGTGCCGTCAGTTGCACGCATGAAGGTGAAGCTACCATAGACGCCATCGGTGATTGCATCGGACACTCCCTTACCATCAAGTGATGCCGAACTATCAACGTTAATTTGTGTTGTGACATTAGCGACATTCGCGTCAATGTTACCAACAAAGACTTTCAGCTCAAGCAATGAGGTCAAATCATCGCTAAAGACAAGCGCACCATTGGCGACAAGGTCTGCGTCAATTTCGGTCGGCACTGGCTGGGCGTAAAAACCGCTGCCATCGCCCCCGTTCATGAGACCATCTACATAAAGCCTTGACGCGCCAGAATCTACATCAACCAATGCCACCGTGTAATTGGTATTATTGGCGTAATCCACATTAAATTTATTGATAATATAGCTAAGGCTATAGCCATTGGTATTATCTTGGTGAATAAAAATAGTATCATCGCTTATGGCAAGCGCACCAACCGAGCCAGTCGTGATTACTTGAACATTAATCCCAGTCGGGGTTGTTCCGTCTTTGGCGGTAAATTCTAGCCCATGGAACGTGAAATCCTCTGCTGCAATGAAGCTGTTTTCAGCAACCGACAAGTCAGTGTTTTCAGTCGGCAGAGACAGGGACGGCGCATGATTAATTGTAATCGTCACCGTTTGATCTGTGATATGAGGGGTCGCATCTTCCATAGCAGAAGCGCGTACTGTGAAGCTATAACTATCCTTGCTATTTTCATCTATAGCTTGGCGGAACCAGATCTCACCACTCGTGGCGTCAATCCCGAAGGCACTCCCATCATCATTTGACAAAAGACTATAGGTAACGCTACTCGTCACTGTATCATCGGGCATCGCAAGTGCTGTATAAATAATATCGGCACTGCCTTTATTGCTACCATCATCATTGGCGGCAAGATCTTCATTGGCGATGTTATCTGTATCAGACGTAAATACAAGCTCAGTATCGGTTATGTCCGTAACATTAATGGTCAGCTCAGTTGTATCCGTTGCCGTATCATCATCAGTCACTGTGACGGTCACATTATAGGTATTATCACCATCACTATCGGTTGGAATTTCATGATCTGGCGCAATCGCCCATGTCACAACGCCGGTATCTTCATCAATCGCAAAATCATCCGCATCTATACCGCTCAAACTATATATGAGTGCATCCTCATTATCATCTATATCCGTGGCATCAATATCTGTGATATTGGCAACAGAGTTCTCAGCAATGCTCAAAGTTTGGGCATTGCCACTATTGGAGCTAATCACTGGAGCATCATTGGTACCCGTAATATCAATGGTAATTTCTTTTGTGTCACTGGGGATACCATCAGAGTCAAGCAATCGAACTTCAAAGGTTTCTGTGCCATTGAGGTCTGTGTCCAGCTTTTGAGTATCGGCATCGGTATTATCCAACACATAACGCCACTGACCATTTGCCCCCAAATATAGAGTGCCATAAACACCGCTAATCGCCGTACCATCTGCGTTAAGCGCGTCATCGCCTGTACCCGTGACAAAATTTGTTTCGGGCGCACCGCCATCCGTATTGGTCGCGCTCGTGATGGCCTTAGCCTGAATACTAATATCACCCTCACCAATGGCCGTATCATCCGCATCACCATCGCTGAAAGTAAAAGTGTCACTGATGATTGTTAGGCTATTTTCTACAACATTTCCCGTTAGGTCAGCAGACAAAACAGGCTTGTTTTCAGCCCCCGTAATATTAACGGTAACTTTTTGAACAAGACTATTTAAATTATTATTATCCCCAATCCGCACAAAGACACTATCGTTTGCGGTTTCGCCGTCAACAAGCCCCTCGACGGCACTTTCATTCAGTGCATAAGTCCAACTCACCGTGCCGTCAGTTGCACGCGCGAAAGTGAAGCTACCATAGACGCCATCGGTGATTGCATCGGACACTCCCTTACCATCAAGTGATGCCGAACTATCAAGGTTAATTTGTGTTGTGACATTAGCGACATTCGCGTCAATGTTACCAACAAAGACTTTCAGCTCAAGCAATGAGGTCAAATCATCGCTAAAGACAAGCGCACCATTGGCGACAAGGTCAGCGTCAATTTCGGTCGGCACTGGCTGGGCGTAAAAACCGCTTCCATCGCCCCCGTTCATGAGACCATCTACATAAAGCCTCGACGCACCAGAATCTGCATCAACCAATGCCACCGTGTAATTGGTATTGTTGGCGTAATCCACATTAAATTTATTGATAATATAGTTAAGGCTATAGCCATTGGTATTATCTTGGTGAATAAAAATAGTATCATCGCTTATGACAAGTGCGCCAACCGAGCCAGTCGTGATTACTTGAACATTAATCCCAGTCGGGGTTGTTCCGTCTTTGGCGGTAAATTCTAGCCCATGGAACGTGAAATCCTCTGCTGTAATGAAGCTGTTTTCAGCAACCGACAAGTCAGTATCCTCAGTCGCCAGAGCCAGTGACGGCGCGTGATTAATTGTAATCGTCACCGTTTGATCCGCTGTCTGCGTTACACCATCTGCTGTAACGCTCGCGCGTACCGTAAAGCTATAACTATCCTTGCTATTTTCATCTATAGCTTGGCGGAACCAGATCTCACCACTCGTGGCATCAATCCCGAAGGCACTCCCATCAGCATTTGCCAAAAGACTATAGGTGGCCGTGTCATTCACGCCATCATCTGGTAGTGCTATCGCTGTGTAAATAACATCGGCACTGCCTTTATTGCTGGCATCATCATTGGCGACACTAGTCTCATTGGCGATGCTGTCTGTATCAGACGTAAAGCTGGGCGCATTATCGTTCAGATCATTAAGGGTGAGCGTAACCGTGCGCTCTTCTGTCTGGGCTGGGACATCATCTGGCGTAGCTGTGGCACGTATCGTGAATTTATAAAGCGACTTGGTCTCATGGTCAGGCGAGGTACGAAACCAGACCTCACCCGTATTCGTGTCAATTCCAAAATCATTTCCATCATATGTGAGTAGATTATTCTCATCTGTTACCAGACTATACTCAAGCGTGCTATTTGCATCATCGGGCGTAATCGCGGCCGTATAAATAACCTGCGCACTGCCTTTTACGCTGACATCATCATTGGCGGCAATATTCTCATCCGCGCTCGCCACTGTGCCAGAGGTAAAGATCGAAGTGTCAAATATGGATAAGCCAGCATCGGCTACTGAGCGCACATCAAAAGCACCTAGAAAAGTAGCTACAAACTGACCCACAGCATTAATCTGACCACTCAATCGATAATTATCACCCTCATCAATAAGACCACTGCCAAAAATAGTTTGTACAATGGCGAGCAGCTGTGGCTCCACAAAATTAATAGTTAAAGTTGTACCAGAGGCAACATCATTTCCATCTGGACCATCATCTTTTGACGCATTCATAAACTCAAATGTAAAACCTGTATGATGAGTTCTTTCAGCATTAACCACAAACCTCACAATCAGCTCCGGGCTATCACCTTTTGCAAATTCCATCAGCTCAGCAAAACTTCCAAGCGGCGTGTCATCCGTATCAACAAACACCAGTTGATCGACATTCCTCCAGTCAAAATTGTTAATCGTGTCGCCGCCATCATCAGCTCGAAGACCATCCGCATCACTTGCAATGCGATAAACAATCCAATCTTTACCTGAACCCGCCGTAATTATATCATCACCATAACCACCAATAAGAGTATCGCCTGCCGTACCCCCTTCAAGGAAGTCATCCAAATGACCACCCTGAACGGTTTGCGATACAATCGCCGCATTATCCCCAAGCGGGTTGGTCTGCGTGCCATCTACAAATGAGCTCCCAAGCACGTCCGTCTGGCCATTAATGGTAATGGTTACGTTTTGGTCAACATATGCGCCATCTTCGTCTGTTGCGCGTAGCGTAATCGTATCGCTCAAGGTTTCACCGCTGGCTAAATTATTGACCAGCGTGTTGGCATTATCTAACGCATAAGTCCATTTTCCGTCCAAACCGAGTGTCAGCGTTCCATAGGTTGCTGGCGTTTGAATGGTATAGCCAATGTCATCACCCTCAACGTCTATTGCGACAAATTCACCCGAGGTGATTGTAGAGGGCAAGGTCTCTTGAGTAGGATAATTTGTCGATTTTGCAAGTACACTCGGGGTGTCTTCTGTAACGCTCAAAGTAACACTATAATCATCATGGTCTGTAGCCACTATCGGCGTATCATTTGTGCCCGTAATATTAACCGTAATTTTGCGAACAGGGCTGTTTAAATTATCGCCATCGTGCACGCGCACAAAGACACTATCGGTTGCGGTTTCATCTGCCCCAAGTGCCTCGACGGCAGTCTCATTCAGCGTGTAGGCCCAACTCACCGTGCCATCAGGTGCACGCGTGAAGGTAAAGTTTCCATAGACGCCATCCTCTATATCATCAGATGCCCCGTTACCCTCAATATCGACAGTCGTATCTGCTGTCGCATCATGGCCAATTTCTGTTGTGATATTGGCGACGTCTTCGTCCGTTGTGCCAATAAAAACTTGTAAATCTGTCAATGAGGTTTCAGTGTCACTAAAGACAAGCGCACCATTAGCGACAAGATCAGCCGTTACCCCATCGCCGTCTTCGGCTACCGACACATCCGTATTATCAAGCGACAATGTCGCCCCTTCGCTCACATTGGTGAGAGAAATCATCACCGTCACAAGATTGCTATCCGCGCCGCCATTATTGGGTCCGTCATTCGCTTTCACACGTAGCGTAATCACCGGCTCGGTTTCAAAATCGGTGGACTTATTCGCCAATAAAACCAGCTTGTAAACACCATCATCATTAATGACATCAAACCGCGTGGAAACATCCGTCCCGCTGGCGCCTTCATAGACCGTGAAACTATCCGCATCGAACGTATCACCCTCCACATCTGCCGTGGTGAAGGTCAGCCCCGTATCCGTTTGGGTGGCCGTATTTTCGACCACACTGCCTGTTCCTGTGGCACTGAGTGTTGGGGCATCATTGACACCCGTAATATCGATGCTAATCTGCCTTGTATCACTGGCGACACCATCAGAGTCAAGCAACTGAATTTCAAGGGTTTCCGTGGCATTGAGGTCTGTATCCAGCTTTTGAGTATCGGCATCGGTATTATCCAACACATAACGCCACTGACCATTCGCGCCTAAATATAATGTCCCATAAACACCGCCAATAGCCGCGCCGCCCGCGTTAAGCACATCATCGCCTGTACCCATAACAAAATCTGTTTGGGGCGCGTCGCCATCCGTATTGGTCGCGCTCGTGACTACCTTAGCCTGAATACTAATATCACCCTCACCAATGGCAATATCATCTGCATCACCGTCGGTGAAAGTAAAAGTGTCACTGATGATTGTTAGGCTATTTTCTACAACATTTCCCGTTAGGTCAGCAGACAAAACAGGCTTGTTTTCAGCCCCCGTAATATTAACGGTAATTTCTTGAATAGGACTGTTCGCGTTATCATCATTAACCCGTACAAAGACACTATCGGTTGCGGTTTCACCATCAACAAGCCCCTCGACGGCAGTCTCATTCAGTGCATAAGTCCAACTCACCGTGCCGTCAGTTGCACGCGTGAAAGTGAAGCTACCATAGACGCCATCTGCGATTGCATCGGATAGCCCCTTACCATCAAGTGATGCCGAACTATCAACGTTAATTTGTGTTGTGATATTAGCGACACTCGCATCAATGTTACCAACAAAAACTTTCAGCTCGAGCAATGAGGTTTCATCGTCACCAAAGTTGAGTGCCCCATTGGCGACAAGGTCTGCATCAATTTCGGTAAGTGCTGGCTGGGCGTAGAAACCGCTGCCATCGCCCCCGTTCATGAGACCATCTACATAAAGCCTCGACGCACCAGAAGCTTCATCAACCAATGCCAGCGTGTAATTGGTATTGTTTGCGTAATCCACATTAAATTTATTAATAATATAGTTAAGGCTATAGCCATTGGTATTATCTTGGTGAATAGAAATAGTATCATCGCTTATAGAAAACTCGCCAACCGAGCCAGTCGTGATTACTTGAACATTAATTCCAGTCGGGGTTGTTCCGTCTTTAGCGGTAACTTCTAGCCCATGGAACGTGAAATCTTCTGCTGCGATAACGCCGCCCTCATGAACTGACGAGTCAGTATTTTCAGTCGCCAAAGTCAGCGTCGGGACATCATTCACATTGGTGACATTAACGATTACAGTCACTAAATTACTATCCAGTCCGCCGTCACCAGCAACTCTGTCATTCACTTTCACACGCAGTGTAACAGTGGTTTCGGCTTCATAATCAAGGGCATTATCTGCCTTCAGAACCAGCTTGTAAGCACCACTATCCCTAATAATCTCAAACCGCGCGGAAATATCTGTATCATCGGTGCCGCTTGCGCCTTCATAGACCGTGAACCTATTAGCCTGAAATGGATCACCATCCACATCGCTCACATTTAAGATAGTGCCCGTTTCAGTTTGAGTTGCAACATTTTCAACAATAGTCGCTGTGCCACTTGACGTGAGTGTTGGGGCATCATTCACATTCTCGATATTAACAGTTACCATAACAAGGTCACTATCGACATCTCCGTCATTCACTTTCACACGCAGCGTAATTGCGGACTCAGTTGCATGATTAATGGCGTTATTCGCCAATAAAACCAGCTTGTAAACACCCTCATCAACCAGCACATCAAACCGCGTGGAAACATCCGTCCCGCTGGCACCTTCATAGACCGTGAAACTATCCGCATTAAATGTATCATCGACATCTGTCGGGGTTAATGTAACGCCCGTATCCGCTTGGGTTGCAACATGTTCAGTCACACTGCCTGTTTGTGTGGCGCTGAGCGTTGGGGCATCATTTGTACCCATAATATTAATCGTAATCGTTCTTGTGTCACTGGCGACACCATCAGCGTCAAGCAATTGAACTTCAAAAGTTTCTATACCGTGGTTATCTGTATTCAGTGCTTCGACATCAGCATCATCGCCAATATCGAGTATATACCCCCACTGACCACGTCCACTCAGATATAATGTTCCGTAAACACCTTGAATATGTGTACCATCGAGCAACAGGGATACTCCTGCACCCATAACAAAATCTGTGTCGGGCGCGTCGCCATCCGTATTGGTGGCGCTCGTGATGGCCTTAGCCTGAACACTAATATCACCCTCACCAATGACCGTATCATCGGCATCTTCATCGGTGAAATTAAAAATATCATTGACTATTTTGAAGGTATTTTCTGTAGTCGTTCCCGTTAGGTCAGCAGACAAAACAGGCTTGTCTTCAGCCCCCGTAATCGTGACGGTAATTTTGCGCACAGCGCTGTTTAAATTATCCCCATCGGACACCCGCACAAAGACGCTATCGGTTGCGGTTTCGCCGTCAACAAGCCCCTCAACGGCACTTTCATTCAGTGCATAAGTCCAACTCACTGTGCCGTCAGTTGCACGCGTAAAGGTGAAGCTGCCATAAGTGCCATCTGTAATTGCATCCGATACCCCCTTACCGGCAATCGTTACAGTCGTTTGTGTATTCGCATCATGTTCAATCGCTGTTGTGATATTGGCAGCGTCTTCGTCCGTTGTGCCAATAAAGACTTGTAAATCTGTCAATGAGGTTTCATCGTCACCAAAATCGAGCGCACCCTTAGCGACAAGATCAGCCGTTACCCCATTACCGTCTTCGGCCGCCGCCAAATCCGTATTATCAAGCGACAATGTCGGCAGCTCACTCACATCGGTGAGAGGTATCATGACCGTCACAAAGTTACTATCTGCGCCGCCATTATTGGGCGCATCATTCACTTTCACACGTAGCGTAATCACCGGCTCGGTTTCAAAATCAGTCGACTTATTCGCCAATAAAACCAGCTTATAAACACCCTCATCAACCAGCACATCAAACCGCGTGGAAACATCCGTCCCGCTGGCGCCTTCATAGACCGTGAAACTATCCGCATCGAACGTATCACCATCGGTATCTGCCGTGGTGAAGGTCAGCCCCGTGTCAGTTTCTGTTTGCGTATTTTCAGCAATACTAATAGAGCTCCCCGCCGAGCTGAGCGTGGGCGCATCATTTATGTCATTAATGGTAAGCGTAATTATCTGGTCTGCTGTTTGGCTTGCGCCATCTGCCGTAACAGAGGCACGTAGCGTGAATGTATAACTCGACTTGCTTTCATGGTCAGGCGATTGACGCAACCAGACCTCGCCCGTTGTGGCATCAATGCCCAAAGCGTCACTATCTGTGCCTAGCAAACTATAGATAACACTACTATCAGATATATCTGGTGTGGCAAGGGCGGTATAAATAACCTCTGCACTGCCTTTATTGCTGGCATCATCATTGGCGGCAATATTCTCATTTGCGCTCGCATCTGTGCCAGAGCTAAACACAGGCGCATCGTCGTTCAAATCATTGACTGAAACCGTAACGATCTGGTCTGCTGTTTGGCTTGCGCCATCTGTCATAACAGAGGCGCGTAGCGTGAAGCTATAACTCGATTTGCTTTCATGGTCAGGCGATTGACGCAACCAAACCTCGCCCGTTGTGGCATCAATCCCGAAAGCATCACTATCTGTGCCTAGTAAACTATAGATAACACTATCACCAGACACATCTGGGGTGGCACTCGCGGTGTAAATAACATCCGCACTGCCTTTATTGCTGGCATCATCATTGGCGGCAATATTCTCATTTGTCGATGCATCAGTGCCAGAAGTAAACACCGGCGCATTGTCGTTCAAATCATTGACTGAAACCGTAACGATCTGGTCTGCCGTCCTGTCCACATTATCTACCGTAACAGAGGCACGCACCGTGAATGTATAACTCGACTGGTTCTCATGGTCAGGCGATTGACGCAACCAAACTTCGCCATTATTAGTGTCAATCCCAAAGGAAGCCCCATCACCTGTTTCAAGAAGAGTATAAGTAACAGCATCACTCGCATCATCTGGTGTGGCAAGAGCGATGTAAATAACATCCGCATTACCTTTCGTGCTGACATCATCATTGGCGGCAATGTTCTCATTTGCGCTCGCATTTGTGCCAGAGGTAAAACTCGGCGCGGCATCATTCAAATCATTGACCAAGACTGTAACGATATGATCTGTTGTTTGGGTTGCGCCATCTGCCGTAACAGAAGCACGTACCGTGAATGTATAACTCGATTTGCTTTCATGGTCAGGCGAGGTGCGGAACCAGACCTCACCATTATTAGCATCAATCCCGAAAGCATCACTATCTGTGCCTAGCAAACTATAGATAACGCTATCACTCGCATTATCTGGTGTGGCAATCGCGGTATAAATAACCTCCGCATTGTCTTTCGTGCTGGCATCATCATTGGCGACAATGTTTTCATTTGCGCTCGCATCTGCACCAGAAGTAAAGACGGGCGCATTATCATTCAAATCATTGACTGAAACCGTAACGATATGGTCTGCTGTTTGGGTTGAACCATCTGCCGTAACAGAAGCACGTACCGTGAATGTATAACTCGACTTGCTTTCATGGTCAGGCGAGGTGCGAAACCAAACCTCACCATTATTAGCATCAATCCCGAAAGCATCACTATCTGTGCCTAGCAGACTATAGATAACGCTATCACTCGCATTATCTGGTGTCGCACTCGCGGTATAAATAACCTGCGCACTGCCTTTATTGCTGGCATCATCATTGGCGGCAATGTTTTCATTTGCGCTCGCATCTGTGCCAGAAGTAAAGACGGGATCACTATCATTCATACCATTAATCGTGACCGTGACGATATGGTCTGCTGTTTGGGTTGAACCATCTGCCGTAACAGAGGCACGCACCGTGAAGCTATAACTCGATTTGCTTTCATGGTCAGGCGAGGTGCGAAACCAAACCTCGCCATTATTAGCGTCAATCCCGAAAGCATCACTATCTGTACCTAGCAAGCTATAGATAACGCTACTATCAGATACATCTGGTGTCGCACTCGCGGTGTAAATAACCTGCGCACTGCCTTTATTGCTGGCATCATCATTGGCGGCAATATTCTCATTTGCGCTCGCATCTGCACCAGAAGTAAACACAGGCGCATTGTCGTTCAAATCATTGACTGAAACCGTAACGATCTGGTCTGCTGTTTGGGTTGAACCATCTGCCGTAACAGAAGCACGTACCGTGAAGCTATAACTCGATTGGCTCTCATGGTCAGGCGAGGTACGAAACCAAACCTCACCATTATTAGCATCAATCCCGAAAGCATCACTATCTGTGCCTAGCAGACTATAGATAACACTATCACTCGCATTATCTGGTGTCGCACTCGCGGTATAAATAACCTGCGCACTGCCTTTATTGCTGGCATCATCATTGGCGGCAATATTCTCATTTGCGCTCGCATCTGCACCAGAAGTAAACACCGGCGCATTGTCGTTCAAATCATTGACTGAAACCGTAACGATATGGTCTGCTGTTTGGGTTGAACCATCTGCCGTAACAGAGGCACGCACCGTGAAGCTATAACTCGACTTGCTTTCATGGTCAGGCGATTGACGCAACCAAACTTCGCCATTATTAGTGTCAATCCCAAAGGAAGCCCCATCACCTGTTTCAAGAAGAGTATAAGTAACAGCATCACTCGCATCATCTGATGTGGCAAGAGCGATGTAAATAACATCCGCATTACCTTTCGTGCTGGCATCATCATTGGCGGCAATGTTTTCATTTGCGCTCGCATCTGCACCAGAAGTAAACACCGGCGTATTATCATTCAAATCATTGACTGAAACCGTAACGATATGGTCTGCTGTTTGGGTTGAACCATCTGCCGTAACAGAAGCACGTACCGTGAAGCTATAACTCGATTTACTCTCATGGTCAGGCGAGGTGCGAAACCAAACCTCACCATTATTGGCATCAATCCCGAAAGCATCACTATCTGTGCCTAGCAAGCTATAGATAACGCTATCACTCGCATTATCTGGTGTCGCACTCGCGGTATAAATAACCTCTGCATTGTCTTTCGTGCTGGCATCATCATTGGCGGCAATGTTTTCATTTGCACTCGCATCTGCACCAGAAGTAAACACAGGCGCATTGTCGTTCAAATCATTGACTGAAACCGTAACGATATGGTCTGCTGTTTGGGTTGAACCATCTGCCGTAACAGAAGCACGTACCGTAAAGCTATAACTCGATTTGCTTTCATGGTCAGGCGAGGTACGAAACCAAACCTCACCATTATTAGCATCAATCCCGAAAGCATCACTATCTGTGCCTAGCAGACTATAGATAACGCTATCACTCGCATTATCTGGTGTCGCACTCGCGGTATAAATAACCTCCGCATTGTCCTTCGTGCTGGCATCATCATTGGCACCAAGATTTTCATTTGCGCTCGCATCTGTGCCAGAAGTAAAGACGGGATCACTATCATTCATACCATTAATCGTGACCGTGACGATATGGTCTGCTGTTTGGGTTGAACCATCTGCCGTAACAGAAGCACGTACCGTAAAGCTATAACTCGATTTACTCTCATGGTCAGGCGAGGTGCGAAACCAAACCTCACCATTATTGGCATCAATCCCGAAAGCATCACTATCTGTGCCTAGCAGACTATAGATAACACTATCACTCGCATTATCTGGTGTCGCACTCGCGGTATAAATAACCTCTGCATTGTCTTTCGTGCTGGCATCATCATTGGCGGCAATGTTTTCATTTGCACTCGCATCTGCACCAGAAGTAAACACAGGCGCATTGTCGTTCAAATCATTGACTGAAACCGTAACGATCTGGTCTGCTGTTTGGGTTGAACCATCTGCCGTAACAGAGGCACGCACCGTGAAGCTATAACTCGACTTGCTTTCATGGTCAGGCGAGGTGCGAAACCAAACCTCACCATTATTAGCATCAATGCCGAAAGCGTCACTATCTGTGCCTAGCAAGCTATAGATAACACTACTATCAGATACATCTGGTGTCGCACTCGCGGTATAAATAACCTCTGCACTGCCTTTATTGCTGGCATCATCATTGGCGGCAATGTTTTCATTTGCACTCGCATCTGCACTAGAAGTAAACACCGGCGCATTGTCGTTCAAATCATTGACTGAAACCGTAACGATATGGTCTGCTGTTTGGGTTGAACCATCTGCCGTAACAGAGGCACGCACCGTGAAGCTATAACTCGATTGGCTCTCATGGTCAGGCGAGGTGCGAAACCAAACCTCACCATTATTGGCATCAATCCCGAAAGCATCACTATCTGTCCCTAGCAAGCTATAGATAACGCTATCACTCGCATTATCTGGTGTCGCACTCGCGGTATAAATAACCTCTGCATTGTCTTTCGTGCTGGCATCATCATTGGCGGCAATGTTTTCATTTGCACTCGCATCTGCACCAGAAGTAAACACAGGCGCATTATCATTCAAATCATTGACTGAAACCGTGACGACCTGGTCTGCTGTTTGGGTTGAACCATCTGCCGTAACAGAAGCACGTACCGTAAAGCTATAACTCGATTTGCTTTCATGGTCAGGCGAGGTACGAAACCAAACCTCACCATTATTAGCATCAATCCCGAAAGCATCACTATCTGTGCCTAGCAAACTATAGATAACACTACTATCAGATACATCTGGTGTCGCACTCGCGGTATAAATAACCTCTGCACTGCCTTTATTGCTGGCATCATCATTGGCGGCAATGTTTTCATTTGCACTCGCATCTGCACTAGAAGTAAACACCGGCGCATTGTCGTTCAAATCATTGACTGAAACCGTAACGATATGGTCTGCTGTTTGGGTTGAACCATCTGCCGTAACAGAGGCACGCACCGTGAAGCTATAACTCGATTGGCTCTCATGGTCAGGCGAGGTGCGAAACCAAACCTCACCATTATTGGCATCAATCCCGAAAGCATCACTATCTGTCCCTAGCAAGCTATAGATAACGCTATCACTCGCATTATCTGGTGTCGCACTCGCGGTATAAATAACCTCTGCATTGTCTTTCGTGCTGGCATCATCATTGGCGGCAATGTTTTCATTTGCACTCGCATCTGCACCAGAAGTAAACACAGGCGCATTATCATTCAAATCATTGACTGAAACCGTGACGACCTGGTCTGCTGTTTGGGTTGAACCATCTGCCGTAACAGAAGCACGTACCGTAAAGCTATAACTCGATTTGCTTTCATGGTCAGGCGAGGTACGAAACCAAACCTCACCATTATTAGCATCAATCCCGAAAGCATCACTATCTGTGCCTAGCAAACTATAGATAACGCTATCACTCGCATTATCTGGTGTCGCACTCGCGGTATAAATAACCTCCGCATTGTCCTTCGTGCTGGCATCATCATTGGCGGCAATGTTCTCATTTGCGCTCGCATCTGCACCAGAAGTAAACACCGGCGCATTGTCGTTCAAATCATTGACTGAAACCGTGACGACCTGGTCTGCTGTTTGGGTTGAACCATCTGCCGTAACAGAGGCACGTACCGTGAAGCTATAACTCGATTTGCTTTCATGGTCAGGCGAGGTACGAAACCAAACCTCACCATTATTAGCATCAATCCCGAAAGCATCACTATCTGTGCCTAGCAGACTATAGATAACACTATCACTCGCATTATCTGATGTCGCACTCGCGGTGTAAATAACCTCTGCACTGCCTTTATTGCTGGCATCATCATTGGCACCAAGATTTTCATTTGCGCTCGCATCTGTGCCAGAAGTAAAGACGGGATCACTATCATTCATACCATTAATCGTGACCGTGACTACATGGTCTGCTGTTTGGGTTGAACCATCTGCCGTAACAGAGGCACGCACCGTGAAGCTATAACTCGATTGGCTCTCATGGTCAGGCGAGGTGCGAAACCAAACCTCACCATTATTAGCATCAATCCCGAAAGCATCACTATCTGTGCCTAGCAAGCTATAGATAACGCTATCACTCGCATTATCTGGTGTCGCACTCGCGGTGTAAATAACCTCTGCATTGTCCTTCGTGCTGGCATCATCATTGGCGGCAATATTCTCATTTGCGCTCGCATCTGTGCCAGAAGTAAACACCGGCGCATTGTCGTTCAAATCATTGACTGAAACCGTAACGATCTGGTCTGCTGTTTGGGTTGAGCCATCTGCCGTAACAGAAGCACGCACCGTGAAGCTATAACTCGACTTGCTTTCATGGTCAGGCGAGGTACGAAACCAGACCTCACCATTATTGGCATCAATCCCGAAAGCATCACTATCTGTGCCTAGCAGACTATAGATAACACTATCACTCGCATTATCTGGTGTCGCACTCGCGGTGTAAATAACCTCTGCACTGCCTTTATTGCTGGCATCATCATTGGCGGCAATGTTCTCATTTGCGCTCGCATCTGTGCCAGAAGTAAAGACGGGATCACTATCATTCATACCATTAATCGTGACCGTAACGATATGGTCTGCTGTTTGGGTTGAACCATCTGCCGTAACAGAGGCACGTACCGTGAAGCTATAACTCGATTTGCTTTCATGGTCAGGCGAGGTGCGAAACCAAATCTCGCCCGTTGTTGCATCAATCCCGAAAGCATCACTATCTGTACCTAGCAGACTATAGATAACGCTACTATCAGATACATCTGGTGTCGCACTCGCGGTGTAAATAACCTGCGCACTGCCTTTATTGCTGGCATCATCATTGGCGGTAATATTCTCATTTGCGCTCGCATCTGCACCAGAAGTAAACACCGGCGCATTGTCGTTCAAATCATTGACTGAAACCGTAACGATCTGGTCTGCTGTTTGGGTTGAACCATCTGCTGTAACAGAGGCACGCACCGTGAAGCTATAACTTGATTTGCTCTCATGGTCAGGCGAGGTACGAAACCAGACCTCACCATTATTAGCATCAATCCCGAAAGCATCACTATCTGTGCCTAGCAAGCTATAGATAACGCTATCACTCGCATTATCTGGTGTCGCACTCGCGGTGTAAATAACCTCTGCACTGCCTTTATTGCTGGCATCATCATTGGCACCAAGATTTTCATTTGCGCTCGCATCAGTGCCAGAAGTAAAGACGGGATCACTATCATTCATACCATTAATCGTGACCGTGACTATATGATCTGCTGTCTTTTCAGCTTCACCCTCAACCATAACAGAGGCACGCACCGTGAAGCTATAACTCGATTTGCTTTCATGGTCAGGCGAGGTACGAAACCAGACCTCGCCCGTTGTGGCATCAATGCCGAAAGCGTCACTATCTGTGCCTAGCAAGCTATAGATAACACTACTATCAGATACATCTGGTGTCGCAAGGGCGGTATAAATAACATCCGCATTGTCTTTCGTGTTGGCATCATCATTGGCGGCAATATTCTCATTTGCACTCGCATCTGCACCAGAAGTAAACACCGGCGCATTGTCGTTCAAATCATTGACCAAGACCGTAACGATCTGGTCTGCTGTTTGGGTTGAACCATCTGCCGTAACAGAGGCACGCACCGTGAATGTATAACTCGACTTGCTTTCATGGTCAGGCGAGGTGCGAAACCAAACCTCACCATTATTAGCATCAATCCCGAAAGCATCACTATCTGTGCCTAGCAGACTATAGATAACGCTATCACTCGCATTATCTGGTGTCGCACTCGCGGTATAAATAACCTCCGCATTGTCCTTCGTGCTGGCATCATCATTGGCGGCAATGTTCTCATTTGCACTCGCATCTGTGCCAGAAGTAAAGACGGGATCACTATCATTCATACCATTAATCGTGACCGTGACGATATGGTCTGCTGTTTGGGTTGAACCATCTGCCGTAACAGAAGCACGTACCGTAAAGCTATAACTCGATTTACTCTCATGGTCAGGCGAGGTGCGAAACCAAACCTCACCATTATTGGCATCAATCCCGAAAGCATCACTATCTGTACCTAGCAAGCTATAGATAACGCTACTATCAGATACATCTGGTGTCGCAATCGCGGTGTAAATAACCTGCGCACTGCCTTTATTGCTGGCATCATCATTGGCGGCAATATTCTCATTTGCGCTCGCATCTGCACCAGAAGTAAACACCGGCGCATTGTCGTTCAAATCATTGACTGAAACCGTAACGATATGGTCTGCTGTTTGGGTTGAGCCATCTGCCGTAACAGAAGCACGTACCGTGAATGTATAACTCGATTTGCTTTCATGGTCAGGCGAGGTGCGAAACCAAACCTCACCATTATTAGCATCAATCCCGAAAGCATCACTATCTGTGCCTAGCAAGCTATAGATAACGCTATCACTCGCATTATCTGGTGTCGCAATCGCGGTGTAAATAACCTGCGCACTGCCTTTATTGCTGGCATCATCATTGGCGGTAATATTCTCATTTGCGCTCGCATCTGTGCCAGAAGTAAAGACGGGATCACTATCATTCATACCATTAATCGTGACCGTGACGATATGGTCTGCTGTTTGGGTTGAACCATCTGCCGTAACAGAGGCACGCACCGTGAAGCTATAACTCGATTTGCTTTCATGGTCAGGCGAGGTGCGAAACCAAATCTCGCCATTATTAGCGTCAATCCCGAAAGCATCACTATCTGTACCTAGCAAGCTATAGATAACGCTACTATCAGATACATCTGGTGTCGCACTCGCGGTGTAAATAACCTCCGCATTGTCCTTCGTGCTGGCATCATCATTGGCGGCAATATTCTCATTTGCGCTCGCATCTGCACCAGAAGTAAACACAGGCGCATTGTCGTTCAAATCATTGACTGAAACCGTAACGATCTGGTCTGCTGTTTGGGTTGAGCCATCTGCTGTAACAGAGGCACGCACCGTGAAGCTATAACTTGATTTGCTCTCATGGTCAGGCGAGGTACGAAACCAAATCTCGCCCGTTGTGGCATCAATGCCGAAAGCGTCACTATCTGTGCCTAGCAGACTATAGATAACGCTATCACTCGCATTATCTGGTGTCGCAAGGGCGGTATAAATAACCTGCGCACTACCTTTCGTGTTGGCATCATCATTGGCGGCAATATTCTCATTTGCACTCGCATCTGCACCAGAAGTAAAGACGGGCACTTCATTCACATTGGTGATATTAACAGTTACCATAACAAGGTCACTATCGACATCTCCGTCATTCACTTTCACACGCAGCGTAATTGTGGGCTCGGTTTCATGATCAGTGAGTTTATCCGCCAAAAGAACCAGCTTATAAACACCCTCATCAACCAGCACATCAAACCGCGTGGAAACATCCGTGCCGCTTGCACCTTCATAGACAGTGAAACTAGCCCCATTCAATGTATCATCCACATCTGCCGTGGTGAAGGTCAGCCCCGTATCCGTTTGGGTTGCCACGTTTTCAGCCATACTACCTGTTCCTGTGGCACTGAGCGTTGGGGCATCATTGACACCCGTAATATCAATGGTAATCGTTCTTATGTCACTGGCAGCACCATCAGAGTCAAGCAATTGAACTTCAAAGGTTTCCGTGCCATTCAGGTCTGTGTCCAGCTTTTGAGTATCGGCATCGGTATTATCCAACACATAACGCCACTGACCATCTGCGCCCAGATATAATGTCCCATAAACACCGCCAATAGCCGCGCCGCCCGCGTTAAGCGCATCATCGCCTGTACCCATAACAAAATCTGTTTCGGGCGCGCCGCCATCCGTATTGCTCGCTGTCGTGGTGGCCTTAGCCTGAACACTAATATCACCCGCACCAATGGCCGTATCATCCGCATCGCCATCGCTGAAATTAAAAGTGCCAGTGGCAAATGAAAAGGCATCTTCTGTAGCAGTTCCCGTTTCATCAGCAGACAAAACAGGCTTGTTTTCAGCCCCCGTAATATTAACGGTAATTTTGCGCACAGGGCTGTCCGCGTTATCATCATTAACCCGCACAAAGACGCTATCGGTTGCGGTTTCGCCGTCAACAAGCCCCTCGACGGCACTCTCATTCAGTGTATAAGTCCAACTCACCGTGCCGTCAGTTGCACGCGTGAAGGTGAAGCTGCCATAAGTGCCATCTGTGATTGCATCGGATACCCCCTTACCAGCAATCGTTACAGTCGTTTGTGTATTCGCATCATGTCCGATCGCTGTTGTGATAGTGGCGGTGCTCTCATTCGTATTGCCGATGAAAACGTCAAGGTTTTGCACTGTATCATCACCATCAACATCGCCAAAATAGAGCGCACCCTTAGCGACAAGATCAGCCGTCACCCCATTACCGCTTTCAGCAACCGACAGGTCAGTATCATCATTGAGTTTTGTACTTCCACCTTGATGAAATTGGGTTGGCGTAAGTATCTCCGAGCCAGAATGTCCATCAAGTAATGTCGCGTCATAACGAGAACTTGCGTCCTCATTAAACTTATTAATAACATCCTCAAGCGTGAATGAAAAATGACCCTCACCATATTTAAATATGTCAATGTCATCGTCTACAGATATATTCAGATAGTTTTGGGCGAATCCAGTCGTTGCCGCCTCAAACTTTATCCCGGAAGGGGTTTGTCCATCTTTGACCGTAAATTTTATGCCATGGAAAATGATGAAATCCGCCCCCGTGGTCTCAGCCAGCGTAGGCAGAATATCTAGAGTCGGCGCGTCATTTGTCCCTTTCAAGGTAAGGTTGACTGTTTCGACATTAGAAAATAAGCCATTATTAGAAACGCGAACATGGAATTGGTCCGTGAGAGTATCACCCTCATCCATAGCCTGCACATTCTCATTAGCTTCATTAATCTCATAGCTCCATGTGCCATCAGCTTTCAGATAAGTTATGCCATAGTGAGTCTCAAAAGATGTTCCCTTATTGTTATTGGCTGTGTCATCACCATCAAGCCAATTGCCGTTAGTAGCGCGCGCCTGAATTTTCAAATCAGTATCAAAAATATTGCCGTCCCCCGCATCACCATCACTAACAGAAAAAGCACCAGAGGCCGTGTTATCAGCATTCTCAGCAGTATTTTGTATGCCGCCTTTCTCAAACAGAGATAAATCTTGAAGCTCACCCTCTTTAAATTGCAATACAGGGGCTTCATTCAGATCATTAAGGCTAACCGTAACCGTGCGATCCGCAATATGAACTGCCTCATCTGTCGTAACAGAAGCACGCACCGTGAATGTATAACTCGACTTGGTTTCATAATCAGGCGAGGTCCGAAACCAAACCTCACCCGTATCAGAATTAATTCCAAAAGCGTCATTATCCGTTTCTAGCAGACTATAGACAACCGTATCCGTTGGATTATCTGGCGTTGCAATCGCGGTATAAATAACCTCTGCACTGCCTTTCGTGCTAGCATCATCATTGGCGGCAATGTTTTCATTTGCACTCGCAATCTCAAGCGAACTAAAGACCGGATCATTATCGGGCTGGTCATTAATCGTGACCGTGACCGTATGCTCTGCTGTCTTCTCGCCTTCGCCCTCAACCGTAACAGAGGCACGCACCGTGAAGCTATAACTCGTTTTACTCTCATAGTTTGGAGAGGTCCGAAACCAGACCTCACCATTATTGGCATCAATCCCGAAAGCGTCACTATCTGTGCCTAGCAAGCTATAGATAACACTACTATCAGATACATCTGGTGTCGCACTCGCGGTATAAATAACCTCTGCACTACCTTTATTGCTGGCATCATCATTGGCGACAACATTTTCATTTGCACTCGCATCAGTGCCAGAAGTAAACACCGGCGCATTATCATTCAAATCATTGACTGAAACCGTAACGATATGGTCTGCTGTTTGGGTTGAACCATCTGCCGTAACAGAGGCACGCACCGTGAATGTATAACTCGATTGGCTTTCATGGTCAGGCGAGGTGCGCAACCAAACCTCACCATTATTGGCGTCAATTCCAAAAGCGTCACTATCTGTGCCGAGCAAGCTATAGATAACGCTATCACTCGCATCATCTGGCGGTGCAATCGCGATATAAATAACATCTGCACTACCTTTATTGCTGGCATCATCATTGGCGACAACATTTTCATTTACGCTCGCATCTGCACCAGAGGTAAAGACGGGCGCACTATCGTTTAAATCAGTAAGGGTGAGCGTAATATCACGCGTGACTATGCTTACATTATTAGACAAGTTAGATGTGCTGGTCGCCGTAATTTGAATATTCAAAATAGCATCCGAACTTTCAGAATCAAGCACCGCACCATCTTTTAACCCAAGCTGACCCGTCTCATTAATCTCAAAATAATCAGTAATGACAGCACTTGGCGTGCCATTCACCTCTGGCGCATCACCCATCCATGCAATCGAATAACTAAGCACATCAACAGGCGCGCCTGCTGGCTGGCCAGTGTTATCAGCATCAGTCGCCGATGCATCAAGCAATAAATCAGGCGCATCGTTTTCGGCTAAACTGATCGCATCGCCTGTCTGATTAACAAAGACCGGCGCATTATCGTCAATATTATTCAGATTAATCTGATAATCATGTGTTGTTGCCGTAATTTTTGCCCAAGTAAGTTGTCCGCCATTTTGCTCAACACCCGTTGAAGCTACCGGTGCGTCGCCGCCATGAGCTTCAACCGTGCCAATAACATAATATTCACCATCCGCTGGAAGCTCAGTAACCGCACGTGCAACATAAGTGCCATCGCCATCAAGATCATCAACAATGATAAAACTCGCAGCATCAATTTGTAAATTTTCTACAGCTTCAAAAGAAAGCGCACGCCCGTTCACACCATCATCAACATAAATCGTGCCAGTCGCAATATTAATGTCGCGCTGGTCGGTATCAATATGCGTCAATCCACCGCCTTCAAGCGCAAATGTGCGGTCATCACCATCAGTCGCATCACCGCTCGCATCAATATCTGTTTTGCCAGTGAAATCGGCATCATGTAGGGTCGCTATCGTAAATTTTGCTTGAATCTGTACATTCAGCGTAGCTGAACCCCCATCCGCCACAGATTTATCATAATCACCACTATTTGTGCCAACATATTTCAACGTACCATTTTCAATGATACATTGTCCGTTATCAGCCCCGCCATCAACCAGCGTATAGTCAATCGCTGACCTATAACCAGCGACACCAAGCGTGCCACTTGCTGCATTATCCAAATTTTCAATACCCAAATCGCCAAGCGAAATAGCATTAGTACTTCCATCAGCCTCTTCATCCAGCAAACCAGCACCATCTGTATAGATGCTCTGATTATCCGCTTTCAAATACAGCTCGCCCTGCCCCTGCTCGCCATCACCACCGCTGAGTTCACTGCCCTCTAGAATCTCATATGATTCTGTGCGCGTGCCGCCATTGCTGTCAGTCACGGTAATGGTAATCTGATAAAACTCACCTTCATTCAAAGGCGTCGCATCAGCGCGTAATTGCAATACATTATTGATAATCTCAAACAGCGCACCATGCGTGCCGCCAACACTGAAACTCAAGCCAAGATCCTTAGAGTCATCTTCACCAGTTGCAGGGTCCGTCCCACTTAATACACCCAGCGGCGTTCCATCAGTGGCAATAATCTTGCCATCGGCCAACACATATCCATAAAGCTCAGAACCATCATCGGCGCGCCGATCACCATCGCCATTAAGCCAATCGCCCGTCAACTCAAGCGTGGCAGGCGCATCATTAACGAAATTAACAGTAATCTCCAGAACCGCCTCATCAGAAATATCCTCCCCATCAAACACCTTGTAGGTAATCTTCACAATTCCGAAATAATCAGCCGCCGGACGGAAACCTAAATTTGTAATATGCTCAGACGGAATGTTATCGCCCGCATTATATATTGTTTCTGTACTATCGCCGGCCACATAAACCAGCACGCCAGACACATTCACATTCGCTCCATCCGTAATAGAAACGATGTCAAGACGAGCAAATGAACTCGGACTAGTAACATTGCCAACCGGGTCACGAAACCCCCAAACATCAGCGTCAAGGGTTAGTGAACCATCTTCGTTTACTTCCATATCCGTTGCAGAATTGGCAATCGGTTCACCGCTGGCGCGCTGGCGCGCCTCATCAATGCGCGCCTCGGCTTCAATCTGAGAAGCAGGGGTTAAATCCTCAGCGAAATCAAAGCCATCTGTGAGTATAGCTAAAACAAGGCTCAAATCGCCGCCTGCCTGCTCAATGAGTGTTTGTAGCCAAATGCTCGTTTGGGCGATTTGTTCCGCCATCGCCTCTGGAGACCCAACTGGTTTTGGTGTTGCATTGGTCGGTAAAATAAAATTATCAGGATTACTCAAATCGCTAATTTCGAGCAGGGTATTTTCGCCAAAAATTAACGCCAGAATGTCAGCATCCGTGAGCGTTGCATCACTTTGCTTAAAGGCTTCAATGATTGTCGAAATTGGCGATGCCACAACATCCGAGCCACCGCTTTCATCAGAAACAACTTTATAAAAAATACCATCAGGCAATTTTTTACCCGTGAACAAATCAAGCGCACCTCCAATATCAATCAAAAATGTCTCGCCAGCATATTCACCATCAACCCGAATTTGTCCAGTGGCATCCGTCGTGCCAATAAGAATTTCATCACTATCAAGCGTGCCGTCCTTATTTTCATCTACATAAACACGGGCGCCTTCAATAGCACCGTCTAAAACATAAAGGTCAAAGGCTAATGAATCACCGTCTAACGCGCTATTTTCTGCCATGGGTTCATAGACGCTATCGCTACAGGCAGCTAACAGCCCGACAAGCAATGGCGTGACTGAAACTTCTGCTTTTAAAACACGCCTCTTGGGGTGCGGTTTTTTGCTTTGATGACCATCTTGATGGTCAGCTTGATGGCTGGCACTTAACAGTTCAGCAAGACCTAAAAGCTTCTGCCACTTTGTAAGCGGAGAGCGAGCAGGGGTGCTAAGAGGGGAAAAAGAAGTGCTTTTCAGCAATGAATTTTTACAAAACTTTTGATTATCAACCATAATTTATCCTGATACATAAAATATTTAATTACTCTTATGCTTGGCGTTTCTGCCGATAGACGCCAGGCACAACAAGTGTTCAGGTGTACTGGTAAACTCAAAAGATGAATAAAAAATTAATTGAGCGTTTTTTGTTATTGCCTCAAATGTTTTGAGATATTGGTTGTTCTGATATAAAGGGTCGGGTTTTTGCCTGCGAGAGCCGCTTTGAATTTTATAATCTTGAAACACTCTGCCTTGAAACACTCTGCCTTGAAACATGCGGCAAAACCTACTATCTATAAAGTATGACTGACATTCGGGTAACAGATAGCGCTGTGGCGCAAGTATCAAAAATTCTCTGCACAGAAGCGGAAGGCGCCATGTTGCGTGTTTCGGTTCAAGGCGGTGGTTGCTCTGGTTTCCAGTATAATTTTGCGATTGACGACACAGCACTTGAAGATGATTTACGCTTATCGCGCGATGGCGTGACCGTCTTGATTGATGCGATGTCACAAGATTTTCTAGCCGGTGCCGTGATTGATTGGGTTGATGATCTAATAGGGGCTAGCTTTCAGATTAAAAACCCTAATGCGACGGCTTCATGTGGTTGCGGCACGTCTTTTTCGGTTTAATTTATGAAAATTGCAACTTGGAACGTCAATTCCGTTAAAGCGCGCTTACCTAATGTGTTGCGCTGGCTTGAAGAAGAAGCCCCCGATATTGTCTGCTTGCAAGAGCTCAAATGCGTGGATGACGCATTCCCGCATACTGAGATTGAAGCACTTGGCTATAATGTCGAAACCCACGGGCAAAAAACCTATAACGGCATTGCCTTGCTCTCTAAGTTGCGACTTGAAGATGTAACGCGTGGGCTGCCTAATTTTGAAGATGTGCAATCACGTTATATCGAGGCGGTGGTCTGTTCGCCTAAAGGCACTGGCGTGAGGGTTGCCTCGCTTTATTTGCCAAATGGGAATCCTGTCGAGAATGGCGGCGGGGCAAAATATACATATAAGCTAGACTGGATGGCAGCTTTGACAGCTCATGCCAAAACGCTACTCTCTTATGAAGAGGCGTTGGTGTTGGCGGGAGATTATAATGTTATTGCATGCCCAAAAGACACCTATGACCCTGCGGCGTGGGAAGGCGATGCATTATTTCGCCCCGAAACGGATAGAGCTTTTCGGCGTTTGCTAAATCTTGGACTAACAGAGGCATTGTCCTCTTTACAAGATACCGGCGAGCACACTTATACTTTTTGGGATTATCAGGGTGGCGCAAGGCGGCGCAATCACGGTATCCGCATTGACCATCATTTGCTCTCGCCTTTGGCAGCTGACAAACTCAACGGCGTCTATATTGATGCTCACACGCGCGACTGGGAAAAACCAAGCGACCATGTGCCGGTGGTGATGGCGTTAGATATTTAATCGCGCAAGGTTAAAAAATTTCCATTCCTCATATAAAACAAGCTAGACACCATAGGTTAGGTATTGACAATTTCATGTATTGCTTTGAGTGTTGTGAGCAAGCCCTGTGCATCTTTGAGGTCAAGACAACAAGGCGCATCGCATAGAGCTTCATCGGGGCGCGGGTGAAACTCAAGAAAAACACCATTGACCCCCGCCGCCACAGCAGATCTCGCCAAGACACTTACGCCCTCACGCCGCCCCCCTGTTGATGCGCCGTGCGTGCGCGGGTCAGCCCCCGGTAATTGCACAGCATGGGTTGCATCCATGGTCACGGGTACGCCGAGTTTTTTTATTTCTGATATGCCCAGCATGTCCACAACAAGATTATTATAGCCAAAACTAGTGCCACGTTCACATACTATCAACTGAATGTCGGGCGCAGCTTCTTGGCATTTAGAAATAATATTTGCACAATCCCAAGGTGCTAAAAATTGCGCTTTTTTAGCATGTAACCAGCCGCCGCGTTTTGCCACCGCACGCGCCGCCGCCACGACTAAATTTGTTTGGCGCACAAGAAACGCTGGTAATTGGACAATTTCGGCAACATCTGCCACAGCTTCTATTTGCTCGATTTCATGAATATCGGTCACAATCGGCACATTATGCGCCTCTTTAACTGCCAACAGCATTGCTAAACCAGTCTCTTGGCCCGGCCCCCGATAGCTGGCAATAGACGAGCGATTTGCTTTATCAAAACTAGCTTTAAAAATATAAGCAAGCCCAAGCTCAGCACAAATAGCTTTTAACTCAGCACAAACCTCCATTGCCAAGCCTTCATCTTCAAGCACATTTAAACCTGCCATCACAACAAGCGGCGTACCATCACCAATTTCAATATTATAATTATCTAATTTTAATAAAGACATAGCCTTATTTCCCAAACTCTTAGACAAGCCTTACCTGATTAACCGCCGCCTCAATAAATGAAGTAAATAAAGGATGCGGTTCAAATGGACGCGACTTTAATTCAGGATGAAACTGTACGCCAATATACCAAGAATGTTCTGGAATCTCAACAATCTCAGGCAATAATCCATCCGGCGAGATGCCTGAAAATACTAACCCCGCCTTTTTCAATTGCTCTTGGTAAGCCATATTCACTTCATAGCGATGGCGGTGGCGTTCTGAAATTTTAGTCGTGCCATAAATTTCAGCTACCCGCGAGCCCTTTTGTAAAACTGCCTCAAAAGCCCCCAGCCGCATCGTGCCACCAAGGTCTGTATCAAGCCCGCGTTTTTCAAGCTGCTCCCCATTCAACCATTCAGTCATCAACCCAACCAAAGATACCCCGTTTTTATCAAACTCACTTGAAGTTGCATCTTTAATACCTGCCATATTGCGCGCCGCTTCAAGAACAGCCATCTGCATCCCAAAACAAATGCCAAAATAAGGAACATCATGCGTGCGCGCAAAGTGAGCCGCCGCAATCTTGCCCTCGGACCCGCGTTCGCCAAATCCGCCCGGCACTAAAATCCCATTGACTTTTTCAAGTTTGCTAACCGCATCTTTACTTTCAAAAACTTGCGCGTCCATCCACTCAAGATTGACCTTAACCCGATTGGCAATACCGCCATGGTGAAGAGCTTCAATAAGCGACTTATAAGCATCTTTAAGCTCAGTATATTTACCGATAATGGCAATATTGACCTCGCCCTCTGGCTCACGAATAGAGGCTAACACTTCGGTCCAGCGAGATAGATCCGGCCTTGTTTCACCCGCCAACCCAAAAGCTGCCAACACTTCATCATCAAGCCCTTGCGCGTGATAGGCTTCTGGCACGGCATAAATATTATCAACATCACGCGCCTCAATCACAGCGCTTTTTTGGACATTACAAAATAGCGCGATCTTGCTTTTTTCTCCTTCAGGTATCGGGCGGTCGCAACGGCACATCAACACATCCGGCTGAATACCAATCGAGCGCAATTCCTTAACCGAATGTTGGGTCGGCTTTGTTTTCATTTCTCCCGCCGCAGGCATATAAGGCAACAAAGTAAGGTGGATATAAACCGCGCCCCCTCTTGGAAGCTCATTACCAAGTTGGCGAATAGCCTCAAAAAACGGCAAAGCTTCAATATCGCCTACTGTGCCGCCAATTTCACACAGCACAAAGTCAACCTCATCGACATCACTCAGCACGAAATTTTTAATGGCGTCCGTCACATGCGGAATAACCTGCACCGTGCCGCCTAGATAATCGCCGCGCCGCTCCTTAGCGATAATCTCCGAATAAATCTGCCCCGTCGTGACATTATCCCCCTTGGTTGCTGGAACCCCTGTAAAGCGTTCATAATGACCCAGATCAAGGTCTGTTTCTGCGCCGTCATCGGTCACAAAAACTTCACCATGCTGATAGGGGCTCATCGTGCCGGGGTCTACATTAAGATAAGGGTCCAGTTTGCGCAGACGTACCGTATAACCGCGCGCTTGTAATAAAGCTCCAAGAGCGGCCGCCGTAATACCCTTTCCAAGAGAAGAAACCACGCCGCCAGTGATAAAAATAAATCGCGCCATGGGTTTACAAAATACACATAGGAAAGGATGAAGGCGAGGTTAAATTTCGCATGAATGAATTTTTTTTAAAAATTTATTTAGCGGGAAGCTCGGGTAAACCACTAGAAGAGCCAAAAGAATCGGGTAATTGCGGGGCAGGTGCTTGCGTGCCTCCATCTTTTGCTGGCTCAACATAGCCATCAAAAACAGAATCTGAGGCTTCCATGCCCGATAGAATTGTTAATCCTATGCTCGTTAGAAAAAAAATAACCGCCAGCACAGTCGTCACCCGCGTCAGCGTGTCGGCAACGCCGCGCCCCGTGAATAAACCGCCTCCCTGTCCGCCGCCAATGCCTAAAGCACCGCCCTCAGAGCGTTGGAGCAAAACCAGCACAATCATGGACAAAGCTATAAAAATATGAACAACCAGCAATGTTTGAGTCATAAGACAATTCCAAAGATAATTTCAATATCTAATCCGTAGCCTGTTTATCCTATCGGGGCAGAAAAATCCAGCCCTGTTTTGCGCTAAAGAGAAGCCATAATTTTAATGAAATCTGCGGCGCGTAAAGAAGCACCTCCAACCAGCGCACCATTAACATTTTCAATCGCTAAAAGCTCTTTTGCATTACGCGGATTAACCGACCCGCCATAAAGGATACGAATACCAGTGCCCGCGTCTCCAAAGTGACGCATAAGGGCTTTGCGAATATGAGCATGAACGCCAGCCACTTGCTCAAGTGTAGGCGTCAGCCCCGTACCGATAGCCCAAACAGGTTCATAAGCAATAACAATATTATGCGCAAAGTTTTTGGCGAGTACCTTGCGTAGCTGTATACCGACAACCCGAAGCGTGTTACCAGATTCGCGCTCTTTCAAGGTTTCCCCAAGACAAATAATAGGCACTAAGCCCGCCTCATGCGCCGCCTGCGCTTTGGCGCAGACCATTGTGTCAGTTTCGTGATGGTTTTGACGCCGTTCAGAATGACCGACAATAACAAATTTCGCGCCGCACGCGTTGAGCATGCCCGCGCTTGTATCACCTGTATGTGCGCCTTTTTGCTGGGCATGACAATTCTGCCCGCCAATAAGGAGCTTGGACCCTTTAGAAATTTGAACCGCCTGAAAAATATACACCTCAGGCGGACAGATTATAATATCAGCGGTGTATTTCTTTTTATCCAAGTGCCGCACCAGCGATTTCACTTGCACTAGCCCTTCTTGCCCCCCATTCATTTTCCAGTTACCAGCAATGAGCGGCTTTATCAAAGAACGCGATGATTTCATAGTATATCCAGATAATTTGTTTCACTTAAAATCGACCTAAACCGATTGCACGGACATATTAGGGACATATTAGGGACATATTCAAGCAAACAAAATGAAAAAAACATTAAGCTAAGATTGGTTATATCTTGTGAAACAATGACAGCCTTCTTATGATGCCTCAACAAAAAGTTCAAAGAAAGATAGCCAATAATGCTAAGTAAACTAAAAAAATATGCTGGAGGCTTTTTCGGTCTCCTTTTGATAGGTCTTTTAATTATTGCTTTTGCAGCTTGGGGCATTGCGGATGTCTTTAACGGGTTTAGCAGAGGAACGATTGCATCTGTTGGGAACCGAGATATTCCGACCAATGAGTTTAGATACCGTTATGCGCGCGAACTTGATTTTCTTTCGCGCCAATTAAACGAACCTTTAACGCTTGAACAAGGGCGTTCTCTTGGATTGGATCGGCAGGTCTTGGCGGACATGATTGCAATGGCAACTTTTGACCAATTCGGAAACAAAATTGGCTTGGCTGTCAGTGATGAGATTATTGCGAAGAAAATTGCCTCTGACCCTGCCTTTGCTGGACCTAATGGGCGTTTTGACCGCTTAACTTTCCAAAGACTTTTACAAAATAATGGTCTGACGGAGAAAATATTTGTGCGTGACCGCCGCCTTTTTGAAACCAGACGTCAATTGATTGAGGCGCTTAATTATTCTGTACAAACGCCTGCTGGCATGAATGAGCTTATGCTTAAATATATGCTGGAAACAAGAGTGGCTGAATATGTCGTTTTACAAATGGACGCCATTGGTCAGGTGAGCGAGCCGTCTGAGGAAGAATTGCGAAAATTTTATGACCAAGCACCAAATATTTTCACCGAACCTGAAAGACGTTCTGCAACGCTGATTATTCTGGACCCGCAAAAACTGGCATCTTCAATCGTCCTTTTGGATGATGAGGTGCGCGAAGAATATGAAGCCATCCAAGATAATTTCATACAAGAAGAAACCCGCAATGTCGACCAGCTCGTGCTGTCGGATGATGAGGAAATTGCCAAATCAACCGCACTTCTTGGCGTCGGCAAAACTTTTGATGAAGTCGCCAAGGCTCTTGGACAAACACCAGAAGATACAGACCTTGGCACCGTTACACGCGGGAATTTTATTGCGCCTGAGCTTGGCGATATTGCTTTTGAGCTTAACGAGGGCGAAAATAGCGGTATTCAGGAGGGGCCTCTTGGCTCGGTCATTTTACGCGTTCGTAAAATCAGCCCACAAACGCAAAAAAGTTTTGCAAGCGTGCGCGCTGTCATCAAAGAGCAAATATCACTGGAAAAAGCGGCCGAAGAAGTCATTCTGCTGTCCGAAAAAATCGAGGATGAACGCGCCCAAGGAACAACCCTTGAGGGCATTGCGCGCGCTTATCCTTTAGAATTGGTACAAATTGACCAGATTGACATTAAGGGGCAAAATAAACAGGGCAATAAGCCTGAAATTTTCACCCGTCTGACCGATTTACAAACGATTCTTTTTGAGAGCGAATTAGGGCAAGAATTACCATCTATTGAAACGCTCCAAGGCGGTGTTTATTGGCTGCGGATGGATGGCATCAAGCCATCACGTATTAGCTCATTTGAGGATGTGCGCAAAGAAGCCCATGACCAATGGCAAGCACAAGAAAGACGCGCTTTACTTGAAGGGCTAGCAGAGCATTTTATTGAAAAAGGCAATCAAGGCAAAAGCCTCACTGCGCTTACCAATGAACTGGGCAAATCACCTTTGACCTCCCCGCCTCTTTTGCGCTCAACCAGTAATGAAACCTTCTCGCGTGAAGCCGTCGCTAAACTGTTCGAAACCAAAGAAGGGCACTTTACTTATGGCAAAGTAGGCTTTGGTGAAAGCCTGATTGTTATGCGTCTGATGCAGATTAATGTGCCTGTCGCAAAGACAACTCTCGAATATGGGCAAATCATTGCCGCCCAAGCCGAACGCCTGAATGAAAATTTAGTCAATCAGTTGCTCTTTGCCCTACAAGATGATTATGGCGTTACGGTCGACCAACAAGTTTTGAACGATAACACTGGAAGCCAACAATAATGCCACTCAATTTCATGCCTGATTTTGATGGGTTTTCCATCGCCTATAATCGAGCCGACACTCAGCTTGTCTATATAGATGTTGTGGCAGACCTTGAAACGCCTGTATCGGCTTATTTGAAGCTTTGTCAAAATTGTCCTAACAGCTTCTTGTTAGAGTCCGTTCAAGACGGGGATATTAAAGGGCGGTTTTCAATGATCGGCTGGGCACCAGATTTTATTTTCAAGGTGGAAGACGCAAAAACGCTGATCAATCGGCAAGCTTTATCAAACACACAGAGCTTTGAGCAAATAGATGTCGCCCCCTTGGACGGGCTACGCGCTCTGCTTGACGAGTCGCGGTTTGAGCTCCCCGAACAACTGCCGCCAATGTCGGCGGGGGTTTTTGGCTATATGGGTTATGACATGGTGCGCCATATAGAAAGCTTACCCGATAATACCCCTGCCCCCCTTGAGACACCGGCCCCCCTTGAGACACCGGAAAGCCTTTTTATCCGTCCAACGATGATGGCTGTCTTTGATAATGTAACAAATGGTTTAAAATTAATTACCCCTGTTTATCCAACAAAAAATATTACGGCCACCCGAGCCTATAACGATGCCCGCCAGCGTTTAGAACAAGCCGAGGCTTCTTTACAAAAGCCAATTGCCAAACCGCCAAAATTATCAAATATTGCATTCACAGAACCAACCTCCAATATGCCCGCGCAAGATTATTATGAAATGGTTCGCAAAGCCCGCGATTACATAATCGCTGGCGATGTTTTTCAAGTCGTTGTCAGTCAACAATTTTGCACAGCCTTTCCTTTGCCCCCCTTTTTATTCTATCGATCTTTGCGGCGTATTAATCCTTCACCCTATTTGTTTTTCCTCAATTTTGAAGGGTTCTCGGTTATCGGCTCCAGTCCAGAAGTGCTTGTTGGGGTCGAACAAGGCACGGTGAATATTCGCCCTATTGCTGGCACGCGGCGGCGCGGGGCGACGCCCCAGCAAGACCAAGCCATTGGCGCAGAGCTTCTGGCAGATGAAAAAGAGTGCGCCGAACATTTAATGCTACTTGATTTAGGACGCAATGATGTCGGGCGTGTCGCAAAAATCGGAACTGTCTCGATTAATGAAGCCTTTAACTTACAAAAAACCTCGCATCTTATTCATATTTATTCGGATGTGACGGGCACGCTCATGCCTGATTGTGACAATATTGATGCCCTTAGCGCAGGGTTTCCTGCTGGCACCGTCTCGGGAGCACCAAAAGTGCGCGCGCTGGAAATCATTGATGAGTTAGAACCGCAAAAACGGGGTATTTATTCAGGCTGTGTTGGATATTTTTCGGCCGGCGGCAATATGGATACCTGTATCGCTTTACGCACAGGCATTATCAAAGATGGTATGCTTTATGTTCAGGCTGGCGGCGGGGTGGTTTATGACTCCACCCAAGAGGGCGAATATAATGAAACCGTCAATAAGGCGATGGCTTTGTTTAGGGCGGCAAAAGATGCTATTGAACGCCATAAAGATTAGTGATGTAAGGGTTTTTCGTGATATTAATTATTGATAATTATGATAGTTTTACATTCAATCTCGTTCATTTTATTGGCGAACTTGGGATTGAGTGCAAAGTGATTCGCAATGATACAATCGCCTCGAAGGAAGTCCTTGGGATGAAGCTTGACGCTCTTATTATGTCGCCGGGGCCGTGTACACCAAATGAAGCGGGGATTTGCCTTGACCTCGTTAAAGAGGCACCTGAAACACTCCCTATTCTTGGTGTGTGCCTTGGACACCAAGCTATTGGACAGGCTTTTGGCGCAAAGATAATCCGCACACCGCTTATTATGCATGGGAAACGCGCGCTTATTCAAAATACTCAAACGGGTATTTTTAAGGGTCTGCCGCAAGCATATTTAGCAACGCTCTATCATTCTTTGATGGTCAAAAAAGAGACCCTACCAGATTGTCTTAGCATCACTGCAAAAACGCAAAACGAGGTTATTATGGGGCTTGAACATAAAACGCGCCCCGTCTTTGGCGTGCAGTTTCATCCTGAAAGCATTGCCTCGTTACACGGACACGCTCTACTTGCAAATTTCCTTGAGATTGCCGGACTTAATCCTTCTATGAAGACTGTGAAAACAAAACCATTATTGGAGTTGGGCTAATGGCGAGCTTAAAACCCATTCTTGCTGAGATCGCAACAGGGAAACCTCTAAGCGCGGACATGGCGGAAACAGCTTTTGACATTCTCTTATCTGGCGAGGCAACGGCGGGGCAAATCGGGGCATTTTTAATGGGGTTACGCGTTCGCGGCGAAACCGTCGAAGAACTTGCCGCAGGGGCTAAAATCATGCGCCGTAATAGCCTTGCTGTGACCGCCCCAGAGGGCACTCTTGACACTTGCGGGACAGGCGGGGATGGCATCGGCACTTATAACATCTCGACTGCCACCGCTTTTGTTGTCGCTAGTGGTGGTGTGCCGGTCGCCAAACATGGCAATAAGGCGGTGAGTTCTAAATCTGGCTCGGCTGAAATTCTTGAAAAGCTAGGAGTGAGGCTCGATTTAACGCCAGAGCAAATCAGCACCAGCATCAAAACCATCGGCATGGGGTTCATGTTTGCCCCTGCCCATCACAGCTCCATGAGACATGTTGGCCTTGTGCGTATGGAGCTTGCCCAACGGACAATTTTTAATCTGCTTGGTCCATTATCAAATCCGGCAGGTTTGAAGCATCAGCTGTTAGGTGTTTTTGATAAAGCGTGGCTTGTTCCATTGGCTAAAACATTGCATCAGCTTGGGTCGGTATCGGCTTGGGTCGTGCATGGCGCGGACGGTCTTGATGAGCTCACGACAACTGGCACCTCTTACGTTACCAGCCTCAAGGATGGTCTTATTGAGGAATTTGAAATCACCCCTGAAGAAGTCGGGTTGGCGCGGGTTTCATTGCACGAGCTCATCGGCGGAACGCCTGAGCAAAACGCTATCGCCTTACGCAAAATGTTTGAAGGTATGCCCGGCGCTTACCGCGATATTGTCGTGCTTAATGCGGCGGCGGCGTTTGTCATAGCGGGGCGCGTATCAACTTTGCACGAGGGCGTAGATTTTGCAGCACGCCTCATAACAGATGGCAAAGCACTTGAAAAACTTGAACAATTTGTGAGGTTTTCTCAAAAGGCGGGCGCGTGACTGATATTTTGGAAAAAATAAAAGCCTATAAGCTAAAAGAAATCGAAACGGCTAAAGCTGAGCTTTCTTTTTTTGAGCTAACAAAACGGGCTGAAAAAGCGGCTATCCCGCGCGGGTTTTTAAAAGCTCTTAAAGCAAAAAAACAAATCAGTGAAACAGGCTTAATCGCAGAGATTAAAAAAGCCAGCCCGTCAAAGGGGCTTATTCGAGAAGGTTTTGACCCCTCTGCTCTTGCGCAGGCTTATGAAAATGGCGGCGCGACTTGTCTTTCGGTTTTGACCGATACGCCCAGCTTTCAAGGCGCGCCAGCTTTTTTGAAGGCGGCGCATGAGGCTTGTAAGCTGCCCATTCTTTGCAAAGATTTCATCTATGACCCCTATCAGGTGGTCGAGGCGAGAAGCTGGAATGCAGATTGCATTTTGATTATCATGGCATCGGTAAGCGACAGGCAAGCTGATACGTTACTTAAAGCAAGCCATGATTGGGGGATGGATGCCTTACTCGAAGTGCATAACCGCGCAGAATTAACCCGTGCGCTCGAGATAAATTCTGATTTAATTGGCGTCAATAATCGTGATTTGCGCAGTTTTGATGTCAGTTTACAAACCATCATCACGCTTGCGCCTCATGTTCCGGATAATGTTCATCTGGTTTGTGAGAGCGGCATTTGTACATCTGAGGATATTGCGCGGGTGCAAGAAACTGGCGTCAGCACTTTTTTAGTGGGGGAAGCCTTAATGCGCCAACAAGATGTGAGTGCCGCTACAAAAAATCTTCTCAAATAAATCAAATTATAGCTTGACCATTTGGGGTGAACTAAACTAGAACAAATATGTTATCGCTTTGTTCTTTTTTAGACTTTGAAGGATTTGAAATATGCTAACCAAGAAACAATTTGAGCTTTTATTTTTCATTCATGAACGCGTGAAAGAAACAGGCGTTGCGCCGTCATTTGATGAGATGAAAATTGCGCTTGATTTGAAATCCAAATCGGGGATTCACCGCTTGATTACCGCGCTTGAAGAACGTGGCTTCATAAGACGCCTTGCGCACAGAGCGCGCGCACTTGAAGTGATTAAACTTCCCGACTCTATTTCGCCCAGCTTAAGTACAACCTCCCGACAAATATCCGAGCCAACCGCCACAAGCTCCATTGAATTACCAAGCGCGGACAATGATGACACTGACAATAATACAGTATCTCTTGGGGTTATGGGGCGCATTGCTGCTGGCACGCCAATTGAAGCTCTGCAAGATGAAACCCACCGCATCTGTGTTCCTATCGAGATGATGCGTTCGGGCGCACATTACGCTTTGGAAATTCAGGGTGACTCGATGATCGAGGCAGGTATTTTAGATGGTGATACAGCCATCATCCAGCAAAGTAGCAGTGCCGATAATGGCGATATTATTGTCGCCTTAATCGAAGACCATGAAGCAACCTTGAAACGCCTACGCCGTAGAGGCGATATGATCGCTTTAGAAGCCGCAAACCCGGCTTATGAGACGCGCTTATTTAAAGCAAATCAGGTGCGGGTGCAAGGACGCTTGGTCGGACTTATCCGTAAATATTAAGGCACTTGCCGTAAATATTAAGGCACTTGCCGTAAATATTAAGACACTTGCGTAAATATTAATACATCCACAATCGGCTGGTTTGCGGCGATGATACTTTTTGCCAATAGCTTTCTTGGTTTGTGTCTTTATGAGCTGGTACAAAATTAAGTGCCTGCCCGCCTTCAAACCGCCATGTGTTACGCCCGAAAATTTTGGCTTTACAGGTTTCGGTTAAGGTGAGTTTCATTTTCAATGAAACCTTAAAAGGCACCAGCACCAAAACACTATCCGCACAAGCCGAGGATAAATCCTCTGGTTTGTTCACCCGTGCGATCAGACCAAATGCACTCTCCATCTGGCAAACAGGCTGATGGCAAATTTGCGGCGCAGAGTTTGAATTTTCACCAGAACCTACCAGTCTTGCCCATTGGCGAAGAACATAATGATTTGGGTTTTGAGACATCACACTATATGTATCATCATATTTATCAGCCATATTATTTTGTCGCGCCGCTATTTGATAGGCATAGCCATATACCATGACATCTGGAATTTTGCTCCGGCCAAGCAATAAACACGACACTAATAATGGTAAAATAGCCAGAAGCCGCAACCGCCCTTGCCATAAACAAAGACAAATCAGCCCAATGGCAAATAATCCAAGCGCCGCGGGCGGGGAGCGCGCAATATGAAAAATAGCCTCGCCATTATTGGACGTATAATCAGAAACCCAAATGACAAACTCTATCCCCCAACTCATGGCAATGAAGAAAGGTTGACCCCACCCAACAGGTGATAGAAAAACGCCGAGTAACGCCATTGGCATAATAAGCACGCCAAAAACAGGCATGGCGATTAAATTGGCCGTTAGCCCATTTACAGGAAACATGTTGAAATGATAAGCCCCAATGAATCCGGTAACGACCCCGGCAATCAGACTGGTTAAAAGTAAAGTTAAAAAATACAACCGAACACGCCGCCACCCATAGGCAAAACGGCTTAGCCGCCCTATGGGTTTAGATTGCCAATAGCTACGGCCAAATTTTTCATAAAACGCAACCAGTGCCAGAACCGCGGCGAATGACATTTGAAAACTCACCATCTTAATGCTTTGCGGCGCGATAATAAGAACAATCATGGCAGCAATCGACACATTGCGAAGCGTGAGAGCATAACGCCCCATCATTAATGCTAGAAACACCAAACTCATCATGATAAATGCACGCTGTGTTGCAACATTAACTCCAGAAATAAGCAAATACGCAAAGCCACTTGTTACCGCAAGAGCCGCACAATAGGGTGCCAGATTAATGGTTTGGTTAAGGCGCATAAAACACGCACTTACCAACCGAAGAAAGGCGAATATACTCCCCGTCATTAACGCCATGTGTAAACCTGAAATGGCGAGCATATGTGCTAATCCACTGGCACGCAGGGAATTTTTGTTTGCTGATGGAATTTGCCCCCGCAAGCCCGTCACCAAAGCAATGCCAATGCCTTTTGCTTGTTCAGACAAATGTCGCTCCAAATGAGCTGCCAATTCAAATCGCCATCGTTCAATTTGAGCGGGCAAGGAAAGCCTTTTTGAGCAGTCCACCTTCAAAATGTCTTGAATAAACCCGCGTGCGCCTTCTTTATTAAAATGATTGGGAAACCTTTGATCATAGCCATTTGGCAAAAGGGGCTTAGAGAGTGGCGAAAGACGGGCGCGCAAAGTGACATGACATCCCGGTTGCAAAAGCTGAACATGATTTTGCTTACCATATAGTCTTATGCGGCGGGGCGTTTTTTCCGGCCGGAGAGACTTAATATCATCAACCGCTAAAACAAATTGACTCCCGCGCAAGCGTTTTTCAGCAAACTGAACAGTACCCTCAAGCGAAGCTTCTTTAAGGCCTCGCCCAAGCAGCTGAGAATCTTTATCAAAGGTTTGCACTTGCGCCCAGAAAAATCCTGCCAATGCCATCAAGCAAAGCAAGCCAACAGCTCGCAAAGACGAATGACGCACAAGCAAGAAAACACCGCCGCCCAAAAGTGATAAAATTCCGCTAACTAAAAAACGCGGCTCAAAAGGCAGCGTAAAATAAACTAAACACCCGACACCATAGAAAACCGGCAGATAATAAAACAAGCTTTCGCCCTGAAATTCTTGTCTAACCTCTTGCCACAAAAACCAACACCCAGAATAGATCATTTCTAGCATGCGGCGTGCGCTCATGACAAAAACTGCCATAAATGCCAATATGTTGGTTTTGACTTGATAAGATTTTCTAAACGAAAACAATGTACTGTCTCTTGTTATTTTAATAATGCCCTATTTTGACTACTGACGTTGTCATTTGTCTATGCTATGACAACAATTATTTTCATGAATCGGTAATCATCTCGTAAAATGTCAGAGAAAAATTCAACTATTGTGACACGCTTTGCGCCTTCTCCAACAGGTTTTTTGCATATTGGGGGGGCGCGGACGGCTCTTTTTAACTGGCTTTTTGCACGCAATCAGGGCGGCAAATTTTTATTACGCATTGAAGACACCGACCGCGCCCGCTCTACTGATGAGGCTATTAAAGCCATCTTAAAGGGTCTGGCTTGGCTTGGCTTGGACGCGGATGTTGAGCCAATTTATCAGCACAAGCAATGTGCGCGTCATATTTCAATGGCTCATTTACTGCTTGAGCAAGGCCATGCCTATAAATGCACCTGCACTCAAAAAGAGCTTAATGCCATCCGCGAAGCAGCACAAAAAGCGCGGCAACCCATTCGCTATGACGGGCGGTGCCGTAACAAGCAAACGCTAAAAAGCGACGCGCCTTATGTTATACGCTTCAAAGCACCAGTTGAGGGAATAACAACCATTAAAGACAAAATTCAAGGCACAGTTTCAGTTAAAAATGACCAGCTTGATGATTTGATTCTACTACGTTCGGATCAAACCCCAACCTATATGCTTTGTGTTGTTGTTGATGATCATGATATGGGCATCACGCATATTATTCGCGGTGATGATCATTTGACTAATGCCGTGCGCCAAAAACAGCTTTATGAGGCTTTGGGATGGGATATACCGCAATTTGCTCATATTCCGCTCATACATGGAGCCGATGGTGCGAAGCTTTCTAAGCGCCATGGTGCACTTGGTGTTGAGGCTTATGCTGAAATGGGATTTCTTGCTGCTGGCATGCGTAATTATCTGGCACGGTTGGGGTGGAGTCATGGTGATGACGAATTATTCAGCACCCAAGAACTCATAGCGTGCTTCAACCTTGAAGGCATCGGCAAATCCCCTGCTCGTTTTGATTTTGATAAGCTGGCACATGTCAACGCATATCACATAAGACAGGCATCTGATGACGCGTTGCGTACGCAGACATTAAAAAGATACCCCGAGCTTTCCCCTCATCAAGAAAGCTTTACGCGAGCTCTGCCTTTCATCAAGGAAAAAGCCAAGAGCCTTGATGAGCTGGTGGCGCAAACCGAATTTTTAAGAGTAACTGTGCCGATTAAAATTGAGGAAAAATTGCAGAACGCTCTGGATACGCAACGCCTGAATTTATTATCTGCGCTTTTGCCGCTTCTTGTTGATATTCCGAAATGGGATAAACAAAGCCTTGAGGCTTGCTTGGACGCGTTTATGGAAGTCCATAATATAAAAATGGGGCGCATTGGATTTGCCTTACGCGCCTGTCTAACAGGCACCGTTAAATCCCCTGCCTTATATGATGTTTTAGTGCTTCTTGGAAAACAAGAAACCATCGGCAGAATTTCAGCACAAATTGAGCAATCAGACATATAATTCTGGTTTTTTAGGCACTGTTTAACTATACTCGCCAAAAGTTATGAAAAAGATGAATATAAAATGACCCAAAGCACAAAAACAAATATGGCCTCCCTCAACACGCAAAACCAAGACTTCACTTTTGACGTCATGGAAGGTTCAGTCGGGCCAAGTGTTATTGATGTATCTAAGTTATATGAGCAAACTGGCCAATTTACTTATGATCCGGGCTTTACCTCGACGGCAAGTTGCCAATCCAACATCACCTATATTGATGGTGAAAAAGGGATCTTGTTGCATCGTGGCTATCCGATTGAGCAACTCGCAGACCAAGGCAACTTCATTGAGGTATGCTATTTGCTCCTGCATGGAAATTTGCCGAACGCAGAAGACTTAGAAGAGTTTTCAACTGCCATCACCAATCATACGATGGTACATGAACAGCTTGAAAAGTTTTTTCATGGTTTTCGCCGCGATGCACATCCGATGGCGATTATGGTCGGCGTTGTTGGTGCGCTTTCTGCTTTTTATCATGACAGCACCAATATCAATGACGCTACACAACGCAAAATTGCCAGCCGCCGCCTCAT
Source organism: Parvibaculaceae bacterium (assembly GCA_965243245.1). GTDB lineage: Bacteria > Pseudomonadota > Alphaproteobacteria > RS24 > RS24 > JAYQKL01. The sequence goes on from OZ251536.1 coordinate 477,657, forward strand.
CGCTAAAATTCCAACGATTGCAGCTATGGCTTATAAATATTCGGTTGGGCAACCATTTGTATATCCGCGCAATAATCTCAACTATGCGACTAATTTTCTGCATATGTGCTTTTCTGTGCCAAGTGAAGAGCGGCAGGTTAATCCTGTTTTAGCAAAGGCTATGGATAAAATTTTTATCCTACATGCTGACCATGAACAAAATGCCTCAACCTCGACTGTACGCTTGGCGGGTTCTTCGGGGGCTAATCCATTTGCTTGTATTGCGGCGGGCATTGCTTGTCTTTGGGGGCCTGCGCATGGGGGCGCAAATGAAGAGGCCTTAAATATGCTTAAAGAAATTGGTTCTGTCGATAATATTCCAGAATTTATTGCCCGCGCAAAAGATAAAGACGACCCTTTTCGTTTAATGGGTTTTGGTCATCGCGTTTATAAAAATTATGACCCGCGTGCGCGGGTTATGCAAACAACATGCCATGAAGTTTTAGCAAAACTTGGTATTAAGGACGACCCATTACTGGATGTCGCTATGGAGCTGGAGCGTATTGCACTCAGTGATGCGTATTTTGTTGAAAAGAAACTTTATCCAAATATTGATTTTTATTCTGGCATTACCTTAAAGGCTATGGGGTTTCCGTCTGATATGTTCACGGTGCTGTTTGCTTTGGCGCGAACATCGGGTTGGATTGCCCAGTGGAATGAGATGATCGAAGATCCAAGCCGGCGTATCGGACGCCCAAGACAACTCTATATTGGGGCTGAACAGCGTGATTATGTCGCGGTGAACAAACGCTAAAATTAGCCGATTAATTCAAGAACTTTCAGGGCCGCTGTCTGGCTAGGAGTTCCTGTCGCGGGTTGCATTCGGCTTTTGACTTGTTCAAAGCCTTTGAGCTGATAATCACGCAAGCCACCATTATTATTGATTAATCCAGCAAGAGCAGGGGCAATTAAATGCGGGTTGCAACGCCGCGTTAAAAACTCAGGAACAAGCGGTTGGTCAAGAATAAGATTTGGAAGCACAACTGACGGGGTTTTAACAAGACGCGGGATGATGAATTCTATTATCTTGTCCATTTTATAAGCAACAATCATAGGCACTCCAATCAGAGATAATTCCAGCGAAACCGTGCCAGATGCCACCAAAGCCGTATGAGCCTTATGAAACAAACCCAATTTGTCCTCTTCACCCTCAACCAATGTTACAGGCAAGTGCCATTTTTTAACCTCATCAGCAATAAAGTCATGCAAATGAGAAACTGTCGGTAACACTAAATGGCAATCAGTCATTTCATCTTCAATCAACGCCAAAGTGTCATGATATATAGGCAAAAGTCTTTTGACCTCACTTATGCGACTGCCCGGCAATAGGGCGATAATTTTATCCTTTTTAGCAAACTGATATTTTTTCAAAAACCCATTAGCGGTTTTTTTGGAGCCTAGTTGCGCAACCGCTGAATGTCCGACATAGCTACATATCGGTCCCCCAAGGTTTTTAAAAACCCGCGGCTCAAACGGCAAAACAGACAATATATGATCTATATATTGCTTCATTTTATGAGCCCGCCCCTGTCTCCACGCCCAAACCGTAGGGGCTACATAGACGATAATCAATAAATCAGGCAAGACCTGCTTGACCTTTTTAGCAACTCTATGGGTAAATTCAGGACTATCAATCAAAACAAGTGCGTCCGGCTTTTCCATCACAATATAAGCCACCATCTCATTAATGCGGCGCAGTAAATTTGGTAAACGCGGCAAAATTTCTGCCACTCCCATAACGGCAATATCTGCCATCGGAAACAAAGAATTCAACCCCGCCTCAATCATCGCGTGACCGCCTAGCCCAGAAATTTTAACCCGCGGCCTTTGCACACGCAAAGCACCCATCAAGCCCGCACCAAGCTGGTCGCCCGAGCTTTCGCCTGCAACTATCATAATATGCGCAAAATCACCTTTCATGATATGTCTTTTGCGCCCCCTTCTGGCATTATCCCATGGATGAACAAATCAAGCTCATCGGCTCTTTGAATACAGGCATTTAAGTCATTAAAAACCGCGCCATGGGCTTCAAACACAAGCCCTGACAAACAAGCCTTTGCAGCATTTTCAACTGTATTAAGACCAAATGCCGGCAAATCAATTCGGGGGTCTTGTTGCGGTTTTGGCAGTTTTACCAAAACACCTTGAGGTTTCTTTTTTGACCCTCGTAAATTTTCAGCAAGACACGCAACTCGGGTGATAAGCGCATCAGTGCCATCCACACCTTCGACAGCCAGAACCTGACCACGACAAACCACACTGGCTTGCCCAATATCTAATCTGCCAATAGAACGCGTCACTTCAATGCCTAAGGTAATATCTTGCAGATCCGTTTTGGTTGGTTTCTTTTGCGTCAAATTACCTGCGGGCGGCGTTAAATCCTGCGCAACAGCATGCGGCGGCAAGATTTCAAACGCGGCTAATGTAAAAGCTCTAACAATTTCACGTAAAAGCACATCATCACCGCGCTTTGGCTTAAACAAAATACGCGCCAAAACCTTCATGCCCTCAAAGTCAGGACGAAGCGTCAGCAAGTTTGGTCTTTGTGCATCCCCAATAATAACCACTTGCTGGCATCCTGCTTTTTTAAAGGCTTTGAAAAATTTGCCAATATGTTCAATATTAAAACATGCTACATAAGGTAGCTCAGGCGACACCGCACCTTTAATGCCCAAAATATGAATGTCTCCACCCTGTGCCAAAACAGCTTGATAAATCTGCGCTGGCAGAGAACCACCGCCAGCAATCATGCCGAGCTTTAAATTCGGATCATAGACTTGGGTTTCATTATCTGTCATCAACTATAGCCGTCTGCAATTTAAGTTTTTGCCCGACAAAACCCCCTGCCTGAACCGCCTTTGATAAATTCAATAAGTTCCTTGACCAGTGGATTATCGGGATATAGTGCCGCAAGCTGAGGCAATTTTTCAGCTATATGAGTGCGCCTATCTTCAAATAGGGCTTTATAGCACCTGCGCAAAGCATGAATATGCTGGCGTTCAAATCCGTGCCGCTTCAATCCAACCAAATTCAACCCCGCCAAGACAGCACGATTACCTATGACAGAGCAAAAAGGGAGCACATCTTCAACAACAATGCTACCGCCGCCAAGAAAAGCATGATTCCCAACACGGCAAAATTGATGAATAGCCGCCAACCCTCCCAAAATAGCAAAATCTCCAATTTCTACATGTCCGCCAAGTGTCGCATTATTAGCTAAGATCACATTATTGCCTACCGTGCAGTCATGCGCGACATGGGCACTTGCCATAAATAGGCAATGATCACCAATCTTAGTCACCGCGCCGCCCGCCTCGGTTCCGGGATTCATCGTTACATATTCACGAATACAGTTATCAGAACCAATTTCAAGGCACGTATTTTCACCATCGAATTTCAAATCTTGGGGGATATGACCAATCGACGCAAAAGGGAAAATTTGAGTGCGCCCCCCAATCGAGGTATTTCCCATAACAACAACATGAGACTCAATTTTTATATCATCCCCAAGCCTCACATCTTTGCCAATAATGCTATAGGCCCCAACCGACACATTATCGCCGAGCGACGCGCCATCTTCAATGATTGCCGTTGGATGAATTGTCATATTCTGCTACCTTAATAAAGTCAACGCTCTGGCTTATCGCTATTTGAAACGAGAAACAAATAAAGGATTATTACGATTTTTTACCACTCTTGGCTTTAACAAGACGCGACAGAGCTGCATGCTGGCGCCGCCATATCGAAACATCGCGCGCAGGATACCCCGACACTTGCGCCCCATCGGGAAGGTCTTTCATAACCACAGTAGCACCATGGATGGTAACATTATTGCCGATAGTTATATGCCCAACAATCCCAGCCTTACCGCCTATCATAACATGATCACCAAGCTTAGCACTCCCGGCGATGCCAGATTGAGCCGCCATAAGACAATGGCGTCCTATTTGAACATTATGCGCTAAATGACATTGATTATCGAGTTTACTGCCTTCTGCGACAATCGTATCAGACAGCGCCCCCCGATCAATCATCGAGCCTGCTCCAATTTCCACATCGTTTTGTATAATCACTCTACCAAGCTGAGGGATTTTGATATGCGCAGGTGCCTGCGGCACAAAGCCAAACCCATCTTGCCCAATAGAGGCTTGCGGATGAATAATCACCCGATCACCTATTAAGGCATGAGAAAGAGTGCTGTTCGCGCCTATGCGGCAATTGCGCCCGATGACACATCCAGCACCGACCACCACATTGGCAGCTATTTTTGTCCCGGCGCCAATTTCAACATGAGAGCCTATAACGGCTCCAATACCGATCTCTATATTTTCTTCAAGGCGCGCATCTGGATGGACAGCCCTATGTTGAATACCTGAAACAGGTTCACATAATGTCGCCTCGGGGTACAAAAACTGAGCCGCACGCGCAAATCCCTGATAGGGCTGAGACACCGCCAAGCAAACGGTACCTTGCGGGGCATCTTTAATTTTATCAGGCGGCAAAATCACCGCCCCCGCAGAACCTGTTTTCAGTTCAGGTAAATATTTATCATTTTCCAAAAAAGAAACATCCCTCTCAGATGCCTGGGAAAGGGATGCCACATCACTGATAAGATGCTGGCAATCCCCCGATTTTATTTCTGCCCCAATGATTTCAGCGAGTGCTTGGGCTGAAACGGCTGAAGGTTTTTTAAAAAACCGAGGGTCTGCCATTCTATGATTTACTCATTTTTAAGGTGCAATCTTTACTGATTTTAAAACAGCATCCAGTCTTTTGACAGCAATATCTGTCACATCAATGTCTGGGGTTGCGGCTAAAGCAAACTGTGCCCGAATGATAGAACTGGCTTTTTTCTCTTTCATAATCTCAGTTAAAATGGGGAGTAACTTTGCGAAAATTTCATTCTGCGCCACCGCCTGTGATGTTTGAAGTTTGCGAGATAGTTGCTGTAATTCTTGATTTTTTGCAATCTCTTTGAGTCGTAAATCATCAGCTTTTGCACGCAAAGCTTCAGACGTTAAAAGCGTTTTTTGCTGCTCAAGTTTTTTAACACTAGCCTGAAGTTTTTTTTGAATTTTATCACGCGTTGCATTTAAGTCATTAACTCTTTTTTGTGCTTGACTCCTAAGACTTTTACCAGCGAGTGAATTGGCAAGCACTTTTTCAACACTAACAATCAGCACCTCAGCTGCTTGTATAGGCGTAACCCCTCCGATAAAAAGAGCGGCAATAAGAACGTAAATAGATTTTTTAAACATTATAAACCTTTTTGTTAGAAACGAGTTCCGGCCGTAAACCGAAAAAATTGAGCACTATCATAATCTTCTTTAGAAATTGGTCTTGCCAGATCAAACCGCACCGGACCAAAGGGTGATTTCCATGAAAAACTTAAACCATAAGTTGCCCGAAAAGCAAAATCATCTTCAACTGATGCAGCCCGAACATCTGTACTTCCTAGCACACCAAAATCTGTAAATAAATACCCCTTAATGCCCAAATCCTTTGGAATCCCCAACGGTAATTGAGTTTCAAGCGTCCCCGCAACATACTGCTTAGCACCAAGCACATAACTACTTTCAGCATCACGTGGGCCAAGACCTGAGCGTTTAAAACCACGGATAACACTCCCCCCTAAGAAAAAGTGGTCATTATATGAAATCGGGTCATCATCATAATCAACCACCGCGCCGGCAGAGGCGCGGGCATGAAAAATCCATTCATCAAAATATGTTCTGTAATAGTCATAAACGGCGGTCGTTCGCAGATAACTCACATCCCCTGCTGGCCCTGCAATATCTTGATTAAGAGAAAACCGCCAACCTTCGCTTGGTTCAAGCTTGTCATCGCGCTTATCTATGCCATAGCTATATCCCACGACAATCTTCAAGTCTGAATAGGGCCGAAGGTAATCGCCAAATAAGCTTGTATAAGCGTCATTGATTAGCTCATCCTCCAGCACACGCGAATATAAACTCACGCGCCCGTTTTCCGACACAGGAAACCCAACAGAAAGTCCAATACCGGTCTGAGCTGTTTCCAAATTTGATTCAGTGTCATAGTCAGTCGTTGTGCGAAACAGATTAATGCTTCCATAAAGGTCGCGCCCAAGGAAATAAGGTTCGCCAAAGTTTAGATTAAATGTTTGAACTTGAGAACTAACAGATGTTGCAAATTGTAATACCTGCCCTCTGCCAAGCAAATTGCGCTCAACAATACTGAATTGGCTCGAAAAATTCTCGGTAGAGGAATACCCAACCCCAAGTGACAATTCACCTGTTGACTGCTCCTCAACATCAATATCAATGATTGTCTTATCTGGTTCTGAACCAACTTGCTCGGTGATTTCCACTTCTGCAAAATAATTAAGCCCTTTAATATCGCGTTCTGAGCGGTTAAGAAGCACCTTATTAAAAGCATCTCCCTCATCCAAACGCAACTCACGGCGAATAACATGGTCTTGTGTGCGAACATTATTATTAATATTAATACGCTCGACATAAACCCGCGGGCCCTCTTCAATCCGATATTCAACATTAACAATATTTTCTTTTTTGTTTCTGCGTACACGCGGGCGAACATCAGCAAAAGCATAACCACGTGCGCCTAGAATTTTTGTTAAATCCTCAATCGTATCATCAATGCGTTTCAGATTATATTTTTGCTCAGGGGAATGCTTTATCAGAGCTTGCATTTCCTCAATATCAATTTCAGTAACATTACTGTTAATTTTGCCCTCACCAAACTTATAGACATTACCTTCTTCAACATTAAAGGTGATAAAAAACTCCTTACCATCACGCGTTAGTTCAGCCACAGAAGAAATAACTCGGAAATCAGCATAGCCGCGCCCTAAATAAAATCGTCTTAGCAATTCACGGTCATAGCCGATGCGGTCTGGGTCATATTTATCGCCAGATGTAAAAAATTTATACCAACGGCTTTCCTTGCTTGAAATTTCCTCGCGCAAACGATTATCATCAAAGGCTTCATTACCGATGAAATTAATTGACCTGATTTGAGTGACTTCACCTTCATCAATTTCAAAAATGACATCAACGCGGTTTTGCGGCAATTGAATAACCTTGGGTTCAATGCGGGCAGAAAACCGCCCCGCACGCTGATAAAGCTCGACATAATGAGCAACATCATCCTGCACTTTCGAGCGTGTATAGACTTGACGAGAGCGCAAAGTACTTTCCTCTATCAGCTTTTCCTCATCAAGTTTTTTATTACCCTCAAATAAAACGCGATTCACAATAGGGTTTTCAATAACTTTGACCAACAAACCATCATTATCTTGCGTGATTGTAACATCCGCAAAAAGACCAGATTTAAACAGCGATTTTAAAGATCTATCAATCAGCTCAGGGTCAGGTTTCATGCCAACCTCAATAGACATATAAGACAAGACCGTCTCTGGCTCTACACGCTGGCTTCCCTCAACGCGGATGAAAGATATGTCCGCCTCTGCCAGTTGCGCCTTAGCCGCAAATATAGGCGCAAAGCAAAGAGTTAAAAAAATCAGGGCGTAAATTGTCCGAAATCGCATGAAAACTTTCCCAAAAATAAAATGAAACTCAGTTAAACAAATTTGACTGGGTTAAATCATTCCAAGTCACAAAAACAAACAACATCAACACAAACGCTAAACCAATACGCATCCCCATTTCTTGAATATATACAGGCAAGGGGCGTCCTAAGATTGCCTCAAAACCGTAAAACAGCAAGTGCCCGCCATCGAGCATGGGGATTGGAAAAAGATTAATCAAACCAATGCTAACAGAAAGGACCGCCGCAAGATTTAGCAAATAAATAAGACCAAGCGAAGCCATCTGCCCAGATATTTGAGCAATCCGTATCGGCCCGCCAAGAGAGTCGGCCGATTCTCTGCCTGAAATAATCCGCCCCAAAGATACAAAAGTTTGTTCAATTATAAAGGCTGTTTCCTCAACCCCTTTGCCAATAGCCACCAAAGGATTATACCGAATATGAGTCACCCTTGAAGGGTCATTAATATTGGTGATACCAAGTTGTCCGATACGATAAACATTCCCGAAGCGGTCTTTTTCTTCAACCAGGTCAGGACGCGCCCGTAAATCTTTTACAACACCATCACGATTAATTGTGAAAGCTAAATTTGTTTCAGGATTTACAGAAACAATCCGCCGCACATCATTGAAACTAAAAATTTCTTTTCCGTCAATCGCCAAAATGACATCGCCCGAATGAAAGCCAGCTCTATCGGCGGCACTTTCGCTAACAATTGTTCCAATAACAGGCGTGACAATGCGCTCACCAAGAATAGAATACATTCCTGCAAAAATGATAATAGCCAAAAGGAAATTAGCAAAAGGTCCGGCCGCAACAACCGCCGCACGTTGCCAAAGAGGCTTAAAGTGAAAAATATCCTTTTTACCTTCTTCAGAAATTGCTGATAATTTATTTCTATCAGGATTACTCGCAGCCGACTGGTCGCCATAAAACTTAACGTAGCCGCCAAGCGGTAACCAACCAATTTTCCAAACCGTTCCCCGTTTGTCAGTCCAATTCGTTAACGCCCTACCAAAACCAATAGAGAACGTCTCCACCCGTACACCACATTTGCGCGCAACCCAAAAATGTCCCAATTCATGAAAAAAAACAACAAGCATGATAATCGCCAAAAATGGCAAAATATAGCCAAAACCGATTGTAATTAAAGTTTCCAATTTTCACTCCATGAACATTTTCAGCTTACCAAAAACTCCCACCCTTAATAGCACAAAAACTCCTAAATAGCTTAAAAAACACTCTGTTTGGTAATTTTTTCTTCTGCCCGCGCCCGACTTTCACCATCAATGGCAAAAATCGTATCAATATCCTTTTGATGATAGACAGGCAATTCTGCTAAAACATCCTCAATCAGAGCAGAAATCCCCAAAAATGAGAGCCGTGCCTGCTGAAACGCTTCGACCGCCACTTCATTAATCGCATTAAGCGCAGTTGTTGCGCCCCCGCCCTGTTGCATGGCTTCTTTTGCCAGACGCAAACAGGCAAATTTATGTTCATCAGGTTGGTGAAAATTCAACTGCCCTATTTTAGTTAAATCCAGCCTATTTGCGCGCGACGAAAGACGCGCCGGATACGCCATACAATAAGAGATCGGAATGCGCATATCAGAGGCCCCCAAATGCGCCAAAACCGAACCATCCTTCATATGAACCAAACCATGCACAATTGATTGCGGATGAATAACAGCCTCAAAACACTCTGGCGCCAAACCAAATAAATGTTTAGCTTCAATAAGCTCCAAGCCCTTATTCATCAAACTTGCCGAGTCAATTGAAATTTTATCTCCCATCGACCACACAGGATGCTTAACCGCCATTTCAGCCGTCACCGTTTTTAGCTCATCGACGGAAAATCCTCGAAAGGGTCCACCCGAAGCCGTCAAGGTAAATTTCTCAACCTCCGATAGCGGGCAATCATGAACAAGCTGATACAAAGCATTATGCTCTGAATCCACAGGCACAACCTTGCATCCATGCTTATCCGCCGCCGCCATAAACAAATCTCCCGCACTCACCAAACATTCTTTGTTTGCAAGCATAAGATATTTACTAAATTCAAGTGCTTTAAGCGTTGGTGCCAAACCAGCAAAGCCCACAATAGCCGCCATGCACCTATCGACAGGGCGCGCGCCAGCCTCTATAAGAGCCTGAGGACCCGCACCAATTTCAATATCAACACCGATAAATGCGGCTTTCAGGGTCTCATAATGTGCCTCATTACCAATAGCGGCAAAGTTAGGTCTGAACCGTTGGCAAATAGCGATAAGCTTTTCAACATTATCCATGCCAGTCACCGCCTCAACGTCAAAAAGGTTTTCATGCTGTGCGATAATATCCAACGTGCTATCACCGATAGACCCTGTCGCACCCAAAATACTTATTGTTTGCTTATTCTTCATGAGCCCTTACCAAACCAACAATCTTTCAATAGCTGTGGGGGCTGTGAACTCAGTCATGCCGATTTTATCGTTTATGAACAAAACAAGAAACGCCACCACAAGAACCGAAATGACGCCATCAACACGGTCAAGAATACCACCATGTCCCGGCAAAATTGACCCGCTATCCTTGACATCATATTTGCGTTTAATCCAAGATTCCAAAAGATCACCAAACTGCGCAATCACCGCTAGCAAGGCACTCAGACAGGCAATAATGCCCGCCTCTTTCAAACTAAATGGCTCGCCAAACTGCCACCCAAACACCAAAGCAATAATAACGCCGCCAAAAGCTGCCCCCATCATGCCGCCGAGCAGACCCGCCCATGTTTTATTCGGGGAAATAATCGGTGAAAGCTTTGGCCCCCCTATTGTTTTGCCAAAAAGCATAGCAAAAATATCCGTCAACCAAACCACAACAAACAGATAAAACACCAATTGTGCGCCCGCCTCTAATTGACGCAAAAAAATCAATGCGACAAGCGGTAAAGAGAGATAGGCATAACCGCCAAGCAGAACAAATTTTTCTATATGAAGCCCAAAACTAATCAGAGCGCAGACCCCCATAAGACCAATCCATATTACCAATGTTTGGTCTGGCGAAAGAGCAATCGCTGAAAAAACCACTGGCAATATAATCAGCATCAAAACAGCGCGTATATTTTTAGGGTTACTGGATTTGAGCATATACACCCATTCATGAACCAGCAAAAAGCTAGCAATCATAACAAATATATAGAATAACCATCCGCCAAAATAGATCGCACTCAAGACAATCGGTAAAAGTGTTAAAGCCGTTAAAACTCTCAACCGCAAGGCTTGCCATAGGCGCAAGGCACCAGATAGCTGAGACCAAGGCAATTGAGATTTTGTCATTGAGCGACCTCAACCGCAGATAAAATATTTTCTAATGCCTCTTGGTTTTGCGCAGAAGTTCCATATCGGCGTTCTCGATTCATATATACCTCAATCGCGCTATCATAATCTTTGGGCGTATAATCGGGCCATAAGACGCTCTGAAACACAAGCTCAGAATAAGCACTTTGTAAGAGCATAAAATTGCTAAGACGATATTCTCCACTGGTGCGGATAATGAGATCTGGATCCGAAACATTTGCGGTCATCAGATGACTTCGAATGAGGTCAGCATCAACATCGCCGGCCGTCAACTGCTTGTCTTGGGCTTTCATGATAAGGGATTGCACCATATTTATGACCTCATCCCAGCTGCCATAATTAAACGCAAGCTGAAGCGTCAGAGCGTCATTATTTTTTGTGGTCATTTGCGCTTTATCAAGCAACTTAATAATACTGGGCTGTAGACCTTGGTGTTTGCCAATGACTTTTATTTTAACATTCGCTTGGTGTAATTTTTCAAAATCTTGCGCGATATAGCGTTTTAATAATCCCATCAAAAAATTAACTTCACTTTGAGGGCGGCGCCAATTTTCTGTTGAGAAAGCATAAAGCGTCAAGGTTTTAAGTTCTGTACTTTTAAGATAATCAACCAAATTTCTGACCGCTTCCACACCTTTTTTGTGTCCTTCGCGCCGAGATAAGCCGCGTTTTTGCGCCCAGCGACCATTGCCATCCATGATAATAGCGACATGCTTTGGAGGCGAAGGGGCGGTCATTGATTGAGACGTTTCATGCGTTGTCATGGGGTGCGCCTTTAAACCTGACGGATCTCAGCTTCTTTAGTGTTGAATAATGTGTCAATTTCCTTAACTTTATTATCTGTCAGTTTTTGAACATCATCGGCAAATGCTTTGTGTTCGTCTTGGCTGATGTCTCTGTCTTTTTCTGCTTTTTTCAATTGATCCATGCCATCGCGGCGCACATTGCGAACCGCTATCCGCGCTTGTTCGGTATATTTACCCGCAATTTTTGCTAATTCTTCACGGCGTTCTTCATTCAGTTCTGGCAAGGGGATGCGAATCAATTGACCGTCCGCCATCGGGTTAAGCCCAAGCCCTGACGCACGAATAGCTTTTTCCACCATCGCTGTCTGCCCCTTATCCCAAACCTGCACCGATAACATGCGCGTCTCAGGAACAGAAACCGTCCCAACCTGTGAAAGCGGCATTTTTTGTCCATAAGCCTCCACCATAATTGGGTCAAGCAAGCTCGCATTTGCGCGCCCTGTGCGCAAACCAGAAAATTCAGATTTCAAAGTCGAAAGCGCACCATCCATACGCCTGCCAATTTCATTTAAATCAATAGCCATGTTTTTCCTATTCTTTAACGCCCTATTCCTTAACGCCCTATTCCTTAATGATTGTACACCGCCCCTCGCCTTTAAGAACATCCAAAAGAGCACCGCTTGACTGTATACTAAAAACAATGATCGGAATTTTATTTTCCCGCGATAAACTTACCGCCGACGCATCCATAACCTTTAGATCATTCGATAAGACATCCATATAGGTTAAAGTATCATAGCGTTCAGCAGAAGTATCCTTTTTTGGGTCGGCCGTATAAACCCCGTCAACATTTGTGCCTTTCAGTAAAGCATGACAATTCATTTCACTTGCCCGCAAAGCCGCGGCCGTGTCAGTGGTGAAAAACGGATTGCCCGTACCCGCCGCAAAAATCACCACGCGCCCCTTTTGCATATGGCGAATAGCACGGCGGCGAATATAAGGTTCACAAACTGTCGTCATAGGAATAGCCGATAAAACACGCGTGGATATATTTTGACGCTCAAGCGCATTTTGCATAGCAAGAGCATTCATAACCGTTGCCAACATGCCCATATAATCTGCACTTGAGCGGTCCATGCCGTCTGCCGCGCCGCTTAGACCTCGGAAAATATTCCCCCCCCCAATAACAAGACACAGCTCATATTCATTTTCAATGGCTTGGCGCACCTCACCCGCAATACGGTCTACAGTGCTTACATCAATACCATAGGCGCCTTCGCCCATCAGGGCATCGCCTGAAATTTTAAGGAGAACGCGTTTGAACTCAATATTTTCGCCCATCGCTTTCCCCTTCTTACTTATTTCAGTTTAAACGCTACTCGCCACGGCCGCAACTTCCGCCGCAAAATCTTCTCCAGCACCCTTATCAATGCCCTCGCCAAGACCGAAACGAATGAACCCTTTCAACCTAATCGAAGCACCAACATCACTTTCAGCGTTTTTGAGAACTTTCTCAACTGTATTTTCACCATCAATAACAAAAATCTGTTGAAGAAGAACAACTTCCTCGAAAAACTTGCGAATACGCCCATCCACCATCTTCTCAATGATTTCTTCCGACTTGCCGCTTTCACGCGCTTCATTAACGAGAATTTCCCGCTCGCGTTCAACTTGCGCCGGCGCAAGTTCTTCAACCGTTGCCGCCAATGGGTTGGTCGCGGCAATATGCATCGCAATTTGACGCCCAAGAGCTTCTAGCTTTTCAACATCACCCGCCGATTCAAGCGCGACAATAACCCCAATTTTGCCTTGTCCGCTCACAACCTGCCCATGAATATAAGAGGCAATCGCCCCTTGCTCGATTGAAATTGCAGCAGAGCGGCGCACACTCATATTTTCGCCAATTGTACCACCCATTTCAGATACATGCTCTTGAACAGATTTACTTGCACCGGGATATTCAACTCCAAGCAACAGAGCATAATCGCCATCGACACGCACAGCCAAATTAGCAATGTCCAATACCATAGCTTGGAATGTATCATTGCGCGCAACAAAATCAGTTTCAGAATTGACCTCAACCACAGCCCCCACTGTATCACTTACGCCAACAGCAACCAGACCTTCGGCAGCAATACGACCCGCTCTTTTCGCCGCCTTCGCCAAACCCTTTGTGCGCAACCAGTCAACCGCCGCTTCAACATCACCAGATGTCTCAGTCAAGCCAGCTTTACAATCCATCATGCCTGCGCCCGTTTTTTCGCGTAAATCCTTAACCATAGCAGCCGTAATATCAGCCATTGGCTATCTCCTTATATATAGATGTTATTGTTTGGCGACTTGAGCATCAGGTTTCTCAACTGGTGCTTCTGCAACTTGAGCCTCAGATTTCTCAGCCGGGGCTTCTGCAACTTGAGCCTCAGATTTCTCAGCCGGGGCTTCTGCAATTTGAGCCTCAGATTTCTCAGCCGGGGCTTCTGCGACTTGAGCCTCAGATTTCTCAGCCGGGGCTTCTGCAACTTGAGCCTCAGATTTCTCAGCCGGGGCTTCTGCAACTTGAGCCTCAGATTTCTCAGCCGGGGCTTCTGCGACTTGAGCCTCAGATTTCTCAGCCGGGGCTTCTGCAACTTGAGCCTCAGATTTCTCAGCCGGGGCTTCTGCAACTTGAGCCTCAGATTTCTCAGCCGGGGCTTCTGCAACTTGAGCCTCAGGTTTCTCAGCCGGGGCTTCTGCAACTTGAGCCTCAGATTCTCCGGTAAGGTCTTCAGCGATAGGCTCGGCTTGCGCCCCCAAATCTATACCCGTAGATGCTTCTCCTTGCTCAAGGCCATCAATGACAGCCCTTGAAAGCAAATCACAGTAAAGCTCAATCGAGCGCGTGGCATCATCATTACCCGGAATAGGGTATGTGATGCCATCCGGATTGCAGTTACTATCAAGAACAGCAACCACCGGAATACCCAATGTATGCGCTTCGGCAATAGCGATCGCCTCTTTATTGGTATCAATAACGATCATGATATCAGGAATACCGCCCATATCCTTAATCCCCCCGATTGCGCGTTCAAGCTTGTCACGCTCACGGGTCAGGTTAAGGATTTCCTTTTTCGTTAACCCTTGCGAGCCTTCATCTGCCAGTTTTTCTTCCAACTCACGATAACGCTTAATTGAGTTGGAAATTGTTTTCCAATTGGTCAAGGTGCCCCCAAGCCAGCGTGAATTCATATAATATTGGGCACATTGTATAGCAGAACGGGCAATCACTTCAGATGCTTGGCGTTTTGTTCCAACAAACAGAACACGCCCCCCCCCTGCAACCGTGTCACGCACTGCCACGAGAGCTTGGTGTAATAACGGTGTTGTCAAGGATAGGTCGATAATATGAACGCCATTGCGGTCACCAAAAATATATTGTCCCATTTTTGGATTCCAACGATGAGTCTGGTGTCCAAAATGAACCCCGGCTTCTAGTAATTGACGCATGTTGAATTCTGGCAAAGCCATAAACGCGTCTCCTTTTCTCTGGTTAAACCTCCATAAGGGGCGGAATTATCACCTGATAACACCAGAGCAGCTCGACGAGAGCATTCCCTTATGTGTGTAATGGCGTCTATATAATAGATAGAGCAAGGTTTTGCAAGCCCTAGCTGGTTTTTAAAATCAGCCCTTTTGCTTATAAATCCTCAACATGCAAAACGCCCGCTAAGGCTTTGATAGCACCCGAAACACGCGGGGTAATGGCATAGTTTTCAGGCAAGCGCATTTCTATCTCATGTAGGTCATTTTGAAATATCAGACAAACATTGCCCGCTTGACCCGCTTGACCCGCTTGCTCTTTTTTAAAGCCTGCCGCTTTTTTTAAGCCCGCATTATTAAGCTGCGTTTGTATATTGCCTAAAGCCTCGTTCTTTTCAACAAAGACCCGCATACCCGCCGCACTATTGACAACCACTTCATCTACAGGGCGGATGGCTTCTGCCATTAAATCCATCACATCGTCCCGATAACTAATCTTGGCACTTATGACAACCGACGTGCCAATCGTCAAAAGCTCTCGTGAACGCTCCAATGTTTCAGCAAAAACAATGACCTCAAACTGACCCGTCGGGTCAGACAATCCAAGATAGGCAAAAGGTTTGCCCGATTTAGCTTTTCGTTCATCAATCTTGCTTAAAGTTCCGCCAAGCAAAACCTTTTTTTCAACTGTCGCCTCTAAATCAGCATATTGCTTGACATTGGAACGCCGAAGAGCCGTTTTATAATCATTCATCGGATGTCCAGACAAGTAAAACCCGATAGCCTCGAACTCATAGGTTAACCTATCCACTGGCGACCATGCAAAAACGCAAGGCAATTGTACAGACTGCGTGATATCCACCTCGCCAAACAAATTATCCTGCTGAGTACGCTTTTCTTCTGCGGCAAGATTGGCTTCTGCCAGTAATAAATCAACGCCCGCATAAACCCGTGCCCTATCCGGCTCCAACCCATCAAAACAACCCGCCGCAATCATGTTCTCCAACATGCGGCGGTTTAACCCTGTTTCGCCTACCCGCTTGGCAAAATCAAACACATTAACAAAACCACCGCTCGCCTCACGAATTTTCACAATATCTATAACCGCCTGCATCCCGACATTTTTAATCGCCGCTAAAGCATACAAAATTTTATTATCTTCGATTTCAAACAACGCAGCTGAGCAATTAATATCTGGTACACAAAGCTCAATGTCATGCGCTTGTGCGTCTTGGGCAAAAGCCTGCAACTTATCCGTATTGTGATAATCAAGCGACATCGAAGCCGCCATAAAAGCCACAGGATAATTAGCTTTCAAATAAGCCGTCTGATAGGCAAGCAAAGCATAAGCGGCAGCGTGGGATTTATTAAAACCATAATCACCAAAAGCACTAATTTGATCAAAAATTTTACTGGCAGCTTTGTCCGTTATATTATTTTTTCTCGCGCCATCAATAAAGCGAGTTTTTTGAGCGTTTATTTCAGCTTTATCTTTCTTGCTCATAGCCCGGCGCAACATATCCGCCTCGCCAAGCGAATATCCCGACATAAGCTGAGCAATCTGCATAACCTGTTCCTGATAAAGCGGCACACCATAGGTTTCCTCCAATACAGGTTGCAGTAATTCATGCATGCAATCGGGCTCTTCCTCGCCCTTTTTACGCGCAATATAGCTCGGAATATTTTGCATTGGACCCGGACGATACAACGCAACCAAAGCAA
The DNA here is from genome assembly GCA_965243245.1 of Parvibaculaceae bacterium. GTDB lineage: Bacteria > Pseudomonadota > Alphaproteobacteria > RS24 > RS24 > JAYQKL01. Next base: position 494,565 of record OZ251536.1, read on the forward strand.
TAATATCCTCAAAACAGTCAGGCTTCATTTTCTTGAGAACATCGCGCATACCAGCACCTTCCAGCTGGAACACACCAATCGTGTCGCCTTTGCCTAATAGTTCAAAAGTTTTTTTATCATCAAGCAATAGCTTATCAATATCAAGCGCGATGCCTTTGCTGGTAAGTAACTCGGTGGTTTTTTCTAAAACAGTGAGCGTTTTCAAACCTAAAAAGTCAAATTTCACCAGCCCCGCTTTTTCGACCCACTTCATGTTGAATTGAGTCACCGGCATATCAGATTTTGGGTCTCTATATAATGCCACCAATTCTTGTAATGGTCTGTCGCCAATAACAACGCCGGCCGCATGGGTCGAGGCATGCCGATATAATCCTTCAAGTTTAAGAGCAATTTCCATCAACTGAGCAACTTTAGGCTCTTTATCGCGTTCTTCTTGCAGTCGGGGGTCGGCTTGAATCGCCTCATAAAGCGTCACAGGCTTAGCTGGATTATTCGGCACCATCTTGCATAAGCGGTCAATCTGACCATAGGGTAGTTGCAACACGCGCCCAACATCGCGCAAAACAGCACGCGCCTGTAGCTTTCCGAAAGTAATAATTTGAGCAACTTGGTCAGGTCCGTATTTTTGTTGCACATAGCGGATGACTTCATCACGGCGCGTCTGGCAAAAATCAATATCCAAATCAGGCATCGAGATACGGTCTGGATTCAAAAACCGTTCAAACAGCAAATTGAATTTCAGCGGATCAAGCCCCGTGATCGTCAAGGCCCACGCCACCAGCGAGCCCGCCCCAGAGCCACGCCCCGGACCCACCGCAATGTCATTATCTTTGGACCATTTAATGAAATCAGAAACGATTAAAAAATACCCCGGAAAGCCCATTTTATTAATCACCTCAAGCTCAAAGTCGAGCCTTTCTTGGTAAGTCTCCAAAGGCGCGGCGAGCGCGTTTTCTTGTAGCCTTATTTTAAGACCTGCCTCAGCTTGACGGCGTAACTCCTTTTCTTCATCCACGCCTTCAAATAGCGGCAAAATAGGCGCGCGCGATTGTGGGCGATAAGCACAGCGGCGCGCAATTTCAAGCGTATTTTCAACCGCTTCAGGTAAATCCGCAAATAAGGACACCATCTCACGCGGCGATTTCAGCCTATGATTAGGCGTTAAGCGGCGGCGGTGTTGTTCAATCGTATAAGTGCCGCCAGCAATACAAAGCAAAGCATCATGCGCCTCATAATCCTCCTCAGACTCAAAGAAACTCTGATTTGTGGCAACCAATGGAATCTTTTGCGCATAGGCAAAATCAACCAGTTGTGCTTCAAGCGTCTCTTCTCCAGCCAAGTTATATCTTTGCAATTCAATATAAAGCCTGTCGCCAAAGACATCTGCCAATTTTTTTAAAAAACTTTTCGCGGCTGGTTTTCGCGCCATTTCAATCAGACGGTTTATCGGCCCTTCCGCTCCCCCCGTCAGGCAAATCAAGCCTTCATGATGGCGTTCAATCAAATCGAAAGTCACCCCCGGCGGGCTGGTTTTATTTTCTTGTAAATGTGCGGCGCTAACCAAAGCCATGAGATTTTTATACCCGGTCTCATTTTGCACATAGAGGGCAAGCTGGGGCAATAAATTTTGTGTCAGTTGTCCAGCATCCGGCCAGTTACTCACATCAGGCACATCGGGCGCATCGGGCGCATCGGGAATTGCTTGTAAAGCGAGCGTTGCGCCAATTATCGGCTGGATACCTTTCTCGGCTAAATTATCGGCAATCTCTAGGACGCCAAACAGATTATTGCGGTCTGTAATCGCTATGGCAGGCGCATCAAAGCGCAAGCAAGCTGTCACAATATTAGGGACTTTCAACGCCCCTTCAAGCAGCGAATAGGCACTATGTACACGTAAATGTACAAACTTTGCCGTGTGAGGCAGGCTTTCAAGCAATTTGTCTGACACGGCTTGCGACATGATGACTCCAAAAAATTTCCATAGAAACGAATCTTATTTAGTTTCGACTTTCATCTCTTGAATGTCATTAGCACGATATCATTATGCTAGAAAAACTGGGGGTAAGTTGTGCCAGATGGTTTAATTAACGAACAAGTGCCTCGCCCACACTGCTCCAGACTAAAACGGCATAACCAAAAGCTGATAAAGATAAAATAGCTAGAATATCTTCAATATATTGTTTCATAATAATCTCCTCTTGTTTGAGGTTATTATGTTCGTGTTTTGTTCTGATGTCAACATAAATAAATTCACTCTAAATTATTGTAATTTAGTGTATTTAAATAATAATTTTACTCATTGCTCGTATCAAGTTTACCTGCCTTCATAAACAGGCATCTGTCTAATGACATTGCCAGCTCATGATTATGTGTCGCAATTAAAGCCGCCGCCCCTCGTTTTTTAAGGGTCTCCACTAAAACACCAAACACCCGCGCGCCTGTCTCAGGATCTAAGGCACCGGTTGGCTCATCTGCCAAAATAAGCGAGGGTTCATTGACTAAAGCACGGGCAATGGCGACGCGTTGTTGTTCACCACCTGAAAGCTCTGAAGGAAAATGCTTTTCGCGCGTTGCCAAACCCATTTGCGCCAAAATTTCAAAAGCCATTTGATAGGCTTGCTTTTTTGTACCGCCGGCGATTCTGACGGGAAGCATAACATTTTCTAATGCGGTAAATTCGGGTAGTAAATTATGGAACTGATAGACGAATCCAATATGCTGGCGCCGATATAATGTGCGCTCATAATCGAGTGCATCAGCCAGCGATTTCTCATTAATGATGACCGTGCCTTGCTGAACTTTCTCGAGCAAGCCCGCCAAATGTAACAAGGTTGACTTACCCGCCCCTGAAGGGCCTAATAGGGCGACAATCTCGCCGCTTTTGAGGCACAGCGATGCCCCGCGCAAAACTTCAATGCGCCGCCCCCCTTGCGTATAAAAGTGATGCAGATTGTCAATAAAAAGAACGCTATTCATTTCGTAACGCTTCCACAGGTTCTAGTTTTGCCGCCCGCCAAGCGGGATATAAAGTAGATATAAAACTAAGTCCCAAAGCCATCAAAACGACCGTTAACACCTCTTCAAAAACAATCGTTGCAGGAAGCTCGCGCAAAAAATAAACCTCAGCAGGAAACAACTCCGCCCCCGTTAAATAGGTAATAAATTGTCGTATCGTCTCAATGTTTTCGCAAAACACAATTCCCAGTAAAAGCCCGGCAAAGGTTCCCGTAATACCAATAGAGGCTCCGGTGATGAAAAATACCCGCAAGATCCCCCCCCGTGAAAGGCCCATCGTCCGCAAAACCGCAATATCGCGTCCCTTATCTTTCACCAACATCACCAAACCAGAAACAATGTTAAGCGTCGCCACCAGTAAAATCAAAGTGAGGATCAAGAACATCACATTGCGTTCCACTTTCAGCGCACCCGACAAGGTTGCGTTTGCTTGCATCCAGTCAACCACATAAACACCCTCAGAGCTCACCGCTTCAAGTTCACTGCGTGTTGTTTGAATTTCATCGGGGTTTTCCACCACAACCTCAATCGCGCCTGTTTCAAGTTGCCGACCTATTAACCCGCTCAGCGTTTCAACATTTGTGAAAATGAAACTCAGATCATATTCAGATACCCCGACTTCAAAAATTGCCGCAATCTTATACGACTTAATCCGTGGCGCCGTGCCAAATGGCGTTATCGCGCCTTTGGGAGCAATTAATGCCAATGGCGCACCAATTTCCAGACCATAGCGTTGCGCAAGACGGCTTCCGATAGCAATACGATTGCCCTCAGCAAGAAAGCTCAAATCGCCTTTTAAAATATTTTCAGCCAAGATCGGAAATTGTTCCAGCTTAGCCTGCTCAATACCTCTGACAACCGCGCCGCGGGCGGCAGCGCCAGATGAAACCATCACCTGTCCTTCCAAATATGGCGTTACACGCACCACCCCTTCAACGCCGCTTAGTTGCGTCTGAACAGCTCTAATATCCTCAAACCGACCCGTCAAAGAGCGCACCGTCGCATGACCACTGACCCCCAAAATACGCGACAGTAAATCATCTCGAAACCCGTTCATCACCGCCATCACAATAATCAAAGTGGCAACACCAAGCATAATACCAAGGAATGACACCCATGAGATAACCGAGATCACACTTTCGCGCCGCCGCGACCTGATATAGCGAAAAGCCAGTAACCACTCTAATGTTGCGAAGGGGCGGGTTTTCATATTCTTATTCTGCCTTCATCGCTTGCTTGAAACGGGCTCTGAGAGTTTTTTTAAAGCGGCTTCAAAAGACAGGCTTTCGCGCACGCCGCTCATTCGGGTTTTAACTTCTATCTCGCCGCCCGCACCTGCCGCAAGAGCGCGAGGGCCAATAATAGCTTGATAGGGCAGGCCAATTAAATCCATATCTGAAAACTTAGCCCCTGCACGCACATCCCTATCATCATAAAGCACCTCCAGCCCCTTTTTTTCAAGCCTATCATATAGTTTGGCACATAAGGCATCGGTTTTTTCATCACCTGTTTTCAGATTAATCAGCCCGACATGAAACGGTGCCACCTCCCACGGCCAAATAATACCGTTCTCATCATGCCACGCCTCAATAATAGCCCCCACCAGACGCGATACCCCAATGCCATATGAACCAGAATGAACATAGATATCTTTTCCATCAGCTCCCACAACCGTACAGTTCATGGCGCGCGCATATTTGTCACCAAAATAGAAAATATGCCCGACCTCAATACCACGTGTATGGACGCGCTGGGCTTCGGGCACTGTTTTTTCAAAAACGGCGACATCATGTTTTTCATCAGTCGCGGCATAATCAGCTATATAGCGTTCAAGCACGGGCGCCAGATCATCTTCATAATCGACCTCATTGCCCGGCGCCGCTAAGGCGACCAAATTGCGATGACAGAAAACTTCAGACTCGCCCGTCTCTGCCAAAATAATAAATTCATGGCTCATATCTCCGCCAATTGGTCCTGTATCGGCGGCCATGGGCAAGGCACGAAGTCCCATTTTTTCAAACGTGCGAAGATAAGCCACAAACATTTTTTGATAAGAACGCCGCGCCTGCGCTTCATCAAGATCAAATGAATAGGCGTCTTTCATCAAAAATTCACGCCCTCGCATCACGCCAAATCGCGGGCGGATTTCATCGCGGAATTTCCATTGAATATGATAAAGATTGCGCGGCAAATCCTTATAGCTATACATATTATCGCGGAAAATTTGAACGATTTGTTCCTCATTGGTTGGGCCATATAAAAGCGGTCTTTTATGTCGGTCTGTCATCCGTAGCATTTCTTTGCCATAATCATCATACCGCCCTGACGCTTGCCATAAATCAGCCGGCTGAATCGTCGGCATCAAGACCTCAATGGCACCAACACGGTTTTGCTCCTTGCGCACAATATTGGTAATCTTAGTCAATACACGCTGACCAAGCGGTAGCCAGCTATAAATACCCGCACTCGATTGACGCACCATCCCCGCACGCAGCATCAGGCGATGAGAGACAATCTGAGCTTCGGCGGGGTTTTCTTTAAGGGTAGGCAGAAAATACTTTGATAGGCGCATGATTATAATTTTCCGTAACGACTTTAATACATAGACGACTTATAGATAGAATATTCTATCACAGACTCAAAAGGATAATGCCAACCAGCTTAACGCGCCGCTGGTGAAAACCCAATAGATGACGATAAAAAGAACCGTTGATAACACGGTTGTAAGACCCATTTTTTTCAAAATATTTGCCTGATGAGGGGCACTCTTAGGTGAACCCGGCTCGACCTCGCCCGCTTCTTCTTGCGTGGTGATGCCAAAGGGTAAGACCATAAATAAAGAGACAAACCAAATCATCCCATAAATAGCTAACCCGAAGGTAAATCCAATCTCTAGCATTTATGTTGCTCCTGTTTTTGTATTTGCTAAATATAGCAAAAATTAACGAGAATTTCGGGCTTTTTACCCCAACGGCGACGCATTTCTCGGCGTATATATAGGCTGATAGTCTCTGTGGCACGCTTTGGCGTGATCTTGCCATTCTCAGGTAAGGCACGCGCCACAGCATCTAAAACCCAATCCTCCAGCCTAATACCCCGCCCATCATCTTCTGGCAGACCAAGTAATTTAACTTCAGGCTTCGCCGCAAGACGCCCTGCCTTATCAATAGCCAGACCAACACTGACGACGCCACTATGAGCCAGTTTGCGGCGCACTATAGTCGCACTCTCAGCCGCGTCCACCAGCACATCGCCATCTAAGTGGACACGTCCCGACGCCACCACATCAATAATTTTTGGCGCGCCCGGCAATAGTTTTATCAGATCACCATTTTGAGCACAAATAGCCACCTTTACACCTAATTCCTTAGCCAGTGCCGCATGTGCCAATAAGTGCCTGTGTTCACCATGTACAGGTACAGCGCATTTTGGTTTCACCCAATCATACATTTGCACGAGCTCCTCACGGTTTGGGTGGCCAGAAACATGGAGCAAACGCTCTCCAGTTGTTAAAATTGTGACCCCAAGACTAGCCAACCGATTTTGCAAGCCCGCAATAGCTATTTCATTTCCCGGTATCACCTTTGATGAGAAGATAACCGTATCACCCTTTTCGAGCACCAGATGCGGCTGTTTGCCAGCGGCAATGCGAGACAGTGCCGCGCGCGCCTCACCTTGAGACCCGGTACATAAAATTAACAATTTATCAGGCGGTACATAGCCGGCATCTTCTTCGCTTAAAAGCTTTGGAAAGTTTTTTAGATAACCCGTTTTACGTGCCGCGGTGTAAATGCGGTGCATACCGCGCCCAATCATTGTCAAATGACGCTCTGTTTTCAAAGCTGCCTGTCCAATGGCTTCCAGACGCGCCACATTAGAGGCAAAGGTCGTGACGACAACGCGCCCCGTAGATTCTGCAATTGTTTCAACCAGACCTTGGGCAACATCTGTCTCGGAGCCAGAAAAACCGGGCGATAAGACATTCGTTGAATCGCAAATAATCGCATCAATCCCCTCATCCCCAAAGGCAATGAGCTTATCACTATCCGTAACCTTGCCAATTAACGGAAACGGGTCAATCTTCCAATCCCCTGTATGTAAAATATTGCCAAGCGGCGTCCTAATCGCCAAAGCGAAAGGCTCGGCAATCGAATGGGTCAGCCCGATAAAATCAATGCTGAACGCACCCAAATCAATATGACCCTCCAAATCAAGAATATGCAACGGAGCCTCTTGTGCAAGTCCCGCCTCTTCCAGCTTCAACTTCACCAGCTCAGCCGTAAAGCGCGTCGCATAAATCGGGCAGCGTAATCTAGGCCATAAATAGGCGACAGCACCAATATGATCTTCATGCCCATGGGTCAGGACAATACCCTGCAATTGCTTCTTATATTGCTCGATAAATCTTGTATCGGGCATGATGACATCAATCCCCGGATCACGCCCATCACCAAAAGTCACACCGCAATCAACCATGATCCACTCACGATTAGCCGGTGTCCCATAGCCATATAAATTCAAATTCATACCAATCTCGCCGGTTCCCCCCAAAGGTACAAAAACTAAATTCATATCCTGTGTCATGCGTTCCCCAGAGGTTCAAAATAAACATCGCCCGCCGTTATCATCATCGCCTCACCATCAGCTTTAGTTAAGATTAGCCGACCATCATCAGTAATGTCACTAAAAACACCCTCAAAAGATTGGTGCGGGGCACGAATGGTAATTTTTTCACCAAGCCCCTGCACCCGCTCTAACCAATAAGGCTTAAGTGCCGCAAATCCATCCGCTTCCCATTTTTTTTGCCATGCTAAAAAATGATGCGCCAATTTTATCAGCACAAGCTCTGGCGATAATGCTTGCCCAATAGCAGCCCTAAGAGCTATTGCCCGATAAGGCGTATCGGTTGGCGCGGTTTCGAGGTTCACGCCTATACCGACCGCAATATTGCGCATTTCTTGGTCCATGGTTTCAAGCAGAATGCCTGATATTTTTGCCCCATTAAGCAAGACATCATTTGGCCATTTAAGGGTAATGTCTTCATCTGGCGCCAGTGATTTAAGCGTATCATATAGGGCCAGACCCGCAACAAAACTAAGTTCGGCAATTTGATGTTTTTCGCAAGACGGCGCACATAAATAGGTTGCCATGAGGTTGCCAATTGGTGATGTCCAATGGCGTCCCTTGCGCCCTCGCCCGGCTGTTTGGCAATCGGCTCTAATCCATACAGGGGTAGCGTGCGCATCATGACCATTGGCGACTAAGCGGCGGGCTTGCTCATTGGTGCTATCGAGCGTTGCAAAAGATAAATAATCAATACCCGTTGGAAAATCAGACATTAATGACCCTCAACTATATCGGTCAAAAACACCGTCTCACCGAGCAAAGCCGCCGCCGCCATTTTTGATATTGAAATAAGAGGTGAAGGATACACAAAAAACAATATCAAAATGGCTGCAGATAGAATTGAAACAATTCTCAAATTGGTTGGCATATCGACGATGGCATCATCATGCGATTCATCTAAATACATAATTTTGATAACCCGCAAATAATAATACGCCCCGATAACGCTTGCTAGAACGCCAAAAATAGCCAAAAAATATAGTTGCGCATTAATCGCGGCGCGAAAGACGTAAAACTTGCCAAAAAACCCTGCAAGGGGCGGAATACCAGCTAAAGAAAACATAAAAGCCGCCATACAAAAAGCCATCAGAGGCTGTGCGCGACTTAAACCAGCAAGTCCTGAGATTTGTTCGATAACACCTTGACTATTGCGCATGGATAAGATGCAAGCAAAAGTACCAAGCGACATAATCACATATAATATCATGTAAATAATGACGCCTATAACGCCTTCTTCTCCGATGGCGGCAAAACCAATAAGAGCAAAGCCAATGTGACCGATCGAAGAATAAGCCATGAGGCGTTTAATATTATTTTGACCAATCGCGGCAAAAGCACCAAGCCCCATGCTGGCAATAGACATGAAGATAATAATCTGCAACCAAATATCTGCCGATTGCGGAAAAGTTATCATGACGGCACGCATCATCAGTGCCATGGCGGCGAGCTTTGGGGCGGCGGCAAAAAAAGCGGTTACAGGTGTTGGCGCGCCTTCATAAACATCTGGTGTCCACATATGAAATGGGACCGCAGAGATCTTGAATGCCAAGCCCGCCAGCAAAAACACCAATCCGAAGACCAAGCCCATTTGTGTCGCCATTGATTGCTCTGGAATAATCACCGCTAAAGCGTCGAAGCTGATGGTGCCTGTAAAGCCGTAAATCAGCGAGATACCATATAACAACATGCCAGAACTCAGTGCGCCAAGGACAAAATATTTCAAACCCGCCTCGGTTGAACGCCCGCTCTCACGATTAATAGCGGCGACCACATAAAGCGCAAGTGCTTGAAGCTCTAATCCCATATAGAGCGCGATCATATCATTTGCCGAGATCATAATGGACATGCCACAAGTCGCAAGGATGACCAGAACGGGAAACTCAAATCGCGCAATTTTTTCTTTTTCCATAAAACCCTGCGCCATGAACAATGTTGTCGCAACGGATAAAAAGGTCAAAATTTTCATCAAATTCGTAAACCCGTCAATCTCAAGTGCGCCATTAAACAAAGTCATTTGCCGGCCCGCACTCAAGAGTACAATCAACGCAGAAATAACCAGAATAGCTATCGCGCCCCAATTCACCATGCGCGACGTATCCCCATTAGCATAAACACCAAACATCAACAGACCCATTGCTCCGATAAAAAGCATTAACTCAGGCAAAAAAGAAATCAAATCTTGAGCAGTCATTGTTTCATCCTTCAAGGTGCTATCGTGGCAAGCGACAGCGCATTTTGATAATTATCAAGCATATTTTGAAGCGATATAGCCGTCAAATCAAGTATCGGCATTGCCCACACACCAAATAATATTGTCGCTATGGCAAGTGGCAAAATGATAAAAATTTCACGGCTATTCATATCCGTAATATTTTGCAGAGCTTCATTGCTCAATTCGCCCAAGCTCACCCGCCGATAAAGAGACAAACCATAAGTGGCAGATAAAATCACGCCTATCGCGCCCAGCACCGCAGTCAGCGTGCTGATTTGGAAAACCCCGATAAGGGTCAAAAATTCTCCAACAAACCCTGATGTGCCCGGCAAGCCTATATTTGCCAGTGTGAATAAAAGGAAGAAAAAAGCATAAATCGGCACACGATTTGCCAACCCGCCATAGTCTGCAATTTCGCGCGTGTGCATGCGGTCATAGACGACGCCAACACACAAGAACAACGCCGCCGATATCCATCCATGCGATAACATCTGGAAAACAGCGCCCTGCACACCTTGCTCCGTTAGCGAGAATATCCCCATTGTCACATATCCCATATGAGCAATGGATGAATAAGCGATCAGCTTTTTTATATCTTCTTGCGCCAGAGCGACAAGCGAGGTGTAAATAATTGCAATCACACTGAGAACAAAAATTAGAGAAGCAAATTCAGCCGTCGCCAAGGGGAACATAGGTAAAGAGAATCTAAGGAATCCATAACCGCCCATTTTCAACAAGACTGCCGCCAAAATAACCGAGCCCGCCGTTGGGGCTTCCACATGGGCGTCGGGCAACCAAGTATGGACGGGCCACATTGGCATTTTAACTGCAAAGCTGGCAAAAAAAGCAAGCCAGAGCCAAGTCTGTGCCGCGCCAGAAAAAGCAAACTCTTGCAAATCAGGAATAAAAGTCGTGCCGCTCTGCCAGTACATATACATGACAGCGAGCAACATTAGCACCGAACCCAAAAGCGTATAAAGAAAAAACTTGAAACTCGCATAAACGCGATTGGTGCCGCCCCAAATTCCGATGATAAGAAACATAGGAATAAGACCAGCTTCAAAAAAAAGATAAAACAAAACCAGATCAAGTGCGCAAAACACGCCAATCATCAGTGTTTCCAGCACCAGAAAGAGCACCATATATTCGCGCACACGAGCGGTGATAGACTCCCAACTTGCTAAAATACATAACGGCATTAAGGATGTCGTTAAAATAACAAATAAGACAGAAATACCATCCACACCCATAGCATAATCTATACCATTGCCAATCCAAGCGGTGCGTTCAACGAATTGAAAGCCTGCGCGGCTGGTATCAAAACTAAAGAGCATAATAAGACTAAGCGTCAAAGTCGCAACGCTCGTCCATAGCGCGACCGCACGGGCATTTCGCGAAACCACGCGCTCATCACCCCGAATGAGCATGATAAAAATAGCCCCCAAAAGGGGAAGAAAAGTAAGCGTGCTGAGAATTGGCCAGTCTAACATTAATATCCCCGTGAAAGCATGAACCAGCTCGCCAGCCCCGCAACCCCAAGCAACATGGCAAAGGCATAGTGATAAATATAACCCGACTGCAATTTAACGATTCTTTGAGTTATGCGTTGTACCTGTGCGCCCACACCATCAGGTCCAAAGCCGTCAATGATTAGCCCATCTCCAATTTTCCAAAACTTATCCGCCAGCCATTTTATCGGGCGCACAAAAATGACATCGTAAAGCGCGTCAAAATACCATTTATTGAGCAAAAAACGATAAAGAATATCCTGTTCTTTGGCCAGTTGAACCGGAACGCTCGGTCTTTTAATGTAAAAATACCAAGCCGTTACAAAGCCAGTTATCATCGCCATAAGGGGCGCGTAAATAACAATTTTCGGCACCCGGTGAAGATCAATAAGAATCATATTTTCAGGGTTCGTGAAAATAGCCGTCCCCCAGAAACCAGCCTGATTATCGCCGATAAACAGATCTTTAAATGCCGCCCCCACAATCAATGCGCCAACGCCCAAAATAACCAGCGGAATCATCATCACGGGCGGATTTTCATGCACATGTCCAAGTTGGTCGCTGGTCATGCGCGCTTTTCCATGAAAGGTCATGAACATCAAGCGCCATGAATAAAAAGAGGTGCACACCGCCGCTATCACCAGCAAGACAAAACCGAACATATGCGCCGAGCCAGAAGCGACATAAGCTGCTTCAATGATGGCATCTTTTGAGTAATACCCTGCGGTCAATGGAAAACCCGTAAGAGCAAGTGTGCCGACTAACATCAGAATCCATGTTAAGGGGATCATTTCGCGTAGCCCGCCCATATTGCGCATATCCTGCTCATCGCCCATGGCGTGAATGACCGACCCCGCTCCTAAAAACAACAAGGCTTTGAAGAAGGCATGTGTAAACAGATGAAAAATAGCCACCTGATAAGCACCGACACCGAGCGCAACAAACATATAGCCTAATTGCGAACAAGTTGAATAAGCAATAACCCGCTTAATATCGTTTTGAACAAGCCCAACTGTTGCAGCAAAGAAAGCCGTGATAGCTCCAAAAACGGTCACCACTGTGAGAGCGGCCGGTGACAGTTCAAATAAGGGGGAGCATCGGGCGACTAAAAACACGCCTGCCGTTACCATAGTCGCCGCATGAATAAGAGCCGATACAGGCGTTGGGCCTTCCATTGCATCTGGCAACCATGTATGGAGTAAAAACTGTGCAGATTTACCCATAGCGCCCATAAATAGCAACAAGCAAATGGTTGTCAGAACGGGCACATTAAACCCGACAAACTCAAACCGCCCTTTGGCCAAAACAGGTGCCGAGGCGAAGACATCGTCAAAATGAATGGAGCCAACTGATAAATAAAGCGCACCGAGTCCCAAAATAAGACCAAAATCACCGACACGATTAACGATAAAGGCTTTTATCGCGGCAGCATTGGCGGAAGGCTTTTTGAACCAAAACCCGATTAAAAGATATGATACCAGCCCGACACCTTCCCAGCCAAAGAACAGCTGGAGAAAATTATCTGCCGTCACCAACATAAGCATCGCAAATGTAAATAAAGACAGATAAGCAAAAAACCGCGCACGGTGCGGGTCATGGCTCATATATCCGATAGAGTAAATATGCACCAATGTGGAAATGCCATTCACCACAACAAACATAACCGCCGTCAGCATATCAATACGCAGCTTCCATCCAGCTTCCAAAGTGCCAGACTTAATCCACTCAAGCACATGAATCGTTTGCGCCCCATTAAACAGCACATCCGCAAACACCAAACCCGACAGATATGTCACCACAACCATAAAACTACAGGTGATGATTTCACTCGCACGGTGCCCAATGACACGCCCAAATAAGCCAGCGATTAAAGCTGCCAGTAAAGGCAAAAAAACGATAAATACAGACACTCTTTCTAACCCTTCATCTGGTTGATATTTTCAACCTCAATGTCGCCGCGCTTACGGAAGTAAACGACCAAAATGGCAAGACCAATAGCGGCCTCACCAGCCGCAACCGTTAAAACAAGAAGTGAGAAAATTTGACCCGTTATATCACCTAGATAAGATGAAAAAGCTATGAGATTAATATTAACCGCTAACAGCATCAATTCAATAGACATCAAAATGATGATCACGTTTTTACGATTTAAGAAGATTCCGAAAATGCCGAGGGTAAATAAAATCGCCGCAAGCACGAGATAATGACCTAGTCCGACCGCTACAAGATTATCCATGTTTTGTGCTCCTATAAACCCTATGAACCCTATAAGCCTTATAAACCTTGGCCGGGTTTGACTTTAACAATCTCAACCCCGGTTTCTTTTGTTCGCGCGTTCTGCGCCGCAACATTTTGGCGGCGCGGATTGTCTGATTTTTGAAGTGTCAGAACAATCGCTCCGATCATAGCGACCAGCAAAATAGCCCCCGCCATCTGGAAATAGAAAAAATAGTCAGTATATAAAACCCGCCCGATTGCCTCGGTGTTTGATATATCGCCAGAGGTTGCCTTGGGGCCTGTTTGGGTGATCTCAGAATTAAACCGCCCGCCGCCTAGAACGAGTATCAACTCAATGAGTAACACAGAACCAATCAGCGCCCCAATTGGTAAATATTGCAAAAACCCTTCGCGTAATTCGACAAAGTCAATATCCAGCATCATCACAACAAACAAAAATAGCACCGCCACAGCCCCGACATAAACGATAACCAAGAGCAAAGCCAAGAACTCTGCGCCCAGTAGCACAAAAAGACCTGCCGTATTGAAAAAGGTAAGGATTAAAAACAACACAGAATGAACCGGATTACGTGCCGCAATAACCATAAAGGCACTTGCCACAGAAATTGACGCAAACAGATAAAAAATTAAACTTATTAAGCTCATAATATTTAGGTTTCCAGATAAAATTTAGCGATAAGGCGCGTCCAGCTCTAGGTTTTTGGCAATTTCGACTTCCCAGCGATCCCCATTGGCTAAGAGCTTATCTTTTGTATAGATTAATTCTTCGCGGGTTTGGGTGGCGAATTCAAAATTAGGGCCTTCGACAATGGCATCAACGGGGCAAGCCTCTTGGCAAAAACCACAATAAATGCATTTCACCATGTCAATGTCATAACGGATAGTTCGGCGGGTGCCGTCATTATTACGCGGGCCAGCTTCAATCGTGATGGCTTGTGCAGGGCAAACAGCTTCGCATAACTTACAAGCAATACAGCGTTCCTGCCCGTTTGGATAACGCCGCAAAGCATGCTCGCCCCTGAAACGTGGGCTTAAGGGTCCTTTTTCATGCGGATAATTCACCGTTGTCTTGGGGGCAAAGAAATAGCGCATGGCAAGGAGAAAAGCCTTAATAAATTCCGCTAAAAAAAGTGACCTCGCCGTGCGGTCAAGCCATATCATTTTCAAATCCTTTTCTGCCTCACGGCGCCAAGTTAAAATACTGCAACACGCCCGCCGTCAGGACGACCCAGATGAGCGAGAAAGGTAAAAACACTTTCCAACCCAGCCGCATTAATTGATCATAGCGATAACGCGGCACGATGGCTTTTACCATGGCAAACATGAAAAACATGAAACATAATTTGACCATGAACCAAACCACTCCCGGAATCCAGTTGAACGGCGCAATATCTATCGGCGGCAACCAGCCGCCAAGAAATAAGATTGTTGCCATGGCACACATCAGCACGATATTTGCTAGCTCGCCAATCATAAAAACGACATAAGGGGTTGAGGAATACTCAACCATGAATCCGGCGACCAATTCAGATTCGGCTTCCGGCAAATCAAATGGCGGACGGTTAGTTTCCGCCAAGGCTGAAATAAAGAACACCACAAACATCGGGAATAATGGAATACAAAACCAGACTGTTTTTTGCGCCAGCACAATATCGGTCAAGTTCAAAGAGCCCACACAAAGTAGAACCGTAATAATCACCAGCCCGATAGACACCTCATAAGAGACCATCTGCGCCGCCGAACGCAACGCCCCCAAAAATGGATATTTTGAGTTTGATGCCCATCCCCCCATAATCACGCCATAAACACCGAGCGAAGAAATCGCCAAAATATAAAGAACACCGACATTTAAATCAGCAACCGCCCATCCCTCATTCACTGGGATGACCGCCCAAGCACTCAACGCCAAAAACATTGTGACAAAGGGGGCAAGAAGGAAAATAACCTTATTTGAGGTTGTCGGAATGACAATTTCTTTCACAAGATATTTTAAAATATCGGCAAAACTTTGCAATAAGCCAAACGGGCCGACAACATTAGGCCCGCGGCGCAATTGAACCGCCGCCCAAATCTTTCGGTCCGCATACATGAAAAACGCCAGTGCCAATAAAAGCGCGACCATAATAGCAAGGCTATGCCCGATAATAATTATTCCCGGTAAAACAAAGGTTTCAAACAAGGCATTATCAGAAACACTATCGACATTAGCCACATTATCCATGAGTTCCAGTTCCTTTTTCGCGCATCCCCGCTTGCTGGCTACATTCAGCCATGCAAGATGAGGCGCGGCATATTGGGTTGGTCAAATAAAAGTCTTGTAAATAGCCCGCAAAGGGGGTGGCAGATAACTTCGCGCTCGCTGGTGTCATTTGAGCCATTTGAGGTATCGACATATCAGCTTTTTCAAGAGTATCGAGCGTTGCAAAATGCGGCGCAACACCAAACATTTTCTGGCGTAAAGCGGACCGATTATCATAGGGAAGTTTCTGGCCGAGATATTCTGAAAGAGCTCTAAAGATTTTCCATTCTTCGCGCGCTTCTCCGGGCGGAAAAACCGCCGCCTGCGTCATTTGAACTCGCCCCTCTGTATTAACATAAATAGCAGATTTTTCAGTATAAGCCGCCGCAGGTAAAATTATATCTGCCGCTTGCGCACCCGCATCACCGTGGCTACCAATATAAATCGTAAAGGCTTTTTCAAGCTTACTCATATCAATTTCATCGGCGCCCAGCAAAAACACCGTTTCAATATCACCCGTTGCGGCCGCCGCAAGAATAGCCGCCAGATCACGCCCGCCCTCATCAGGGACAAAACCAAGGTCCAAACCAGCAACCCGCGCCGCCGCCTGATGTAAAACATTAAAACCGTTCCAGTTATCCCCCACCATGCCCGTTGCTTGTGCCAGTTCAATCGCTTTGGCAAACACCGCCTCCCCATCCTTGCGCGCCAAAGCAGATTGACCAAGAATAAGCATCGGATGCACAGCTTTTTTCAACACCCCGAAGAATTTACTTTTACCAGAAACAAGATTAGCCAGTGTATCCGTTCCCTGCCCTAATGGTTCAACATCATAGGTCAAGTCCGCTGGCATCCCGATTGACGCAATAGGCAAACCCCCTTGTAACCAACGCTTGCGAATACGCGCATTAAGAACGGGTGCTTCTTTGCGCGGATTTGAGCCAATGAGCACTAAAGCGTCTGCCTCTTCGATGCCCGCAATCGTCGTATTGAACAGATAATTTGCCCGCGGCCCAGATAATTTAGCACCATCTTGGCGACAATCCATATCTGAGCTTCCAAGCCTTTGCATCAGGTCCTTCAAAGCAAACATGCCCTCAGCACAAGCCAGATCGCCTGCAAGAGCAGCCGTTTTGCTTTCTTTGCCAGTGATTTGCTTGACAATTTTGCCAAAAGCTTCCTCCCAGCTCACAGCTTTGAGGTTCTTGCCAACCCGCATATAAGGCGTATCAAGTCGTTGACGGTTCAACCCATCCCAGATGAAACGTGATTTATCCGAAAGCCATTCCTCATTAATCTCATCATGATTGCGCGGCATGATACGCATGACCTCACGCCCGCGCGTATCCACCCGAATATGACTGCCCAAAGCATCCATAACATCAATGGTTTCGGTTTTTTCCAATTCCCATGGGCGCGCCGCAAAAGCATAAGGCTTCGAGGTTAACGCCCCAACTGGACATAAATCAATAACATTACCAGAAAGCTCCGAAGATAAAGCGGCTTCCAAATAGGTGGTGATTTCCATATTTTCCCCCCGTCCAATCGCGCCGATTTCTGGCACGCCGGCAACCTCAGTTGAAAACCGAACACAGCGCGTACACTGAATACAACGCGTCATAATCGTTTTAACAAGGGGCCCCATTTCTTTATCTTCAACGGCGCGTTTATTATCTTCAAAACGGCTCCCATCATGCCCATAGCCATAAGCTTGGTCTTGTAAATCGCACTCGCCCCCTTGGTCGCAAATAGGACAATCAAGCGGGTGGTTAATCAGCAAAAACTCCATGACGCCTTTGCGGGCGGCTTGAACGGCGGCGGATTTTGTATCAACTACCATGGCGGGCGCAACAGGCATCGCACAACTGGCAATGGGCTTTGGCGCGCCTTTCACATTAACCAGACACATCCGACAATTGCCCGCAACAGAAAGACGCTCATGATAGCAAAAGCGCGGAATTTCTGCGCCCGCCTGCTCACAAGCCTGCATAATGCTGGTGCCAGCTTCTACTTCAATCTCAATATCATCAACAGTGATTTTTAAAGTCTCACCCATTACGCGGCCGCCTCTTTTGCTAGGCTTATATTTTTTGCCAGCCGCGCTTCTATTGCAGGGCGAAAATGGCGAAACAGCCCTTGAATAGGCCACGCCGCCGCATCGCCAAGAGCGCAAATCGTATGCCCTTCAATTTGCTTGGTCACGTTAAGCAAAGTCTCAATTTCCTGTGACTTGGCTTGCCCATTTGCTATCCGTTCCATGACCCGCCACATCCAGCCCGTGCCCTCGCGGCATGGCGTACACTGACCACAGCTCTCATGTTTATAAAAATATGAAATACGCGCAATCGCCTTGACAATATCAGTAGATTTATCCATCACAATCACCGCCGCCGTTCCAAGCCCCGACTGCACTTCCTTGAGGCTATCAAAATCCATCAAAACAGTATCGCAAATTTCTTTTGGTAAAAGCGGCACCGAAGAACCACCCGGAATAACCGCCAGCAGATTATCCCAGCCCCCCCGCACACCGCCCGCATGTTTTTCAAGCAATTCTTTAAGCGGAATGCCCATTTCCTCTTCTACATTACACGGCTTGTTGACATGACCAGAAATACAAAAGAGTTTCACTCCCGTATTGCCATCGCGTCCAAGAGCCGCAAACCAGCTCGGCGTACGTCTTAAAATGGTTGGCACAACAGCAATCGATTCAACATTATTAACCGTGGTCGGACAGCCATAAAGCCCCATATTAGCCGGAAATGGTGGCTTCAAACGAGGTTGCCCTTTTTTGCCTTCGAGCGACTCGATTAAAGCCGTCTCTTCGCCGCAAATATAAGCGCCCGCCCCATGATGGACATAAATGTCATAATCCCAACCAGACCCGCAAGCATTTTTACCAAGCAACCCAGCACCATAAGCTTCATCAACGGCATGTTGTAATGCCTCGCGCTCACGGATAAATTCGCCGCGCACATAAATATAGCAAACATGGGCACCCATCGCAAAACCTGCAACAAGGCATCCTTCCAAAAGCTTATGTGGCTCATGGCGTATAATGTCTCGGTCTTTGCATGTGCCGGGCTCAGACTCGTCAGCATTGACCACAAGATAATGCGGGCGACCATCGCTTTCTTTGGGCATGAACGACCATTTCAAACCCGTCGGGAAACCAGCCCCGCCGCGCCCGCGCAGACCTGATGCCTTGATCTCTTCAATAATACCATCACGCCCCTTTTTTAATAATGCTTTGGTGTTATCCCAGTCACCCCGTTTTTGCGCCGCCACAAGTTCGCCGCCACCGGGGCCATAAATATTCGTAAAAATTCTATCCTTATCCTGTAGCATTTGCGCCGCCTTTAAGAACAAGACGCCCGCCCATTGGCTCGGACGCCAGACGCTCATTTTGCGGCCCCGGCGAGACTGGTTTGCCTTGGCGTAAATCTGTCAGGATTTCATCGAATCGTTCCGCCGTTAGATCTTCATAAAAATCATCATTGATCTGAACCACTGGCGCATTCACGCACGCGCCAAGACACTCAACCTCAAGCCAAGAAAGCTTGCCATCTTCGGTGACTTCATTTTGGGCACCTATATGCTTTTTGCAAATTTCTTTTAAATCTTCACAGCCGCGCAGCATACAAGGCGTTGTGCCACAAAGCTGGACAAAATGCGCCCCAACTGGCGACAAATTGAACATCGTATAAAAAGTTGCGACCTCAAGGGCGCGCATATAAGGCATTGCAAGAATATCTGCCACATGGCGGATCGCTGGCTCTGGCAACCACCCGCCCGCTTGCTTTTGAGCTTGCCATAAAAGCGGAATAATCGCACTGGCTTGGCGTTCTTTTGGATATTTAGCTATTTGCTGTTTGGCAAATTTGGCATTTTTTTGTGTAAAAGCAAAACTTTGGGGCTGTTCTTCATGAAGACGGCGCACACTCATCGGTCAACCTCGCCAAAAACAATATCCAAAGAGCCAAGAATAGCCGACACATCTGCCAACATATGATCGCGGCTGAGATAATCAAGCACCTGCAAATGAGCAAATCCCGGCGCACGAATTTTACAACGATAAGGCTTATTCGAGCCATCTGCGACTAAGTAAACGCCAAACTCGCCTTTTGGTGCCTCGACGCTACTATAGACCTCGCCTTCTGGTACATGAAAGCCTTCGGTGTAAAGCTTGAAGTGATGAATAAGAGACTCCATAGACCGCTTCATCTCAGCCCGCTTAGGCGGCACAATCTTGCCTTGTGTAGAAGAAACAGCCCCATCGGGCATTATCTCGATTGCCTGTTTGATAATACGAACAGATTGGCGGCACTCCTCAACACGGCACAGGTAACGGTCATAGCAGTCGCCATTTTTCCCGATCGGAATATCAAAATCGAAATCTGAATAGGCTTCATAAGGTTGCGCTTTACGCAAATCCCAAGCCAGCCCTGAACCGCGCGCGATAACCCCCGTTAGCCCCCAGTTTTGAACATCCTGCACACTAATAATGCCAATATCGACATTTCGTTGTTTGAAAATACGGTTATCTGTCAACAAGCTCTCAATATCATCCATGACTTTGAGGAACGGGTCGCAAAAATCATAAATATCCTGTATCAGATCTGCGGGCAGGTCTCGATGCACCCCGCCGGGGCGAAAATAGGCAGCATGAAGACGCGCACCAGAAGCGCGTTCATAAAAAATCATCATTTTTTCACGCTCTTCAAATCCCCAGAGCGGGGGTGTCAAAGCGCCAACATCCATTGCCTGTGTGGTGATGTTAAGCAAATGCGAAAGCAGCCGCCCGATCTCTGCGTAAATGACACGAATATATTGCCCGCGCTTTGGAACCGTCAAATTAAGCAACCGTTCCACAGCCAATATGAAAGCATGCTCTTGGTTCATCGGGGCCACATAATCGAGCCTGTCAAAATAAGGCACAGACTGTAAATAAGTCTTGTGTTCAATCAGCTTTTCAGTGCCGCGGTGGAGCAGTCCAATATGCGGGTCAATCCGCTCGACAAGCTCGCCGTCCAAATCCATCACCAACCGAAGAACCCCATGCGCCGCAGGGTGTTGAGGTCCAAAATTAATGGTAAACTTACGATCTTGCTGTTTTGTCTGTGACATTAGCCGCCTCTATTTACCTTTATCCGCATTTTTGCCAGCCTTTTCAGTATTTGGCAAAGCCTCATCAAGAGGCCACGCCTGTACGCCTTCCCAAGGGCTCTCAAAATCAAAATCCCGAAAATTTTGCGCCAAACGCACCGGTTCATAAACCACCCGCTTAGCATCCTCATCATATCTCACCTCGACATGACCCGTCAGCGGGAAATCTTTGCGCAAAGGATGCCCCTCAAAACCATAATCGGTTAGCAAGCGTCGTAAATCTGGATGCCCAAGAAACAAAATTCCGTAAAGATCAAACGCCTCGCGCTCATACCAATCGGCGGCCGCAAATAATTCTGTCGCGCTGGGAATCTGCTCGCCTTCCGCCAGCTCAACCTTGAGCCGAATCCGAACATTTTGAACCATAGAAAGTAAATGATAAACAACATCAAAACGCTTCACACGGTGCGGATAATCAACGCCGCAAATATCAATCAATTGAGTGAAACCGCAATCAGAATCATCGCGCAAAAACTTTAAAACAGTTAAAATATTTTCAGGCACAACACTCAAAACCAGCTCGCCTCGTAATATTTGGCTCTCAACAAGCTTATCGGCGTGCGCTTGCTGAACGCAGGTTTGAATGGATGTAAGCAAATCAGACATATGAAATAATGAGATAACCAGATAAGCTGCGCTTATCTTTCTATGGTTCCCTTTCTTCGGATTTTTTTCTGTAATTGCAACACGCCATAAAGGAGTGCCTCGGCAGTTGGCGGACAACCCGGCACATAAATATCGACGGGTACAACTCGGTCACAGCCGCGCACAACTGAATATGAATAATGATAATAGCCGCCCCCATTTGCACATGAGCCCATTGAAATGACATAACGCGGTTCAGGCATTTGGTCATAAACTTTACGCAGAGCTGGTGCCATTTTATTCGTCAACGTCCCGGCAACAATCATCACATCAGATTGACGCGGGCTCGCACGCGGCGCAAACCCGAAACGCTCGCCATCATAACGCGGCATAGAGGTATGCATCATTTCAATAGCGCAACACGCCAGCCCGAATGTCATCCAATGAAGAGACCCTGTTCTGGCCCAATTGACAATGTCTTCTAAAGACGTAACAACAAACCCTTTATCTGCAAACTGTTCTGCAACCTGCTCATAATAGGGATCATTTATTGGAACAGCGGGTGGTGGAGAATTTTTATTTTCTGGAACAGTCATTTAAAATCCTATTTCAATCCCAATCAAGGGCACCTTTTTTCCACTCATAAGCGAACCCCACCGTCAGCACGCCAAGGAAGAACATCATCGACCAAAACCCAAACAGCCCGACTTCAGAAAAAGCGACCGCCCATGGGAATAAAAAGGCAATTTCAAGATCAAAAATAATGAACAAAATAGCGACGAGGTAAAATTTGACATCAAACTTCATCCGCGCATCGTCAAATGCTTCAAAGCCGCATTCATAGGGTGATAGTTTTTCAGAATCAGGATTTGCTGGCGCGACAAGTACCGGCACCACCAAAAGAGCAAATGTAATAAACGCCGCAAGCCCCATGAAAATTAGAACGGGCAAATATGAAAATAGCAAATCCTGCATACGAATCTCTAACTTTCTGAAAACAGAAAAAACTTTTAACGGCATATACCCCAAATTTGTAGCGGCGTATATCCCAAAACGTATATTTTAACGCCAAAAGAGCGAAAAAGGACTTATCTTAAAAATATGAATTCGCAAAGACCATGATAGCCAGAATAATACCGCCGCTTATAGGCGCGCGAGCACGGCTTATAAATGGTGAGTAAATGGCGGGTAAATAAACAAGGAATGGCGGGAGTGACGGGACTCGAACCCGCGACCTCCGGCGTGACAGGCCGGCGCTCTAACCAACTGAGCTACACCCCCCCTCTTCGAACAAACATAAAAGCTTGGTGGATGATTGTTAAGCTCTGGCACGGTACCTGTCAAGATAAACAAAACATAACCCTAAAACACACTCTAAAACACACTCTAAAACACACTCTAAAACACTGGCAAAAATAGTAAATGGTGGGCGGTGACGGGATCGAACCGCCGACCCTCTCGGTGTAAACGAGATGCTCTCCCAGCTGAGCTAACCGCCCTTGAACGTGCGTGATATAACACCTAACAAAAAAAGTAAAATGAAAACGCTGACCAATTAAAAAATCAATCAGCGTTTCTCAACGTCTCAAAGAACCAACGTCTCAAAGAACCAATGTCTCAAAGAACCAATGTCTCAAAGAACCAATGTCTCAAAGAACCAATGTCTCAAAGAACCAATGTCTCAAAGAACCAATGTCTCAAAGAACCAATGTCTCAAAGAACCAATGTCTCAAAGAACCAATGTCTCAAAGAACCAACGTCTCAAAGAACCAAAACAACCTAACGGTTGACAGAATCTTTAAGCGATTTACCAGCCTTGAATTTAGCCTGATTTGAAGCCGCAATCTGAATAACCGCACCTGTTTGTGGGTTACGACCGGTTGTCGCCTTGCGGTGAGAAACAGAAAAAGTTCCAAAACCAACCAAGCGGACTTCCCCCCCCGAAGCCAGCTGACCTGTAATGCTATCCAAAACGCTATCGACAGCTTTACCTGCATCGGCTTTTGAAAGACCCGTGTCACCTGCTACGTTACTAATAAGATCATTTTTATTCATCTGCATACCT
This sequence comes from Parvibaculaceae bacterium, assembly GCA_965243245.1. GTDB lineage: Bacteria > Pseudomonadota > Alphaproteobacteria > RS24 > RS24 > JAYQKL01. The sequence goes on from OZ251536.1 coordinate 518,216, forward strand.
CTCCAATAGAGTGTTCATGATTAACACCTAAATCTAGGCTAAGATTCGTGAAAGGGTCAAAACAAAAACTCCCTATTTCCTCTAATTTTCCAAAAAACCCCCAAAAAACAGAAAGATTTCAGTGAAAACCTCAGAAATTAAGCGTTTTTTCTAAAAGCCACAGCAAATTTATGACTAATGTGCCGTCACATCAGAGCCCAGCCCACTCATGACCTTAGCGCGCTGTGCATCATAAGCCGCCTCATCCCAGTCAATAGCCACTGGCTGTTTCACTAAGCAATTTGTCAGAACCTCATCCATAGTTTTAACCGGAATAATCTCCAAGCCTTGCTTGATGTTATCTGGAACATCAGCAAGGTCTTTAGCGTTTTCATATGGAATAAGCACCTTCTCAATGCCGCCGCGCAAAGCTGCCAGTAGTTTTTCTTTGAGCCCCCCGATCGGCAGAACTTGTCCGCGTAACGTTACTTCGCCTGTCATAGCGATTTCTCGGCACACAGGAATACCCGTCATCAGCGAAATAATCGCCGTCGCCATGGCAATACCCGCCGACGGTCCGTCCTTAGGCGTTGCCCCTTCTGGCACGTGTACGTGGATGTCACGGCGCGCAAAAACCGGCGGCTCAATACCAAGCGAGGCACTTTTAGAGCGCACATAAGAAGCCGCCGCATCAATTGATTCTTTCATCACATCGCCAAGCTTACCCGTTGTCATCATTTTACCTTTACCGGGCAACATCACCCCCTCAATGGTCAATAACTCGCCCCCCGCTTCCGTCCAAGCAAGCCCCGTGACAACACCGACCTGATCTTCTTGCTCGGCAAGACCAAAACGATATTTTTTAACGCCTAAAAACTGGTCAATGTTTTCAGCTGTCATCGCAACAGTCTCGGCCTTATCACGAACAATTTTAGTGACCGTTTTACGGCATAAATTCGCCAACTCACGTTGAAGGTTACGCACCCCCGCTTCGCGCGTATAGGTACGAATAATCTCGCGCAACGTTCCATCTGCCATTGAAAACTCACCCTCTTTCAAACCATGGTCCTTGATCACCCGTGGTAGCAAATGCTGGTCTGCAATGGCTATTTTTTCATCTTCTGTATAGCCCGCAATGCGGATAACTTCCATGCGGTCAAGCAGCGCGCTTGGAATGTTCAGCGTATTGGCTGTTGTCACAAACATCACATTGGAGAGATCATATTCAACTTCCAAATAATGGTCGCTAAAAGAATTATTTTGTTCTGGGTCCAACACTTCCAGCAAAGCAGAGGCCGGGTCGCCCCTATGGTCCATTCCCATTTTGTCTATCTCATCCAAAAGAATAAGTGGATTAGATGTTTTCACCTTTTTCATAGACTGGATAATTTTACCCGGCATAGAGCCAATATAAGTGCGTCTGTGACCCCGAATTTCACTTTCATCGCGCACCCCGCCCAGCGACATACGAACAAATTCACGCCCCGTTGCCTTGGCAAGAGATTTTCCCAAAGACGTCTTGCCAACGCCCGGCGCGCCAACCAAACAAAGAATAGGCCCCTTCAAACGATTGACACGGTTTTGTACAGCCAGATATTCAAGAATCCGCTCTTTGACTTTTTCCAAGCCATAATGTTCTGAATCGAGCATTTTTTGCGCCAGTTCGAGGTCTTTTTTAATCCGTCCATTATTGTTCCACGGCACGCATAACAACCAGTCCAGATAATTTCTGATAACCGTCGCCTCCGCCGACATAGGGCTCATATTGCGAAGCTTTTTGAGCTCAGAAAGTGCCTTTTCATTGGCTTCTTTAGAAAATTTAGTGTTTTTAATTTGCTCTTCAAGCTCAGCCATATCATCAAACCCGTCATCGGTTTCGCCGAGCTCTTTTTGAATCGCCTTCATTTGCTCGTTCAGATAATACTCGCGCTGGGTTTTTTCCATTTGACCCTTTACCCGCCCGCGAATTTTCTTCTCAACCTGAAGCAAACCCACCTCATTTTCCATGTGCTTAAGCACCATTTCAAGGCGCGTGGAAACAGACTTCATCTCCAATAATTCTTGCTTTTGTGAAATCTTGACATTCAAATGTCCCGCAACCGTGTCCGATAATTTAATCGGATCATCAATTTCTTTGACAGTGGCTTGCACTTCTTGCGGGATTTTCCGATTCAGTTTGACGTAATTAGCAAATTGAGAAACCACCGAAAGCGACAAAGCTTTCAGCTCCGGATGGCGAACATCTTGCTCATCTTCACCGAGCACGCTGGCTTGGAAAAATGTCTCATTAGGAAGATATTCAACAATCCGCGCCCGGCGTTGTCCCTCAACCAGAACCTTGACTGTCCCATCGGGCAATTTGAGTAGCTGCAAAATAGTGCCGACCGTGCCAAATTGATAAATACCCTCTTGGGTTGGCTCGTCCAGTTCACCATTTTTTTGGGCGACAAGCATAATCTGCTTGTTCGTTTCCATGACCTCCTCAAGAGCCTTAATGGACTTCTCTCGCCCAACAAATAACGGCACAATCAGGCTCGGAAACACAACGATATTGCGCAAGGGCAAAACAGCAAGAACTTCAGGAAGCCGCGGATTAACTTGTTGACTCTTTGGTAAAGTAACCATCTATCTCTCTATTCTTTAATCTTTGGGATCGATAACTTCATTAGCTATTGATTCCATTTAGCAGTCAAAACACTACTCTTATGATGTGGGTTTTATGAGTATTTTTTTCAAGTCACCGCGACATATTTTATTCTTAAACACATAAATGAGTTTAGAAAAAATAAAAGTCCAGACGCAATTTGGCTGTCTGATGCATCATTTGAGACACTATTTGAGGTACAGTTTGAGGCCATCAAGCATTCTTTAAGCAAATGCGCTTTTATGAGGCTTTATCAGCTTCTTTTGCTTCTTCTTTATCGGCATAGATAATAAGCGGTTGGGCTTTGCCTTCAACCACTTCGGAACTGATAACCACTTCTTCTACGCCCTCAAGGGCGGGCAAGTCAAACATTGTGTCAAGGAGCATATTTTCCATAATCGAGCGCAAGCCCCGCGCCCCTGTCTTACGCTCAACGGCAGCACGTGCAATCGCCGATAGTGCGGCATCTTTAAAGGTTAATTTAGCCCCATCCATTTCAAGCAAACGCTGATATTGCCGCACCAGAGCATTTTTTGGCTCAGTTAAGATACGCACCAACGTGCTTTCATCCAAATCATCAAGCGTGGCAATCACAGGCAAGCGTCCAATGAACTCGGGAATTAATCCGTATTTCAACAAATCCCCCGGCTCCAACGTTTTCAATAGCTCGCCCGTTAATAGCTCTTCTTGGTCGGTAACCTTGGCGCCAAAACCAATGGACGTCTCCCCCCCTCGGCGACTAATAATGCCTTCAAGCCCCGCAAACGCGCCGCCACAAATAAACAGAATATTAGTCGTATCAACCTGCAAAAATTCTTGCTGGGGATGCTTGCGTCCCCCTTGCGGCGGCACAGAAGCAACTGTTCCCTCCATAAGTTTCAAAAGAGCCTGCTGAACGCCCTCGCCCGAAACATCACGCGTAATAGAGGGATTGTCAGCTTTACGAGTAATTTTATCGACCTCATCAATATAAACAATGCCGCGCTGAGCCCGCTCGACATTATAATCGGCAGCTTGCAGAAGTTTCAAAATGATATTTTCAACATCTTCCCCGACATAGCCCGCCTCTGTCAGCGTTGTGGCATCTGCCATGGTAAAGGGCACATCAATAATGCGGGCTAATGTTTGCGCAAATAAGGTTTTACCGCAACCTGTTGGCCCGACCAAAAGAATATTTGATTTTGCCAGTTCCACCTCATCATTTTTAGATGTGTTGTTAAGTCTTTTATAGTGATTATGGACGGCCACCGCAAGCACGCGCTTGGCACGCGGTTGACCGATAACATAATCTTCAAGCACGGCATGAATTTCTTGCGGCGTCGGAACGCCTTCACTGGTTTTTAGGGAAGCTGATTTATTCTCTTCGCGGATAATATCCATGCATAATTCAACGCATTCATCACAGATGAACACGGTTGGCCCCGCAATGAGCTTTCGAACCTCATGCTGGCTTTTGCCACAAAATGAGCAGTAAAGCGTCGTTTTTGTACTGCTTTCTCCGCTTGATCCACCGATTTTACTCACTTACGTCTCCTTAATTTTGGCAACTCTTTGCCTTTTATATGGGCTTTTGTTTTTAAGCCTTTATATCGTCCACCAATTCGCTCCGTTTATCAACGACCTCATCAATAATGCCAAAATCTTTTGCTTCCTCAGCCGTCAAGAAAGTATCCCTCTCCAGAGCGGCTTCAATACGCGCTAAAGTTTGGCTGGTATGGGCGACATAAATTTTATTAAGCCGCGCGCGCATATCCAAAATTTCTTTTGCATGGCGTTCAATATCAGAGGCTTGCCCCGAAAAACCCCCCGAAGGCTGATGTACCATCACCCGCGCATTAGGCAAAGCAAACCGCATATCAGTTGCCCCCGCCGCTAACAACAAAGACCCCATGCTTGCCGCCTGACCTATACATAAAGTCGAAACACAAGGGCGAATATATTGCATCGTATCATAAATCGCCATGCCTGCCGTCACCACACCGCCCGGCGAGTTAATATACATAGAGATTTCTTTTTTCGGATTATCCGCTTCCAAAAATAGTAATTGCGCCGTCACCAAGCTCGCCATGTGATCTTCGATCGGACCCGTGACAAAAATCACCCGCTCTTTTAGCAGGCGTGAATAAATGTCAAAAGCCCGCTCGCCCCGATTGGTTTGCTCAACAACCATAGGGACTAAAGAGCTCATATAAGCTTCAACAGGGTCAATCATTTTATATCCTTATCTTAAGATCAGCAATCTCAATATGGGGGTGTTCGTTCAAAAAACCAAGTGTGATATGACACAAATTAAACTCAAAAAAATGACGCAATTGAGACTGACCGAACTTTTTAAAGAAAACTAGAAATTAACTTTATTTCTTAGTTGCTTTTTTAGCGGCAGGCTTTTTCGCAGGCTCTTTTTTAGCCGTTTTTTTAGCTGTTTTTTTCTTTGGCTTTTCTGCTACCTCATCAGCCTCTTTCGTCAATTCCTCAACGGTAACCGTTTTTTCAGTAACATCAGCCTTCTCAATAATGAAGTCAATGACCTTATCTTCGAAAATGGGCGCACGGATTTGCGTCATAGCCTCTGGGTTTGAGCGGAAATACTCACGCACCTGCTGTTCTTGCTCTGGGAATTGTTGCACCCGTTGCATCAAGCCCTGATTAACCTCTTCTTGCGTGACCTCAATTTTTTGCTGTTTACCTATCTCGGCAAGAATTAACCCCGTACGGACACGCCGCTCAGCAATGGTTTTATAGTCGGCGCGCAATTCTTCTTCAGCCTCATCCAGCGTTTCGAGTGTTTTTTCTTGGCCCGCAAGCTCTTGCTCAAACTGCTGCCAAATTTGAGTGAACTCAAGCTCAACCATTTTTTCCGGTAATTCAAAATCATGCAAGTCAGATAATTGGTCCAACAAGCCACGCTTCAAGTGGTCACGTGAGAATTTATCATACTCATTAGAAATTTGCGCCCGCACCGCATCTTCAAGTTTTCCAAGCGACTCCATACCAAAGCTCGTCGCAAATGCCTCATCAAGAGTTGCCGCCTTGGGCATATTCACCGCATGGACGCTGACCCCAAAAACAGCATCTTTACCCGCCAGCTGTTCAGCACTATAGTCTTTAGGGAAAGTAACATTAACCTCAAGCCTGTCGCCCGCTTTCGCGCCGATAAGCTGGTCCTCAAAGCCCGGAATGAAACTATCAGAACCAAGTTCTAACTCAAAACCTTCCGCCTCCCCGCCCTCGAAAGGCGCGTTGTCAACTTTACCAAGAAAATCAATCGTCACACTATCGCCTTTTTCAGCCCTAGCGGTTTTGGCGCGGGGTTCAAACTGCTTGCGAGAGTCAGCCAGACGGTGCAGGGACTCCTCGACCTCTTTTTTGCTAACGTCAGCAATTCGGCGTTCAAGCTTAATTTTACCAAAATCAATCAATGTGATTTGCGGAATAATGTCATAAATCATATCGAAAATCAGCTCAGCCTCGCCTGCAATGACCTTTTCAACATCGCCATCAATTTTGATCTCAGGTTGTAAGGCAGGGCGTTCGGCGCGCTCTGTTAAAGCCTGCTGGCTTTGCGCATTCACCATTGCTTGAACAACTTCCCCCATAATCTGTTGCCCATAAAGCTTTTTAAGATGTTGCGCCGGAACTTTCCCTTTACGGAATCCCCTTAATTGAATCGTGCTTTTAAGCTCATCAATCCTTGCATCAAATTTTGTGGTCAACGCATCGCGGTTGACTGTAATTTTGATTTCCCGTGACAAACCCTCACGGCTTACTTCTTGAACATCCATATTTTCACCCAGCATTTTCGTTTCATCTATGGTGCGGGTGGAGGGACTTGAACCCCCACGCCTCTCAGCACTAGAACCTAAATCTAGCGTGTCTACCAATTCCACCACACCCGCTTTAAGTAAGGGGGGATATAGCAGTCTTGCAATGGTTTTACTAGCCTCAATTTAAGAAAAGCTTAACGAGGGGCGAGGCTTTGCCAACGAGGATACTTAATTGTGTTTAGAGAAATTTTAGGCTTTCCTACTTTAGAAAAAGAGGGCCCTACTTTAGAAAAAGAGGGCCCTACTTTAGAAAAAGAGGGCCTGCGTTAGAATAAAGAGAGCACTTTGCTTTCAACTTAATCATATGCCTAAGATTTGGGCATTTTGTGACGGCTTTTGAGAAGGTTATCCACAAAATAAGAAATTACACACTAAAACCTCTTTATTTACGGATGCTTTTCATGATTACTAATTTTCATAAAATTGGCGTATTAAATGCGAAATTGGTATACCAGATACGAAATTGGCGCATCAGAGGCTAAATTGGCACATCAAATGCTAAATTGGCACATCAAATGCTAAATTGGCACATCAAATGCATAAGATAAGTCGAATGACTGAGAATGTCGAATTATTTTAACTCAAAGCTATGCTATCTAAAAGAGGTCACCATGAAAAAAATTGAAGCTATTATTAAGCCGTTTAAACTTGATGAAGTGAAAGATGCGCTTCAAGAAGCTGGAATGCAAGGTATCACAGTTACCGAAGCTAAAGGCTTTGGTCGACAAAAGGGACACACCGAGCTTTATCGCGGCGCCGAATATGTCGTTGATTTTTTGCCCAAAGTTAAACTTGAAGTTGTGGTTGAAGATGACGCTCTTGCTGCGGCTGTCGAGGCCATCCAGAAAGCGGCACATACGGGGCGCATTGGCGATGGCAAAATTTTTGTCTCTGATGTCCAAGAGGCCATCCGTATTCGCACTGGCGAGACGGGACCCGAAGCAATATAATGTCTTGAGTTTGAAAAATGTTGAGTTAGAAAAGTAGTGAGTGGAAAATTACTGGGTTTGAAAATTATTGGAGATTATAATGTCTAACGCTTCTAGTATTCTGAAACAAATTAAAGATGAAGATATCCATTACGTTGACCTGCGCTTCACCGACTTGCGTGGTAAAATGCAACATTTAACGCTGGACTCTTCTTTGATTGATGAAAATTTCTTTACCGAAGGAACCATGTTTGATGGCTCATCAATTGCTGGCTGGAAAGCTATCAACGAGTCAGATATGTGTCTGATGCCTGATACATCCACGGTTAAAATGGACCCCTTCTATGCGCAACCGACATTAACTTTGTTCTGTAACATTGTTGACCCGTCAACTGGCGAAAATTACAACCGTGACCCTCGCTCAACGGCGGTGCGCGCTGAGGCATATCTGAAATCCACAGCTATTGGCGATACAGCTTATTTCGGGCCCGAAGCAGAATTTTTCGTCTTTGACGATGTTCGTTTCTCAAATGACCCCTATAATAGCGGCTACAGCCTTGACAGCACAGAATTGCCCGACAATTCAGCAACCGAATATGAAGGCGGCAATATGGGACACCGTCCACGTACAAAAGGCGGTTATTTCCCCGCCAACCCAATAGATAGCGGACAAGATTTGCGCGCAGAAATGCTTACCGTCATGCGGGAAATGGGGTTGGAAGTTGAAAAACATCACCATGAAGTCGCGGCCGCACAGCACGAACTTGGTTTAAAATTCGATACATTGACTAAAATCGCTGACGATCTTCAACTGTATAAATATGTTGTCCATAATGTTGCCCATGCTTTTGGCAAGACAGCGACATTCATGCCAAAACCAGTGCAAGGTGACAACGGAACCGGCATGCACTGTCATCAGTCTATTTGGCAGGGCGGCAAACCGCTTTTTGCTGGCGATAAATATGCCGACCTATCGCAAGAGTGCTTATACTATATTGGTGGCATCATCAAACATGCCAAAGCTATTAACGCTTTGACAAATCCGTCAACAAACTCTTATAAGCGTCTCATTCCGGGCTTTGAGGCACCCGTTTTGCTAGCATATTCTGCGCGCAACCGCTCGGCTTCTTGCCGTATTCCGTTCGCAACATCGGCGCCCGGCAAACGCGTTGAAGTGCGCTTCCCAGACCCAACCGCCAACCCATATCTGGCTTTCACGGCCATGCTGATGGCGGGACTCGATGGTATTGAGAACAAAATAGATCCCGGTGAACCAATGGATAAAGACCTCTATGAGCTACCCCCTGAAGAGCTGGTTAATGTTCCCCAAGTTTGTGGCTCACTGCGTGAAGCTCTCATGGCTTTGGATGCTGACCGTGACTTCTTGAAAAAAGGCGGCGTCATGGATGATGACCAAATTGACGCATATCTTGGGCTAAAATGGGAAGAAGTCTATCGCTTTGAACATGCACCTCACCCTGTTGAGTTCGATATGTACTACTCGGTCTGAATTTTAGCCTTGGGCAAACGAGACGGATATAAGTATCACTAAGGGGCGAGCTTCGGGTCGCCCTTTTTGGTTTAATTTTTTCACTTCATCATCGCCTAAATTAGTCTTATAAGAGGCTAATTTTATTTCTAACAGATCAAACCGTTTTATGGAAAATCCAGTTTCGCTTAAAAATAAGCTTAAATTTTTTCGCCCCCGCCGTTTTCTCATGGGACGCCTGCGGCGCAATTTCATCATCAATAAAATCGGACGGTGGATGGAAAAAAATGCTGAGGCGTTCAATAATGAAGACCGCCATATGACACGTAATGGAGAATATTGGCTCATGCAAACCCTAATGCGTAATACTCGGAATGATTATGTGGCCTTTGATGTCGGCGCCAATAGGGGGGAATGGAGCCTTTGTGCAAAGACCCTTAACCCCAATATGCAACTCCATGCATTTGAGCTTGTCCCCGAGACTTTTAAAATTCTCGAAAGTGAAACCTTGACCTTAGAAAATATTACCCTGAATAATGAAGGCTTATCCGATATTAGTGACACGGTTGATATTTATATGAATTCTAGTAGCCAGACGGCTGGTCTGTTTAAGAGAACGGGGTTGGAAGATTCAAAAATAGTGACGGGCAAGGTTATTACGGGCGATAATTACATGCGCCGTAAAAAACTTAAGCACATTGATTTTTTAAAAATTGATGTTGAAGGCTCAGAAAAAAAAGTGCTGAATGGTTTCAGCAAAACCTTAAAAGCGGGGCGCATTGACGTTGTGTATTTTGAATATGGCGAGTTCAACATTGCGGCACGTACATTTTTGGAAGATTTTTACGAACAGCTCGCAGATTATAAAATCGGAAAACTCATGCCGCGCTGGGTTGAATTTGGTGAATATGATAAAAAAAATGAAAATTTCCGTCCCGCCTATTATGTCGCCATTAAAAAGCAACGCACCGATTTAATTGATAAGCTTAAAAATTAAGCGCATCTTTTTAACACATGATTTGGCAGATGATTTGGCAGATGGGCTCAAGCTTTGTAAACTAAAGCTGATTCGTTACAACTAAGTTGGTCCATTATGGCTAAAAAGAAAACCCAAGATACCCCACCCGATTTATTTTCTGCTGCAAAAACCAATTTTGTAAAGACACCTTCTATGCGTGCAGATTCTGTTAAAGTGACGCCGACATCTGCTCGAAAAAAGCAACCGACTTCTGCTAATTATGACGCCTCATCCATTGAAGTGCTAGAGGGGCTAGAGCCTGTGCGCCGACGCCCCGGCATGTATATTGGCGGCACAGATACCCGCGCTCTACATCATTTATTCGCCGAAGTTATTGATAATGCCATGGATGAAGCAATAGCAGGCCATGCCAGCTTCATTGAAGTTGAGCTTAATGAAGATGGAACCTTGCGGGTGTTTGATAATGGGCGTGGGATTCCGATTGACCCCCACCCTAAATTCAAAGACAAATCCGCCTTAGAAGTGATTATGACCACGCTTCATGCGGGCGGTAAATTCGGGTCAGGGGTTTATGATACATCAGGCGGCTTACACGGGGTTGGCGTTTCTGTTGTTAATGCTTTGTCTGATTATTTATGTGTCCAAGTCGCGCGTCATAAAACCTTATATGAACAGACGTTTTCACGCGGGGTAAGCCAAGCAGAACTGAAAAAAATCGGCACAGCCAATGCCAATAGCACGACTATAATTTTTCATCCAGACCCAGATATTTTTGGCGAGAAAGTCAAATTTGACCCCCTCCGCTTACATGCCATGGCCAAGGCTAAAGCCTATCTCTTTGGCGGGGTTGAAATTCGCTGGACCTGCGCGCAAACATTGATAACGGACCTTGAAAAATGCCCAAGTGAAGATATTCTACACTTCCCCGAGGGGCTCAAGGATTACTTGAATGAACGCGTTGGCGCACGCCCAACCGTGACGCCTCTTGCTTTTGCCGGCAAGGTACAAAAAGATGACGCCCATGGCAATGTCGAATGGGCGGTAACTTGGGTCGGCGGCGGGGATAGTCATGTTGCGTCCTATTGTAACACCGTTCCCACATCCGAGGGGGGAACACATGAACAAGGGTTACGCAACGCTTTGACCAAAGGGCTGAAGGCTTATGGGGATTTAGCCAATAATAAAAAAGCCAGCCTCATTATCGCTGATGATGTCATGGCGACAGCCTCGGCGCTGGTTTCTGTTTTTATCAGAGAACCTGAATTCCAAGGGCAAACAAAAGATCGGCTTGCTTCTCTTGAAGCGACAAAAATAGTCGAACAGAATATCAAAGATGCATTTGAACTTTGGCTGGCGAGCGATAAAATACACGCTGAAAAACTTCTGAACTGGGTTATTGACCGCGCTGATGAACGTATCCGCCGCAAACAAGAACGCGAAGTCAACCGTAAATCTGCCATCCGCAAACTGCGCTTACCCGGCAAATTAGCCGATTGCTCACAAAACGGCAAAGCGGGCTCGGAGATCTTTATTGTCGAGGGCGACTCGGCCGGCGGCTCAGCAAAACAAGCACGTAATCGTGCAACACAAGCCATTTTACCGCTGCGCGGAAAAATCCTCAATGTTGCCAATGCAACAACAGCTAAGATACAACAAAGCCAACTCATCAGTGATTTGATCCAAGCCCTCGGATGCGGCACAGGAAGTCATTATGACCAAGATAAGCTACGCTATGAGCGCGTCATTATCATGACTGATGCCGATGTGGACGGTGCTCATATTGCGGCTCTTTTGATCACCTTTTTCCATGAGGAAATGCCTGCGCTTATTCGAGACGGTCATCTTTATCTGGCTGTGCCGCCGCTCTATAGACTTGTTCAGAGCGGGAAAACTTTTTATGCACGCGATGACCAACAGCGCGATGAAATTCTAGCAACCAAATTTCGTGCCAATGCCAAAGTAGATATTTCTCGTTTTAAGGGTTTGGGCGAAATGCTCCCCTCGCAATTGAAAGAAACCACCATGCTACCCGCTAATCGAACGCTTTTACGCATTCAAATCCCGCCCGATGAAGACGCCCAAGCAGCAGATGCGGTGCATCGTCTCATGGGAAATAAGCCGGAGATGCGCTTCAAATTCATTCAAGAAAACGCCGTCTTTGCTGATGAAACGCTTTTAGATATTTAGGCTTGCTGGATGAAACCCGCAAAAAGTGCGCCAGTAAATTTGACAAAACTCGATAAAGCCTTATTTTGCACCCTAAGAAGGCTCAGGCCGCGTGCGCCTGAATATAAATGATTGATGGTCAATTGTTCCAAATGAAAGCGGCAATGCATGAAATTTGATGAAATGGGACTGGATCCCAAAATACTGGATGCAGTCAATGATGTTGGCTATACAGAGCCTACACCTATTCAGGCGCAAGCTATTCCGGTTATTCTCCAAGGCGATGATGTGCTGGGCACGGCTCACACGGGAACTGGCAAAACGGCAGGTTTTACCTTGCCCATGATCCAGCGCTTGATGAAGGGGCGGGCTAAGGCACGTATGCCGCGCACGCTTATTCTTGAACCGACACGCGAGCTGGCGGCGCAGGTTGCAGAAAACTTCGAGCTTTATGGAAAAAACACTAAACTCACCAAAGCTCTGCTGATTGGGGGGGTAAGTTTTGGCGACCAAGAAAAAGCCATCATGCGTGGTGCTGATGTGTTGATTGCGACACCGGGGCGCTTGCTTGACCATGTAGAACGCGGCGGGGTATTGTTACGCGGGGTTGAGATTTTGGTGATTGACGAAGCCGACCGCATGCTGGATATGGGCTTTATTCCGGATATTGAGAAGATTGTTAAACTTCTGCCCTTTACGCGCCAGACATTATTTTTCTCTGCGACCATGCCGCCTGAGATTACCAAACTTGCTGATAAATTTTTATCCTCCCCCAAACGTATTGAAGTTGCCAGTGCCACTTCTGCCAATACAGCCGTGACGCATAAGCTCGTTCCAACAACACGAGACGAAAAACAGAAAAGTCTGCGTGAGCTTTTAAATCGTGACAATGTTAAAAACGGGATTATTTTTTGTAATCGTAAAAAAGACATTTCCGTTCTGAATGGCTCGATGGTCAAGCATGGTTATGCCACTGTGTGTTTGCATGGAGACATGGACCAATATACCCGCATGGATATGCTGGAGCGATTTAAGTCTGGCGGCGCAAAATTTCTTATTGCCAGTGATGTCGCCGCGCGCGGCTTAGATATTCCTGATGTCAGTCATGTGTTTAATTTTGATGTGCCAACCCATGCCGAAGATTATATTCACCGTATCGGACGCACAGGGCGTGCCGGAAAGTTAGGTCAAGCCTATACCTTATTCACGCCTCAGGATGCTAAATATGTTGAAGCGATTGAAAAAATGCTCGAGACAAAAATAGATATTGAAGAAACGACGGTCTCGCATCAAAAACCCACCTCTAAAGAGGCTAAATCTGCACACCCAAAACCCAATAAAAGAAGAGGCTTGATTGGACGGGCGCGTAAAGAAACAAAGGCAAAACCAGAAACCAAGACAGAGATAAAGCCGGAAACAAAAACAGAGGTAAAGCCAGAGGTAAAGCCAGAGGTCAAGTCGCCTTCGCCCGCCCCCGCTTCACCGCTAAAAAGTGAACCCAAATCTGAAAAAGTTCAGCCGCCCGCCCAAAGCACGCCTTCCCAAAGTGGCCCTAAACCCAAGCCCAAAGGCTTCGGAGATAATGTTCCCGCCTTTATGCAAAACACATTAAATAAATAGCCCCCTACTTCATGGCCGACTTGATAAGGTTCTCCAGTTTTGTTCCATAAGGTGGACGCATCATCCCAAGGATTTTTTCATTTGATGTTTGTTTTAAAACCGCTTTAGCATGGCTAAAGTTTTTAAAGCCATCAAAACCATGATAAGCTCCCGTCCCGCTTGCCCCAACGCCGCCAAAAGGTAAGTCTTCTTGCTGATAATGACTGATAACATCATTCACGCAAACCCCGCCCGATGTGGTCTGAGACACCACTTGTTGCTCTTGTTTTTTATCATTTCCAAAATAATATAAAGCCAAAGGACGCTCATGCTTATTCACATAATTGATCGCCTCTTGTACCGTTTTATAGGTCTGTATCGGAAGAATAGGACCAAATATTTCTTCTTGCAGAATTTTCATATCTTCCGAAGGGTCTAGAACAAGAGTCGGCGGCATTTTATAGTTTTTTTGCTGTTCAAAATTCTCATTAGCAGGATTTATTTCTATCAGTTTTGCTTTCTTCTTATGCGCATCTTCAAGATAGCCTTGCAGGCGTTCATAGTGCTGGGCATTAATAACCGAGGTATAATCAGGATTATCTTTCATGGTTGGGTAGAGTGCCGCGCCAGCCGATTTCAAATATTTAACGAGGTCATCCTTTTTGCCCTCTGGTACCATGATATAATCAGGCGCGAGGCAAACTTGCCCTGAATTCATGCATTTACCCGCCATAATCCGTTTTGCGGCAACCTCCATATCGGCCGTATCCGACACAATAACAGGTGATTTGCCGCCAAGTTCGAGCGTCAGAGGCACAATATGTTCTGCGGCGCCTTGCATAATATACGGCGCGATGGCGGTGCCGCCCGTAAACAGTAAATGATCAAATGCCAGATTTGAAAAAGCTTCACCGACTTTTGGGCCGCCAACGACAACGGCAAGCTCGGTTTCATCAAAATATTTCGCAACCAGCTCCTTAAGCAGGTTTGATGTGTGCGGGGTGTATTCTGAAGGCTTAATGATGCAACGATTGCCCGCAGCAAAAATACTGGCAAGCGGCGAGAACGCCAAGCCGACAGGAAAATTCCAAGGCACAATATTGCCAACACATCCCAAGGGCTGATAGTCCACCCGCGAGCGAGCGCCTAACAAGTTAAAAGGAAATCCAGTTTTACGTTTTTCGACACGCATCCATTTGGTAAGGTTTTTCTTGGCATGTTGCATCGCCAAAATAGGTGAGACAACATCCGCCAGTAAAGAAAGATGCTTAGAACGCGACCCATAATCAGCACTCATAGCACGAACAAGCAAATCCGAATGTTCTTTAAGTAAAACGATACATCTATCTATGCGGTCAGCGCGAACGGCACTCGATGGTCTACCCTCATCAATATGGGCTTTCTTTTGAGCCTCTACAAGACATTTCATTGAAGCAAGAGAGCTATCTTTTAACGCCTTTTTCAGCTTAATCCCAAAATTATTGCCTTTTTTCATATCTGCTCACCCTTTTATTTATAAACTTAACCTTATCTAACCTCACAATTAGCAAGTAAGCTTGAAAATGTCATTATAAAAATAACGCGCCATAACATTGAGCGTGATATTGTCTCGCCAAATTCTAATCAAGCCCTCATTGAGTCAACTTTTGAGCTTTTTCATAATCAACTGATTAACCAGCTGAGGATTAGCCTTGCCCCCTGTCGCCTGCATAACCTGCCCGACAAACCAGCCCGCCATTTTAGGTTTTTCTTTTGCCTGTTCCACCTTATCCAGATTAGCCGCGATTACCTCATCAATAACCGCCTCAATAGCTGCCATATCGGTCACCTGCTCAAGCCCTTTTTCTGCAACAATTAGTGCCGGGTCCTTGCCCTTATCCTCGCCTTCAAAAAACATCAGCTCGAAAATATCTTTGGCAATTTTACCCGAAATAGTGTCATCCGCCATCAAGTCAATCAATTGCCCCATTTGGGCCGGCGTCACAGGGCAATCAGCAATATTCATATGCATTTTATTCAAGCCCGCAAAAACCGAACCAATCACCATATTGGCAACCGTTTTAGGGTCTCGTTGCTTATTTGCATCTGACATAATGGCTTCAAAAAAATCAGCATTTTCAGCTTCCGAAACTAAAATACCAGCGTCATATTTTTTTAAGCCATAAGCCTCAATGAAGCGCGCCTGCTTGGCATCGGGTAGCTCTGGAAGGCTGTTTTTAATCGCTTCAACAAAGGCGTTTGAAAATGTTAGCGGCAGTAAATCAGGGTCCGGGAAATAACGGTAATCATGCGCCTCTTCTTTTGAACGCATAGAACGGGTTTCACCTTTACTTGAGTCAAATAGCCGTGTTTCCTGAGTGACTGTGCCGCCATCTTCAATCAGCGCAATTTGGCGGCGCGCTTCATATTCAATCGCCTGACCGATGAAACGAATAGAGTTTACATTTTTAATCTCGCAACGTGTCCCCAATGCGTCTTGGGGGCGGCGCACAGAAACATTCACATCAGCCCTCATGCTCCCCTTTTCCATATTCCCGTCACAGGTTCCAAGATAGCGCAAAATAGCGCGCAGTTTTTTAACATAGGCTTGAGCTTGTGCCGCCGAACGCATATCTGGCTTCGATACAATTTCCATCAGCGCAATGCCTGAGCGATTCAAATCAACAAAACTCAGCACCGGATGCTGGTCATGCATTGATTTGCCCGCATCCTGCTCAAGATGCAACCGTTCAATACCCACTGTTTTGGTTTCGCCGTCATCAAGTTCAATGACAATTTCCCCCTCACCAACAATCGGCTGCTCAAATTGCGAAATCTGATAGCCTTGCGGCAAATCAGGGTAAAAATAATTCTTGCGGTCAAAAACAGAGAAATTGTTGATTTGTGCATTAAGTCCTAAGCCAGTTTTCACGGCTTGCTCGACACATTTCCAGTTAATCACGGGTAACATACCGGGCATTGCGGCATCCACAAAACTCACCTGCGTATTCGCCTCAGCACCATATTCAGTCGAAGCCCCTGAAAACAGCTTCGCTTTAGAACTCACCTGTGCATGAACCTCTAGCCCGAGCACGATTTCCCAGTCTCCGGTTATGCCTGAAATGAGTTTGTTATCGGTTTTGCTTTTTGCCATGATTCACACCCACCATTGTTCTGGTTTTGCGGCAAATCCAGCAGCTTGTTCGAGTACATCTGCTGCGCGTAATAATGTTTCCTCGCCAAATGCCTGTCCAATAAGTTGTAGCCCAAGCGGTAGCCCCTGACTGTCTTGCCCGGACGGTACTGAAATAGCTGGCAAACCAGCCAGATTAACCGTGACCGTGAAAATATCATTGAGATACATCGCCACCGGGTCATCTTGATTTTCACCAAGCGCAAAAGCGGGGGTCGGGGTGGTTGGCGTCAGGAGCAAGTCGCATTTTTCATATACTTTCGTAAAGTCTTCCGAAATAAGACGGCGTATCTGTAAGGCTTTGCGATAATAGGCGTCATAATAGCCGGCGGATAAAACATAAGTGCCGATCATAATGCGGCGGCGCACTTCTGCGCCAAATCCTGCGCCGCGACTTTGCGCATACATATCATCAACGCTTATCCCCTCCACCCGCTCGCCATAACGCACGCCATCATAACGCGCCAAATTAGAAGACGCCTCAGCCGGCGCAATAACATAATAAGCCGGCAAAGCATATTTAGTATATGGCAGGCTGACATCGACAATTTCAGCCCCAGCCTGTTTTAGCCAATCAGCACCTTGTTGCCATAATTTATCAATTTCAGACGCCATGCCCTCGACACGGTATTGTTTTGGGATACCAATGCGCAAGCCGCGAATATCACCCGTCAAAGCCGCTTCAAAGTCAGGCACAAGAGCCTCAACTGAAGTTGTGTCTTTTGGGTCATGACTGGCCATGCTTTCAAGCATAATAGCCCCATCGCGCACAGTGCGCGTGATTGAGCCTGCTTGGTCAAGCGAGGAAGCAAAAGCGATAATACCCCAGCGCGAACAACGCCCATAAGTTGGTTTCAGTCCCACTGTACCTGTAAAGGCGGCTGGTTGGCGGATTGACCCGCCCGTATCGGTTGCGGTTGCGCCGACACCAATATCAGCCGCAATAGCTGCCGCAGAGCCCCCCGAAGAGCCCCCCGGCACGAGTTCTTTATTATCGCCGTCGCGCTTCCAAGGATTAATGGCGGGGCCATAAAGGGAAGTTTCATTAGAAGAGCCCATGGCGAATTCATCATTATTGAGTTTAGCTAAATGAACGGCACCCGCATCCCAAAGATTAGCCGTGACGGTGCTTTCATAAGATGGCGTGAAGTCGCTAAGAATTTTAGAACATGCCGTAGCTCTTACGCCTTTTGTGCAAAACAGATCTTTTACCCCAAGCGGCAGACCTTCGAGTTTGCGCGGGGTACCATTTTTCAATCTTTCATCAGAAATAGCCGCCATTTCCAATGCCTTTTGCGATGTTTCGCAAATAACGACATTGAGTTTTTGGCTGCTAGCGATTCTATCAAGATGGGCTTGGGTTAGTTCAGTCGCTGTGAACTCACCTTTTTGCAACCCATGACGCGCTTGGGAAAGTGTCAAGTCTATCAACTTACCCATGCTTATTCTACCACCTTTGGAACCGCAAAATAATGATCATTTTGCATTGGCGCATTGGCCACAATTTCATCAGCATAGCCGCCATCCGTGACAACATCCTCACGGCGCTTTATGTCACGCTCCACAATGCTTGTCATGGGCTGGATGCCCTCGGTTTCGACTTCTGAAAGGCTCTCAACAAAACCCAAAATAGTGTTCAGATCTTTGACCAGAACCGGAATTTCATTTTCTGTTACAGCAATACGCGCCAAATGAGCGATATGGGTTACGGTTTTTTCATCTACGGGCATAGGCTTCCTTGGGGCTTCCTTGGGGTTGCTTGGGGGTTTGGTGTCGCTTAAAGGGCACTAATCGAGGCGAAACTATCACTCACATCAAAGAAGCGCAAGCAACGCCCATACAAGGGGTGCAAAAAAAACCGCAAGATGATAAAATCCCTTATGACTTTGCTAAATGACAAAACCGCCCTCCTCACTCAGATTGAGAAAAGCCAACGTCTATTATCGCTTGATCTGGGCGCCAAAACCATCGGCTTGGCTGTCTCTGATACAGAATTTAAAATTGCATCACCGTTAGCAACCCTTAAGCGCAAAAAATTCAGCCAAGACGCCGCCGCTCTTGAGACCATCATTGAAGCCGAAAATATTGGCGGGCTAATCATTGGGCTACCGCTTAATATGGACGGGTCAGAAGGCGCACGAGTGCAATCTACGCGTGCCTTCATTCGCAATTTTGAAAACCAATTTACAAACCAATTTGCAGACCAAAAACGTAAACTTCCCATTATATTATGGGATGAGCGCATGTCCACCATCGCCGTCACCCGTACATTGCTAGAAGCCGATATAAGCCGCGCGAAACGTGCCAAAGTGGTCGATAAAATGGCCGCCGCCTATATTTTGCAAGGTTATCTCGACTTCTTGCAGGACCAAAAACAAGCCCCTTAAAAATATTATTATTTACAAGTTAGACAAGAGTACGCAAAATAAATTTATTCATTAAAGTCTTTACAAGCTGTCTTCGTAAGTAACAGGAAAAAACAATGTTAACAAAACACATAGATAAATTAATTATTATTGGATTTTCTCTGGCTTTAGCCGCATGTGGTGGTGGCGGCGGCGGCGGTGGCGGCAGTACGAGCCCACCCTCTACGCGCCCAACAGGTGATATCACTTTTCCATTTGACAGCACCCAAGGAACGCCCTCCACATATAATGGCGCTTTAAGCTCATTAAAAGATAATTATATTGCGTTCTTTCGTGACAGTCTTACCTTGATCACTGAAACCAATCTGAACAACTTAACCGCCGCTGAATTCGGTGACACTCTAGATGAGATGCCTATCCAAGCAATAGTTGATACGAACGCGCAGACCGCATGGCAACAAGGATGGACAGGTAAAGGGGTTAAAGTCGGGCATTTGGATGATTTTGAGACAGACAATCAACCTTTTTTTGCCCAATTCCCCATCTTTAAAAGTCATGGCGATTTCACCCGTTTCATTACGTTGCTGATTGCGCCTGAAATCGACCATTCATCACGACAACTGACGTTTGGATGTAATCTAGATGACAGCCTACAAGAGCGTCAAATAAGCGCAGGCTACGCACATTTTGAAGCCCAAGGCTATCACATTGTGAATAATTCTTTTGGGTCGGACAGATATAATAACGATATTTGTTCAGATATACCTGTACCCCAATTAGCCCCTATCGGTGCTTGGAATGACATGATTACCACTTATTCACAAGATGAAGCTTTTTTGTCTTATGCTAATCCATCAGGTGAAACGGGGACATATAATAGAAATATGCTTTTTGTTTTTGCCGCCGGGAATGATGCGGAAAATTGCTTTGAGGGCACATCGGGGTGTAATTTATATGCCGCGAGCATAAAAAAATTGCGCGACGATGGTAAAACCGCGGCTGGCGATAGAGTGATTTTTGTTGGCTCACTTGAAGATAATTCAACGCAACTAGCTGATTATTCACATGGCGCAGGCGAAGAAATGAAAAACGATTTTCTTGTTGCCCATGATGATACTCTCGGGCTTGGCGATGGGGCGGGCACTTCTTTGGCGGCACCGCGGGTGACGGGTGCGGCGGCTCTTTTGCGGCATAAATTTCCTAATCTTGATGGCGCCGCCTTGAAGCAAGTTCTTTTGCAAACGGCCGATGACCTTGGCGACCCGGGACCAGATGAAGTTTATGGCTATGGCGAGTTAAATGTGCTAAACTCGCTCTCACCGATTGGACGCGTGACCGTAGACTAAACCACAGACTAGAGGCTAGAGCATAGACTAAAGGAAATCAGATGAGGTATTTGATAAAGTTTTCACATTTGATAAAGTTTTCTATAATAACCTCGCTATTCGTAAGTTTCTTTTTGGGCGGCTTGCTCATCTTGCTCATCTTGCTCATCTTGCTCTTGGCGCCGAGTACGCCTGCTCGAGCAGAACAAATTAATCCAAAATTTGCGCCACAACCAAACCTTTTACTCAAAAAGATAGACTATTTGATTGCTCAAGATTTTCACCAAACCTCCAATCCGTGGTCGGGTTATTTTCGGGCACTTAATGGCAAGGCATTTAAAACGCCCACATTTTACGAAAATACAAGCCTTGAGGTAAATATCAAAACTGCGATTGAGATTTATCGAGGGCCAAATCTCAAGCTCTCTTTACCCATGCACTTTGATAATGGCTATCGTGCGCCGCTTTATCGGGCAAATACCTATTTAGGGTTTGGCGTGTCAGCCTATTACGCGCCGAGCAGAAAAGACTTTATCACCTTGCATTTGCTTGATGTTGTCCAGTTTGGCGGGAAGGTAACAGAGCGTCCATGCTATGACAGCTTTCGGCGCGCCTTTCATTGCGGCACTGGCAATGCGTGGACAGATGTAAAAGATTATCTGGACGGGCGTAAGGTGGACCCAATTGCAAAACTAAACTGGCGGCATTTGTTCTAAAATTGAGCTGGCTGAAAGGCGGCTTTACGCGCAGGCGCAAACGAATTGAGGGCACAGAAGGCACAGAAGGCACAGAGGGTAGAGGGGATAGAGAGGGGAACAATGCTGACACAACACATAAAAAAAATAATTATTATTGGGTTTTCTCTTGGGTTTTCACTGGCTTTAGCCGCATGTGGCGGCGGTGGTGGTGGCGGCAGTACGAGCCCACCCTCTACGCGCCCAACAGGTGATATCACTTTCCCATTTGACAGCACCCAAGGAACGCCCTCGACATATATTAACGCATTAACCTCATTTAAAGAGAATTATCTTGACTTACTTAGTGACACTTTTTCTTCTAGTCACCAAACCGCTTTGAGATTTCGCACACCCACTCAATACGGTGAATTTTTAGATAATGGCGCGGTTCAAGTAACCTCTGATACCAACGCGCAGAACGCATGGCGACAAGGATGGACAGGTAAAGGGGTTAAAGTCGGACATTTAGATGATTTTCAAACCGAAGATATTAGCTTTACTGCCAGCGTACCATTCAACCGCGAGAGCCATGGCAATCTCACGCGTGTTGTCACTTTTTTGGTGGCGCCTGAAATCGACCATTCAGCACAACAACTGACATTTGGATGTAACGTAGCTGATCACGTACAAGAGGGCCAAATAAACGAAGCTTACGCACATTTTGAAGCCCAAGGCTATCACATTGTGAATAATTCTTTTGGCGCAGATAGATATGATGACGGACGTTGCTCAAGGCGGCCCCAATTAGCCCCTATCGGTGCTTGGAATGACACGATTAACATTTATTCACAAGATACAGTTTTTTTGTCTTATGCTAATCCATCAGGTGAAACAGAGACCTATGATAGAAATATGCTTTTTATCTTTGCCGCTGGTAATGCTGCGCAAGGTTGTACCCTTGGTACGGCAGAATGTAATTTATATGCGGCAAGCATAGAAAAATTGCGCAATGATGGGAAAACCGAGGCTGGCGATAGGGTGATGTTTGTTGGTGCACTGACAAATAATTCAACGCAATTGGCGGGGTATTCACATGCCGCAGGCGAAGAAATGAAATATGATTATATTGTTGCCCATGCTGATATAATCACTAACCGCGATGTAGCGGGCACGTCTTTTGCCGCGCCGCGGGTGACCGGGGCGGCGGCTCTTGTTCGGCATAAATTTCCTAATCTTGATGGCGCCGCCTTAAAGCAAGTTCTTTTGCAAACGGCCGATGACCTTGGCGCACCGGGGACAGATAACGTCTTTGGCTATGGGCAGTTAAATGTGCTGAACGCGCTCTCACCGATTGGGCGCGTGACCATGGACTAGAGCATAGACTAAGCCATAGACTAGAAGAAAACCAGATTGCAAAATCTAGCTTGCCAGAAATTTAACTTGCCAGAAATAGAGGCAAAGCGTATATAATCAAGGTTTAATGACAGTGAAGCCGCCAAAGCCGTCTGGGAGTTCCCTTCTGGACCCCTCATTCGAGCATAAACATCTGCTCGGTATTGAACCTCTTTACACCTCATTCGAGCATAAACATCTGCT
This sequence comes from Parvibaculaceae bacterium, assembly GCA_965243245.1. Lineage (GTDB taxonomy): Bacteria > Pseudomonadota > Alphaproteobacteria > RS24 > RS24 > JAYQKL01. Next base: position 540,961 of record OZ251536.1, read on the forward strand.
CGGTATTGAACCTCTTTCTCCTTTTGACATTACCAGCCTTCTTGATCTCGCCGATACTTATGTCGGACAAAATCGCCGCGCCAATAAAAAATCAGCTGTCTTACAAGGCAGAACGCAGATTAATCTATTTTTTGAAAGCTCAACTCGCACCCAAAGCTCTTTTGAACTAGCCGGTAAGCGGCTGGGCGCAGATGTCATGAACATGAACATTGCCACCAGTGCCGTCAATAAGGGCGAAACCCTGATGGATACAGCCGTGACCCTGAATGCCATGAACCCCGACCTATTAGTCGTGCGCCATAGCTCATCAGGGGCGGTTAATCTGCTGGCTCAAAAAGTCAGTTGCGCCGTTCTTAATGCCGGTGACGGAGCACATGAACACCCAACGCAAGCTCTTTTAGACGCGCTAACCATGCGCCGCCGCTTTGGAAAACTACAAGGGCTGAAAGTGGCTATTTGCGGCGACATAAAACATTCACGCGTGGCGCGTTCCAACATTCTTTTATTGACAAGCATGGGGGCCACCATCCATCTGATAGGCCCTTCAACAATGTTGCCAAGTAATATGGACAGGCTGGGCGCGCATGGCTTCACGAATATGCAAAAAGGGCTGGCAGGATGCGATGTCGTCATGGTGCTTCGAATTCAAAAAGAGCGCATGAAAGCAGCTTTGATACCTTCGGAGCGTGAATATTATCACCTCTATGGGCTCGATTATAACAAGCTGGCTTATGCAAAAGAGGATGCCGTTATCATGCACCCTGGACCCATGAACCGAGGCGTGGAAATTGATAGCCCTTTAGCGGATGATCCACAACGTAGCCTGATCGGCGAACAAGTCGAGATGGGGGTTGCTGTACGTATGGCGTGTCTTGATATGCTGGCGCGTAATCTGCCCGATCTTGAAGGAAACCATTCATGAGTGCGCCTGCTAAACAACCCGCTAAACAACCCGCTAAACAACCCGCTAAACAACCCGCTAAACAACCCACTAAACAAAGTGAAATAATTGCCATAACCAATGCACGCCTATTTGATCCAGCCAGCAAGTTGGATGAAAATGGCACGCTGATTATGCAAGCTGGTTTAATCAAAGCACGCGGTAAGGATGTCAAGCTCCCAAAAGAGGCAAAAACAATTAATGCCGAAGGGCTTTTGCTTATTCCGGGGCTTGTCGATATGCAAGTCTTTACCGGCGAGCCCGGTAGTGCTTACCGCGAAACCCTTGCGACTGTCTCTGATGCCGCCGCCGCAGGGGGGGTGACCTCAATTGTGACCATGCCAAACACAGACCCCGTAATTGATGATGCCGCTTTGGTTGATTTTATCACGCGGCGCGCACGCGACACAGCTTGTGTCCGCGTCTTTCCGATGGCCGCAATCACCAAGAGTATGCAGGGCGAAATGATGACCGAATTCGCACTCTTGCGCGAGGCAGGCGCGGTTGCCTTCACCGATGCAGACAAATCCGTTATGAACACCCAAGTCATGGAACACGCCCTTGCCTATGCGACAAATTTTAATGCCCTCATCATGCACCATACTCAAGATGCTTATCTTGGCGCCGAAGGGGTCATGCATGCGGGCGAAAAAGCCATACGCTTAGGGCTATCTGGTATTCCCAAAACCGCCGAGCTGATTATAATTGAACGCGATATTCGCCTTGTGGAAATGACCGGCGCGAGGCTTCATATTGCGCAAGTTTCATGTGCAGAAAGTCTTCATATTATCTGCGCCGCAAAATCGCGCGGCCTTGACATTACTTGCGGCGTCAGTGCCAATCATTTAATCCTCAATGATAATGACGTTGAGAACTACCGCACCTACGCCAAGCTTAACCCGCCATTGCGCTGCGAAAATGACCGCCGCGCCCTATGCGCGGGTGTCGCAGATGGCACAATTGATGTTATTGTCTCGGCGCATAATCCCCAAGATGATGACACAAAACGCCGTCCATTTGACCAAGCCAGCTTTGGCTCGGTTGGCGTTGAGACTCTGCTTGGGGTCGCCCTCACATTATATCATGAAGGCATTGCCTCGCTTGACCCTATCATCAAGGCCATTTCAGCCACGCCCGCTCATTTGCTTGAGCTTCCTGTCGGCACGCTAGAGTGCGGTCAAGCGGCAGACTTTGCCCTAGTTGATTTAGATGCCCCTTGGGTTGTCGAGGCTAAAAAATTGCGCTCAAAATCTAAAAACACAGCCATTGAAGGCCATAAGCTACAAGGGCAAGTTATACGTAGCTTCGTGCAGGGCGAAACCGTTTTCGATATTAAGGGGAATACTTAAATGGATTTCACCCCACTCCCCGCTTTCGAGATTATCCTTTTTTGGATGACCCTTGGCTATCTTGCTGGCTCTATTCCTTTTGGATTGGTGCTGACACGGTTATCTGGCTATGGGGATATTAGAGAAATTGGCTCTGGCAATATTGGCTCAACGAATGTATTGCGCACAGGCAATAAAAGGCTCGCGCTGGGAACACTCTTGCTAGATGCTTCTAAGGCGTTTTTGGTGGTGGCGGCGGCGCAACAATTTATGAGCACTGATATTTCCTATGTTGTTGGCACAAGCGCATTTATCGGGCATACGCATCCGGTTTGGCTCAATTTCAAGGGCGGCAAAGGCGTTGCCACTTATATCGGAGTCGTCTTGGCAGGCGAACCCTTTGCGGGTCTCGCCTTCATTTTTATTTGGCTTGGCATGGCAAGCTTATCGCGGATCTCCTCTTTATCGGCTCTTATTGCTTGTGTCATCATCCCGTTTTTCATTTTATGGCTCGATAATAACCCACTCGCGCTTATTTCAACTCTACTTTCATGTATCGTTTTTTGGACGCATCGTGCTAATATATCCAGACTGATTAAGGGCCATGAGCCAAAAATCAACCAAAAATAAAAGAAAAATTATGAGATTCAAAAATAATGAATTTTTCTGGATAGCAAATTAATCTGTTATGCAGAAATTTAATGACCTTCAAAAACGCGATGCCTTGAGACTCATTCGGACTGAAAACTTAGGGCCGGTGACTTATCACAAGCTGATCGAGATTTACAAAGACCCCAGCGAAGCATTGCGGTTTGTTCCTGAACTTGCCAAGCGCGGCGGCACAAAACGAAACTTAAAAATTATGAGTGCCAGCGCGGCTGATAAGGAAATTGACGCTGTCAAAAAGATCGGCGGCAAAATGATTATCATCAAGGAGCCTGACTATCCGCTTAATTTGGCGGCCATTTCCGATGCCCCGCCTGTGCTGACAATGCTTGGGAATTTGCATTTATTAAAAGACACACGCATTGCCATTATTGGTGCCAGAAATGCCTCATTGAATGGTAAAAAAATGGCTGAAAAACTAAGCGATGGGTTGAATGCCAAAGGTTTTAAAATTGTTTCTGGCATGGCCCGCGGGATTGATACTCAAGCCCATAAACACAGCCTCACGCATGGCACGATTGCGGTTATGGCGGGCGGGATAGATGTCATTTACCCGCCCGAAAACACAGCCCTTTACGAACAAATTAAACATGAAGGCGTTTTGATTTCAGAAAACGCATTAGGGATAAAACCGGTTGCGCATCATTTTCCGCGCCGCAATCGGATTATATCTGGTTTGTCGCTGGGGGTGATTGTGGTCGAAGCGGCTTTGCGCTCTGGCTCTTTAATAACCGCGCGGTTTGCTGGAGAACAGGGGCGTGAAATTTTCGCTGTTCCCGGCTCACCGCTTGACCCAAGATGCCGCGGCGCCAATAATCTTATCCGTCAAGGGGCTGTATTGGTTGAGGGCGTCGATGATGTTTTGGAGGTTATTCGCCCGTTAAGTGAGCGCATTGAAGAAACCTTAGCACCGCCGCCTACCGAACCTGTTCGGGCTCATATTGAAACAACCGATAAAATGCGCCAGCACATTATTGGATTGTTAAGCACAACCCCGACCTCAATTGATGAGTTGATAACGCATACCCAATACCCGGCTTCTGTTGTGCATATGGTACTCATTGAACTAGAACTTGCTGGACGCCTTGTGCGTGATCAAATAGGCATCAGCCTTAATATGGATTTTGAAACTTCTTTTTAAGAAAATTATTCATTAAAATTATTAAGCTAGATCCTTTTTTGCGACATTTTTTTAAAGATGTGGTAAGAGGCGCAAGTAAATTCGAATTTGACAAAAGCATTATATTTGACCATTTATCATGCTAACTGAAATTTAGTTGGAGCAATAATGCGCCAACCGATAGAATAATTGAGGCAAATATGGACGTTGTAATTGTTGAGTCACCTGCAAAGGCGACCACAATCAATAAATATCTAGGCTCTGATTACAAGGTCTTTGCCTCATTTGGTCATGTGCGTGATCTGCCCGAGAAAAACGGCTCGGTTGACCCAGACAACGAATTTGCCATGCAATGGGAAGTGCAAGCGGGTTCAAATAAACGCCTTAATGAAATTGCCGATTATGTCAAAAAGGCGGACCGTCTGGTTTTGGCGACCGACCCGGACCGTGAAGGTGAAGCGATTTCATGGCATTTACTTGAGGTCATGCGCAAGAAAAAAGTGCTCAAGGATAAGCAGATACAACGCGTGGTTTTCAATGCCATCACCAAAAAATCTGTCTTGGACGCGATGCAGCACCCGCGCGAGCTTGACGAAAAACTAGTCGATGCTTATCTGGCGCGCCGTGCACTTGATTATTTGGTTGGGTATAATTTATCGCCTGTACTTTGGCGAAAATTACCGGGCGCGCGCTCAGCAGGGCGCGTGCAATCTGTTGCGCTGCGTTTGGTTTGCCAGCGTGAGATCGAGATTGAAGCCTTTAACCCGCGTGAATATTGGACAGTGCTCAGCGATTTCACAACGCCGACAGGCGAAACTTTGCCGACGCGCCTAATCCAGCATAAAGGACAAAAGCTAGATAAGTTCTCTTTGGCTAATGAAGCCGATGCAACACAAGCACGCAAAGCCGTCGAAGCGGGTGACTTTAGTGTCGAGACAGTCGATAGCAAGCCCCGACAACGCAAACCCTCAGCACCCTTTACAACCTCAACCCTTCAGCAAGAAGCGTTTCGCAAACTTGGCTTCAATGCCAAGCGCACCATGCAAGTTGCTCAATTGCTTTATCAGGGCGTTAATCTTGACGGCGAAGTCACAGGTCTCATCACCTATATGAGAACAGACGGGACGCAAATTGCCGCCGAAGCCATTGCCGAAACACGCGATGTAATCGTTGAAGATTTCGGCCCAGATTATTTGCCAACCCATTCACGTTTATATGAAACCAAAGCGGCCAATGCTCAAGAAGCCCATGAGGCTATTCGCCCGACATCTCTTGGGCGGCGTCCAGAGCATTTAGCAAGGTTTCTTGAGGCTGACCAAGCCAGACTGTATGAGCTGGTCTGGAAACGCACCATGGCAAGTCAAATGGAAAATGCGCGCATGCAACAAACAACCATTGATTTAAGTGACACGCGCCAACAAACACGTTGTCGTGCCACTGGCATTGTTATCACTTTTTCGGGGTTCTTAAAATTATATGAAGAGGGCAAAGACGACACAGCTGATGATAAAAACGGCGCGGATGAGGCAACTTTGCCTAAAGTTGATAAAGCGGCAAAAATGAATGTCCAAAAAGTTTTGCCCAAGCAGCATTTCACCGAGCCACCGCCGCGTTATAGTGAAGCCACATTGGTGAAAAAAATGGAAGAGCTTAGTATTGGTCGCCCTTCAACTTATGCCAGCGTGTTGAGTGTTCTGCGTGAGCGCGATTATGTATTTATGGAGCGCAATAGATTCAAGCCCCAAGATAAAGGGCGTCTGGTTACGTCTTTCCTTGAAAGTTTTTTCGAACGCTACATAGAGTATGATTTCACCGCCAGACTAGAAAATGACCTCGACCGCGTATCCGCCGGTGAGCTAGATTATAAAGAAGTGCTGACACGTTTTTGGAATGACTTTAACGCCAGTGTTGAAACCACAATGGAACTCCGTAACACCCAAATTCTCGACACGATGAACGAGGTATTAGGTGAACATATTTTCAAAGATACAGGTCAAGGTAACCCGCGTATTTGTCCTAAATGCAGTGCGGGGCAACTTAGCCTAAAGACAGGAAAATTCGGGGCGTTTGTCGGTTGCACAAATTATCCTGAATGTCGTTTCACGCGCCCCTTCGCCCAAGAAACAGGGCGTGAAGGCGACATTGAACGGATTTTAGGAACCGACCCTGAAACAGGTCTCGATGTTCATCTCAAGGATGGTCGGTTTGGGGCTTATATCCAACTTGGTGAACAGATAAAAGATGGCGAAAAGCCAAAGCGTTCAAGTTTACCAAAAGGCAAAATGCCAATTGATGTAGATTTACCTTTCGCCTTAAAAATGCTATCTCTGCCGCGCATTGTTGGGGTTCATCCTGAAAGCTCAAAAGAAATTACGGCGGACCTTGGGCGTTATGGCCCTTATTTAAAATGCGAGAAACAATCGGCTAGTCTTGAAAATATTGAGGAGCTGTTTGAAATTGGCGTGAACCGCGCCGTAACCGTTCTGGCTGAAAAGAAAATGGTTAAGCGCACCAGCTCAGTCATCAAGGAGCTTGGCGAGCATCCTGATGATAGCAAGCCCGTTAATGTCTTAAAGGGTCGTTTTGGCCCTTATGTGAAGCATGATAAAATCAACGCAACCATTCCCAAAGATGAAGACCCTGAACAAATTACATTAGAGCGCGCTTTGGAACTTATTGTTGCGCGGGCGGCTAAGGGTAAGGGTAAAGCCAAAAAGCCGCGCAACAAAAAAACAGCTTAAAGTAATTTAGAAAAGCGGAGAAAGTGTGAACGAGCGTATCAGTCGTCAGGAAATTTTGGATTTTATAGCCAACGCGAATGGCAAGGTCGATAAACGTGAAATTGCTAAAGCTTTCCATATTAAAGGCTCAGAAAAAATAATTTTAAAGCATCAGCTCAAAGAAATGCTGGCTGAGGGATTACTCGAAACTCAAGGGCGAGACGGTTTACGTATCGCTGGCGAGCTTCCAAGTGTTGGAATTGTTGATATTACGCACCAAGATGAAGATGGCGAGTTACACGGCCATGTGGTTTTACGCGGTAAAAGGCTCGATAAGTTAGACATTATTATTACCAGCAGCATGAAAGCCCCCACCATTGGGGAACGCATCCTTGCGCGGCTTAAAAAGCTTGATGAAACCACTTATCGGGCTTTTATTATGCGTAAAATTGCGCCGCCGCGAGACACTCGATTTATTGGCATTGTGATTAAAACGCCTTCGGGGTTTCGTATTGACCCCGTCAATCGGCGCGAGCGATATGATTATCCCTTACAGTCAAACCAAGGCGCTCATGTGGGCGATCTTGTGTGGGCTGAAAAAATCTCAACTGGCAAGACGCCATGGCGCAAACGCAATCAGCAGGTCAAAATTGAAAAGCTCATTTGTCATTTTGATGACCCCGGCGCTTTTAGTCTGATAGCCTTAGCCGAACAAGCTATTGCGCTTGAGTTTGACGCCAATGTGCTTCGTGATGCAAAAGCCATACCAAAAATCAAGATAGATAATAGAGATGATTTACGCGCCCTTCCCTTCATTACCATCGACCCCTCAGATGCGCGTGACCATGATGATGGCGTTCTTGCTATACCAGACCCAGCCGCAGATAATCAGGGCGGCTTTCAAGTGTTTGTAGCGATCGCAGATGTCGCAGCCTATGTGCCAGCAGATTCAGCCATGGACCAAGCGGCGCAAAAACGCGGCAACTCTGTCTATTTACCCGACCGCGTTATCCCTATGTTGCCTGAGCGGCTTTCAACAGATTTATGTTCTTTGCGACCACATGAAGATAGGCCTGCGCTCGTTGTGCGTATGTGCGTTACTAAAAACGGCGAGATTACAAAGCATAAATTTTTTCGTGCCATGATAAATTCAAAAGCACGCCTTTGCTATCAGCAAGCGCAACTTGCCTTTGATGGGGTACCCGATAGTGTCTGTCAGCCGCTTCAAGAAACTGTTCTTAAACCCTTATGGCAAGCCTATTTGCTGATGGCGAAGGCACGCGATAAACGCAATCCGCTAAACCTTAACCTCCCAGAGCGCAAGGTTATTATGAATGAGCAAAAGCAGATTGTTGATATTTTTGTGCCTGAGCGGCTGGAAGCCATGCGCTTGATTGAAGAAATGATGGTGAGTGCTAATATATGTGCTGCCAAAACGCTTGGCGCACATAAGCAGGCTTTTATTTATCGTATCCATGATGTTCCCGCGCTTGAAAAAGTTCACGCATTGGCTGAGTTTTTGCGCCCGCTTGGTGTCAAACTTGACCTTGGTCAACCTTTAACGCCGCGTTTGTTTAATCGCGCTCTTAAAGGCGCGCGCAATATTACAAATGAAGATAATGATGAAAATTACGGTTTCATGGCACAAGAGGCCGTTTTGCGCACCCAATCACAAGCCGTTTATAGTCCTTTTAATATTGGTCATTTTGGGTTGGCATTATCTCAATATGCTCATTTCACCTCGCCTATACGCCGCTATGGTGACCTTACGGTTCAGCGTGCTTTAATTGACGCCCTCGGCTTTGGAGAAGATGGCGCCACAATAGATGAAACCACCCTTCGCACAATTTCAGAACACATTTCCAGCACAGAAAGACGCGCCATTCTCGCCGAGCGCAGCGCGAAAGACCGTTACCTTTCGGCTTTTTTGGCAGAACGCATTGATGAAGTTTTTGATGGCACAGTGAGCGGTATCAGCAATGCGGGATTATTTGTTAAACTCTCCCATACAGGCGCAGATGGTTTATTGCCAATGTCGAGACTGGGGCATGAGCGTTTTGACAAGGATGAAACCGGCCTCATGCTAACCAATAGAGCAACGGGGCTAACTTTTAAAATTGGACAAAACATCAAAGTTAAACTTATAAAAGCAGAGCCTGTTAAGGGCGGTATGCTGTTTGGCTTAGTTAATGAAGGGGGGGTTAATGAAGGGGGGTCTGATAAAGGGAGAGATTATATTGCTTCGCGTTCCAAGCTGCCTGACAAATATGCGCTGCGCCCTTTCAATCAAAAACGAAAACTTGTGAAAAAAAGCCATTCCAAAACTGAGAAAAATGCTAGTAAGAAAAGTAAATCCAGAGCTGGGCGACGCCGCGCACGGGCAAAACTCAAAAAATAGGAGCAACGCCAAAATGAAACAAGCTCGACAGGTCAAAACAGCCATGTGGCGTGGCTTTACCTTTAAATGCCCGGCTTGCGGGGCGGCAAAACTCTTCCAAAAATATTTGAAAACCGTCTCGACATGTCAGGCTTGCGGCCAAAATTTTGAAGGCCATTGCGCCGATGATGCGCCGCCCTATTTTACGATACTTATTCTTGGACATTTAATTATGCCCACCATGTATTTTGTTGAACGTGCTTATGCGCCGCCCATTTGGGTACATATTACCTTGTTCAGCACGATTGCCATTATTGCCGCTCTTATTAGTTTGCCAGCGGTAAAAGGCGCACTTATCGGTTTGCAATGGGCCTTGCGGATGCACGGATTTGCCGAAGAAGAATTACCTGAAAGTCATACTTCATGAAAAAAGTTTCAAAACTCAACCGAAAATTACTGGCCCGAGACGCACATGAAGGCTTTGATGCCTCTTTGGCTTATATTCGCCCTGTTGATGCAGCAACATTAATCATTATTGATAGTCGCCATAAAAAGCCAAAAGTGCTGATGGGCAAGCGTTCGGCAAAACATAAATTTATGCCAAATAAATTCGTTTTTCCGGGTGGACGCTTAGATGCGGGCGATACACGCCTTAATATTAACACCAAGCTACGCGCACCTGTTTTGCAACGTCTACGTAAAAAAACCTCATCGCGGATGACCAATAAGCGACTGCAAGGCATAGCACTTGCGGCTATTCGGGAAACTTTTGAAGAAACGGGTCTTCTGGTTGGTGCGCAAATAACGACGCCTATCAAGACACGCAATTCTGATTGGAATGCCTTTTTAAAAAATGGGGTTGAACCGTCCCTCCAAAATATCGATTTTCTTGGCCGTGCGATCACGCCGCCCAATAGAGCGCGCCGATTTGATACGCGGTTTTTCTGCGTTGAAATTTCAGAAGTCTATAATGACCCCCAAACCCTTGGCGGGACGGGCGAGCTGCTTGAGTTGCATTGGCTCAGTTTTGACGAAGCCAAAAAGAAGGATTTACCTTCTATTACCCATTATGTTCTTTTGGAATTAGAAAAGCGTATGGTCGTTGCTTTGCCTGAGAGATATAAAGAGCCTGCATTTTTCTTCCGTACACTTGGCAATAAGATGGATATCATGGTTTTAAAGTAGTAAGATTTCAGCCTTGACTTTGGCGTAAAATTAGTTAATTTCGCGCCAGTTTCTGATTTTAGAGGCCAGTTTCTGATTTTAGAGGCCAGTTTCTGATTTTAAAGGATAGCCCCATGGCAAAGTCGACAACGGTCAAAATTAAACTTGAAAGCACCGCCGATACAGGTTTTTTCTATGTTGCTAAAAAAAATGCCCGCACCATGACTGAAAAAATGGTGGTGCGTAAATATGACCCGGTTATTCGCAAGCATGTAGAGTTCAAAGAAGGCAAAATTAAGTAACCTTAATTGATTTTTTCAAAGGTCGGTCTCAATATTGAGAGCGGCTTTTTTTTTAAACGGCGGCGCATGTTTAAAGGGACTTAAAAATGACTAAAAATGATGGCGAAGTTCTGGCATTGGAAATTTTAGCATGGATTGCTAAAGATAAGGATGTTATGGTGCGGTTTTCAAATTTTGCGGGGATTGCGCCTATTGATCTTATGGCTCATGCGGGCGAGCCTGAAATGCTTGGCGGCATGCTCGATTTCTTCCTCTTGGATGAAGCCCTCTTATGTGCATTTTGTGAAGAGACAGGCACCAATAAACAAGCCCCCATCATGGCACGTCAATTATTGCCCGGCGCAGATGTGCCTTATTCTACATAAGCATTTGCCAAGCTAGATACCTATTCGGAATAATATTGTGACAAAACTTTCAGAAGAAATTATACAGCAATGCAACGCGCTCACGCTTGATATAGACCGCCCTTTGATAATCTCAGATGCTGACGAAGTTTTATTGCAGTTCATGGTGCAATTCGAGCACTATCTTGATAAACAAAATTTATGGATTGACCTTAAAAGTTTCAAACTAAATGACAACATCAAGCATAAAGACACAGATGATCTGGCTGATCTGAATATGCCAAATTTGCTGGACGCTTTTTTCAAAGAAGAAACACCTCATTTTAAACCCGTTAAGGGCGCCGCCATTAGCCTTTCGATACTCTCTGAACATGCGCAGATAATTATTCTAACGAACCTGCCCTTCGAGCAACGCCAAGCGCGCATGACAAACCTTCAAAGCCTTGATATGGATTACCCCGTCATTGTTGGCAGCGGCCCAAAGGGGCATTGCGTTAAATTTATCACCAAGAATATGCAAGCACCGGTTTTTTTTCTGGATGATATTTTCCATAACATTAATAGTGTTGGCGAGCATGCACCCGATACCTATCGCATCCATATGATTGCCGATAAGCGGTTGCGAAAAATGACCGAGCCCGCCGACAAAGCCAGTGTGCGCATTGATGACTGGCCGGCGGCACAAGAATGGATTTTGAAAAAACTGTTGATCTAAGCTTGCATTTTTCAAATAATTTGGCACACATAATATATGACTGACTTGCCTCAGATATTTATGTGCCGTGACTGCATGATATTTCAACCCCCCCCTCAAAGCACGGGCCAAAACACGAATTTTTCAAGATGCCCATCCTGCAAAAGCCCGCGTCTGCTGGCTCATACAGAGCTCGAAAACCTCTCAATAGCTCATATAGATTGCGATGCCTTTTTTGCCGCCGTTGAAAAACGTGACAATCCAGACTTGGAAGATAAGCCCCTTATCATTGGCGGCGGTAAACGCGGCGTTGTCGCAACCTGCTGCTATATTGCGCGCATTAAGGGGGTGCACTCTGCTATGCCAATGTTTAAGGCTCTACAACTTTGCCCGAATGCCGTCATCATCAAGCCTAATATAGAAAAATATCACGCAGCAGGTATCGCCATCAGAGAAATGATGTTTCAGCTAACGCCCCTTGTGCAACCGATTTCTATTGATGAGGCTTTTCTTGACCTTAACGGCACGCAGCGTCTGCATAAAGAACCCCCCGCCGCTCAGCTTGCACGCCTTGCCAAACAAATAAAACAGCAAGTTGGCGTGAGGGTCTCCATTGGTTTAAGCCATAATAAGTTTCTGGCAAAACTCGCATCTGACATGGAAAAACCAAACGGGTTTACCCTCATTGGTAAACGCGAGACACTATCCTATCTCGCCGCTTTGCCTGTGTCTAAATTAGGCGGCGTCGGACACCAAACTCAAAAAAAGCTTGCCCGTGACGGCATCACACATTGCCATCAGCTACAAAAAATTGACGAACAAAGCCTAATACGCCGCTATGGTCAGTTTGGATTGCATCTTTCACGCCTCGCACGCGGCATTGATAATCGTATCATTACGCCAAGCCGTCAGGCAAAAAGCATTTCGTCTGAAACCACTTTCGAGCAAGATACAACCGAGCAAACTTTTTTAGAAAAGACTCTTTGGAAACTTTCAGAAAAAGTTGCCCGCCGCTGTAAAGAAAAAAATCTTGCCGGCACAACCATCGTTCTTAAACTCAAGACCTCCAACTTCAAATCGCTAACCCGCAATCACAAACTTGTCGACCCTTCGCAACTCGCCGATAGTTTATATTCGTATGGCGTTGAACTGTTCAGAAAAGAAATCAGTCAACATCCAAACCGTGCCTATAGATTAATTGGAATCGGCTATGCTGGTCTGACGGCTGACACGCAAGCGGATCCCTTTGACCTTGGCGACCCCGATAAAGCCAAACGCCGCGACGCTGAACATGCTATGGATCAGGTGCGTGATAAATTCGGATTAGAAAAAATCAATAAAGGGCACGCGCTTAGCTAAGTGATATTAATGATATAGTTGGTTTATAGTTAGCAAAGGGGCAAGCCGACACACTATCTTGGGATGAAATATGATGAATAACATGAATGAAAATATGGATAAAAATATTGATAAAAATATTGCCAGTCTAAACATCATCCTCCCAGCACCAAAACCTGCTCTTGCTCATTACCTGCCTTTTAAATTTAGCGGCACTCAGTTATTTGTTTCGGGGCAAGGCCCAATTGATGCCAATGGCGATGCCATTATAGGATGCCTTGGCACGACACTTGATATTAAGCTTGGACAAAAAGCGGCACAGTTAGCGGCGATCAATATTCTGGCGCAACTTAAACAAGCCCTAAAGGGTGATTGGGACAGACTTATTGGCTGTCTTAAATTAAACGGCTTTGTTAATGCTACGGCTAACTTCACTCAGCATCCGCAAGTTATCAATGGGGCTTCGGATTTAATTCATAGTGTTTTGGAAGATAAAGCTATGCACACACGTTGCGCTATTGGTGTGAGTAGTCTCCCGCTTGGGTGGGCAGTCGAAATAGATGCTCTGTTTGAGGTGCATCGTGATTGACACACCGCGCACGGCAAATACCTCTCAGACGCTAAAACTAGAAATAAAAATCCATCAAAAAATTTCTGAAATTGGCAAAAGCGACTGGAATCATTGCGCTAACCCTGAAGGGGAAACCTATAATCCATTTTTGGATTATAATTTTTTAGCCGCCCTTGAAGAAAGCGGTTCTGTTGCTCTTGAAACTGGCTGGGGCGCACAGCATCTGAGTGCCACGGATGCACAAACCGAAAAAATACTTGGTGTTATGCCGCTTTATCTAAAGGCACATAGTCAGGGTGAATATATTTTCGATCATGGTTGGGCCGATGCCTTTCAGCGTGCGGGGGGGCAATATTATCCCAAGCTCTTATGTGCCATTCCGTTTACGCCCGCGCGCGGCAGGCGTATTCTGACCGCCCCAGACGCGCCCCAAGCAAGCGTTCAGACAGCTTTAATCAAGGCGGCTCAAGAACGCGCCGAAAAACTTGGGCTATCGAGCTTACATTTAAATTTTGTCACGCAAAAAGAATGGCAAACTCTAGGTGATGCTGGTTTCTTGTTACGCACGGACCAGCAATTTCACTGGCTGAATGATGGCTATAAGAGTTTTGATGATTTCCTTTGCGTTTTAACCTCACGCAAGCGCAAGAATTTAAAAAGAGAACGCCAAAAGGCTCTTGAAAATGGACTGGTGATTGAATGGAAAACGGGTGCTGATTTAACCGAAACCCATTGGGAGGCTTTTTACAGTTTTTATCTTGATACAGCTAATCGAAAATGGGGGCAGGCTTATCTTACGCGGGCGTTTTTCAGTCAAATTCAAAAGACTATGGCAGACAAAACCCTCCTTATTATGGTCAAGCAAGAAGACCGCTATATAGCCGGTGCGCTTAACTTCATTGGCGCGGATACATTATTCGGACGCCATTGGGGATGTATTCAAGAGCACCCTTTTTTGCATTTTGAATGTTGTTATTATCAGGCCATTGAATTTGCTATTGCTAAGGGATTGAAGCGTGTGGAAGCTGGCGCACAAGGGCCGCATAAGCTGGCACGCGGTTATGTACCGACACGCATTTATTCAGCTCATTATATTCCGCATCTTGGGTTTCGCGCGGCCGTCGAAAATTACCTTGAACAAGAACGCCAATATGTTGAAAATGATCTAAAGCTACTCACCCAGCACATTCCATTTAAACAACAGGATAAAACCCATGAATGATCTTTCTGCTGCTTATGACCGGCAAAATATATTTGCTAAAATACTGCGCGGCGACTTGCCTTGCGTAAAAGTCTATGAGGATGACGCCACACTGGCTTTTATGGATGTTATGCCGCAAACAGACGGGCATGTTTTGGTTATTCCCAAAAACCCTTCTGTGAACATATTGGATATTCATGAAGCGGATGCGATGGCTGTTTTCAAAACAGTTTTAATGCTTGCCCCTGCCGTCAAAGGAGCGATGGGCGCGGCTGGTGTACAATTAGTACAATTGAATAATGCGGCGGCGGGTCAAACTGTATTTCATACACATTTTCATATCATCCCGCGCAATGGGGGATTGGAAATGCAATTTCATGCCAAAGACATGGCAGAAACGCACATGCTTGAAAAACACGCTGAAAAAATAAACCATACCCTTAGCCAAATGATGCGTTAGGCTTTCACTTTATCTTTTACAGTTTTGTGGGGTTTTTTATCGCTGTTTTCATAGCTGAGTGACAATTTTTTATCCTTGCCGACATCCACCTTGACGACCCCCCCATTTTTCAACGCCCCGAACAAGACTTCATCTGCCAGTGGTTTTTTGATGACGTCTTGAATAAGCCGCGCCAAGGGACGTGCGCCCATATTTTTATCATATCCTCTAGCGGCAAGCCATTTTGCCGCCTTGGGACTAAGCTCAATAATGACATTACGGTCAGCTAATTGAACTTCTAGTTGCAGAATAAATTTCTCAACCACCCGCGCAATAACGTCTGTCGGCAAGTGAGCAAAAGGCACGATTGCATCCAGCCGATTGCGAAATTCAGGGGCAAACATTTTTGTGATAGCTTCTTCATCATCGCCCGTGCGTACCTCGCGTCCAAAGCCCATAGGTGGTTTCGCCATATCAACGGCTCCAGCATTAGTTGTCATAATTAAAATAACATTCCGAAAATCCACTTTGCGTCCATTACTGTCTGTCAACGCTCCGTTATCCATGACCTGCAAAAGAATATTGAACATATCCGGATGCGCTTTTTCAATTTCATCTAACAATAAAACACAATGAGGGTGCTGGTGAACGCCGTCCGTTAACAAGCCTCCCTGATCATAGCCGACATAACCCGGAGGCGCCCCAAGCAAACGCGACACCGTATGGCGTTCCATATATTCAGACATATCAAACCGCAATAGTTCCACCCCTAAAATGTCAGATAATTGGCGCGCAACTTCAGTTTTACCAACGCCCGTAGGCCCAGAAAAAAGATAGCACCCAATAGGCTTATTATCTTCGCGCAAGCCCGCCCGCGACAATTTAATTGCCGCCGCTAATGCGCCAATAGCCTTATCTTGCCCAAACACCACCCGCTTAAGCCCGATATCAAGGTCGCGCAATTTTTCTTCATCATTTTTGCTGACAGTCTTAGACGGTATCCGCGCCATAGATGCGATGGTGTTTTCAATATCCTTCACACTAACGGTTTTCTTTCTTTTAGAAGGTGTCAGCAACATTTGCGATGCCCCAACCTCATCAATGACATCAATGGCTTTATCTGGCAATTTGCGGTCAGCCATGAAACGAGCCGAAAGCTCAACCGCCGCTTTGATTGCATCATTTGTATAACGAATTTTATGAAAAGTCTCAAAATAGGGTTTAAGTCCTTGAAGGATTTTAATTGAATCATCGAGGCTTGGTTCATTTATGTCAATTTTTTGGAATCGCCTTGCCAGCGCACGGTCTTTTTCAAAATGCTGACGATATTCTTTATAAGTGGTTGAGCCGATACAGCGCAAGCTACCATTTTGCAGAGCAGGCTTGAGCAAATTAGATGCATCCATCGCTCCGCCTGAGGTCGCGCCTGCGCCAATAACCGTATGGATTTCATCAATAAAAAGAATGGATTTTGGTAAATCTTCAAGCTCTTTCATGATTTGCTTAATGCGTTCTTCAAAATCGCCCCGATAGCGCGTGCCCGCCAGTAAGGCACCCATATCAAGCGAATAAATTATATTATCATGCAAGACTTGCGGCACTTCATTTTCAACAATTTTTCGCGCTAATCCTTCTGCGATAGCCGTTTTACCAACGCCGGGGTCACCCACAAGCAGAGGATTATTTTTATTACGCCGACATAAAGTCTGGATAGTGCGTTCAACTTCACGCGCCCTCCCAATCAAGGGGTCAACTTTGCCCTCGCGCGATTTCTCATTAAGATTGATACAATAAGCCGCAAGCGCTGTCTCGCCATTTTGCAGACCAGAAACATCTTCCTCATCATCAGCACCAGAAACATGACGCTCTTCAACCGCCCCCGGTTTTTTAGCAATGCCATGAGCAATAAAATTCACCGCATCATAACGGGTCATATCTTGCTCTTGTAAAAAATAAGTGGCATGGCTTTCGCGTTCAGAAAACAACGCCACAATCACATTCCCTCCCGTCACCTCTTCGCGGCCAGAAGACTGAACATGGACAACAGCACGCTGAATAACACGCTGAAAACCGGCCGTCGGTTTGCAATCTTCATCCTCATCCGAGATAAGCCCCACCAACTCATTATCAAGAAAGTCCGAAAGGCTTTCCATCAGTTTAGGAATATCAACCGCACAAGCTTCCAATACATTACATGTTTCATCATCTTCAACCAATGCCAATAATAAATGCTCAAGTGTGGCAAATTCGTGATTACGCTCATTTGCCAACTCAAGAGCTGTGTGTAATCCCTTTTCTAGACCTTTAGAAAACGCGGGCATAATTTAATCCTTTTCCATTGTACACTGTAACGGATGTTCGCATTGACGCGCTAAATCCACCACTTGCGTAACTTTAGTTTCCGCAATCTCATAGGTGAATACACCGCAAACTCCAACACCATTTTGATGCACATGCAACATAATTTTTGTCGCTTCTTGCATGTCCATATTGAAGAATCGTTGTAAAATCAGAATAACGAATTCCATTGGCGTATAGTCGTCGTTCAAAATGAGGACCTTATAAAGTGAGGGTTTCTTAGTCTTTGGCGAGGGTTTTAGCACGACTTCAATTTGACCATCGCCGCCTTCATCCGGATTTAAAGGCTTATTTTGAACCGCAAAGATTATTGCCAATGTTTGGTAAAGTGAATTTTTTTTCTTCATTGCAACATTTTTGCCTCTGTTCAGTTCCTAAAATACTCTAACATTTTTGCCTCTAAAGGCTCAGAAGTTAGTTTAGCATATTTGCTTCTGTGTCATGTCTAAACTATTCTGTTGTCTATTTATGTAAGATTTAATGTTTGCCATACAAGGCAAATCAATTAATCTGAAACTGTATTTTGCGTGAGCTGAGTAATTTATGCGTTTGATGTGTTGTTTTTTTAGTCATTCCAATTTTAGCGATACCAAGTCCAATCGGCGCGTTGTTTTATACACTCTACGTGTGATGATAGCTGTGATGCTTGTGATGACTTGGATGGTCGTGCCTGCATCAGCAATTTCAGCCAATTATACCGCCCTTATCCTAGACACTCATAGTGGGCGAACGCTCTATGCCCATTCAGCCGATAGATACCGTCACCCCGCCTCACTTGCCAAATTAATGACGGCATATCTTGTGTTTGATGCGCTCGATAAAGGTTTTTTGCACATGTCCTCCAAGATGTTCGTCTCAGCCAAGGCCAGTCGACAGCCCGCCTCTAAACTTTATCTAAAAGAAAACGATATCATCACTGTCGGTGAGGCTCTTGATGCTCTGCTCATTAAATCCGCAAATGATGCCGCCCTTGTGCTGGCAGAACATCTACACGCAACAGAAAGGCGGTTTGCAGTTGAAATGACCCGCATGGCAAAACGCCTCGGGATGCGAAAAACTCATTTCAAAAATGCCAGTGGACTACACCATGCGCAACAAACGAGCACCTCGCGCGATATGGCAAAGCTGGCAAGACGCATTCTTGACGACTTTCCTCACTATGCCTCTTTTTTCAGTAAAAAAAGCTTCACCCATAAGGGGTATACCTATGTCACCCATAATAAATTAATGCGCAATATTGATACTATTTCAGGCATGAAAACAGGCTATACAAATGCTTCTGGATATAATTTAGTGTCCGTATATAAGCATAATGGTAAACGCCTTATCGGTGTGGTGATGGGCGCAGAGACAGCTAATGACCGAGACCGTCAAATGGCAAAGCTGCTTATTAGATACATTCCTCACGCCAAAATCGAACCCCAAGCCGTAATACAAGCTAGAGTTCAAACGAGAGTTCAAACGAGAGTTCAAACGAGAGTTCAAACGAGAGTGCAGCCATATTTTATCAAGCCATATTTTATCAATGCACGTTTTACCAATACACGTTTTACCAATACACAATCCCCCCCCGATATAAAACCAGCCAATCACCCCATTTTTAAACCCCGTCCCGTTGCCGATAACCGCAATCATCCCTTTTATAGCCTCGATTCAAAAACCACGGACTGGCGTATTGGTGGGTATCTCGTCGCCAATGCACAAAATAGACAAATCCCGATCTTGACGATTCTCAAGCGCGGCTGGCGGATACAAATAGGGGCTTTTCATAAAAAAAGTGAAGCACAAGCACAAATTCAACAGGCAAAGCAAGAAATACCCAAATATCTCGCCGCCGCTTCGCCGCATATAATGGGCGTTATGAAACAGGGGCGGCTTTATTACAGCGCGCAATATCGAAATATGGATGAAACATCCGCCAAAAGCACCTGTATCCATTTGATTGAAAACGGCATAGAATGCCACTCCCTCGCCCCTTAATTATCTAAAAATAAAAAGAGTAAAAAACATAAGTTTTTCTTTTTGCTATATAGTTTCCAGTGAAAGGGCTAATGTGCGCTCATGAACGGATTGAAAAAGAAAAGAGTCCTCATCACAGGGGCAAATGGATGCCTTGGAAAGTCTATTGCTGAACGCCTGATAGCTGAAAAATGCAACCTTGTGCTAACCGATAAGGTCAAGATTGAACTGGCGTTCCGGAGTGCCGCTCAAGAAGTTACCGAGGTTTTGGGCGATATTTCAAAACCTGATGATGTCGCAAATATTTTGGCGGTGGTAAAAGACACGTTGGGCGGCTTGGGCGGCTTGGATGGTCTTGTCAATACTGCCGCGATTTTAGAGCCTCAAGATGGCAGTATCACGAAAACCACTCTTGAAAGTTTCCAACGCACCTTAGCGACTAACCTGCTTGGTACTTTCCTAACCTGCCAAGCGGTCATTCCCTTGATGCTGGAAAGCGGGAATGGCTCTATTGTGAACCTATCATCGGTTGTCGCGCATGTGGCTTCTGCTGAAGCACAAATTGCCTATACGGCCAGCAAAGGCGGTGTGGAAGCCTTGACTCGTGAAATTGCAATTGAGCAGGCCCGTAGCGGCATTCGGGCTAATTGTATTGCTTCTGGGCCGGTTTTGTCTGCTCGAAACAAACATTATTTTGATACAGATGAAAAATGGCAAGCAAGGCGCAAACACATTCCGATGGGGCGGCTTGGACGCCCTGAAGAAATTGCCGGTGTGGTCGCTTTTTTGCTCAGTGATGATGCCGCCTATATGACGGGAAGCACTCTGCTTGTTGATGGTGGTATTGCAAGTGCTTATGTTATCAATGATGTCAACGGTTCTCCGACCCCTTAAATGGCGTCTTCGATGCAAATAATTTCCCAATTTGATGCGTTACGCACGCTGGTGACAGGCTGGAAAAAAAATGCGCTGACAATAGGTCTTGTGCCGACTATGGGTGCTTTGCATGCGGGGCATATTTCTTTGATTGATTATCTGCGTCCCTATTGCGACAGGTTGATTGTTTCAATTTTTGTGAATCCGACTCAATTTGCTAAGGGTGAGGATTTTGACAGCTACCCTCAGACGCTAGATAATGACCTCGCTAAATTGCACGCAACTAAGACAGATTTAGTTTATGTGCCCACGGCGACAACCATGTATGGGAATGATTTTTCCGCGCCGCTTGTGCTAAAAGGTTCGGCTTTGGATCTTGAGAGTGAAACCAGACCAGATTTTTTCAAAGGCGTGGCCACTATTGTCAATAAGTTACTCCAGCAAACGCGGGCCGATTACGCTATTTTTGGTGAAAAAGATTATCAGCAATTATCTGTCATCCGACAAATGGTCAAGGATTTTAAGTTGCCCGTAAAAATAATCGGCGCGCCAATTATCCGTGAAGCCGATGGTTTAGCCATGTCCTCACGCAATGTTTATCTTTCCCAAGCGCAAAGAGTCATTGCAGGGAAATTAAATAAAATTCTTGAAAAATTTTGCCAAAGCATCGCAAATACTGAAAACGATAGCCTCATAAAGCAAGAAATATGGGCTGAAATTTTAGCCTCAGGCTTTGATAGCATAGATTATTTAGAAGTGCGTGCCAGCGACACACTCGCCAAGCACCCGAAGCCTCAAACACCTCGAAGAGCCCTTGTCGTTGCTCGCCTCGGCGATATTAGATTGCTCGATAATATGCCCGTCCCGCCCTTATAAAAGCCCTAACTCAATTAATTCGGTGCGCATATTCTCTGGCATGTCGCTGTCTATTTCACTCCCTGTTGGGAAGTCTACCCCTCTTAGTAAATCTAATGGCGCATCGCCAGTCGGCAAATATCGCCACCCCTGAAAGGGGCGCCGCGCTTGGGGACGCGTCAAGATCATTTCTGGCTGCAAGTGTATATGGCATCGCTTAATGCCCATCGTATCTGTGAAGGGTTCAATATCCAAAATGAGTTGGCGGACAGTAATTTTCCGCTTGATGACCCAATATAAAGAACCGCCATCGATTAGCTCATTCATTCTTTTTGGCATCATCCGAGTCGTATGAAAGACCTTACCATGCGTTTTTAATGAATGGCTTTGCCGATTTTGTAAATCAGCAACTTTCTCAATACCTACCGCAAGTTTTATCAAATGAAGGGTCATGCCGATAGAATAGAGTATTTAGCTGATTTGACCAGTCTTTGACCAATCACTGACTAGTCAGTGACGCGTCACTGATGAGAGCACTTAAAATGAGAGCACTTAAAATAGCCGTTGCCATATATGTACCTTATTCTTCGCCCTAAATAATCAGCCAACTTGCCAGCCCTAAAAATGCAAAAAACCCAAACACATCCGTAATCGTTGTGACAAAAACACTCGACGCCAGTGCCGGGTCAATACCCGCCTTATTCAAACTCATAGGGATAAGAATGCCCGAAAGCCCCGCAACCAGCATATTGACAATCATAGCTAAAGCCAGCACACCGCCCAAAAGCGTATTGTCGAACCAATAAGCACTCACCAGCCCCATAATGACCGCAAAAAGCGAGCCATTAATAAGGGCAATCCAAGCTTCGCGCAAAATAAGCCGAACGGCATTAACAGCCATTAAATCCATTGTTGCCAAGGCGCGAACGGTGATGGTCAGTGTTTGCGTGCCTGCATTCCCCCCCATCGAAGCAACAATCGGCATCAATATAGCCAATGCCACCATCTGCTCTAATGAGGCTTCAAACAAAGCAATAACCATTGACGCAAGTATAGCCGTCAATAAATTGACAAATAACCAGCTAAACCGACCTCTAGCAACAGCAAAAACCTTATCCGTTACCGCCTCATCACCGACCCCCCCCAATAATAAAATATCTTCCTCGGCTTCCTCGGTAATCACCTCAAAAACATCATCCGCCGTCACAACCCCAACCAGCCGTCCATTTTCCTCGACAACCGGAGCAGAAACCAAATGATAGCGTTCAAACTGACGCGCCATGTCTTCTCTATCCATGTGGGCAGGGATAATCGTCAAACGCTCATCCATGACATCAACCAGCTTGACCGGACGCGCCGAACGCAAAACCTTATTCAATTGCACAACGCCCACTGGCATATAGCTTGGGTCAACAACTAAAATTTCCATAAAATCATCAGGAAGCTCTTGCGTATCGCGCAAGTAATCAATGGTTTGCCCGATTGTCCAATAAGGCGGCACCACCACCAGATCAGAACGCATTAAACGACCCGCACTGTCATCGGGATAATCAAGCGAACGCTGTAAAACCACGCGTTCACTCTCAGGGATTTGGTTTAGAATCGCCTTTTGTTCGGCATCATTAAGCTCTCCCAAAACGACAACAGCATCATCCGTTTCAAGATCCTGAACCGCCGCCACAAGCGTATCCGTCGCCAAAGCACCTGCAACCTCAGCGCGAATACCTTCATCCAGTTCCGCCAGAACCTCTGGCGATAGAGAATTACCGATTAAAGAAATAAAGCGCGCGCGCGCATCAGGCGACAATAAGGCAACCATATCTGCCATATCAGCTTCATGCGTGTCACGAACAATCTGTTGCAGGGCTTTAATGTCGTTTTCGCGCAGTGCCGTGAGCGTTGTTTTAACAAGTAAACCCGCTTGGGATTGTTCTTCAGCAGACGTTGGCATGGTCTCTTGTTCTTGAGGGGGGTGTTCTTGGGGGTCCTGTTCTTGGGAGGGGTGTTGAACATCATCAGGTTTAATCATGTCAGCCTCCCAAGCTTCGAGAAAAGTGAATATCGGTCGGCAACCGCGCTTTAATTATGCCATTATGGCACTGGGCTATTATGGCAATGCTTTGGCTAAGTTTCAAAGACTTAAATTCATTTACCTTAAATTTTTGCTAAAGAAACTTGCTTTTACTTGCATTGCGGTAAAATAATCAGCAAGATTAGGCATCTGCTTAAAGGAGAATGAAAATGAGCAACCAAATAGACAGTTACAAAGTTTTCTGGCCGTTTTATCTAAGAGAGCACAGCCATCCTGTCAATCGCCGCCTGCATTATATTGGCACGACATTGGTTTTATTAATCTTGGCTTTAGGGCTGCTAAACGAAAAATATATCTGGCTTTGGGCGATTCCCATTATTGGATATGGTTTTGCTTGGGTTGGGCATTTCAAAATTGAGAAAAACAAACCAGCGACATTTAAGTATCCTTTTTGGTCTCTTATTAGTGACTTTCGCATGTATTTTCTAATGCTTTCAGGGAAGCTTAAGGCGGAGCTTAAAAAAGCAGATGTTAAAGAGCTGTAATTAAAGGTTTTTTATAATTGCCAAAAGCACGCTATGATTCTGGGCGCATGAAAATCTATGATGCCGAGCGCACAGCTAGAAAAATATTGAGAAAAAACCTTCAGAACTTTGACACATTAGAGGCGTGCCAGTCTTTTGTTAATGACATTGTTGCTTCACCTGTTTGGCATGAATTAGGCGGGCCAGAGGAGGTCTTGGTTAAATCCATGCCACGTATTGGACGGCGAGGATTATTTGTGCGCCGACGTGCGCTTGGGCTGGCAAAATATAAAAAAGATAAAATAACGGGTGACATAAACTTTAGCCATATTTCTCTTGCACCGCGTGAGTTTCTAAGAGGCAATAGACAGGGCTGGGATAATTTCACCATTTTGCACGAGCTCGCCCATGCCGCTAATCCTTATGAAGAAAAACACGCGAAGCGTTTTATACAAGCGCATCTAAAATTGCTCAGGCATGTCCTTGGCACACAAGCAGAACGGGTTTTCCAAACAGCCTATATAAAAACAAACTTACTTTAATAACGGCTTAAATCTATTTTTTTGCTTTTTCCTAGCCTCCGAATAGGCTAGGTTAAGAAAATTTTTAAGGGAACTAAAGGGGACTAAAATGAAAGAAGCAGTCATCGTTTCAACGGCACGCACAGGGCTCGCCAAATCTGGACGCGGGGGATTTAATATAACACACGGTGCTAAAATCGGCGGCCATGCCATCAAGCATGCTATTGAGCGCGCCGGCATCGAAGCCAGTGCCGTTGAAGATGTAATAATGGGATGCGCCATTCCCGAAGGTGCCACAGGTCACAATATCGGGCGACTTGCTGCTATGAGTGCAGGTTGTCCCGTAACAGTGTGCGGCACAACCGTAAATCGTCAATGCTCATCAGGCCTTCAAACGATCGCCATGGCCTCAGGGCGAGTCGTCAATGAAGGGGTTCCAATTGCTATCGGCGCAGGCGTTGAAAGCATTTCACTCGTGCAAATGCAAGGGATCAATTTAAACCAATTTGTTGAAGAAGAGCTTCATGCACAAAACCCCGCCCATTGGATGCCGATGATTGAAACTGCCGATATTGTTGCTCACCGCTATAAGGTTTCCAGAGAAGACCAAGACAATTACGCTTTACAAAGCCAGCAACGCACGGCCGCGGCTCAAGAGGCAAAATTATTTGCTGATGAGATTGTCCCAATGCAAACCAAAATGAAGCTTGTAGATAAAGCAACGGGCGAGGAAAGTATTGTGGATTATGTTGTTGACCGTGATGAATGTAATCGCCCGCAAACAACTCTTGAGGGGCTTGCTAGTTTGAAGCCGGTGCGGGGGGAAAATGAATTTGTGACGGCCGGTAATGCCTCACAACTTTCTGATGGGGCGGCGGCTGTGGTCGTCATGGAGGCAAAAGAAGCTGAAAAACGAGGAGTCGAACCACTTGGCGCATTACGTGGACTAGCTATTGCAGGGTGTGAACCAGATGAAATGGGAATCGGGCCTATTTATGCCATTCCGCGCCTATTAGAGCGCACCGGCCTTACGCAAAGCGATATTGATTTATGGGAGCTAAACGAAGCATTTGCCTCTCAGGTTGTTTATATTCGTGACCATTTGGGCATTGATAATGAGATACTCAATGTGAATGGTGGCTCGATTTCCATAGGGCATCCTTATGGGATGACAGGGGCGCGCCAAGTTGGGCATATCTTGCGCGAAGGCAAAAGGCGTAAAGCAAAATACGGTGTTGTCACTATGTGTATTGGCGGCGGGATGGGCGCGGCGGGTCTTATCGAAATTTTCTAACCCTTCAGCTTGTAAACTTCAGCTTATAGATTTCGGGTTATAGAAAAGATAATCAGTTGTTCCTTGATAGCCATTCACCTCAATAAATTGGTTCTCGGTTTGATAGCCAAGGCTTTGATAACCCAGAGCCGATAGGCTTTCAAAAATATCTGCGGCGCGGTAATTCATCCGCTGGCAAAACTCGTCGCAAATTTCTAAAACAATTGTAGGCATGTCACGCTTAATGACCCCCGCCCCTCCTTTAAGAACCAAGCCTTCAGCACCTTCAACATCAGCTTTTATCAAAACGATATTTTCCAGCCCCTGCTCACTGGCAAATGTATCCAACGTCATCACTTGAA
The DNA here is from genome assembly GCA_965243245.1 of Parvibaculaceae bacterium. Lineage (GTDB taxonomy): Bacteria > Pseudomonadota > Alphaproteobacteria > RS24 > RS24 > JAYQKL01. The sequence continues at coordinate 566,925 of OZ251536.1, forward strand.
CTTTTTCAAGAATATAATCCCGCTTCTCTTCAGCCCCCAAATGAGATAGTCCAATTCCCATGCGCCCCCGCGCTTTAACAGGAATAGAAATATCCAACTTTCCCGGCGCGTCCGCCAAAGCTAAAAGCCAAGGCTTAATCTTTAAGTGCCGCTGGCTGATTTTTTGTAAAATAGTATAACAATATTCAATCGGCTCAAAAGCATGAATGGTTAAATCATGCGTTTTCAGAAAAGCCAGCTCTTTGGCTATGTATCCAAAATGCGCCCCAACATCGAGGGCAATTCCTTGCTTTTTAACATAAGGCAACCACGCTTGAACCGTGGCTTTATGGGGGCGTTTGAAACGCGCCTTTAATAAATGTTGGTACCACGCAAATCTTTGACGTGGCCTGTTATAAACCTCTTCTCGGTCAAGTTCCAAAACAAAGCACCCTCAATTAGCAACCTTTTGGTCTGGTTTTTTCATCTCTAGTTGCTCCCAATATGCTTGCAAATCCCGCTTAATATCTGGCGCAAGGATATATAAGCCAATTAAATTAGGAATAGCCATGACAAAAATAAGAGCATCCGCAAAATCCAAAATAGCATTGAGTTGAACAGAAGCACCAATGACGATGAAACTACAAAAAATAAGCCCAAATACCCGTTCTTTATTTTTGCTTTCCCCGAATAAATAAGTCCAGCCCTTCGTGCCATAATAAGCCCAAGCTAACATGGTGGAAAAAGCAAACAGCAAGGCAACAACAGATAAAAGCACTGGCGACCATGAAATTTTTGCTTCAAAAGCCGCCGATGTCAGCTCAATACCTGACAGCTTACCTCCCATCAACATGTCAGCTGGCAATGATGTCACCAGTACAAGCCCCGTCAACGTGCAAATAACAACCGTATCAATAAACGGCTCCAGCAAAGCAACAAAGCCTTCCGTTACGGGCTTATCAGTAATCACGGCAGAATGAGCAATGGCAGCAGAACCCAGTCCTGCTTCATTGGAAAACGCCGCGCGTTGAAAGCCCAGTATCATAATACCAACCACGCCCCCAGACATGCCATCCATAGTGAACGCGCCGTGGATTATGGCTCCAAATGCGGCCGGTATCTCGGTGATGTTGATGCCCACGATCACCAATGCCCCAACGACATAAATAGCCACCATGAAGGGCACAAGACGAGACGTTATATTGGCAATTGATTTAATACCGCCAAGGATAATCAGACCAATTAATCCTGCCAGAAATAAACCAACCAGCCAACCATAGCCGACAAGTGGACTTTGCATCCCGCCAGAAACCTCTACCAGTTGGACATAGGCTTGATTGGATTGAAACATATTGCCAATACCCAAACAGCCAATGACAATACTGGCAGCAAAGAAAATACCAAGATATTTACCCAATTTGACATATCCCTTTTGGGCTAAACCATCTCGCAAATAATACATGGGCCCGCCCGATACACTCCCATCATCATTAATGATGCGATATTTCACCCCAAGGGTACATTCGACAAATTTGGTTGTCATGCCGACAAAACCTGCAACGATGAGCCAGAAAATGGCGCCCGGCCCGCCTAGCGAAACCGTGATGGCGACCCCTGCTATGTTACCGATGCCGACCGTTCCAGAAACCGCCGCTGTGAGGGCTTGGTAATGGGTAATCTCGCCGCTGTGTTTTTTATCGCTATAGACCCCTCGGACAATATCAATGGCATGGCCAAAACCGCGCAAATTGATAAAGCCGAGATATATGGTGAAGAAAAACGCGGCTAATATGAGCCAGCACACAATCAACGGAACATCTGCGCCAGCGATTGGCACAGAGTAAAAAATAAAGGAAGATAAGAAATTTGTTAAAGGTTGGATTAAGTCATTTATTTTCTCATCAATTGATTGGGCATGACTTATTGTCGGCATTAAGGTTGCCAAAATTAGAAATATATTTCTCAGCATGGATTTGGACTCTTTTTTAATTGCCAAAATACTATTGCATGATTCCAAAAATTAAGAAAGCCAGAGTAAAGTAAAACCCAAAGCCTGCGTTTTTGTTTTTTACATGAAGCTTTTTCACATATATAATAAAGCTATATAATACTAAACCTTTTATAAATGGTACCCAAATGTCTGAATTTATTTGCACGTCGCCTATCGATGGCATTGAGTTATTTTCAGGCCATTATGCCACCCAAGACACAATCGCTACGGTTTTGCAAAAAGCCCGCACGGCACAGAAGCAATGGGCGCAGATACCACTTGCAGAGCGGTTGAGCATTTTGCAAAATGCAATCACCTATTTGCACGATAAAAAAGAACAGATCGGTTTAGAGATTACCCGCCAAATGGGTCGCCCGATACGGTTTAGTCCAAATGAATTAAACGGCCTAAAGTCGCGCGGCGAGACCATGCTTGAGCTGGCATCTGATGCATTAATGGACCTCACCCCTGCTCCCAAAGAAGGCGTTGATAGGTTCATCCGACGTGTACCCGTGGGTGTTGTTGCGGTTTTGGCGCCGTGGAATTACCCCTATTTAACTTCTGTGAATGTTATCATTCCGGCTTTGGCGGCGGGCAATAGCGTGATTTTAAAACATGCTTCCCAAACCCCGCTCGTTAGCTTGCGTTGGCAAGAGGCGTTTGATGAAGCCGGATTAGCTGAGGGTGTGTTCCAACATTTATTTCTCTCGCATGAGGGCACGGCTGACTTGCTGAGCCAAAAAGAAATCAATTATGCCGCCTTTACAGGCTCGGTATCTGGCGGGCAGGCGATAACACAGGCACTTGCACAAAGGCTCGCTGGCGCAGGGTTCGCTGGCGCAGGGCTAGAGCTAGGCGGCAAAGACCCTGCTTTTGTACGCGCCGATGCAGACCTTGCCTATGCCGTTACTGAGCTTGCTGATGGTGCATTTTTCAATAGCGGACAATCATGCTGCGGGGTTGAACGCATTTATGTTGCCGACACGCTGTTTGACGATTTTGTACCGCTCTTTATCGCAGAGGCTGAAAAGTTAAAGCTTGGCGATCCGCTATCATCTGATACGACTTTGGGCCCGATGGTTTCGGGACAGGCGGCTGATGCGGTCCGAGAGCAAATTGGCGATGCCCTCGACAAAGGCGCGAAAGCGCATTTGCCGCTTGATACTAGTCAAGGTAGTGCCTATATGCTGCCGCAGATTTTGACGCAAGTTTCGCATGAAATGGATGTGATGTGTGAAGAAAGTTTCGGGCCGGTTATTGGTATTATGCCCGTCAAAGATGATGATGAAGCCATCCGCCTGATGAATGACAGCGCGTATGGTCTGACGGCCTCGATTTGGAGCGGCGATAAGGCGCAAGCAGAAAGCATTGGCAATCGCCTTGAAACAGGAACGGTGTTTCTTAATCGCTGTGATTATCTTGATCCCTATTTAGCTTGGACAGGCGTTAAGAACTCTGGGCGGGGATGCACGCTCTCTCGGCTTGGGTATGAGAGTTTAACGCGTCCCAAGTCCTTTCATTTTAAAACCATCTGACTTTTGAGGCTAACATGACGATAGAATTTAAAACTTTTAAAGTGAGCAGAATAAGCAGTGCCATGGGCGCGATGATTGAGGGTATCGATTTATCTGCGCCTTTGCCAGAGGCTCAGTTTGAGGAAATTCGGCGCGCGCTTTTCACCTTTGGAGCGATAGGGTTCCCCAACCAGAAGCTAGACTTTAATAATCATGCAGATTTTGCAAGACGCTTTGGCACGTTGGAGGTTCACCCGATTGTTAAGGGCATGGAGGCACATCCTGAGATTATCAAAATGTATAAGCCGGCGGGTTCTCGTGCGAGTTTTGGGGTGGGGTGGCATTCGGATAATTCGTTTTTCACCGCGCCCAGTCTTGGTTCTATTTTATATGCCAAAAAAGTGCCGCCTATTGGCGGCGATACGTTATTTGCCAATCAGCAATTGGCTTATGAGCGTTTGTCGCAAGGCCTTAAGCAGACGCTTGATGGTCTTGTTGCTATTCATAGTGCGCGCGCGGCCTATACTTCCAAGACGGCGCTAGAGAAATACGACACGGATGAGCCGATACAATATAAGCGCAGTGCAATCATTGAGGACATGACGGAACACCCTGCTATTATCCGCCATCCTGCTACGGGTTGCAAAGCTCTTTATGTGAATCCGATGTTCACCAGCCATTTCAAGGGCTGGAGCCTTGAAGAGAGCCGCCCGTTACTTGATTATCTTTTACGTTATTGCGTGCGCGAGGATTTTCAATGCCGTTTTGCTTGGGAAGCGGGGATGGTTGCGATGTGGGATAATCGGATTGTTCAGCATGCGGCGATGGATGATTACCCTGATTATGAGCGCATTATTTATCGGATTACGGTTAATGGTGAGAAGCTAAAATAAAGTTTTTTAAAATTCATGAGGGTTTGTGTCAGCTGATGTCAGATGGTTTAAAATTTATTGTCCTTGATTGCTATAATGCTGAGGGAAAAGCGGCACTTGAAAATTGCGGCGCGACCCTTGCGGGGAAGGCTCATTCATTTGCTCAGGCGATTGATGTCGGTTTTTTGAAGGGGCGTTTTTGGGCAACCCAATATCATCCTGAATATGATTATGCTGAAATGAGTAATTTGACACAGGCACGCAAGAACGGGCTTTTGAAAGACGGTGTTTTTTCTGATGAGGCGAGTCTTGAGACCTATTCAGCCGATTTAAAAGCCTATCAGAAAAACCCGGCGCGCACTGATATTGCTGAAAAATATAAGCTGCTGACAGTACTCCATAATCCTGCTTCACGGACGAATGAGATTCGCAATTGGCTTCGGTATTTTTTTAATGTCGATGCGTAAGCGGTGAGTTGGCTATCACTTGGCAAGTAGTTCAAGCACATCGTGCGCCTCAACATCATCTTGCTCGGCGGCTTTAAGTCGGCTAATAAGCTGTAGTCGTCCATGATTAGAACCCCGTTATTTGATTAAACAAAACGGCACCAATCCTTTTGACTGGTGCCGGGGTGTTTACAAATCGCAACTAGACGACCGCGACGCTTTTAGCCGCGAGACCTATTGTATGACGCCGCCACCCCGACTTAATGTCGAGATGACTTTAAGGACGACAGGTGTCACTGCCGCTAGCTGTGAGGTTGTAATACCCCGGAACTAGACCCCAAAATCAAGTAAGGTCTACCTCTGTGGCTAGTTTACCATGTTGCATCTATTAGGGTCAATTATTTGCGCTATGTTACTTGATTAAAATAAAACGGCACCAATCCTTTTGACTTCTGAGAAAGTTGCTTGGCATATTCTTTGTAGTTACGCTCACAGAAAATTGGTGGGCTTTGATAAGCATAGTAAACCCATAAAGCGACAATCCCTAAAAATACACATGCGCATAAGCCTTGTATCAAAGCTTGGTCATTCAAAAATGAAGGCACAGAACATTTTTTAGTAAACCATAGATCCGACAAGAGAGTTGCAATGCCGATAAAAGGTATTGCGTAATATGTTATTCCTCGAAGTGGAATTGGTGCTATGGCAATACGAAACTTATAGCGAATATCAGTTATGGTGAAGACAATTAATAAAACTGCCAGCGTGGCTATAAATTCTGCAAAGCCAAATATTGAAGCTGGTAATGGTTCTGCCGCTTCCAACGATATTGCAGAAAAATCTACAAAGTCGCCCAATGGCCTCTGAAACAACGTCACGCAAAGCATTTGCTAGTAAATCAACACTGCCATTCAGTTTGTTTTTCGCCAGCGTTTTTTTCCCAGTTTTTTTCATTTTTGTTCCCTGAATCTATCAATTTTTTAGAACGCTAATACAACATCATCTATACAATTTTGGTTCAAACTAAATATAACAAACGCACAATGCAAGCCCAAAGCTTATATTATGCAATCAGAATTTTATATTCTAGGCGTTTGCCTGCCGTTTGACCTACTTAAACTACTATTCTATCGAGTGTGTCATTGTGACACGCTCCTCATTGAGGTAGAAAGAAAACTCATTTATGTAGCGTGTCATATACTTACGGCTTGCATCATGCGGCAATCCGCCCGCTAAATTTAACCTCCGCCGTCCCTCACCCCTATTCCCGCTAAGTCAAAACAAAATGGTGCGGCCGAGAAGACTCGAACTTCCACGGGTCTTACCCCACAGCGACCTCAACGCTGCGCGTCTACCAATTCCGCCACGGCCGCAAAATAAACCAAAACAAAACAATAACACTTAACAAAAACACGCAAATCCTACAACATAAAACTAAATCCCATCACCATCAACAAAATCCGCCGCATGAATACCGCACTCCTCTTTCTCACTGCCAGACCAACGACCAGAACGGTAATCTCCACCAGCCTCAACCCTAGACGTGCAAGGCATACAACCAATCGACAAATAACCATCCCTTACCAAAGGATGACGCGGCAAATTATGAGCCTCAATGTAACCCGACAAATATGACATATCATAATGGACCAAAGGATTGATGCTAACACGTCCCGTTTGAACATCTTCCAACTCAACAAAATCTAAACCAGAACGCAAAGACGTCTGAAAACGCTTGCGACCCGTAATCACAGCACCAAAACCCTCCAACGCACGACGCTGAGGCAAAACCTTGCGAATATGACAACACCTATCTCCATCGCGTGACCATAAATCACCCGCAGAATCTAACAATTCCAAATCAGCCAGACGCGGCCCCAACGAGCGTACATCCATCAAACCAAGAAAAGACTGAAGACGATCACGAAATCGTAAAGTCTCACCAAATAACTTCCCCGTATTCAAAAACATAACAGGAATACTCGGGTCAATCTGCGAAACCTGATGAAGCAAAACAACCGACTCCGCTCCAAAAGAGGAAACAACACAAACACGCTTCGCAAACTCAACCTCAATAATATCGCGCAAAACAGCATCGCTATCATAATCAACATAACGCGCATTCAGCTCAGCTATACGGCTTTGCTGTCGCTCTGGGACTTCAGCGGACACCGACATTCAAGCCACCCCCTTTCATCAATCAACGCGTCACTGCGCGCCGCTACTTGCCTAAACGAAAGACCCGCCGCACGCCAACCCTCTCTCAATGCGCCGAGCTCATCCACCCGCTCTTGCCAGTCGCTCGAAAAACGAGCCGACAAAAAACCCTTCAAACGACGCGCCAATGTCGGAGACCTACCACCGCTCGACGCCGTCAATAATAAATCGCCCCGACGAACCAACGCCGGTACATGAAAATCACACTGCAATTTCACATCTTCAACATTTATCAACGTCTTACTCGCCCGCGCAATAGACACAAGCCGCACAGCTTCCCCATCCGACACATTAGCCACAAACACCAAAGATAAATCTTTAAGTTCCGCTTCTTTAATGTCGCGCTCAACCAAGCGACCGCCCGCCAAGGCTTTCATCTCAGCCGATATGCGAGGCGCATAAACCTTAACACCTTGCACACCCGCCTCATCAAGCATCCGCAAACGGCGGCATGCCTCAACACCGCCACCAATAACAGCAACAGATAAACCTTTCACATCAACAATAATCGGAAGCATAAATCTACCTTTCTAGGATAATATAATGTTACTTATCTATTTTGTCATCTTTTTTATGTAATTTAAATTATTATACGTATATATAATGTATTTTATAAACCACACACCATGCTAAATAGAAAACATGGATTTTCAAGATACTTTTTTAAAAGCCGATTTATCATTATCTAACCCTAGTCCTGCGAGACCTGCGAGGTCTGCGAGACCTGCGAGGCCTGCGTGCCGTTTCTCAAATCAGCTCGTGCCTTACGATATGGCTCTTTCGTTTATGGAAACCCGCGCCAAAGAAATCCGAGAAGGAACGGCAGAGGAACTGCTTTGGTTTCTTGAACACCCGCCCCTTTATACCGCTGGCACCAGCGCTAAACCAGAAGATTTGTTAGAGGCTAATAAATTCCCCGTTTTTAAAACTAATCGTGGCGGCGAATATACCTATCACGGCCCCGGTCAAAGAGTGGTTTATTTGATGCTTGACCTCAAACAACGCGGCGCGGATATTAAATGCTTCGTGCGCAATATTGAGCAATGGATAATCACGGCACTGGCGGCGTTTAATATTGAAGCTAAAACCAGCAAAGGGCGGGTGGGTGTTTGGATTCCAAGACCCGACATTGCCTCTGACATTGCCTCTGACATTGCTCCTGAGCGGGAAGATAAAATCGGCGCAATTGGTATCAGAGTGCGCCGCTGGGTAAGTTTTCATGGTCTATCCATAAATGTCGACCCAGACTTGCAACACTTTTCTAGTATTATTCCTTGCGGCATCACCGCGCACGGCGTCACCAGCATGGTAGATTTAGGCTATCCAGTGACCATGGCCGAGCTTGACAAAGCCCTGCTCGATAATTTTACAACTTGCTTTACAGCCCCGCCTATAGCATCCGACCAAGATGGTTTGTCAGCACCAAAATAACAATAATACCAATGAAATAACCCGTTGATAAACACGCCGCCTTCATGCCTTTTTGCAACCATGCCGTTTCAGAAAAAAAGCCAGAAATCATAATTAATCCAAACAGCAAGCCAATACCACGCAACATGGCGTGCTCCATTTGTAACGAATACAAAAGCGACACAAACCATGACAGCAATAACAGATTTATCGCTTCATAGACCATTGCTTTAGCTGGCGGTTTAGCGTCAGCCGCTATATTATGAACCTGTCTAAACTGCTTAACAAACAACCGATCAGAAAAATACACAAAACCCCAACTAAAAGCCAAAACCGCACCAATAATCACGGTTAGCAGTGATACATCAGTAATTTGAAAACTTTCCATCATAACCCCTTTTTTTATTTTTTAACCCTTAAAAGATTAACAAGAAAAAAAGCCTCATGTCAAATCAGCCTATTCATATTCAATCATAACATCATCAACAGCCAGCACATCACCCGCCTTAATCAACACCTTTGCTACAGTAATATCTTTTTCAGCACGCAGAATGTTTTCCATTTTCATGGCTTCCACAACCGCAAGAGGCTGACCCGCTTTAACCGCATCTCCATTTGCCACAGCAATCGAGACAACAACCCCCGGCATCGGACACAACAAAGCCTTATCCGACCTGCCCTCATCCTTTTCAGGCATGAACGCAACCAATGCTTGCGCTTTGGCACTTCGGATAATGACCTCTATCTCAGCCCCATTAGCCGTTAAAACATAACCCTCTAAGCTTTTGCTCACACTGTAAGATACCTTGCGACCATTCAATGTGCCGTTAAAAAATAAGCAACCCGGATGCCAATCGGTTTTCACTTCATACACCGCACCGTCAATCATAATATGAGTGTCCGTTGGCTCAACCGACAGCACATGCGCCCCAATTTGAACGCATAAAGTAGCCGTAGAATCGTTTGGCGTATCCATCAAAGCACCGCTAATGCTTCTGGCGCGAATGGATTCAAACTGATGCATATAAACAGCCGCAACGCCAAGGTCTTGTAACTGCACTTTAGATTGCGGCGCGCCCTCAAAGCCATCTGGATATTCTTCATCAATAAAGGCTGTTGTCAGTGCCCCTTCGCAGAAGCGACCATGCTGCATAATAGCCGCAAGAAAGTCGATATTATGGCGGATACCATCAATGCGAAAACCATTTAACGCATTAAGCATTGCCGCAATCGCTGTGGGTCTGTCACCCGCATGAGTGACGAGCTTCGCAATCATCGGGTCATAAAAAATAGAAATTTCGCCGCCCTCATAAACGCCCGTGTCATTACGCACAGTGATACCATCAACGACACCTTCTTGGGGCGGGCAATAACGGCTCAAACGCCCCGTAGATGGCAAGAAGTCGTGATAAGGGTCTTCGGCATAAATACGGTTTTCAACTGCCCACCCCTTCAATTGGACGTCTTGTTGTTGCACTTCAAGCTTTTCACCAGCAGCAACTTTAATCATCTGTTCAACAAGGTCTATACCCGTAATTAATTCTGTTACGGGGTGCTCTACTTGAAGACGCGTGTTCATCTCAAGAAAGTAGAAGTTCTTGTCACTATCGACGATGAATTCCACTGTGCCTGCCGAGCAATAATCCACAGCTTTAGCCAGTGCAACGGCTTCTTGGGCCATTGCTTTGCGCGTTTTTTCATCCAAAAATGGGCTTGGGGCTTCTTCAATCACCTTCTGATTGCGCCGCTGAATAGAACATTCGCGTTCACCCAAATGGATGATCTGACCATGCGTATCGCCGAGCACCTGAATTTCAATATGGCGAGGCTGTGTGATAAACTTTTCAATAAAAATACGGTCATCACCAAAACTATTTGCCGCTTCATTCTTTGAAGATTGGAAGCCTGCACGCGCTTCAGCATCATTATGCGCAATACGCATCCCCTTACCACCACCGCCAGCTGAGGCTTTAATCATCACAGGGTAGCCGATTTTTGTCGCAACCGTGACAGCTTCCTCAGCATCTTCAATCAGTCCCAGATGACCCGGCACAATAGAAACACCAGCCTTAGCAGCAAGTTTTTTAGAGGTTATTTTATCACCCATGCTTTCAATCGCCTTGATAGGCGGACCAATAAAAACGATATTCTCTTTATTCAAGGCCTTGGCAAAAGCTTTGTTTTCGCTCAAAAAACCGTAGCCCGGATGCACAGCTTCTGCGCCCGTTTTCTTAACGCCAGCAATAATTTTATCAATCATAAGATAACTTTGCGGCGCAGGCGATGCGCCAATATATACCGCTTCATCAGCCTGTTTAACATGCAATGCGTTCGCATCAGCATCAGAGTAAACAGCGACCGTCTGAATACCCATTTTTTTAGCAGAGCGAATGACTCGGCAGGCAATTTCGCCGCGATTTGCAATCAATATCTTCGTGAACATTTATCAAGTCCTATAGGGGAATATTATCATGTTTTTTCCAAGGGTTTTCGAGCTGCTTGTTTTGCAAAAGCCGAAGCGAACGCACAATCCGATGGCGCGTATTATGCGGCATGATCACCTCATCAATATAGCCGCGCTCGGCAGCCACAAATGGATTAAGAAACCGCGCTTCATATTCTTTGGTTCGTTTTTCAATTTCTTTATCATTGCCGATATCTTGGCGAAAGATGATCTCGACAGCCCCCTTAGCTCCCATCACGGCAATCTGAGCGGTTGGCCAAGCATAATTGACATCGCCGCGCAAATGCTTAGAAGCCATAACATCATAAGCTCCCCCATAAGCTTTGCGTGTGATGAGAGTGATTTTTGGCACTGTCGCCTCGGCATAGGCAAATAAAAGCTTGGCTCCATGTTTGATAAGGCCGCCATATTCTTGTGAGGTGCCGGGTAAGAAGCCGGGGACATCAACAAAAGTGACAACAGGTATCTCAAAACAGTCGCAAAACCGAACAAAGCGCGCCGCTTTACGACTGCTATCGCTATCCAGAACCCCCGCCAGCACCATTGGCTGATTGGCAACAAACCCAACTGTGCGCCCTTCCATACGCCCAAAACCACAGACAATATTGGCGGCAAAGTCTTTTTGAATTTCAAAAAAATCGCCCTCATCCACCACTTTGTTAATCAGCTCTTTGATGTCATAGGGCAAGGTCGGACTATCTGGCACCAGCGTATCGAGAGACATTTCTTGTCGCTTTGGGTCATCAAAGAAATCTCGTTCAGGCACCCCAGACTGATTGCATTGCGGCAGAAAACCAATCAAGCGGCGTAGATCCGTCAACGCCTCAATATCATTATTATAAGAACCATCCGCCACCGAAGACTTGGTTGTATGAACCCTCGCGCCGCCAAGTTCTTCTGCGCTCACCTCTTCATTGGTTACCGTCTTCACAACATCAGGGCCTGTAACGAACATATAGGATGTGTTTTTAACCATAAAGATGAAGTCCGTTAACGCAGGTGAATACACATCCCCCCCCGCACAAGGCCCCATAATCATGGTGATTTGCGCGATAACGCCAGAAGCCATCGTATTGCGCTGGAACACTTCGGCATATCCTCCCAATGCATCCACGCCTTCTTGTATCCGCGCGCCGCCCGCATCCAAAATACCGATAATCGGCATCCGATTGCGTAATGCCATATCTTGGACTTTCATAATTTTTTGAGCATGAGTTTTTGATAAAGAGCCGCCAAAAACCGTAAAGTCTTTGGCATATACATAGATCGGGCGTCCACTGACTGTGCCCCATCCTGTGACGACACCATCGCCGGGAATTTTTTTAGTCTCCATGCCAAATTCATAACAAGCATGTTCAACGAACATATCTATTTCTTCAAAAGAATCATCATCCAATAAAAGGTCAATGCGCTCGCGCGCGGTCAATTTACCGCGCTGGTGTTGTGCATCAATTCGTATTTGACCGCCGCCAAGGCGTGCTTCTGTACGCCTTTGGTTCAATTTTTCGATGATATCCCTCATGCCTTTACCCTCCTCTCTAAATTGAAAATTTAACTGTCTATTTATACCTTCTTACAAACCACTTCTACTCTAAAACCATAAAGTATTTGATGATTTCGTCAATCTCGCGCTTTTTATTATCAAGCCGCTCTTGCGCCTCTTTATCCTTGCCCCATTGGTCGATTTGGAAAAGCTCATCCAAAAAAACCGCCTCATAAGCTGTTTCAGTGTCAATCTCTTTTTGCTCTATAGCAAGTGCCAAAACAGCCGAGCCAAGCAAAGCCGTTGCATGGCTCAAGCCGCCAAGGCGCAAAATATTAGTTGGGTCGCCAATATACACATCGCGCAAACGGCTCAGAGTCTCTATGGGTTGCTCCACCAAATGAACCCCTTGCGCAAGGTTAAAAGAAACATCATACCGCCGACAACACCAAGTCAGCCATGGTTCCCAGAGTTTTTCTTGTCGTTCAATTAATTTATCTGGATGCGCCGCACGATAACAAGTCAGATCATTATTTATATATGCGACAAATTCATCCGCCAAGCCGTCAATATTGTCAGGCACACTATCTAAAGCCGTGTTCACCAAGCGATTAAACGGCATTTTCATCGTATCAATTTCATCCTCAACCGCTTGCCATTCATCCACTAAAAGCTGAGCCAATGCCGCATTAGGGAGCTGAACAAGTTGTTGGGCAGGCGTTTTAAGAGCAAAATCATCAAGCCATAAAACATAAAACCTTGCTTTTTTAACAATATGTGCTTCTTCAAAAAACCTTTTCGCCATGACGCAATTGCCTTAAAATGTTTTTATTTTACTTAATAAAACAGCAAGCTCATCAGGCGTTTCGACAATATATTTGGCGCCATATTTTTTCAAATCCGCAACCGGATTATACCCCCAACTCACACCAATAGGGAGCACGCCTGCATTGACCGCCATTGTCATATCATAAACCGTATCTCCGATCATAACAGATTGGGCGGCCTTGACGCCCATTTCATCCATGGCATCTTGGATTAGTTGCGGATTGGGTTTTCCGGGTCCATCATCTGCGCTTTTTAGAACCTGAAAAATATCTTCAAAGCCATGCGTTTTGCAAACACGATGAACCCCGCGCCGCGATTTCATAGTCACAATACCCATTAAGGTTTCAGTTTCAGCCGCTAAGGCATGTAACAGATTTGCAATCCCAGAGAAAAGCACCTCGCCGCGATCTTCGCGGGCGGCAATCTTTGTGGCAATGCGTTTATAATTTTCAAGCAATTTTACCCGCTGTGCCTCAGTGCTATCGGGGAGATACATCTCAATAGCATCCTCCAAAGACAACCCAACTGACGTTAAAATTGTAGTATCAGGCGGTGCTGTCAGACCAGATGCTGCTATGGCCTGATGCATGCCCGTAATAATAGCCTGCTGGCTATCGACAATAGTTCCGTCACAATCAAATAAAATTAAGCGCATAAAATCACCCAAGCACGTCCTTAATCCCAATCACTTTCTGGAAAAGGGTCTTCGGCATCTTTTTCATCAAAGCCAAGCAACATCCAGCTTTGTTGCATGTGCCCGTTTAGCGACGCCTCCACCCTAAACAAGCCACCGCTCGGATGAGGAAGTTCAATGCTATAGGCATGTAAATGAAGTTTTTTTGCCAATCCCCCCCCTGTTTCAAATTTCTCATCATAATATTTAGGATCGCCCACCAAGGGATGTCCAATTGCCAGCGCATGCGCTCTGATTTGATGCGTACGTCCAGTTAACGGCATAAAGCAAACCCAAGCAAAATTTTGCCCCGCCCGTTGCGTTACACAGAACCGTGTGACAGCTTTCATCGCGCCGCTTTCACCATAGGCAACAGGGCGCACACGCTCTTGACCATTAGGCGCTGGACGTTTGACCAAAGACAATTTAATATCGCCCTGCTCTGGACGCGGCACACCATGCGTGAGTGCCCAATATAATTTACGCGTTTGCCTCCCCGCGAACGCCTTGGTTAACGCAAACGCCGCTTTTCGTGTTCGCCCCAAAAGCAACACACCAGACGTATCACGGTCAAGCCTATGCACCAAACGAGGGCGTTCATCAGCCTCAAAAATAAGCTCATCAAGCAAGCCATCAACATGATAAAGGGTTTTACTCCCCCCTTGAACCGCCAATCCTGAAGGCTTATTAATCGCCAATATATCTTTGTCTTTATAAATAACCCCATCAATGATTTGTTTTTTCAAATCCGCCAGCACAGATGCCTTGCCTTTGATTATATTTTCAACAGCATACTTGCTTGTAGCTCTATCAGTATCTGACGGGAGCGGCGGCACACGAACCATCTGACCCATCACCAGCCTCATATTAGCCTTACCCCTTGCGCCATCAATTCGGATTTGCCCTTTGCGTAGCATTTTTTCAATTTCGCCTTGGCGCAGCTGAGGAAATAAACTTCGAAACCAACGGTCAACCCGCATACCCTCTTGGTCAGCTTGAACTTCAAGGTGCTGAACATGGCTCATATTTTATCTCCTCTCATTTGATGTTCAGCGACCCATCACTTAACGAATTGTGCTTTTGATAAGACGCTGACCGCGGCGCAACTCAATCGACCAGCCGCGCTTCGTCTTATTGATAATCTTTAGAGCATCTTGAACTGTCACAGTTTTGGCCCCATTTATTTTTTCAATAATATCACCAACCCGCAAGTTTAATCTGCCCTTCGTGCGCACCCCCGTGACAACAACCCCTCGTGCCGCATAACTCAGCCCTAACTCTTCAGCAATAGCGGGGTTGATGTTAGAAAATTCAACCCCATAAAAAAGATTTTGCGCCGTCACCGTCTGGCTATTACGTGCTGGCTCTTCGGGCGCAGATATCGTTGTAATAATCGCGGCACGAATTTTGCCGGCCCGCAAATATCGTAAATTAACCCTTTCCCCGATCTCACGAATAGCCATGCGATAACGCAATTCCTCTGGTCGCTCAATGGGCATATTATCGGCCCCAATAATAACGTCTCCAGATTTCAACCCCGCCTTCGCAAATGGACTAGCCGGGTGTATCTCCAACACCAATGCCCCCATCGGACGCGCAAGCCCAAGAGTAACAACCAGCTCTTGTGATACATTTTGCAAGCCTGCTCCCAGCCATGGGCGCCTGATTTTACCGTCCCCAAGTGCCGCCTCGACAACGCGGCGCACCATATTAGAAGGTATCGCAAAACCGATCCCAACAGAGCCGCCTGTGCGCGAATAAATAGCCGTATTAACGCCCAAAAGCCGCCCTTGCATGGTGACCAGAGCACCGCCGGAATTGCCGGGATTAATTGGCGCATCCGTTTGAATGAAAGATTGAAAATCACTCACCCCAACCTGCGTGCGCGCCAATGCCGAAACAATACCGCTGGTAACAGTCTGCCCAACCCCAAACGGATTGCCTATCGCCAGTACAAGATCGCCAACCTTAACATCATCCTCGGTCTGATAATCCAAAACAGGAAACACAATATTCTTTTTGGTTTTAAGTTTAAGCACAGCTAAATCCGTCCGCGCATCGGCTAATAATAACTCAGCTTGAAACTCTCTTTGGTCTGGCATCACAATGGTTAGCGCGTCACTGCCCTCAATAACATGATGATTGGTGACAACCACCCCATCAGACCTGACCAGCACACCAGAGCCTAGTGAGTTTTGTACCCGTGGGCGCGAGCGAAATGGGCGGCCAAAAAAATCACCAAAAAACGGGTCATCAAATAAAGAACGCCCTTGCGGATTAATCCGCCGCTTAGCATAAACATTCACAACAGCAGGGGCTGCCTTTTCAACAATAGGCGCAAAACTCAATTGCAATTGCTGTTTGCTTTGAGGCGTTTGTGCAAAAACCTGCTGAACACTCAATCCCCAAGCGAGCAACAAGCAGAAAAAAGCAAAAAAGCATCCGATGATATCCGAATGCTTTTTAAGATTAGCTATATATGCCATTTTTTTAATTATCAGCAAAGCCCTTAGGCCGTTGCGTCTGCACCCTCTTCATCGACCTCAATGGGACCAGAATCTTGGCCGCGCGCCGCCTCATCACGGTCAACAAATTCAATCACAGCCAAGGGCGCATTATCACCATAGCGAAAGCCCGCTTTCATAACGCGCGTATACCCGCCCTCACGCTCAGCATAGCGCACCGCTAATGTATCAAATAATTTAGCCGCCCACTTCTGGTCAGGTAGCTTGGCATAAGCTTGTCGGCGTGCATGCAAACTACCCTTTTTACCAAGCGTAACCAATTTCTCAACAAAAGAACGCAACTCTTTAGCTTTTGGTACAGTTGTCATGATTTGCTCATGCTTGATGAGCGCGACAGCAAGATTACCAAGCATGGCTTTGCGATGACTTTGTGTGCGGTTAAGTTTCCGTCCGGCTTTAGCGTGTCGCATAATATTCTCCGCAAATCGAGATGTTAATATGTTTCTTCAAATCTTTTAGCAAGCTCTTCAATGTTTTCTGGCGGCCAATTAGGAACTTCCATGCCAAGGTGCAGACTCATTTCAGCCAGAACTTCTTTAATTTCATTCAAAGATTTACGGCCAAAATTAGGGGTGCGCAACATTTCTGCCTCGGTTTTTTGAATCAAGTCACCAATGTAAACGATATTATCATTTTTCAGGCAATTGGCCGAGCGAACCGAAAGCTCAAGCTCGTCAACCTTTTTCAACAGAGCCGCATTGAAACCAATTTCTTCTGCAACTGAAATTTCTTCTTGAATGACCTCAGGCTCTTCAAAGTTGATAAAGGTCTGAAGCTGGTCCTGAAGAATACGTGAAGACAACGCCAATGCATCTTCTGGCGTTATCGTTCCATCTGTTTCAATATCGACTGTCAGCTTATCATAATCCAACACCTGCCCTTCGCGCGTGTTCTCGACATTGTAAGAAACCCGGCGCACAGGACTATAAAGACTATCAACCGGAATTAACCCAATAGGCGCATCAAGGGGACGGTTTTTCTCGGCAGGCACATAGCCTTTACCCGTATTGACAGTGAATTCAAAACGAACATCTGCCTCTTCATCCAAGGTACACAAAACCAGATCAGGATTTTTAATTTCAACATCTGCCGTTTCTTCAATATCGCCAGCGGTCACAACCCCCGGCCCCTTCTTGACAAGCGTTAGACGCTTCATGCCTTCTGAATGTACATCAATAGACATTTGCTTAATATTCAAGACAATATCAGTGACATCCTCGCGCACCCCCGCAATAGAAGAAAATTCATGTAACACCCCATCAACCTGAATAGCCGTCACAGCCGCGCCCTGAATCGAGGATAATAAAATACGCCGCAAAGCATTCCCCAATGTCAGACCAAAACCCCGCTCAAGAGGTTCTGCCACAACACGCGCAGAACGCGAGGGGTCCGCACCCGGAATAATATCGAGTTTTGTCGGTTTAATGAGAGCTTGCCAGTTATTCTGTATCACAGTGATACCTCTTTGAATTTTATAAAAAAGTGCTTAAACGCATTAAACACGGCGGCGTTTTGGTGGACGGCAGCCATTATGGGGAATTGCCGTGACATCTCGAATACTGGTTACAGTGAAGCCAACTGACTGCAAGGCTCGAAGTGCAGATTCGCGCCCGGAGCCGGGTCCCTTCACATTTATTTCCAAAGTTTTCACACCATGTTCCATGGCTTTTTTGCCCGCCTCTTCGGCCGCAACTTGCGCCGCATAAGGCGTTGATTTACGCGACCCCTTAAACCCCATAGCCCCCGCCGAGCACCAAGCAATAGCATTTCCTTGTGCATCCGCAATTGTGATCATGGTATTGTTAAAAGTCGAATTAATGTGGGCAACACCAGAAGTGATGTTTTTGCGCACACGGCGTTTGACACGAGCCTCAGTAACCATTTTATATCCCTACTTCTTCTTGCCAGCGATTGCTCTGGATGGACCTTTACGCGTGCGCGCATTTGTGTGTGTGCGTTGACCCCGCACCGGCAGATTACGACGATGACGCAAACCACGATAAGCACCCAGATCAAGAAGCCGCTTAATATTTATCGAAACTTCACGGCGCAGATCACCCTCGACTAAGTAGCCTGCGTCAATGGTTTCACGAATCTTAATAACTTCCGCATCAGAAAGTTCATTAACGCGACGTTCATCAGATATACCGACTTTTTCACAAATCTCTTTGGCTCTTGTATGACCAAGACCATGAATATATGTCAATCCAACCACAACACGTTTGGCTGTCGGAATGTTCACACCTGCTATACGAGCCACTCATTTCTCCTCGTGTTCAAATTTTGAAACTAGCCAAACCTCAGAAAACCCTATTTTCTGCGGTTTTTTTGCATTCGGCTTGTGAAAAAAATATCTTATACTGGCGGCGGATTATAAGTTTATAACGCCTCCAGTCAACCTATTTTACAAAGAATTCTACTAGTTTCTCTCCTTATTAAAGTGCCAGAGCTTTTGTAATCTGCCCCGTCACGCTATCTACATCCTGCATGCCATCAATTTTAACAAGCAGACCTTGTGTCGCATAATATTCAGAAACGGGCGCGGTCTGCGCCTCATAAACCTTAATCCGATGCGCCAAAGCCTGAGCCGTGTCATCGGCGCGCGTTTTGCCACCCGCATTTACCTTTTCAGCCGCCCGCCTATTAATGCGTTCAATCAAAAGCTCCATATTCACAACCAGTTCCACAACATAATCAAGTCGCACGCCTTTTTCATCCAGCATTTGGCTTAAAGCCTGTGCTTGAACAAGATTGCGCGGAAAACCATCAAGGATAAAACCTTTCCGGCAATCATCTTGAGCGATCCGCTCTGAAATAATGCCGACAACAACCTCATCTGACACCAAATCGCCGCGCGCCATAATATCTTTGACCACCACTCCAAGTTCAGTTTCTGCGGTGACCCCGGCGCGCAACATATCGCCTGTTGAGAGCTGTATCAAGCCGTAATTATCTTCTAAGCGTTTGGCTTGCGTCCCTTTACCTGCCCCCGGCGGCCCCAAGAAGACGAGCTTCATCGACGACGTCCTCCGAGTTTAGATTTTTTAATCAATCCTTCATATTGATGCGCAAATAAATGACTTTGAACTTGCCCGACAGTGTCCATTGTGACGCTAACAACGATCAAGATGGAGGTTCCGCCAAAATAAAAGGGCACGCTATAGGCATTGATTAGAAACTCTGGTAACAGGCATACGATTGTTAGATAAATAGCCCCCACAACTGTCAAGCGTGTCAGGATATGGTCAATATATTCAGCTGTTCTTTCGCCCGGGCGAACACCCGGAATAAACCCGCCTGCCTGCTTTAAATTAGCCGCCGTATCAACCGGGTTGAAAACAATAGAGGTATAGAAAAAACAAAAGAAAATAATCAATCCAGCATAAACCGCCATATAAAGTGGCTGTCCCTGCCCAAGCATCGCGCTCAAAGATGTTAGCCACTCAGAGTCCGAGCCAGCAGAAAAATTAGCCACCGTAATCGGCAGCAAAAGCAAAGATGAAGCAAAAATTGGCGGAATAACACCCGCTACATTCAGTTTCAAAGGCAAATGAGAATTGTCACCACCTGTCATTTTATTCCCAATTTGGCGTTTTGGGTATTGTACCAACAAACGGCGTTGGGCGCGCTCTACAAATACGATAAAAGCAATCACGGCGACAATCATAACCAATAAAAACAAAATAACCGTAACGGAAATAGCCCCTTGGCGACCAAGCTCAAGCGTGCTGACCAGTGCGCTAGGGAGTTCTGCTACAATGCCTGCAAAAATAATCAAAGAGATACCATTGCCAATACCGCGTGCGGTAATTTGCTCGCCAAGCCACATCAAAAAAACCGTTCCCGCCACAAGCGTTGTAACCGTGCTGACTTGGAAAAATAATCCGGGCGTCAGCACAATGCCCTCGGCCCGCTCAAGACCGACCGCCATGCCATAACCTTGCATCGTTGCCAACAAAACCGTTCCATAACGCGTGTATTGGTTAATCTGTTTGCGCCCCTGTTCACCGCCCTCTTTCTTGAGTTGCTCAAGATGCGGGACAGCAGATGTTAAAAGCTGAATGATAATAGACGCCGTAATATAAGGCATAATGTTTAATGCAAAAATCGCCATCCGCCCAACCGCACCACCTGCAAACATATTGAACATACCAACAATGCCGCCTTGGTTTTGCTCAAATAGAGACTTCAAAGCACTCGGGTCAATCCCCGGCAAGGGGATATAAGTTCCCAAACGATAAATCAACAAAGCACCAAGTGTAAACCAAATGCGTTGTTTTAACTCCGTCGCTCCCCGAAACGAGGACCAGCTTAAATTTGCTGCTAACTGTTCTGCTGCTGACGCCATGGGCTTTATCTATTCCGTAATTGTTTATGCTTTAGGGGGAGCCGTTTTTTTAGTTTCAGGTTTTTTGGTTTCAGGTTTTTTAGTTTCAGGCTTTTTGGCTTCTGGTTTTTTAGTTTCAGGCTTTTTGGCTTCTGGCTTTTTGGTTTCAGGCTTTTTGGCTTCAGGCTTTTTGGTTTCAGGCTTTTTGATTTCAAGTAATGTAACCTTGCAGCCGAGTTTTTCAACAGCTTCTTTTGCCGATGCCGTAATGCCCGTTATTTCCAAATCTAGTTTTGTTTTCAATTCACCCTTGCCCAAAATGCGCACCCCGTCAAGCACGCGGCGGATAACACCAGATGCTTTCAGGCTTGCTGCATTGACGGGCTGTTTAGCATCCAGTTTTCCAGCATCAATAGCCTGTTGCAATCGCCCAAGATTAACGCCATTAAGCTTCAAGCGGTTTGGCTTGTTAAAGCCCCGCTTTGGCAGGCGCATATGAATAGGCATTTGCCCGCCCTCAAAACCTTTAAGAGCGACACCAGAGCGCGACTTTTGACCTTTAAGACCCCGCCCGCTCGTTTTTCCTTTACCAGATGAGATCCCACGACCCACGCGAATACGCGATTTACGGGCACCCTCATTATCTCTTAGTTGATTCAGTTTCATGAGACTTTTCCTTGCGCGTTAAGCGTCTTCAACAATTTTCACAAGATGCGCAACTTTATTAATCATGCCGCGCACGGCCGGGGTATCTTCTAATGTTCGTCTTCGTCCCGTTTTGTTCAGCCCCAGACCAACAAGTGTTGCACGCTGAGCTTGTATGCGGCCAATTGAACTGCCGGTTTGCTCAATAGTGAGCGTGGGTTTTTTCTTTACAGCCATGACATTATCCCCTTCATCTTTATGCTTGCGCCCGCTCAACATCCCCATCACGCCGTGAGATGACATCAGATACTTTTTTACCGCGCCGCGCCGCAATCATGCGTGGACTCGCCTGCTTTTTAAGAGCATC
Source organism: Parvibaculaceae bacterium (assembly GCA_965243245.1). Taxonomy (GTDB): domain Bacteria; phylum Pseudomonadota; class Alphaproteobacteria; order RS24; family RS24; genus JAYQKL01. The sequence continues at coordinate 588,665 of OZ251536.1, forward strand.
AATCGTCGCATGCACCATATTATAAGGGTTCGAGGTACCAATTGATTTTGCAACCACATCTTGAATACCAAGCGATTCAAACACGGCACGCATCGGGCCCCCCGCAATAATACCCGTCCCCGGCGGCGCCGCCCGTAAAACCACCTTGCCCGCCCCATGATGACCTTTAATGTCATGGTGTAATGTGCGCCCCTCACGAAGCGGTACACGGATAAGATTGCGTTTAGCAGCTTCTGTTGCTTTGCGAATGGCTTCTGGCACCTCGCGCGCCTTACCGATACCATATCCGACACGCCCCTTTTGGTCACCCACAACCACAAGAGCGGCAAAGCCAAACCGTCGCCCCCCCTTAACCACTTTTGCAACACGGTTAATATTAACAAGGCGATCTACGAACTCGTTATCACGCTCTTCTTGCTGTTTTTCTTTTCTAGCCACCGATAGCCTCCTTAAAATTTCAGACCCGTTTCACGCGCCGCTTCTGCCAACGCCTGAACCCGCCCGTGATATAAATAGCTTCCACGGTCAAAAATGACATCCCTAACGCCCAATTTAAGCGCCCGTTCGCCAATCAACTTACCGACAATATTAGCCGCATCTTTATTGCCACCCTTGTCATTCGAAAACTCTTTTTCCATGCTCGAAGCCGAAACCAGCGTCAGACCTTTCGTGTCGTCAATCACTTGCGCATAAATATGCTTCGATGAGCGAAAAACAGACAGACGCGGGCGACCATTCATGACCTTGCGAAGGTGTGCGCGCACACGCTGTTTGCGCCGTTCATTTGTCGAGAGTTTTTTAACCATAACCAATCCTTACTTCTTCTTACCTTCTTTGCGGTAAATATATTCATTTTCATAGCGCACCCCCTTGCCCTTATAGGGCTCTGGCTTACGGTATGAACGGATTTCAGCAGCAACCTGCCCAACTTTCTGCTTGTCGATCCCCGACACAATCACTTCCGTTTGTGACGGACACTCAACCTTAATGCCTGCAGGGATTTGATAATCCACATCATGGCTGAAACCAAGATTAAGTTTTAGTTTTTGTCCCTGAACTTGGGCGCGATAACCGACCCCAATAAGCTCAAGTTTTTTGACAAACCCATCTGTCACCCCGACCACAAGATTATTAACCACAGATCGACTTAACCCCCAAAAGCTTTGTGCTTCTTGAGTTTTATTAAGCGGCGTAATTAGCACCCTAGCCTCATTTTTCTCAACACAAACAAGCGCCGGAAGAACGACATTCATTTCCCCCCTTGGCCCTTTAACAGCAACCGCATTACCATTGAGAGAAACTTCAACTCCCTTTGGTATCAGAACAGGTTTTTTACCGATACGAGACATATCCACTCCTCTTCGTTAAAATACCCGGCAGAGAACTTCTCCGCCGACATTATTAGCCAGTGCATTACTATCAGACATAACGCCTTTAGGGGTGGATATGATCGAAATTCCAAGACCATTTTGCACCACAGGCATTGTTTTGACAGAAGAATAAACCCGCCGTCCCGGCTTTGAGACCCGCTGAATTTCTTGAATAACAGGTTTGCCTTCATAATATTTCAACTCAATCTCAATCTCAGCCGCCGTTCCCTTTACTTGCGTTTCAGTATATCCGCGAATATAGCCCTCTTCTTTCATGACATCTAGCACCCAGCGGCGCAGTCTAGAAGATGGGGAAACAACAGATGATTTACCCCGCATTTGAGCATTTCTAATACGTGTTAGCATATCGCCAAGAGGGTCAGTTACATACATGTTTATCTCCTACCAGCTCGATTTGACCATGCCCGGAATTTTGCCGTGTGAGGCAAGATCTCGGAGGGAAATACGCGACATATTCAGTTTACGATAATAGCCACGCGAACGACCCGTTATAGCGCACCGATTGCGGATACGGTTCTTGGCCGAATTACGTGGAAGCTCAGCAAGTTTCAACCGCGCCTTGAAGCGGTCTTCGTTGGAAAGCGTTTCATCCTTCGCAACAACCATAAGAGAAGCTCTCTTAGCGGCAAATTTTGAAGCAAGTCTCTTGCGTTTATTATTTCTAGCGATTGCGCTTTTTTTAGCCATATCAATTTTTCTCCGCTCGCATTACTGGTTATCCGTGAACGGAAAATTAAAACCACGCAATAATTCACGTGCTTCATCATCCGTTTTGGCGGTTGTGCCAACAACAATATCCATACCCCAGATGGTATCGACTTTGTCATAGTCAATTTCTGGGAAAACAATGTGTTCTTTCAAACCAAGAGCATAATTGCCATTGCCGTCAAAGCTCTTTGGGTTGAGACCGCGAAAATCACGAACACGCGGAAGCGCAATCGTGACCAAGCGGTCAAGAAACTCGTACATATTGGCAGCCCGAAGCGTCACTTTCACACCAAGAGGCATGTTTTCACGAACCTTAAACCCAGCAATCGAATGACGCGCCCGCGTTACAACTGGACGCTGACCCGCAATCAGTTCCATATCAGCAAAAGCTGCTTTGACTTTCTTGGTGTCTGTTGTTGCCTCGCCCACGCCGATATTCAGCACAACTTTACTGAGTTGAGGCACCTGCATAATATTTTGATAGCTAAAATGCTCAGTCAGTTGAGGGCGCATGACCTCATTATAATGCGTTTTGAGACGCGGCATATATGATTCAACCATCGATCACTTCTCCTGAACGCTTAGCAACACGCACTTTTGTGCCGTCTTTTTGAATTTGAAACCCAATACGGGATGGCTTGCCATCTTTAGGGTCAACAATGGAAATATTCGACAGAGCAATTTTTGACTCGCGCGCAATAATCCCCCCCTCACTCTCAGCCGACTGGCGCTGATGGCGGCGAACAATATTCACCCCCTGCACTAAAGCTCTTTTTTCAGTAGGAAAAATGCCCAGCACTTCTCCCGTTTTGCCTTTATCACGACCTGCTAGCACAATAACTTTATCGCCTTTTTTGATTTTAGCCGCCATTAGAGTACCTCCGGCGCGAGCGACAGAATTTTCATGTGATTGCTTGCGCGCAACTCACGTGTCACCGGACCAAAAATACGAGTCCCCACAGGTTCACCCACATTATTGACCAAGACAGCAGCATTTCTGTCAAATCGGATAATGCTCCCATCTTGACGGCGTACCTCCTTAGCCGTACGCACAATCACAGCCTTCATAACGTCACCCTTTTTCACACGCCCGCGCGGAATAGCCTCCTTAACGCTCACAACAATTGTGTCTCCAACACCAGCTGTTTTGCGCTTGGAACCACCCAGCACTTTGATGCACTGCACCCGGCGCGCGCCTGAATTATCGGCAACATCCAGATTGGTTTGCATCTGTATCATTGTTTCATTCCTCTTTTGACCCTTCTCGCCATTGAAAATGACGCATAAGATCTGGTTAAAATTACTCAGCTAGAACCGCCCAGCTTTTTAGTTTAGAAATCGGACGACATTCTTGAATCCGCACAATATCGCCGATCTTAAATTGGTTGCTTTCATCATGCGCATGATAGCGCTTTGATTTTCGAACCGTTTTTTTCATCACCGGGTCAGTCAACCGACGCTCAACTTTGACCACAATAGTCTTGTCCGTTTTGTCACTGACGACCGTACCTCGTAAAATTCGTTTTGGCATAATCTACCTCTTTAACACCCGCCTGACTTAATCAGACTTTTTGGCCAGCTCAGACTGAACCGTTTGCACGCGGGCAATATCCCGGCGCACTTGTTTAATCCGCGATGGCTTTTCCAATTGACCCGAAGCTTGCTGAAAACGCAGATTAAACTGCTCTTTTTTCAGCTTTTCCAGCTCATCACCACGCTGGTCAGGAGTCATGGCTCTAACTTCACTCACTTTCATCACGTCACCCCTAATTAATTGTTTCACCCGGCCGCGACACAATACGTGTCTGTACCGGTAATTTAGCCGCCGCAAGCTTAAGCGCTTGATGTGCAACATCAGAAGGCACACCATCAACCTCAAACATGATACGACCCGGTTTCACACGGCACGCCCAATATTCTGGCGCGCCCTTGCCTTTACCCATACGCACTTCGGTTGGCTTTTTGGAAATCGGCACATCAGGGAAAATACGAATCCACACCCGCCCCGCACGTTTCATATGACGCGTAATAACCCGCCGCGCCGCCTCAATTTGGCGCGCCGTAACGCGCTCTGGCGTGACAGCCTTTAACCCATGCGAGCCGAAAGTCAAGCTCGTGCCGCCTTTTGCATGACCATGAATGCGCCCTTTATGAGCTTTGCGGAATTTTGTCCGTTTTGGTTGTAACATTTATTTAACCTCTCGCCGCCGTCGCTTGGATGCCGTCGCCGGGCGGCTCGGTGCGCTTATCATGGGCAAGAGGGTCATGTTCCATAATCTCGCCCTTAAAAATCCAAACCTTAATACCGCACACCCCATAAGCTGTATGCGCTGACCCAACACCATAATCAATATCCGCCCGCAACGTATGAAGCGGCACACGTCCTTCACGATACCATTCTGTACGGGCAATTTCTGCGCCGCCCAAACGGCCCGCACAGTTAATCCGAATACCCAAAGCACCAAGGCGCATCGCCGATTGAACAGCCCGCTTCATCGCGCGGCGAAACCCGACACGGCGCTCAAGCTGCTGGGCAATACCATCAGCAACCAATTGCGCATCAACTTCTGGCTTGCGCACTTCGACAATATTCAAAAAAACTTCACTCGCTGTGAGTTTGGAAATTTGCTGGCGAAGCTTTTCAATATCCGCCCCTTTTTTCCCGATGATGACGCCCGGACGCGCCGAGTAAATCGTCACCCGGCACTTTTTATGCGGACGCTCAATAATAATCTTTGAAACACCCGCTTGGCGCAATTGTTTCGTCAACATTTCACGAATAACAATGTCTTCATGTAACAAAGTGGCATAGTCGCTTTTCTTTGCATACCAACGCGAGTCAGACGTGCGATTAATCCCAAGACGAAGACCAATTGGATTTACCTTATGTCCCATTATGCTTTCTCCTTGGTTTCTTCATTTTCACGAACAATGATTGTAATCTGGCTGAATGGCTTTAAAATTTTAGCTGCCCGCCCTTTAGCGCGTGGACGGAAGCGTTTCATAACGAGATTTTTGCCAACATAAGCTTCCGCAATAACAAGATTATCAACATTCAAATTGTGGTTGTTTTCAGCATTTGAAATTGCGCTTTCGAGAACTTTCTTGACCTCACCCGCAACGCGGCGTTGCGAGAAAGTCAGGTCAGCAACCGCTTTACCCGCCTTTTGACCCCGAATAAGTTGGGCCATAAGATTAAGCTTTTGCGGGCTTGTACGAATCATGCGCCCAACAGCTTTTGCTTCATTGTCGCCAAGACTGCGTGATGTAGATGCTTTACCCATAATTACTTCCTCTTTGCCTTTTTATCGCCTGCATGGCCGTAATAAGTTCTGGTTGGCGCAAACTCACCGAATTTATGACCGACCATTTCCTCAGTGACAGAGACCGGAATATGCTTTTGCCCATTATGGACACCAAATGTGAGACCGACAAAATTCGGCAGAATTGTTGAACGCCGACTCCATATTTTAATTACATCATTACGACCAGATTCACGGACAATATCTGCTTTTTTAAGCAAATACCCATCAACAAACGGTCCTTTCCAAACTGAGCGTGCCATATTATGTCCTTTACCGTTTCTTCTTCAGGTGACGCGAGCGCAGGATATATTTATCCGAAGCCTTATTCGAGCGTGTGCGCTTGCCTTTTGTCGGCTTGCCCCAAGGCGTCACAGGATGGCGCCCGCCCGATGTTTTGCCTTCACCGCCACCATGGGGGTGATCTACCGGGTTCATCGCAACACCGCGAACACAAGGACGCTTGCCCAACCAACGCTTACGCCCCGCTTTAGCGAGTTTAATATTAGACTGGTCTGGATTAGAAACAGCCCCAACACTTGCCATGCAATTGCCATGAATAAGCCTTTGTTCTCCAGAGCCAAGCCGAATAATGGCATAGGCTCCATCGCGCCCGACAAGCTGAGCAAATGAACCAGCTGAACGCGCGATTTGCCCGCCTTTGCCGGGTTTCATTTCCAAATTATGAACGATGGTACCAATTGGAACAGAGCGCAAAGGCATGGCATTGCCCGGTTTAACATCGACCTTTTCGCCGGCAATAATTTTATCACCCATAGCCAAGCGTTGCGGTGCAATAATATAAGCCATTTCGCCATCATCATATTTAATCAACGCAATAAACGCTGTCCGATTAGGGTCATATTCCAGACGCTCAACGGTGGCCATAATATCAAATTTGGTCCGCTTGAAATCAATAATACGGTAGGTGCGTTTGTGCCCACCGCCGCGCCGCCGCGCCGTGATACGACCCGTATTGTTACGCCCTCCCGACTTAGTCAAGCCTTGCGTCAATTGCTTGACAGGCTTGCCTTTGTGCAAAGCAGAGCGGTCAATCTGAATAAGACCACGTTGACCGGGCGTTGTTGGTTTATATTTCTTAAGTGCCATTTTTGTTACCCTCAATGCGCCACCAGACTAAAGTCCCGTGGTTACATCAATCGAATGTCCTTCCTGAAGCGTGACGATAGCTTTTTTCATATTATTGCGCCTACCCTTAATACCGCGAAACCGCTTCACTTTACCCTTGCGAACAAGCGTGTTGACAGCCTTAACCTTGACATCAAATAACGCTTCAACGGCCTGCTTGATGGAAGGCTTATCCGCATCAGGGGCCACATTAAAAACCACCTGATTATTCTGCGAAGCCATCGTCGCTTTCTCGGTGATAATCGGTGAGCGAATGACATCATAATGATTTATCTTAAGTTTCATTTGAAACGCTCCTCAAGGCTCTCAAGTGCCGCCTTTGTCAAAACCAGATGCTCACGGCGCAAAATATCATAAACATTAATGCCCTGTACAGGGAGCACATCAATACGTTCAATGTTACGGGCGGCGCGGGCAAAATTTTCGTTCACCTCAGTCCCATCAATAATCAAAGCTGACTGAATACCCATTTTAACAAGTCCCGCGCGCAAAACACTGGTTTTGGCGGCTTTAATTTCAGCCTTATCCAACACAATTAACTGCCCGCTTTTCAGTTTAGAAGAAAGCGCTGTTTTTAAAGCCAAAGCGCGTAGTTTCTTTGGTAGCTTCATCGCATGACTGCGAACAACCGGGCCATGTGCCTTACCCCCCCCAATAAAAATATTTGATTTACGACTCCCGTGACGCGCCGTACCGCCACCCTTTTGACGACCCACACGCTTCGTTGTACCCGCAATCTCTGAACGGTTCTTGATTTTATGCGTCCCGGCTTGGCGTTTGGCAAGCTGGTAATTTACCATACGGTGCAGAATATCAGCGCGTGGTTCTAATCCGTATACAGCTTCATTAAGCTCAACGGTGCCAGCTTTTTTTGCCGTCAGCGATAGGATATCCGCTTTCATTATTCTGCATCCCTTTCTTCAACTTCTTCACTTGAGGCTGGTTCTTGTGTTGCTTCAATAAGTGCTGCAGGCATCGGTACATTAGAGGGCATAGGGGTTTTCATCGCATCACGTAGCAAAACCCACCCGCCTTTTGAGCCGGGAACGGCTCCCTTAACCATAACTAATCCGCGTTCAACATCGGTTTTAACAACTGTCAAGTTTTGCATGGTGACACGCATACTGCCCATGTGACCGGCCATTTTTTTACCTTTAAACACCCGCCCCGGGTCTTGGCACTGCCCCGTAGAGCCATGCGAGCGGTGCGAAATAGAAACTCCGTGTGAGGCTCGTAAACCACTAAAATTATGCCGCTTCATCACCCCCGCAAAACCCTTACCGATACTCACGCCAGTGGCATCCACTTTTTGACCATCCACGAAATGATTAGCGGCAAGTTCAGCCCCCACCTCGATTAAATTATCTCCGGTTACGCGAAACTCAGCCAGTTTACGCTTTGGCTCCACGGCGGCCTTAGCAAAATGACCCCGCATAGCATTAGAAACACGCTTGACCTTAGCAAACCCGGACCCAAGCTGAACGGCATTATAGCCGTCTTTTTCTTCGGTGCGTTGAGCGACCACCTGACAATTATTGAGTTTTAGCACAGTAACCGGAATATGCTGACCATCCTCGGTAAAGAGGCGTGTCATTCCAATTTTCTGTACGATCATTCCAGACCGCATAACTCTTCTCCTTCTAGCCAGCTTAAAGCCTGCCTATAACTTAATTTGCACATCAACCCCCGCTGGTAAATCCAGCTTCATCAGGGCATCAACTGTTTGTGGCGTTGGGTCTAAAATATCCAACATGCGTTTATGAGTTCTAATTTCGAACTGCTCACGGCTTTTTTTATCAATATGAGGGCCTCGCAACACTGTATATTTTTCAATATGCGTGGGCAGCGGAATGGGCCCGCGCACATCAGCCCCCGTCCGCTTGGCGGTGTTTAGAATTTCACGCGCGGAATTATCCAACACACGATGATCGAATGCTTTAAGCCGAATTCTAATATTTTGGCTCTGTACCATGTTATATCCTCTGGCTATATGCCTTTTTTAATTCAAATACTTAACTCAAAAACAAGCGGTAGAACCCAGTGGGAAAAAAGGCGCGACCGCTGATGATTACTCAATTGATTACTCAATAATTGCCGATACAACACCCGCCCCAACCGTGCGCCCGCCTTCACGAATAGCAAAACGTAACTTTTCTTCCATCGCAATCGGAACTATCAGCTCAACTTCCATCTCGACATTATCGCCGGGCATAACCATCTCAGTGCCCGAAGGCAACTGACAAACACCTGTAACATCTGTCGTGCGAAAGTAAAACTGAGGGCGATAATTGGTGAAAAAAGGCGTATGACGACCCCCCTCGTCTTTGGTTAAAATATAAGCCTCAGCTTTGAACTTCGTGTGCGGCGTGATGCTACCGGGATGACACAGAACCTGACCTCGCTCAACTTCCTCGCGCTTTGTCCCGCGCAAAAGAACACCAACATTATCACCCGCTTCACCGCTATCAAGCAGCTTGCGAAACATCTCAACCCCTGTGCAAGTCGTCTTCACTGTGTCTTTAATGCCAACAATCTCAATATCCTCGCCGACCTGAATAATACCCCGCTCAACACGGCCCGTAACAACCGTACCACGACCAGAAATCGAAAATACATCCTCAATCGGCAACAAAAACGGCTGGTCTTTGGGGCGTTCAGGCTGGGGAATATAACTATCAACAACAGACATTAACTTTAAAATAGACGCTTTACCAATTTCCTCATCACGCACCTCAAGTGCCGCAAGCGCAGAACCAGAAACAATCGGAACATCATCGCCCGGAAACTCATACGAAGACAGCAATTCACGAATTTCCATCTCAACAAGTTCAAGCAGTTCAGCATCGTCAACTTGGTCAACCTTGTTCATAAACACAACCAAAGCAGGCACTCCAACTTGGCGCGCCAGCAAAATATGCTCGCGGGTTTGAGGCATAGGACCATCCGCCGCGCTCACAACCAAAATCCCGCCATCCATCTGTGCCGCACCCGTTATCATGTTCTTCACATAATCAGCATGACCCGGACAATCAACATGCGCATAGTGGCGTGCCTCTGTTTCATACTCGACATGAGCCGTAGAGATTGTAATCCCGCGCGCTTTTTCTTCTGGTGCCTTATCAATATCAGCATAATCAGAAAACTCCGCCCCGCCACTTTCGGCCAATACTTTCGTAATCGCCGCCGTCAACGTCGTCTTACCATGGTCAACATGACCAATCGTTCCAATGTTACAGTGCGGCTTTGTCCGCTCAAACTTTTCCTTTGACATAATTTATCTCCATCTTTTTCAAATTTATAGCGAAATGGCTTAAGCCATTTTCGCCAACACCTCATCTGATACAGCTTGTGGTACAAGGTCATAATGGTCAAATAGCATCGAATATTGCGCCCGCCCCTGCGTCATGGACCGCAAATTATTCACATAACCGAACATATTCGCTAATGGCACCATCGCTTGAATAATCGCCGCATTGCCGCGTGATTCAGTGCCGCGAATTTGGCCGCGCCGACTATTTAAATCACCAATAACATCCCCCATATGATCTTCTGGTGTCGTGACCTCAACCAACATAATCGGCTCAAGCAATTTAGCCCCCGCCTCACGCGATGCCTCACGAAAAGCCGCCCGTGCGGCAATTTCAAACGCCATCACACTCGAGTCAACATCGTGAAAAGCCCCGTCATATAGAGTAACCTTGAAGTCAATCATCGGAAAGCCCGCCAGAACACCATTTTCACGAACGCTCTCAATACCTTTTTCAACACCCGGAATATATTCTCTAGGAATTGCACCGCCAACAATCTTATTGATAAATTCATAGCCCGTACCCGCTTCCAATGGCTCGATGGTCATCTTGATGCGGGCAAACTGACCCGAACCACCAGACTGCTTTTTATGCGTATAGTCAACATCCGTCACCTTCGTGAAAGTCTCACGATACGCAACCTGAGGCGCACCAACATTCGCCTCGACTTTGAACTCACGCTTCATACGCTCAACAATAATATCAAGATGAAGCTCGCCCATGCCCGCGATGACAGTCTGACCGCTTTCCTCGTCAGACTTAACCCGAAATGAAGGGTCCTCTTGCGCCAAACGACTCAGCGCCAAACCCATTTTTTCTTGGTCACCCTTGGTTTTTGGCTCAACAGCAACTTCAATCACAGGGTCTGGAAACTCCATGCGTTCCAAAATAACAGGCTCGCTTTGCGCACATAAAGTGTCACCCGTCGTGGTATCTTTCAACCCCACCAGTGCCACAATATCACCAGCGACAGCACTTTTAATTTCTTCACGCGAATTAGCATGCATCTGCAACATCCGCCCAATACGCTCGCGCTTATCTTTGACCGTATTAACCAAAGTTTGACCGCTCTCCAGCTTACCAGAATAAATCCGCGCAAATGTCAGCGACCCAACAAACGGGTCATTCGCAATCTTAAACGCCAGCATAGATAAAGGCTCATCATCCGAGCTTTTACGCACAATTTTTTCTTCCGTCTTAGCATCAATACCACTAATAGCCGGCACATCCAAAGGCGAGGGCATGAAATCAACAACCGCATCCAATAATGGCTGAACACCTTTATTTTTAAACGCAGTCCCGTTCAAAACAGGAACAAATGCCTGCTCAATCGTTCCTTTACGAATACACCGAATAAGCTCTTCCTCGGATGGCTCATTGCCTTCCAAATAAGATTCCATCAGCGCATCATCCATCTCAACAACTTGCTCGACCAGTATAGAACGGTATTCTTGCGCCTGTGCTTTGAGCTCATCACGGATATCATGATAATCATACGCCGCGCCAAGGTCCTCATTCTGCCAGAGAACCTCTTTCATTTTAACCAGATCAATCAGCCCCTCATATTCGGCTTCAGCACCAATCGGCAACTGAATAACCAGCGGCGTCGAACCAAGACGGTCTTTGATCATTTCAACACAGCGAGGAAAATCAGCCCCTGTGCGGTCCATTTTGTTAACGAAACACATCCGCGGCACAGAATATTTATCCGCCTGACGCCAAACTGTCTCAGATTGCGGCTCAACCCCTGCAACCGAGTCAAACACCGCCACCGCACCATCAAGTACGCGTAAAGAACGCTCAACTTCAATCGTGAAATCCACGTGACCGGGCGTGTCAATAATATTAATGCGCAGACCGCGCCAGAAACATGTTGTCGCCGCAGAGGTGATTGTAATGCCGCGTTCTTGTTCTTGTTCCATCCAATCCATAGTGGCGGCGCCATCATGCACTTCGCCGATTTTATAGCTCACCCCCGTATAATAAAGAATACGTTCAGTTGTCGTGGTTTTACCCGCATCAATATGCGCCATAATACCAATATTGCGATAATCTTTAAGAGGCGTTACACGTGACATGAGTTTAATCCTTAAGCGGCCCTAACAGCGTTACCAGCGATAATGAGAAAAAGCACGGTTGGCTTCGGCCATGCGGTGTGTGTCTTCGCGTTTTTTGACCGCAGAGCCACGATTATTAACGGCATCTAAGAGCTCACCTGCGAGTCGCTCGACCATGGTATTTTCATTGCGCGCCCGCGCGGCAGAAATCAACCACCGAATAGCCAAAGCAGATTTGCGCGCCGTGCGAACCTCAACAGGCACCTGATAAGTTGCCCCCCCCACACGCCGTGAACGCACCTCGACAGCAGGCTTTATATTTTCCAAAGCTTCATGGAAAACCTCCATAGGGTCACGGCTGATTTTCGCCTGAACCATATCAAGCGCACCATAAAGAATACCTTCTGCGGTCGATTTTTTACCGTGCATCATTAGGCTGTTCATGAACTTAGTCAGAACAAGATCGCCATATTTGGCATCGGGGTTAATTTCACGCTTTTCTGCGCGGCGACGACGAGACATATAACGATTTTCCTATTTTGGACGCTTCGCGCCGTATTTCGAACGACGCTGTTTGCGATCTTTTACCCCTTGGGTATCCAGAACGCCGCGAATAATGTGATAACGAACACCGGGCAAATCCTTAACACGGCCGCCACGGATCATAACAACCGAGTGCTCTTGAAGATTATGTCCCTCGCCCGGAATGTAACTTGTTACTTCAAAACCGTTTGTTAGCCGCACACGCGCCACTTTGCGAAGGGCCGAGTTCGGTTTCTTTGGCGTTGTCGTATAAACACGCGTGCAGACGCCGCGCTTTTGCGGACATGCTTCCATCGCGGGAACCTTGTTCCGTTTCATAACTTTGCGCCGCGGGTGGCGGATTAGCTGGTTAATTGTGGGCATTAAATTCCTGCCTGCTCTTTATTTCATCTACGATTTCATCTAGCCACCTTGAAAGGTGGCACTCAAACTATGCCACCTTGAAAGGTGGCACTCAAACTACGCCACCTTGAAAGGTGGCATTTGAACACAAAATGTCGGAATTTGCCGCACCAAAACCTCGGCACAAATTCAAACCAAACCCTCAATCACGGCGCTGATATCCGCAAATGATTTAAAACAGAGGATTGCTCGCTTTTTTGAACGATACGTTTTTGAACGATACGCGCAATCTTGTATCCAAAAATTAGCTTTAGAAAACAACAGCGTTTAGGCTTCCTACGATAGCGTCTTAGCATGACACCTTAGAACAGCATATTTAAGAACAGCATATCCAAGAACAACATATCTTAAGTGACGACATATCTTAAGTGACGACATATCTAAATAACCTACGGCCCTGTTACCAAAGTTGAGGTTTTTTACCTAATGCATCCTATTTCGTCAAGCTGTTTCCTCAGACTTTTGAACTAAATATCACCGCTTTGAAATAACCACTCTATTAGGTTTTGAAAAATGCTTCATCTTCACTCTTTACGGACGCTTCATCTTCACTCTTTACGGACGTTTGTGCGGCGGCTTCTTCTGCAGCTTTGGCGGCATTTTCTGCGTCAATCAACACCTGATCACGCTGATTGGCTTCGCCGCGCAGTTTTTGCATCACCCCACCCGTCCCCGCTGGTATCAAACGACCCACAATGACGTTCTCTTTCAAGCCAATAAGTGTATCTTCTTTGCCGTTAATGGCCGCTTCGGTCAACACACGCGTCGTTTCTTGGAAAGACGCCGCAGAAATAAACGAGCGCGTCTGCAAACTCGCTTTGGTAATCCCAAGCAGAACATGATTGCCAGTTGCTGGCTCTTTGCCTTCTGCGATGAGTTTTTCGTTCACCTCTTCAAACTCGATGCGGTCAATTTGCTCGTCCTTAAGGTAAGAGCTGTCGCCAGAATCAGTGATCTCAATTTTTTGCAACATTTGACGCACAATAACCTCAATATGCTTGTCATTAATGGTCACACCTTGCAGGCGATAAACATCCTGTATCTCTTGCACAAGATAAGAGGCAAGCTCCTCAACACCAAAAATAGCCAAAATATCATGCGGCGCAGGATTACCATCAATTAAATACTCACCCTTTTCAATGATGTCGCCATCTTGCACAGACAAATGCTTCGCTTTTGGCACCAAATATTCAACTGGCTCCTGCTCTGCCTCTTCGGGATGAATGGTAATGCGGCGCTTGTTTTTGTAATCACGCCCGAGCTCAACCTTGCCGCTAATTTCAGCAATAATGGCATGTTCCTTAGGACGGCGCGCTTCAAACAATTCAGCAACACGTGGCAGACCCCCCGTAATATCGCTTGAGGTCGCCCCCTCGGTCGGAATCCGCGCCAATATATCCCCCGCATGAACCTTAGCCCCAGCATCCACCGATAAAATAGCCCCAACAGATAACAAATAACGCGCCTCATTGCCGTTCGCCAGTCTCTTGACCTCACCATCTTCACCCTTGATGGTAATGGCCGGCTTGAAACTAATTGTTTTTGTTCCAGAGATATTTTTTTTTGTTCTAGAGATATTTTTTTTTGTTCCAGAGATCGGATCAATAACCACACGTTGAGCAATACCCGTTTCCTCATCCGACACTTCACTAATGGTCCGGCCGTCCACAACATCTTCAAAAACGATTTCACCTTCAAGCTCTGTCAGAATTGGCAAAGCATTCGGAATCCGCGCCAATGTATCCCCCGCATGAACCTTAGCCCCAGCATCCACCGATAAAATAGCCCCAACAGATAACAAATAACGCGCCTCATTGCCGTTCGCCAGTCTCTTGACCTCACCATCTTCACCCTTGATGGTAATGGCCGGCTTGAAACTAATTGTTTTTGTTCCAGAGATAATTTTTTTTATTCCAGAGATCGGCTCAATAACCACACGTTGAGCAATACCCGTTTCCTCATCCAACACTTCACTAATGGTCCGGCCGTCCACAACATCTTCAAAAACGATTTCACCTTCAAGCTCTGTCAGAATTGGCAAAGCATAAGGTTCCCGCTCACCAATACGCTCACCGCGCTTAATATTATCATCTTCTTTGACGCGTAGCCGCGTGCCATAAGCCAATTTATGTGAAGCGCGTTCCAGCCCGTTCTCATCAACAATCTTAACAGAAACATTGCGCCCCATAACAACTAAGCGGTCGGCTGAATCAGTTACGATATTGGCATTTTCAAACTTCACAATACCGTCAGCATTTGATTCCACAAAGCTCTGGTCAACCACTTGCGCCGTGCCGCCAATATGGAATGTACGCATCGTCAACTGAGTGCCCGGCTCACCAATAGATTGCGCCGCAATCACCCCAACAGCTTCTCCCATATTGACCTTTGTCCCCCGCGCAAGGTCACGCCCATAACACTGGCTACACGTGCCATGACGCGTTTCACAAGTCAGCACTGAACGAATTTTAATGCCAACAAGATTAGCATTATCAATAATATCACAATGCTCTTCACTAATCAGCGCGTCTTTGACAACAAGCACTTCACCAGATACCGGGTCGACCACATCCTCGACCGGCACCCGCCCGAGCACGCGTTCTGAAAGCGATGTCACGACTTCGCCCGAATCAATAACAGCCGAGACCGTAATGCCGTTTGGGGTGCCGCAATCTTTTTCATTAATGATACAATCTTGCGCGACATCAACCAGACGGCGCGTCAAATAACCAGCGTTAGCCGTTTTGAGTGCCGTATCCGCAAGACCTTTACGTGCGCCATGCGTTGAGTTGAAATATTCAAGCACGGATAGACCTTCTTTAAAGTTTGAAATAATCGGCGTTTCGATAATCTCCCCCGAAGGTTTCGCCATCAGACCGCGCATGCCTGCGAGCTGTTTCATTTGGGCGGGCGAGCCACGCGCACCTGAATGCGCCATCATATAAATCGAGTTAATAAAACTATTCGAATCTTCAGCACTTTCTGGATTGAGTGACGAAATTTTATCCATCATCACATCGGCAACACGGTCCGTACATTTAGCCCAAGCATCCACGACTTTATTGTATTTCTCGCCTTGCGTGATCAGACCATCAATATATTGCTGTTCATATTCCTTCACCAAATCCATGGTTTGAGCAATCAGCCCTAGTTTTTCTTCCGGAATAACCATGTCATCCTTACCAAAAGAAATCCCCGCCTTACAAGCTTGACGAAACCCAAGCAACATCATGTGGTCACAAAAAAGAACTGTTTCTTTTTGCCCGCAATGACGATAGACAGTATCAATTGCCCGCGAGATCTCTTTTTTCGTCAACAGACGATTAATCGTCGAAAAAGGCACATTTTTATGTAAAGGGAGTTGCTGACTAATCAGCATACGCCCCGGTGTTGTATCTACCAGCTTCTGGGTAAGCTCGCCCGCTTCATCATAGGTTTTAATACGCACCTTGATTTTTGTATGCAAGGTCACTGTCTTGGTTTCCAGTGCATGTTCAATTTCATCAATATCAACAAATGCCATGCCCTCGCCCGGCGCGCCCTCATGTTCGAGGGAAATATAATACAGACCCAAAACAATATCCTGAGACGGCACAATAATGGGCGAGCCGTTCGCAGGGTGCAAAATATTATTCGTGGACATCATCAGCACCCGTGCTTCTAATTGAGCCTCAAGTGAAAGCGGCACATGAACGGCCATCTGGTCACCGTCAAAATCGGCATTAAAAGCCGCACAAACAAGCGGATGCAACTGGATAGCTTTACCTTCAATGAGAATTGGCTCAAATGCCTGAATCCCAAGCCGATGCAATGTTGGCGCACGGTTTAACAAAACCGGATGCTCTCGAATAACCTCATCAAGACAGTCCCAGACTTCTGGGCGCCCTTTTTCAACCATCTTTTTAGACTGTTTCACAGTCGAGGCATGCCCTTTAAGTTCAAGCAACGAATAAACAAACGGCTTAAAGAGTTCCAAAGCCATTTTCTTTGGCAAGCCACATTGATGTAATTTCAGCTCAGGCCCAACCACAATCACAGACCGACCAGAATAATCCACGCGTTTACCAAGCAAGTTCTGACGAAAACGCCCTTGCTTGCCTTTAAGCATATCAGAAAGGGATTTTAGCGGGCGTTTATTCGCCCCCGTAATTATCCGTCCACGGCGGCCATTATCAAACAGAGCATCCACGGATTCTTGCAGCATACGCTTTTCATTGCGGACAATAATATCGGGCGCACGCAGCTCAATCAGACGCTTAAGACGGTTATTTCTATTAATAACGCGCCGATACAAATCATTCAGGTCAGAGGTCGCAAAACGACCGCCATCCAATGGAACAAGAGGGCGCAATTCTGGTGGAATCACAGGGATAATCGTCATGATCATCCACTCAGGGCGATTGCTAGAACGAATAAAAGCCTCAACAACTTTCAACCGCTTCGCCAAAGCCTTCGGCTTAAGCTCGGTGGTTGCTTCGGCAATCTCAATCTTTAATAAAGCTGCCAGTTCCTCAAGGTCGATGTTCTCGAGCATGGTGCGTATCGCTTGCGCTCCAATATCAGCAACAAAAGCGTCATCACCATACTCATCTTGAGCTTCATAATACTCATCCTCAGTCAGCAATTGACCTTTTTGTAAACCTGTCAACATCGGTTCAAGCACAATGAAATTCTCAAAATAAAGCACGCGCTCCAGCTCTTTCAGCTTCATATCCAGCAAAAGACCAATACGGCTTGGCAAGGATTTCAAAAACCAGATATGAGCCACCGGCGCCGCCAACTCAATATGCCCCATGCGCGAGCGGCGTTCTTTAGTTAACGTCACCTCAACATTACACTTCTCGCAAATCACGCCCTTATATTTCATGCGCTTATATTTACCGCAAAGACATTCGTAATCCTTAATCGGCCCAAAAATACGCGCACAAAAAAGACCATCACGCTCAGGCTTAAACGTTCTGTAGTTGATGGTTTCTGGCTTTTTAATCTCGCCATAAGTCCAAGAACGGATTTTTTCCGGACTCGCAATAGAAATGCGAATACGGTCAAAATTCTGCGTTGCCCCTTGCGGGTTGAAGATATTCATGACCTCATGATTCATAAGGCACTCTCCTTTTTTGGTGCAATAGTGACAAACCATCCACCCGTTAAAGCCTTTCGACTTATAGCTCGTTTTTTGCGCCTTCTGCCAATTCGACATTCAGACCCAGTGAACGAATTTCTTTAACTAACACATTGAAACTTTCTGGAATACCAGCTTCAAATGTGTCATCACCTTTGACAATTGCCTCATAGACTTTTGTTCTACCCGCAACATCATCAGACTTAACAGTTAACATTTCTTGTAATGTATAAGCAGCACCATAAGCTTCAAGTGCCCAAACTTCCATCTCGCCAAAACGCTGGCCGCCAAATTGAGCCTTCCCGCCAAGTGGCTGCTGAGTCACCAACGAGTAGGGACCAATAGAACGCGCATGGATTTTATCATCAACAAGGTGATGTAATTTAAGCATATAAATATAGCCAACAGTTACTTTACGGTCAAATGCCTCGCCTGTGCGCCCATCACGAAGCGTGACTTGCCCAGAGGAGTCAATACCAGCATTTTCTAACGCTTTAACAATATCAGATTCACGCGCACCATCAAACACAGGCGTTGCCATAGGCACACCTTTGCGTAATGTGTAACTCATTTCAACAGCCTCACCCTCAGACATATTGGCAAGCTCTTTATCATCAGAATAAATATTCCCAAGCACATCTTTAATCCGACTCGCATCGCCTTCGCGTTCATAAACTTCAATAGCGTCCGCCACCTGCTTGCCCATGCCCGCACAAGCCCAGCCAAGATGTGTTTCCAAAATCTGCCCGACATTCATCCGACTCGGTACCCCAAGCGGATTAAGCACAATGTCAACCGGCTGACCATCTTCAAGATAGGGCATATCCTCAGCTGGTAAAATACGGCTGATAACACCTTTGTTACCATGGCGACCCGCCATTTTATCACCCGGCTGAAGCTTACGCTTAACCGCCACATAAACTTTCACCATTTTCATAACGCCCGGCGATAATTCATCCCCGCGTTGGAGCTTATCAACCTTGTCCTCAAAACGCGATTCAAGAGCAGCTTTGCTTTCGTCAAACTGCTTTTTCAAAATTTCGACATCGCTCATTGCTTTGTCGTTTTTAAGAGCAATTTGCCACCATTGTGCCCGCGGCACATCAGCCAGTGCCTCATCCATGATTTTGCTATTAGCAGATATGCCCTTTGGCCCCGACAAAGCAAGCTTGCCAGAAAGCAAAGCCCCAAGGCGGTCATAAATATTGCGCTCAAGAATAGCAAACTCGTCATCACGGTCTTTTGCAAGTGCTTCGATTTCCTCGCGCTCAATAGCCATCGCCCGTTCATCTTTTTCAATGCCATGGCGATTAAACACCCGCACTTCCACAACCGTACCCGTTGTTCCGGGCGGTAGTTTCAAGGATGTATCGCGCACATCAGAAGCTTTTTCCCCAAAAATGGCCCGCAGAAGTTTTTCTTCTGGCGTCATCGGGCTTTCACCTTTTGGCGTAATTTTACCGACCAAAATATCGCTCGGCTCAACCTCAGAACCAATATAAACAATCCCCGCTTCATCCAAATTGCGCAAGGCATCCTCGCCAACATTTGGAATATCACGCGTGATTTCCTCAGGCCCAAGCTTGGTGTCACGTGACATCACTTCAAATTCTTCAATATGAACAGATGTAAACACATCATCGCGCACAATGCGCTCTGAGATCAAAATCGAGTCTTCAAAATTATAGCCATTCCAAGGCATAAAGGCGACCAGCACATTGCGTCCAAGAGCCAATTCGCCAAGCTCCGTTGAGGGACCATCTGCCACAACATCACCCGCCTGAACTTTATCGCCAACCCGCACGAGCGGGCGTTGATTAATGCATGTGGATTGATTTGAACGCTGAAATTTTTGCAGATTATAAATATCGACACCCGATACCGCCGCATCCGTTTCGTTGGTTGCGCGAATAACAATACGCATGGCATCGACCTGATCAACCACGCCTGAGCGGCGTGCCGTAACAGCCGCGCCAGAATCACGCGCCACAACTTCTTCCATGCCGGTCCCAACTAACGGCGCATCAGCCTGTAACAGGGGCACAGCTTGACGCATCATATTTGAGCCCATCAAGGCACGGTTTGCGTCATCATTTTCAAGGAACGGGATCAAAGCCGCCGCCACTGAAACAATCTGCTTTGGTGAAACATCAATGAAATCGACTTCATTGGCAGGCACCATTTTGAAGTCGCCATTCACACGGCAGTTAATAAGCTCATCCGTGATGTTATTTTTTTCATCAATGCCGATAGTCGCTTGGGCGACATTATAGCGCGCTTCTTCCATCGCCGATTGATAAACGACTTCATTCGTCACTTTACCATTTTTTACAACACGATAAGGGCTTTCAATGAAACCATATTGATTAACGCGGGCAAAAGTTGCTAGAGAGTTAATCAAGCCAATATTTGGACCTTCCGGCGTTTCAATCGGACAAATACGCCCATAATGAGTTGGATGCACATCGCGTACCTCAAAGCCTGCGCGCTCGCGTGTCAAACCGCCGGGACCCAGTGCCGATAAGCGGCGCTTATGCGTAATCTCTGAAAGCGGGTTGGTTTGGTCCATAAATTGAGACAATTGCGATGAGCCGAAAAACTCACGCACCGCCGCCGCCGCAGGCTTTGCATTAATCAAATCTTGCGCCGTGATTGTATCAATCTCAATCGAGCTCATACGCTCCTTAATCGCCCGCTCCATACGTAACAAACCAAGACGATAAGCATTTTCCATCAACTCACCGACAGAACGCACACGCCGATTACCAAGATTGTCAATGTCATCAATATCCCCCTTGCCGTCACGCAGATTAACAAGGGTGCGCATAACTTCGACAATATCTTCCTTGCGCAAGATACGCACATCATCCGGACAATCTAAATGCATCCGAATGTTCATTTTCACCCGCCCAACAGATGATAAATCATAACGCTCATCATCAAAGAAAAGACTGGTAAAGAGAGCCTGCGCCGTCTCCTCTGTTGGTGGCTCGCCGGGGCGCATAACACGATAAATTTCCTCAAGTGCCGTTACCTTATCAGAGGATTTATCAGCCATTAATGTGTTGCGAATAAATGGCCCCTTGTTAATCGGGTCGGTATGCAATGTCATGATTGTGTCATAATTATTCTCAATCAACACATCCAATAGCTCTTCGGTTATTTCATCGCCAGCTTCTGCGTAAATTTCGCCCGTTTCCAGATTAACCAGTTCTTGCGCAAGAAATCTGCCAATCACTTCAATTTTATCAACCAGTAGTTCACGCAAGCCCTCTTCTGCCAGCTTGTTGGCCATGCGTGGTGAAATCTTTTTGCCCGCCTCAACGACAACTTTACCGGTTTTTGCATTAACAAGATCATAAGCCGGTTTTGTCCCCTTGCGCACTTCTTTATCAAACGGCGTCACCCATTTTTCATCTTTTAGGACAAAGCTAATCTGCTTGTAGAACAGGTCAAGGATCTCTTCATCATTAAAATCAAGCGCGTGCAAAATAGATGTTGCGGGAAGCTTTCTGCGCCGGTCAATACGCACATGTAGAATATCCTTAGCATCGAATTCAAAATCGAGCCATGAACCCCGGTAAGGAATGATACGCGCCGCAAATAAAAGCTTACCCGAGGCATGCGTTTTACCCTTATCATGGTCAAAGAAGACACCGGGACTGCGGTGCATCTGAGAAACGATAACGCGCTCTGTGCCATTAATGACGAAGGTACCAGTATCGGTCATCAAGGGTAGGTCGCCCATATAAACATCTTGTTGGGTTGAATGTCTAAGCGTTCTGTGTTCTGTTTCTTCGTCAATGTCGAAAACACTGAGGCTCAATTGCACCTTTAGCGGGGCGGCATAGGTCATGCCGCGTTGTTGGCATTCTTCGACATCATATTTTGGGGGGTCGAATCTATATGATTTAAATTCTAAAAGGGAGGCCCCTGAGAAATCTTCAATTGGAAAAACCGAATTAAAGACGGCTTGCAATCCTTTTTCTGTGCGCTTGGCTTGGGCTATCTCTTGTTGGAGGAAGTGATTATAGGAATCTTTTTGAATTTCAATAAGATTCGGCATATCCACAACCTGCGGAATACGACCAAAGGAACGACGAATTCTTTTGCGACCTGTATAGGCTTGCGACATTTTAGTTTCCCCGTCAGCTTCAAAAACAATCGGACCGTAAGTTTTATTTCCCCAGTCTCGCAAAGAGAAATAGAGGGTGAACGCCAAGGCTCACCCTCTCAATACGAACTTATTTTAGCTCAACTGTTGCGCCCGCCGCTTCGAGTTTTTCTTTTAACTCATTCGCTTCAGCCGTGGGCACGTCCTCTTTGAGATCTTTTGGTGCGCCTTCCACAATGTCCTTAGCCTCTTTCAAGCCAAGCCCTGTGATAGAGCGAACCTCTTTGATGACGTTAATTTTCTGGTCACCAACCGCCGTCAAAACAACCGTAAAGCTGTCTTTTACTTCCTCGGCGTCCGCAGCACCATCAGCTGAGGGTGCCGCCGCCGCCACCGCAACAGGTGCCGCCGCCGAAACGCCCCACTTTTCTTCAAGCAAAGTTGCAAGCTCTGCAGCCTCAAGCACAGTCAGGCTTGAGAGGTCTTCAGCAATCTTTTCTAGATTAGCCATTTGTTTCACTCCATTTATAAGTACCGCGTGACGGCTTAAGCCGCCGCGTCTTTCGCAGCATAAGCGCCAACCAAACGAGCCAATTGACCCGCCGGTGCCTGCACAACACCAGCCACTTTCGTAGCGGGTGCATTCAGCAGCCCTACCAACTTAGCGCGCAAAGCGTCAAGCGATGGCAGTGTAGCCAGATTATTAACACCAGATGCGTCAAGAATGGTTTCACCCATGACACCCCCAAGAAGAATAAGATGCTTATTCTTTTTGGCAAATTCAGCAGCAACCTTTGGTGCCGCAACAGGGTCTTGTGAATACACAATCGCCGTTGGACCGTTAAATAAGTCGCTAATGCCTTCTGCTGTCGTACCTGCGAGAGCACGTTTTACCAGACGGTTCTTGGTGACTTTAACAGTCCCGCCAACCGCTGTCATTTGGTGGCGCAAATCTTCCATTTGCGGAACCGTCAGACCGGCATAGTGGGTTACAACGACAACGCCAGCATCACCAATAACGCCGCCGAAGTGCTCTATGAGCTGTTCTTTTTTAGCTCTATCCACTTTTTCTCTCCATGTGTGCAACCCCTGCACACTTAGGGGCAGATAACAAAACCAAAAGTCTTGGTCTCCACCGGTTCAGTTTCATCATGTAGAGTAATCTACATGACCCTCTTTCTGCCCCGAGTGGAGTTCTGCCAGTATGCGCGGCGTAAACTCTTACCCGTCTATTCAGGAAATTAAGCGGCATGCCGCACCTGAAGTCTTGGACAGTCACCGCCTCTTTGATACAAATATTGATACCAAATAGGCGATTTTTTAAAGCCCGAAAGCTTCAAAATTCATCAGCCGCTCAGCGCGCCCGAAACATCGATGCGAACCCCCGGCCCCATCGTAGAACTCAACGCAATACGCGTTACAAATGTACCTTTGGCACCCGAAGGACGTGCCTTTTGAACAGCCTTCAAAAATGATTTCACATTACCCAATAATTGCTGTTCTGAAAAACTTGCCTTGCCAATACCCGCATGAATAATACCGGCTTTTTCAACGCGAAATTCAACCGCCCCGCCTTTAGCCGCACGTACAGCTGCGCCAATATCTGGCGTCACTGTTCCCACCTTAGGGTTTGGCATCAGATTGCGCGGCCCAAGCACTTTACCCAAGCGCCCAACCAGCGGCATCATGTCAGGCGTTGCAATACAACGGTCAAAGTTAATCGTGCCCTTTTGAACAATCTCAACTAAATCCTCAGCCCCCACAATATCCGCGCCCGCCTCTTTAGCTTCTTGCGCCTTAGCATCTTTAGCAAACACCCCAACCCGAACAGAACGCCCCGTCCCATTAGGTAATTCAACCACCCCCCGAACCATCTGGTCAGCATGGCGCGGGTCAACACCAAGATTCACAGCAAGCTCAATCGTTTCATCAAATTTTGCTAAAGCGCGCTCTTTAACAAGTTTTACAGCATCTTCAACAGTATGAAGTTTTTTCGGGTCAATGCCTTTGCGCGCCGCCAGAGTACGTTTTCCAATAGCCATAACTAACCCCTCACTTCCAAACCCATGGACTGGGCTGAGCCTGCAATCATTTTTTGCGCCTCATCCAGATCATTTGTGTTCAAATCTTTTAGCTTTTGCTCAGCGATTTCACGGCACTGTTTCATCGTCACAACGCCCGCAACTTCACGCCCCGGCTCACTCCCGCCTTTGGGCAAGCGTGCCGCTTTTTTCAAATAATAAGAAGCCGGCGGCGTCTTAATCACAAAGGTAAAAGACTTATCTTCATAAATTGTCACAATAGTCGGGAGCGGCATATCCTTTTCCATTTCTTGCGTTTTGGCATTAAATGCCTTGCAAAATTCCATAATATTCAACCCACGCTGACCCAGCGCAGGACCAATTGGCGGCGACGGACTTGCACTCCCTGACGGTACCTGCATTTTCAGGTAACCACTAATTACTTTAGCCATCTTTCGTTCCTTTCAACCAACCGCTTAAGGCATGGTGTTCGATTATGGTCTGCGGTTGCGCCCGCGCCTCCCGCGTTCATTTAGAGTCAAAGTTTTTCAACCTGACCATATTCAAGCTCGACAGGCGTCGCCCGTCCAAAAATAGACACCGTAACTTTCAACCGTGCCCGTTCTTCATCGATCTCCTCAACCAGACCATTAAAAGAAGCAAACGGCCCATCACTGACACGAACCTGTTCACCCACTTCAAAAATAACCGAAGGCTTTGGATGCTCCACCCCCTCTCGCACTTGATTCAATATCCTGTCCACCTCGCGTTGTGGAATTGGCGTTGGACGGTTTTCAGCGCCAAGAAAACCAGAAACCTTAGGCGTATTTTTCACCAAATGATAGGCTTGATCAGACATATCCATTTTCACCAACACATAGCCCGGAAAAAATTTTCTTTCCGCATTTACACGGCGTCCGCGGCGCAACTCGACAACTTCTTCGGTCGGCACCAAAATTTCTTCAAACCGCGCCTCAAGCCCCCCAAGCCGCGCCTGCTCTTGGATGCTATCAGCAACCTTTTGCTCAAAGTTAGAGTAAGCGTGAACAATATACCATTTATGCATTAGTCAGTTCTAGCTCCCTAAGCCAAGCAAAAAAGAAACGATAAAACTCAAAATCTGGTCGGCCAGAAAAAAGAAAACAGACGCCAACGCCGCCATGATAAATACCATGATAGTTGTCACCATTGTCTCGCGCTGGGTCGGCCAGCTTACCTTGCCGACTTCTGAACGTACTTGCTGTAAAAATAAAAACGGATTTATCATGTTATCCTTATATGCTTGGGTTACTTTTAACTTTTGCTGAACAAATACCAGCTTGCCAATACCTTCTCTCAGTGGCAGGAGTGGAGGGACTTGAACCCACAACCCCCGGTTTTGGAGACCGGTGCTCTGCCAATTGAGCTACACTCCTAAATAGCCAACCTAAATAACTAAGCCTTTTTTAATTCAAATACTTAACTCAAAAACAAGCGGTAGAACCCAGTGGGAAAAAAGGCGCGACCGCTGATGATTACTCAATTGATTACTCAATAATTGCCGATACAACACCCGCCCCAACCGTGCGCCCGCCTTCACGAATAGCAAAACGTAACTTTTCTTCCATCGCAATCGGAACTATCAGCTCAACTTCCATCTCGACATTATCGCCGGGCATAACCATCTCAGTGCCCGAAGGCAACTGACAAACACCTGTAACATCTGTCGTGCGAAAGTAAAACTGAGGGCGATAATTGGTGAAAAAAGGCGTATGACGACCCCCCTCGTCTTTGGTTAAAATATAAGCCTCAGCTTTGAACTTCGTGTGCGGCGTGATGCTACCGGGATGACACAGAACCTGACCTCGCTCAACTTCCTCGCGCTTTGTCCCGCGCAAAAGAACACCAACATTATCACCCGCTTCACCGCTATCAAGCAGCTTGCGAAACATCTCAACCCCTGTGCAAGTCGTCTTCACTGTGTCTTTAATGCCAACAATCTCAATATCCTCGCCGACCTGAATAATACCCCGCTCAACACGGCCCGTAACAACCGTACCACGACCAGAAATCGAAAATACATCCTCAATCGGCAACAAAAACGGCTGGTCTTTGGGGCGTTCAGGCTGGGGAATATAACTATCAACAACAGACATTAACTTTAAAATAGACGCTTTACCAATTTCCTCATCACGCCCCTCAAGTGCCGCAAGCGCAGAACCAGAAACAATCGGAACATCATCGCCCGGAAACTCATACGAAGACAGCAATTCACGAATTTCCATCTCAACAAGTTCAAGCAGTTCAGCATCGTCAACTTGGTCAACCTTGTTCATAAACACAACCAAAGCAGGCACTCCAACTTGGCGCGCCAGCAAAATATGCTCGCGGGTTTGAGGCATAGGACCATCCGCCGCGCTCACAACCAAAATCCCGCCATCCATCTGTGCCGCACCCGTTATCATGTTCTTCACATAATCAGCATGACCCGGACAATCAACATGCGCATAGTGGCGTGCCTCTGTTTCATACTCGACATGAGCCGTAGAGATTGTAATCCCGCGCGCTTTTTCTTCTGGTGCCTTATCAATATCAGCATAATCGGAAAACTCCGCCCCGCCACTTTCGGCCAATACTTTCGTAATCGCCGCCGTCAACGTCGTCTTACCATGGTCAACATGACCAATCGTTCCAATGTTACAGTGCGGCTTTGTCCGCTCAAACTTTTCCTTTGACATTGTACTCGTCCTATTTAACTGCGACCCTATTAGGGCCAAAATTTAATCCAATTCTCCAACTTGCCCTCTAACTTGCCCTCTAACTTGCCCTCGGCGGGCAAATATGGAGCGGGTGAAGGGAATCGAACCCTCATCATCAGCTTGGAAGGCTGTTGCTCTACCATTGAGCTACACCCGCTGAAATTTCTGCCCATTAAACCCCAAGCTAAACACCAACAAGCCAAACGCCAATATGGTGGAGGGAGTTGGATTCGAACCAACGTAGGCATAGCCAACGGGTTTACAGCCCGTCCCCTTTAGCCACTCGGGCATCCCTCCTGGGATACACATCATCACCTCACTCAGAAAGGCACTTTGATATAGCAGAACAAAGCGGTTATTATCTTAAACCTTTGCTTTGTCAAGCCTTTCAAGTCTTTCAACGCATAAAAATAGTACAAAAATGCGTAAATCAACTCTTTGGAATATTTATCGTAAATTTCCAAGGAGAATATTTGCACAAATTTCGTTTCAACCTTATAAGCGGTGATATGAATAAGCGCAAGCCTTCAAATGACTTAACGCGGGAAAAAAAACTATTTTCCAAATCTGTTTCTCGCCCTCCAAGCAACAAGGCGAAACAGAGTGAACATGTGCTTTACGGATTTCACGCGGTAAAAGAGGCACTTAATAATCCAAAGCGTTCATTGATTGCGCTCAAAGCCACTAAAAATGCTTTGCGGGAGCTTAAAATAGAGCTTCAAAGCCCTCAGCTTGCCACGCTTAAAATTTCTGAAACGACACCGAATAAATTGAACCAGATGTTCAAACTCGGCACGGTGCATCAAGGCGTTGCTTTAACGGCCGCGCCCCTACCAGAATATGAGTTAGATGATTTAATCGCCAGCGGCAAAAGGCTCATTGTCTTAGATCAAGTGACCGACCCACGAAATATCGGGGCGATTATGCGTGCCGCGACGGTTTTTGGTGCGGGCGGGGTTATCATGACCCGCCATAATGCGCCGTTTGCTGCTGGGGCATTAGCAAAAACGGCTTCGGGGGCGGTTGAACATATGCCTTTAATTTCTGTGGCTAATTTGGCGCGTTGCCTTAAGCAGTTAAATGCTTCTGGCTATGCGACATTAGGGCTGGATGAAACGGGTCAAACACTTATGGCAGATATTGACCGCAATTTGCCGATAGCCTTGGTGCTTGGCGCCGAAGGCAAAGGTTTGCGCCGCCTGACTAAAGAAAACTGCACTCAGCTTGTATGTTTGCCCAATGCCAATACACAACAAGGCGCAGAATTTGCTTGCTTGAATGTAGCAACAGCAACGGCTGTGGCTCTTTATGAGCTAGCGCGTTAACTCAATCAGTTTAGAGGTTTAGTCCAGATTGCCAGAAAATTACGCAAGTTTTTTTTGAGCGGGTTGCATCATGATTGCGGTCATGGAAGCCAGCAATTTTGCTTCGTCTTCTTGCCAAAGACGGCAGACGATTGTGCTGGAACGCTTGCCATGCTTTAACATTTCAGCGCGCGCAAAAGTCGCAATGGGATTGCTCCCAGCAATACCAGATTTACCACCCCTCAAATATTGAGTGGTTGTGCTTAACGGCACCGGAAGCGCAATTACCTGCCCCTTTGTTTTGACTAAACCAACCATATGACGCGCCGCTTCTAACACCGCCGTTGTTTCCAAAAGACTTGCCATACACCCACCATGCATAGCACTAATATCCGCATTGCCGAGCATGTTTTCAGTGCCAGCGAGTTCCAATAGCACGCCATTTTCGACACTCAGTAGCTCTATATTCATGTAGTGTGCAAAGGGCATATCCAAAAGAAGCTCTTTGATGAACCGTATTTCTTTTGGGTGCTCAGACATCCCCAAGCCCAACCGCCTCTTTTTTAGGTTTTGAATAAGCCCCGATCATGAATGTGCCGGTGCCAAAGGCAATCGGCTTATCAGGATTGTTTTGAAATACCTGCCCCCGCACAAAGCACACACGCTTGGTTTTTCGATAACACTCACCAATGCAATAAAGATCCTGCCCAGCCGTGGCGGGGCGGATATAATCGATGCGTAAATCAATCGTTGCTAGGGGGGTTATCTCGCCAAGAAAAACCATGCTCGCGCCGCCAAAAGCCTCGTCCATCAAAGTGGTGACGACACCGCCATGCAAGGCGTTTGAAGCTTTGCTTGCAAGAAGTTTTTCATTCCACGGCACACCCATATAGGACTTGCTTTTGCTGAATCCAAAATAACATATACCCAAATATCGCCCATAATGCGTGTGACTATCACGCTCTAAAGGAAAAACATCATCGGTGAGTTCATAGGGATATTTCATTATCTTCACCCTTTATACCTAAGCCTATAGTTTAGGTAAACAGAAAGATTTCCAGCCCAAGCATAGGATAAACCCAAGGGCTATGAAAGAAGGCATAAAATTGCTATGTGAAGACATGATTAAAACGGCTTTGATTACCGGCGGTGCAAAACGCATTGGTAGAGCACTTACGCTTGGGCTTGCTGAACGGGGGTGGAATATTGCTTTGCATTATGCCAGTTCCCACGATGATGCTATGGAGCTTATGCGCATGGTGAAGTCGCTAGGTGTTGAAGGGGTTGCGCTACAAGCTGACCTCGCCGATGGCACGCGGGCGCAAGCCCTCATGCAAGAGGCAAATGACGCGCTTGGCGAGGTTTCTTTATTGATAAATAACGCCTCTGTGTTTGAGCGTGACACGGTCGATAATTTGAAGCTTGAAAGCTGGGATGCCCATCTTGATGTGAACTTGCGCGCGCCAGCTCTATTGATGCGTGATTTTGCCAAACAATCAAATGGCGGCAATATTATCAATATTATTGACCAGCGTGTATGGAGACTAACGCCGCACTTTCTCAGTTACACGGTTTCCAAAGCGGGTTTATGGACGCTCACCCAGACTTTTGCGCAAGCGTTGGCCGGGCAAAACATTCGTGTAAACGGGATTGGCCCCGGCCCAACGCTACCAAATCCGCGCCAAAGCATGAAAGAGTTTGAGAAACAAACGCAGCTGGTTCCATTAGGTCACGCCGCTTCCCCAGATGATGTCGTTGATGGCGTCCATTATATTGTGCAGGCCTCATCAATGACGGGGCAAATGATTGCGCTAGATGGCGGACAACATCTTGCTTGGCAAACCCCAGACATAACAGGGGTCATTGAATAATGAACAAGTCAATTCGCCGCTATTCTACGCCCGAAAACTATGCCAGCGCGGCGCATGGATTAATCCGAGTTTTCATCCGTGATCTGGCACTGGAAATGTCGCTCGGCATTTACCCACATGAAAAGGCTTCTCTTCAGCCCGTCTTATTCAATATTGATTTAGCTGTCGCTGAATTTGGCACTCAAGTACCTCAAAATATTGATGACGTTGTTTGTTATGAAAAAGTGGTGACGGGTATTAAAGCACTCATCAAAGACACGCATTTTGATTTGATTGAAACTTTGGCAGAGAAAATTGCCGAAAATTGCTTGAAAAATAACCGTGTGGTTTGTGTGCGAGTCAAAATTGAAAAAACAACGGCGATAGAACAAGCCGCGGGGGTTGGGGTTGAAATTGAAAGATTCTCCCTTGCTTAAAAGGGTACTCTTTTTAAAAGAGTTTATGCCTCTCAAAGGGTGATTTAATGTTGAGATTTATGCGTTCAAAATGAAAAAATGGCGGGGGCGTTGTTCGTTAGCAATATTTCACGAATATTTTACGGGTGTTTCACGGATGTTTTATGAATATAGCGGAAAACTGCTGAAAATGTGTGATTTTAATAAACTCATTGAATCTATGTGATTTTTCGTTCTTTTTAAAGTTAATCACATGGTGTCTGCTACATTATTACAACTTTGTAAATAGTAAAAAGACAAAAATTGACCGTTTAAAACAATTCTAAAATTCCTTTATATCAATAAATTCAATAACTTACGAAAATGCCTGTTTTTTAGTTAAAAATATCACTCTCAATGAAAACAGTAGCTTGCGGTATTTTACTTTATTTTACACACATACTTATCCACAGTTCCTAAAAAAAAGATTTACAATCCTTTTTTAAAGCATTCTCACATATCGGTAGGGAAAAATTTTGCAACAGCCGATAACCGCTTATAATGTATTCCTATGAAACAGACACCCTCAGTAGAGCCTCTTACGGGCTCTGATTTAATCAAAACAAAGGTCGAAAACCTCCCCTCTGGGGCTGGCGTTTACAGAATGCTCGGCCGTGACGATGACGTCCTTTATGTCGGCAAAGCAAAAAACCTTAAATCTCGCGTCGCCGCCTATACGCGCCTATCTGGACACGCCAACCGTATCGCCACCATGATCAGACTGACCTACAATATGGAATTTATCCGCACAAAAACCGAAGCTGACGCTTTGTTATTAGAAGCTAATTTGATTCAAAAATTCAAACCCCGCTTCAATGTGCTGATGCGCGATGATAAAAGTTTTCCCTATATATTATTAGCCCAAGACCACGCCATTGCGCAACTCACCAAACATCGCGGCGTACGCAAACGCAAAGGACATTATTTTGGCCCCTTTGCCTCGGCCGGTGCCGTCAATAGAACCCTGAATACCCTCCAACGCGCCTTCTTATTACGCACCTGTACAGATAGTTATTATAATAGCCGCACACGCCCCTGCATGTTGCATCAAATTAAACGATGCAGTGCGCCCTGCACAGGTGAAATCTCTCCATCAGATTATGCTCAACTCGTCACCCAAACTCATCAGTTTCTCTCTGGCTTCAACTCAAAAATACAAGAAGACCTCGCCGCAAAAATGCAAGCCGCCAGCAATGACACAAATTACGAACGCGCCGCTCAGTTACGCGATCGTATCCGTGCCTTAACATATGTTCAGTCCTCAACAGATGTCTACGCACAAACCATAAAAGAAGCCGATATTATCGCCCTAACCCAACAGGGAGGGCAAAGTTGTGTTCAGGTGTTTTTTTTCCGCTCAGGTAAAAACCTCGGCAATAAAGCCTATTTCCCAAGACATGACCGCGAAACGCCAACAGAAGAAATTTTGCAATCCTTCATTGTTCAGTTTTATGAAAAACGTCCCTGCGCCAAGCAACTCATCATCAGCCACCCGCTTGAAAGCGCGCCCCTCATCGCCAAAGCATTGAGCATGAGTATGGAAAAAACGATCAAACTCCTTCATCCCAAGCGCGGTGAGAAATTAGCCTTATTGCAACATGCTCTTGATAATGCAAATGAGGCACTTGCGCGCCGCCTTTCAGAAAAATCAAGCCAGCAAAAATTACTGAACGGTGTGGCAGACGTCTTTGGTTTGGAAAAACCGCCCCAACGTATCGAAGTTTTTGATAATAGTCACCTGCAAGGCACGCATGCTATCGGCGGCATGATTGTCGCCACCCGCGATGGTTTTGCCAAGAATCAATATCGTAAATTTAATATCAAAGACACCATGATTACCCCCGGGGATGATTATGGTATGATGCGTGAAGTGTTTTCTCGCCGTTATGGACGCCTCAAGCGTGAAGAAGCGTCACGTTCTGAAAACTGGCCAGATTTGATTCTGGTCGATGGGGGTAAGGGGCACTTATCTGTCGCTAGGGAAGTCCTTATGGGACTTGGATTAAATGATATTAATCTGGTCGGGGTCGCTAAAGGACCAGACAGAAATGCTGGACGTGAGAAGTTTTTCACCTCTTCTGGTAAAGTCATTGAGTTACCTCATAACAGCCCCATTTTATATTATCTGCAACGCCTGCGCGATGAAGCCCATCGGTTTGCCATTGATAGCCATCGTCATAAGCGCAAAAAGGATATATATGCCAATCCGCTTGACGCAATTCCAGCGATCGGCGCAAAACGCAAGAAAGCTCTGTTACATCATTTTGGCTCGGCTAAAGCGGTGATGCGTGCCTCGATACTCGATTTAGAAAAAGTTGAAGGTGTAAGTGGTAAAATGGCACAAAATATCTATGATTACTTTAACGCGTAATGTCGATTCTTAAGGTTAGCTAATCAATGCTCAAAAATGTTCCAAATATTTTAACAGTAATGCGCGTTTTTCTGATTCCCGCCATTTATATTTCATTGATAAGCCACACCTATTTAGGCGACTGGTGCTATTGGCTCGCCGTTGGGTTTTATACGATTGCTGGCCTGACAGATTTTTTTGACGGCTGGCTAGCCAGAAAGCTTCAAGTTCAATCGGGCTTTGGACGCATGCTAGACCCAATTGCGGATAAGCTTATGGTTGCGACTGTTTTGATCATGCTGGTCGATAATCAATCGCTTGAGGGGGTGCATACAATTGCGGCTCTGATTATTTTATCGCGGGAAATTCTGGTGTCGGGTTTGAGAGAATATCTAATTGAATTACGCGTTGGCTTGCCAGTATCGAACCTTGCTAAGATTAAAACAACGGCGCAGATGGTCTCGCTTGGGTTTCTTTTAGCCGGACCGGCGGGCGCGAATTTTTGGTCTATTGCGCCCCAAATCGGACTAAGTTTGCTGTGGATAGCCGCTATTTTGACTATTTATACTGGCTATGCTTATCTCAGAATCGGGATGAAACATGCCCCTTGGAGTAAATAAAAAGAGCAAATAAGGCGCAACCCCCTAAGCCCCCACCAGCACCTCATAAGCCAAGCTGAGATCTTTACTCAATTGCCCCGGCACAAAACGATAAGGTCCAATTTCTAAAACCGGCGTCACTTCTACAGCCGTGCCCGTCATGAAACATTCGGTAAAACCTTCCAATTCTTCGGGCATAATCGCCCGCTCGATAATTTCAATACCTCGGTCTTCAGCCAATTGCATAACCGTCTGCCGCGTAATCCCATCAAGAAAACAATCAGGCGTCGGTGTGTGGATAACACCATCCTTGACAAAAAATAAATTAGCACCTGTCGCCTCTGCCACTCGCCCGCGATAATCAAGCATCATAGCATCATCATAGTTTTTTCTTTCTGCCTCATGTTTGGACAATGTACAAATCATATAAAGTCCTGCTGCTTTGACATCGCACGGAATCGTTTCAGGTGAGGGACGTTTATATGTAGCAATCGCAAGACGCATGCCTTTCTTTTGTACCTTGGGCTTAATATAATGTTTCCATTGCCATGTGGCAATCGCAACATTAATTTCGGTTCCCTTAGCTGAAACCCCCATCTCTTCACCCCCGCGCCACGCAAAGGGGCGTATATAAGCATTTTTAAGATTATTAAAAGCAAGAGTATCATAGCAGGCTTTATTAATTTTATCTGCTGTAAAGGGAATCTTAAGATCAAGTATTTCGCCCGAGGAAATCAACCGCTCCGTATGTTCTTCCAGTTTAAAAATTTTGCCCTTATAGGCACGTAGTCCCTCAAAAACACAGGACGCATAATGAAGCCCATGCGTTAGCACAGGAACATTGCAGGCGGCACATGGAAGCATCTCGCCATTCATCCAAATGAACCCATCAATTTGACCAAATGTTACACTCATGCTTGCCTCAAACTTGCCTCAAACTTGCCTTTAGCTGGGAAAATCTCTTAACCTAAAACTAAAGGATGTATATTTGACCTATTCGTATCAGTCCATTAAAAATAAGTCAACATAGCTGACATATATGTTAAACTTATTTTTAGAAAATAGTGAAAGCACGTGACACAAAAAAAACCACCCCCTATAGAAGCCACCAATGAGCCATTGACTGAAATTATTGAATTGATGTTTTTTGCCTATCGGGATTTTGTTGCTGATCCGGATGTTTTATTGATGAAAAAAAATCTCGGACGGGCGCATCACCGTGCCTTGCATTTTATTGGACGTTACCCGTGCTTGTCGGTCACTGAGCTGCTGGAAATTCTTTGTATTACTAAGCAAAGTCTTTCGCGGGTTCTTAAAGAGCTATTGGGTGATGGCTATGTCATCCAGACCATAAGTCAGGACGATAGACGCAAAAGGCTTTTGAGTCTTTCAAAAAAGGGCGATGCGTTTTTAGCAGAATTAATTGCACCACAACATAGAAGATTTAAAAAAGCCATTAAAGAAACCGATTCAGAAACCTTAGCAATATGGCAAGCATTTATGATAAAATTACTCAATACGCATACGCGAAGCATAAGCTCAGAGTATTTTGCAAATGACGAGAAAAATCATGACCAAGCTGGATGAAACCACAGCGCATATTCTTATTATTGATGATGATACGCGCATTCGGTCTTTATTGAAAAAGTTTTTATCTGAACAAGGTTATCGCACCTCCTCGGCGGGCAATGCTGTGCAGGCACGCGAAAAGCTTAAAACGCTAGAGTTTGATTTGCTTGTTTTGGACGTCATGATGGCGGGCGAGACGGGCATGGAGCTAACGCAATCTTTACGAAAAGCCTCAAACTCTGTTCCCATTTTATTGCTGACAGCTCTGGCAGATGTGGACCATCGCATTAAAGGCTTGCAGAGCGGGGCGGATGATTATTTGCCAAAACCGTTTGAGCCGCAAGAATTATTACTCCGCATTAATAATATTTTAAGGCGTCAAGCCATTATGCCGCCCGTGCGAGTTGAAATCCCCGATGAAGTCTCGTTTGGGGCTTGTGTCTTTAAGCTGGGGCGGGGTGACTTAACTAAAGATACGCAACGTATCTCTCTTACGACACGCGAAATAGAGCTGTTAAGATATTTCGCAGAAAAAGCCGGACAGGTCGTCCCCCGCGAAGCCTTAACACAAGGACAAGAAAATATTTCGACCCGTGCAATTGACGTTCAAATCAACCGATTACGCCAGAAAATCGAAGACGACCCACGCAATCCCATTCACCTGCAAACAGTTCGGGGTGCAGGTTATATTTTGCAGACAAATTAAGGCACTGAAGGGTATTGAGATGGAATTTTTTAAGTTTCTTCAAAATCTTAATCTATTAGGGTTTTTGAAAAATTATATGCCGACAGGGCTTTATTCTCGCTCTCTTTTGATCATTATCACGCCCGTTGTGGTTGTTCAGATTGTTGCTAGCTTTGTCTTTCTTGAACGTCACTGGAACTCTGTTACGTTAAAACTATCCCATGCTCTGGTGAGCGATTTATCTATGCTGATTGATATGCGCATGACCCATGCAGGCACTGATGGCAATGATCTTGTGCATCTTGCCAATGAAAACTTTGCCGTTTCTATTGCCTTTTTACCCGGTGAAACTTTGCCAGATGAATTACCCGTGCCGTTTTTTCAATTGCTTGATACCTCGCTCACAAACGAGATCACGCATCAAATTGCGCGCCCGCACTGGATCGATACGGTTTCTCAAGAAGATTATGTCGATGTGCGCATTCAATTACCGGGAGAAGTGTTTCGGGCCCTGGTTTTAAGAGAAAAAGTTTATGCAACAAATTCTCATATCTTCATTGTGTGGATGTCAGGGACGTCTTTATTATTGCTTGCTGTTTCGATTATTTTTTTGCGCAACCAAATCCGCCCGATTGAGAAACTCGCCGAAGCAGCCGAGAAATTCGGGGTCGGACAGCAAGTCTCGGACTTTAAACCCGCCGGGGCTTCTGAGGTGCGCCGCGCCGCCTCGGCTTTTATGAACATGCGAGACAGAATTCAGGCTCATATCGAACAGCGCACAACTATGCTCGCCGGCGTTAGTCATGATTTGCGCACACCGCTCACACGGCTTAAATTGCAATTGGCACTGCTCAAAAAAACACCGGAAATTGAGGAGCTTAAAAACGACGTCACCGAAATGGAAGATATGCTTGAGGATTATCTTTCTTTTGCAAAAGGCTATCAAGGCGAGCATGTTTCGCAAATTAATTTAAAATTTCTCCTTGAAGATATTGTCTCTGGTGCCAAATTGCGTAACCCAGAAGTACAACTTTATCTAGCAACGATGGATAATTTTCAGATCATTGTGAAGCCGCGTGCTTTTAAAAGATGTGTGACTAATCTTGTCAATAATGCTTGCAATCATGCCACTGAAATAACTGTTACGGCACAGCAAAAAGCAGAAACTATTATCATCAGTGTCGCAGATAATGGGTCTGGGATTCCAAAAGAAAAGCGCGATGATGTTTTTCGCCCCTTTTTTCGGCTCGATGATGCCCGCAATATGGAAATGGGCGGAACTGGATTGGGACTCGCCATTGCGCGTGATATTGCCCGCGGACATGGCGGCGATATTAGTTTAAGTGAAAGTGTCGAAAAGGGATTGCGGGCCGATATCAGTCTTCCTCTTCAGCTATTGCGCTAACGCTTTGCGTTAAGGGCTATTCTTTGGACAGCGCCTTGGAACGCTTGGCTGCCGCCAATGTGGTTTTTTCCATCAACTCGCCCAAGCCATCAGCACTCATCAGCACATTAAGAGCGGCCTGTGTTGTCCCATTTGGGGAGGTCACATTTTCGCGCAAATCTGTTGCCGCCGCTTCAAATTCGTCCAGCATCCGGCCCGCCCCGATAACGGTTTGGCGTGCCAATTGCAATGAAAAATCAGCCTCCAGCCCAAGCTTTTGCCCCGCACTTGCCAAAGCCTCAACAAAATGGAACACATAAGCCGGCCCACTCCCGCTTATTGCCGTGACAGCATCCATCAAAGCTTCATCATCAAGCCAAGCGGTCATCCCAACCGCCGACATTAAATCTTCGGCAAGTTGTTTTTGAGCCTGCGT
This sequence comes from Parvibaculaceae bacterium, assembly GCA_965243245.1. Lineage (GTDB taxonomy): Bacteria > Pseudomonadota > Alphaproteobacteria > RS24 > RS24 > JAYQKL01. Next base: position 626,152 of record OZ251536.1, read on the forward strand.
GACACGCGGCGAGGCAACCAGCACAGTTGCACTCGCCCCAAGCGAGATAGCCGTGTTCGGCATAGCTCTGATAAGCGCGTCATGTTGGGTCAATTGGCGCAATCGCTCCAATGACAAACCCGCCATAATAGACAAAATCAAACTATTGGGCGCAAAACAATCCCTCAATTCAGACAAAACATTTTCAGCTATTTGCGGCTTTACACCAAGCACAATCAAATCTGGCTTGAACGCAATAATATCTGCCATAGCAGGATTAAGCATAACGCCCTGTGACATAAGGTCTGCACTTGGCATCGGCTCAAGCACGATGATGTTTTCAGGGCTTAATTGCTCTTTCAGCCAGCCTGTCAGCAAAGCAAAACCCATTTTGCCAGCCCCGATAAGAAGAAGTTTTTTTTTAGCCATTGAATTCATTCTGTCTCTTAAGCAAATTGGGTAAGCAAGTTAGGCATCCCCTTTGGTTTCAAACATACAAGCTTGAAGAGCCTCAGTCGCTGTGTGACCAGACCAAACTATATATTGGAAAGCGGGGAAAAAACGCTCACAATTCTCAATTGAATTCATCAACACGGAAGCACATTGCGCTTGCGTTAACGCCGGCCCCGTTACCAGCACCGTATTGCGGAACAAAATAGACCCATCTGATGACCAAATATCAAAGTGCCCCGACCATAATTGCTCATTGATGAGTGCCAAAAGTTCAAGCACATTTTTTCGCTTGGCTTTGGGAATGCGTGTATCCAATACACAGGCAATATGCAAACCATCCAAATCACCGCGCCAACTAATAGCTAAATGAAAATCGCAGTATTTTCCCGGCACACAGACATTCATATCATCTTGTGTGGCGCGCTCACTGGGCCATTCTTGATGAGCAGCAAGACTCTCTAACGCATCAATCGGATGGTTGTCGATTTGAAGTTCTGTTTCGTTCACCAAGCTCATGCTTTTTCTCGCTATAATTTTCCCCGCTTAGGCAGAAAAATCAACATATTGTGGGTCATATATTTTGAACCACAATATAAGTGTGCATGATTCCCCTCTAAGGCGCGAGAAAGATAAAGCTTATTTTACTTTTTTGCTGATTTGCCTGTGGATGAACGCCGCCCTGTATTCGCTTTAGGTTTAGGCGGCGGTTTAGATTTAGACTGCTTTGCGAGTTGTTTTTCTAAGCTTGCCACTTTTTTAGCAAGGGTTTTGGCCTGTTCATTAGCTTGCAAAGCCGTCTCACGGACCATATCAAATTCCTCGCGCGGCACCCAATCGGCAGAAGAAACATATTTTTTGATCTGTTGATGCAATAGCACTTCTAACTCTTTTTGAGCACCTTGTGCGGCACCTGCGGCACCCATCACTAATTTTGATAAGTCGTTGATAAAATTTCCTCGTTTGGGCATAGGTTTCTCCTTAATTTCTGGCGTACAAAATAATGATATCATGTTAGGGTGAGTATATCTGCCAAATAACCAGACGCAAAGAGAGTAAAATGCCTTTTCCAGAATTTGATCCAGTAATCTTTAAAATAGGTATTTTTACATTGCGATGGTACGCGCTCGCTTATATTGCGGGCCTGTGGATTGGCATACGATATGTCAGAAATAACATGTCCGCAAAAGCACTCTGGGCAAATAAACCACCTGCCACACCAGACCATATTGATGCTCTTTTGCTTTGGATCACATTTGGGGTCATTATCGGCGGTCGGCTTGGTTATGTCCTGTTTTATAATGCTGATTATTATTTTGCAAACCCTGCGGACATCCCCGCTATTTGGCGAGGCGGCATGTCATTTCATGGCGGCTTTTTAGGAGTCGTTTTAGCCGTCTGGTGGTTTGCCCGCAGGCACAATATCTCGGCCATTAGTCTGGGTGATAGCGTCGCGGCGGCGACGCCTTTTGGGTTGTTTTTTGGACGCTTAGCCAACTTCATCAATAGTGAATTATGGGGCCGCGTGACCACGCATCCATTTGGCATTATTTTCCCCAATGGAGGCGATTTACCGCGCCATCCCAGCCAGCTTTACGAGGCTGTGCTTGAAGGATTGGTTTTATTTATCATTTTGCGATTAGCCACTCACCATTTCAAATTGTTTCGTCATCCGGGCATGGCTATCGGTATTTTCCTTTTAGGTTATGGGCTGGCAAGAATTTTCGTTGAACAGTTTCGCCAACCAGATGCGCATATTGGATTTTTGACAGGCGGTACAACAATCGGAGGCTGGCTTTCTGTACCCTTAGTATTGATGGGCTTGGTGCTTGTTTTGCCTTTTGCAAGAAACCGTCTTGGGCTTGCAAAAACAGACTGAAAATAGCTGATGACGGCTTTAGAAGAAAAAATCAAAGCAAAAATTGAGGCAGAAGGATCCCTGCCGCTTGATACATTCATGCAGATTGCACTGCAAGACCCCGAGCATGGTTATTACATCAAACAAGACCCGCTCGGGCGCGGGGGCGACTTCATAACGGCACCTGAAATCAGTCAAATCTTTGGCGAAATGATCGGTCTTTGGGCAGCTGATTTTACCTTACGCAATTCATTCCCTATTATGCATTTGGTTGAGCTTGGCCCGGGGCGCGCCACCCTAATGCGTGATGCCTTGCGCGTATTGCATATACCCTCTAAACCCCTAACCGAGCTTATCCATGTCCACCTTGTTGAAACCAGCCCTATCCTTCGAAAGGTGCAACAAGAAACCTTGGCTCAAAGCGGCTTTAAGATAACATGGCATGATGACATAACCCAGCTTCCAAAAGTGCCCTGTTGCATTTTGGCAAATGAATTTTTCGATGCCCTGCCAATTAAGCAATTTGTCAAGCAAGCCAAAGGGTGGAAAGAACGCGGTGTTCGCATTGAAAATAAAAAGCTTGCTTTCACCCTCAAAACCCCCCAAACGGCTATTGATTTAAGCCATAGCCCGCAGCTTGAAGATATTCCAACGGGCGAGATAATTGAAAAATCAGCTAAAGCAGAACAAATCATGGCAACATTATGTGCGCATATTATGTCTTATGGTGGTATCATACTGGCCATTGATTATGGCTATAGGGCGCATTTATCAGGTGATAGTTTTCAAGCCCTTTATCGCCACCAAGCTGTCTCTCCCTTATCCTATATTGGAGATGCGGATTTAACGGCTCATGTCAATTTTGCGGCACTTGCAAAAATAGCTGAAAATTCTGGCACGCGTGTATATGGCCCTGTAACACAGGCGCATTTTTTAACCCAGCTTGGAGCAAAAACGCGGTGCTTACAACTTCAAGCCAAAGCGTCGCAACAACAAAAGAAGCAAATTGCCAGTGCCTTTGAACGCTTGGTTGCGCCTGACCAAATGGGGCATTTATTCAAAGTGCTTGGGGTCGCGCATCCCAAAAATGCGCCGCCGGAAGGGTTCTGAGGTGCTCGCCCCCCTCCAACATAAGAGCCTTACCACACGGCATGGATTTTTCACGCGCAAGGGCGGAAACTCAAGCGGGATTTATGACAGTCTAAACCTTGGACGTGGTTCTGATGATGTGCCAGACAAGGTTGCAGCCAATCGGCAGCTTGTTGAAAATTATTTTGATAATGCAAAGCTGATAACATTATTTCAACTCCACAGCCCGAAGGTATTTTCGCTCACCGAGGATATAAATTTGCCCCGCCAATCCCTCAAGGGCGATGCGTTGGTAACCAATAGAAAGGACATCGCCATAGGTGTGTTGACGGCTGATTGTGTGCCGGTTTTATTTCATGCCCCCAAAGCTTGTATAATTGGGGCAGCTCATGCGGGATGGCGGGGAGCTTTTTCTGGCATTTTAGAAAACACGCTGGCGGCAATGATAAAACTCGGCGCGCACAAGACGGACATAAAAGCTGTCATCGGGCCTTGTATCTCGGGGCAAAATTATGAAATAGACAGACGGTTTTACGAATCCTTCTGCAAAGCTGATGCGCATAATCATAAATTTTTTACGCCCGCTCAACAGGTAAATCATTGGATGTTTGACCTTTGTGCCTATGGCGCATATAGATGCCAGCAAGCAGGATGCCAAAATATTGAGCAAATGAATCACTGTACCTATGCAAGTGAGTCGCAATTTTATTCCTATCGGCGTAGTTATCATCGTGGTGAGCCAGACTATGGCAGACAAATATCAGCTATATCACTCAATAGCTTATGAATTGTTTTGGATTTGTGAAAAAAATATGTCGCGCATAGTGAACGGCTTTGTTACTAATGAGGAAATTCATATAGGGGAATCCAATCATGAAATTGCTTGCCGGAAACAGCAACCGTCCTCTTGGCGAAGCTATCGCTCAATATCTTGACTTAGAACTCGCCGATTGCAAGGTGCAAAGATTTGTCGATATGGAAGTCTTTGTCGAGATCAACGAGAATGTACGCGGTGAAGATGTTTTCATCATTCAATCCACCTCTTATCCTGCCAATGACCACATTATGGAACTTCTTATCATGACCGATGCGCTTCGGCGTTCATCAGCGCGGCGTATCACGGCAGTTATTCCCTATTTCGGCTATGCGCGTCAGGACAGAAAGCCGGGGCCAAGAACACCTATATCGGCTAAACTTGTTGCTAACCTCATTGAAAAGGCAGGCGTTGACCGCATTTTGACTGTTGATTTGCATGCAGGACAAATACAAGGGTTTTTTGATATTCCAACCGATAATCTTTTTGCCGCGCCGGTTTTTGTAAAAGACATTAAAGCGCGTTTTAAAAATGATGCTTTACTTGTTGTTTCGCCCGATGTTGGCGGCGTGGTGCGTACGCGTGCGCTTGGCAAACGTATCGGTGCTGATTTGGCAATCGTTGATAAACGCCGTGAAAAAGCGGGGCTTTCAGAAGTTATGAATATTATTGGCGACGTTAAGGGGCGCGCTTGTTTGCTGGTCGATGATATTGTCGATAGTGGCGGCACATTATGTAATGCTGCCGACGCACTTTTGGAAAATGGCGCAAAAAGTGTTTCAGCCTATATAACACATGCTGTGCTGTCTGGTGACGCTGTTGAGAAAGTGAATAATTCCAAGCTCGACAAGCTGTTAATAACGGATACGATTCAACCGACTGAAAAAGTTTTAAAGAATCGCAAATGTGAAATTATCAGCCTTGCGCCACTATTTGGCGAGGCCATGCTACGTACCTCAAAAGAAAGATCTGTCTCCAGCCTATTTCACTAAGCTTCATAACAGAGCTTCATAACAGAGCTTCATAACAAACATAACCCCTCCCCCAAACGAGGGAAGTGAATGGTCTCAAAATTTAATTGCGGGAATAATATTCCACCACCAGATTTGGCTCCATTTGCACCGGATAAGGCACATCAGCCAATTGTGGTACACGCGTGAGGGTTGCGGTCATTTTAGTATGGTCAGCTTCCAAATAATCTGGAATCTCGCGCTCGGGCAAATCAAGTGCTTCCAAAATGAGGGTCAGATTGCGTGATTTTTCGCGCACTTCCACCACATCACCGGGACGGATACGCGCACTTGGAATATTGCACCCACGTCCATTCACCAACACATGACCATGGTTGACAAATTGGCGCGCCGCAAAAACAGTTGCGACGAATTTAGCGCGATACATAATAGCATCAAGACGTTGCTCAAGCAGACCAATAAGGTTTTCGCTTGTATCACCTTTAATGCGGGAAGCTTCGGCATAAATCCGTTTAAACTGCTTCTCCATGATATTGCCATAATAGCCTTTTAGCTTTTGCTTGGCGCGCAACTGCAAACCAAAATCCGACAGCTTACCTCTGCGGTTTTGACCGTGTTGTCCGGGGCCATATTCACGCCGATTAACCGGGCTCTTTGGTCGCCCCCAAATGTTTTCGCCCATCCGGCGATCGATCTTGTACTTCGTACTGATCCGCTTGCTCATGCGGTTATCCTCTAATCTATCCAGCTGGCTGATCCAGTGGGCTGGCATATTAAATTAAGGATGCAGCTCATCCACATCCGTCAGTGGCGCGAAGTATAGCCATCCAGCACCGTGTGTCAAACGCTATATATGATAGGCGGGGCTGATAATAATAACGCCCAAATTTCTAGCTAATCCTCGCGTGGTATAGGGTCGGGCTCGCCTTTTGAAATGGCTAGAACTCTTTGTTTCATTTCTCCATCGCGGGCGCCGCGCGGCCATCGCAATAAAGAATTAATAATGCCTCTGAAAGTTCGAACATCCTGCGCGGTCCAATTTGCGCGCAAAAACATGTTTTTAAGAGTGCGTATCATCGCCGGCTTCTTTTCAGCCGGTGTCAGAAAACCTGAATGCTCAAGAGCATTTTCTAAATGGTTAAACATGGCGTTTAATTCAACGCGGGTCACGGCGCGCCCATTGGGCACAGATTGCAAAATTTCAGGCGTCTTATCATCATACTCAAACCAGCAATAGATTGTTAACAAAACAGCTTGGGCAAGATTAAATGATGAAAAATCAGGATTAACCAAAATACGACATAGCGCATCACTCTGGGCGATCTCGTCATTATGTAGCCCTGTGCGCTCAGGGCCATAAACCAAACCGCACCGTTGTTCTTGCGCCGCACGCAGATGTATTTCATGCGCCACTTTCTTTGGCGTCAAAGTTGTTGTCACCATATCACGTGGACGCGCCGTCGTTGCAATAAGATAGTTCAAATCAACCACAGATGCCTCAAATGACTGATATTCTTTCCTCATTTCAATAACGCTATCCGCCCCCGCAGAAGCCTTAATCGCGTTTTCAATATCCCAACCCTCTTTTGGATTAACCAACCGCAAATCAGTCAACCCAAAATTAAGCATTGCCCGCGCAACCGTTCCAATATTATCTCCCAATTGAGGGCGCACCAGAATAATAGCGGGTTTAAAAGGGCTCATCTGTTTATCCTGTTTGTTTTGTTTTTTTCACTAATAGACGAAATATGCCATCGCGCCCCTTTAATCAATGTGAAACCTCTGATATAGACAATCAGATATAAACACGTTGTATTTGTAAGAACCACTTAGGGCACGAGAGGGCTTTACATGACCAAAATTAAAGTAGAAAACCCCGTTGTTGAAATGGACGGGGACGAGATGACTCGGATTATCTGGCAGTTCATTAAAGAAAAGCTGATACATCCATATCTTGATATTGATTTAAAATATTATGATCTTGGTATTGAAGCACGCGATGACACAGATGATCAAATTACGATTGATGCTGCCCAAGCTATTAAGCAATATGGTGTCGGCGTTAAATGCGCGACCATCACGCCTGACGAACAGCGTGTAGAAGAGTTCGCGCTTAAACAAATGTGGCGTTCGCCGAATGGCACAATTCGGAATATTTTAGGCGGCACCGTTTTTCGTGAACCTATTATTTGCAAAAATGTTCCGCGGCTGGTTCCGGGCTGGACCGACCCTATTGTTATTGGTCGCCATGCGTTTGGCGATCAATATCGCGCGACAGATTTTCTTGTTCCGGGAAAAGGCAAGATGACCCTTAAATGGGAATCCGAAGATGGGAACGAGATAATTGAACGTGAAGTGTTTGATTTTCCAAGTAGTGGTATTGCTCTGGCCATGTATAATCTGGATGATTCCATCCGTGACTTTGCCCGTGCCAGTATGAATTACGGGTTGAATCGCAAATGGGATGTTTATATGTCCACAAAGAACACAATTTTAAAAGCCTATGATGGACGGTTTAAAGATTTATTTGAAGAAATTTTTCAGGCTGAATTTAAGGATCGTTTCAACACCGCAGGCATTATTTATGAACATAGATTAATCGACGATATGGTCGCTTGCGCCATGAAATGGAATGGCAAGTTTGTTTGGGCTTGTAAAAATTATGACGGCGATGTCCAGTCAGATACCGTTGCTCAAGGCTTTGGGTCGCTTGGCCTTATGACATCAACGCTCCTTACGCCAGACGGCAAAATCATGGAAGCAGAAGCCGCCCATGGAACAGTAACACGCCATTATCGCCAGCACCAAAAAGGCGAGGAAACTTCTACAAACTCAATAGCCTCAATCTTTGCATGGACCCGTGGTCTGATTAAGCGTGGCCAGATTGATGGCAATGAAAATCTTGTCAAATTTGCCACAACAGTCGAGAACGTTTGCGTGAAAACCGTAGAAAGTGGCCACATGACAAAAGACTTAGCCTTGCTTGTCGGCTCTGGACAAGGCTGGTTATCAACAACAGGTTTCTTGGACAAAATTGATGAAAACCTGCAAAAAGCCATGCGTTAAAATTAGCGTTAAAATTAGCGTTAAAGTTTATTCTTGCTGTGTAAACAAATCACGGCCCGAAGCTTTTTATATTAATTGCTCTTTAATAGCTTCGATCGCAGCATCACAACCTGAAATGTCATCGCCTCCAGCTTGCGCCATATCAGGGCGTCCACCGCCGCCTTTGCCGCCCAGTTTTTCAGCACCGATACGCACCAAATCAACAGCACTAAATCGCGCCGTCAAATCCTTTGTGACACCAACAACAATACTGGCTTTGCCCTCAGACACACTGATAAAAATAACAATACCACTGCCAAGTTTCTTTTTGCCAATATCCGCCAAGCCGCGCAAATCTTTCGCCTCAACGCCATCCAAACGCTTACCGATAAATTTAATACTGCCAATTTCTTGAACATCATCAACCACCCCGCTTTGCGCTTGATCACCGCTCAGAGCAAGCATTTTTTTAGCTTCCCCAAGCTCTCGTTCAAGCCGCTTTTTATCATCAACCAATGTTTGCACCCGCGCAGGCACATCACTCATGCTGGCTTTCAACACCCGCGCCGTTTCACGCATTAAATGCTCTTGTTCTTGCATATAAGCGCGCGCGCCCGTCGCCGTCTTTGCTTCAATCCGGCGCACACCAGAAGCCACGCCGCCCTCTGAAATAATTTTGAACATGCTAATATCACCAAGCCTATCTACATGCGTCCCGCCGCATAATTCGACAGAATAATAATGATGCGCCCCGCCGCCATCATCCGTGCCCATTGAAAGCACCCGAACTTCATCGCCATATTTTTCTCCAAATAATGCCAAAGCACCCGCTTCAATAGCCTCATTAGGTGTCATGACCCGCGTCTCCACGCTTTCATTTTTGCGAATAATGTCATTAACCATATTCTCAACAGCCATTAGCTCAATTTGCGTCATTGCCTTTGGATGAGAAAAATCAAACCTCAGCCCATCCGGCGTTACCAGAGAGCCTTTCTGGGTTACATGATCACCCAAAACGCGGCGCAAACCCTCATGAAGTAAATGCGTCGCCGAATGGTTCGCGCGTATATCTTCGCGCCGCAAAGCATCAACACCCAGATGCACAGTCTCACCAACCCCAATCTCGCCTTTGCTTATACGCCCAATATGTACATGCATGTCGCCAAGCTTTTTCTGAGTATCAATAATTTCAACTTCTCCCCCCGCAGCCGTTGTCAAATGACCCGTATCACCCACCTGTCCGCCGCTTTGGGCATAAAAAGGCGTTTGGCTGACCAAAAAGGCAATTTCATCACCCTGTTTCGCGCACGTAGCCGTTTGACCCGCAAAAACCATAGCGGTAATAACAGCCTCAGCTTGCGGGCTATGATAACCGACAAATTCACTTGCGCCAATATCATGGCGGATATCAAACCAGATTGTTTCAGTCGCAGATGAACCAGACCCAGACCAATGGGCACGTGCCGCCGCCTTCTGCTTTGCCATGGACTTATTAAACCCCTCAAGCTCAACACTAAGACCACGTTCACGCAAAGCATCTTGTGTCAAATCAAGAGGAAACCCGTAAGTATCATAAAGCTTAAAGGCAATCTCGCCAGATAATGTCGGACCCGAAAGAGCCTTCAGTTCATCCTCAAGCAACTTTAACCCACGGTTTAGCATTTCACGGAAGCGTTCTTCTTCATGGCGCAATGTTTCTATAATTAACGCATTGGCGCGTTCAAGCTCAGGGTAAACCGCCGCCATTTGCATTTTAAGCGCGGGCACAAGTTTCCATAAAAGCGAGCCCTTACTGCCAAGCAAATGAGCATGGCGCATCGCCCGGCGCATGATACGCCGTAACACATAGCCGCGCCCCTCATTTGAGGGCAAAACGCCATCAGCAATCAAAAAAGACGAAGCGCGTAAGTGATCCGCAATCACGCGGTGACTGTTAAAATGCTTGCCCCGAATAGGGACACCAGAATGGTCGGCAGAACTTTCCATTAAATGCCACATTAAATCTGTTTCATAATTATCCTGCTTGCCTTGCAAGATAGCGCCAATGCGCTCAAGCCCCATGCCTGTGTCAATTGACGGTGACGGCAAATTTATTCGGCTCCCATCTGCCTGTTGGTCATATTGCATAAAGACAAGATTCCAAATCTCAATAAACCTATCACCATCGCCAGTCAGACTGCCGGGAGGGCCACCAGAGATACCCTCTCCATGATCAAAGAAAATTTCGGAACACGGCCCACAAGGTCCAACCTCGCCCATAGACCAGAAGTTATCTGCGGTTGAAATACGAATTATTTTTTCATCCGTAAAACCAGCAATTTTTTTCCATAACATTGCCGCTTCATCATCATCAACATATATTGTCGCAAGCAATTTCTGCTTGGGTAGCTTGAGTTCTTTAGTCAAAAAATGCCATGCATAATAAATCGCTTCTTCTTTGAAATAGTCACCGAATGAAAAATTGCCCAGCATTTCAAAAAAAGTGTGATGGCGTGCCGTATAGCCAACATTATCCAAATCATTGTGCTTGCCACCTGCACGGATACATTTTTGCGCACTCACCACACGCGGATGCAAAGCAGGTTCGCGCCCCGTAAAAGAGTTCTTAAACGGCACCATCCCCGCATTGGTAAATAAAAGCGTCGGGTCGTTAAGCGGCACCAGCGCAGTTGAGGCATGAACAGCATGCTCTTGCTTTTCAAAATATTCAAGAAAAGCAGTGCGGATATCAGCAAGACCTGTAGACATAAAATTCTCCTTGTCTTGCTTTTACCGCTCACTATGCCGCCTGCCAAGTCCTGAGTGCTCTTGGCTTTAAAAAAATCTTCCTAAGGGCCAAGTTTTCATTCCATTATGCGTAAGCCTTTACATCGTTAGCTATGCACAGTTAGCTATGCATCATTAGCTATAATTTATTGGTTTTAGCCCGCCGCCTCATCAGGAACATCGCCTTCGGCGTCATAATCATCACCTTTTTTTAAAGGTTCTATCTCAATCAAGCCAGCATCGGCGCGAACTTTCATTTCAATCTCGGCCGCCATATCTTGGTTTTCTTTTAAGAAAGTGCGGACATTTTCTTTGCCCTGCCCAATCCGATGGTCTCCATAGCTAAACCAACTCCCAGCTTTATCAATAATATTGGCTTTTACGCCCAAATCAATCAACTCACCCATTTTGGAAATACCCTCACCGTAAAGAATATCAAATTCAACAATACGAAAAGGCGGCGCGACTTTGTTTTTGACCACTTTTACGCGCGTCTGGTTACCAATAACTTCATCACGGTCCTTAATCGCCCCGATGCGGCGAATATCAAGCCGTACAGATGAATAGAATTTTAAAGCATTACCTCCAGTCGTGGTTTCTGGAGACCCAAACATCACCCCAATTTTCATTCTGATCTGGTTAATGAAAACCACCATAGTATTTGATTTGGCAATGCTTCCTGTCAATTTACGCAAAGCTTGGCTCATCAAGCGCGCTTGCAAGCCGGGCAAGCTATCGCCCATATCGCCTTCAAGTTCTGCCCGCGGGGTCAACGCCGCAACCGAATCAATCACCAAGACACTAACCGCACCCGAACGCACCAGCGTGTCTGTAATCTCAAGGGCTTGCTCGCCATTATCAGGCTGAGAAATTAGTAACTCACTCACATTCACACCAAGCTTACCCGCATAAACAGGATCTAATGCGTGTTCAGCATCAATAAAACCGCAAATGCCGCCAGCTTTTTGAGCCTCAGCAACCACATGCAAAGCCAGCGTTGTTTTTCCAGAACTCTCTGGTCCGTAAATCTCAACGACACGCCCCTTAGGCAGACCCCCAATGCCCAACGCAACATCTAACCCAAGAGAGCCAGTAGAAATAGCTTCAATCTCTACGATCTGGTCACCAGCGCCCAGTTTCATAACCGAGCCTTTGCCATAGCTTCTTTCAATCTGGCTTAGTGCCGCTTCAAGTGCTTTTTTCTTATCTGAATTATCCGTCATCAGGTTCACCAAATTGTCTGCCATTATATATCTCTCTTATTCCATAGGCTGATGGAAGCATCAACGACTCATTTGTACCAGTTTTGTTCTCATTTGCAAGCATATTTTTAACCTATTGTTTTTATTATATTATATAGAAATGTTCTTGATATAGTCTGATTCTTAAACGCCCAAACCCAGCCCAGAACAAAAACGAGAATACGCTTTTTTAAAATCACCAAGGTAAATCTGATTCTATAGCGTTATTAGTCGTCTTTGAAAACACGCTCACGTTTTTCATGACGTTCTTGCGCTTCAAGGCTCAATGTTGCGATGGGGCGCGCATCAAGGCGTTTAAGATTAATCGGCTCGCCAGTTTCTTCACAATATCCGTAAGTGTGATCTTCAACACGTTGTAGTGCCGCATCAATCTTACTTATCAGCTTGCGTTGACGGTCACGTGTGCGAAGCTCTAACGCCTTTTCAGACTCCAACGATGCTCTATCGGTAATATCAGGGTGATTGACGCTTTCTTCTTGTAAGGCCGAGACTGTCTCGCGCGTCTCTTTGATAATATCGTCTTTCCATTCGCTCAGTCTGCGCCTGAAATATTCCCTCTGCCTTGCGTTCATAAAGGGCTCGTCCATAGAGGGCATATAGTTTTTTGGTAATCTTGTTGCCATAAAATTCTACCGCATGTTACTTCTGTGCAGGAGCTTTATATAATTTTCTAGGTTATTTTCAAGTTATGTTTTAAAATTATGCTGGATTTTTTAAGATACAATAAAATTAAACTTGAGAGTTAAAGTTCAGATAAATAGTTCGATAACAAATAGCCACGCGTCTTTTGGGCGAAACTGGGAAAAAATATGACACAGAAATTTATGGGTACAGAAAACTATATTGCAACCGAAGATTTGCGCGTTGCCGTTAATGCGGCACTCACATTGGAACGCCCTTTATTGATTAAAGGCGAGCCCGGCACAGGCAAAACAGTATTAGCAGAAGAAGTCTCAAAGGCCCTTAATATGCCGCTGATAACATGGCACATTAAATCCACGACCAAGGCCCAGCAAGGTCTTTATGAATATGATGCCATTACGCGTTTGCGCGATAGCCAATTGGGCGATGAACGCGTGAAAGACGTGAAGAACTACATTAATAAGGGCAAGCTATGGGACGCTTTTGAGTATGACACTCGTGCGCTTTTGCTCATTGACGAGGTCGATAAAGCCGATATTGAGTTTCCCAACGATCTATTGCAGGAACTCGACCGCATGGAGTTCTACGTCTATGAGAGCGATGAAACGATTAAAGCTATTCACCGTCCGCTTGTGATTATCACCTCGAATAATGAAAAAGAACTCCCCGATGCTTTTTTGCGGCGTTGTTTTTTCCATTATATTGCGTTCCCGAATGCGGTGACGATGACTGAAATTGTCAAGGTTCACTTTCCCGACATTAAAGGGCGTTTGATTAAGGAGGCGTTGGCGATGTTTTACGCGACTCGTGAAGTGCCGGGGTTGAAGAAAAAGCCCTCGACCTCAGAGTTATTGGATTGGCTGAAGCTGTTGATGAATGAAGATATTGACGATGCCACATTGCGCGAGCGTGACCCCAATAAACTCATACCGCCGCTTCATGGTGCCTTGCTAAAAAACGAACAAGATGTTCAATTATTTGAAAAGCTTGCCTTTCTGGCTCGCCGAGAAAGAAACTAGCCTCGTTTGACGAGCTAGCCGGAGCGATAAATGTTTGTGAATTTTTTCCATGATTTAAAACAAGTTGGTGTTCCGGTTACGCTGCGTGAGTATCTGACTCTACTTGAAGCTATGGATTTGGATGTAATTAAGTCCACGGTTGAGGATTTTTATTATTTATCGCGTTCGGTTCTGGTTAAGGATGAGCGTAATCTGGATAAATTTGACCGGGTTTTTTCGACCGCCTTTAAGGGGCTGAATATGCTGGAGGATGCCGAAATTGCAGAAATCCCCGAAGACTGGTTGCGCTCTTTGACCGAGAAGTATCTGACGGAAGAAGAAAAGGCTCAAATTGAGTCGCTCGGTGGCTGGGATAAGCTCATGGAAGAGCTGCAAAAACGTCTCGAAGAACAAAAAGAACGCCATGAAGGCGGCAATAAATGGATAGGTACCGGCGGCACCTCGCCTTTTGGAGCCAATGGCTACAATCCCGAAGGCGTTCGGATTGGTCAAAAGGATGGGCGTAATGGACGTGCCCTCAAGGTTTGGGATAAGCGCGAGTATAAGAATCTGGACGGCGATGTCGAGATTGGGACGCGTAATATCAAAATTGCGCTTCGTCGTCTACGGCGTTTTGCGCGCGAGGGTGTTGCGGATATTCTTGATCTGGACAAGACGATTAAATCGACCGCGCATGGTGGGTATTTGGATATTCAACTGCAAGCGGAGCGGCGCAATAAGATAAAAGTATTGCTGTTTTTTGATGTCGGTGGCTCGATGGATCCGTATATCAAATTATGCGAAGAAATGTTTTCAGCGGCGCGTTCTGAGTTTAAGAATATGGAATATTTTTATTTCCATAATTGTCTTTATGAAGGTGTTTGGAAAGACAATTCGCGGCGTCATACAGATAAGCTTTCGACTTGGGATGTTTTACACAAATACCCGCATGACTATAAGGTTATTTTCATTGGGGATGCGAGCATGTCGCCCTATGAGGTTACGTTTGCGGGTGGTTCGGTTGAGCATATGAATGACGAAGCCGGCGCGATTTGGCTTGAGCGCGTGTGCAATATTTATGAAAGTGCGGTTTGGCTGAATCCGATGCCCGAGAAATATTGGTCGCACACGCAGTCTTCGCAAATGATAAAGCAAATTTTCTCTGAGCGGATGTACGCGCTGACGCTTGATGGTCTGGACCGTGCGATGCGCGAGCTATCGCGCTAGCCACCGAAATAGGTTAAAACAATGCGCAAATTAAGAGGTTTTTGGGGTATATTCATATTTGCGTAAGTTCTTCCTAGCTTTTTCGACCAACGCTTCAGGGTCTTTGAATAATTTGTGAAACTTTGGATTCTCACAAATTAAAGCTTCAACTGACAAATCCAATCGATCCTCTTTCGAAAGTCGTTTAAAACCCTCTGTCGCATCAGATCGCATGATGAGATTAATGGCGGTGAGGATAGCTCCGTCACTTTCAAGCATTGTTTTAAGTTTTTTAGGTGAATACCCAAATTTTTTACATTCATAGTAAATTGACCGCATCTCTTTATCTAATTGTTTTTCAAGGTCACTCATAAGCTTTTTCCTATTTTTCGGACTCGGTGAGATTTGTTTCCAATGGATTAACGCCAAACCTGTTCTCACCCTTATCACCCGCAGTGGCAAGCCAGACAATAAAGATAATTATTGTAACTAAGTAGCCAATTACCCCGATGGGAGGAGCCACAACAAAAAGAATTATAAAGGCTATGATGATAAGCCAAACCCATAATTGCCACCAGCCAGAACGGTTGGTGTCATGTAAACGTCGGCAGGTTACTGCTAGATATGGTAGAAACGTCGCAATTGAAAAAATAAAACCTAATATAGGAACTATACTCAACATTAGTGATGTTAATATAATAAATAGCACCCAATACCAAAATTCAGACCTAGATGCTCGCCCGCTAAATTTTGTGTAATTGACAAAACAATACCTAATAGCTTCCCAGAAATTCATGTGCTGTTCCATTTTATTTTTCGCAACGCCTTTCAACCTACTGAACAATCTCTTTACGTCCACGCACCTAGAGTTGCAGAAATTTGTATTTCACAACTTTTGCGTGTAGTTGTTTTTTGAATTTTGTGTTACAGTAGCCTCAGTCATTGTTGTAACAACCAATGGCTGGGGTATTCAAACGCCCCTCACAAAGTGGCACGAGGCTATAAGGGCTCGTTTTCCCGAAGGGAAAGCCCAGCCCGCCTTGCCCCGATGAAGGTTGTCAGCAAGCGAAGTGAAGTTGACAACCAAAATGGGCTAAGGCTAAAAAAGTTCGCTTTTCCTTTTTTTTCTTTCAACAGGCAATGACCAAGAAAATTCCATCACTTCAACTTATGTCGGGGTGACGGCGAAATAAAGCCTCGGCTGAATACGCCGTTGCCGTCTTTGTGCGGTAATTTGAACACCCCGATACCAGCCTTTAAAAACACCCCTTTAGACTCACATAAATAAGAGTTTTCATTTTATATTTTTTTATATAACTGCTTTTGAATTTTGTGTTACAGTGCCCTTAGTCATTGTTATGACAAACAATGGCAGGGGATTTAAACTCCCCACACAAAGCGGTACAAGGTTGACCGCCCATCTTAATGAGTGTGCGGTACTTCGCGTTCTCTCAACAAATTTAAGATGGTCTTTGCTCGCTCAAAGCGTGTTTAGGATGCCTTGTTTCGTTAACCGTCAACTCGACTTATGTCGGGGTGACGGCGAAATAAAATAGCCTCGGCGAATACGCCGTTGCCGTCTTTGTGCGGTAGTTTAAACACCCCGGCACCTGCTCCATAGCAAGTGCCGCTCGCATAACCACAATGAGGCGGAAATGTCCGAAATTATAAATGCCTTCAACAATAGCCGGGCTTGGCTCCAAGTCGCCATACGACTCTGCGCAACCGCAAACAAGGGGGAATACCGAAATGCTCGATATCATTATTGAGAATCATAATGATTGGTTATACGCTCAGATTCTGGCTGTCTTGAACATCTTTTGCGTTACTGTGCTCGGCTATGCTTGGTACAAAAGCCGACACCAAATGCCTCCCGACACACTCGTTGCAATGCGACTCTTCGATGAAACCCGCATCGTTATGTTTGTCCATCATGGCATCCAACTAACAGATGAACAAATCCAAACGCTACTCCATATCGGGAAAAGCCTCAAAGCATGCGAAACATAAAAACCAACCAACACAGTAAAACGAGCTTACTTAACCCCCAATTTCTTCTGCAACTTCGTGCTTGATGTCGTGTATTGAAAAACCAGCTTCTGGTCTGGATGCACTCTTGTGAAGGCGTCATGCGCCATCAGCGCGGCTTCGTGGAAACCAGATAAAATTAGCTTCAACTTGCCCGGATAAGTATTAATGTCACCAATGGCGTAAATACCATCTTGGTCAGTGGCGAATTTTTCAGTATCAACCTCAATCAAATTCTCATGCAGATTCAAACCCCAGTCGGCAACCGGCCCAAGCTTCATGGTCAGACCAAAAAACGGCAGAAAAGAATTCGTTGAAACTTCAACCAACCCGCCATCTTTAGTCTTGATGCGCGCGCCAGACAGCACACCATTGTCGCCCAAAAGCTCACTCACCGCTCCAATATGAAGATTTATTCTGCCCGCCTCAACAAGCCCACGCAATTTCGAAACACTCGACGGCGCCGCCCGAAATTCATCGCGCCGATGCACCAGCGTCATGCTCTTGGCAAGCGGGTGCAGACTCAAAACCCAATCCAGAGCCGAGTCGCCGCCGCCTGAAATCAAAATATCTTTATCCCGAAAAGCTTCCATTTTACGCACCGCATAATGCACACCCCCGCCATCAGAACTGCTCACCGCTTCAAATTCTTCAATACCCCCAATAGGCGGCTTCTTCGGCTGAAACGAACCACCCCCAGCAGCAATCACAATAACCGGCGCTTCAAATATTTCATTTTCATCCGTCGTCACACGCCATTGAGTATCAGCAATTTTCTCTATCCCCATAACCATCCGATTCAGGTGGAAGCGCGGGCTAAAAGGCGCCGCCTGTTCCATCAATCGCTCGGCTAATTGCTGACCAGAAACCTCCGCCATCCCCGGAATATCATAAATCGGCTTTTCGGGATATAACTCGGCGCATTGGCCGCCCGGCTTATCTAAAATATCAATCAAATGCGCTTTCATATCAAGCAAACCAAGCTCAAATACCGCAAAGAGACCAATCGGACCCGCCCCGATAATAATCACATCTGTTTTAATTGTTTCAGCCATTTCAGACCTCTTGATAATACATACTAAATATGTAGTTTAAATGAATATACATTTATTATATGTTGTTTAAATGTTTTATGTAAGAACGCAAGCCGTAATCTTAAAAAACCATGCGCCCAATTGTCGCCCTTTGACATCACAGCTTGGCAAAAACACTCCTGAGGCTTATAAAGCTCTCGTGGTAAAAAATCAAGATAGACAAAAGACCTCACAAAACCTTAAGGGCTCACACTAAAATGGTGCCTGAAATGATCGAGATACGCAAACAAATTGACGCCCTTGACCGCGAGCTCGTAAAACTTTTACGCGCACGCTTGAATTGGGTTGAAAAAGCAGGGCAGATGAAAGCAGACCGTACGCAGGTCGTCGATACCCCCCGCATTGAAGAAGTGATTGCTAAAGTTCTTGAACAAGCCGCCGAACAAGGGCTTCCTACGCAGCTGGCTGAAAGGCTCTGGCGGTTGCTTATTGAGCTAAGTATTGAGCATGAATATCAGGTTTTTGATGAAAAAACCCCAAAGTAAAATAGCAACTATGGGATTGTAAAAAAAACGATAATTAGAATTATTGTTTAGAATTATTGTTTAGAATTATTGTTTAGAATTATTGTTTAGAATTGTTGTGTCGGCAATTTCAGCTTAAGACCATCAAGCTCATCCGTTACCTTGATTTGACAACTCAAGCGACTACTCTCTTGCACCTCAAAGGCAAAATCCAGCATATCCTCTTCCATATCGGCCGGCTTGCCAACTTTTTCAGTCCACGCCCGATCAACATAAACATGGCAAGTCGCACAAGCGCAAGCACCGCCGCAATCAGCATCAATCCCCGGAACAGAGTTCTTAATTGCAACCTCCATTACAGTCATCCCGACATCACCCTCATGGGCATGCTCGGTGCCATCTTGCTCGACAAACGTAATTTTAGGCATATCTAGTTCCTTTATTAATTTGAATACAACCTATGAAAGACTCGACAAACTATCCCTAATTCGGCACATGTATTAACATGATGATACAATTCAGTCTAGGTGATTCCTAATATACTCTTAAAAAATGCAAACCAGAATTTTAAAAATCTTTGCTGAATCGCTTCCCTTAAAAGAGACATTCTCTATTTCTCGAGGGCCAAAGCAATCTGCTGATGTGGTGATGGTTGAGATTCATCAAAATGGCCTCACCGGATGCGCCGAAGCAGTGCCTTATACGCGCTATGGCGAGACCATCGAGACCGTCACCGCAAGTATTGAACAAGTGAAGCCCGCCATTGAGCGCGCCATGCACCGCGATGAGTTGCAACAGGCTTTATTACCGGGTGCGGCGCGCAATGCGCTCGACTGTGCTTTGTGGGACTTAGAAGCAAAACGCGAAAACAAACCTCTCTGGGAGATTGCTGGGCTACCACAACCAGAAGCTTTGCCAACGGCATATACGATTTCATTGGATAGCCCTGCAATGATGGCGCGTAAAGCCAAGCAATTTACATCTTATTCTTTGTTAAAGCTAAAGCTTGGCGGCGCGGATGGGTTTGCCGCAGACCTTGGGCGGCTCGCGGCGGTAAGGCAAGCCAGACCAGATGCGCAATTACTGATTGACGTTAATGAAGGTTGGCACGCAAGGGATTTACTTGCCCATGTTGAGCAATTGCGCGAATTTGACCTAAGCTTGATTGAACAGCCCTTGCCAGAAAAAGACGATGCGGTTCTGGCTCAAATTGACTTACCCTTTTGCGCTGATGAAAGCATTCATGACTGCAACGGATTGATGAACCTTAAAGGCAAATATCAATGGGTCAATATTAAGCTGGATAAAACCGGCGGGCTCTCAGAGGCGATGAAGCTCGTCGATTTAAGCAAAAAGCACGAGTTTAAACTTATGATCGGGTGCATGGTCTCCAGCTCATTGGCGATTATGCCGGCTTATTTTTTAGCCCAGAAATGCGACCTAGTAGATTTAGACGGCCCGCTTTTTTTAGTAAAAGACAGACCGCCCGCCTTATTATATAAAAATGCACAAATTCAGTATCCTCTTGCCGACTGATTCTAAAATATAGTAAGAATTTTAATCTTTGCGCTTAAAGTTTAAATATGCTCTTAGGATGACATGAATATACTCAATTCTGATAACTCTATCTCTACAAACCTTATAGAAGCTATAAGCGGCGCACGGCCTCTTAAAATTTTGATGCCGAGCTATCGCAGTCATCCATTTGTTGGCGGACAAGGCATCTATCTTAAACACTTATCAAAAGCATTAGTGGATTTAGGGCATCATGTTGATGTGATTTCAGGGCCTCCCTATCCTGATTTGGACCCGCGCGTGGGATTAATCCAGCTTCCCTCCTTAGACATGTATGCGCGTAAACATCCAATTTTAAGCTTTGATTGGAACATTCTTAAAAACCCGCTTAATTTTTATGAGTATCTTATCCATAATAGCGGCGGCTTTCCCGAACCTTATACTTTCGGCGAGCGCCTCGCAAAATACATGCAAAATAAACCAGCCGATTATGACATTGTTCATGATAACCAGACACTTTGTTATGGACTGCTAAAACTTCGTGATATGGGAGTCCCCGTCATTGGCAATGTTCATCATCCCATTACTATGGATAAGCGCATCGATATTCAACATGCGCGAAGCCTCAGCATGAAATTGCTCAAAAGACGCTGGTATCGGTTTTTGAAAATGCAAATTAAAGTCGCGCGACAATTAGACCATATTATCGTGCCATCCGATAACACGAAAAAAGATGTCGTAACGGAATTTGCTCTCAAGCCTGAAAACATTTACCGCATTTATTTGGGCATTGACCATGAGACTTACAAACCAATTGAAAAAATTAAGCGCAAACCAAATCGCTTAATGGTGACCGCTAGCGCAGATGTTCCCCTTAAAGGGCTTATTTACTTAATCCATGCTTATCATAAATTGCTTGAAAAACACCCCGATCTTGAACTTATTGTGGTGGGCAGTTTGCGCGAAGGCGCGACAATGGAAGAACTTGATAAGCGCGGGATTCGCGCACGTGTCACCTTTATGTCGGGGCTTAAGTCCAGTGAAATTGCCGCGCTTTACGCCCAAGCAACCATTGCCGTCTCACCTTCTGTTTATGAAGGCTTTGGCTTTCCTGCTGGCGAGGCATTAGCATGCGCGCTACCGCTTGTGGCAACCAATGGCGGCTCTTTACCAGAAATTATTGGAGATGCTGGTATCTGCGTTCCGCATTCCAATCCAGATGCCCTCGCAAAAGCTATCGGCGCATTATTGACAGATGAGAAAAAACGCCATGCCTTAGCCGCTAAAGCACGCCAGCACATTTTAGATAATTTCACATGGAAACATTGTGCCATAAACAGCCTCGTCCTTTACCGCAAAGCCATAGCAAACCATCACCAGATAGAATATACCCATGCAGACCATTAAGCTGGCGCATTTAAAAGTTTTGCCAAAACATCGGCTACTTGATCTAGGATGCGGTCAAGGGAGACATTGTCATGCCGCCTATTATGAAACAGCGTGCCATGTTATTGGGCTAGACCTTGGCTATGACGATATATGCAAAACCCGTAATGGTTTTGAAGCCCTCCCCGTGATAGCCCCCAAACCAACCCAGCACTTTAATTTAATGGTCGCCAATGCGCTCACGCTCCCTTTTGCCGATAACAGCATGAACCGCCTCATTTGCTCAGAAGTTTTAGAGCATATTCCTGATTATATGAGGGTGATCGATGAAATTGAACGCGTGACCACGCACGCCGCATTAATTGGTATTTCTGTGCCGCGTGCATGGACGGAAAAAATATGCTGGTGGTTATCACAAGACTATCATAGTGAATTAGGCGGTCATATTCGGATCTTTAAAGAACAAGATTTAATCGATGATTTTGAAGCGCGCGGATTTAAATTATATAAAAAACATTATGCGCACGCATTACATACCCCCTATTGGTGGTTACGATGTGTTTTTGGTATCAAAAAAGAGCTTAATTTCATCACCCGTGCTTGGCACGCTCTGCTTGTTTATGAATTGCTGAAAAACCCATTATGGCTGAAAGGCATTGCTAAATTAATCGATCGGGTGATGGGTAAAAGTGTTGTGTTTTATTTCAAAAAATCCGCATGACTAATAAACTAACAAATGGATACTTTAACGGTGCGGTGGCAAGGATTCGGGCCTTGCAAA
Source organism: Parvibaculaceae bacterium (assembly GCA_965243245.1). Taxonomy (GTDB): domain Bacteria; phylum Pseudomonadota; class Alphaproteobacteria; order RS24; family RS24; genus JAYQKL01. Next base: position 648,500 of record OZ251536.1, read on the forward strand.
AAAAAGACGGGGCGATTCCTTGGTATGAGGGCGGCGTGGTTGACCCGTGGAATCATCTAGAATCCGTGATGGGATTGAATTTATGCGGCGAGGCTGAAGCCGTCATGCTTGGCTTTAATTTTTTATTTAACACCCAACTGCAAGATGGCTCATGGTGGGGGCAATTGGGCAGTGCTGTGCCGATTGATGATGAATTGCAAAATTTTTCTGCACGCGGCATGGATACAGGCGAAAAAATCCGCGAGACAAATTTCACAGCCTATATAGCGACAGCAATCTGGCATGATTATCTTTTGCATCAAAACATCGCGTTCACCACACGCGCATGGCCGATTGTTTGCAAGGCGTTAGATTTTGTTGTGCGCCATCAAACAATGCATGGTGATATTGTCTGGATTTCACATTCTGATATAGCCGATACTTCGGCTATTCGTTCAAGCACGCTGGAACAAACAGATGCGTTATTAACTGGCAATAGCTCCATTTTTAAGAGTCTTGCTTGCGGCTTGAAATTAGCAAAGCTTATGAATGATCCTCAGCCAAGCTGGGAAAAAGCTTATTTTGCTGTGCAAAAAGTTCTGCAAGATAAGTTTGAAAGATTTAACCGCATCACTAAAACAGACACATTATTTTCTATGGACTGGTATTATCCCTCCCTTAGCGGTGCGCTGACGATTGGGGCGGCATCTGAAAGGCTGATGGCGCGGTGGGATGTTTTTGTTGTTGAGGGTTTGGGGTGTCGCTGTGTTGCCCATGAGCCTTGGGTCACTGTTGCTGAAACGGCTGAGTTGGTTTTGGCGTTAAATGCCATTGGCAAGAAGGAAAAGGCGCGCGAAATTTTAGGCTGGCTTGAGCGGCAACGTGATGAAGCGGGGGCATATTGGATTGGCTATGAATATGAAAGCCAAGTATTTTGGCCCATAGAAAAACCGCCTTGGACGGCCGGTGCGGTTATTCTTGCAACGGACGCGGTAGAAGAGCTATCGCCAGCGCATCGTCTTTTTGTTTATGACGATATGCTAAAGACGCTTTAGAATGCGTAAGGACTTAACGATTTTAATCTCTTCAAATAAGCCAGATGCCATCGCTAATTTGTATATTTCATAGGGCGGGCGTCCGCCATCTTTTGGATTAGGAAAAACATCGTGAATCGCAAGAATACCTTGCGGTATGATTTTGCCGCTCCATAAACGATAATCATCCATTGCGGCTTTCATCGAATGACCGCCATCAATAAAGACAAAAGCAACGGCTTGTGTAATGAGAGACGCCGCCTGCATAGATGACGTCAAAATGGGCACAACCGTGTCTTCAAGCTCAGCGCGGCGCAAAGTATCACGAAAATATGCCAGCGAGGTCATCCCGCCGGTCGCCGCATCGGCTAAATCAGTATCAAAATACCCCTCCCCCGGCTGGTTTTCTTCGGACCCATAATGATGGTCAATAGCGATTAATTGCCTTGCCGAAAGCTTGCATGCCGTTCCAAGATAAACTGTAGATTTGCCGCAATAACTGCCAATTTCAATCACCAAACCCTCATGCGCCAGATTGATTAAAGCGGTGTAAAGTGCTTCGCCTTCTTGGCCATTGAGAAACCCTTTGACGGTTTCAATATCAAGTGGCAACCGCATTCATACACTCATTTTATCTGTACCAGATAGGCGTTGCTTATTCAATTTGACATGCATTTCATTATGTAGTTTTTCATCCAGCCTATAGCTGGAGAAGAAAAATGCCGCAATCACATAAGCTATACAAGGCACAATAGCAAACATGATCTTAAAAGTTAGAATCACCAGCGGCGTTTGGCTAACATTGGCTTCAAAACCAACCCATGCCAGCATATTACCGACCACAATTAATGAAACCCCATTCGCCATTTTCCAAGTGAAATTCCAAGTCGCAAAATACGCACCTTCCTTGCGCTCGCCCGTGAGCAATTCATCATAATCTATCGTATCACTCATCAAAGAAGGGCCAATAACATGCCCCGCACCATTGGCAATTCCTGCAAAGAACCCAATCCCCATCAGCAAAATATCATCGCCCTTGCCAAGAAAAAACATCAAGCCATAACAAAAGGCAGAAAGATAAAGCGAAAAGGCCCACACTGCTTTTTTCCCGACACGGCGGGCCAGCGGCATCCATAGCGGGGTCAAAAAGAACGAGGGAATAAGAAACACTAAAAGAAATTTAGGCGCAGAAAGAGGTGCTTCAAGAATGTAAGTGGCAATATAGAGTACCAAGATTGAAGTAAAGGCAAAGCCGATATTATCAAAAAAATAGCCAATCAATGGCGGTCTTGCATGCGGGTTTTTAAAAACATCTCGAATGGCTTTGAAAGGTCTTTTACTACCCTTTAAAGCAAACTCCTCTCGCTCGCGCACCCCATAAGCGCAAATAAGCAAAGACAACCCCGCCAATGGCGCGACCCAATAGCCTATTTGTGACGACGTTTGTTGGACTTCCAGCAAGCCAATTTCTTGTGCTTTGAGCAATAAATACATACTACCAATACCAATAATATAGCCACCTATCCAACTCGCATGACGCACACCAAAAACCTTATTGCGCTCATGATGGTCATCTGTGAGTTCTGCGCCCAGCGCCATTTGCGGCACATAAAAAAAGGTTGAAGCCGAAAAAAAGCCGATAATAGCAACCCCAACCCAGATTACCAAGCCCGGCGCACTCAGTCCTTGCGGAAACACAAAAAGCATCAAGAATGTCAAAGTTGTTGGGAGCGCACTAAGCGCAATCCATGAGCGTCGCCGCCCCAACCAAAATTGTGTGCGATCCGACCAATAGCCGATGAGAGGGTCAGAAACAGCATCCCACAACCGTGAAATTCCAAATATCAACCCCATAATCGCCGGAGAAATAAGCAAAATATCCGTTGCAAATTTCATATAATATAAAGTGACCAAGCAAAACATATACCCATAAGCAATGGCGGGAAGCCCAAAATAAAATAAAGTTACGTTGGATACTTTTGAAATAGGCTGAGACGGCTGAGACGGCTGAGATTGTTGCATAGAAATGGACTCCCTGAACCCCTGACTGTAAGCATTCGCCCTGACTTCGCAAGCTGTTTATAAGCACATCAACCCCAGAAATCTAACGATTAAGGCTTAACTTTTTGTGCTACAAAGGATAATCTGGGTAAACTCTGGCACGCGTCCATCGGTATCTAACATGATAAAATCCAAAGCCAATTATTTGAAATTATCCAGTATTATTCACACGCTGTTTTTACTCATTGGTCTTATTTCAGCTATCAGCGTCAATCTATTAGCTTTGGTGCTTGGCATTGCGGGGTTAATCGCTTTTGCGCAAATGAGAAAAAATCAAGTGGCGTGGCGTCCACGAGCTACAAATGGCACTGTTGCAGGGTTTATCTTCGTTTTTTATGTTATACTCTCAACCCTATGGGCGCCAGACAAAGTGATAGCCCTTATTCAATCTATACAATTTTTAGCCATCATAATATCGGCATTATTGCTGACGCATTACATTGGCTATCTTGATATACCAGATACTAAAAAAATGATACGAGCCATATGTTACGGCTTTTTGGCGGCATTTATTTTGCTTATTCTTGAAACTATTTATGCCCAACCGATTTATCATTTTTGGCTTAATATGGCGTCTGCTCGTCCATTTGACCCCAATCATCTTGAACGTTCAATTGCCGTTTTTTCGCTGTTTTTATTCTTTATTATCCCTCGCATAAACCAAAGAACAAATATCATTATCGGTTCAGCACTCATCATGGCTTGGCTAGGTTTTTGCTTTAAATTTGGCTTTATCACCGAAATAATCGGCATCATTGGCGGATTGTTTTTTCTCGCCCTAACCGTTTTTTTTAAAAAAGCGATTTGGAAAATTATGATTGCTTTGATAACTCTTCATACATTGCTGATTGTTCCCGTTTACATGAACGCTCATGAAGGGGGGGTGTTTGAAAAAATCATTCCTTTGAAAATAATGCACGAGGGGGCACTTCAAAGCCGTATTCAAAGTTTTTATGCCACCCATCAATTGATTCTTGAAAAGCCTTTATTTGGGCATGGGTTTCAAAGCACGGCCATCATTTTAAAAACACCCGCACAAGAAGCTGAAATACCTTATCGTATGTATCCGCAAAATTATATGCTGCAAATCCTTTTTGAAACTGGATATATGGGAGGCTTTTTATTTATCGGCTTTATGTATTTCAGCTTGCGACGGCTTGAATTTACTCAGCTACAAACTGAGTATTTTCAGATAGGCTTTATCGCTTGCGCTCTTGCAATGCTCTCTTTTTCATTCAATATTTGGCAAGCATGGTGGCTTTGTAGCCTTATTTTTATTGCCATCTGCTTCACCCTTGAACGCGGCGAAAAAAACATATCGAACCTCACGCCCATAAAAAATAAACGAGATATGCGCATTATGCATGCGATTTTTAGCCACGGCTATCGCGGCTCTGAAAGCGCGCTTGCCTTGATTGCTAATGAGCAAATTAAAACACATTCGGTAAGTGTCATGGTCAGAGCTGACTGCGAGGCGCGCGGCGGCCCTTCTATTATTGATGCTCTTGACCCGCGCATAAAAATCATTCGAGTGCCTAATATATTGCGTATATTTTGTGCTAATTTTCTTATTCTGAAATGGCAACCCGATGTTTTTCATGCCCATTTAGGGCGTGCGGTGAAGCTCAAGACTTGGCTGAAACCTAATATGTTACGTGTTTCGTCCATGCATATTTTCTCTCCGCGTCACCATATTGGGCAGGATCGCATTATCTGTGTCTCTGACTGGCAAATGAGAGCTATGCCTGAAAATCTCAAGCTCAAAAGCAGGCTTGTGCGTAACGCATCCCCGCCAAGAGCGCTGATTTCCAAAACCAAAAAAGAGAGCTTAAGAAAAAAATGGGGTCTTTCTTCGAACACGCATATTGTTGGCTTTGTTGGGGCTATTAACGACACGAAAGGGGCGGATATTGCTATAGACGCTTTTTGCCAAGCTGATCTTAAAAACGCTCATCTTTTAATGATTGGCGAGGGGGGTATGCGTTCTCACCTGGAAAAACAAACCGCGCAAATCGAAAATATTACGCTGACGGGCTACTTGAGTAATGCGCGTGATTACATGCAAATCATCGACACTTTGATTTTGCCCTCGAACTGGGCCGAACCTTTTATGCTTTCATTGATTGAGGCGATGGCGGCAGGATGCTGGGTGATTACGATTAACAAATATGGTCCCGGCGATATTATGCGCGCACAACCCCATGGATCTGTCGTAACGCCAAATGATGTTCAAGGTTTTGCCCAAGCCCTAAAACAAGCGCCGGGGCAGATTGGTAAGAGATATAATTATAATTTAAAAAAATATGTGTTTTCAGATCATATTTCAGCTATCTACAAAATATATGAAGACTCTTTAGACCCGCTCACATATAAAATATAAATCCAAATTAATGAGGGAAAAATGAAACTTTTTATCCATAAAAAAAGCAGCGGCACTTTTCAGATGATGCTGGCTTTATTTTTTATGATCCCCGCTAGTGCTGAGGTGATGATTGCCAATAGCTGGGTCAATGTAACTTTACCCTCGCGCCCCGCGGCGGGATATTTCAGCTTGGTAAATAACGGGGATAGGGATGTTTTGCTAGCTGCTGAGAGCACCTCATTCGACAAAATTGAAATTCACACGCATCTCATAGAGAATAATGTCATGCGTATGCGTAAACTCAACAAGCTTGATATTGGTGCAGATGAAACGGTTGTTTTCAAACCGCACGGGTTGCATTTGATGATGTTTTCTCAGCAAAGGACTCTAAATAAAGGGGATATGATAGAGCTGACCTTAACCTTTAAAAACGCTGGTAGGGTTAAGGCATCGCTGATGGTCGGGCGTCCCGATAAAGAAACCGCCAATTCTATGTCAAAAAATAACCCTCATAGTCATCTTCGCCATAAGGAATATTAAATCTGTGCGCCTATGACGACATTAATTAAAACTCAAAACCTTTCTTTGCAAGGACAACACGGGCTTATTTTAGATAATATTAATTTGTCTATTTCTGCTGATGATTTTGTCACCGTCATTGGTCCAAACGGTGCAGGTAAAACAATGCTCATGAAATGCCTGCTGGGTTTACATAAGCCCGATACGGGCGAGATTATCTGTGCGCCTGATTTACAAATTGGATATATGCCGCAAACGATTACGATTGACCCGGTTTTACCGATTTCGGTGCGCTATTTCTTGAAACTAGCGGGGCAAGCCACTCATGATACGTTCAAAGATGTTGTTGATGAAACAGGGGTGCGACATTTACTCGGCCACCAATTACATGAGCTATCGGGCGGGGAACGACAATGGGTATTGCTCGCCCGTGCGCTCCTCAATAACCCACAGCTCTTGATTATGGATGAGCCAGCACAAAACCTTGATGTTTCTGGGCAACTCGAATTATACAAGAAACTTAATGAGATTTACCAAAATCGTAAACTGGCAATTTTAATGGTATCGCATGACTTGCATCTTGTCATGTCCTCAAGCAAGAAGGTGATTTGCCTTTATCGCCATATTTGTTGCGAAGGCGCACCGCAAACGGTCACACAAGACCCTGAATTCACCACATTGTTTGGCGATGAAATGGCGCGCATGATTGCCATTTACCCCCATCACCATGACCACGACCATACACATGATCACAGATCTGAGCCTCCCCTCTCACAAGACGCGGAAAGTTAAGCAATTATATGGTGCATTTTCACGAATTTCTAATGCTGATAACCGGTTTGCTCGTCAGCCTCATAGCGACGCCTTTGGGATGTCTTGTTGTGTGGCGGCGCATGGCCTATTTCGGCGATGCACTATCTCATACAGCTTTACTGGGGGTGGCACTTGGGTTTTTGCTCGGCAGTAATACTTATTTGGGCGTTGGGCTCGTATGCGGCTTATTTGCGGTTTTGCTTGTCTGGATGGAAAACCGTTACAAGCTACCCATGGATACGCTTTTGGGTATTTTAGCCCATGGCGGTTTGGCTTTGGGCATATTATCGTTAAGCTTCTTCAATCTCTCAAATGAAACCCCGCAACCAGCCCATAATGAGCCAGCGCATGTTAATTTACATGAGTTTGAGCGTTATTTTTTCGGCGATTTATCTCACACATCAGGCCAAACAATCATCCTTATCGGACTGAGTGCCGTTTTCATTTTAGGATTACTTTATAAAAACTGGGCATATCTTATTCTTGCCATCTTAAGCGAAGACCTCGCCAAAGCAGAGGGACATAACACGCTTAAATTAAAATATATTCTCTTGAGCACCTTAACCCTGACCGTCGCCCTCGCCATCCATACTGTTGGGGTGCTTTTCACCACTTCATTGTTGCTTTTACCCGCCGCCATCGCACGACAATGGGCGCGTAATCCACGCAATATGGTGATTTATGCTTATGGCGCAGCTCTTGTATCTCAACTGATAAGTTTTCCAGTTTCTTTGAACACCCAGCAACCTTTTGGCCCGGTTCTTATTGCCGTATTATATGGGTTTTTTATTATTTCTCTGATTTCTTCTGGCGTTTTTGGGAAAAAACCCCCTCATATATAATAAGTATTACTTGTTAAACGGGGTATATAATTTTATCCCGAAGAAATTTCTTTGGTTATTTTAACCATCGCCGTTGTAATTTGACGTAAATCATTTTCACCGATAATAAAAGGCGGCATTGTATAAATAATATTCCCAAACGGGCGCACCCAAACGCCCTCTTCAACAAAACGCCGCTTGATGTGGTCCAGCTTTTCAAGCTTTGGAAATTCAATAACACCAATAGCCCCGCACACCCGCACATCCTTAACGCCGCTAATATTTGCCGCCGGAGCAAGCATCTCAATGAGTTGTGCCTCAATTTTCTTGACCTGCTCTAAGCGTGGTTCTTGCTCGAATAACTCTAGGGAAGCCAAAGCCGCACGACAAGCCAAAGGGTTGCCCATGTAAGTTGGCCCATGCATAAGTGCTTTTTGAGGCTCAGCAGACAAGAAGGAATTAAAAATATCACCCGAAGCAATCGTTGCCGCAAGTGCCATCGTCCCGCCTGTTAGAGATTTTGACAATGTCAAAATATCAGGCACAATGCCCGCCGCATCACAAGCAAACATATGCCCCAACCGCCCTAACCCCGTCATAATTTCATCGGTCAGCAATAAGACATTCTTGGCCTTGCAGGCCGCATGAATAAAGCGCAACGTAGCCGCGTCATGAAAGCGCATCCCTCCAGCACCTTGCACCAGCGGCTCAATGATAACCGCCGCCAATTCACCTTGATGCTCAGATAGTAACTTTGAAAAAACTTCCCTTTGCTTTGGCGTATGCGGCACATCAACCAGAACTTGCTTGGCAAGCGCGTCCTTAAATAGACTATGCATGCCCTCTTCAGGGTCACAAACAGACATCGTCGCCAAAGTATCTCCATGATAACCGCCCTTGAATGACATAAACCGATAACGTCCAAGCTCTCCCTTATTCAGCCAATATTGGACAGCCATTTTCATGCCGACCTCAACCGCCACCGACCCGGAATCGCTGAAAAATACATGATTCAAATCACCCGGACACAAATCAGCCAGCTTCTTAGCTAAACGGCTGGCGGGCTCATGCTGAAACCCACCCAACATAATATGCGGCAGCTTTTGCAACTGGTCTATAACCGCCGCCTCGATATGAGGATTGCGGTATCCGTGACACGTTGCCCACCAGCTAGAGACACCGTCAATCAAGACGCGCCCATCCGCAAGCGTGATGCGCACACCAGAGGCACTTTCAGCCGGCAATCCAAGCGGCGTGGTTTGCATTTGAGTATAGGGCGGCCATAAATGATCAGCCCCTTCAATTTGCCAGTCAGGATGGCGCGCGATAGCCGGATTAAGTGGTGAGACAGTCATGTTAAGCCCTTCGAATACCCTTAAAACACTCTTAAAGCATAGCTTTTCACATATAGGTTTCATAGTTTAAATAATCTGTGAACAATATTTCATTTTCTCTCATTAGCCTGTATTCCTTTATAAGGTGTGATGAATTGACAAGACCGTGGCAAGTAGGCAATTTAAGTAAAACATATGGCGAGCTCATGACCTTTGAAAACGAAAACCAAACTCTGAATAGTTTTGCTTTAAACAAACTCGCCCAGCTTGAGAAAAAAAAAGCTCGCCGTTTTTTCAAAACCACAGAACGCAAAACCCAAGCCAAAGCTAAAAGACAAGCCCAAAAAAATGACACAGCAAATGATCTCATCTCATTTTCCTGTAATGATTATCTAGGGCTTTGCCATCACCCAGATGTAATTAAGGCGGCCCAAGAAGCGGTTTTACAGTTTGGTGTCGGTGCCGGCGCATCACGCTTAGTGACGGGCAACCACCCTCTTTTTGAGGAGCTTGAAACGCTGCTCGCTGAAATTAAAAGCACCGAAGATTGTCTTGTTTTTGGCTCTGGGTATCTTGCAAATATTGGTATTATTCCCGCCCTTTGCGGTGCTAAAGATTTGCTTCTCATTGATGAATTAGCCCATGCTTGTATCAATGCTGGCGGTCAGCTATCGGCAGCTAAAACCATTCGGTTTAAGCATAATGACATGGCGGATTTGGCAGCGCATCTCAAGACACAGCGCACGCGCTACGACAAATGCCTGATCGCAACTGATGGTGTGTTCTCGATGGATGGCGATTTAGCACCTTTGCCTAAGCTGCGGCGGCTCGCAGATAAATATGAAACTTGGCTGATGAGCGATGATGCACATGGCATTGGAGTCGTTGGTCAAGGGCGCGGGAGTGCCCATGCCTTTGAGCCTGCGGTTCATGTTGATTTGCAAATGGGTACCTTATCAAAGGCGGTTGGCGGCTATGGGGGTTATATTTGTGCTAGCCGTGCGGTTTGTGAATTTTTACGCAACCGAGCCCGTAGCATGGTTTTTTCAACTGGCCTGCCTCCGATGAATGTCGCGGCGGCGATTGCGAGTTTGAACATTATAAAAAGCAATCCTGAGCTATGTGCTTTGCCCACACAATACGCTGCTTTATTTTGCGAAAAACTAGGATTACCGCCCGCACAATCGCCCATTGTACCGGTCATTATGGGAACTAATGAAGCTACGCTTAATGCATCTGAAACCTTACTTAAAGAGGGGTTTTTAGTCAGTGCTATACGCCCGCCAACCGTGCCTGAAAATACAGCACGCCTACGGGTGGCTTTTAGTGCTGAACATCAAATTAATGATATTCTTAGACTTGCAGACCTCATGGCGACCCTTCCCTATCAAGGGCGCGTTAAATAGATGACGAAATTTCATAAACAAGTTTTCATTGGTGCCACGGGAACAGATATTGGCAAGACATATGTCACCCAAACTTTAATCCGTCAGTTACGGCGTTTAGGATACGATGCCAAGGCTTTAAAGCCGATCATTAGCGGTTTTGATGAGACCGAGATTGACACGAGCGATACGGGTCAATTATTGCAAGCTATGGACACGCCTTGCACAATTGCAGAAGTTGATAAAATTTCGCCATGGCGGTTCAGCGCACCTTTATCGCCGAATATGGCCGCACGCCAAGAAAACAAAACGCTTGATATGAATGAGCTGGTTAATTTTTGTTTGGATGATAGCCAAAAAAAAGCCGACATCACCTTTATTGAGGGTGTCGGCGGCATCATGGTGCCATTGACAGATAAGTCAACGACTTTGGACTGGCAAGAAAAGCTGAATATACCGTGCTTGCTTTTAATCGGTAGTTATCTTGGAACGATGTCTCATTGCTTGACGAGCCTTGATGCTTTGGCGCACAAAAACATAACCCCGCTTGGCATTATTTTGAACGCATCGCCGCAAAGCCCCGTGCCTTTGGAAGACACAGCCTCATCTCTTGCCCCCTTTGTTAATGGCATTCCCATCATCACGCTAAAGCGCAACGCCTCAGCCTTTGGTCAAGAGATAATTGATATTCTGTCGCTGCATAGTTAAAGAGTAAACTCAATAATGCGGCGGTTTTTCGCCCTCATGCGTAGATTCTGTCATGTCTTCGACTTGGCGCACCCGCTCTAGCAGAATTTTCAGACCCGCCTCAAACTTCTGGCGCATAATAGCATCCCCATGAAGCTGCTTGCTTAATTCTTCAATCAGAACCGCTTGATGCGCACTCACTTCTTCAAGTCTTGTGAGCCGCACCTCCAGATTTTTTAACTCATTAACAAAAACAGAAGTGGACATAATATGCCTTTCTTAATAAAAATTTTCATTGGCTCAATAAAAATTTTCATTGGCTTAATAGAAATTTTTATTGGTTTTGATATTATTTTTAATATTAAAATCTATTATAACGGATGAAAAACAACAGGGTAAAAATAGATGCAAATGCAATCTTTAGAAATTTTTGCAGGCTCAACCGCCTATCAGCATATTCAAAAAAACGGGCTAAAGCCAAGTGACATTACCCGCATTATGGGTGCCTCTGGTGCAGCAAAATGGCTTACGATTGCCGGTTTGGATATGGCTATTTTCGGCACTTGGCTATCCACAGCCAAACACGAGATTAACCTTTTTGGCACATCTATTGGGGCCTTCAAGCTTGCCGCAGCAGCCTGTGATAACCCCGCCGCTAAGCTGGCTCATCTTGCTAAACTTTATGCCGCTTATGACGATAGTGATTACCTTGGTACGATGCGCGATATCATCACTTATTCAACTTGGGATATGATGGCAAAAATATTGACCCCAGAAACACCCGCACAAATTTTGAACAATCCGCACTACCGTTTCCATTGCGGTGCTGTTCGTCCAATAGGATTATTTGCGTCTCAAAAATTGCGCCACCAAACATTAGCATTGGCACTGGCTTTTGCGCGCTCGCCTATACGCCGAGATGAATTGCAAAATATATGTGAACGCGTGATTTTCACAGATCCAAGATCCACTCAAGCTCTGGCGCATAGGGATATTTATCCAACTCAAAATTTACCCCTAACAACTGAAAATTTAATCCCCGCCATTTTATCGTCGGGTTCCATGCCGCTCTATATGCATCCGATGCAACATGCCTCCTTCGGCAAGCCCCAGACCCTATATGATGGCGGCATGCTGGATTATCACCCCGTACCAGATATTTTTTGGAAACCAGATAATGGGCTCACACTTTACCCTCATTTTTATGACCGCTTAAAGCTGCGCTGGTTTGACAAATTTTATCCTTGGCGGCGTGTCAATATTCAGCACCTCGATAAAATTATCTTGCTACATCCCAGCAAGGCATTTGTTAAATCTCTGCCAGATGGGCGGATTGCCTCGCGCCAAGATTTTCGCAAGTATAAAAAAAATCCCGAACGCCGCGCCAAAAAATGGCACGAGATCGTCAACCGTAGTCATGAATTAGGCGAAGCGTTTTTGGCGTTAATAAAGTCAGGGGATATTGCAAATCATGTTAAGCTAATATCGTAAAAACAAGATAAATTTAAAAGGCTATAGATGGTAAAAATATTATCGCAAATAGAGCTTCCAGAGCTGGAAGAGCGCTTAAAAGCTCGGTTTGATGACGTTGAAATAGACTATTTAAAAATCGGAGAAAATGTATCCTCTAACGCTCAGGCTGATTGCCTATTGGCGGTTGCTTCGAATCTCAAGGGCTTGGATAAAATCATTAATGCCATTGAGGGACTAAAATGGATACAGATTGTTGGCGAAGGCGTCGATGGATTTCCTTTAGAAGCCGTTGGCAGCCGCATTTTGACGACCACGAAAGGCGTCAGTTGTGTGCCGATTGCCGAATGGGTGATGGCGATGATATTGACACAAGCCAAAGCTTTGCCAGACCAATGGATAACCGCGCCGCCTGAAATATGGAATTTTGCTAATGCCCCCATGCAGTGCCTGAACACTCAAAAGCTTGCGCTTGTCGGGTTTGGCACTATTGGTCGTGAGATTGCCCGCCGCGCGCTGGCGTTTGACATGCAAGTCAGTGCCTTGACCCGCACTAGCAAACCCGATTTGGCAGGCGTAACCCATGCACAAAACTTTGAAGAACTTGTTGAAAATGCGCATCATCTTGTCTTGGCTGTGCCTTCTACGCGTGCCACTTATCATTTGCTTAATGCGCAAACTTTCGCCCGCCTTAGCCCCGGCACGCATTTGATTAATATTGCCAGAGGCGAGTTAATCAATGAAGCCGATTTAAAAATAGCTCTTGATAATGGGTGCCTTAGTTGTGTCTCTTTAGATGTGGCGCAAAATGAACCACTTGATGAAAGTCACTGGTTTTACACAGATAAACGTATTCGTTTTAGCCCGCATATTTCATGGGGAGACCCGCACACCATGCAACGCATGATCGAAATATTCTTAAATAATTTGGCACTGTTTAAGCAAGGCGCGCCGTTAAAGGATGTGTTCGATATAGAGGCTGGTTACTAATGGTAAAGCTACTTTTATGGCGTCACGCCAAGACGGTACAACAAGAGGGGCTTGCTGATATTGATCGTTTTTTGATGAGTCAAGGGCGCAAAGATAGGCAAAAAGCGGCGCGTCTCATTGAACAAGCCCACCCTCCTGATGCCATTATTTGTTCCGTTGCAGCGCGCGCCCAAGAGACACTTGAAGCATTAGAAACTTATGTTGAAGCCCAGTTAAGCGAATTGCTTTACCACTGCCATATTGAGGATATTTTGAATATACTGCGCGGCATAGATGACGCCCACCAAACGCTTTTATTGGTTGGTCATAATCCAAGCTTTGAAGACTTTATCCGCCATGTGCAATTTAACGAACAGCCCCCTCAAAGTGAATTAGGACATAAATTTCACCCCGGCGACTTGAGCATCATTGAATGGGCAGGTTCAAGTTGGGGGAACGTCCAGATGAAATCGGCTAGATTGGTGGAAGTTTTCAGCGTAAAATCTAAGCCCTAAAGCGAGCGATATTTTGCGCTACGCTTGCGCATCGCACTGGTGGGGAGTTTCATAGCTTCGCGGTATTTAGCCACAGTGCGCCGTGCAATATTCATGCCTTCAAATTTGAGCACTTTGGCAATCGCTTCATCTGACAGCACCTTTTTTTTTCCCTGTTCTAATTCATTTTCAATCAAGGCGCGGATGCGCGCCCGCACAGCCTCGGCAGAATGTGCCTCCCCGCCATCTGAGCTGGCAATGGCAGAGGTGAAAAAATAACGCATTTCAAACACCCCGCGCGGCGTTTGAATTAACTTATTCGCAACCACACGGCTCACCGTGCTTTCATGCATATCCAACTCATCTGCGACATCGCGCATAATCATCGGTTTTAGCCCTGCAATACCAGCTTCAAAAAAGCCTTTTTGGCGGCGGCAAATCTCTTTTGAGACTTGCAATATACTCGCCGCACGTTGCGTCATGGCGCGGAGTAGCCATTGCCCGCTTTGATAAGAATCCTGCAAATATTTGCGATCCTGTTTGGACATTTTTTTACGCGCCAGCTCTTCCCAATATCCATTTAACATAACAATTTTCGGAAGTGTCTCCTCGTTCAGCTCCACGCGATAGCCCAAGGCTTCATCTGTATCTTCAAAAATGAGCACTTCGGGCGCACGGGCCTGAAAAATATCTTTTTCAAAAGCATGCACGGGGCGCGGGTCAAGCAAACGCAAATCATGTATCATCTTATCAAGCGCGGACGGGCGAACATCGCATAAACGCGCAAGTTTACCCAATTCACCGCCCATAATCATCTCAAGATTAACCAACATCACATCACAGCCGCGTGCCCATAAGCCTTTGGCGCGTAATTGCAAACTCAAACAATCGGGTAAAGAGCGCGCAAAAACACCAATAGGCAATAATCGGCGACACTGAATTAAGGCCTTATCTAAAAGCTTAAAATCAATCCCTAACGTAGCAACAAGCTCCTTATCATCTTCGCGCAAATAACCGTCTTCATCCAGCCACTCCACCAAAGCAAGACAGACAGGCTTAATGCCATCATCGCGGATGTCTTGATATATCTGGGTGCGTAAAGAACTTCTTAGGCTTGGCTGTTCAGAAACGAGTTGCTCAATGACCCTTCCCGGATTCATCTCTGATGTGGCAGAAAATTCCGCAGTTTCCCCATCCCAGCGATTCTCATAATCGACCTCAGCACCCGTGCCGAGCATTTCGCCGCGGCGCATTTGTTCATCTATTTTTGTCGCTTCTGACATTTCCAGACCAGATTCTGACGAAAGACTGCTTTCCCCAAGAGCTATATCATTCGATTCATGCGATTCATGCGATTCATTATGGCGTTCAATAAGCGGGTTTTTCTCGACCTCTTCGGCAATCTTGGTCTCAAGCTCCAAATTATTCAACTGCAACAGCTTGATAGCCAACTGAAGCTGTGGAGTCATTTTCAGACTCTGAGTTTGCTTAACCTTTAAGTGCGCTTGGAGTTTCATCGCCTGCCCTTTGAATATGCCATGCCATAAGCTTGCTTATAAATCATGCTTTTTCTTCTGCATGACTTTGGTCAGAAATACGCAAATAATAAGCGAATATATCCCCTTCCTTCACCACACCGCATAATTTACCGTCCTTTGAAACAATCGGCAAGCTTTCCCCAATGAAACCAGAAATCTGTTCCATAGCCTCAAGCACACAAAGAGAGGGTGCTAAACTAATAAAATTATTCATGTCAGCCAGAACATCATCATCGCTCTTATTTTGCAACAGGCTAAGAAGCGTTATTTTGCCAATCAGCCGATCATCCGCCCCAAGAATATATCCTTCTGAAAAACCTTCCCTAACCAGCTTGTCCAGCATTTCATCGCGCGAAAGGCTTAAAACAAGGCGACAATATTGCTGTGAGATAAGCTCACTAATTGAAGTAAGCGACAATTTATAATTGCTCCGACTTAATGACATATCTAAACCTTTTGCCAGTAGTTTGCGGTCAAATAAAGAACGCCCGAAAAGCCGCGTGGATATACGGCTTGAAAACACAACCGAAACCATAACCCCAATGGTTGTTGAATAATCGCCAGTTAATTCCAGAACAATCAAAATGGTACTGATAGGCGCGCCAATGGTAGAAGAAATAACCGCCCCCATGCCTGCCAATGCGAACAGCCCAAGGGTTTCTTCTTGGAACCCGGTTGAGATAAGCCCCACTTGCCCCATAGCCGCGCCAAACATAATGCCAATAAACAAAGCCGGCGCAAACACACCGCCATAAAAGCCAAAAGCTATCGACAACGCCGCCAGCACAAGTTTCACAAGGCAAAAAATCACCAGCACTGTCAGCGCAAGCTCGCCTGCAATCGCCATGTGCATAATCTCAATATGAGTGCCCAATACCTGCGGGATAAACAAACCCGTTAAGCATAATAAGCCCGCCCCTATAAAGGGCAGCCCCCATAATGGTAATCCTAAACGCGGCATGGCTTGTGCAGATTTCAGACATAACTGCATAAACAAACTTGTCACCACCCCGCCCCCTAAACCAATAATAATCAGCATCACAACCAAGGACATATTGGCAATACTGGCATTGATTATCGGCAAAAACGGGGTAATAGGGAAAAACTCTTGCATGACCACATAAGCCACAACAGAGGCTACGGTCACGGGTGCAAAAGTGCGCAAAGAAAAGTGGCGCAACACCACCTCATGCACAAATAATATAGCCGCAATAGGCGCTCCAAATGCGGCTGAAATAGCCCCTGCCACGCCGCAAGCTAAAACTATTTCAGAAGTATTGCGTGCCAGATTGGTGAACTTTGAAACGAATGAAGCAATCGTCGCCCCAAGATGAACAAGTGGACCATATTGCCCAACCGGCGCACCCCCCGCAATAGAAAGGCTCGCAACCAATGTAGAAACAAACCCTTCTTTAATATCAACTTGAGCCTTTGGCCGCCCTACGCCTTCGATTGTATCGGCAACGCCGTGAAACTCTTGGAGGCGAGTTATATAAAGCACCAGCGCGATAACCCCCGCAATTATGAAAATCATAAGGGTAAGTTTCACACCAGCCTCAATACCAATAAAACCTATTTCATGCGTTACGTGCCTCGCGCCATTTAACAAAATCATTTGGTTTTGGAAAAACGCAACCAGAGTTTTAAAGCCCTGCGCCGCAAACGCACTCGCGCCCCCCATCATGATGGACAAGAATAGATAAATGCTAATTTCAGTAATTTTTCTCAAAGTTTTGAATATTCCGCCTCTAGGCCAGATGTGTCAAATAGAAAAGAGTAAAACCAGCATTTTTGCAAATCATTTTAAAAACCGTTTAAAAAAATTGGGTTTGCTAAAAGGTTAAGCACTCTAAAAATTAAGCAAGACTGACAAAGCTATTCGTTGCGCTATCATAATTTTGCAAATTACCAGAGACAATATCAAACCACAGCCCATGCAAGCCAAGCTTGCCCGCCTCACAAGCTTCTGCAACAAAATCATAGCCTTGCAAGTTCTGCAATGACATGACTATGCCGGCTTGCTCAAGAGCCGTTGAGGTCATCTCACCGCCCAAAACTTGCAAAGCCTGATAAGCCGGAGACAACCCCTCAACCCATTTTGATACATTATTAAGTTCTAGCGATGCATCTGGGGTTTTCTCATTTTGCCTTAAATAGTCTTGCACCCCGCCACATTTTGAATGCCCAAGCACCATGATATGTGACACCTTTAACTGCTTCACAGCATATTCCACCGCCGCGGCGGTTTCGCACGAGGCCAAGTCGCCAGAGGGCGGCACCAGATTAGCAATATTGCGGTAAATAAAACTTGACCCCGCCCCACCGCCAAATAAATCAGAAGATGGCAAACGGCTATCACAGCAAGCGATAATCATAGCTGTTGGCTGTTGACCTTCATCGGCGAGTTTAATTCTCAGTTTAATGTTTTCAGGCGTTTGCGCCTTCAGCCATGCTTGATATTTTTGCCGAAAATGCTCGGGTAATTTTTGAATTGCGTTCATAGATTTAAATTTAAATGATTCATCACCAAGAGCAATGCCAAGAGCAATGCCAAGAGCAATTTAAACCGCAAAATGCCTCAAAGCCTTTAATCATTTGTACCCGATATATGACGCGCCGCAATATACCCAAAAGTCAAAGCAGGGCCAATAGTCACCCCCGCCCCCGGATAACTCTCGCCCATTGACGAGGCGGCATTATTCCCGATAGCATAAAGCCCTTTAAGGGGCGTGCCATCTTCTGTGATAACTTGCGCCTTGGCATTGGTGGCAAGACCGCCATTTGTCCCAATATCACCCGGATAAATCGGCATGGCGTAAAAGGGGGACTTCGTTATTGCACGAAGGCACGGATTGGGGTGCTGGCGTACATCGCCATACATTTTATCATACGCCGCCTCCCCTCTATGGAAATCAGGGTCTTCGCCGTTTTCAGCAAAGCCGTTAAAACGAGACACAGAGGCAACCAAACGAGTTGGCGAAATATTGATTTTCTTGGCAAGCTCTTCAAGCGTTTTTGCTTTTGAAACAATCGAGCGAATATTTTTATTATGCAACCAAAGCGGCATAATCGGATAAAGCGGCCCCATAGCATATTGATGTCGATAAGTATGGTCAAAAATCATCCAACTCGGCGAGGCGTCAGCCTCTTTTTGAGCCCGTTTTGCCATAAGCTGTCCCGTCACATGATAAGACGCGGCTTCATTCAAATAACGCTCGGCTTTTTGATTCACCATAATACACCCTGGTAAAGCGCGTTCCATCGTGCAAAGACGCCCGCGTTCCTCGCCCGGCACATGAAAAACAGGCGCCGCCCATGTTGAATGCATATTCATTATTTTTGCCCCAATTGACATGCCCGCACAGATACTGTCGCCTGTATTGCTCGTCACGCCGCCAGAGTAAATTGCGCTTGGATAAAGCGGCGAAAAATCCGCCCGCATCTGTTTGTTTTTATCAAACCCGCCCGCCGCCAGCACAATGCCCTTGCGCGCCTTAATACGCATCTGTTTGCCATTATGGCTCACAATAGCACCAACGACTTCATCGCCATCTTTAACCAAATCAAGCAATGGCGTTGCCCGCCAAAGTGGAACATTTTTTTCTTTCAAAGCCATGCGCAGACCTCCCGCCAACGCATTGCCAAGCGTCAACCGACGGTCCTTGCGCGAGGTCAACCGGAACGGTAAATCAAACCAATACCGCGCAAGCATTTTTGCCAACACAAACCACCACCCTTTGGCACGGTAAAGGAGTGCATAGGTTTCAGCAAAATCCCAATTCAAATACCCAAAAAGACTGGCCGCAGGAGAGGCAAATTGCAAGCTACGCACATCTTTGCCTAAGTCCTTGCCATTAAGAGGCGCGGGCATATGCGTTCTAAAACCGGTCGGCGAGCCGCCGGGGTTCTCAGCATGGTAATCGGGATATGGGAAAGCCGCATACTGAATTTTTGAATGCGACACCAACCAGCTTAACATAGAAGCTGCTTGGTCAACATAAGCCCGAATATTCTCATCCGGCACATTATCAGCCGAAAGAGCGCGCACATATTTAAAAGCATCGTCAAGATTATCTTCAAAGCCCGCTTCTTTGGCAAGCTCACTTCCGGGTATCCAAATACCCGCGCCCGATGTTGCCGATGTGCCGCCCCATAAATCGGACTTTTCGACAATCAAAACGTCATTATGATTATCAGCGCAAACCAGCGCGTTCAGCATGCCGCCTGCGCCCGAGCCAACAACCAAAACATCAACTTCTTTATCCCAATTATTCTGCATGACAGCCATCCCGCTTATTAAGTTGGGGTTTATTCTACCTAATTAAACAATACCCGAATAATGTTCGGATATTGTGTCAGAATCCTCTCTTTTGTCAATCTTAGTATCCCAATTTAGGGTAATGACTTAAAGTATCGCATCCTTCGGGCATAGCGCGCGTGCCGCCCGTATAACGCATCATCCGCCCCTAAGCTTTAAAAGCCGGAATATCTTATTCGGTGTAAAAAATCTGACGGTCTGCATCTGGCAAAATAAACTCTGATTGCAACGTCCGCGCCAACCCTTCTTGAAGCGTATAAGAAGCCTTGAACCCGTCCAGCTCTGACTTAGCCGTAGAAAACTCACTCGAAGCACAAAACTTTTTGACGCGAATTGAACTAATGGGCAATTTTACACCCAAAATATAAGCAACAAAATCCGCGAGGTATCCGATAAAAAGACCCGCGCCATAAGGCAGCCGCAAACCGACCGAAGCTTTTCCCTTTAATTTTGCCCGAACAAGACAAACCAATTCGTTCATCGTAGAGTCTGGCTTATCTATATAATTGTAAACGCCATGCGGCGTGCTTGTTTGAATACAATGAAGCAGAAAAGCCGCAACATTCTCGACATAAGCCATAGACTTTTTATTCTCACCAGTGCCTATCATCATAAATAATCCTGAGTTAATTTGATTTAGTAAATTATATACATTCCCGCGATTGCCTTCGCCAAAGACAACGGTCGGGCGGATAATCAGGAGCGATCTATTTTCAGTATCTTTTTGGTACCATTTAGCAAATTCTTCTTCTGCAAGAGCTTTGGTGCGTCCATATTCATTAACTGGATTTACGCGCCCCTCTTCTGCTGTAGCCGGCGCGGCAAAGCCGTAAACAGCGACACTGCTGGTAAAAATAATTTTCTTTATGCCCTTGCGCGCACATAAAGCTGAAAGCACACGGGCACCCTTAACATTTGTTGAATAATATTCTTGCAAATCCGTCACATCGTCGCGGTGAATAGCGGCCAGATTAACAACTATGTCTCCCGCCAACGCTTTTTCCAACGCATCCCCATCACGGACATCAACCCGTTTAGATTTTTCAGAAAAACTCTGACTCGTTGCCAAATCGAGTATTTCGAAACTGATTTGCGCACGCTTCAGCAAGCGGCATAAAGCCGTTCCAATGAAGCCTGCACCTCCTATGATTGAAACTTTCATTTGCTTATTTACTCATCCCAATTTGTGTCCAATTTATGCCCAATTTATACCGCAAGAAATTCAATAAATATTCGCTTATAACGAAGCTTTTTAAAACATATTTTCAAGTTATGTGTATGCAAAAAACTAAAGTTTAGACATAATAAGATTTGAAAATTTTTCTGCAAAATGCTCTCGCGTGAAAAATTTAAATTCTTGTGCGGGGTTTTCCGATAGCTGACACAAACCCTGTTTCTGTTTCTCTTTTTGCAAATTAAGAATTGCCCGCTTCATACCCTTAACATCACCAGACTCAAACGATAGTATTTTTTCATTATCAAAAAAATGAGACGCTTCACAAAACGGCGTTATTATCATCGGCATGTTCAAACCAGCATATTCCCAAATTTTGACAGGAAATGTATAGCGGGATTGTTTCGAAGAGTCTCTTAAACATACCCCAACATCACATGAAGCAACATGCGCCATCGTTTCTTCATGCGCAAGCACGCCTAAATAACTAAGATTATCCAATGCCGCTTTTTCAATATCATCAGCCTTTGAACCTGAGCCAATAACAATAAAATCAATTTGATAAGTTTCAAGTTCTCTAGCCAGTTGAATCAGCGCATTTATATCTTGATAAGCACCAAGCACACCGTGAAAGACCACTTTAAACCCAGCCGTCTTGTCCCTATCCATTAATAATAAATGTTCAGGAAAACCATTATAAATCACCTCCACTTCAGTGCCAGAAAAATCCTTCTTAATATGCTCCATCTGGCCTGTTGTTGTGCAAGTAATGGCGCGGGCGCGGTTGAAGATAAACTGGTTAAGTTTTTTTAAAATCTTAACAATAACTCCAGATTCTTTAAGAATTTTTAAATCAATATAGGTTTGCGGATAATAATCTCTAATATCAATGATGAACGCTCTGCGAAAACTTGCCAAAAAGAGTGCCGCAATTAAACCCGAAAGATATGGTGGTGAGGAAAGTATAAATAAATCATATTTACGAAAAATGGTTTTTCCGACAAGACTAAATCCAATAATAATTTCATCTATAATTCTCAAAAAAAACCGAGCGCGGTTATTACTCCCAATCGCTTTTACCCGATGATATGAAACACCTTCTGCAAGATTTGGAATTTCATTTAAATGCACAGAAAATAAATCAATCCCATGGGCAGATATAACCCCCGAAGCACTCAAGGCTTTAAGAAAATGATTGCCGCGCTGTGCAATCGCTGATGGGAAATCCCCTATCTCATTAAAGAAGATTGCTATTTTTTTTGAACTCATAATGCGTATTTTTCTCTACTCTTTGCCAATGTAATCTTCACCCGCCTTGCCTATTTTGGATACAGACCATATGCTCTCATCCAATTGACCACATTTTTGAAAAATTGTACGCCTTTAGACGAATTTTTATAATCTTTGAAATTTTTCAAAGGCGCGTCTAAAATATCCTGAAACGCGCTTTCACTCAGTCCCAATTTTTTGATAACATACTCCCTATCATTGGCTTGAATTTGCGCGTCATAAGTTGGCTTTTTCACGTTGAGGAGAGCTTCTTCACGTGACATCTGCCCCGCATTGATAAGATCCGAACAATGCCCGTAGCGTTTATCGATGGCAAATTTTTGCGGCAAAAACACACCTTGATAAAACCGCGTATATATCGACTCATGATGCTTACCACCATAAGAACGCCAGCCCAATTCCTTAGTGAGTAATTTTTTTGCCTCTTCCTTATCATAATCAATGTAATTAAGAATAGAGACAGTTCGAATACGTTTTATCAAATTGACATATACCAAATAGAAAAGAGAAAAATGCGGATAAGTTTTGAGTGTCATCTGACCAAATTTTCTATGAATGTCCTTTACATATCGCCAATCTGAATGCCCATAAGCCCAATTTGGAACCGATATTGACTCTGATTTAAAATTCATCCCTGAAATAATATGTTTTATTCCTCTTTGGCTCGCCTCACGCCAAAGCAACGCAAAAATTGCATGGTCAGTCGGCACTTCACCATCAGGCGTTGAAGCTTTGAGAAACGATAACTGTAAATCCTTAAATTCTGCCCAGTTTATGACGTAAGTATAGAGGTCAATATCAAGTTTTTTTAAAACAGATTCAATATTCTTAACAGCCAGTTCCGAATTCCATCCATTGTCGAAATGAATGGCCAGAGGACGAAGTCCCAAAGATTTCACAAGATAAGCAACATAAGTACTATCAACCCCGCCGCTCACGCCAATAATACAATCATAGTCTTTTTTATGGCCCGCTGATTTGATTTTTAAAACCAAGCGTTCCAGTTTTTTCTTGCCCTCATCGCCCCCCAAAACACGGCTCGACACAAGCCTATCATAACGCTGGCAATGCTTACATATTCCGTTCATATCAAAGGTGATTTCAGTATCCACCTCATCATTCATGATACAACGGACACAAGATTGAAATTGGCTATGAGATTTTTTTAAAATGATCGTGCTCCTTAACTGATTTTAATGGCCAAGATTAAGTTTATATGAAGATAACTTTATATAAAGAGCTAAAACTCTCCAATTTTTGAAATATTCCGCAATACTCAACTCTAATTTAGTCATCATGCGCGCTGAAAATATGTTCTAATTCTGCTTCCATCGGATAAGTAAGCAGGACAGCTTGGTGTTTGCCGTAAAAAACGAAATAGCTCCCCGCCGAAACAGCAGAGGCACCAGCCTTAACGGCCTCGTTAAAATCTTGCAACCCATTTGCGCCCCCCAATGCAACAATAGGAATTCTAACTTCCTTGGCCACTTTGGTTAATAAATCAATATCATACCCCGTCTGCATACCCTCTTTATCAATTGCATGCAGAATAATCTCGCCCGCTTTTAGGCGTTCGATATTTTTGGCAACAGAAACGACATCCGTATTGTCCAGCTTCAAACCAGCATGAGAAAACACCGTATGTTGACCCAAAATATTCTTTTTAACATCAAGGCATACAACAACACTTGAGCTACCTGCATAATCAGCTATTTCAGTAATCAAATTTGGCGTTTCGAGCGCAGCAGTCGAAAGAATGATTTTTTCTATCCCAATTCTCAAAATGCGTTTTGCCTGCGCAAGACTTTTAATGCCGCCGCCATAGGCCATCGGGAAAAAGGCTTCACTTGCAAATTCTTCAATCAATTGATAGTCGGGTTCAATGTTATTTTGCGTTGCCTCAATATTGAGGAAAACCAATTCGTCTATTTCTTTTTCATTGAAAATTTTAATGGCATTTATAGGGTCACCAATATAGACGGGGTTTTTAAACTTTTTTGTCTTTACCAGACCGCCCGCCTTAAGCAATAAAGAGGGAATGACTCTGACTGTTCGCATTAGAGTTTCACAAAATTATCAAATAGCTGTTTGCCATATTTATGGCTCTTTTCAGGGTGAAATTGCACGCCAAAAATATTCCCCTTAGCAATCGAGCTTACAAACTCAGTGCCATAAACCGTCGTGCCGACACAGGCACTCAGAGCATTTAATTTTAGGTAGTATGAGTGCGTAAAATAAAACTTATTCTTATCATCAAGCCCGTTAAAAAGAGGGCAAGTCCCATTCAAAGTAACCTTATTCCAACCCATATGGGGAACACGAATGTTAAGGTTTTCAGCCAAACTGAACTTCACACACGCACCATCAATCAAGCCTAAGCCCGCTAATTTTCCTTCTTCGCTCGCATTGCAAAGAATATGCATCCCTAAACATATCCCCAATATCGGCGTTTTTTTCTTAATCACAACATCTTCAATAGCCGCACGCCAGCCAGATACATCAATTTTTTTCATGCAGGCATCAAATGAACCGACGCCAGATAAAATAATTTTTTCGCTCCCTTGAAGATCATCAGGGTGCGTGACAAGACGCGATGCATGTCCAATATGTTTCAGCATATTAACGATTGACCCAATATTACCTAAATCAAGATCAATGATCGTAATTATCATTTTGCACTCTTAATAATGCCAACTTCACGATAAATATTAATCAGATTTTCCTCCTGTGCCTCCCAGCAATATTGCTTGGCAGCTTTTTGCAGGTTTTTGTCAAAATATCCTTTGGGGAATTTTAAAAAACTTTGGCAAGCCGCCGCAAGAGCTTGCGCACTGAAATCCTCACACACCACTCCAATTTTTTGGCTGGTGACTATATTTGACTGCGCCAGTGTCGGCGAAACAATAACGGGTATCTGCGCTTGAATAAATTCAAAAAGCTTATTGGGTAAGGTATAATGATAGCTTAAACACGTATCGCCCAGAAAGGAAACACCGCAATCTGCCGAAGCTGTAATATTTAAAATTTCATTATAGGCAACGGCGCGATGTACAAATAATCTATCATTGACCTTGGCGGCTTGATTTAAGCTTTGAAAATTTTCTCCATAGCCCAACAGAACCAACACAGCATTTTTGGGAAGACTCTCCAGCGCTTGAACGAGGTTCTCAACCCCGCGACCGGGCATTAATATGCCTTGATATAGAAAAATGACTTTATCTTTTGAAAGGTCAAATTTGTCGCGTAAATATTCAGCTGGCTTGGTTTTCGCGCTGTGAGGGAAATTATATATCAACGACACATTGGTAATATTATATTTTTGTTTATACCAATCTTGAATCAATGGGCTGACAGTGACGGTATGCTGAAAAAATTTTATACCCACCTTCTCAATGCATCTACGAAAAGATTTTTTTAACTTCGAGGCACCATTGGTTTCCGTTTCAAGCTCATTCGCGTCATAAATAAGAATCGTCTTGGGACGAAATATTTTAATTAAAACCGCCAACGGGATCAAACTAACACTATGAATATTTAGACATTGAGGGCGCACCCTCAAAATAAAAAAAACCGCATGCAAATACCAAATAAACGGTTGCATGAGGGGTATGACCCCAAGCGCGTGCGTCTCGGATAAGCCAAGGCGTCGAATAAGAGTGTTGGGACTATGATTTTCCCAAGCCTCTAAATCGACACTTTTTCGGCCTAATAAAATGAATTCCTTAAACACCTCATTTTTTTCTAACGAAGATATAATGTTAAAAAGACGGCTCTCATAGCGCATCTCAGAATAGTAAATATGTATGTTCGAATGTGGCATGCTATTAAGAATAAGCTTTAATACTTTGATCTGTCGTATCCATAACGCGATTGGTACATTGTCTATAGTTATTCATATTGTTATTTTCCCGAATTAACACGGACCAACTCATCATGAGATGTTTTAAAATTTTTCGATTTTTCAACTATATATTCTAAAAAAAAGAAAATTGAAAGAAGCCCAATCCCAGACGATAAAAATAGAATCGTTAGTTTTTGGTTGAAAGATATGGCACCGATCATAAATCCGACCCATAACCAATTACTATTATTGCTTCTTTTAAACATTGAATTGGCTATCAGCAACCAGATATAAAGCATAAAAATTATCCCCAGTAATTCTATAATGCCGCCATTCGCAAAAGCAATAACTATAAAACTTGTATTCGCTTTAACAGAAGGAGTTCCCAACATTTCACTGCTAATTTTATAAGCAATTGAACCACTGCCCTCAGTACCATATATGAAAGAAAAATCACTGATGATGAAATACTGTAGATACACCTCTATTATATACGCTGGCAACATGAACATTCTGCGAACAACATAAAAAGCGAGAAAATAATTGTCATTAAACCAAAATATTAAAACAGTCAATATCAACACCGCCAATATTAAACTGAGACCAAGTGGAACTGAAATCCCGCTCAATCTTCGTTGATTAACGGTGTAAAGCCCCAAGGCTATAGAAGTTCCAACGAGCATAAACTGAAACTTCTCGCCGGTAAGACCAAACATTATAAAAGGAAACACGAGGGCTGGAATAAGCATTAAAACTTTTTTTCTTCTAACGGCAATAAAAGCAGCAAAAGGGGTAAGACCATACGTAAAAATAGTAAAAGCATAACTCAATAATATTTTATCCTGTAAATAATCTTCGAAAAAAAATCGACGGTCATAATGGGTCGCTAGGTCAAAGGATAAAAAATTCTGGAACAGGATACATAGAGCGATTAAACTGGCCAAAAACCCAAGGAAGAATGGCGTCACATACCAATATCTGTCAAATAGTCCAAGCTGTTTAAGCGGTAATCTCGGCGTTTTAAGACGCAACAAAACCAAAACCAAAATAACAGGTATTACCATTAAAGCCAGCAGGGCGATATGTTCTACGGGTGTAAAAACAACGAATATATTGATAAATGCAACCTTTGGTAGCAAAAACAGCATAATATATAAGAATATGAAAAAATCTGAAGGTTTTTCTAAGCGTTTTGGTAAAAGAACCAGCGCAATCAGAATGCCAAATATAAAATAAAGCAAACTGAAAGCACTGACTTCCAAAACTCGAAAAATATGCATTGAAATGAGGGCGTAAACTATATTCGTGTATATATATTGAAGAAGTAACCCTATGGACGCCAGCATAAAAAATAAAAATAAATTTCTATTAACAAAAGACACTTTAAATGACCTCAACTTTTTCAAAGGGGCTTTTCAGAGGGGATATAAGAGCACAAATTATAGGATATAACAAGATAGACTAAATACATTAAACTGTAACCGCAAGCATAGGCAACCAATGTTTCAAATTGTGAGGAAAAAGATCCCAAGGCTAAGATGATAATACAAATTAAGGCACCTTGCCAAATCAGATCAAAATGCTGTTTTCCGACTAAATATATAATATGACTCAAGGGGATAGCCGCTAGACCTAAAGCAAAAATTGGTGCCAAAATTTGCGCCATCTGACCTGATGGTTCCCATTCTGCCCCAAAAACAGTAGCAAAGAAAACCGGTGCCACAAAATAGACGCCTGCTATAAATACAACCATTACCGGTATCAAAACCAAAAGGACATTAAAATATAATGACTTGCAATTACCCGATGCCTTGATGTCTATCACGGCTTGACGTTTAAAGACATCTTGAACCGCTTTGCCAAACCAATTGACGGGCCCGCCCAAAATACGGATTGTAAGGGCCAGCTGACCCGCTGCAACGGGCCCGAACTGACTCCCGAAAAAAACAACTGGTAGTAATGCGCCTAAACCACTTAAACTACCTGCTGGTAAGGAAAAGACGGGGAAGCGCCAATGTTTAGTCAAGATTCTTTTCACCTTGCGATAGGAAAAATGGAATATCAAATTTTGCCTAGAAGACATGTAGCCATAGACCACACTACAGCTTTGCCCAAACAGAAAAGCAACGGCCATAGCAAAAGCATTCGCACTTATAGACGTTGCAACAAGTTGGCTGATGGTAATCGCCCCCGCTTGTATAACCCGCAAGCGATTTACCCGCTTATAATCACCCTCAGCGACGGCCAAAAATTGCAACGACGTGTTGATGGCCAGCACGGCGATACTGGGAATAAGTGCATACCAAAGGGAGGCAGGAATATTAGGCAGCAGCTTTGGGTTCAGCCCTTCAACGATGAGCAACAAAGCAAGTAAAATAACGCCAATGCCAAGCACAATTGAAATCAAAATAGAAAAACACTCAAGGCGCGCAGAGGTTTCATCTTCAATAAAAAGAGCATTTTCAAGGCGCAAGGTAGAAATAACCGCCCCTAAAGACACAATCCCTAGCCAAATTGAAAAATAGCCAAAACCTTCCGGGCCAAGCAAACTAGCCAGATAAAGATAGGCTAATATTGGAATCAACTGAGCCAATGCAACGCCACTTAACACGTTGAAAGCCGGACGCCAAAAAGCGTAAATCTTAGACATATTACTCAAATTTAAAACTTCGTATGACTTTTGCGACATAACCCACTTGCTCAAGGCTCATCTCTGGATAAATCGGTAAAGATAAAATTTGTGACTGATGTTCATAAGCCATTGGAAAATCTGTCTGCCTTGCCCCAAGATACTGATAGGCATCAAGAAAGGGCAAGGCGGTCGGGTAATTTACGGTCGTTTGAATATTATTGTCAGCCAAATGTTTTTGTAATAAATCACGTTGCTGGTTTTTGATTACAAATAAATGCCACACATGCGAACACCCCGCCTTGGCAATGGGTGCAATGACGCCTTCTACCTCGGCCAGCAAAGCTTGATAATTTTCTGCCAACGACTGACGCTTTTTCGTCCATGCTGGTAGGTGAGGTAATTTTACATTCAAAATAGCCGCCTGCAAGCCATCTAAGCGACTATTAATGCCTTCTACCTCATGCACGCCCTTAACAAGCCCGCCATGGCGTGCAAAGCGTGCCGCACGGCGCGCTAAATCAGCCTCTTGAGTGATCAAAGCACCTGCATCTCCCATCGCCCCAAGGTTTTTTCCGGGGTAGAAAGAAAATGTAGAAAACTCTCCAAATTGGCCTACTTTCAAACCATTGAAAGTTGCTAGATGAGCTTGCGCACAGTCTTCGATTATCCAAAGATTATGCTTTTTGGCGATCGCCTGAATCTTATCCATCTGCGCGGGATGTCCATAAAGATGAACCGGAATTAACCCAACTGTTTTAGCGGTAATTTTGGCTTCAATAAGGTCAGGGTCAATCGTGAAATCTTCGGCGCGGGTATCACAAAAAACCACCCGCCCGCCCGCCTGCGTAACTGTTTCAGAAGTCGAAATCCATGAATGAGCCGGCACAATCACCTCATCTGCCGACTTTAAGCCAAGCGCATGCATTCCGATATAAAGAGCATCCGTCCCATTGGCACAAGATACACAGTGCTTGGCTTCCATCATTGAGGCAAAATTTTCTTCAAAAGCGTCAACTTCCCCCCCACGAACAAAGGTGCTGTCTTTTATGACGCGCTCAATCGCTGCATCAATTTCTGGTTTTATATTTGAATATTGGGCAAATAAATCATTGAACGGTATGTGCATTTTATCTTCGGACAATTTTTTTACTTTATTTTTTTACTTTATCTTTTTGCAGGGAACACCAGCATAAATACCGGGTTCGGTTATGTCTTTGGTTACCACCGCGCCTGCACCAATGACAACATTATCACAAATTTTCACTGGCATGATCGTCGCATTACTGCCGATTGAGACATCTGCGCCAATATGAGTTTCATGCCATTGAGTTTTGTCTCGCGCCGCCGGGCCACCAGAGGAAAACCTATCATTAATAAACATCACGCCATGGCCGATAAAACAATCACTGCCAATTGTGACCAATTCGCAAATAAAACTATGCGACTGAATTTTCGTACGCGCACCAATCGTGACCCCTTTTTGAATTTCAACAAAAGGACCAATAAAAACATGCTCAGCCAAAATACACTCATATAGATTTACAGGCTCAATGATGGTTACGCCTTTACCCGCCTTAATATCTCGAATGGAAATCTGTTTTAAATTCATTTCAATTTTACTTTCGTCGCTTTATTTTTTTGACCAAGCCGCGAATGTCTCGGACTAAAACGCATAAACACTTCACGCCCCGTCTCAATAGACTCATAAATCGCATTAATAAGTTCAAGACTTCGCCTCCCCTTGAGACCATCGACCAAAGCATGCTTTTTATTTTTAATACAATCCACCACATGATCGTAATATTCTTGATGCCCAAACCCGTACACATTCGGAGGGTTTATAGAAAACTTAGCAAAGATATCTTTATCACCGGGGAGCGGTTTATCAAAATTCCAGTGCTTCATCTCATTGACCGCAAAGCCTGCAATCTCCACACTCCCTTTTTCACCGAGTATCGAAATTGAGCCTTCAAGATCTTTCGGGCGAGTAGCTGTCGTGGCTTCTATAATGCCCAAGGCACCATTTTTGAATTTCAACATAACGATGGCCGTATCCTCAGCTTCAATATCAACCAGAGCTGTGAGGCTTTTAGCAAAAACACTCTCGACATCTCCCATCATCCATTCAAGAAGGTCAATATGGTGACTCGCCTGATTGGTCAACACACCCCCATCATAGGCCCAAGTACCACGCCAGCTATCTTGATCATAATAATCTTGCCCCCTGCACCAGCGCACACGAACAGTGCCCATCACTAACTTGCCAAAACGCCCCGCCTCAAGCGCCTCTCGTAACGCTATGACCGGAAGATTAAAACGGTTTTGCTTCACAATAAAAAGCCGCACACCGCCCTTATCACAGGCCTCAATCATTCGATCAGCATCCTCAGGCGTCAAAGCCATCGGCTTTTCGACCACAATATCGGCGCCATATTGAGCAAGTTCAATGGCATGTGCTGCATGTAATCCGCTTGGCGTTAATATCGTTATAACATCGGGGGACGCTTTTAACATCATCTCATGCATATCCGCATAAGCAGAAACATTAAACCTAGTCGCAATCTCTTGAGCCCGCTCAAAGTTTCTGTCTGCAACAGCAACAAGCGTTGCGCCGTCTATTTTCTTTCCCCCAAGCAAATCCGAGTGACGCTTGGCGATGCGCCCACACCCAACTAAAGCAAATTTTAACATTCTGTTTTTCCTTCTTTACCCATCATACTCTTGGCCGCATTCGAGCGCACCTTTATCTTTTAAATTTTGTTGTTCGATAAAATAATAATTGCAATAAGTCTAGTCATTACCAAATAAATCTCGGGTAAAAACTTTAGTGGCCACATTATCTAACGCCGCAACCATGCGATTAGCCAGAATCACATCGCAGCACTCTTTAAAGCTTTCAACGTCATGCGTGACTTCTGAATTAAAAAACCACTTTTCATCAAGCAGCGGTTCATAAATAATCACTTCAATTCCTTTCGCCATAATGCGCTTTATCACGCCTTGCACGGCAGCTGAGCGGAAATTATCCGACCCCGCTTTCATTGCCAGCCTATAAACACCAACCACTTTGGGCTGCCTGGCAATAATTTGCTCAGCTATGAAATCTTTACGCGTTGTGTTGGAGGTAACGATTGCCTGAATGAGGTTTTGTGGCACATGTTCATAATTGGCAAGCAATTGCTTGGTGTCTTTGGGCAGACAATATCCACCATAACCAAAGCTTGGATTATTATAATGCGTGCCAATTCGTTCATCCAAACAAACGCCTTTAATGATTGAGCGCGTATCCAAATCCAGTGCCAATGCATAACTATCAAGCTCATTAAAAAAGGAAACGCGCATGGCCAAATAAGTATTGGCAAAAAGTTTAACAGCTTCTGCCTCGCTCGAGCGCATGAACAGAGTTTCGATATTTTCTTGCTCTGCTGCTTGGCACAGCAATTGCGCAAAAATATGGGCTTGGGGCAATTCACTACCAATAATGATGCGCGACGGATTGAGATTATCTAAAAGGGCACGCCCTTCACGCAAAAATTCAGGCGAAAAAATAATACGGTCAGTGCCAAACTTATCTTGCATCAATTTAGTGAACCCAACCGGCACCGTCGATTTAATCACAATCACAGCCGTTTGATTGTCTTCCAGCACATCGCCAATCACAGATTCAACTAAGTGCGTGTCAAAATAATTTGTCTCAGGGTCATAATCAGTAGGCGTGGCGACAATAACAAAAGCAGCATTTTTATAAGCTTCAGTTTTATCCAGTGTCGCGCTCAAGGATAGTTCTTTATCATCCAGATATTGCTGTATCTCGACATCTTCTACTGTCGATTGGCGCATATTCACCTGCGCAATACGCGCCTCATCAATATCAAACGCTGTCACATCATTATGCTGTGCCAGAAGCGTTGCCATCGACATGCCAACATAGCCCGTGCCAACGACAGTGATTTTATATCGCGCGGTCAATTATAATCATTTCCCTAATATGATCATTATCAAAGATTAATCTTGTTTGATGGCGCGTTTGATGGCGCGACACCAATTTCAGCTTGAAGCTCTTCGATCTCCTGCTGAAGCATTATATATTCTTTATGTTTGCGCTCTAAAAAGCGTATCGTCAACCGCGCTTTTTCACGGATACCGCGCCGCGTTAAGATATAGGCATACCGCCCTTTGTGAGATGCTGAGGCAAAATTGCCAAGCTTAACCATGCCCTTTTCGACCAGAGCGGTCAGGCAATAATAGGCGGCGCCATTTGAAATCCCGACAATATCGGCGAGTTGCCTTGTTGACATTTCTGGATTTTCGTTAAGCTGGCGCAAGACGCGCAAATGCACATCTTCTTGTCGTTCTTTGCGCCGGCTTGCCATCTATACTTTGCGGGCCATCTATGCCCTGCGCCCTTCGCCTTGTGCCACGGCTACCGCATAGAGCCTCACATTAATGTCAGACTCTATGGTAGATTTAGCGGTATGTTGCGCATGAAATATCATAACTGCTCAATTTTGAGAGTAAGATAATTTCATTTACAAAAGCAAGCGATTTCACATACCAGAGAAATTTTTTAGCTTTCGCCAAAAAATCAATATAATTGTAAGTTATTGTTTTTAAAAATCTATCAAAACCCTTTTCGGACGCAATGCGCGTTGCCCAACTTAGAGGCGGGTATCAGATCAGTTGGCGTTTTTATTCATTTATGATATGCTTGCTCAAATTAGAGCAATTTTAGAACCTTCATGCAAACTCAGTTACAAAAATCATGGTATCTAGTACAGTTCAAACCGAACTGCCATCAACTCGCAACCCGCAACTTGAGACGCCAAGGGTTTGAAACATTCCTCCCTTTACAAGAAATAACAAAGCGCAAACCCTCAAAATTTACCACTCAATTGCGCCCTCTTTTTCCGGGCTACATGTTTGTCTCTTTCAATCTTACACAAGATCCTTCACAGGTTTCATGGCAAAAAATCAATAGCACAATGGGCGTATCACGACTTGTCAGCTCGAATGGCCGGCCGCGCCCCGTGCCACTAGAACTCATTACTAATCTTATGTTGCGCTGTGACAAGTCTGGCAAATTATCGCCTGCAACTTTGTTCAAACAGGGCGAATATGTGCAATTTCTTAACGGCCCCTTTGCCAATTTTATAGCTAAAGTAGAAAAGACTGATGCCCTGCAAAGGGTCTGGGTACTCTTGGACGCCATGGGTCAAATAACACGTGTTCAAGCCAAACCCGGTCAACTTATAACAGGCTCATAGCAGCTAAGTGCTTTTACACTTCGCTTTTACACCACCCAAAATACCGTTAGCAATGGACCTTAATTAAGTGTTATGGCACAAATTATGCCAATATATGCATTAAAAGTTTGGAGAAAAAAAATGATAACAGCTCACATAATGCTAAGTTTTAATATTAAGATTAAACTCGACTAAAGGAGATTAAATATGATTACTAAAATTCTACGTGTTCTGATGGCACTTCCGGCAATTATTTTCATCATTTTTGCTTTTCGTTGGTTATTTTATCCGGCGCATATAGCTCCCGAATTTGGCATGCCAGTCTTAGAAGGTATCGGTCTTAGCACTCAGCTGGGCGATATGTTCAGTGCATTTCTCGTGCTGGGTCTATCGGTACTTGCTGGCATTATGAGCGGTCAGCGGATTTGGTTCTATCCGCCCATTATGTTTTTAGCTTTTGCGGCATTCGGGCGGGTTGTCGCTTGGGGACTGCATGATGCGACACTTGCAAACCAACTCATTATGCAAGAGATCTTAATTGCAAGCCTATGGTTCTTTGGTTCTAAATATACCTGCCGAGATACAAAATAATGACCCAAGTTACAAAACAAAAAGGGGCCGCCGCCAGCGACCCTTCACGGCTTGCACGCTGGTTGACATCAAAGCTCATAACAACAATCGCCAGTGAAAAATCACTCAATCGCAAAAGAGGCAAGGCAGAAAGATTACGCCAAAAAGAAAAACGCCGTCATGTCGTGGAATATTTTCATCAAATAGATGATGGATATTCAGACCTTGCCATCCAGATGCTCGCCCCTTTGCAAGAGCAATATGATATTGACATAAGCGTGCATTTGGTGACAGCCGAACAAGGCGCAAACACCCCTGAGCCTAAATTATTACAGCAATTATCGCATCTTGATGCGGCTCTCATTGCGCCTTATTATGGTGTCAATTATCCTGCCATTATGTCACCAGAAGATGTGATGAGACTGCAAGATAAATATGCCACGCCCTCTGATGATGGCTTGTTACATAACTTGTTACAAAGACAAGCTAAGGGGGATGCACGCCGGCGTCAACTTGGTCACTATAGTGGGGCGATGTTTTATTATGCAGGCGAATGGTATTGGGGGGTTGACCGTCTTTACCATTTGGAAGAGCGTTTGATGGCTCTGGGAGCTGGTAAATGCGCACCGACACCACTTGCACTTCTTGCACCGTGCCCTGATATAGAAATAGCCGAAACAAAAGATAATGGGAGCTTAACGCTTGAATTTTATGTATCCTTGCGCAGTCCCTATACGGCTATCGCGTGGGATAGAACACTGAAACTGGCTCAAGAAACGGGCGTAAATCTCATTATTAAACCGGTGCTTCCGATGGTTATGCGCGGGGTACCAGCGACACGAACAAAGGGGGTGTATATTTTCTGTGATGCGGCACGCCAAGCGCGTGCGCAAGATATTCCTTATGGTAATTTTTATGACCCTATCGGTGCCCCTGTTCTAAAATGCTATAGCTTATATGCATGGATTTATGAAAAGGGCTATAAGAAAGATTTTGAACAGATAAAGAGCGATGATATTTTAGCGGCTTTTTTACAAGCCGCCTTTGTTTTAGGTATTAATACAAATACAAAAAAAGGGCTTAAGCGGGTGGTTCAAATGGCTGGTCTTGACTGGGGTGAAGCCCAGCCTCATCTGAATGACACTGGCTGGGAAGCCTTATTAGAAAACAACCGACAAGATATGTATAATTTTGGATGCTGGGGGGTTCCCAGCTACAGGCTGTTAGACGGTGATGGGGCGCAAGTTTTAGCGGTCTGGGGACAAGACCGATTATGGCTTGTTGCCAAAAGAATAAGTGGCTTACTAAGTGGTTAAGGCGAGAGATATAAAATGAGCCGTGTAAAAACCTCGAAAACTAAAGATGGTCGCCGTGCGCGTAGTGTTCATAGTCGTAAGGCCATTAAAACAGCCCTATTCGATATGATGCATGAAGGCTTTATGGCGCCAACGATTCAGCTTATTTCAGAACGCGCAGGGGTGGGGATTCGCACTGTTTTTCGCCAATTTGATGATATAGAAGGTCTTTTTTGTGCTCTTAATGACGATTTAAACGAGCGCAATGCCGCTCTTTTTCTTAATACGTTAAGCGAGGGCGCACTTGGCGAACGCATGGATAGTTTCATGGTATCGCGCAGAAAACTATATGAGAAAAACAAGAACATATTTTTATCTACATTAGGGCTGATGTGGAAATATCCTACGCTTAAAGTCAATTATGAAAAATTCAATCAAACGCTACGTAATCAAATGCGCCGCGTGTTTCCTGAAATTCTTGAAAGACCCAAACATATTCAGCAACTTATTGAAGCTCTGGCCTCATTTGAGGTGTGGCATCGCCTAACTCAGCACCAAAAAATGAACCCTCAAAAGGCGATAGAGCTTATGAGGGCTCAGATACTGCAAATATTATCTGCGGGATAATGTATTTTTTAATCTGTTTTTAATCTGTTTTTTTGCACAATCACTCAATACCCGCCACGAGTTTTTCGCAACCCGTCCCATCAAGAATAGCCAAAACAGACTGACGCGAGCCGACATCAAGGTGTTTAAATTCATCACGAAGCCAACCCAAACATTTAGCCTGATAAGAAAATGTGGGTTGCTCCCATAAAGCACCGTCAATCTCGCAGGACCAGTTTTTTTGCCCCCCCATGACAGCCGCCGCATTCGTCAATTGCGCTGGCACGTAAGTGCGCCCAATTTCACATAAAAAATCTCGCAAACTATCAGGCAAGCTATCAGGCAAATTCCATTCAATTTGCTCAGATATTAAACCGCTTTGGTCTTCCATCACAGATATCCAGCCAATAACCCGCGGCGCACATTCATGCGCGATAGCGCGCGGCGTGGGATCAAACCCTATTAATTGAGTCAATTGCCCAAACAAAGAAAAGTCGCCTGCGCCCGGGCGCGTCCCAAGCATATAAGGCTGATGTGCCAGATGATTATTCAGCAGCGTCAAAAAACGGCGGTAACTGGCATCAATAATAGGCGCGGTTGTATCGTTAGAACCCACCACATAAAGACGTTCAATCTGACGCTTTGATATATTTCCTTTAAATTGCTGATGCACCTCTTCGGGCATATTCACCCCATAGAGTAAAGGCAATAAAGACCCCGCATTATCAGCATCTTGTTCAAAGTGCCAGCGATAATGAAACATATATTTTGTTACCCACTCATCGGCAAAATCTTCTATGAGATAATCCAAAAAAGCAATCACTGGATTATCAGCCAATACCGGCCTGCTATCATACATTGCTTCAAGTTGGCGAATAAGCGGCGTTGAATCACAGCATGCCTTGAGCTGTCCTTTTGCGTCTGGCATCAGGCACACGGGCAAAAGAAGCGGCTTTGGTTTTTCAATACCCAGCATATCCAGCACGGGCACTGGCTCGCCCCAAATAATGTTATGCCGAATGTGTCTGTAGCGCAATATCGCCAGTATTTTACGCGTATAGGGTGAGGCGGGCGCACCAATAAGTGTTAATCTGTCAATCTTTGTCACACTGCTTTTCCTTAAAGTCTGTTTTCATGCTCGATTGCATCGGAGCCGGTCGGAAGTGAGAAAAAATCTCCATCTTTTCCAACCACTATTGGTTTATCGAAATATTTTTTGGCATCACCAAGAAACACTTGCTTTAGTCCCGGCACAGGCAACATCGGAACGATATGGGTAAAAACCAAATAGTCCACCTCAGCCTTTGAAGCCAACCGTGCGACATCTTCTGGCTCTGTATGATAATCAAGAATATCAGAAAATATTTTAGCCATGGTTTTTTGTCCGACAGATAAGGCAGCATTTTGAGCCCGCTTAACTAATTTTTTTGACAACCCCTCATGTAGCAAAAGATCTACCCCTGCCGCCTGTTTCACTAGATTATTTGAGGCAACTGTATCACCACTAATAACGACAGAACGGTCCTTATAAGTAATTTTATAGCCAACAGCAGGTTCAATCGGGGCATGGCCAACCAGAAAAGCACTAATTTTCAACTCCCCCTCATTGATGAGCGTAACAACTTGCTCATCTTGCATATTAAACTCAGTCGCCACCCCCCCCTTACCCGAGGAAGGCGCTATTGCTTCTGTGTGATGAGCCGTGCGATAGCCGCTATCGAGGGCATAAGCCATGTTAAATCCTGCCACGACTTTCTCTACGCCTTTTGGCCCATAAACAGCCAGAGGGGCGTTATGATTTCCTGCCACCCAGCGTTGCATCATCACTTCGCCAAGATTGCCGATATGGTCCGAGTGAAAATGAGTTAAAAAAACGCCATCCAACGCCCCTAGATTAAAACCCATAGCCCCGATATTACCGCTACTGCCTACATCAAAAAGAAATATTTTCTCGCCCGCTACCACAAGCGTACAAGGCGGGCTACGTTCCGGGTCGGGCAATGGCGAGCCCGCCCCGCAAAGTCCGACATGAAGCCCGTCCGGTAAATTTAAAGACAAGGACTGCCCAAGGCGTTGTTTTAAAATCATTTCAAACAGAGGCACACTAATATAGGCGCGCGAGAAAAAAATTCCCGCAAAAACAATCAGTGTGAACAAAGCTACTTTTTTCATAAATTATATCCTCATTATAGAGTTGAAAAGTTAGAGGGTGAAAGCCTCATTCTTTGCAAGATTGTCTCGCCACTGCTTCATATTCGGAAAGTCGTCGGTAATTTTTTTGCCCACGACTCTCATAAAATCAAGAAAGCAAACAGCCGTAATATCAACAACAGATACCCGTTGCGCTACAATATAAGCCTTCCCTTCGAGATGCTTTTCCAGTCGTGCCATAAAAACATCCATCATCTGTAACCCCCGTGCGCGCAATTGGGGAATTTGCTCATAATCAACTAACCCCGGCAACGCTCTGCCTTTAAAAGCGGGCTCGGTATTGCGAAGCGCGTGAGGCACCGCATAGGCAAGGTCTTGTTCAATCAGCGATTGCCACCCCGCAATCTCGGCTTTTTCTTCTGGCGTTGTTCCCAACAAAGCCGGCTCAGGATAGGTTGCCTCTAGCCAAGTCGCGATTGCCGCCACATTCGTCAAAACGGTGCCGTTCGTGAGCATCAAAGCAGGGACGGTTCCCTCTGGATTAATTTTCTTATACTCATCCGAAAGCTGCTCTGCCTGCATTAGGTCTATTTGTATAACGTCATGCGCGATATTTTTTAACGCGAGCATGATCCTGATGCGGCGCGGGCTAGGCGCCCTTTTAGTATCATAAAATTTAAGCGACATAATGGTTTTTTCTCCTTATCGTCTTGCTAAATATTTAATAATATGACATCAATTATGTTAATAGTTTTAATCATATCTTGGTTAATTTAAGAAAGGTCTCAATGTCTTATCCACCCTACACTCTTTATGGGATGATGGCTTCACTTTATACTGGGAAAGTTAGAGCATATTTACGGTAGCCTGAGGGAATGTTTAAAATGCTACGGGATTCTTAAAAATAGGAGGATTAATGATGAAAAAGAAATTTACTGACTTTTTGCTTAAATTAGCAGACAGAATAAAAAAAGAAACAGGCGGGAAATATAATCCAACTGCTTTTCGTAATATGGTGCGCGAAAAAGGAGGCGTGGAAACCGCCAAGCAACTTATCAATGATAAAACCCCGAGTGAGGGATACACTAAACTTTGGGAACTTGGCTTGCTTAATTTAA
Organism: Parvibaculaceae bacterium; assembly: GCA_965243245.1. Taxonomy (GTDB): domain Bacteria; phylum Pseudomonadota; class Alphaproteobacteria; order RS24; family RS24; genus JAYQKL01. Next base: position 688,204 of record OZ251536.1, read on the forward strand.
GTGTTGAAGCCCAAGTTTTAGAAAGTGAAGGCGGTAAATGGCATTGTTTATTTGCAAAAGAAAAATTAGAAACTTGCCGAAAACGTTTAAAAAAATATGAATATAAATTCAAAGACCAATAAATATCACCCCTATCTTTAATCAAACCCTCTTTTTTAATTCTTCTGATATTTGTCAAAAGGGTTTTAGAGAGTTTGACCATAACGCAATAAATAAAAAAGGAATAACCTCAATGGAAACGGATTTGGCAAAGAAAAGACTACTTAACGGCGCAGAAGAAGCAGAAAAATATATACGCGAAATAGGTAAGACTAATCATTATATTCAGTCGTATCCGCACCTAGTTAAGGCAAGTAAACTTTTATGCGAACAGTTAAAAGAAAACGCAATACCTGCGATTGCGCACCTTGCATATGGTTGGATGCCAAGAATCTTACAAAAATATAATTTCGGAGAAGAAACTGCTACTACTGATGCAATCTTCAACGCTTCAAAAATGGATTCAACATCAAATGTCAGTGAATGGTTTGAAGATATAAAGGCTACTCCAATCAATAACTCTTGGGTTGGGCTGAGTAAAGTTCTGCATTTTATCAATCCTGAAATTTTTCCAATTTGGGATGGCAACGTTGCCAAACATTTTGGCGTTACGACCAAAAAAAAAGAAAATTACGCAAAATATATCTGCTTCTGTGAAAGCATGAAGGACTGTCCTGCCGTTAAGAGGTTTCAAGATGTTTTTTATGAAGAAATAGATTATGAAATCAGCAAAATTCGAGCCGTAGAACTTATTCTTTTCACGGTAAAAAGTGAAGAAGGTGCTTAAAATTCTGCGGTGTTTCATAAAAACGGGAAAAAAATGCCATTCGCGGCTACACGAGCGCAAACTCCTATAACTAAAATTTATGCAAACGGAACAGAGTTTACCTCTGCGACTGTTTCCATATTTTTACTCTTCTTCCATACGGCGGCGGCGTTTGCTTAGGGTTTCACCATCATATTCCCAATATTGCTGTCCCTGTACAGATTTCCAATTCAGCCCTTGCCGCTGTAACAAATCTGTTGTTGCACGACCAATAGCGACCTCTTGACCCTCGAATATAATTGTCGTATCCGAAGCAACCTGAGCGTGCACATTTTCGTCTTTTAGATAAGTTATTTCATCATTCTTCTTTAATCCAATCATAGAGAACTTAAAACGCGCCCGACGCTCAGAGGCTTTTTTGAGAGCACGCCCAGATTCCACATCTTCCGTAACATCTTTACCGGGCGTAACGTCCTTGCCTTTAGCAAGTTGTAAAGCCGAAATAACTCTTTGTTCGTCAATCTCGAAAAACTCACGTGTTGACCTTGAACGCGTATCAGAAAAAGCATCATGGAGTAGCTTCTCAGCCACCTCATAATCAGCTACTTCAGAGGCATAAACGCACTGAAAAGGTAATGCAACACTGGTATTATCAAGCTGCTTAAGCCGGTTTTCAAGATTGCTTGTTTTGCCGATTTTCACATATCCAGACATCGATGGATTGGTGAGAATATAGATAATCCCTTTGGTCATCAGTAGATCCTTATTTTTATTAGTGAAGTAAGATTGACAAATTAAATGACTCTTTACAAGCTATTAACAATTTTTGTGCTTTTGTTTCAGTATTAATACTACGCGCCTCATCGGCGTAAGGATAGATAAGCCATTCGCCACTGCGTGGCTCATCGGTGTAAGGATAGATAAGCCATTCGCCACTGCGTGGCTCATCGGCGCAAGGCGCACTAAGCTTTCCTGAAAGGAAAGCAAGTGCTTTTAGCGCAAGGCGGGCTAGGATAGATAAGCCATTCGCCACTGCGTGGCTCATCGGCGCAAGGCGCACTAAGCTTTCCTGAAAGGAAAGCAAGTGCTTTTAGCGCAAGGCGGGCTAAGCTTTCCTGAAAGGAAAGCAAGTGCTTTTAGCGTAGCGGAGGAGGGACTCGAACCCCCGACACGCGGATTATGATTCCGCTGCTCTAACCAGCTGAGCTACTCCGCCAAAAATATAAAACACAACACGCATTTAACATATATAAAAGCTCTTGCAACTATTTCTCTCAACCAAAAACAAATTAAGATGCAAAAGAATCAACAATCCAGCCACCACCCAAAACCCGACCAGACTCCGCCGAACCCGAACCACAGCCGTAAAATACGCAAGCCTGACCACAAGAAACACCCTCCTCTGCACGCGACAACAAAACTTGCCCACCCCCACAATCCGTTAAAATAAGTGTCGCAGGTTGCGGCGCAGTCGTTGAGCGAATGCGCGCCAAAATTGACAACTCTATGCCAACACCCGCATCGCCCAACCAATTAACATCTTTAAGATTAATCACCCTCTTAGCTAACGCCGCACGAGGCCCAACAACAACACGCCGCGACAAAGCATCAATTTGAACAACATAAACAGGCGCACCAAAAGACAAACCAAGACCTCGGCGTTGACCAACCGTATAATGCAAAACACCCTGATGCTGACCCAGTACCTGCCCATCCATATCGACAATCTCGCCCGGCAAATTGCAATCCGGACGCAACCGCCTAATAACAGAAGCATAATCGCCAGTGGGAACAAAACAGATATCCTGACTATCCGGCTTATCTGCCGTGACCAATCCGATCTGTTTGGCATAGGCGCGAATCTCATCCTTGGTGAGACCAGCCAACGGAAACCTCAGAAAATCAAGCTGTTCTTGCGTCGTAGAGAACAAAAAATATGACTGATCGCGCGCCTCATCCACAGGACGATACATCTGCCATTTTTTCTGTCCGTTTTCTTGGACGCGGCACGTCTTAATATAATGACCTGTCACCAGCGCGTCTGCGCCGAGCTCACGCGCCGTTGCCAGAAGATCACGGAATTTAACCGTCTCATTGCAACGCACACACGGAATAGGCGTATGACCCGCAAGATACGTATCGGCAAAATCATCCATAACAGATTGCTTAAAGCGGCTTTCATAATCCAGAACATAATGGGGAATATCAAGACAGGACGAAACTTGGCGCGCATCGTGAACATCTTGCCCCGCACAACAAGAGCCCTTACGGCGCACCGCCTCACCGTGATCATAAAGCTGCAAAGTGATGCCGATGGTTTCATAGCCCGCCCGCTTAACAAGCGCCGCCGCAACCGAGCTATCCACCCCGCCAGACATCGCCACAACAACGCGTTTATTCTTAGCTGCGCCAGCTCCAAGATCTAAGTCGATAACGGGTATCTTATTTATATTATTTTGCGTTCTTGTGGTCATTTCTATCACTTAAAATATCGTTCACTATCGTTTACCGCCGCCCGTTCACACTTAATCACATAGATGTGATTTGCAAGTGAAACACTCATCAAATACCCCCGTAATTAAGGAAGGTCAACCAGAAGAGGTATGTTATGCGTTTGTTGCTGATCGAGGATGATGAAACACTTGCCGAATGCGTCACGGAAATCTTAAAAAGTAATGGGCATCAGGTAGACCTAGCAATGACGGGCGAAGACGGATTACTCATGGCCCAAACCTGCTCTTATCATCTGAATATCCTTGATCTTGGGCTACCTGATATGAACGGCACTCAAGTCATCCGTAAATTATGCGAATTAACGCCTGCCACACCTATTCTTGTTTTGTCTGGACGTATTCTGCTGGAAAACAAGATTGAGAGCCTCAATCTCGGAGCTGATGATTTTATGATTAAGCCCTTTCACCGCGACGAGTTGATGGCGCGTATCAATGCTATTATTCGGCGCGCACAAGGCTTAAATGCACAAGTGCTGAAAATCGACCACCTCAATATTGACCTAACCCACCGCGAGGTGAGTACAAAAGAAGGCGCACTTGATTTAACCGATAAGGAGTATCAATTGTTTGAGATATTATGTCAACGCAAGGGCAATCCGGTGACCAAAGAAGCCATACTTGATTTCTTATATGGAGGCATGGACGAGCCAGAAGTCAAAATCATTGATGTTTTCATTTGTAATTTGCGCAAAAAATTAGCCGCCGCCAATAATGGGGACAACTGCATCCGTACGGTGTGGGGACGCGGATACGCGCTAAAGAAAAAAGTTTAAGAAAAAAGTTTAAAACAAAAAAACATTATAAGATTCATATAAAATTATGGCGTGTGCGTCAGGCAAATGCTAAATCGGGGCATGGCGACACTCGACACAAGCAACCCCGATAATATTTCTGCTCTATGCAAACTTGCCGTGGAAGCTGGCATAAACGCCATGCGCCATTACCATGACGGCGTAACAGTTGAGCATAAGCAAGATAATAGCCCCGTCACCTTAGCCGATAGCCAAGGCGAGGACATCATCATAAGAGGCCTAAAAGAACTTTGCCCTGATATTCAGATCATTGGCGAGGAAAGTTTTGCAACAGCCAATATCACGAATATTAAGGATTGTTTTTTCCTCCTTGATCCATTGGATGGAACGAAAGAATTCATTCAAAAAAAGACTGATTTCACAGTGAATATTGGTCTGGTTCAAGATGGACACCCTATTGCGGGAGTTGTTTTTGCGCCGGCCCTTGAGCAGCTTTTTTTCACGCGCGCCAGCAAAGCATATGAAATGACAATACCCGCCACTCAGGACGCTTTAAATGCGCTTGATATTACGACGCCAACACACATAACCACCCGCACCCCCGATGCTGATGGGTTGATTGTTGTGGCGAGTCGCTCCCATCGGACACCCGAAACCGATGATTATCTCAAGACTTTATCCATTAAAAAATTGGTTTCAGTGGGGTCATCCTTGAAGTTTTGCCTGATTGCCAAAGGCATGGCGGATATTTATCCGCGCTATGGGCGCACTATGGAATGGGATACCGCCGCCGCTCACGCTATCTTATGCGCGGCGGGGGGTACAGTTGTTGATTTACAAAACAAGCCGCTAACCTATGGAAAACTGGAACGCGGGCTAGATAATCCGTATTTTATAGCCCGCGCCTAATTGACACTTCTTGCTTTTTACGGTTCTGCTAACAGACACTTCTTGCTTTTTACGGTTCTGCTAACAGACACTTCTTGCTTTTTACGAGTCTGCTAACAGACTCTTTGCTTTCTAAATGCTAAAATAAGAGCGAATCGATTGATTATCTTCTAGGGAGGGTTTTATGTTCTGCGATATTATGGAAAGTAAGTCATTCTACAAAAATCTGAGATTGTATTTTCTCAGCCTTGGTGGCATGCTGACTTTGCTGATTGTTCTTTTGCTCACGCCGGCCCGCTCTGAAGAGCCGAACACGGCGCAAAATTTCACCGAAAACGAAGTCAGTTCACTCATCGCAAATTATTTTGAGATGTCTTCTGAGACCGCCGCAGAAGTGATCGATGCGATTTTTGACGAACGCGGCGAACCCGATGCCTATATTAAAGGTGAAGAAGCGAGCGGGGCTTTGGGCCTTGGGTTACGGTTTGGACGCGGCGAAATTGTTACGCGCGAAAACATCCGTCAGCCAATTTATTGGCGCGGTCCCTCGATTGGGATTGATGCGGGCGGCGATGCCAGTAAAACCTTTACCCTGATTTACAATTTAGACGATATTGATGATATATATCGCCGTTTCCCCGGTGCAGAAGGCTCTGCTTTTTTTATCGCAGGGATTTCCATCAACTATCAAAAACGTAATGATATAACGCTCGCCCTCATGCGCACGGGGCTCGGCTTACGCGCCGGGGCAAATGTCGGCTATACCAGATATTCAAAAGATAAGGCTTTCTGGAAATTCTAGTTCTCAGGCACCAGCTTGAGGCGGCCGAGCTCAATGCCTTTGCGCACATCATAAATCAACAAATGATCACCCTCTGGCCCTGTGAGTTGAAGCACCAGCTTATTTTCTGTTATTTGCGTTGAGATAAGCTGCGCCCCTTGTGGAACAATGATATCAATTGCGCCAAAGGCTTTTTTTGACCGTATCTTGGAGGCGGTTTCGGGCGTGTTCAGCCTTTTGATAATAGTGCCGACGACAACAGCAAAGCCGCTCACCAAAAGCATCCCAAGCACAAGCACCACAATCAGCAGAACTCTTATACGCTTTGGATTGGGGCGCGTTGGCTGAGAAGGTGTATCAGATGCGGTTGCAGGCTCTTTTTCAGGCTCTTTCGCCTTGTGTGTATTTTGTGTATCTTGCATCATGGCAAATAACTCCGAATTAAATTTTTATGTCGCGCCAGACCAACACGGCAACCGCTTGGACAAAGTGATTTCAGAGCGTCAAGATAGCTTAAGTCGTGTCCGTATTCAAAATCTCATTAAAAAAGGTGAAGTTGAGATCATTCGCAACAAGCACACACAGAAAATAGAAGACCCGGCATGGCGGGTCAAACATGATGATGAGATCATTTTGCGTTTACCCCCCGCTGAGGACACAACCCATAAGGGAGAGAATATTCCCCTTAATGTGCTTTATGAAGATGCGGCCCTTATTGTCATTAATAAGCCATCTGGCATGGTGGTTCATCCGGCGCCGGGACACCATAGCGGCACTTTAGTCAATGCGTTAATAGCCCATTGCGGTGATAGCCTATCTGGAATTGGCGGACAAAAACGCCCCGGCATTGTGCATCGTTTAGACAAGGATACAAGCGGTGTGATGGTGGTCGCCAAAACGGACACGGCACATCGCGCACTTGGCGAACAATTTAGTGCCCATGGCAAAGATGGCCGCATGCAACGCTCTTACTTTACTTTTGTTTGGGGGCGGCTTTTACCTGTCACGGGACGAGTGGACGCCGCCTTATCGCGCCACCCCCATCACCGTACAAAAATTCATGTTTCTAAAAACCCGAAAGCCCGCTTTGCTGTCACGCATTATAAGCGGCTTAATATGTGGGGCACGCCGCCCGTTATTTCATTGGTTGAATGTCAACTAGAAACCGGGCGGACACATCAGATTCGCGTACATATGGCGCATATCGGGCATCCGATTGTGTCTGATGCGCTTTATGGCAGTAGCCAAATAACGCGGCTGAACACCCTAGCACCAGCCATTACCCAAGCCATAAAAGCCATGTCACGACAAGCCCTTCATGCAATCTCGCTTGGGTTTGAACATCCCATAACCCATGCGCCGATGAGCTTTACAGCACCTCTTCCTTTTGATATGGCGCGGGTTCAAGAGGCTTTAGAAAATCACCCCAATCACTCCCATGACTAGTTTGCCCCTTTACATGAGCCTTATGAGACCCCATATATTTAACTAGGAGATATTTATGGTAGCTAAAAAAGCAAAATCTACCAAAACAGCCCTGACGACAAGCCTGTCGCCAGATGGTAGTCTGTCGCGCTATCTTCAAGAGATTCGCAAATTCCCAATGTTGGAAGCCAAGCAAGAATATAAATTGGCTAAAAAATATGCTGATGACCAAGACACTGCGTCTGCTCATATGCTTGTGACCAGTCATTTGCGTTTAGTGGCTAAAATCGCCACGGGGTATCGTGGTTATGGTCTGCCGCTTGGTGAGGTTATTCAAGAAGGCAATATTGGATTGATGCAAGCGGTTAAAAAGTTTGATCCTGAGCGAGGTTTTCGGCTAGCGACCTATGCTATGTGGTGGATACGCGCCTCTATTCAAGAGTATATTTTGCGCAGTTGGTCACTTGTGAAAATTGGCACGACGGCGGCGCAAAAAAAATTATTCTTTAATTTGCGGCGGCTTAAAAGCGAGATTGCCGAGGTGGATAGTGGTTATTTGAAACCTGAGCAAGTTAAACAGATTGCTGACACGCTGAAAGTGAATGAAACCGATGTTCGTTTGATGGAGGGGCGTATGGCGGGGGGTGATAGTTCGTTAAACACGCCTATGCGCGATAGTAGCGGCGAGGATGGGAGCGAATGGCAAGACTGGATTAGCGATGAGCGTGAAAGCCATGAGCTTGTGCTGGCTGAAAAGAGCGATTATGAAGCCCGTAAGCGGGTGATGCTTGAGGCGATGGCGGTACTCAATGAGCGCGAAACAGCTATTTTGACAGCGCGGCGATTGCAAGACCCGCCGATAACCTTAGAAGAGCTAAGTCATACGCATAAGGTTAGCCGCGAGCGCATTCGCCAGATTGAATCGCGCGCTTTTGATAAACTCCGCACGGCGATGACCGACCAAGCGAGCGCGCAAGGCATTATCGAAGTTGAAACGGCGAGCCAAAAAAATTAAGTTTTGTCTATTCCTATTTGTCTATTTTTATTTAGTCTTCGAACGGGTCACGCACTAAAATCGTATCATCGCGTTCAGGGCTAGTCGAAAGAAGCGTTACGGGTGCGCCGATTAACTCTTCAATATAGCGAACATAACGCACGCCATTGGCAGGTAAATCAGCCCAGCTACGCGCCCCCCGAGAAGTCTCCTGCCAGCCTTCCAATGTTTCATAAATGGGTTCAACTCGGGTTTGCGCAACACAATCTGCGGGCAAATAATCAAACCTTTCGCCATCCAACTTATAGCCCGTGCAAACTTTGATTTCCTCAAACCCATCCAACACATCCAGCTTGGTTAAGGCTATCGCGTCAATCCCGCCCGTTTGTACAGCTTGGCGCACCAAGACAGCATCAAACCAACCGCACCGACGTTTTCGGCCCGTAACTGTTCCAAATTCATGCCCGCGTTCTCCAAGACGCTGACCTGTTTGATTATTTTGCTCGGTGGGAAATGGCCCCTCACCTACACGCGTCGTATAGGCTTTGGTAATGCCCAGCACATAATTAAGAGCCGATGCCCCAATGCCAGTGCCAATAGCGGCTTGCCCCGCCACAGTGTTAGACGAGGTCACAAAAGGATAGGTGCCGTGGTCAATATCTAGCAATGTGCCTTGTGCGCCTTCAAACAAAATACGCTGGCCCTTGCGCTGCGCTTCGTTCAATAATTTCCAAACGGGTTCCGCCAAAGGCGTTATTTTCGGGGCAATTTCACGCAAAGCCGCCAATAGGGGAGCGGCGTCAAATTCGGTCTGTTCAAAACCACGGCGCAAAGCATTATGGTGTGTCAGCAGCTTGTCAATTTTAGCTGGAAGGGTTTGCAAATCAGACAAATCTCGAACTCGAATCGCACGGCGTCCGACTTTATCTTCATAAGCTGGTCCAATACCTCGCTTGGTTGTGCCAATTTTATCAGCTGCCGCCGCCGTGCTTTCACGCAATACATCCAGTGCCTGATGAACGGGTAAAATCAACACAGCATTTTCCGCAATCCGCAGATTATCCGAACTGATAGCAACGCCCTGTGCCGTCAATTGGTCAATCTCCTTAAATAACGCCCAAGGGTCAATAACCACACCATTGCCAATAACCGATAATTTGCCCGCACGCAAAATACCGCTCGGCAAAAGCGACAATTTATAAACCTCACCCTCAATAACCAGCGTGTGTCCGGCATTATGTCCGCCCTGAAAACGCGCCACAATATCGGCGCGTTCAGAAAGCCAGTCAACAATCTTGCCTTTTCCTTCATCACCCCATTGCGAGCCAACAACAACAACATTAGCCATAATAAACCCTTTTGAATCTTGATATATTCAACCTCGCCCTTATAGCTTTTTCTTGCCTAAAAAGTAAGTGCTTTGACTTGCAAAACCTGCGCCAGCTCATTGACTTCTTTGAGCACCCGCGGCGAGACTTCATCATCAATAGCAATCAACGAAATAGCATCCCCGCCCTGCTCATCACGTCCAAGACTGAAAGAGGCAATGTTAATCTTATGCGCCCCCAAAAGCGTCCCCAATGCACCAATAAACCCGGGCTGGTCATTATTACTCACATACAACATCTGCGCTGCCAGTTTGGCATCCATATTAATCCCCTTAAGCTGAATAACACGCGGCTTGCCATTAGAAAATACCGTCCCCGCAACAGAACAGGTTTGCTCTTCAGTTTCCAAAGTAACACGGATATAAGTGTCATAAGCACCTGTGGATTGACTCTTTGTTTCAGAAATACTGATCCCGCGCGCCTTGGCAATCGCTGGCGCACTCACCATATTCACCTCAGCCATGAGCGGGCGCAAAATACCCGCAATAGTCGCCGCACTCAAAGGTGCCGTATTCAACGCACCAACATCACCAGCATACTCAATATTAATAGATTTAAGCGCCTCTTCCGTTATCTGACCCACCAACAAACCAAGCTGCTCTGATAACTTAACAAACGGGCCAAGCCGCGGTGCATCTTCAACCGAAATGCTCGGCATATTAATCGCATTGGTCACCGCACCCGATAATAAATAATCAGACATTTGTTCCGCAACTTGCATCGCAACATTGATCTGAGCTTCTTGCGTAGAAGCACCAAGATGCGGGGTGCAAATAACATTCTCCATCCCAAAAAAGATGCTCGCCTTAGCAGGCTCGACCTCAAATACATCAAGCGCGGCACCCGCCACGTGACCACTATCCAGAGCTTTTTTAAGATCTTTTTCAACAACCAGCCCCCCCCGCGCACAGTTGATAATATAAACCCCTTTTTGGGTTTTAGCCAAAGCCGCCGCATCAATAATATTGCGAGTCGCATCAGTTAAAGGCGTATGTAACGTGATAAAATTTGCCCGCCCCAGTAACGCGTCCAATTCAACCTTTTCAACGCCAATTTCAATAGCGCGTTCAAGGGTCAAAAAAGGGTCAAAGGCGAGCACTTTCATTTTCAAGCCCAGCGCACGCAAAGCAACAATCGCGCCAATATTTCCGCACCCAATAATGCCCAGCACTTTGCCAGAGACTTCCACCCCCATAAAACGAGACTTTTCCCATTTACCCTCATGCGTTGAGGTATTGGCACTTGGCAATTGACGCGCCAGCGCAAACATCATGGCAATAGCATGCTCTGCCGTGGTGATAGAGTTGCCAAATGGCGTGTTCATCACAACAATGCCCTTTGAAGTCGCCGCTGGCAGATCAATATTATCCACCCCAATACCCGCACGCCCAATAACCTTCAGGTTTTTTGCGGCGGCAATGACGAGCGCTGTCGCCTTGGTTGAAGAGCGCACTGCCAAACCGTCATATTGATCAATGATTTTAATCAATGCATCACGTTCAAGACCCGTCATGACATCGACGTCCATCCCGCGTTGCTTGAAAATCTCTTCGGCACGGGGGCTCATTTTATCGGCAATAAGTATTTTAGGCATTTGCATATTCCTCAATTCTAATTGGCTTTAGCCAGAGCTGTTTCAAATGCCCAGTCCAGCCAGTGCGTTAGTTTTTCTAAATCAGCAGTTTCCACCGTTGCCCCCCCCCAAATCCGTAATCCAGCAGGCGCATCCCGATAAGCCCCAATATCATAGGCAACGCCCTCTTGGTCTAACAAGGCGGCAAGTTGTTTTGCCAAAGCACTCTGTGCATCTGCCCCCAGTGCTAATGTGCGCGGTGCAGTGATGGTCAAACAAATAGATGTATTAGAAAGATTGGCCTCATCAACGCACAAGAAACTTACCCAATCTGTGCGCGCCACCCAATTTTTAAAGACGCCAAGATTATCGCTAGAGCGTTTGATGAGCGCGTCCAATCCGCCAATTTCTTCGGCCCATTTGAGTCCATCAACATAATCTTCAACTGCCAGCATGGACGGCGTGTTGATGGTTTCGCCTTGAAAAATACCCTCAATAAGCTTGCCGCCTTTCGTCAGGCGAAATATTTTTGGTAGCGGCCAAGACGGGGTATAGCTTTCTAATCGCGTCGCCGCACGCGGGCTAAGAATAAGCATGCCATGGGCAGCTTCCCCGCCCATAACTTTTTGCCAACTAAAAGTCGTCACATCAAGCTTAGGCCATGGCAAATCCATGGCGAAAACGGCAGATGTCGCATCGCACAAGGTCAAGCCTTGACGTGCGCCATCAATCCAATCGCCATCAGGTACACGCACGCCCGAAGTGGTGCCATTCCATGTAAAAACCACATCGCGCCTAAAATCAACTTTGCTAAGGTCGGGCAGATATCCATAGACAGCTTCCATCACGCGCAGGTCATCTAGCTTGAGCTGCTTGGTCGCATCCGTAATCCAGCCCTTGCCAAAACTCTCCCATCCCAAAATATCGACGCCGCGTGCGCCGATCATGCTCCACATTGCCATTTCAAACGCGCCCGTGTCAGAGCCCGGAACAATCCCAATATGGTAGTCATCTGGCACGTGCAAAATTTTACGCGTACGGTCAATGGCTTCTTTCAATCGAGCCTTCCCAATCTTGGCGCGATGCGAGCGACCCAGAACCGCATTGTGTAAATTATCAAGAGAATAACCCGGACGCTTAGCGCATGGCCCTGATGAAAAATTAGGATTTTGCGGACGTTCAATAGGTTTGGTCAGCAGATTTTTTGTATCTGTCATATCCCTACCCTTTCAGATAGTTGCCCCTCGTTGGGGAGGGGTGTCCCACGCAAAGATATAAGTGAAATAAGGCGTCAAAGCAAGACTATAAGCCCATCAAAATACTTTGCGCACGCAAGCTTTATTTGTGCCCGTCATTCCTGTCCCTCATTATTCTGCTCCCAAGACCAGCCATGATGAAGCGGTTTATTACTGCCCTGTCCAAGCTCCGGGTCAGCCTGTTGGATAGCTTCACGCAGATAAGCAATGCCTCGTTCAACCGCCTGTGGCATCGCCAATCCCTGCCCAAGACCCGTCGCCGTACCAGACGCAAGCGTACACCCCGTGCCATGCGTGTTTTGACTATCTAAACGCGTATTTTCAAAAACGGTAAACCCCGTCTGCTCAGCCAGCAAGTCCACCACAACAGCATCGCTACCATGTCCGCCCTTAATCAAAGCTGCTTTTGCTCCATTTCTCATCAAAATGTCAGCGGCAAATTTCATATCATCTATTGTTTCAACACACCGCCCTGTCAATACTTCTGTCTCTGGCATATTCGGCGTAACCAGAGCCGCACCGTTCACAAGACAGCTTTGTAAAGCGGCCACCCCATCATCGCGCAACAGACGATCACCTGAACTTGCCACCATAACCGGGTCCACAACCAACGGCCCCGCAAAGGTGTCAAGAGACACCGCAACCGCTTCAATAATACTAATCGTGCGAAGCATCCCCGTCTTAACGGCTCTGGCACCAAGGTCATGAAGGACAGCGTCAATTTGCTTGGCAATGAAGTCTGGCGGAATGTCCATCACCTCTTGCACGCCTTGGGTATTTTGAGCCGTGAGCACTGAAACCGCCGACATGGCAAACCCACCAAGTGCGGTAATCGTTTTAATATCCGCCTGAATTCCTGCGCCGCCGCCCGAATCAGAACCAGCAATAACCAAAATAGGGGAAAGAAATGTCATTTATGAAAGCACATCACCTAAATCGCGCCAGCAATGGTTTCGACAATATCATCAACCACTTTTGTGACTAATGTTGCATCATCGCCCTCGCCCATCACCCGAATAAGTGGCTCAGTTCCAGATTTACGAATGACCAAACGCCCATTCTTGCCCAAGCGGTTTTCACCTTCTGCAATAACTTGTTTGACAATATCGGCTTCAAGCGGTGACGGCCCCGTAAATTTTACATTTTTAAGTAATTGCGGCAGCGCAGAAAACACACGCCCCAGCAGGCTGATAGGCTTGTCCGTAAGCCGCATCACGCTCAACACTTGTAACGCGGCAATTAACCCGTCTCCTGTGGTGGAAAAATCAGACATGATCATATGACCCGATTGTTCGCCGCCAAGATTGAAGCCTTTTTTACGCATTTGTTCAACAACATAGCGGTCACCCACAGCCGTGCGGAGCAAATCAAGCTTGCGGCTGTTCAAATAACGCTCCAACCCAAGATTAGACATAATCGTCGCCACAACCCCCGGCTGGCTCAGCATATCGCGTGTCTGCCAACTCGTGGCAATCATCCCCATAATCTGGTCGCCATCAATCTGCTGGCCATTTTCGTCAATAATAATGACGCGGTCCGCATCCCCGTCAAAAGCAATGCCAATATCAGCTTTTTGCGCCAAGACAGCTTCCTTGAGTAAAGCCGTATCAGTCGAGCCGCACCCTTCATTAATGTTGCAACCATCAGGCGTACATCCAATACTAACAACATCCCCCCCCAACTCCCACAAAGCCGTTGGCGCAACTTTATAAGCCGCACCATTGGCACAATCTACCACAACCTTCAAACCACCAAGATGCATCTTGCGCGGTAGCGTTCGTTTAGCAAACTCAATATACCGCGCCTGTGCATCATCGATCCGTTTCGCGCGCCCCAGCGCATCCGGAGACGATAATGGCCCGACACCATCATCCATATAAGCCTCAATCTCATATTCAATTTCATCAGAAAGCTTAAAGCCATCCGGTCCAAATAACTTAATGCCATTATCTTCAAACGCGTTATGCGAAGCCGAAATCATCACGCCAATATCCGCCCGCAAAGTTCGCGTCAGATAAGCAACGGCGGGCGTTGGCATCGGCCCAAATAAAAACACATCCATTCCCATAGAAGTGAACCCAGCCACCAATGCAGGCTCAATCATATATCCCGATAAGCGCGTATCTTTGCCAATGACCACGCGATGGCGGTAATCGCCGCGCCGAAAGACACGCCCCGCCGCCATGCCAAGCTTTAAAGCCATCTGTGCCGTCATATCACTATTATTGACCGTGCCGCGGATACCATCAGTGCCAAAATACTTACGTCCCATTGCAAAACCCTCAAAAACGAATTACCTGAAGAAAATGCCAAATGGCGGTTTTTTATGCAAATCACAGGTTTTTTCAAAAAATTTCAGTGCCCTCCACAGCATTGCATTACGCAGAATAATCTTGAAGATGCATTTGTAAATCTAGCCCATCACGCAATTGTTTACTGTCATGGGTGCGAATATAATCCACCCCTTGAGCCGCCGCCCATAATTCAGCTACCAAAGTCACAGGCGCACTCTCAAATATGGTGCGCCCGCTTAAAGAGCGCAAAAAGCTTTTGCGTGATACCGAGATCAAGACGGGTAAGCCAAAAGTTTTTTTCAAACGCTGAATATGTGCCAAAACCCGCAAAGAAGGGGCCGGGTCATCACCCAGAAAAAAACCCATACCGGGGTCCAACACCAGACGCTCACGCGCAATACCAAGCTTATCAAAACAGGCCAGCCGCGCATCAAAAAAATATTCAATAATATCCAGAATATCACCTTTGGGTGTTGCCTCACGTTTTGCCGCTCCAGCCGCCTGAATAGAATGCATGACGAATAATTTACAGTCACTATCAACCAGAGCCTCCCTGACGCGCGGGTCACAAAACCCTTGAATATCGTTGAGCCACGCCACGTTTTGTGCCTTTTGCGCCAAAGCCCATATTTGCGTTTTTGGCTGATATGTATCAATCGAAAGCTCCAGCCCGCTCGCCTTTAATGCTGGTAGCACGCGCGCCAATCGCTCAATTTCAGTTTCAGGCGACACCGGCGCACTATCTGGGTGAGACGAGGCCGCGCCAATGTCGATAATATCACTACCGCCCTGCGCCAAGGTTTTGGCATGTGCAAGAGCCTTGTCCTTAGATAAAAATTGACCGCCATCAGAAAAACTGTCGGCGGTCATATTAAGAATACCTATAATCTTAGGACGCATGAAACCTATCGCCCCTAGCCTTTAAGTCCCTTGAGGTTCAGGGTCTGGTATAGGCTTATTGCCTGTATTGGGCACAGAAAAAGATTCAGGCGCATTTTCGTCAGGGCCCGAAGAATCATCAGAGCGCACAGGCATCTTTCCCTTTAAAAGAGCAATAATCTCATCGCCTGTCAGCGTTTCAAATTCTAACAATCCCTTAGCAATAGCATGCAAATCATCAAGCTTGTCACGGATGATTTTTTCAGCCGTCGCATAACCTTCTTCGACAAAGCGGCGCACTTCAGAATCAATCTTGCTTTGTGTTTTGTCAGAATTATTCTGAGTTTGAGCAATTGACCGTCCAAGAAACACTTCCCGCTCATTATCACCATAAGCCAGTGGTCCCAGATCATCACTCATGCCAAATTGTGTCACCATAGCCTTTGCCATACGGGTCGCCATTTGAATGTCAGAGGATGCACCAGATGTCACTTTCTCATGTCCAAAAATGACTTCTTCGGCAATCCGCCCGCCCATGGCAACGGCAAGGTCTGCCTTCAACTTACCCCGCGTGACAGAAATCTGGTCGCGTTCAGGCAAGCGCATCACCATGCCCAACGCACGCCCGCGCGGAATAATCGTCGCCTTATGAATAGGGTCAGAGGCTTCTAAATTCAACGCCACTAAGGCATGCCCGCCTTCATGATAAGCGGTGAGTTTTTTCTCTTCTTCACTCATCACCATAGAACGGCGTTCAGCCCCCATCATCACTTTATCTTTGGCGTCTTCAAATTCTGCATTTGTCACCATTCGTTTATTGCGCCGCGCCGCGAGCAAAGCCGCTTCATTCACCAGATTAGCCAAATCCGCACCAGAAAACCCCGGCGTGCCACGGGCAATTATGCGCACTTCTACATCTTGACCCAGCGGCACTTTTTTCATGTGCACTTTAAGAATTTTCTCACGCCCAATAATATCTGGATTGGGCACAACCACCTGTCGGTCAAATCGTCCGGGGCGCAAAAGCGCAGGGTCAAGAACATCAGGACGGTTCGTTGCAGCAATTAAAATAATACCTTCATTTTCTTCAAAGCCGTCCATCTCAACAAGAAGTTGGTTAAGCGTTTGCTCGCGCTCATCATTGCCGCCGCCAAGCCCCGCTCCTCGGTGGCGTCCAACCGCATCAATTTCATCAATGAAGATGATGCAGGGCGCATTGGATTTTGCTTGTTCAAACATGTCACGCACACGGCTTGCTCCAACGCCGACAAACATCTCAACGAAGTCAGAGCCAGAAATAGAGAAAAACGGCACACTCGCTTCGCCCGCAATGGCGCGTGCTAAAAGGGTTTTACCTGTTCCGGGCGGCCCCACCAGCAAAGCGCCTTTGGGAATACGTCCACCCAGTCTTTGAAACCGGCTTGGGTCTTTGAGAAAGTCCACAATTTCGGCTAAATCATCTTTGGCTTCATCAATGCCCGCAACATCGTCAAAAGTCACACGCCCTTGGGCTTCATTCAAAAGTTTCGCCTTTGATTTCCCAAATCCCATAGCACCACGTCCGCCGCCTTGCATCTGGCGCATGAAAAAAATCCAGACACCAACCAGCAACAACATTGGAAACCATCCAATGAGAATACCCAAAAGGCTTGGTCCATTATCAACAGGCTTCACCGAGATACTCACACCTTGCTTGGTCAACTTATCAATTAAATTTGGGTCGTTTGGTGGAATAAAGGTTGAAAACCGCAAGCCATCAGTTGTCTGGCCGGTCACTTTGTCACCATTCATTGTGATCCGCACCACATTACCGGCTTCGACTTCGGCCAAGAACTGAGAAAAAGTTAACTCACTTTTTTGCGACACAATACGCCCGCCCTGAAACACATTGAACAAGGAAATCAGCATCAGTCCAACAATCGCCCAAACAAAAAAGTTTCTCATATTATTCAAAACGCTACCCTCAAATTAATGGTTTCCATAATTCTTTAAGTTCCGCAACAGTTAAGCTACAGCACCTATTTATAAGATAGTTATACCTTGCCTCAATTACCACCCCGAAAGCGTGAATTTAGGGGTTATTTTTTAAAATTAGCACGCCATAAATCAATATTAATATCTGGATGTGTCAAAATACCCGCAATTGCGAGCGGCTCCCCTCGTTTTTTGGCTTGTCCCTCATCTGGCATCCGCCAAATACAAGCTAGACCATGCAACACATGGGCGGGCATTTTAGGGATTTCAAACCCTTTATCTCTCATCCATTGCGCGCCTTTTTCACCTAGCGCGGCAACTTCATAACGCCCTCGCATTTTTTTTGAAACATGAATTAAAAACCTTGCATCCCATATATGCGAACGCCCTTTTGGCAAAATGAAAGGTATCTGGTCAATATCAGACGGCTCACGATAAAAGCTGACACTGGTTTTTTTAACAGAAACAATCTGCCCCGCCAGTGTTTGTCTTGAGGTTTTGCCAGTGCGCATAATCGCATAAAGTTTATCAATGCTTGCTTGGCGCGGCGGATAGGCTCTAAAAGTGCCAAGCAAGTGTCTTAACAGCCGCATCCCGATATCTTCCGCCAAAGCGTTGAAGCTTTCACGCCCCAACGACATAACCCCGAAAGCATCACATTGCACAAGCTTTTCGAACGATTCGCGGGCTAATTTTTCCAGCACCTCACGCGATTTTTGTAGGCGATGAGCCGTATCAGCTATTTTTTGTGGCGTCAGTCCAAGTTCAGCAAGCTTGTGGCTGTTTTGTCGGAACAAAACACGCTGGTAGCGCGGATCTTTATTGCTTGGGTCCTTGACAGGCGTAACGTCTTCCCCCTTCAAACTCAAATGGAGCGTCTGGCGCGCAACATCAAGGAAAGGTCTGAAAATAACCCCATTTTCATGCGCACTCACAGCCTGCATAGCACAAAGACCGTCAACGCTTGAGCCTCTTGCCAGCCGTTGCAAAAAA
Source organism: Parvibaculaceae bacterium (assembly GCA_965243245.1). GTDB lineage: Bacteria > Pseudomonadota > Alphaproteobacteria > RS24 > RS24 > JAYQKL01. Next base: position 706,719 of record OZ251536.1, read on the forward strand.
GTCTCAGCTTGGTCTTCCAGATGATGGGCAACGACCAAGCCCGCCGCCTTATTTTTCGCACACCATGTGAGCATCGCGTCATAACGCGCCGCGCGCGCCCATGATTGTATAGAGTTTTTTGGTTTTTCAGTTTTCATTTTAAGTTTATAGGCGGGCAAATTATATTGCTTTGCTATAGCCATGACAAAATTTGCGTCCCGTGCAGAGCCCTCGCGCAATCCATGGTCAAATGTCAGCACACTAAAGCTTAAATTAGATGTTTGTGCTTTTGCGCCAAGCATCAATAATGACAAAGAATCCGCCCCGCCGGAGACCGCAAGGGCAAAATGCTGGTGCGTATTTTTAACGGCGGGACAAAGCCCATTAAGGCGAGAACGAAAATTCGCTGGGGTTAATTTTTTAGAGACAGCCCGCACGTTGTCTTTCAATTTCTGCACGCTGAATGACCGACTGAGAAGCATCAGAAAACCTTGAAGCCAGTTCTGCAAATGCATCACAGCCGGTTTTCTTTTCTCCCATAACCAATAATGTCATCCCTAGTTTCAAAAGGCTATCGGGCGCTTTTGGACTGCTTTCATAGGTCGTATAACCACTTAAAAAAGCATTGGCTGCAGATTTATAATCGCGGCGTACATAATATGTCTCGCCAAGCCAATATTGAGCATTGCCTGCCAGATTATGGGTTTTGTAATTTTTCAGAAAATAGGTAAGTTTTTCTTGCGCCTCTTCATAAGCTCCCATGCGTAATTTTTGTAACGCCTCATCATAGACCCCAAGCGGGTCGGCCGCTGCTTGATTGTCTTGAAGTAACCGCGCTTCACCAACAAGTGTCGGGGCATCATCTTCGGACAATTGGTTAATCTTAGCTGATTGCCCAACTCTGATAGTTCCTAAGACTTGCGGCTTTGATGCCCGATTTGAGCCAGTTGCACCTTTTTTATAGCTTGAAAGATCACCTTTTCGCGCAACGACTTCCAGTTCTTGGAAACGAAATTCCGTATCGGCGGCAATTTGCTCGAAGCGTTCGCCGAGTTTTATCAAGCGGAACGAGATATCATCAATCTGACCATTTAGCATCCGCATAACCTCCTCAATTTGTCCAAGCCAAAGACGCAAATCAGCAATGCCTGATTTACCAAGAGCACCGCCATTATCGCCGCCCGACAAACCATTTGCTTGCGATAAACCCTGCAACTGGCCTTCAATCATTGTTAAGCGTTCTAGCAATTCCTGCTGGGATTGATCCTGAAACAAAGGAAGATTGCCCGCTATTGGCATTTGCTCAAGTCTTTTGGTAATCAGATTAAGCGAGGTTTCAATCGAAAAAATCTTACCCGCCAGACTGTTTTTTGAGACTCCAGAAGACGTATCAAGAGGCTGAATATCAGACGTGTCAGCCTCAAGCTGAGGGGACAAAGGAAAAAAAGAACCACCCTCTAGCTGGGCAAAAGCGTGAACGCTCAAAAGCGTTCCCCAAAAAAAGACCAATGTCACAGTTTTGAATAAAGTTTTGAATAAAGTTTTGAGTAAAATTTTAAGTAAAGTCTCAACACGGTAATTTTGCCAATTATGCATACACATCTCCATTGCAATCATAACTATACGCACAAAAAGGGCAGATATATGGCAATTATATGGCAATCTCAAATTAAATAAAAAGGCGCATCAAAAGACGCGCCTTATTAAATTAAATCTGGACGGCTCTAGCGAACAACGTTCTAACGAACAACGTTCTAACGAACAACAGAGACGGCACGGCGATTCTTAGACCAACACCCCTCATCAGCGCAAAGTGAAACCGGCCGCTCTTTACCATAAGAAACGGTTGAAAGACGCGAAGGATTGACCCCCATACTGACCATAAAGTCACGCACGGCAGTTGCGCGGCGCGCCCCCAAAGCCAAGTTATAATCGCGTGTGCCGCGTTCATCAGCATGCCCTTCAATTAAGAGGCGTGTATTGTTTTGTTTTAACCATTTAGCCTGCTTGCTAATTGTATGGCGTGCAGAAGCCGTCAAGCGAGAGCTATCTGTTACGAAAAACACCCGATCTCCGACATTGCGAACGAGCTCACGCACGGTTCCTTCTTTTGAAGCACTAGAGCTGCGCGTTAGCCCAGAGCCACATGCTGCCAGCACAGCACATAAAAGCGCGGTAGCACCAAGTTTTAAAATATTTTTTTGTGACATTAAAATCTCCTCGGGGGCGAACGAGCCCCTAACATTTAAACCCATTAGAATATCTAACAAATTTTTGAGTAAATGAAAACATAATATTTTATTATCGTATGAGCGGCGACCATGCCGGGTCGGAGGCAAAACTGGGCGTTGAAAGGGGTCTTTCATTTCTGCCCGTGACATCGACGGTCCATAAACTCGGGCCGCCTTTTTCGCCTTTCGTTTCTCTAAAGAAAATCAGCACGCGCCCATTAGGCGACCAAGCGGGTCCTTCATTATGATAACCTTCTGTTAAAATACGCTCGCCGCTGCCATCGGGGCGCATCACCCCGATTAAAAACCGCCCCTTATACTGCTTCGTAAAAGCAATGAGATCACCGCGCGGCGACCATACAGGTGTCGCATATCGCCCTTCGCCATAACTGATGCGCTCGACATTTGTGCCATCTGCATCCATGACATAAAGCTGTTGGCGTCCGGCGCGGTCACTCTCAAAAACGATACGGCTACTATCTGGTGCATAACAAGGCGCGGTGTCAATCGCCAAAGAGGCGGTCAGACGCTTAAGCAAACGCGTGCCAAGATTGAGGGTGTAAATATTTGAATTACCGTTGCGCTCCAGACTCATAATAATTTTTTTGCCATCGGGCGAAAATCTTGGGGCAAAGGTCATGCCCGGAAAATCACCGACAACTTCTTGCTGTCCAGTTTCAATATTGAGTAGATAAACGCGCGGTTTGTCACGCGCATAGGACAGATAAGTGATCTCCTGCGAGGTCGGGCTAAAGCGCGGCGTTAAGGCTAATGCTTTGCCACTGGTAATGAGCCGTGGATTATGACCGTCTTGGTCCATAATGGCGAGGCGTTTTATACGTTCATCTTTCGAACCCGCCTCATCCACATAAACAATCCGAGAATAAAAATACCCGCTTTCACCAGTCAGACGTTCATAAATGGCATCGGAAATAAGATGCGCCACATCGCGCCAATTATCTGGCATCGTCGAATATTGCCACCCGGCCATGCGCTCTTGGGCAAAAACATCCCACAAACGAAAACTCACAATCAAAGAACCATCTGGTTGAATTTTGGCCGCGCCCGTCACAAGTGCTTGTGTGTTGATAATCCGCCAATCTCCAAAACGCGGTAAAACATTGGCTTTCAATTTTGTTTGAATAAAACTTTTTCGGTCAATGGCGCGAAACAAACCAGAGCGTTCAAGGTTTTCTTGCACCAAACGCGCAACATCCCCCCCGACAGCCGATTGAACGCCTCGATTGCCTTGAAACGGCATCAGGGCAATCAGCAATGGGTCAACATTTCCTTGCGTAATATCAATCCGCAAAGCCGCATGAGCTGGCAAAGCCACCAACATCATACATAAAGCAAATAAACCCAGTATAGCTTGGCGCAGTTGCTTCAAAATTGGCAAACCTTTGATTAAAAACATTCTTATCCTCCTAACGGCCAAACATTTTCTTCGGGTCAAAATTTAACTCCATCCGCTGCCAACTCCGATATTTATCAGCCGGCATATTAAATGGCTGGCACCTTCTAATAGCACGCAATACACTCTCAGCCGCAGCTCTAAAATACGGCTCATGAATACGACTCTTATCTGCGATAAACGGCCCATGAGCAAGAGAACCATCACGATTTAAACCCAGCTCCACACGCACAACAAGATTATCTGCATGGGCCGCACCAACCGGTACATTCCAACATACTTTCATTTGCCCACGAAGCGCATCTATCTCGCTTAGGGTTAATTTCTCGCCCTCTGCAAGAGGCACATCAGGCGGCCGCGAGATAAGCGCGTCAGGCGTTTTATCCAACAAGGCTTGCAAAACTTGCGTATTTAAAAAAGATTTAGCAGGTTTAGGGCGAACAGGTATAGGGCGTTCAAGCGGGCGCGGGCGGGCAACAAGATTAGCAAACTGCTCTTCGAGCTTTGGCTCAGGGTTCAGGTTTTGAGAGGCGTCTGCGGGCGCGGGCAGAACCGATTTATCTTCAACTTCAACTTCAACTTCAACTTCAGCTTCAATGAGCGGGGGAATAGGGGGCGTAACTTCACCAGAGGGCAAGATTTGCTCAACAGCTTTTACCTCAACTGGCTCAACAGCTTTTACCTCAACTGGCTCAATTGGCTCAACTGGTATTTCTATGACTTCTGGCTGAACATCAACCTCGATCGGCTTTGGTTGCGCAAGGCGCGTGAACTCGCCAATTGATATCAGGTCAATCGAAATTGCCGTTTCAGGCACTAAAAACTCATCCGGCGGGGGCAGATATATAATCCCCGCCAGTACAATCAGAACATGCATGCCTATAGAGTATTTAAATTCCTTTGGCACACTTTGCACGCTGGTTTGTTCCATTTAGCGTGCTCCTGAATTCACTGCATCATCAGCCATCTCAGTCACCAACGCCACCCGCGCAAAGCCAGCTTGATTGATACGTGCCATAACTTGCGCGACCCGTCCATAAGTGGCATCTTTATCGCCGCGCACATAAATGCGCTGGTCATAGCCTTCTCCAATGATCGCGCGCAAGCGCGGGATGAGAGCTTGGGCTTCGATTAAAGTGTCTTGAATAAAGACTTGTCCATCAGAGCGAATGGTAATCGCTAATGGCTCATCGTCTCCGGTTAGGTTTTCAGCCCCCGCTTGAGGCAAATTAACCGGCACCCCAACCGTCAGGAGCGGCGCCGCAACCATAAAAACAATCAGTAACACCAACATCACATCGACCATTGGCGTGACATTAATTTCGCTCATCGGGCGGTGATGTGGTCTTTTATGTTGGCGTTTACTCGCTTGGCGAAAATTTTGAATGCCACCTGCCATGATTGCCCTTATTAATCTATCTGTGTGTCTATATGACGTGAAAACAAGTTTGAAAACTCATCGGCGAAAATATCAAGTCGGTTGGCATAATTGCCCAAATCATTGGAAAATTTATTATAGGCAATGACTGCCGGAATAGCCGCAAGCAATCCAAGACCTGTGGCAAAAAGAGCCTCGGCAATGCCGGGCGCAACGACTGCTAAATTTGTATCTCGGCTTAAAGCAATAGCTTGGAAACTATTCATAATGCCCCAAACCGTCCCGAACAAACCCACAAAAGGCGCAACCGAGCCCACCGTTGCCAGAAATAACATGCGTTTTTCTATCTTTGCCATCTCGCGCCCGATGGTAATCGTCAACAGGCGGTCAAGGCGTTGTTGTAAACGCAATGGAAGGTTCTTAATATTTTTGTTAGCATCCGTGCGCAACCATTCTTGCATTCCGGCATTGAACACATGCGCCATTGGATGATTTGAGTTTGGCGCTATCTTACGATATAGGTTTTGCAGATTATCCCCTGACCAGAACATATTCTCAAAAGCGTTTGCACGCTTAAACAAGCGCCGAAATAAAAAGTGTTTTTCAAAAATAATAGTCCATGTCCATATTGAAGCCAGCATCAGACCCATCATCACTAGTTTTACAACGAGGTCGGCCTTTAAAAAAAGTGCCAAAAGGGAAAAGTCCTGTGATGCCATATCTTGCGCTTGCTGTATGGTAATCGGGTCGATGATAGGGTTCATGTACGAGCCTTAACTAAAAATAACGCCGCATTAGAAATAACGCGCTTTTCAATTTTGAGATAAACAGGAAAATGTGACCAAACTTAGGCTTATAGAGGCTTATATAAGTTCTTTATCGGCCAAATTCGGGGTGATTTGATGCAAAAATTCCACTGGTAATCTTCTCGGGCGTCCGTCAAGCGTCAGTGTCGCGGCCACCACATCGGCTTCCCATATAAGCGTTTCATCTTTGAAAATCTTCTGATGGACTTCAAAGCGAGCGCCCTTAATTTTGGTATAAACGGTTCGAACTTTCAGCAAATCACCTATTTTAGCCGGTGCTTTAAAGCCAATATTCATCGAAATAATCACAAAAACCATTGGTGGGTCACCGTTTTTTAAAGTCTCGTGATCGCCGCCGCAATCATATAAAAATTCAGACCTGCCGCGCTCCGCAAAACGAAGGTAATTTGCATGATAAACAAAACCAGATAAATCCGTGTCCTCATAATAAACAGTTACCTCAAGCTCATGTACACCATTTTTAATGCGTTGCGGCATCACTCACCACCTTCTTTAGGGTTAAAAAGATCGACACCCTCATTATTGCCATTATTGCCATTTTCCAGTCTCGGTGCAGAAGGCGGCAGCGTCAAGCCTAAATGCCCAAAAGCAACCGGCATTAAAACCCGCCCGCGTGAGGTACGCGAAACAAACCCAAGCTGAATTAAAAATGGCTCAACAATATCCTCAAGCGCATCGCGCGGCTCACTCAAAGCAGCCGAGATCGTATCAATGCCAACTGGCCCGCCGCCAAATTTTTCAGCCACACAACTCAAATAGCGATGGTCAAGACTATCCAAGCCTTGCGAGTCCACCTCAAGGCGCAATAAAGCCTTATCGGCAATCCCAGCATCTACTTTTTTAGCCCCCCCAACCTCAGCAAAATCGCGCACCCGCCGTAATAATCGCCCCGCAACCCGCGGCGTACCACGCGAGCGGCGTGCAATCTCAAGAGCACCGCAATCGGTTAAGGGCAAATTCATCAGCCTCGCATTGCGCACAACAATGTCTTGTAACTCCTCAACCTCGTAAAAATTAAGATAAATCGGTATCCCAAAACGGTCACGCAACGGCGTCGTCAATAAGCCCGCCCGCGTGGTCGCCCCAACCAATGTAAAAGGCGGTAAGTCAATTTTTACAGAACGCGCCGCCGGCCCCTCACCAATAATTAAATCCAACTCGAAATCTTCCATCGCCGGATATAAAATTTCTTCCACAGCAGGATTAAGGCGGTGAATCTCATCAATAAAAAGAACATCCCGAGGTTCCAAATTAGTCAGCAGTGCCGCCAAATCGCCCGCCTTCGTGATGACAGGACCAGAAGTTGCCCGAAACCCAACATCAAGCTCCTTTGCAACAATCTGCGCTAAAGTCGTTTTGCCAAGCCCCGGCGGCCCTGCCAACAAAACATGATCCATCGCATCGCCGCGCCGTCGTGCCGCCTGAATAAAAACCGATAAGTTTGCGCGTCCCTTTTTTTGACCAATAAACCCATCCATAGATTTAGGGCGAAGCGCAACATCTTTTTCATCGCCAGCTTCTATATTAACATGCCCATCAATCATTCTGTCCGTTTCGCTCATTCGCTCATAACCTCGCCTTTACCCCCTCGCCCCAAGCTCTTTGAGCGCGAGGCGGATAAGATCTGCTGTCTTGGGTACCGCTTCTTCATTGTTCTGAACGGCTGCCATAATAACCTGATGTGCTTGCGCACGCGCATAGCCTAGATTTTCAAGTGCCGACACAGCATCAACAACCAAGGTATCAGTAGCACTTGCCGTCTGTTTTTGACCATCCGAATTCGTAAAACCAGCCATATTTGTGTGGCTTAGGGCGGGTACTTTATCTTTTAATTCTTGCACAATGCGCTGTGCAACTTTGGGCCCAACACCCGGCGCACGCGACACCATAGCTTTGTCTTGCGAAACAATAGCACTAGACAATTCGCCCGCCGATAGCACACCCTGAATGGCAAGCGCAACCTTAGCACCAACCCCTTGAACCCCCATGAGTAGCTTAAACCAACCCCGTTCAGCCTCATTGGAAAACCCAAACAACCGCAATTGATCTTCGCGCACATAAGTTTCGATAAACAAAACGACAGGCGCACCAATGGCAGGTAAGTTACTAAGCAGCCGCGTTGACGCCTCGACCTCATAGCAAACGCCATTAACATCGACCAGCACCCAGCTATCCCCTTTATCTTCAATAATCCCTTTTAGGCGTCCGATCATGGGCTCTGCTTTTTTCTTTCGCGCGGCGGCGAAACCGACTTTTTGGCAAGCCTTTTTTGTAAACGACCCGCATGTGCATGTGTGATGGCAACAGCAAGCGCATCCACCGCATGCTCACTGTCAAGCTTGGCATGGGGTAAAAGCATATTAATCATGGCTTGCATTTGCCCCTTATCAGCATGACCTGAACCGGTTAGGCTTTTCTTTATCATATTAGGCGCATATTCAGCCACTCGCAGACCACAACGCGCAGGCACGAGCAAACATATCGCCCGCGCTTGACCAAGCCTCAAAGAAGCCGCGCTATCACGATTAACAAAAGTATTCTCTACCGCCGCATGTGTCGGTGCGTATTCTTGCATCACATTTTCTAACCCGGCTTCCAGCTCTACCAACCGCGCGGCAAATTCGCGTTGACGTGTCGATTTAATCGTTCCGTTCGCAATATGAATGAGCCGATTTTGTTCCGCTTCAATAATGCCCCATCCCAAAAACCGAAGTCCCGGGTCAAGTCCTATAAGCCGTTTGGGGCGTGTGATCTGGTCGGCGTTTCCCATTCATTATCTCTTTTGGTTTATAGCAGTCAAATAGAAAGCTTTTCCATCACCTCTTCGTCAATATCAAAATTAGCATAAACATTTTGCACATCATCAATATCATCAAGTGCTTCCATTAATTTAAGGACTTTTTCTGCGGCGTCTTCTGCAACAGAAATCTCGGTTTGCGGTTTCCAAATAATGCTAGCAGAGGGCGGTGCCCCAAGCTTATCTTCCAAACTTGCCGCAACTTGATGCAAGTCTTCCATAGCACACAAAATTTCATGCTCATCATCCGAGCTATTGACATCCTCTGCGCCAGATTCAATTGCCGCCTCAAAAACAGTATCCGCATCGGCAATATCGACCGGATATGCAACGGCGCCGCAACGCTCAAACATAAATGATACCGAACCGTTTTCGCCCATATTGCCGCCATTTTTAGAAAATGTTGAGCGCACATCACCAGCCGTCCGATTGCGGTTATCGGTTAATGTTTCAACAATGACACCAATGCCACTAGGGCCAAACCCCTCATAACGCACCTCTTCAAAATTATCGCCGCCTGCATCGGCACTTTTTTTGATGGCGCGTTCAATATTATCTTTTGGCATATTTTGGGCGCGCGCCGCCGCAATGGCTGTGCGCAATCTTGGATTAGCATCGGGTTCGGGTAATCCCATTTTGGCGGCAATGGTGATCTCTTTGGAAAGCCGCGAGAAAACTTTAGCGCGTTTTTTATCTTGCGCGCCTTTGCGGTGCTTGATATTAGCAAATTTTGAATGTCCGGCCATTTATCGGAATCTCCAGAATCAAAAATGATTTAAGCTTGCTAAGAATTTACACCGTGTCACACTCGCTTGCTAGCACTGATTTAGAATAATGATTTAGAATAATGATTTAGAATAATGATTTAGAATAATGATTTAGAATAATGATTTAGAATAATGATTTAGAATAATGATTTAGAATAATGATTTAGAATAATGATTTAGAATAATGATTTATAGCTTATGCGTCACCGCAAGCCGTCCGCCCAAACGAATAGCCTCAATATGCGTTGCCAATCCGGTTTTCATATCCACCCGAACCAATGTGCCACAGAGCGTTGGTGTATCTTGCGCTGGCGTGAATCGCCCGCGGCGCAATTTTGTCGTGAAGCGATAAAGTGGCTCCTCCTTTTCCATACCGATAATACTATTATAATCCCCGCACATGCCCATATCCGTTTGATAGGCTGTGCCAGCAGGCAAAATTTGTGCATCCGCGGTCGGTACATGCGTATGACTGCCAACAACCATAGTGGCACGCCCATCGCAAAAATGTCCGATTGCCATTTTTTCAGAACTTGCCTCGCCATGGATTTCCACAATGATGGCATCAGCATTTTCGCCCAATGTGCACATGGCTAATTCTTGTTCCAGACGGATGAAAGGATCTTCTAATATTTCCATAAAGACTTGCCCCAGCAAGGTGATAACAAGAATCTGAGAACCTTGCGCCGTTTGATAAAACCCAACGCCTTGCCCCGGCGTACTAACAGGATAATTGGCAGGGCGAAGTAATCTTGGTTCGCGGGCAATATGCCCCAGTGTTTCAGGTTGATCCCAAGCATGATTACCAAGCGTGATAACATCAACGCCCGCATCATAAAGCGCATTAGCAATGTCTTCTGTAATGCCGAATCCACCCGCCGTGTTCTCGCCATTCACGGCGACAAAATCCACCTTCAGGTGTTGGCGTATATCAGGCAGTCGGGCAATCAGTTCTTCGCGCGCACGCCGCCCAACAATGTCGCCAAAAAAAACTATGTTCACCTAAGACCATCCTTTCAAAAAAATCTACCGCTCGGCAGGCAAAGAAAAAACTCTTATTTGCTTATCGGTCATGACAGCATTTAACTTTTCATCATGTATTTGGCAAGGTAAAGCCTCAAAATATTGAGCCTCATAGGCCAAGCCAACAGCCAATATCGTTTTTTTAGACCGCAAGTTTTCTAGAACGCGGTCATAATATCCGCCGCCGCGCCCTAACCGCGTCCCCGAAGCATCAAACCCCAACAGAGGCAAAAATATTAAATCTGGCACAATTAATTTTTTTTCAGGCAATGGTTCAAACATACCAACCCCGCCCATGCAAAGCTCATCGCGGGGACGAAAAGCGCGAAACAACATCGAACCATCATTGATATTGCTGACAGGTAATCCTATTTGATGCCCTTTATCTGCCAACATATTTAAAAGCGATGAGGGATTAATCTCGCTACCAGTGCTGACATAACCGCCAATGGTTATTTTATCACCCGCTAGCTTACTTTGAAACGTTTCCCCAAACGCGCCCCAAGTATCACAAATTTTTTGCGCCGCCCTTGTAGCGTTCAGCCCATGATACTTCTTGCGCCTTTGCAGGGCTTCTTCACGGCGTTTTTGTTTGGCTTTTAGCATTTGGCTTCTAGTATTTGGAAAGGCAGGGTAGCATTTGGAAAAGCAGGGCGGACATCGTTAAATTTTGTTAAATTTTGTTAAATTTTCAGGGTTAAGCTTTCGAAGTTAAGTTTTCAAGCTAGTTCATCTGGTGTGGAACTGTCACGACACCGAGCCTGATCCTCGGTGACCTACTGGTGTAGGTGGGCGCCGTGTGCAAAAGACCACGGTCTAGCGCAGTGACAGCTCCCTATAGAATCGTAAGGTCCCGAGCGTAATATCGACCCAGAATGCCGAGCAGTTCCACCTCCCTTTCATACGCTCTTTGAGAGTCCTCTGCAAGCTCACTTTAAATTACCCGTTAAATTACCCGTAAACTAACTGATACATTAACTGCTTTGTACCAAGGCAACTGACATCGACTGCAACTGATGGGTCGCATTGGTTAAACTATCAATGACTGTCTTTTCTAAATCGTCCTGACGGCTGTCAATTTCCTTACTTGTTTGCGCATTCATAGCAATTTGCTCCTTCAGTATATCCAACTGCTCCTTCATCATGTGAAGCTCATCGCACATAGTTAATCCCGCAAGCACCAGCAATCTTGTATCGCCTGCCTCGCCAACATTTTTCTTAATCTCACTCACCCGCGCCGCCAAATCTTCTGCCAGACGCGCAACATTATGCTCATCCCCGTCAGCGCAAGAAATTTGAAACGGACGTTTATTAATTGAAATATTTAACTCACCCATTAGCCGTCTCCAAAACAGTATCAATTTCAGATAAAATTAGATCAATTTGGTGCGTCGCTTTTTCATTCGCACGTGTATGAATTTTTACCTCTTTTTTAAGCTGAGACACCTCAGTTCTAAGATGCGCACATGTCACATTAATGGCTTTTAGCTCCTCAACAAGCTGATGACGCTGTTGAGTTACATGGCTTAGATTTTGCTCAAGTTCTTCTAAAGCCTGCTTGAAACCATCAAGAGCCGTATTAATTTGCGACATCAGCTTGATTCTCCTTTTACCTAGAATAGAAGCGCAGGGCTTTTTTCGTCAACCCAATAGCACGCCAAACAAAATTAACTGTGAATAATTCAATTTTTTCGAAATTAAATATTTCAATAAAAACAACAGCTCGACAGCTTGCCAACAAGAAAGCATTTGACTCTTCACGCAAGTGGTAATAATTCGCATTGAATCTATTGACTCTGTTCGAATACAAATTCATTTGGCACAAATTCATTTGGTACAAATTCATTTGGTACAAATTCATTCTGGTAAAGTCCGAAAAGACTCGTTATTAAAAATACAAAAGTTAAGCCCCGCACTGGCCCCGCACTGGCAAGGAAGAACACCATTATGTCATCATTTGACAAACTAACCGACACCAAGCGTTTAAACTCAATGGCAAATGCCATTCGCGCTCTATCGATGGATGCCGTCCAAGCCGCCAATTCAGGACATCCCGGCTTGCCCCTAGGGATGGCTGATATCGCAACAGTGCTTTTTACAAAATTCCTAAAGATTGACCCACGTTGTCCAAGCTGGATGGACCGTGACAGATTTGTCCTTTCGGCAGGCCATGGTTCGATGTTGCTTTATGCCTTGCACTATCTTATGGGCTATGAAGACATGACCATAGAGGAGATTAAAAATTTCCGCCAACTGGGCGCGCGCACCGCCGGACACCCTGAATATGGTCATGCGGCCGGCATTGAAACAACCACCGGCCCGCTTGGTCAAGGTCTCTCGACGGCTGTTGGCATGGCGCTGGCTGAACGCATGTTAAATGCACGCTATGGGGATGAGCTTGTTGATCACCATACATATGTTTTTGCTTCTGATGGTGATCTTATGGAGGGCATTAGTCATGAAGCGATTAGCCTTGCAGGTCACTTACAGCTTTCGCGTTTAATTGTTCTTTATGATGATAATGGCATATCCATTGACGGGCCTTTGGATTTGGCAGAAAGCGGCGATGCGTTGAAACGCTTTGAAGCGGCGGGCTGGGATGCAATTCGCATTAACGGGCATGACCACGGTGCTATTGAGGCGGCTATTGGGGCGGCTAAAGCATCTGATAAGCCAAGTCTGATTGCTTGCAAAACAGTTATTGGATACGGGGCACCAAACAAGCAAGGATTATCTATTGCGCATGGTGCGCCGCTTGGCGAGGAAGAAATTACCCTAACGCGTAAGGTTCTTGGCTGGGATGCGGCGCCGTTTGAAATTCCTTGCGACATTTTGGATGCTTGGCGCATGACAGGACTGCAAAAAACATCTGAACGCAAAGCCTGGCAAGAAAGATTAAAAGCCCAAGACACACCCATCCAAAACCGCCTGAACAGACTAATGTCGCAAGACTTGCCCAAAGCCTATGAAGCCGCCGCACAAGACTATAAAAAGCAACTGGCTGAAGAAAAACCAAATCGGGCGACACGAAAATCATCCCAAGAGGTTTTAAAAGCACTTGTGCCGGCTATTCCTGAAATGATCGGTGGCTCTGCTGATCTCACAGGGTCAAACAATACACAAACGCCAGACCAAGATGCCGTCTCGCGGGATAATTTTGGCGGTCGTTTTATTCATTGGGGGATACGCGAACACGGTATGGCCGCCGCAATGAATGGTATGGTTCTGCATGGCGGGTTTATTCCTTATTCTGGAACGTTTCTTGTTTTTTCAGATTATCTGCGCCCCTCTTTGCGCCTTGCGGCATTAATGGGCAAGCGTGTTATCCATGTTTTAACCCATGACTCTATCGGGCTTGGTGAAGACGGCCCGACCCACCAGCCTGTTGAGCATTTGGCGTCTCTTCGCGCGATGCCGAATGTTTTGACGTTGCGCCCAGCAGACGCCACTGAAACACTAGAATGTTGGCAAATCGCTCTGGAACAAAAAACCAGCCCAAGCGTCCTCGCCCTGACCCGTCAGGAATTACCGGCATTGCGCGAAAACTATAATGAAAAAAACCTATCTGCACGCGGCGCCTATGAGATAGCTTCAAGTTCGGATAAGGGCAGAAAAGCTGAAATAACCCTACTTGCCACTGGCTCAGAAGTTCATATAGCCATAAAGGCGCGCAATGAGCTCGAAGCCGAAGGCATTACAACGAGAGTTGTTTCCATGCCTTGCTTTGAATTATTTGACCACCAAGATGAGAGTTATAAGTCTGATATTCTTGGTGATAGCCCTGTACGTATTGCCATAGAGGCGGCCATTCGCCAAGGATGGGATCGCTATTTGCGTGAGGGGGATGTCTTCATCGGCATGGATGGCTTTGGCGCGAGTGCGCCCGCCCCCCAATTGTTTGAGCATTTTGGCATTACCAAAGAAACCATTATAAAAATGGCAAAAGAAAAACTGAATTAAAATCAAGAGGGCATAAATGGTAACTCGCGTTGCATTAACTGGTTTTGGTCGTATTGGACGACTGACTTTGCGTGGCATTATTGAAGCGGCGCGCAAAGACATTAAAATTGTTGCCTTAAACGCCAGTGGAAGCATCGAAACCGCCGCACATTTACTACAATATGATAGTATTCATGGACGCTATTTGGGCAAAATCAAAACCACTCAATCGACTATGGACCTCGGCTTTGGAGCCTTTCAGGTTTTCACCGAGCGCACACCATCTAAACTACCTTGGGGCGATTTAGCCGTTGATGTCGTGATGGAATGTACCGGCGCGTTTAATTCAAAAGAAGCCAGCAGCGCACATATTGAAGCCGGAGCAAAGCGGGTTTTGATTTCTGCGCCTGCTAAAAATGTCGATAACACAATTGTATATGGCGTCAATCACAAAACCTTGCGCAAAAGCCATAAGATTATTTCCAATGCCTCATGCACAACCAATGCGCTGGCACCTATGGCAATGGTGCTGGATGATTTATGTGGCATCAAAAACGGTTACATGACAACAATCCATGCCTATACGGGCGACCAGCGTCTGGTTGATAATCGCCATAACGACTTACGGCGCGCCAGAGCAGCAGCGCAGTCCATGATCCCAACCTCCACAGGCGCAACAAAGGCTCTTGGTTTGGTCTTGCCCCAATTAGCAGGCAAACTTGAAGGCACCGCCATCCGCATCCCAACGCCCAATGTATCTTTGATTGATCTCGTGTTCACGCCAAAGCAAAAAACCACTGTTAAAGCCATTCATGAGGCTATGAAAAAAGCCAGTCGCGGCACGCTGAAAGGTATTCTTGGTTATGAAGAGGCACCTTTGGTTTCAACCGACTTCACGCACCTTCCTTACTCCTGCATTTATGACGCCACGGGCACTCAGATAGTCGGTAATAATCTTGTGCGGGTGGCTTGCTGGTATGATAATGAATGGGGTTTTTCTTTGCGCATGGCTGACACGGCTGTTGCGATGGGTAGATTAGGTTAGGCAAACGCCATGGCATTCACACTGACACTTGACGAGCTGGTATCAAGGCCTGATATTCAGGGGTTGCGGGTGCTTGTTCGGGCTGATTTAAATGTGCCTTTGACTGCGGATGGCACGGTCAGGGATGCGACGCGGATTGAGCGATTATTGCCGACGTTTGAAATGCTTTGTGGGGCTGGCGCACGGGTTGGTATTTTATCTCATTTTGGGCGCCCGAGGGGACAAAAAAACGATGCGATGAGTCTCAAGCCTATTTCGCAGGCTTTGGCGCAAATCATTAAAAAGCCAATTGCCTTTGCCCCTGACTGCATCGGCGATAAAGCCGCACGTTCGATGAATATGCTTGAGCCGGGTAATCTCTTGGTTTTTGAGAATACGCGTTTTCATGCCGGTGAAGAGCAAAATGACCCTACCTTTGCCAAAGACTTGGCCAAAAATGGGGCGGCTTATGTTAATGATGCTTTTTCAACGGCTCACCGCGCCCATGCCTCAACCGAGGCGATCGCGGCTTTATTGCCAGCCTATGCCGGACTTGGGATGCAGGCTGAACTGAAAGCCATTCGTATCTCGCTTGAACAACCAGAACGACCCTTAATCGCTCTGGTTGGAGGGGCGAAGGTTTCTACTAAAATTGCTTTGCTTTTTAACCTTATAGAGAAAGTCGATAGGCTGGTCATTGGCGGCGGCATGGCGAACACTTTTTTAGCCGCCCAAGGCTATGCCATCGGCAGGTCACTATGCGAGGACACTATGCTTGACACCGCCAAAGAAATTTTAGCCAAGGCACAATATAATGCTTGCGCTATAATTTTGCCTTCAGATGTGGTTCTCGCACCAGATTTTGGCCCTTGCGATGACCCTCAGCTGGCTTCAATCGACCACGTGCCAGATGAGATGATGATCCTTGATGCCGGCGCACAAGCGATTGAAACCATTAAACAGCACATGAATGAGTGCAAGACATTGGTCTGGAATGGACCTTTGGGCGCGTTTGAATTATCACCTTTTGATGAGGGTACGAATAAGGCTTCTTGTCATGCGGCACACTTAACGGCAAGCGGCAAATTGGTCAGTATTGCGGGCGGGGGTGATACAGTTGCGGCGCTTAATCATTCGGGGGCGGCTAAAGACTTCACTTATGTTTCAACGGCGGGGGGGGCGTTTTTGGAATGGCTGGAAGGCAAAATTCTGCCCAGTGTAAAAGCATTGGAAGATTCGGCACAAAACCGCTAAATTAGCCTAAATAGCCTAAAATAGGGGGCGCAAAATGGATAAACAAAAACTTGAAAATATTGCCCAAGCCATGGTTGCCAACGGCAAAGGGTTACTCGCGGCTGATGAAAGCACGGGCACTATTAAAAAGCGTTTTGACACCATCAACACCGCATCAACATTTGAAAAACGGCGCGATTATAGAGAAATGCTTTTGCGGACAACCCAAGCCATGGAAAACTATATCTCAGGGGTGATCTTATATGATGAAACCATCCGTCAAGAATCTGCCGATGGCACGCCGCTGGTTAAAATTATTGAAGCGACGGGCTCTATTGCGGGCATTAAGGTTGACACAGGCGCAAAAGATTTAGCCGGTCATCCGGGCGAGAAGGTCACAGAAGGCTTGGACGGTCTTCGTGCAAGGCTTATCGACTATCATAGGCTTGGGGCGCGTTTTGCAAAATGGCGCGGCGTTATAAATATTGCCGATACCGTTGCTAACCTTCCAAGCCGTGCCTGTCTTGTCGCGAACACGCATGCGCTGGCGCGTTATGCCGCTTTATGTCAAGAAAACGCCATGGTTCCGATTGTCGAGCCAGAAGTCATCATGGACGGCGCACATAGCCAAGAAAAATGCCTCGACGTGACCACCCAAACGCTTAACTTGCTTTATGCACAATTGAAAGAACAAGGGGTTTATTTGGAAGGCACAATCTTGAAACCAAATATGATTGTTTCAGGCACACGCCACGCGCACCAAGCGTCAATTGAACAAGTCGCTGAGGCGACCATGGCTTGCCTAAAACAGAGCGTGCCGCAAGCTGTTGCGGGCATTGTCTTTTTGTCAGGCGGGCAAAGCGATAAAACAGCGACGGCGCATCTTGATGCCATCAATAAAATTGGCGGCAACGACTGGAAACTCAGCTACTCATACGGGCGCGCACTTCAGGCAGCACCTTTAAAAGCATGGCGCGGAAAGGCTGATAATATTCCTGCCGCACAGGCAGCTTTTACGCATCGGGCAAAAATGAACACACTTGCGGCTCTGGGGCAATGGGATGCCTCACTCGAAACCGCTTAATATTTTATTTTTTGCGCCGCATATCGAGCTATCTGCCAGCCTTTCATTGGCATTGAGCCACCGCTTCATTACGTCAAGCTGATTTAGGCTTGAGATCAATAATCTTTTTATGGGTATTGTTAAGGACATTTTTGGCTGTTGCAACAATTTGACCGGCGTTTAATTTTGCCGCTTCATACATCTCAAAGGGCTTATCATGCGCAAGAAATCTATCTGGGAGCGTTAAATTACGAATTTTCAACCCTTTATCTAAATGCCCCTCTTCAGATAAATAATGCAAAACATGCGCTCCAAAACCGCCCTTACTCCCTTCTTCAATCGTTATAATCACTTCATGATGAGCGATAAGCTGCTCAATCAAATCCGTATCCAAAGGCTTCATAAAACGAGCATCTGCAATTGTTGTACTTAAACCTTCCGCCTCTAATTGCTCTGCTGCAAGGCACGCCTGCTCAAGCCTTGTGCCAAGACTTAAAATAGCTATCTTACTCCCCTCACAGATAAGCCGACCACGCCCTATTTCAAGCGGCGTGATGATGGCAGGAATATCAAGACCTGTTGCCTCTCCGCGCGGGTAACGAAAGGCTGACGGTCTGTCATTAATAAGTGCACTTGTATGAACCATGCGTGACAATTCCACCTCATCTGCGGCGGCCATGAGGACCATTTCAGGCAAGACACCCAAATAAGCTAAATCAAAGGCACCCGCATGCGTCGGGCCATCTGCTCCAACAAGACCGGCACGGTCAATGGCAAACCGCACTGGCAGTTTCTGAATGGCAACATCATGCACAATCTGATCATAGGCGCGCTGTAAAAAAGTCGAATAAATCGCCACAAACGGTTTGAAACCCTCACAAGCAAGTCCCGCAGCAAAAGTCACCCCATGTTGCTCGGCAATACCAACATCAAAACATCTGGTCGGAAAAAGTTTGGAAAATTTATCCAACCCCGTACCATCTGGCATAGCGGCAGTGATGCCAACCACTTTTTCATCCCGTTCAGCTTCGCGGATCAAAGATTGCGCAAAAACCGAGGTATAGCTAGGCGCATTTGCTAAAGGCTTATCTTGCTTACCCGTCACCACATTAAACCGCGCAACACCATGATATTTGTCGGGCGATGCCTCAGCAGGCGCATAGCCATGACCTTTTTCCGTCACAACATGAAGCAGAATAGGCCCTTCTTTACTGTCGCGCACATTTTCAAGAACCGGAACAAGATGCTCAAGATTATGCCCATCTATCGGGCCGACATAATAAAAACCCATTTCTTCAAATAAAGTACCCCCCGTGGCAAAGCCGCGGGTGTATTCTTCTACCTTGCGGCTGGCTTCGGCCAGCTGTTTGGGCAGTTTCTTTGAAAGCACTTTTAGCACATTGCGGATACTGCGATAAGTGCCACCCGATAAAAGCCGTGCAAAATAAGCACTCATCGCACCAACGGGCGGTGCAATAGACATATCATTATCGTTCAGCACAACCACCAGACGGCTATCCATTGCGCCCGCATTATTCATTGCCTCATAGGCCATGCCTGCACTCATGGCACCGTCTCCGATAATGGCAACGACATTATTATCATGACCGGACAAATCACGCCCCGTCGCCATGCCCAAACCAGCAGAAATAGAGGTCGAAGAATGTGCCGCGCCAAATGGGTCATATTCGCTTTCAGCGCGTTTGGTGAAACCTGACAAACCACCACTCTGGCGCAAAGTCCGAATATGATTGCGCCGCCCCGTTAAAATTTTATGCGGATAAGTCTGATGACCAACATCCCAGATTAGCCGATCAACGGGCGCGTTAAACACATGGTGTAAAGCAACGGTTAATTCGACCACGCCCAATCCAGCCCCCAAATGCCCCCCGGTTTCTGAGACCGCAGAAATGGTTTCAGCGCGTAGCTCATCAACCAGTTGTTTCAGCTTAGGCAAGTCAAACTGGCGAATGTCGGCGGGGCTTTTTACCTTATCCAATAAGGGGGTGTCGGGCTTTTGGTTCATCTCACTCATTTCAGTCATGTCCATAAAAATGTCCATAAAAATTAGTTTCTTTTATCAGTTCTCACGCTGAATAACAAATTTTGCCGCCTCTTGCAGGGGCGTTGCGCAATCGCCAAATAGTGACAAATACCCGATAGCTTGCTCGATTAATATAGTGGCTTGTTCACTGGCTCTTTTTTCACCCAGCAGCGACACAAAAGTCACCTTGCCATGAACGGCATCCTTACCGGCTGTTTTGCCAAGTTCTTGGGTTGATTTTTGCACATCCAGCAAGTCGTCAGCAATCTGGAAAGCCAAGCCGATATTACTGGCATATCCTATCAGTGATTGGCGTTGCTCGCTATTTGCCTCGCCAAGAATGGCACCTGCTTCAACTGCAAAGCGGATTAAGCCACCTGTTTTCAGATGCTGTAAATGCGTCAACCCGCCCGCATCTAGGTCTAATTCATGACTGAGCATATCAAAGAGCTGGCCTGCGACCATGCCGCGTGCGCCCGCCGCTTTTGTTAATCCAGAAATTAAATCCAGCCGAATAGCCTTGCGCGGATGGGTTTTCTCATCAGCCAAAATTTCAAATGCCAAAGTCAGTAAAGCATCGCCCGCCAAAATAGCTGTCGCCTCATCATAAGCGCGGTGCAAAGAAGGCTTGGCGCGTCTCATATCATCATCATCCATACAAGGCAAATCATCATGGATGAGCGAATAAGTATGCACACATTCAATCGCAGAAGCCGTTCGAACACTATGGGCCTTTTCAACGCCAAATAAATTGGCACTCGCACAGCATAAAAAAGCACGAAACCGCTTGCCGCCCCCCAACACAGAATACCGCATTGCCTCAATGAGTTTGCCTTCGGCGCTTTCAGGAACACTAAGCTCTGCGCACAATAATTCATCTATGCGCGCAGAAACTTGTTTAGCCTGCGCTTTCATCGTGTGCATTATTCGGCAATATCCAATGGCTCACGGGTTATGCCATTATTGGTTATTTTTTCTATTTGAACCTTAGCCTCTTTGAGTTTTGCCTCACAATGGGCGCGCAATTGATCACCGCGCTGGTAAATGGCAATCGATTCTTCGAGTGCCACCTCGCCTTTTTCCAATTGATTGACAATCTCCTCAAGTACCTGCAAGGCTTCTTCAAAGCTCATCGCAAGAATATCTTGTGCTATGGGTTGCTTATTCGTCATCCTCAATTCCTTTTATGAGCGCACAGCATGATACCATAAAATACCATTTTCGTCCTGACGGCGTTCAATCAGACCGCGTTTCATCAAGCAGTTCAAATGTGACAAGGTTTCGCTTAAAGCCATGCCTAGATTCGTGTCGTCAATTTTGCGCTTGAACAAATTTGAAAACAAATCAGAGTCATTGGCATTTCGCGGCGTCGAAAGCAATTTCAAAATACGACTAAGAGCCTTTTCATGGCTTTCAATTAATTTTTGCAATCTGACATGCAAACCATAAAAAGGCGTGTTATGCGCCGGTAAGACTAAAACAGTATCTGGCACACGCTCTTTCAGCTTTGCACAGCTATCTAGCCAATCAGACAGATTGTCAGCATCGGGCTCTGTAGGAAAAGTGCCAATATGAGAAGATATTTTCGGCAAAACCTGATCCCCTGTAATGAATACATCCAAGTCTTTGCAATAAAGCGATGCATGTTCGGGCGAGTGTCCATTGCCGACAACAATTTCCCATTGACGCCCGCCAATGGTCAATATGTCCGCATCATCAAGGCGTTGATAACTTTGCGGCATGGCATAAATAACTTTGCCAAAACTACCAAAAAGCTTTTTATAATTTTCCACAAAATGTTCAGGCATAGCGTGCTGTTGATAAAAGCTGATACCCTCTGGCGGGGCGGGGCGACCCGTATCGGCCGCCAAAACACGACAGGTCAAATACTCAAGCCGTGTCATCAATAACGCACAGCCAAAGCGTTCGACAATCCAGCCCGCCATCCCCACATGGTCAGGATGCATATGCGTGCAAATCACTTTTTTAATCGGCTTGTTCTGACAATATTTTTCAATCAACATTTCCCAAATCTCAACCATATCCTTAGTATGAATAGAAGTATCCACTAATATCCAGCCATCGCCATCATCTAGTAACCACAAATTAATATGGTCAAGTGAAAAGAACAGCGGCATCCGAATCCAAAAAACACCTTCTACCACTTGCTTGATTTCGCCTTTTTCGGGTAACGCCTCAAGCGGGTAGTTGATTTTTTCGTGAATAAGCGTTTTCGTAGACAGAGGCATTTAATTCAAACTTTCATATAAATGAGAGCGATATATTTTTAACTCCCATGTGTAAATTTTTATCATTATAAACTGGTCACTATAGAAGGCTCAACTTATGAAGAAACTTATAAATATAACCTTAGCAGGAAATACTGGATAATTTAATGATTTTCGCGCCGACACCAGAAAATATTACGAAGCTTTGCGCTCGGTTGCGGGGCGGCGATTGCGTTGCCTTTCCCACGGAGACGGTTTACGGGCTTGGGGCTGATGCTTTAAATGGGGCGGCGGTTGCGGGCATATATGCTCTTAAGGCGCGGCCGCGTTTTAATCCGCTGATTGTGCATGTAGCGAGTTTTGAGCAGGCGATGCAATATGGAGTATTTTCGCCTATGGCGCGTTTGCTGGCGGCGGCTTTTTGGCCGGGAGCTATTACGCTTGTTGTTCCGCGCGTGCCTGATTGCGCGATTAGCGAGCTTGTGAGTGCGGGTTTGTCGACGATTGCTTTGCGTGTTCCTTCGCATGGTCTGGCCCAAGAGTTGATAAAAAAAACGCAACGCCCGCTTGCTGCGCCAAGTGCCAATAAGTCGGGACGGCTTAGCGCGACCCGAGCGGCGCATGTTGAGGCTGTTTTGCCAGAGGTTGCTATTCTTGATGGTGCGCTGCCGGCGATTGGTTTAGAGTCGACCATCATAGGCTGCCATGAGGCAGTGCCGATATTATTGCGGCTTGGGGGTGTGGCGAGACAAGATATTGAAGCGGTTATTGGCACTTCCTTATCTGGTATTGAGATGAGCGAAGATATGAGTGAAGAGAGTCCGTCCAAACTTTCCCCCGTTTCGCCAGTTTCGCCAGTTTCGCCAGTTTCGCCCGGGCGCTTTTTAAGTCATTACGCGCCGCGCTCCAGCTTACGCCTAAATGCCCAAGAGACTTTCGAAAATGAGGGCTTGCTTGCCTTTGGCCCGCCGTTTTCTTCTCATCGAGGGGTGGTGATTAATCTGAGCGCGTCTGCAAATCTTATAGAAGCGGCGGCGAATTTTTTTTCAGCTTTGCACCGTCTTGACCATCAGGTTAACAAGATTGCTGTTATGCCGATTCCACGAACGGGGCTTGGCGAAGCGATTAATGACCGCCTCACACGCGCCGCGCAAGGAGACAGTTAAAGCGCAAGAAAATCTTGAATTACTTGCCAAGTGATAGCGTAAATCAGCCTTTCTTCAAGTTTTTAACCTATGGTTTTGTTCAAACCTCAAAGGCTAGGGGATAAAGTTGAGAGATAATATCTCTCTTAACTCGAAACCCAGTCCCATGGTCGTGCGTTTTTCCATAGGATTTAGATGCTTTATTCTTATAAGCCCCCACCCTAATATCAAACATAACATTCCCTCTCTCCACATTATCTAAAAACGAACTCAGGGTGATGCCAGAGAAAAGACAGCATCTTTGAAAATGAAAATATTCACCTTCATCATCTTTCTTTGTTTCTGCTTCAACAAAAGCCAAATTCTGCAATTTTTCAGAGAATATTTTCTCAAAAACAGAAAAGTCCCAATATATGTCAGACCTGTCTATTATATCTGCGTCTGTTCGTTTTACTAGCAGTCGTAATTTCTTGTCATCACGATCAACTTGTAACCGATATGAAAAACCTGCTTTATGCGTATTCCAATTGGTCGCAAAAATAGAGCTGTGCAAAACTTTAATATCGGGGAACTTGCTATCGGGGCTACCGTACTGCATTCTCAACTCATTATTTACCTTGGCAGGGTACGTTGGAGCCTTCGTAAAAAGAGTAACTAAACTGGTGCTCCGCATTCGCTGCGATTTGATCTCATAGCCATGTAAATCGGGAGCATCAATATTATTTTCTTTAATATTCATAATATCTTCTAATGTCTTTCCGATCCCTGTACTGCCCGGCCGATTCGACTTTACAAATCCAAGCGACTTTATCTGTTTAAATGCCTTAATAAATTTTTTCTGATTTTCCATTTTTCTTTCAACTCCCATAATTAGTAAAACGATAGGATTGTGCCAAAGTGCCGTGTCTGGGCAAGTAAAAGTTGAAATAATATGTGTATAATGCTAGTTAGATAGATAGATAATTAGTTAGTTGACCAACCGACTAACGCACATAGATTTAAATATTGATTGCTTCGTAATGATGATAAAAGAGCCCATCCCCACGGACGAAGAACATTACTTAAACTCCGGCGCAAAAAATTCGTGGGACCATGAGTGGACTTTTCGGGGTTATAAGACAGATACTTACACCCATAAGACCCACAAATACCCTGCAATGTTTATCCCTCAACTCGCTAGGAAAATTATTTTAGCGTACTCCGAACCCGGGGAAACGGTATTGGATATTTTTAGCGGGTCAGGTAGCACATTAGTTGAGTCCGCACTAATGGGGCGCAATGCAATAGGAATCGAAATCAATCCGCTAGCCAATCTTATCGGGAGGGTAAAAACGACCCCCGTAAACTTGTATGAACTGACAAAATCTTTTCAAAATATCAAAGAAGCTTTTTTTGATCCAAATCTAGATTTTGATAATTTTTCTTTCGAGCGAATTGACTTTTGGTTCACCCCCTCAGCTATTTTAGGGTTAACGAAACTAAGAACGTGTATTTTCAATGTCCCGAATGAACAAATTAGAGAGTTCCTCTTAGTTTGTTTTAGTGAAAATATTCGTGAGCTATCCGTTTGTAAGCATAGTGGGTTCAAAATGCATAGGGACCCCAAGAAAATCACTAAAGAGTACTCGCTAGAGCAAATCTTTGGAAAGTTTGAGGTCAGTTTTCATAAAAACATTGGCGGTCTTGAAAAATTTGTAGGAATTTCAAGCACAAAAAAAACACACACCAAATTAATACAAGGTTCCTCAACCAAGCATCACAAAATAGATAGTGTAGACCTGATTATAACCTCGCCACCATACGGAGATAGCAGAACTACGGTCGCCTATGGGCAATTTTCGAGATTGTGCTCTCAGTGGATAGGCTTAGAGCTAGACGGCTTAGATAATATAGGAAACTTAGACAAACAACTACTAGGTGGTAAAGTTCAAAATATAGCTCTCCTAAACGCTGTTCGCTCCAAGTCACTGACTTTAAATAATGCTATAAATTATTATGAAAGTATGGCGGGGAACTCTGCTTTAACCAACACAGAACGTAAAAAACTATGTAGTCGAATAAATGACGTTGCCTCTTTTTACATAGATTTGGATCAATGCATCAAAAACGCATCTAACTACCTAAAACAAAACAAATATTTTGTGCTGGTAACTGGTTCAAGGGTAGTAAAGTTGTATAAATTGCACACCGACTTGATATGCGGTGAATTGGCAGAACACTATGGTTTCATCGTCCAATCTATTTTCTACAGAAATATAGAAAACAAACGAATGCCCCGAATGGTTAGTGCTACCAACATAGTTGGGGAAGTAGCACCAACTATGACAAAGGAAAGTATACTAGTTCTCAAAAAAACCGGCGCGCAAGGAGACAGTTAAAGCGCAAGAAAATCTTGAATTACTTGCCAAGAGATAGCGCAACTCAGCTCGATTGCTATTTAGATTGTAATCTAGATTTTGTCAGGATGGAGGCGTCATAGAATAGGCTTGCGCCGAAAGCGTCGCGGTCGTTTTCTTGCGACTTGTAAACACCCCAAATAACTACATATGATAAATATGTTGAATAATGTATTGACATATCCTTCTTATATTGCAATATATTCTTATTGTTGTTTACACAGGTGTTTTATGAATAAAAAAAGAGAAAAATTTGTCAAACTGACTAATAATCGAGTGAATAAAGCTATTAAACAAATCAGCTTGATAGGTAATCTCTCTAACAGAAATAACTATGACTACTCCGAGGAAGAGGCAAAACAAATCTTCAAGGCTCTTGAGGATGAAATTCGTGAATGTAAGTCTCGTTTCGAGGGGCAATCAAAGACAGATAAGAAGTTCAGCATATAAATAAGGAGCGTGCGATGCCAACTGAGCAATTTGAACTACAACCTACCGAAAATTACGATGATTCTAATGAATCTTCAGTCGACATAATGGAACTCTGTCTGGCGTTAGTTAAAGCCGAAAAAGAGGAAGCTGTTGTTAAAATTCTGGAGGATTATGGCTACTGGAATAGTGCTGACGATTGGAAAAATTTTGGCGATAACGAAAACAACTGGGCAACAATAGGAAATCAATCAAGTGGGGCTGATTATGCTCTGGTAGAAAAAATAATTAATTCAATTGACCACGTGCTAATTGGAGAATGTAAGATTCGAGGGCTCAAAGTTGAGGGTAACGAGAGCGATGATACACCACAATCCATTCAAAGTGCCGTAGATAGATTTTTTAACATTCGTGAGGGGCGGCTCACAAATATACACCCCAGACAAAGAACGAAGCTAAGTGAAAATATAAAATTGATTGCAACGGGCGGGAGAAATACACCCTGTTACATTATAGCCGATAAGGGAGAAGGGCAAACTCCTCAAGAAATGCCTGACACCCTATTATCTTTGAATAAATCCAACAAACTTAAAATTCATTTCGTTCAGGGTAAATTTAACATGGGTGGTACGGGAGCACTTAGGTTTTGTGGCAAAAAAAGCTTCCAACTCATTTTATCCAAGAAAAACCCAAGAATACCAAGTGACGGAGATGATCCTACTCTTAATCAGTGGGGTTTTACTGTGGTGCAAAAGGCACCTCCCCCAGAAGGGAGTAAAAGCTCCGTATTTAAATATCTCGCGCCTAAAGGTAAAATACTGTCTTTTGAAGCCGATCAATTACCAATTTTGCCAGGAGTATATCCAGAAGCATATTCATCCCCTATGGAGTATGGGACATTTACCAAGCTCTATAACTATGAACTGAAGAGAGGCTATAACTCCCCAATATATTTTAATTTATACTACCGCCTTTCCCTCTTGATATCCAATATAGCCCTGCCTGTTCGTTTGTATGAAAGAAGGGACGGGCATACGGGTCACAGTTACGAAAAAACGCTAGCGGGTTTAAGCGTGCGATTAGATGATGACCCTAGGGGAAACTTAGAGCTTTCCTTCCCAGTTCAACTTCCGCCTATTCATGGACAAAAAATCAAAGGAACTGGCTACGCCTTCAAGAAAGGAAAGATGGAAACCTATTCTAAGAAAGAAGGTATTGTATTTACGGTTAATGGGCAATCGCATGGCAGTATCAACACATCTTTCTTCGATAAGAAAGATGTGGGGCTAAGCTACATATCCGACTCAATATTAATCATTCTAGATTGCAGCAATATTGAAACCCAAGGAAGAGAAGACCTATTTATGGCCAGCAGGGATCGGCTCAACAATGACTCTTCCCTCAAAGCAGAAATAGAAAAGGAATTAAAGACATTTCTCAAAGAGCATGGAGGCTTGAGAGCATTAAAAAACAAACGTCGCCAAGACGCTACGCAAGGCAAGATTGCTGACAACAAAACGTTGGAAAAAACCATTGAGAAGCTAGTGAAACGCTCTCCTTCATTTTCCAAGCTTTTCATACAAGGGCAACGTCTCCCAAATCCGTATCCCGACAAAGCATCAGAAGGGGACGTGCTGGACCTGAAAAAATTTCCTAGCTATTTTAAGCTAGCTCAACAATTTCCATCAGATCGTCCAAAGCCTTACCCTAGCAATAACAAACATTTTAGTGTGAAGTACAAAACCAATGCAGAAAATGATTATTTCGCTAGGGAGGATGACTCAGGTAAGTTTGAACTGTTCATAGATGGGGTTTCTTACGATAATTTTGTAATTCATCCATGGAATGGAAACGCCACTCTAACGATTTATCCTTCCGATAATAAGTGGATTGTCGGACACACTTTAAAAATTAGGGCGCTGATTTCAGACTCGAGTCGTCCAATACCATTTCAAGAAACCTTCTTTGTAAAAATCAGCGAACCCAGCCGGAAGCCTGACAACACGCCCAGTGGAAAACGGAAGAAGCCAACCACGAAGAACGGTGATGGCATTGATTCTGATGGATATCTGGATATTCCCCACCCGAGACCGGTTAAACAAGATGAATGGGAGAAGCATGGGTTTAACAAAGAGTGCGCACTAAAAATTCACGAAAGCCCTGAAAACGGCTATGAATTTTTTATCAACGTAGACAACGTTCACCTCCTCACCGAGATAAAAGGCAGAACGAAGAATGACCCTAAAATATTAGAAACCCAGTATATGTATGGCATGGTACTGATGGGGCTGTCCTTATTACGGGATGAATCAGAGGGCAAGACTTATAGTCATGACGATATTGCGGAGTTGGCTAAACGCGTCTCCCCATGCTTACTAGCTATAATAAGTTTGAGCGAGCTGGAAGAGTAAAACTGAACCACGCAAGGTCATGCCACGGCACAATATAATCTTGGCGTGATGTATACGAATGGCTTTTACTCATTCAGGCGTGCCGTCAGCCACGCGAGTTGTTCTCCCCTTCGCAGACCTTCCATTGGCACATGGCAGTGTTTAATATGAGGCATCAAATAAACGCGGTAGTTATTCCCAGCAAGGAAGGTGAATTCATCCTTATTAATGTCGGTCTTTTGTTTAAGTTGTGGCAACACCTTATTTGCCCATGCTCGCTTATCAGCCACCCCCATGCCATTAAGTGTGTTGTCATACGGCTCGATTTCGTCATCAAGCGCCAAGACTCCGTATTCTGTCGATAGAATGTATATAGCGTCTGGCTCTAGTTTTTTTGCGTAGGCAAGGGATTTGGTAAACAGGGCACTCGTAAACAATTCGCTAGCTTTGTTACGGCGAGCTCGCTTAGATTTAACACATGATATTAAAACAATTTTTCCCATAATCTCAATATCCTACAGCCTTAGTTTGCGCTGGTAAATAAGATATTTGGAATAGTTACCTCATTTAGATTGTAATCTAGATTTTGTCGGGGTGGCGGCGTTATACAATAGGTCTCGCGGCTAAAAGCGTCGCGGTCATCTAGTAGTGACTTCTTAACACCCCGGCACCAGTCAAAAGGATTGGTGCCGTTTTGTTTAATCAAATAACGGGGTTTTAACCATGGACAACTACAGCTTATTAGCCGACTTACTGAATAAATTTCACACCAGCACCGATTGGATAAAAATGCTTTGGCTCGTTAGCATACCGCTTTTGGGATTAGGGCTTGGCTGGTATTCAAAGGAAATAGTTATCTCCTTTATCGAGACCTTTTGCAATATGATTGCGGAAATTTTTGCGCGAATCTTTCCCAAACGAAAACAAGAACCAGATGGCGAGTGCGTTTACAGCATCTACCGCAATAGTGACGACAAGCTGGTCGTTTATACCCATGCAACCGACTCCGAAAGAGTCTTAGAAAACACCGCCCCTGACAATACTACTGGGAATATAATTTTGCTTCCGCCGATCCAAAAACCCAGAGACTCGTCTCAAGACGAGTCTCACAAACCAGAAGAACCCGAAGAACCGCCCATGCCATAAGGGCGTCATAAGGGCGTCACTCTGGCTTCTTAATACGAACATAATGCCCCGCCCTTATACCGCGCTTGTGCGACAAACCCGCATTTATCTCAAGCACATAACGAACCCTACCCCAAGACATACTCGCTTCATCAGAGCCCGTATCATAACGCGTGACAATGGTTTCAATCTCGCCGTCTTCCTTGATAAAGAGCATATCTAGCCCAAGCAATGTGTTGCGCATCCAAAACCTTGCCTGACGATTCTTTCGAAACACAAATAACATGCCGCGATTTGACTCCAATTCAGTGCGAAACATCAGCCCTTGGCGCATGGCTTCTGGCGTTGTTGCCACTTCAACCGTAAAACTCTGAAACGGGGTTTTGCTCGCCCGCGTTTGGTGAATTTCCGCCCGCGCCAACGGTAATAAAGACTCCGCTATAGAAAAACCCACAAAAAATAATGCCGCGCAAAAAACCACCCCGCCTAACAATAAAATAAACCGACCCAAACCCATCATCAGAGATTAAAGCTGATAGGAATACCGATTGACGGTATCAGCAATTCATTTTCCCACATGACGCGATGCCCTCTGACCATGGTGCCAACAGGCCAACCTTGAATTTTCATACCCGTAAACGGCGACCAACCGCAACGACTTGCCAGCCAATCTTCTTCAATAGTCTGGCACCGCTTCAAATCAACAAAAGTAAGGTCCGCATCATTGCCAACCTTAACCTCGCCCTTGCCCGCAAAGTTAAACAGCTTATGCGCGTTATAACTGGTAAGAGCCACAAGCTTTTCTAAACTCAATTTGCCTTGCCCCAGATGATTAAGCATAAGCGGTAATAATGTTTGTACCCCCGGCATACCATTTGGCGACTTGGGATAAGTATGGGCTTTTTCTTCACGCGTATGGGGCGCATGGTCAGAACCAACCACATCAACAATACCCTGCTCTAGGGCTTTCCACAAAGCTGAACGGTGGCGCGCAGCGCGAATGGGCGGATTCATTTGGGCAAAACTCCCCAGCGTTTCATAACATTCAGGCGATGCCAATGTAAGATGTTGCGGGGTCACCTCCACCGATACCAAATCACGATTGGCTGCCAGCATTTGCATTTCTTCTTCGGTTGTCACATGCAAAACATGGATTTTCTTGCCCGCAGCGCGGGCCATTCTAAGCAACCGCCGCGTCGATGAGATTGCCACTTCCTCATCACGCCAAACCGGATGCGTTAGCACCTCGCCAGTCACTGCAAGCGCACGCCGCTCACGTAAACGGAATTCATCCTCACTATGAAACGCGGCACGCCGTTTGATGTTTTTTAATATTTTCGAAATGCCTTCATCATCCGCCACCAGTAAATTACCGGTCGATGAGCCCATAAAAACTTTAACCCCGCACACGCCTCGCTGTTGTTCGAGCGCAGGCAATTGTTCGGCATTTTCAAATGTGCCACCCGCATAAAAAGCAAAATCACAATGCATACGATGCGTTGCCCGCTTGACCTTATCCGCAATAGCCTCAATCGAGGTCGTTGGCGGCTGGGTATTCGGCATTTCAAAAACACCCACCACGCCGCCCATCACAGCCGCTAAAGAACCGCTTTTCAGATCTTCTTTTTGCTCATTTCCGGGCTCACGAAAATGTACCTGCGTATCAATAACACCCGGCAATATCGTCAAGCCGTGCGCCTCAATCACAGCTTCCGCCGAACCCGAACCCAGATCGCCAATAGCTGCAAATTTACCATCCTTAATGGCAATATTTGTTTTAACTTGACCTTCTATCGTTGCTAAAATACCGTCTTTTATAATCAGGTCATAACTCATTTTTTTCTTTCCTCGCGTTGTAATATTTGGACTTCTTCATACACTCTTTGCACTGTCAACTCTTTCATCATGCTCGTCTTCATATCATAACTGAAAGCGCGGTCATTAACGATATCTTCATAGTCTCGCGCGCGAACAACTCTGGTGTGCTCGCCCCAAGGCGCATATAAATCATCGCGCGTCGGGCCAAACAAAGCCAATGTCGGAATACCAACCGCCGCCGCAAGATGCGTCAAGCCGCTATCATTGCCAATATATAAAGCGGCACGCTCCATACTCGCCGCCGCCGTCATCAGATCGCACCCCGCCAGATTAGTCACCTGCCCCGGCGGCAATCTATCTATAATCGGCGCAAGTTCTTTGTCTTCATGCGGGCCGCCCTGTAAAACAATATGCGCATTAGGCAAAATACCATCAGGGCGCGCAATCTCCCAAGCAAGTTCGGCAAAACTCTCTGCCATCCATGATTTCGCCGCCCAATTCGACGTCGAACCAATCGTCAAAATAGGTCTGTCCAGCGGCAATAAATCGGCTATTTTGCGCCTCGAAGCCTCATCAATCCAAACCAGAGGCGCAGGCGGGCAAACCAATCCCATCACAGAACCAATATGGCGCACACGAGGCAATCTATGGTTCGGCTTAAGTACATGCCGATGACGCGCCCAAAGCAAATATGCCAGCCCCGACCCGCGCAAATCAACAACCCGATGCCAGCGCCGCCCGATAACCTTAGCCGCTAATGCCGTCCAATGGCGCGCATAAGATCGCTTGCGCATCACATGAATATCAACAACCCTCGGCGCATGAATAAACAAGTCATGCGCCAACGGACCACAGGCAACCGTGATTTGAGCTTTTGGCTCGGTGGCAATAATATGCCCCAATAAACCAGTAGACAGAACAGCATCGCCAATACGGGTAGAGGTAATGAACAAAATTTGACGCATGTCGGACATTAAATTCACTTCTATTTGGATTTGATTTATTTATAACATAATCCAAATTAAGTCTCTATCCAGCAGAGAGTCATTTATTATAATAAAACAGAAGGATTATTCTATGACAATGACGCACCATATAACAAGCCATATAACAAAGCTGACCGATAGGGTTGTTTTATCCGTGACGGGCTCTGATAGAGATAATTTTCTGCAATCCGTCATCAGCAATTCGATCGCGCAGGCAAGTTCTGACCAAGCACTGTTTACTTGTTTACTCACACCGCAAGGCAAAGTTTTATTTGATTTTTTCATTTACCAAATAGACGCCTTCCAAAGTAACGCCGCCTATTTGCTAGATGTGAATAGCCACAGTGCTGAGGCTTTAGAAAAGCAACTCAACATATATAAATTGCGCTCTGATGTGCGTATTGCTCGCACAGATATTGAGGTCTCGGCACTTTGGGGCGGCACATCCGATATATTAGTTGGTCATGGTATTTTACCTGACCCGCGCAGTCCTAACATGGGTGCTCGGCTGGTCGCTAATCCTGTCTTAGAGCTTATTACAGAGCCCGCCACGCTTAAAGATTACACATTGCACCGTATTTCAAACGGCATTGCCGAGGGCCCAATAGAAATAGATAGCAATCGCGCGTTCCCACTCGAATATAGGTTTGATATTTTTAATGGCATTGATTTCCAAAAGGGCTGTTTTATCGGCCAAGAAGTTACGTCCAGAGCCTATCGAAAGGGAAATTTACGCAAGCAAATTTTCACTGTTAGAATTGACGGGCAGGCAGAAATTGGCGATGAGATAAAGTCTGATGATAAGATAGTCGGCGAAATACGCGCTTGTTGCGACAATTTTGGTCTCGCCTTAGTGCGGCGCGACAGTGCTGCAAAGCAGCTGACAACATCGGCCGCAAAATTACATATCCAAGATTGAAAGCCCGCTTATGTCTGATACAGCGAACGCATCTCCGCCATCCCAAGACAGCTGCCCGTGGCCCGGACAAGATGAGCTTTACATCAGCTATCACGATAATGAATGGGGGGTGCCAGAATATAATGATCGTAAGCTTTATGAAAAATTAATGCTTGATGGTTTTCAGGCGGGTCTTTCATGGATAACCATTTTGAAAAAGCGAGAAAATTTTCGCCAAGCCTTTGATGCCTTTGACCCTGAAAAAATTGCCCGCTACACTGAAACAGATATTCAAAACTTAGTACAAAATGCAGGGATTATTCGCCATCGCGGGAAAATTGAAGCGACCATTAAAGGCGCTCAAGCTTGGCTTAACATAATGGAAAAAGGGCAAGGTTTCAGCTCTTTTTGTTGGGAACATGTTAATGGCAAGCCGCTTATTAATCACTGGCAAACCATAAAAGATGTACCCGCAAGCACATCTATGAGCGCAAGGTTTTCAAAAAATCTAAAGGCGGCTGGTTTTTCCTTTTGCGGCCCCGTGATAGTCTATGCTTTTGCCCAAGCTGTCGGTATGGTCAATGACCATCTCGTCACTTGCCCACAACATCAACACTGCCAAAAAGGGGGAACTTATAACCATGAGTATCAATGATTTGACTGGAAAAAAACCCTCTCAAACAGTATGCTATGGCCAATAGGAGGGACTTATCATGCGTATTGTCATTAGCGGCACGGGGGTTTACACACCTGCTGAAAGCATCAGCAATGAAGAACTTGTTGAAAGCTATAATGCCTATGTCGAAAAATTTAATAGCGAAAACGCCGCCGCAATAGAAGCTGGTAATATTGAAGCTATGGCGCAGTCTAGTGCTGATTTCATAAAAAAAGCATCCGGCATTGAAAGTCGCTATGTTGTTGATAAAAAAAATATTCTCGACATTAATATTATGGCACCCAGATTGCGGGCGCGCACAAATGATGAGCCTTCAATCTTTGCAGAAATCTCTCTTGAGGCGGCGCGCCAAGCTCTAAAGGGCGCTCGTCTGGAAGCCTCTGATATAGATGCCGTGATTGTATCATGTTCCAACACTGAGCGTGCCTATCCCCAAATCGCCGTTGAAGTGCAAGATTTACTCGGTATTCAAGGCTTTGGATTTGACATGTTGGTCGGATGCGCTTCTGCCACCTTTGCGATTAATGTCGCAGCAGACATGATTAAAGCGGGCTCTGCCAGAAGAGTTCTCATCACCAATCCGGAAATTTGCTCTGGGCATTTGAACTTTTGTGACCGTGATAGCCATTTCATTTTCGGTGATGTTTGCACCGCAACCATCGTCGAGAACGCAGATATATGCAAATCTGAAAATGCCTATGAAGTGGTGAGCACCAAAATGCTTACCCAATTTTCAAACAATATCCGCAATAATGGCGGCTATTTAAACCGTACAACACCAGAAACCATGTTTGATGCCGATAAATTATTTATCCAAAATGGACGGGGTGTCTTTAGGGAAGTTTTGCCTTTGGTCTCTAAAATGATTACCGACCATCTCGCCGAAAATGAGCTATCCGCTAATAACCTTACGCGCCTCTGGCTTCATCAAGCAAATATCAACATGAATGATTTCATCGGCAAAAAAATCATGGGACGCACACCAACACAAGAAGAACAACCTAATATTCTACACGAATATGCCAATACAAGCTCTGCTGGCTCGATTATTGCCTTCCATAAATATAAAGATGACCTGACCATCGGGGATGTTGGCGTGTTATGTGCTTTTGGAGCTGGTTATTCAGCAGGCTCAATGATTTTGAAAAAAATTAGCTAAACCCTTCCGCAACTTGCAAAAACGAATAAAAAGCGTCATATATGACTCATGAACCAAAGCATTTAACAATGCACACCAAGCAAAAAATCTATATCAGGTTTCCATGGAGTTTGATAGATGAGTGCTAAGATGACACAAAATACAATTAGCCTTCCCAATTCTGGAGCGGCGCAAGCGATTCTGGATAATATGGGTATCGCCTATTGTGATACATTAGAGGTTGAACTCGCGCCTCTATTTGAGCGTGTGAAATCAGTTATTCCAGCCGTGGAATGGCCTTTCTTTGCCCCTTATATCAAGGCTATTAACCAGCTTAAAAAAGAAAAAAACGCAGTCATTCTAGCGCATAATTATCAAACGCCTGAGATTTTCCATTGTGTGGCAGATGTCGTCGGAGACAGCCTGCAATTAGCCCATGAAGCTGCCAATGCCAAAGGCGATATTATCGTTCAATGCGGTGTGCATTTCATGGCCGAAACCTCCAAGTTACTCAATCCAGACAAAAAAGTTCTGATCCCAGATATCAACGCAGGCTGTTCATTAGCTGAAAGCATCACAAGTGCCGATATTCGTGCCTTGCGCGAAGCCTATCCGGGAGTGCCGATTGTCACTTATGTGAACACCTCAGCCGAGGTCAAAGCCCAAAGCGATGTTTGTTGCACATCTTCTAATGCCGTTCATATGGTGAACGCGATTGCTAAGGAATTTAATAGCAACAAAGTGCTGTGTATTCCTGATGAGTTTCTTGCCCAGAACATTGCCAAAGAAACCGACATTGAGATAATCGCTTGGAAAGGTCGTTGTGAAGTGCATGAGAAATTCACGGCCGCTGAGCTGAAAGAATATCGTGAAAATGACCCGGGGCTGGTTATTATTGCCCACCCTGAATGTCCGCCCGAAGTTGTTGATGAGGCTGATTTTTCAGGTTCAACCTCTGGCATGATAAAATGGGTTCAAGACCAACAACCTGAAAAAGTTCTCATGGTCACCGAATGCTCTATGAGCGATAATGTGGCGGTCGAAAATCCGAATGTGAATTTTGTGCGCCCATGCAATCTTTGCCCGCACATGAAAAAAATAACTTTGCCGAAAATTCTTGAAGCCCTCGCAAAAGAGCAGGAGGAAATTTTCATAGACGAGAAAATCGCTATAGCGGCACGCAAATCCGTCGAGAAAATGATCGCCTTCAGCAAATAGCTACAAAGGTAAAGACAGGATGCATACACAACCCAATATCATAGATGCAGGTGATGTCCTTATTGTCGGGGCGGGACTTGCAGGATTGTTTACAGCCCTAAAACTGTCTCACCGCCAAGTCACTGTGCTGGCAACTGACAAGCCAAAAATAGGCAGTGCCAGTGCTTGGGCGCAAGGGGGTATTGCGGCGGCGCTTGGCGAAGATGACCATGCTGATTTGCATGTTAGCGACACGCTCAAAGCGGGAGCAGGCTTGGTCGATGAAAAAATTGCCCGCATCTTGGCTGAAGAATCAAAAGCGCGGATCAATGATCTGATCGCCTTTGGGGTGCCGTTTGATCGCCTCGAAAACGGTCAATTAAAACTTGGCCGTGAAGCCGCCCATTCACGCAATCGGATTGTCGGCGTTCAAGGTGACCGTGCGGGGCGTGAAATTATGTCAGCTTTGGGCCAACGCACAGCAAAAAGCCCTTCTGTGCGCAAGCTTGTCGGATATGCCGCTTATGAGCTGGCCGTTGAAGATGGGTGCGTTGTCGGCGTTTTTGCGCGCCTCGTTCATAAGCAAGGACCTGTTAGCCCAATGCTAATTAAAGCACGTGCCGTAATATTAGCCTGTGGCGGCTCTGGATATTTATACAGCACTACAACAAATCCAGTTTTTGCCAGAGGCGATGCTATCGCAATGGCGGCACGGGCCGGGGCTGTCATTGCCGATACTGAATTTGTCCAATTCCACCCCACCGCCTTTGCTGGACTTGGCGACCCTGCGCCATTAGCAACCGAGGCCTTACGCGGCGAAGGTGCTACGCTAATTAACGCTCAAGGTCATCGTTTCATGCCAGATATTCACCATGATGGCGAATTGGCACCGCGCGATATTACCGCTAGAGCCGTCTTTGAACAAATCCAAACCACGGGCAGTGTCGGGTTAGATTTGCGGGGAAGTCTGGCAGATAATTTGCAAAAACGCTTCCCGACTGTGTTTAGCTATTGCCAGCGTGCCAAGATTGACCCAACCACCTCTCCTCTTCCCATAGAGCCGGCGGCGCATTATCATATGGGCGGCATTAAAGTGGACGAATATGGCCGAAGCAGCCTAGCTGGTTTATGGGCATGCGGCGAAGTTGCGGCAACGGGCGCTCATGGTGCCAATCGTTTAGCGAGTAACTCATTGCTTGAAGCCATTGTTTTTGGGGCGCGCATTGCGCAAAATATTGACAGCACTGTCCCGATTAAAACGACCCTTATGCCCGAACCTTCCAAAATTGAAATTACCCCACAAGAAACCGGTTTGCCATCTGCCATTGCCCAATTAAGAAACACCATGACACGCCATGTTGGTGTTGTGCGCGAGCGGGCGGGATTAATTGAAGCCTTGCGGATTATCGTGCGGCTTAACCGTATCGCTGCGGGGGTTGCGCCTTTGGCGAATATGACAATAACAGCATTGATGATAATAGTGGCAGCTTTGCAACGCGAAGAAAGCCGCGGGGGGCATTATCGCTCTGATTATCCGCGTACGCATAATATACCTCGGCGCACCATCATGACGTTAGAGCAATCTTTGAGTTTTGCGCAGGAAATTTTATCTGAAGAACAAACCTCACAAAAAAAAATGAGTTCATAATGTCGCATAATGCCCTTTCGCCTTTACCAAAAGTAATTATTGAAAATGCCATTAGTTCTGCACTTTTTGAAGATTTAGGACGCGCTGGAGATTTAACCTCGCAAATAGTTGTGCCAAAAAAAGCGATTGCCGAGGGTGCTATTATGGCCCGCCAAGATGGTGTACTGGCGGGGATTGATCTGGCGGTTTGTGCTTTTAAAACCTGCAATGATAATATTGAGACAATTATTCATATCCAAGATGGCAATTTTCTTGGGGCGGCTGATAAGGTGATGAGCCTTAAAGGGCCTGCGCGGGATATTTTGGCAGCCGAGCGCGTTGCGTTAAATTATCTTGGACATTTATCGGGCATTGCGACGCAAACACGCCTTTACGTTAATGAAATTGCCGATACTAAGGCTCGGATTACTTGCACCCGCAAAACGACACCAAACCTGCGCGCCTTAGAAAAATATGCTGTGCGTTGTGGCGGCGGCTTTAACCATCGTTTTGGGCTTGATGATGGTATTCTCATTAAAGACAATCATATTGCGGTTGCGGGCGGGGTCATGCGGGCTGTGCAATCTGCTCTGGGGGGGGCGGGGCATATGGTACACATGGAAATTGAAGTTGATACGCTTGAGCAATTAAAACAAGCGTTAAAGGCCGGCGCGCGCACCGTTTTACTTGATAATATGACACCTGAAACATTGCGCCAAGCCGTTGCTATCATTGACGGACAGGCAAGCTCTGAAGCATCGGGGAATGTCAGCCTACAAAATGTTAAAGCTATTGCACAAACAGGTGTGGATTATATTTCAGTCGGGCGTATCACGCATTCAGCACCTTGCCTTGACCTTGGATTAGATTTCGCGGTAACCGATTAGAGATTGTTTTCAGGACGCTCTAAAGGTTGCGGCTTACGTCTTTGAGGCGTCTCGATATAAAAAATATGCCGTCCAATTTTGGTTAAGGCCTGCATCTGCGCCGCCCATTTCGGCGCGACATAATCTGCGTGATAATGCGTAGCAAGACCCGCAATCTCAGAATTAGACCCCTTAATCAATAATTCGCCTGCAAGGTCATAACTCGCATTCCAAAATTTCTCATTATAAGCTAAATCCGAACGCCCATCACAGGCAAATGAGAACTGGCATCTATGGCGGCGAAACTCGCCTTGAAACACAACTTCACATATTGAATCTGGATAACGCCGATCACGCACACGATTAATCACAACATCACCAACAGCCTGCCAGCCTGCTTTGGGTTCACTTCGAGCCTCAAAATACATGGCTTGGGCAAGGCAATGTCTCGCTTTTTGGAAACTTTCCGGCGTGGTTACTTTTGCATTTGTCGTCATCACAAAACCGAGTGATTGCTCGCCTGCTCTATTGGACAATTTATATAATGGCGCACCGCGCAATTGGGGCATTTGAAAAAACGCAACATCGCTCACAGAACCAGCCTTGTGGGCGCGAATGTTGTAAACGCTATCTATGGCAGAAAGCAAGCTGGTGGTTTGATAAAAAGTGTAAGCTGAAAAAAACACCACCAAAGGCAAAACAACAGAAACAAGTTGCCATTTGCGCCGCAACAAAATCTCAGTGCCTATGCCATAAACATCTAGCCATTCCAATAAAATTCGCAACTCAACTATCTCCTTAGCATCGGATAAAAGACACTCTATAAACACATAATAAAATACATGTTAAAATATTTCAAACACCGTAATTATATTGCGCTTATACAAATATTTACTCTGATTTGCCTTATTTAATCTAATTTTATTAATTTTTTTTTAATGCCTTAATTAATGCCTTAATGCCCTGTTTGTTTCAAAACGGCCTGTGCCGCCGCCAATCGCGCAATCGGCACACGATAAGGCGAACAAGAAACATAGTTCATATTTTGCGATTCGCAAAACTCTATTGAGTCTGGGTCGCCTCCATGCTCGCCGCAAATACCAAGCTTTAGATCTTTGCGTATCTCGCGCCCGCGCTCACACGCCAGATGAATAAGCTCACCAACCCCCTTTTGGTCGAGCGATACAAACGGGTCAGTTTCTATAATGCCTTTTTGTATATAAGGCGATAAAAATGAGGCGGCATCATCACGGCTAATACCATAGGTGGTTTGCGTCAAGTCATTCGTGCCAAATGAGAAATAACAAGCTGTCTTGGCAATCTCGCCTGCCAGCAATGCCGCCCGCGGAAGCTCAATCATTGTTCCAAGCTCAAAATCAATCTCAGCTGACAATTGCGCCCCAACCGTTTTTGCAACGCCGTGAATCCGAACAGATATTTCTTCTAGCTCCCTTGCATCCGAGACAAGGGGGATCATCACTTCTAGCTTCACCTGATGACCCGTTTCGGCTTCTGACTCTATAGCAGCTTCAAAAATAGCTCGTGCCTGCATTTCATAAATATCTGGAAAAGTCAGCCCAAGACGACATCCACGGTGACCTAGCATGGGGTTCACCTCTGCAAGTTCATTGACGCGGCGCTTGATAACAGCAAGCTCTAGCCCGCTGGCGTCTGCCAGCATTTTTTGCTCACGGTCAGTATGGGGTAAAAATTCATGCAAAGGCGGGTCCAGCAAACGAATGTTCACAGACCGCCCCTGCATAATTTTAAACAGATCTTTGAAGTCTTGTTTTTGCATCGGCAAAATGCGTTCAAGAGGTGCTTTGCGTGCGGCTTCGGTTTCTGCCAAAATCATCTCTCGCACGGACATAATCCGTTCGGCATCAAAAAACATATGCTCTGTTCGGCATAAGCCTATCCCTTCAGCGCCGAATTTAATCGCCGTCGCCGCATCAAGCGGCGTCTCAGCATTCGTGCGCACCTGCATGCGCCGATAATCGTCAGCCCATGCCATTAATTGTGCAAAATCGCTCGATAACTCAGGCAAAAGCGTCGGCACATTACCAAGCATGACGCGCCCTTTACCGCCATCAATTGTGATAATGTCCCCAGCCTTCACAATGCGTCCAGCGATTGAAAACTCGCCTTTGCGCAAATCTATTTGAATACCGCTCGCCCCTGAAACACAAGGGCGCCCCATACCACGCGCAACAACGGCCGCATGACTGGTCATACCGCCGCGCGACGTCAAAATGCCAACGGCTGCATGCATACCATGAATATCTTCCGGACTGGTTTCCATACGTACCAAAATGACAGCGCGCCCCTGCTCTTTGGCTTGCTCGGCTTCATCTGCGCTAAACACCACCTCGCCGCTCGCCGCCCCCGGAGACGCAGGCAAACCATTGGCAATAACATCTGTTTTAACATTCGGATCAAGCATAGGATGAAGCAATTGATCCAATGCCATCGGGTCAATACGCATAATCGCTTCTTCTTTGCTGATAATGCCTTCATTCACCATATCAACGGCAATTTTCAATGCGGCTTTGGTTGTGCGCTTACCAGAGCGTGTTTGTAACATCCACAATTTTTGGTCTTGAACCGTAAATTCTATATCCTGCATATCGCGGTAATGGTTTTCAAGACGCTCAAAAACATTGGTCAATTGTCCAAAGACTTCTGGCATGACTTCTTCCATACTCAAAAAAGACGCGCCGGCTTCTTCTTTGGCCTTGAGTGTCAGAGGCTGCGGCGTGCGAATACCCGCCACAACATCCTCGCCTTGAGCATTAATCAAAAACTCACCATAAAAACTATTCTCACCCGTTGAGGGGTTTCTGGTAAAAGCGACACCCGTTGAGGAAGTTTTTCCTAAATTACCAAACACCATCGCCTGTACATTAACGGCCGTGCCCCAATCTTCGGGAATATTATTTAAACGCCGATATGTTTGCGCCCGCGCATTGCCCCATGAATCAAACACCGCACCGATAGCCTTCCAAAGCTGTTCCATGACATTTTGAGGAAAAGGCTTAGCATAAACCGTTTCAACGCGCTCTTTATAAAGTCCAACAATATGCTGCCAATCTTCGGCGTTTAAATCTGTATCCGAGCTATAATTTTCCTGCACTTTATAATCGTCCAATATCTCTTCAAAATGGTCATGTCCGACACCCAAGACAACATCCGAATACATTTGAATAAACCGGCGATAACTATCCCATGCAAAACGTTCATCATTGGCCTGCACCGCTAAACCGCGAACCGTATTATCATTCAGCCCAAGATTAAGTATCGTATCCATCATACCGGGCATAGAGGCACGTGCGCCCGAGCGAACTGAAACCAATAATGGATTATGCGCATCACCAAAACATGCGCCGACAAGCGAGCCGATTTTGTCAATAGCCATATGAACCTGTTGCTCAAACCCATCGGGATAATTACGGTTAGTGGCGTAAAAGGCGGTGCAAACTT
Source organism: Parvibaculaceae bacterium (assembly GCA_965243245.1). GTDB lineage: Bacteria > Pseudomonadota > Alphaproteobacteria > RS24 > RS24 > JAYQKL01. The sequence continues at coordinate 748,837 of OZ251536.1, forward strand.
GTGTGGTGATTGTCATACCCGGAGGCACTGGCAATCCCAAACGGCTCATTTCAGCAAGATTTGCTCCCTTGCCACCTAAAAGCTCTTTCATATCGGCAGTGCCTTGGGCAACACCATCACCAAAGCTATAGATCCATTTTTTATCCGTCATGGTTAAACCTATTCAATATCTATTCAATATCTATTCAATGCATCCAAAATCGGCAACACGATGCATTTTAGCAACTAATGCTCTTAAAAGATTGAGGCGATTCTGGCGAATCTCCGCATTCTCATCATTTACCATGACAGCCTCGAAAAAAGCGTCAACCGGCGCACGCAATGTTGACAGACTATCCAGATAATTCTCATAGGCGTCCAACTTGTGCAAATCAGGATGCTCCAGAACATCAAGAGCATTAATGGCTTGATTGAGTTTTTGCTCTTGAGAAACCCGCAGTAACTCTGGTTGAATTTTTGTGCCTGTATCCCCCGCCTTAGCAAGGATACCACGCGCTCTTTTATAGGTCGCCAGCAAATTCGCGCCATCATCAGTGCTTAAAAAAGCCGTCAATTTTTTTGCACGCACACCCAAATCAAAAATATCATCCGAAGTCTCATTAAAAATAGCATTGACCACATCATGCCCAATACCTTGGTCGCGTAAATAAACCTTCAACCGATCATGCATAAAGCCAAGTAGCTCACCAGATAATATGGTGTTCTCGCCCCCGCCATGAAGCAAAAGAGCTTGTTCAAACACAGCCATTAATGGCAGGCGAGCTTCTTTTTCTGACAAAATGCGAATAATACCCAAAGCGGCGCGGCGCAGCGCAAAAGGGTCTTTAGAACCCGTTGGCTTTTCATCAATTTTCCAAAAGCCCATCAGCGTATCAATTTTATCCGCAAGCGCGACCACACAGCCTTCAGCCGTTTCAGGAATATTATCGCTCGGCCCAAGCGGGCGATAATGGTCACGAATAGCCGCGCCTAATTTTTCATCGCCCACATAATATCCCCCCATCACGCCTTGCAAATCGGGAAACTCATAAACCATAGAAGAAACCAAATCAGCTTTACATAAACGCGCCGCTTGCTTGGCCATATCACTATTCGCATTTAAGGCTTTGGACAAAGAAACCGATAATTTCTCAAGCCGCTGGGTTTTTTCCAACACTGTTCCAAGCTTGGCATGGAAAATAATTTTTCCTAAATCTGGTAATCTCTCTTCAAGCGATATTTTTCTATCTTGCTCCCAGAAAAATTTACCATCCGACAAACGCGCGCGTAAAACACGCTCATTGCCAGCAATAATCATCGCCCCTTTGTCTTTTGTTTCCATATTAGAAATGGTGATGAAACGCGGTGCCAAACGTCTTGTTTTAGGATCACGCAAGGTAAAATATTTCTGGTGAGTGCGCATAACCGAGATTAACACTTCTTCAGCTATATCCATAAACTCATCATCAATCTTGCCCATCAAGGCAACAGGCCACTCTACCAAGCCCGCCGTTTCTTTTACCAATGCGGCGTCCGCAATGAGTTCCAAGCCTTCATTTTTAGCCAAAACAGTGGCTTGTTCCAAAATAACTTGCTGGCGTTGAGTGCTATCAGCCATGACTTTTGCCGCCTCAAGCTTGCTGAGATAATCTGCGCTTGTTTTAATTTCAATGGCGCCGGGTACCATGAAACGATGCCCAAAACTCACGCCACTGGAGGCTAAACCATCCACTTCAAACGCGATGACCGCACCATCAAAACGGCACAAAATAGACCGCAAGGGACGCACCCAGCGCAATTTACCTCGCCCCCAGCGCATCGACTTTGGCCAAGGAAAAGACATGATAATGGATGGGATAATTGTCGCCAATAAAGCCGCCATAGATTGAGCGGGCACATGGTTCTTAAATAGATAATAATCACCTTTTGGATGCTCGCACACAGTCAGGCTATCTGTATTATCTAGCCTATTGGCACGCAAAAATCCCTGAATAGCCGGCGCGGGGGCATCTACTTTGGGACCTTTTTTCTCGGTTTTTCTGCCTTGTGTCCGAACAGGAATATCAGTTGCCAGCAATGCCAAGCGTTGCGGCGCAAAATAAGTTCGGGGGTTTTCAAGCTTAATATCATGCTCGGCTAAACGCTCAGAAATAAGCCGCAATAAATCTTCCGCCGCGCGGGTTTGCAGGCTCGCAGGCATTTCTTCTGAATAAAGTTCAAGAATAAAATCGGCCATATCGCTCTACTTTACACGCGCCATATAAGCTTGCGCACAGGCTCTGGTCAATGCACGCACACGCGCAATATAGGCTTGGCGCTGCGTCACGCTGATGACGCCTCTTGCATCCAGCAAGTTGAAATTATGACTGGCTTTCATGCACTGGTCATAGGCTGGCAGAGCAAGTCCTTTTTCAACCAAGTGCAAACATTCCTGTTCAGCATCCCCGAAATGGCGAAACAGGATCTCTGTCGAAGCCGCCGTAAAATTATAATGCGAAAATTCAACTTCGTTACGGCGGAAAACATCGCCATAGCTTACCCCTTGACCATTATAATCCAGATCGAAACCATTATCGACGCCTTGCACATACATAGCTAAGCGTTCGATTCCATAGGTCAGTTCTCCCGAGACAATCTCCACATCAATACCGCCCACTTGTTGGAAATAAGTAAATTGGGTTACTTCCATCCCGTCACACCACACTTCCCATCCAAGTCCCCACGCGCCTAATGTCGGGCTTTCCCAATCATCCTCCACAAAGCGAATATCATGCTTGCTAGGCTCAATGCCAAGCACTTTCAAACTGTCGAGGTAAAGCTCTTGGATATTGTCTGGCGAGGGTTTGAGAATAACCTGAAACTGATAATAATGCTGGAACCTGTTCGGGTTTTGACCATATCGCCCGTCCGTAGGTCGCCGCGAGGGTTGAACATAAGCGCCCTTCCACGGCTCGCCCCCAAGCGCGCGCAAGAGCGTCGCCGGGTGAAAAGTACCCGCTCCCATTTCCATATCATAGGGCTGTAAAATCACGCACCCCCGGTCAGCCCAGTAGCGTTGCAAATTCATCACAAGATCCTGTAGTGAAATTTTCTGTGACCCTGTCATTTATTTCTATATCCATTTCAAATTACCGAGAAATTACCCATCTCATCATATAAAAGCAATCAAAAGGTGAGGCAAAATATCGGGTCATGAAAGTGTATTTTTCCACTTTAACGGTGCGCCATCGCGTAAGATCGCTTCAACTGCATCTTGATAGTCCCCACCAGACTGATGCAGTACCAGCGGCGGTAATAATTTAAACGGTGCCCGACTATCACGCCACCCGCGTATGAGCACACGTTTGGCCGCCATTCCATTTTTAGGGGCAATCGGCATCATCTCTACCCCGCCAAGCCTTTGCCTCATTTGCTCAAGTAAAGAAGGCACAGCATCTGCCAAATGAATAAAGGTCACACATCCTTTGGCTTTCACTAAGCTAACAGCACGCTTCACCCAAACGCTTAAAGTATCTGGATGAGCAATATGCGCGGTTTTTTTAGCATCATTTGGCGGCGACCAACTATGCCCCAATTGATAAAAGGGAGGATTGGCAAAAACATGGTCATAGGCACCTTGCTCATTCCATTTCGAAAAAGCTACAGGCCATTTCGAAAAAGCTACAGGCCATTCAGAAAAAGCTACATGAATATCTTGCCGCAAAAACCGTACCCTATCAAACCCGTTATTAAGAGCATTTTCTTGTGCCAGAGCAATCTGTAAGGGGTCAATATCTATGCCATCAATATTTACTTCAGCTCCCCGATAAGCCCCCCGATAAGCCCCCCGATAAGCCCCCCGATAAGCCCCCCGATAAGCCCCCCGATAAGCAAGGCACAGACTTGCAACCCCAACCCCGCAACCAAGCTCTAACGCCCGCTCGCCAGCTTTTATGTCAATTGCAGCCGCTAGCAAAACAGCCTCAGTGCCGCTACGGTGTCCGTTGACAAATTGTTTGATGGTCAGGCGTCCGCCTAAAAAATCATCCTCTGTTTGTAGCGTTTGCGGGGTTGGCGGTGCTTGCGATTCCATAAACTGACTTTCATTAAAGACACATCAAAGACACAAATTTAAACAAAGGAAAAAGAACATACTTGCCATCAGCTTACCTGCTCCTTTATACCTTATTAACACAACTGACCGTAAAGCAGAAGCCATGCCTAAAATTATCCCGCTTAGCCAGAATAGTCCTCAAAGCCCTTATGATGGACTACAAACGCTTGTCGGCGATGAGATGAAACATATATCGCAATTGATTAATGAAAAAATGTCATCTCAAGCGCACACTATTCCAGATATTGGTGCGCATATTATCAAAGCAGGCGGTAAGCGTTTGCGTCCTATGTTGGCATTGGCGTCGGCGCATTTGTGTGGCTATGAGGGGCGCGACCATATTGCTTTAGCGGCCGCCGTTGAGTTAATGCACACAGCGACATTACTGCATGATGATGTTGTTGATGAAAGTGATATGCGGCGCGGCTTAATCACCTCGCATCTGCAATGGGGCAATGCGACGAGTGTTCTTGTTGGTGATTTCATGTTGGGGCAGGCTTTTAAGCTGATGGTTTCTACGGGCAACCTTGCTGCGCTTGATGTTCTATCTACTGCGGCGGCGGTCATCGCTGAAGGTGAGGTGATGCAACTGGCAGCGATTGGGAAAATCACTATGGACGAAAATTATTATCTACAAATCATTGAGGCTAAAACGGCGACTTTATTTGGCGCGGCAACGCAAGTGGGCGCAATTATTGCCGAGCAGGATCAAACCTCCCGCAAAGCACTGGCAGCATATGGGCGCAATCTTGGCATTGCCTTTCAATTGGTTGATGATGCGCTTGATTATAGTGATGGGCGCGAAACGGGTAAAAATATCGGCGATGATTTTCGTGAAGGCAAAGTGACCTTGCCTGTTTCGCTTGCCTATCGGTGCGGTACAGATGAAGAAAAACGCTTCTGGGAGCGCGCATTTGCCGATAAAAATCAAACAGCCGATAAAAATCAAACAGCCAATAAAAATCAAACAGAGAGTGACATTGAAGAAGCCTTAAAAATCATAGCAAAGCATGACACCCTCGCCATGACGCTTGAGCAGGCACGCAAATATGGTCAAAAAGCCATGGATGTGTTGATGCTTTTTTCAAACAGTGCCTATCGTCAAGCTATGCTGGATATTGTGGAATTTTGTATTCGGCGCACTTATTAACCCACCCGTTTTACGACAAAAGAGTGCTTTGAATAAAAGCAGTTGGATAAATTTCACTTAAAATATGAGCGGCTTTTTTTGCCGCCTCAAAAGTGTCAAACAACCCAAAACAAGTTGCCCCGCTTCCCGACATACTAGAAACCTGCGCACCTGTTTGCTTTATATCTTCAATCAGAACACCGATCTCAGGCGCGATGCGCATTGCCGGGGCAAGCAAGTCATTGCCTTGTGCCAAAACATAAGTGAACAGCTCTTGTGTGCTTTTAACCTTGCGTATTTGCTCAAGTTGCCCAAGCGCGGGCTTTCTATCACGGTCAAACTCAGCAAACACAGAGCCTGTCGGCATATCAAGGGCGGTATTAATGACCACCGCCGCACACGTTGGAAAAGAATTTAAAGCGCGTATATGTTCTCCGCGCCCTTTCATCCACGCCGCCCGTGACAGCAAACAAACTGGCACATCCGACCCTAATTCCAGTGCCAATAAAGATAATTCCTTATTTGAGAGGTTTTTTCTCCATAACGCATTTAACAGCTTCAACCCCGCCGCCGCATCAGCAGACCCGCCGCCCATACCAGCCATAAGGGGAAGATTCTTTTCAAGCCCAATATGCACAGCTCCAACCCCATCCATAAGCCGCACCGCCCTTAGTAAAATATTATCTTGCGCCCCCTTAGCCAAAACACCGCGAAGCCTGTCGCCATAAAAACCAGTATAAGAAATTTGTAAATGATCACTTTGCTGAACACTTATCTCATCGCCAAAATTGGCAAAGGCAACAAGGCTGGTTAATTCATGAAAACCGTCAGCCCGCTTATGGTGTACACGAAGGGTAAGATTAATTTTCGCAAGCGCGTATTTTGATAACATCATAACCCTATATGGCTAATTTTTGTCCCTGATGATGCTCAAAAACGCCGCGCTCAATTTTACGCTCAATCTGCTGTTTCTTTTGCTCTTTTATATCGAGAGTCAAAACACGTCGCCACTGGTAACGCGCCTCAAAATAACGCCCAACCTGCCAAAGCGCATCGCCAAGATGATCAATAATCTCTGGATCGCCCGGCTGTAACATAGTGGCATGCTCAAGAAGCTTAACAGCTTTTTCAAACGCACCGAGCCTGTAAAACGCCCATCCTAAACTATCCATAAAATAGCCATTCTTAGGCTCTGCCTGAACAGCTTGCTCAACCAAAGCAAGCCCCTGTTCAATATTTTTACCATTATCTATCCAACTATACCCAAGATAATTTAGCACATGAGGACGGTTACCAGAAAATTCCTTCGCAACCAGCAAATCAGCCTCTGCCTGTTGCCACTTGCCCAATCTCTCACGCGCAATACCGCGCCCATAAAATAATTCCCAATCTTGTTTTTCTACCACCCCAAGCCTATCTATCAGTGATGTATAATAGGCTTCTGCTTGTTTGAAGTCTTCTTTGCGGCGGAGCATATCCGCAAGTATTTTGATTGAAAAATGACCCGCATGATCGTGTATCTCTGCCTCCAGCAAAGCAATGCCTTTATCAGTTGCTTGGGTGACTTCATATAAAAGAGCGATTGTCGCGCGGATTGTTTCGCCAAAATAAGGCGCTTGACTAATTTTTTGATAGAGCAATATCGCATCATCATATCGCTCAATCTCTGCCAGTGCCTCTGCGACAGACATAACCGCACGCCGACTAGACGGCGCAATCCAGCTGGCAATGCGGGCATAAAGTAATTTATCTCTAGGGGCTTGCATAAATTGAGTGAAAGAAACAATGCCCTCCAAACCTAAGGCCAGTCCTTGAGCGGGCTTAAGCTCAAATGGCGCAGGCGGCTTTGCAAGCAAGGGTTTAATATGGCGATAGACGGCGTGGCGTCTATTTTGGTCGCTAATATTTTTAAAAAAGAAATTACGTTCCTGCTCTTTATGAGTGCGGTGCAAAAAGAACAGATAATCCAACACATGATCTATTGTCACCAAACCATGTGCTTGAATAACAGCCCTATACACCTCATCAGCTTTGACCAAGTTTCCGCTATACTCATAAAACAAAGCAAGATTGCGCAAGCTGACCTCTGCAAAAGTGGTTTCATTTTCAAGTTTGACAAGGGCTTGCCTATAGCTGTGCGCATCGCCCATCTGAGCCCCCCCCCAAAGCATAACCATCTTGGCGGCAATATTGGCTATATCATCAGCTAAGATCATGCTGGCATGCGTCATTGCTAACGCACCCTTATTATTTTTCAGCGCGTCACTCGCCAACAGCAAACGCGCAAAAGAATGATGAGGCTGAAATTTCACCAACTTATCAGCCATTAATTGAGCTTTATCCATTTCCCCCAAAGCAAGCGTGGCTTCAAACAAGGCACTTAATATACTGGGATCATTCGGGGTCAATCGGTTAGCGTGGGTATAATAATACACCTCAGCATCGAGATTGTTTTGCCGCTTGGCATAATTTGCCGCCAGCAACGCGCCTTCAATAGACGTAATATTTGTTGTCGTAACATAGTCGGGGCGCGGCACGAAATTCGGCCACGCCAAAAGCAAACCAAGACACAAAACACCAAGAAGAATAATGAGAAATTGTCTGTTTCCCCATAAATGGGTGCTTCTTTGTGAAACGAGCTTAGATATCTTAGATACCATCGGCTACATATTCGGGTAGTTTGGACCACCCGCGCCTTCTGGCACAACCCAGTTAATGTTCTGACTTGGGCATTTAATATCACATGTTTTGCAATGCACGCAGTTTTGCGCGTTGATTTGAAGCTTCGGCTTACCCTCTTGCGCACCAATAATCTCGTAAACCCCTGCGGGGCAATAACGCTGTGCGGGCTCGTCATATTCTGCCAGATTGACCTGAACCGGAACATCAGGGTCTTTTAACGTCAAATGCGCTGGCTGGTCTTCTTCATGATTGGTCGCCGATAAAAAAACCGATGACAGCTTATCAAAAGAGACAACCCCATCTGGCTTAGGATAATCGATTTTCTTACATTCTGAAGCTTTTTTCAGCGTTGCATGATCTGGCTTGCCATGACCTATCGTAAAGGGAAGACCAATACCAAGCGTGCGCATCCACATCTCGACGCCGCCAAGCAACGTCCCGATGAAATTGCCAAATTTAGATAAAAGAGGCTTCACATTGCGAACCTTTTTAAGCTCTTTATATATGTCAGAAGCTTCATAAGCCGTTTGATAGGCAAAGAGCTCATCATAGCCGCGCCCCTCAAAAAGAGCCTGCGCCGCCGCATCAGCCGCCAAAATACCAGATTCAATAGCATTATGACTGCCCTTAATTCTTGGCACATTCACAAAACCTGCCGCACATCCAAGTAGCGCACCACCGGGAAATGTCAATTTTGGCACAGACTGAAAACCGCCCTCAGTAATAGCGCGCGCACCATATGAAATGCGCTTGCCGCCTGCCAAAATATCACGAATATGACTATGCGTTTTAAACCGTTGAAATTCATCAAATGGTGACAGATACGGGTTTTTATAATTGAGGTGCGTGACAAATCCGATGGACACATAATTATCCCCAAAATGATACATCCAAGAACCGCCGCCTGTGCGATTATCAAGCGGCCAGCCCAATGTGTGCTGGACAAAACCGGGGCGATGCTTATCACCATCGATTTGCCATAGCTCTTTAATACCGATACCGTATTTTTGGAAATCAGAATCCTTGGCAAGGTCAAAATGATCAATCACCGCCTTAGACAAAGAACCATGTGCGCCCTCAGCAAGGAAAGTATATTTTGCCAATAATTCTATGCCAGACATCCAGCCATCTTTTTTCTCGCCAGATTTAGAAACCCCCATATCGCCCGTGGCAACACCGCGTACAGCCCCATTATCATCAAACAAAATTTCAGCCGCCGCAAAGCCCGGATAAATCTCAACCCCCAGAGCCTCAGCCTGTGCACCCAGCCAACGCGCCACATTGCCAAGGCTCGCAATATAATTGCCATGATTCTTCATCAGAGGCGGCAGCACAATATTTGGTATTGGCAAGGCACCATATTCACTCAACCACAAAAACTTATCTTTAGTGACTTTAGTTTCTAAGGGTGCGCCGCGCTCTTGCCAATCTGGAAACAAGCGATTAAGACCACGCGGGTCAATAACCGCACCCGATAAAATATGCGCCCCGACCTCAGAGCCTTTTTCAAGCACACAAACAGAAATATCCCGCCCTTTTTCAGAGGCACGTTGCTTAAGACCAATCGCCGCAGACAAGCCCGCAGGACCACCCCCGACAATCACAACATCATATTCCATGCTTTCACGTTCTTGGGGCGATAACACCCATCCCTGACGCGGGTTAATTTCATTAACGGCAAACTCAGACATTTTTCCCTCTCATACGAGTAGGGTTCATATTTAGCATAGATTTAGGTGCAAGAAATGGTAAAAATAAACGAATCACTCTAACTCGAAGTGATTCGAAATGATTTGCTGTAATTTACCTGAGTTGTATCTATTGGTAAGCGGCTCTTGATAACAAGTCTAAAACGTGTATTTGAAACTATGATTGAACAAAAGATTGAACAAAAAACGCCTGAAGCCGCCCGCCACTCGCCTCAAGAGTTAAGGGCAATGCTTCGATTTCAGATCGAAGCTGGGGTCAGCGATATTTTGTCTGAGATACCTATTAATCGTTTCGAAAAAACAGCCAAGGCAAGCGAACAAGATAAGGTGCCCGCCTCACACACCGCGTATGGGCAAATGCAAGAGGCACCCCGCCCGCCTTTACAACACAAACAAGTACAACCCAAACAAGTACAAGGCAGGCAAGCCCGGTTTGAAAAAACCGAAAATATTGCCTATGCCCGTCCGCCAACAAGCATTTATCCCGACGATATAGAACAGGCTGTTAATCTGGCAAAAGCGGCGCAAAATTTAGCGGCACTTCGTGACGCCGTTGAAGGTTTTGAGGGTTGTCCGTTGAAAAAAGCGGCGCGCAATACTGTTTTCAGCGATGGTAATGCAGATGCCAAAATCATGCTTATCGGTGAAGCGCCCGGGCGCGATGAAGACCTTGCAGGTAAGCCTTTTGTTGGGGTGAGTGGTCAATTATTAGACAAAATGATCGGCTATATCGGGCTGGCACGCGAGAACATTTATATCACGAATATTCTTCCGTGGCGTCCACCGGGCAACAGACCCCCAAAGCCCGAAGAAACCGCCGCCTGTCTGCCTTTTGTTAAACGCCACATTGAACTGATTAATCCAGACCTCATCTTGCTGCTCGGGGGCACTTCAGCCAAAGAGCTTTTGCAAACAAGCAATGGTATTTCAAAATTACGCGGGCAATGGCAGGAAATTAATATTGAAGGAAAAACTTATAAATCCCTCCCGCTGTTTCACCCCGCCTATTTATTGAGCAATCCGGTGCGCAAAGCTGAAACATGGCAGGATTTACTTAAAGTGAAGCACTTTTTAAAACATGAAAATAATGCAAAAACCGCACAATGAAAAAATGGTTAGACAAAAATGATTAAACAAACAATCAGTTCTAATCATATTGTCTTTTTGCCTACCCTTATCAAGGTCACGCGTTTATTCAACCGCCTAGGTTTCCTTGGGCTTTTAATGATATTGGCTCTGCCCGCCCAAGCGCGCATCAGTCAACCCCCCATGCCGCGCCCCGCTTATACCCCGCCGCCGCCGCCGCCAGATCATCTTTTATATCAAGAAATTTTTGCCCTTCACGAAAACGCAAAATGGAACCAAGCCGACACCCTCATCCGAAAAGTAAATGACAAAACCCTCATGGGTCATGTTCTTCGCCAGCGTTATATGCACCCTAGCGCATATCGCGCAAAATGGTCAGAGTTGCGCGATTGGCTCAACCTATATGCCGACCACCCCGGCGCTTGGAAGGTTTATAATCTCGCCAAAAAAAGACGCCCCAAAAGAGCAAAAATGCCAAAAGCACCGCCCTCACGGGTTTGGGAACAAGCAAGCCAACACAAAAAGAAAATTTTATTCAGAACGCGCTCTAGCCGTAACATCAAACGTGAAGTGCATCGGCTAATCTATCGGGAGCGTCCAACACAAGCCCTAAGATATATCAGTAAACGCAGTGTCGATAGACGGCTATTGGCGGGTGAAACGGACTGGCTACGTGCTTTTATAGCCCGCTCTTATTATATTGAAGGCAAACCTGAAAAAGCCTTTCGCGTCGCCCTTAAAGCAACGCGAAGCCGTGACCTTGTTCCCTTGACAGATTGGCATGTCGGATTAGCGGCATGGCGGCTTGGCAAGATTGAAATTGCACTAAAACATTTCACGCTTCTTTTGGATAATCAAAACGCCTCATCACGCTATCGTGCGGCATCGGGGGTGTGGGCGGCGCGAAGTGGCGAGCTGCTGGGAGACAAAAAACAAGCCGATATTTTTTTGAAAGAGGCCGCCGCTGTCGGGAATAATAATTTTTATGGGCTACTGGCTCAGTATAAGCTTCGCGGGAAAATCAAAGTTAGCTGGACCTACCAAAAGCCTGATGAAATATCAGACCTGTCATTCCATAAAGCTGTGATACGTGCTGAACAACTCCTCAAAGCCAACCAGCAGGAACTTGCTGAACTGGAACTTTTATATCTAGGCGAGCGTTTGGGAGAGTATCAAAGACAAAGTTTACTTGAAATGGCACGGCGCAAAAATCTACCTGCTGTTGAGTTAGCTATGACTTATCGTTTGGATTTGGGCAAAGATAAAAAATCATATGAAATGTCCGAAGGGCAATTCCCAATACCAGCTTATGAACCAACAACGGGCTATCAACTCGATAAGGCTGTTTTGTTTGGTCTCATTCGCCAAGAGAGTCGTTTTAAGGCGCGGGCAAAATCATCGGCAGGCGCGCGCGGGCTCATGCAGATTATGCCCAATACGGCCGCCTTTGTGACCGGCAATAAAAAGCTACGCTTTAGAGCCGGGCGCGATAAGCTTTATCGCATCTCACTCAACATGAATATCGGGCAATCCTATTTAGAGGGACTGCTAGAAGATGAACAGATTAACAATAATCTTATTCTTGCGCTGGCTTCTTATAATGCGGGGCCGGGGAATGTGCGGCGCTGGAAAAAAGAGCTCGGACGCATGGATGATCCGCTGTTGTTTATTGAAAGCCTGCCCGCACCAGAAACCAGACATTACCTTCAAATTGTACTGCGCAATATCTGGCTCTACCGAGATAAAATGAACCAAGACATCAAAACATTGGAGCTCTTGGCTACGGGCGCATGGCCACAATACACGCCGCAAGAAAACAAAGGCATTGAGCGTAGAGTCGAGCGTTACCCACGCTAGCCATTTAAACCCTTAGTGAAGGTTTTTAGACAAACCTTTAATCGTATCTTCGACAAGCTTGGTTGCCTGCGTTTGCGTCATTTTATCGCCGATTAAATTTGCCGATGCCTCAATGGCAAGATTAATAGTCGCGCGGCGAACTTCTTGCAAAAGCTGTGTTTGTGCAAGGGCAATTTTCTCTTCGCCCTGCCTTGTGCGACGCTCCAGCCGCGCCCGTAATGAAACTTGCGCTTCAGTAGCAATTTGCTGCGCATCTGCTTGGGCTTGCGCGATAAGAATATTTGCCTCTTTTTCGGCATCCTCTAAGCGTTTTTCATAATCACTAAAAAGCGTCAAAGCCTCTTGGCGCAAGGCGCGGGCATCATCAAGCTCTTTTTTAATGCTGTTTGAGCGCTCATCAAGCATAGTCGCAACACGCCTATGCAAGTTAAGTTTCCAAAACCCCGCAAGCACCAGAACAAAAGCCAGAGCAACAAAAAAGGATGCATCAAAATTCATTTTTATCTCCAGTGCCTAAGCGTCCTCAATTTGTGACGCGGTTGAAGCGATAGATTTTTTAACGGCGTCCTTTGTAACTTTGCTACCCAAGGCCGCCTCGACAATATTTGCAACAAGACCTACCGCTACATCTCGAACACTGTTCAAAGCTTCATCACGGCTGATGATGAGCCGCTTTTCAGCTTCTTCAAATTGTGCCTTGAATTTCAAATCAAGCTCTGCCTCTTGCTCTGCGGTTGCGCCGCGAACAAGTTGAACAGCCGCTTGAGTAATCTCAAGTGCTTGAGCGCGCGCTTGGGCTAAGGCTGTCTCATAATTTTCGAAAAGCTTAGCAGATGCATCGCGCATTTTCGCCGCCTGCATAAGATCATCATCCATACGGCGTTTGCGTTCTCTAAGAACGCCGCCGATCTTTGGTAAGACAAATATCGATAACATCGCATAAAGCGCAATAAAAGTAATCGCCAGCCAGACAAGCTGAGGAGCAAAAACCGTCGTGTCAAGTTGTGGCATTTTCGCCTCTTAATATAATTGTCGCCTATTAAAATGAAGGCTCGCTCGCCTGCTTAAACGCTCTTATGTTTAAAGAGGTTCAAGGGGAAACAAAACCCTTATTTTTCTAAACAACAAAAAGAAGTATCAAGGCAATAATCAAACCAAACAGACCTGTCGCTTCTGCCAGAGCAAATCCGAGAAGCAAGTTCGGGAACTGGCTTTGAGCTGCTGAGGGGTTGCGAAGGGCACCGGCAAGATAGTTACCAAAAATGATACCAATAGAAATACCTGCACCGGCAAGAGAGATACACGCAATACCGGCACCAATATATTTAGCTGCTTCTGCTTCCATAATTTTTCTCCAAGTTAATGCCCAATTGGGCGGTTAAAGTTAATATTAGTGGTCAAGATGAATAACATCATTCAAGTAGATGCATGTCAAAATTGTGAATACATAGGCTTGAAGGAAGGCGATTAAAAACTCTAGCCCCGTAAAAGCCACCATCACGGCGAGCGGCGCAATCGCGCCGACAGATATAATGCCTCCGGCTGACAAAAAGGCGACGGCAAAACCGCCAAAGACTTTCAGCATGGTGTGACCTGCCATCATGTTTGCAAACAGGCGCACAGACAGACTAATCGGACGGGTTAGATAAGAAATGAGCTCAATCACTATCAATAAAGGCAACAGAGCTTTGGGCGTACCAGATGGCACAAACAAACGAAGAAAACCGATACCATGACGCGCAAAGCCAATGCCTGTTATCAGTAAAAAAACAACCGAGGCTAGTGCAAATGTCACAATCAAATGCGATGTCACAGTGAAAGAATAAGGCACCATGCCCAGCATGTTCGAAAACAAGACAAAGATAAACAAGGTAAAGACAAAGGGGAAATATTTAGACCCTTCCATACCTATATTATCGCGCATCATATTGGCAACAAATTCATAAGTCAGCTCGCCCATAGACTGCAATCGCCCCGGCACCAAAGAAGCCCGCCGCGTAGATGCCATCAAAAGCAGCGTAGCAACCCCAACAACAATAACCATCCAAAGAGAAGCATTCGTGAAGCTTGGATCAATACCCGCAATGGTTGGCAATTCAATAATCGGGGTTACTTCAAACTGATGCATTGGGTCAATATTAAACCCGCCCGTATCATGTTCGTTAGATGAAGCCACGCTTTCACTCCTCAGTTTTGGGACTCGTCTGTTCCCGTTTTATCATTTAACCCCATGCGCGCATTCATTGCGTGCGCGGTTCGTAACATATTTATCACCCCGGCTGCCATTCCGAGCAACAACATAATCAGCAAAAACAGTGGCTTGGTTCCAAAAAACTTATCTAGCCACCATCCCAAATAGCCTCCGACGACAAGCCCAACCACCAGCTCAATCGAGAGCCTATAGGCGAGCCCTATGGCGGAACTACGCCCCTGCTGTGCGCTCCCCGGCTGTTCGGGCCCCGGCTGTTCGGGCCCGCTTGAGTGTAGAGCGCGCGCTTTTTCAACTTTTTTTGAGAGACGATAAAGAGCCTTATCTTCATCTAAAGACCGCTTTTGCTCGGCAGCGGTTTTGGATAAATTATCTGTCACTTTTTCTTGGTCATTAGTTGTCAAATCTGTCCCTCAGGGGGTTGAAAAAAGCACCCAAACTCGCGCGCACACTATCCTCAGACAGCGCAACTGTCAAGCGTCACAAGCGTTTCTTAGTTGCTGTTTTCGACTTATTTTGCATTTCAGCTGAGGCAATATTTTCATCTTTTTCTGCAAATTGCTCTGCCGTTGCTAAATTCACTGAAATTAACTGACTGACGCCGCGCTCCTGCATGGTGACGCCAAACAAACGATCAACCCGCGCCATGGTCAGCGCATGGTGCGTAATCAACAAAAACCGCGTATTGGTGGTTTCAGAGATTTGCGTAATCATATTGCAAAACCGCTCCACATTGGCATCATCAAGAGACGCATCAACCTCATCCAGCACGCAAATCGGCGATGGATTGGTCAAAAACACCGCAAAAATTAATGACATAGCCGTCAAGGCCTGCTCACCACCAGAAAGAAGCGACATGAGTTGCGGCTTTTTACCGGGCGGATGGGCAAGGATTTCAAGTCCGGCTTCAAGCGGGTCATCTGATTCGGTGAATTTTAATTCTGCCGTTCCCCCGCCAAAAAGCTGTGTGAATAGCTGTTTAAAATGACCATTTACCGTATCAAAAGCGAGGCGTAAGCGTTCACGCCCCTCTTTGTTTAACTGTCCAATGCCATAGCGCAATTTATGAATTGCTTGCGTTAAATCTTCTTTTTCAGACGTCATCTGCTCAATTTGAGTGGCAACTTCTTGCGCCTCCTCGCCAGCACGAAGATTGACGCCGCCCAAATTCTCCCGTTCTCGGCGGTATCGCTCAAGCTTGGTTTCCATTTCATCTGCTGTCGGAAATGCTTTGCGCGTATCATGGCGTGAAATTGCCAATGCCTGTTCTGGCGTAACTTGCAAAGTTTCATAAATACGTTGCCCCCATTCGTTCACCCGCTCTTCATTACCTTCAAGAGTGGCTTCCAGCCGCGCCTTCAACTCACGTGCCTTTGACGCATCAGCTGCCATAATTTTGAGGCTTTTGTCAGCCGCCGCCAAATTACTTTCGGCTTCGGCGAGCCGATCAGCACAAGATTGTCTGTTGCTTTGCGCTTCTGCAATTTTGTCTACCAAAACATGACGGCGCTCACCTAAGTCACCGGGTACGCTCTGGGCGGTTTGCTTTTCTGTGCGCAACACATTTTCGCGCTGAAGCAATTCAGATATCTGTTCTTTAGAACGCGCCAAACGGCTTTGCCATTCTGTCATGTCCGTTTTGAGTGTCTGCGCACGATGCATACGCGCTTCTCGATTATCTACAAAACCAGCCTGTTCAGCTTTTTTTGTCGCCAATTCTGCTCTGGTTTCGCCGACACGTACCCGCAATGCCTCAACACCTATTGCTGAATCTATTGCAGCATTGTCTGTTTGTAATAGCGCGTCTTTGCTCGCCTTCATATTTTTTAGCGATGTAGCAATTTCATTAAGGTCACTTGTTCTACCCTGAATAGCTTCTTCAATCGCCGCTAATCTTGATACATGTTTAGCCGTATCTTTTTCTAAATCTGCCAGCTCTTGACGCCTCATCGTGACGCATTCTTGCGCCTCGCGCAAAGCAGAACGACAATGCCCGTCTTTTTGTGACGCTTGTTTTGCCTCAAGTTTCGCCTGCTCTGCAACCCGCCCTAATTTTTCGGCTATGGCTTGCGCCGCGGGCAATTCTTTTTCAAGCTCCCTCAAGCGGTTGCGCTGCTCTAGCCTTTGTGCAGCAGGTATAGAAGCCTCTGCGCCACTACAATAACCATCCCAGCGCCAAACATCGCCTTCAAGGCTAACCAGTCTTTGCCCCGGCAATAATGCTTTATGGAGCATCGCCCCTTGCTCTTTATGAACAATCCCAATTTGCTTCAACCGCCTTGTCAACACGCTTGCCCCGGTTACAAAATCAGATAAGGGGCGCACCCCATCTGGCAAATTGGCGGGCGGCGGCACTTGAGAGCCATGCAGCCAAAGATTAAGCCAATGGGCGGGCGCATCCTTATCTGGGGAAGCTTCAAGGTCTGCGCCTAAAACCGCACCCAGAGCCGTCTCATAGCCAGCCTCAACCTTGACTGAGTCAATCAAACTTGGCCAGCTTTGCTTTTCTGGAGCCAAGAACATCGCCGACAAAGCCGCGCGTTCACCAATCAAGCGTTCAACGCCCACCTGTGCGGTTCTTTCAGGGCCCGCATTTTCATCAACCCCCTGAACGGCTTGCGCCAAAGCAGATTGAGCCGCATTTGCCGCTGCCAAAGCGGTCGCCTCTTGTTTTTCAGCTAGCGTGACCTGCTCGTGCAAAGCCTGCTTTTCGCTCTTTGAAACCCCGTCCGCCAAAAGAGTGTCGCGCTCAGTGCGCAGCTGAGATAATTCGGTTTCAATCCGCGCTTGACGCTGTTGCAGACCTTCAAGCGCATTATCCAATTCACGAAGCTGAACACTACGCTCGGTAATTAAACGATTGGTTTCATCAAGTTGGTGTTCTGTTTGCTTCATCACCGTCTCTGCTTCCAGAACAGCCTCAGCGGCTTTTTGTTCAGCAATTTCTTCAGCACCTGTATCAACTTGTTCTAGTGCTTCAAGTTCTGTGCAACGGCGAGCC
Source organism: Parvibaculaceae bacterium (assembly GCA_965243245.1). Lineage (GTDB taxonomy): Bacteria > Pseudomonadota > Alphaproteobacteria > RS24 > RS24 > JAYQKL01. The sequence goes on from OZ251536.1 coordinate 766,582, forward strand.
AATTGTTCACGCGCATCACTTAATGCATTTTGCTCGCGCGTTTTGTCCTGCTCAAGCACCACCAACTGAGAAGCCAGCCTTGCAATCAATTCTTTGGCGCGTGCTTCTTCTTTTTCCAACCCCTCATTTTCAACGATAAGTCTGCGCCATCCAGCAGCAGCGATAACCTCAGCGGCGCGCAAAGGCGGTATCTGAGACTGCAATTCAAGTTGCACCGTGTTCGCTTTACTAACCCTTCCCGTTAGCAAATCAACGGCTTGCTTAGCTTCTGCTAAAGAATGTTGCGAGGCTTTTGCCCCGTCCACAGCCTGTTGCCAGCGCAAATGCAAAAACAAAGCTTCCACTTCTCTTATCTGAGCGGACAAGTTGCGATAGCGTGTTGCTTGGCGGGCTTGGCGTTTCAGATTTCGCAATTGTGTCTCTGAAACGGCGATGACATCATCCACTTTTTCAAGATTGTTCTCAGCCCCGCGCAAGCGTAGCTCTGCCTCATGGCGGCGCGTGTATAAGCCAGAAATACCGGCGGCTTCTTCCAAAATTTTGCGGCGGTTCTCTGGCTTGGCATTGATAAGCTCACCGATTTGACCTTGCTTGACAAGAGCTGGCGATCTCGCGCCCGTCGAAGAATCGGCAAACATGAGCTGAACATCACGCGCCAAAACATCTTTTTCATTAATCCGATAGGCTGACCCGGCATCGCGTTCAATACGCCGCATGACCTCAATCATTTCTGCGTCATTATATTCAGGCGGCGCGGTATGACCCTTATTGTCGAGAAACAAAGCCACCTCTGCAAAATTGCGCGCAGGGCGCGTATTCGTGCCAGAAAAAATAACATCCTCCATCCCCGCACCGCGCATCGACTTATAAGAGGTCTCCCCCATAACCCAGCGCAAAGCCTCAAGAAGATTGGATTTACCACACCCATTAGGCCCGACCACACCTGTTAAACCGGGCAAAATATCCAAATCCACCGGGTCCACAAATGACTTAAACCCAGAAAGCCGCAGGCGAGAAAAATGCATATTAAGGGCCTCCGGTTTTGATTTTCTCGTCCAGAATTTCTTTGAATCTCACCAGCCCAATATTGCCAGTTATTTTTTCTCCATTAATAAAAAAAGTCGGGGTAGACTCAACGCCTAATTCTTGGCGCGCCGTATTCTGCATTTCATTAACGCCGTCCCACACCTCTTGGTTGTTGAGGCAAGCTATAAATTTTTCTTCAAAAAGCCCAACCTGTTTTGCATATATCTGTAATTGTCCAGAAGGGTCTTCACTCGATATAAGCTGGTGCTGATGTTTAAAAAGAAACTCAAGAAAAGTCAGACGCGCCCCCGGCGCAACACATTGTACAAGCATAGCACCAGCTGTTGCCACGCCGTCAAATGGGAAGGGGCGGAAATAAAATTTTACCAGACCTTTAGCAACATAGTCACGCTTGATATCTGGCAAAACTTGATTGTGAAAAGCGGCGCAATGGTGACACGTTAAAGAAGCATATTCAACCACCAATATTGGGGCTGACGCGTCACCTAAAACAATTTCTCCCAACGGGTTTGGAACCTCCAGAGCCGTGCCACCTTTTGATTGACCAAATAATGTGTTGAACACAATAAATGCAATCACGCCAACACCAACCAATAAGGGTAAAAGAAAGTTTAAAGTGAATATTTTTATTTGCTTTTTTTGTCGCATTTAACACCCTTTACGAAGCATGATTACGAATTACTGAATTAAAAATTCTTACATAACGACATATAATACAAAAAAGCAATCAAAGCATCATCTCTATTTCATTATAAACGAGAGCAAGTTTAGAACACATGACGCCTTGTGCAATATCAATCAGCCTGTGGAAAACTTATCAGTCTTCATCCTTCACCCGTAACGATAATCTGGCTAAGGCTTGGCGCAAACGCGGGGATTCAATATCCTGCATAGTGGCACTCAATTTGTTAACCATGCCCTGTTTGGGAGGCTTTGGGATATGCGGTGCGGGGCGTGTGTAAAGCGGCCCTTGCACAATATTGAGTTTGCTAATAGCTAGATACCCATAATAACTATTTAGGCGTTCAATAATTTGCGGTGAAAAATGCTGAATCTCCAAAGCCATAGCACCTTCTACCTTGACTGTCAGCACCGCGCCTGAGGCTTTGCCCATCCCTTTACGCGATAGGCGAATGGGCTGTGAGAGTGCCGCAAGATTTTCACCAACAATAGTAGACCAATGTTCCATTAAGGTCTGGTCGGAAAAGCCACGACGGCGCATGGCGGGCTTGGCGATTTTCCATAAAAACTTGTTAATATGAGGCGTGCCGCGCAGCTTGGAATTTCGTGACCAGTTTGCCATAATGCAATTTTACGCACCTTTCATTGAGACTTTATTTTCAACTTACCTATCATAGCATCTTATGTCTGCCAGATCACAAAAAACACCGCCCTCAGCTGCACTGCTCTTAGATTGGTATGACCGCCATCGGCGGGTTTTGCCATGGCGTGCTATGGCGCACCAAACACCGGAGCCGTATCATGTGTGGCTCTCAGAAGTCATGCTTCAGCAAACCACGGTCGTGACTGTTAAGCCTTATTTTGAAAAGTTTAGAATTTTATTTCCGACTATATTTGCCCTTGCGGCGGCGCGCGATGATGATGTGATGTCTGCTTGGGCGGGGCTTGGTTATTACAGCCGCGCGCGCAATTTGCTGAAATGCGCACGGCGGATTGTTAGCGAGTATAATGGGCATTTTCCTGATACAGAAGCTGCCTTGCTGAAATTACCCGGCATTGGTGCTTATACATCTGCGGCGATTGCCGCGATTGCGTTTAATCGCCCTTCTGCGCCTGTTGATGGCAATATTGAGCGTGTCTTGGCGCGTATTTATGCTCTTTTGACGCCGTTACCTGCCTTAAAGGCAGAAGTTAAACTGCTGAATGAGAAGCTCGTATCGCCTGATAGGCCGGGCGATTTTGCGCAAGCGATGATGGATTTAGGCGCGACTATTTGCACCCCCAAACGCCCTAAATGTCTGCTTTGTCCGTGGCAATATGCGTGCCGCGCACGGGTTGAAAATATTGCCGAAAGCCTGCCGCGACGGGCACCCAAAAAACCGCGACCTGACCGCGCTGGCACAATTTATTGGTTGAAAAACACCAAGGGCGAGATATTGATGCACCGCCGCCCTGATGAGGGTTTGCTGGGGGGGATGATGATGTTCCCGTCTATTGGCTGGGATGAGAAAAACGACACGCGTCTGCCTTGTTTACTGGCAGATAACTGGACAGAACTAGATGGCATAGTTGTGCATGTGTTCACGCATTTTCGTTTAACGCTAAAGGTGAAGAGGCAACTTGCGCCCAAAGGTTGGCGCAAGCCCGCGGCTTATGAATGGGTACGCCCGCGCGATTTTTCGGCTCGCGCCCTGCCCAGCGTGATGCGCAAAGTTGTTGCATTGGTTTTGGCGTGAGGTTAGTTTTTTAATAACGTAAAAATGGTGTCACAGGCAAACTTAAAAGAAATCACCCAATAGCGTTACCCTCTTTTCAGCCCTGCGCCTTATGCCCCATTCCTTAGTTTTCATCGCGCATCTTTTGGCGAAGATTATCAATTGGAACAAGCTTGTCGCCATCATCAATATGCCAGAAAGTCCAGCCATTACACGCCTGTGTGCCTTGTACATGTGCGCCCATCTTATGGATAGAACCCGTTGCCGTGTTTTTTTCATCGCTTAGCTTCAAACTCCCATCGGCGCGCACTTTGGCTTGATATTTTCGCGCTGGCCCGAAAAGTTGTGTCCCCGGTTTCACCATGCCATTTTCAATCAGCGTCCCAAATGGAATCCGCTTTTGCTGTTTAGGACTTGGCACCACGTCAAGGCTATCAGCATCCAGCGGTTTTACCCGGCCAATACGCAACATCGCCGCTTCAGCATAATTTGCATCCGCCTCAATGCCGATAAAATGACGCCCAAGCCTTTTAGCAACCGCGCCGGTTGTTCCCGTGCCGAAAAAGGGATCAAGCACCACATCACCCACATTACTCGACGCCAATAAAATGCGATTTAACAAGCTCTCTGGCTTTTGGGCCGGGTGGAGTTTGCGTCCATGCGCATCCTTGAGGCGTTCCCCGCCAGTGCAAATCGGTAACAGCCAATCAGAGCGCATTTGTATATCATCATTCAGCGTTTTCATGGCTTGATAATTAAAACTGTACCCCTTCGCGTTTTCATCGCGTGCCGCCCATATCAGCGTCTCATGAGCATTGGTGAAACGAGTACCCTTAAAATTAGGCATCGGATTGGTTTTGCGCCAAATAATATCATTCAACACCCAATAACCAAGATCCTGCATCACCCTGCCAACCCGAAAAATATTATGATAAGAACCAATAACCCATAATGTGCCTTTGGGTTTTAACACGCGTTTAGCCTCCTTCATCCAACCATGCGTGAAAGCATCATAAGCCTTGAAATCGTCAAACTTATCCCAGTCATCATCCACCGCATTAACCAAGGATTGGTCAGGGCGTAACAACCCGCCTTTAAGCTGTAGATTATAAGGCGGGTCAGCAAATACAATATCAACACAAGCATTCGGCAAGCCGCGAAGCTGCTCAATGCTGTCACCTTGTAAAATCGTATCCAACACACCCTTTACACCCTGCGGCAAACTCTGTGGCAAACTCTGTGGCAAACTTATCTGCTTGTCTTTCATGCCTCTAGCATGAGTCATCCCTTACAAGGCGTCAATAACATATTGATTCCAATAGCTTATAAAAACCAAACTTATCCACAAACGCGCAAGCAGCACCCTATAAAGCTCGCCCTAAGCCTGTTTCTTTCCATTAGCTCTAGCCGTTACGCCTAGCTAATGCGTCTTTGCCCTCAATTACATTTATTTAAGTTTTCACCCGCCCTCATTGCTTCTATCATCGACTCATCAAGATGTTTCAATGAAAGGAAAACTCAAATGAACAAAAGTAAAAATCACCGCCGCACTTTAGCCCACCTCACTCTTGCTTTGGGGCTCGTGCTGTCTTTGATGGCAGGTCTTGCCTATGCAGATGGACATAAGGGAAAAGCTAAAAAACACGCCAAACATCGTTTCAAAGCGATAGACACCGATAAAAACGGAGAAATCTCACGCACCGAATTTGAAGCCGCACAGCCAAAATTTGAACAAATAGATACGGATAACTCTAACGCGCTTTCAAAAAGTGAATTGCGAAGCTTCATAAAAAAAGCCCATCAAAAACGCAAAGTAGCAAGAAAGGGCGAAAAAGAATAAAACCACCTCAATTTGTTTAAGATGAGAGCAGTTTACGAATCGGGGCAAAAGATTGGCGATGATGTGATGTCACGCCGAGCAATGCCAAACCGCGTTGATGAGCCTTGACACCATAGCCCTTATTACGCGCCCAATCATAGCCCGGAAATTGAGCATCAAGGGCAACCATCAGCCGATCGCGTGTCACTTTGGCAAGTATCGAAGCCGCCGCAATAGAAGGCGAAATAGCATCCCCTTTAATAAGGCAAGTCGCGGCATGCGACCAATCGGGAAGCTTATTGCCATCAACAAGCACATGCGCCGGCTCAAGCGGGCACAGCTTAACCGCCCGTTTCATTGCCAGCAAGCTGGCTTGTAAAATATTAAGCTGGTCTATTTCTTCAACCGACGCCGCACCAATGCCATGCGGTACGCTTTGTAGCGTTTGGAACAAAACAGCGCGTTGTTTCTCGCTCATCTTTTTGCTGTCATTAAGCTCGCCAAGTGCGCCAAGACCAATTTGCGCATAATCAGCCGGCAAATAAACCGCCGCCGCAACCACAGGTCCAGCCCAAGGACCGCGCCCGGCTTCATCCACACCAAATATAATCCGCTTGGGCCACCCATGGCTTTGCTCATGTGCGGGGGTAACATAATTACTCTGCATTACTGTGCATTACTGTGCGGCCTGCGCATTCATAGGCGTCCCACAATCCAAAGCACAATCCAAAGCACAATCCAAAGCACAATCCAAAGCATAATCCCAGTCATGCTCCCAGCGCAACACAGGCACACGCGCCGCAAGCGTTTCATCAAGACGCCGCCGCGGCGCAAATCTTGGCGCCAGCTTAAAACGATCAATATCGCCACTTCGCGCCGACTTAGCAAGCGCACGTAAAGTCGCAATAAACAAATCCAGCGTTTGTTTGCTTTCCGTTTCTGTCGGCTCAATCAGCATCGCGCCACGCACAACCAAAGGAAAATACATCGTCATCGGATGATAACCTTCATCAATCATCGCCTTGGCAAAATCAAGCGTATCAACACCCGTATCTTTTAAAAATCTATCATCAAACAAAGCCTCATGCATGCACGGCCCCTCAAAGGACGCGCTTAACACATCCTTTAATTTAGCCAGCACATAATTGGCATTGAGAACCGCATCTTCTGCAACCCGGCGCAAGCCATCCGCGCCGTGGCTCAGCATATAACAAAGGGCGCGTACATACATACCCATCTGACCATGAAACGCCGTCATCCGCCCAAACGGGCTGGTGAGTGCGCCGCTTTCAAGCTCAACCAAATTAAACCCGTTCTCACCCGATACAACAAAAGGCACAGGTGCATAATCTGCCAAGCGCGCCGACAAAACCGTCGGTCCCGAGCCCGGGCCACCGCCTCCATGCGGCGTGGCAAATGTCTTGTGAAGATTAATATGCATCGCATCAACACCCAAATCACCCGGACAAACACGCCCAACAATTGCATTGAAATTTGCCCCATCACAATAAAAATACCCGTCCACCTCATGCAAAGCATCAGCGATTTCAATAATGTCACGCTCAAAAAGACCACATGTATTCGGATTAGTCAGCATGATAGCCGCCACATCAGTGTCAAGTTTTTCCTTAAACGCCGCCACATCAACACGCCCTTTTGCATTGGCTGGTATCGCCTCTACCTTAAAGCCCAGTAAAGCCGCCGTCGCAGGATTGGTACCATGTGCCGATTCTGGCACTAGCACACGCTGGCGCGTGGCAAGCTCGCCTTTGGCTTCAATCGCCGCACGGCACGCCATCATGCCGCATAATTCACCATGCGCCCCAGCTTTAGGTGACAGCGCAACGGCAGGCATGTTGGTCAAGGTTTTCAACCAATGAGCCAATAAATCCATTAATTCAAGAGCCCCCTGCACAGTGCTTTGAGGTTGCAACGGATGAATGTCAGAAAATCCAGCCAACCGTGCCATTTTTTCGTTCAACCGTGGATTATGCTTCATCGTGCAAGAGCCAAGCGGATACAAGTTTGCATCAATCGAATGGTTTTTTTGACTAAGGCGTACATAATGACGGATGGCTTCGGGCTCGCTCAAACCCGGCAGGTCAATTATCTGCGTGTCGGCACAATCGCCAAGCCGTGTCGCCGTTTTAGGAATCGCAGGCAAGTCAACACCCGTTTTATCAGTATTTCCGATTTCAAAAATCAGGGCTTCTTCCAGAGCCAAGCCTTTATGAGTTGTAAATGTTTCTTGTTTGCTCATGATAGCACCTGCGCCAGAACATTTTGATATTGGATAATATCCTCATCGCTTGTCACTTCTGTTGCCGCGACAATCAATAATTTATCCATGCCTGCATCGGGCAATAATCTTGCCACCGGGACGCCTGCAATCACGCCTTTTTCTGCCATGCGTTCGACCACCTCTGCCGCATCGCAAGGTAGCTCAAGCGTGAATTCATTAAAAAACGAAGCGGTCATACAGCGTATATTTTCAATTTTCTCAAGTGCCTCAACCAATTGAACCGCACGCCCATGATTGATCTTAGCTAAGTGGCGCAACCCCTTACCCCCCAGTAATGTCATATGGGCGCTAAAAGCCAGTGCGCATAATCCTGAATTCGTGCAAATATTTGACGTTGCCTTGTCGCGCCGAATATGTTGCTCGCGCGTGGCGAGCGTCAGCACGAACCCGCGCTTACCTTGTGCATCTACCGTTACACCGCATAGCCGACCCGGCATTTGGCGAATGAATTTTTTACGTGTCGCAAACAGCCCAACATAAGGCCCGCCAAAATTCAATCCATTGCCGATACTTTGCCCTTCGGCAACGACAATATCTGCGCCCATATCACCGGGGCGTTTAAGTAGTCCAAACGAAACCGCTTCTGGCACCACCACAATCAACAGGGCCCCGTGCGCATGGACTTCATTGGCAAGGGCTGTAAAATTTGTCACATTGCCAAAAAAGTCAGGGTTTTGAACAACCACACATGAGGTGTTGTCATCCATCATGGAAACTAAACCTTCTGCACTGTCAATTTGTATATTTTCTTGGGCAAGTTCAAAGCCGCCCATCTCGGACAGGTTTTCGATGACGGCTTTGTAATGGGGATGCAAGCGACCCGATAAAACTGCGCGATTTTTTTTTGTCACACGATGCGCCATGAGCACAGCTTCACCAGCGGCGGTAGAGCCGTCATACATAGAGGCATTTGCAACGTCCATGCCTGTCAACTGTGCAACCTGTGTCTGAAATTCAAACAGATATTGCAATGTGCCTTGGGTGATTTCTGGCTGATAGGGGGTATAGGAGGTTAAAAATTCCGACCGCTGAATAATATGGTCCACCATAGCTGGCACATGGTGCTTGTAAGCCCCCGCCCCGCAAAAGAAAGGCACTTGAGAAGCAGGTATATTTTTATCTGCTAATGCTGATAGTTGTCTTTCAACATTCATTTCAGAACAATGGGGCGGTAAATCGAGTAAATCCGTGCGCCGCGCAGCTTCGGGCACATCAACAAACAAATCATCAATCGACAAGGCACCAATTTGAGACAACATATCCACTCTATCAGCAGGGGTTAGTGGTAAATAGCGCATCATCCAAGCTCCTTAATATAGGCTTCATAGGCCGGCTCATCCATCAAATCAGATGTTTCGGCGGGGTCAGATAATTTCAATTTGAAAAACCATCCCTGATTATTTGGGTCTTCATTGACTAAAGCAGGGTTTTCATCCAAAGCCCTATTGCCCTCAATAATCTCACCCGAAACAGGCGCGTAAACATCACTCGCCGCCTTCACACTTTCAACAATAGCAACATCCTCGCCTTTGCTAACGTGGCGGCGGGTTTCGGGCACCTCAACAAACACAATATCGCCGAGCTGGGATTGCGCATATTCTGTAATGCCGATAGTCGCTATCGTGCCTTCAACTAAAACCCACTCATGGTCTTTGGTAAAAAGTTTGCTCATCATTAGCCCCTATAATATCTTTGCTGGACAAATGGCAGGGCGACCACTTTTGCCAGCAATGCTTTGCCGCGCACAATCAGATTAAGGCGCGTTTCAGTCGCCGTGAATTCTTTGGCGACATATCCCATGGCAATAGGGCCATTAACACTTGGCCCAAATCCGCCGCTGGTCACAACGCCAATGATTTGCCCGTCAAGCGATTGAATTTTTGTACCCTCGCGGGCAGGCGCACGCCCTTTTGGTAAAATGCCGACAAGTTTACGGTCTGCTCCATCAGCAATTTTTTGGTTAATAATTGCGGCGCCGGGAAAATTGGCTTCCCTACGGCGGCGCGATGGAATTGACCAGAGCAGATTAGCTTGGGCGGGCGTGGTGGCTGTATCAATATCGTGTCCATAAAGACAAAGACCAGCTTCTAGCCGCAAACTATCACGCGCACCAAGTCCAACCATTTCAACATCTTCATGCTTGAGCAGTTTTTTTGTAAAGGGCGTCGTTAGCTCATTAGGAAGCGAAATTTCATAGCCATCCTCACCCGTATAGCCACAGCGTGAAATAAGAACTTCTGTCGCTTGCCACATAACCTGCAAGGCACTCATAAACGCCATTTTTTCAACTTCAGGAAACAAGCGCGCCAAAACCTTCGAGGCCTTTGGCCCTTGAAGTGAAATTAATCCACGTTCAGCAATTTCAATATTGAGCTTGCTCGCCAGCTTTTTGCTAATATGCCTATAATCATTTTTCTTACACACCGCATTGACAACAAGCCAGAGTGTATTGCCAAAACGCGTCACCATAAGATCATCAAGAATACCCCCTTCATCATTGGTCAATTGTGTGTAGCGAAGGCATCCCTCTTGAAGGTTTTTCAGCCCCCCCGGCACAAGTCGTTCAAAAATTTCTGCAGCATCATCATCCGTTTTACAAGGTATAAGCCGCACTTGCCCCATATGAGAAACATCAAAAAGACCAGCTTTACGGCGCGTATGTAAATGCTCACCTAAAACGCCAAGCTTATATTGCACCGGCATTTCATAACCCGCAAAAGCTACCATTTTTGCACCTAGCTCAATATGCAAGTCAAACAAAGGCGTGCGCAATAAGCGCGGCTCATCTGCGAGATCGCGGGTTAAATTTTCAGCTTTATTTATCATTTTTAACCTATCTGCAAGCGTTCAGAGTTCTCATTACTCTGCACCAAACACCGAGTGTAAACACTGAGTGCTTGATACGAACGCCCCCCTCTGTCGCGGAACCTGAGAGATTGAAGGCTTGCGCCTCTTACCCCGTCGGTGAGACTTGAAACAAGTCTGCTTTCCAGAGTTTCATCGTGCTGCGGTCCTTTTGCCTGAGAGTTTCCGGAGGCGGTTGCTCCTTCGGCGCCGAGAGTGGTCTCTTCTGCAGCAGTCATTTGATAGTTAGGAATTATGTAGCCAAAATAAGATGAAAGTCAACTCATCTGATGGATGGTACGGATTCTCAACACTTATAAGGCTTATATGAGGCTTAGAGATTTAATTTTTTACGCCGCGCAGAACGATTTTGTTGCCATTGTTCGGGCGTGATTCGGAAACCTACCAAAATAGTATAATCACTAAGCGCGTTTTCTTTGGTCAAATTAAGCGATAACGCGCCGCCATCTTGCGTAAAGCCAATAAGTTTTTTACCTTTTTTCGCCGAAACCTTGATCTCAAAATCTTGCTTCACCAGTATTTTGTCGTTTTCATCAATAATGACAACAAAAACGGGCAAAGAAATTTTCAAAGGTATAGTCGTCCCAGTTTGAGACATGACCACACCGCGCACAGACAAATTTGTTAGTAATTTTAGCTGTTCTTCATGCCAACTGCACTCAAGCTCGACGCCAAGGATCTCAGCCTGCACTGCCCCTGCCTTGCCAGTCGGTATAAAAGACATACGCTCCGTATCAGCTAAAATGCCTTCAGGCGGGCAATATTGTCGACCGGTCTCAAAACCGCCGCCACAGGCACTAGCAAAAAAAGCCATGCAAACGACAATAATAACGTTCTTTACTATGATGAGCGACCGGTTCATAAAAATCTCAAATATGCTACTTGTTGTTTTCAACTCTTAGAAAAATTGATATATAGACTAAACAATTATTTAAGTAATCTAACCAATCAATGACCGAACAGCAAGACCCGTTTAAGATAGTAAAATGATGAAAAAACCTCTTCACATCATTATGGCGGCCCCGCGCGGATTTTGCGCCGGGGTTGACCGTGCTGTTTTGATTGTCGAAAAAGCATTAGAAAAATATGGCGTGCCGGTCTATGTTCGCCATGAAATTGTGCATAACCGTTTTGTTGTCGAAGACCTAGAAGCCAAAGGCGCCATTTTTATTGAGGAATTATCAAAAGTACCCTTGGGGGCGCCGGTCATTTTTTCTGCACATGGTGTTCCAAAATCTGTGCCGGCCGAAGCTGAAAAAAGACAATTAAGATGGATGGATGCCACCTGCCCTCTCGTTTCAAAAGTCCATATAGAAGCGCGACGCCACTTTGAAAATGGCGCCCATATATTATTGATAGGGCACAAGAAGCATCCCGAAGTTATCGGCACAATGGGACAATTAGATGAAGGCGCTATTGAGCTTATCGAAACAGTTCAAGACGCTATGACTGTTCAACCTCAAACAACAGACAAGCTTGCCTATTTGACCCAAACAACTCTCTCGATTGATGATACGGCGCAGATAATCTCGACTTTAAAAAAACGCTTCCCGCATATTAAAGCCCCCCATAAAGAAGATATTTGTTATGCCACAACAAATCGCCAGCTTGCCGTTAAAGAATTGGCAGAAAAAGTGGATGCACTTTATGTGATCGGCGCACCTAATTCTTCAAACTCGCAACGCCTCGTTGAAGTTGGTAAAAGAGCCGGTTGCCAGTTTTCAGAACTCATCAACGGACAAGATACACTAGATATAGCCGCCTTAGAAAATATTGACCGCCTTGGTCTTACGGCCGGCGCCTCGGCACCAGAAGAGCTTGTTCAACGGGTTATCCATCAGCTGAGTACAGTTTTTGACTGCACCGTTTCCGAGCTCGTCACGGCGCAAGAAACCGTTGAGTTCAAACTCCCCAGAGCCCTTCGTAATCCAAGCGAGGCGAGATAATGGCTGTCTATACTAAAATCAATCAAGCCGAGCTTTGCGACCTGCTTAGCCATTATGAGATAGGTGCGGTACAAGAAATTAAAGAAATTGTCGAAGGCGTTGAAAATTCAAACTTTTCACTCCAAACCGAACAAGGGAAATTCATCCTGACCCTTTATGAAAAAAGGGTCAATCCAGATGATTTGCCGTTTTTTCTGAATCTCAAAAAACACCTGAACACTCAAAATATTTCTTGTCCTTTGCCGATTGCGCGCAAAGATGGCGGTTTATTGTCTAATGTTAAAGGGCAACCAGCCGCCATTATCAGCTTCCTTGAAGGCAGTAGCATACGGCGTCCGCAAAACATACATTGTTATGAATTAGGAAAAGCAATGGCAGAGCTTCACTTAGCAGGGCAAAGCTTCAACATGCATCGGGGCAATGATGTATCATTAGAGGCATGGCAGACCATGTTTGATGAGATCAGAGGCGACTGCGATAGTGTCCATCCTGACATGAGGGCTCATCTTTCCCAAGACCTTGAATTTTTAGAACAAAACTGGCCCACAGATTTACCGACAGGGATTATTCATGCAGATTTGTTTGTCGATAATATTTTTTTCATTGATGAAAAATTATCTGGCATTATCGACTTTTATTTTGCCTGCACAGATATGTTTGCTTATGACATTGCGATCGCTCTTAATGCTTGGTGCTTTGAGGCAGATGTGAATTTCAATATCACCAAGTCCAAGGCAATCTTGGAAGGGTATCAGAGCACGCGCCCTTTAAGCGAAGCTGAATTTACCGCTCTTCCCATTCTTGCACGCGGCGCCGCCATGCGATTTTTATTAACCCGCTTGCAGGATTGGCTACATCAAGACCCGCACGCGCTCGTAGGTATGAAAAATCCCACTGATTATCTGCGCCGTTTAAGATTCCATAAAACCGTTACCCATGCGCAAGATTACGCCATTACGCGAAAGATTTAAACAAGGCTTAAAACAAGGCTTAAAACAAGGCTTAAAACAAGGCTTAAACGATGACAGAAATTGTAATTTACACTGATGGCGCATGTTCAGGTAATCCGGGGCCTGGCGGCTGGGGCGTGTTAATCGAACAAGACGGGCACCAAACCACATTTTTCGGCGGCGCGCAAAACACAACCAATAACCAAATGGAAATGACCGCCGCACTTGAAGCCCTTCGCATGATGCAATCTAGCACCACGATTCGGCTGATAACGGATTCAACCTATTTGAAAGACGGCATCACCTCATGGATTAAGCGTTGGAAAGAACGGGGGTGGAAAACCGCCGCCAAAAAGCCAGTAAAAAACGCTGATTTATGGCGCGCCTTAGATGTCGAGAATCAACGCCTCAATGTAACATGGGAGTGGATAAAAGGGCATGCAGGACACCCCGGTAATGAAAAAGCCGATGAATTGGCAAAAGAAGGTATGTCCCGCTTTCAGTAATTAAAGTTGCGATAGCATATTATCTGCGCCTGAGGCTTGTGCCTCACCGGGGTTTGCTTCAACATTAAGAACCTCGACAACGCCATCGCGCACAATCATCGAATACCGCAATGAGCGTTTCCCCATCCCAAATCCTGTCCCATCCATCTCCATACCAATAGCCTTTGTGAAGTCACCATTGCCGTCGGCGACCATCATAATTTTGCCATTCGCATTTTGTTGTTTCCCCCAAGCATCCATCACAAAGGCATCATTCACAGACAAGCAAATAAGGGTATCAACGCCTTTGGCGCGAAGGGCTTCTGCTTGCTGAATGTAGCTTGGCAAATGCTGGTTAGAACAAGTGGGTGTAAATGCGCCCGGTAAGGCGAATAACCCAACAGCTTTACCCGCAAATAAGGTCTCGGTAGTGAGCGGCGCAGGTCCTGCATCACTCATATGCATAAAAGTTACTTCTGGTAATTTATCACCAACTGAAATTGTCATTTTTATCCCTCAAAAAAGTGTGATGAAGATCTATCAATGATCTTCTGTTGAAAAAACAAAACTCATGGTGCCTGAACAATAATTTTTTGGGTAACAGCATAAGCACCATTAACCAAAACGACCTCCAAAGCGCGCCCGATAAATGGAACATCAAGCCCCGTCCAAGCAGGAATAGTCACAAGATAAGCGGTTTCGTCTTTGCCAAGATAAACCAGCTCATCAAACACATCCAAAGCATCCCCCGCAATAATAATTTCAGGCTCCAAAAGTGCCTCCCCAAGCACCACCATATTGAGTGACACGCCATCATAGGTCAACCTATCAATGCGTAATTTTTCAGTCGCCGCCGCAGGGAGCGATTTAAGATGACGCGCAAAAATCGCCAACCTATTGTCGTTTAAAAATACGGACGGGTCAAGCAAACCAGAAAACGTAAACCGTAACGGGAGGCAAATTGTCTGACAAACGCCAATATCAAGAGCCAGATTAAGCTGCAATATTTGTTCTTTATTATCCCCTAATATATCGGGCTCTAATGTATCAGGCGATATATCAGCTTCAAAACTCAAACGAGGCTTTGCTTGCCGTACTGAGATCGGAACACTAAACACTGTGCCAATTTCATAGCCAAAATAATCCCCCGTTACATCACGAAACCGCATGGGCGTTTCAAACCGCGGCGCATGCGGCTCGAAGTTCAAAGAACCCGACCAGTCAAATCTGGGCGCGATACCCGAAGCACCCGGATATTTCCAATAAGTTCGCCACCCCGGTTCAAGCCGTACCTCAATACCAATACTGGGCTGACCAACAGGCATTATACCCGCTACCAGCCTTACCTTTGCAGGGCCTTGAATTTGCCATTTCGATAAAGCAAGCAACGCTTCCTCAGCCAAACTATGCGCGGGAATACTAAATGAAAAAAACAAAGCAAAAAGAATAATTTTCATATCTGTATGATAGCTGTTTTTTTTTAAATTGCATCTTTTACCCAGTTTATTCATTTTACCCATTTTACTTATTTTACTCACTGGCGTTTTAGCATTAGTGTGGCGTTAATGACTATGACACAAATTCTCGCGGGCCAGTTATTATTAGCCATGCCCGGCATTGACGATACGCGCTTTGACCATACCCTTATTTACCTTCATGAACATTCATCCGAAGGGGCGATGGGTTTTGTCATCAATCAGCGCGCTGAAGAGATCACGCTGGCCGATATTGTTGAAAGCATGAGCTTACCCGACCTTGAAAGAAGTCCGACGGACCCAGTTTATATTGGCGGGCCCGTAGATACAGGGCGCGGCTTTGTTCTGCATGATAATAGCTATAAGAGCAATAACACGGTTTTCAATAAGACAGGTGAGATCGGCGTGACCACAACACAAGATATTCTTGAAGTCATTTGCTCGCGCAATCCACTTGAAAATGCCATGACTATCCTTGGTTATTCGGGTTGGGTTTCTGGACAGCTTGAACGCGAATTACAAGAAAATGTCTGGCTTGTTTGCCCCTTTAACCTAGAGTTAGTTTTCACTATTACGGCTGAAAAAAAATACCAAGCGGCGATGGCTCTGATGGGCATTGACCCCGGCCAGCTTAGTTCTTATCAGGGCTCTGCCTAGCGGGCGAAGGGTCGCGTAAATATAATATCACCGCCAAACAAACCAAGAGCGGCGTCATAGCAAAAAACATTTCCAACCATTCTGCGCTAAAACTATCAAGGAAAGTCGGATTGAAATAAAACCATACCCATCCGCTAATATTTAAAATTAATAATAAATCTACAAATAAAATTACAGTTTGCCAATATCTGCGTTCCGTCCATGGCATGCGCCGCAGCGCACGGTGGGATAGAAAAATATATCCACTCGCCAATACAATCAGCACACGCAAACTATTCACACCACCACTTATCGTTTCTCCATACCAGCGCAAATATAAAATCATGGCAAAAATAACCGCCAAAATTGCCGGCAGAATCAAACGCTTGTGCTGAAATTTCATGGCCGTTGGCAAACATAAAAGAGCAAAAATGCCAATAACACTCAGTAAGGTTTTCCTGAACAGCTCTTTTTTAGCTTCCATCTGTTTCCAATAATGGCGTTGCCAAATCCAAAAAGAAGCATTTTTGGGAATCTGCCCTATCAGCAAAAATCTTTTAATATCACCGGGCTGTAAAGTAAGCATGAAACGAAGAGGTGGATCTTTCAAAGCAGTCATTTCATTGTCATCCGAGCTAATCAAACGATATTTATGACCATCCTGCAAATAGCTCTCGCCCAGAAAAACATCATGAAATACATCCGAACCACGAATATGAAAATCAAAAACAATCACATTGTCACTGGTGTTTTGAATGGCAAAATCAACTTCATTAACGCCGCCCCGCGTAACATTTTGTGTGAGATTCATTACCCGTAAATTATCCGATACCAAAACAACATCAACCCCATCAACCCCATAGACAGGCGACATTATGCCGAAAAACCCCATTAGCACCAGAGCTATATATATAATTTGAGAATAAAAATTTCTTATCTTTTGCATAATTTCAGCTTATCAAATTTGGCGGGCGGGCGCGTAAAATATTAAACTGCATGCGTTTTATCTGCAATATAGCTTTGGATTATCTCAAGATCATTCGCCAAAACATCCATGCGCTCAGGCAAGCGCATCATTTGCGCAACGCGTTCCGGCTCGGGGGCGCGGCGTCCACATGCCTGCTCAACCGATGCGGGAAATTTAGCTGGATGCGCCGTTGCCAGCGTCACCAAAGGTATGCTCTCATCAAGCTTTGAACGCCAAGCCGCACCAACCCCAATTGCCGTATGTGGGTCAATAATCATCCCCGTATCTTGCAAGACCTTATTCATCACCTCAGTCATTTGTTCTTGGTCAATCTTAGCGGCCGCAAATTGAGTGCCAATTATATGGCGAAGCTCTTGCGGCAAAGTAAAAGTTTTTTCTTGTGCCAATTGTAACATTAAGCGGCGCACCAAAGCATCATCTCGCCCTGATGCCTCAAATAAAAGACGTTCAAAATTGCTCGATATTTGAATGTCCATAGACGGCGCTGGCGTGGCAACAACATCCCCAATAGCATAAACACCCGTATCTAACGCACGCGCCAGAATATCATTAACATTAGTCGCAATCATCAATTCGGCAATCGGTAGCCCCATTTTAGCGGCGACAAATCCGGCAAAAATATCTCCGAAATTCCCTGTCGGCACACAAAACCCGAGCGGCGCAGTGGTGCCGGTAAGCTTGGCCGAAGCCGTAAAATAATAAACAGTTTGCGCCATAACCCGCACCCAATTAATAGAATTTACCCCAGCAAGCTTAACCCGTGCGCGAAATGGCTCGTCAGTAAACATAGCTTTCACAAGTGCCTGACAATCATCAAAAGTCCCCTGCACCGCCACCGCATGAACATTTGCCTCTTGCGGCGTTGTCATTTGTTTGCGCTGAACGTCTGAAACGCGCCCTTGTGGATAAAGAATAAAGACATCAATTGACCCGCGCCCCCGAAATGCTTCAATCGCTGCCGCGCCCGTATCACCAGATGTCGCCCCTATAAGCGTTGCGCGTTGACCGCGTCGCAAAAGAGCATCATCCATCAGGCGTGCCAATAATTGCATCGCAATATCCTTAAAGGCCATGGTCGGTCCATGGAAAAGCTCCAGCAAATAATGTCTTGCGCCCAAAGGCACAACAGGGGCGACTTCATCTGTATCAAAGCAGGCATAAGATGCTTCAATGAGCTGTTTAAATCGGTGCAGGTCTGCATCTTCTCCCATAAAGCGAGACAGAACTTCAAAAGCAACATCAGTATAGGGCTTATCTTTAAAACTACTCAGCGTATCAGCACTCAGTAGCGGCCAGCTTTCAGGCACGTATAAACCGCCATCACGCGCCAAGCCGACTAATAATGTATCTTCAAAATTCAAAACCGGAGCTTGACCTCGGGTGCTTACATATCTCATCTTAATCGTCCGTTGGTAACGCAAGTTGGCATGAGTTGCCACAAACTAAAAATAATCACAAGTGTTAGCCCAAGACCATACCAAGTCATAGCATATTCAAGATGGCGATTTGAAAAATGGACCAGCGTTTGTGCGCCCTTTGGCCCGCCCAAAGCTGAGCTCTTAGCATCCAACTCAACAAAAAACGGCGCAACATCTATATTCAGATAAGCTGCCATGCTTGGTAAATCTTTGACAAACCAAAGGCGTTTATCAAAATTATCCGCCATCTCAAAACGCGTGCGTTCACTTGGCCAACGCATCAAACCCGATACGCTAACAATACCTTCTATTTGTCCCTTAACGCGTGTGCTTGGCTTATGCAACCTCTCTGGCACAAACCCGCGATTGACCAGCACAATAGAACCATCTTGCAAAATAAACGGCGTGATAACATGAACACCCGTTTCGAATTGATGCGCCCCCGCATACCAATAAACCTCTTGCGCATGGTCAAAACGACCAACTAAAATGACATTCTGGTAGTCATAGTCTTGTTCTAAAAGATCTGCCCAAGCCGTTAATGACGCCAAGCTGATAGCGGGTGCACTCAGGCGGGTATCAATTTTTGCGATTAATTTTTGTTTCCAGTCCAGCCGCGCCATTTGCCAATTGCCAAGCCCTATCAACACAGCCAAAACGCAGAGGCTTAGCACACTCGGCAAAAATTGTGGACGCTTCATAAACCCACCCTATAAACCTACCCTATAAACTTAACGAACACTGAAAAATAGCTTATATTCTAATGAGGTGATGCGCCGCCCGCCCCGATAACATATACCACGACAAAAAGAAACAACCAGACAACATCAACAAAATGCCAATACCAAGCCGCCGCCTCAAATCCGAAATGATGTTTAGCCGTAAAGTCTCCGCCCAAAGCGCGGATTAAGCACACCAACAAAAAGATTGTTCCGATGAACACATGAAACCCGTGAAACCCCGTCGCCATATAAAAAGTAGCACCATAAATATGACCTGAGAAACCAAAAGCAGCATGCGCATATTCATAAGCTTGGAAACAAGAGAACAAAGCACCCAGCACAATTGTCAGGATAAGTCCCCATTTCAGCCCCTCGCGGTCATCATTTTGCAAAGCATGATGCGCCCAAGTCACGGTCGTGCCACTGGTGAGCAAAATCAACGTATTAACGAGGGGTAAATGCCACGGGTCGAACGTTTCGATACCTTGCGGCGGCCATTGTCCGCCTGTTAAGTCGTGCCGCAATAGCTGTAATGGGTCGGCGGTCATCAGGCTGGCATCAAAATAAGCCCAGAACCAAGCCACAAAGAACATCACCTCTGAGGCAATGAACAAGAACATGCCGTAACGAAGATGAAGCTGAACAACAGGTGTATGGTCGCCGCCATTGGCTTCACGGATAACGTCTCGCCACCAAGCATACATCACATAAAGAACCCCTGCAAAGCCGAGCGTTAGTCCCCAATATGTGTCATCACGGAAAAATAAAACAGCGCCCACTGCCAGCACGAAAACACTCACAGAGGCAATAAACGGCCATGGGCTAGGGTCCACCAAATGGTAATCATGATTTTTTGCCTGTGCATCAGCCATATTCAATCCCTTTACTATCCTTTCGGGTTTACAGTATTTTTAGCAGATTTATCCCCTGCTGTTTTTTTTGCTCGGAAAAAAGTATAAGACAATGTGATTGTTTTTACGTCATCCATTTCTTTGTCATCGGTGATCTCTGGGTCAATAAAGAAAGTCACCGGCATTTTGGCTGTTTGACCGGGCATAAGAACTTGTTCGGTAAAACAAAAGCAATCAATTTTTGAAAAATAATATCCCGCCTTTTGCGGCGTGACATTATAGCTGGCCGTGCCTGTAATCATTTTTGATGTTGGATTATGGGCTTGATAAAACGCCAGACCTGTTTCACCTACTTTTAGGGAAATACTTTGCTTAGGCGGGGTGAAATCCCACGGCATTTGACGGCTCAAACTGGCATCAAAACGAATTGTAATCACGCGGTCGCCAATTATCTGAGGCACTTCTTGTGCCCGATTAACCGTGCCGCCATATCCTGTTACACGGCAAAATAAATCATAAAGAGGCACAAAAGCATAAGCCAGACCAACCATCACAACAACACAGCTCAAGCAAGCCAGTAGCGTTCTGCGCTGTTTGAGTGGAAGCTTTTGTTTGGGTGCATGTAACATAAAATGATTAACCTATAGCGGACGATTCATAATATTTGCGCCCAAGCGCACAACCGTAATGAGAAAAAACAGCAAAACAAATGCACCAAGTAATAAGCCCGTCACCTTGGCACGGTTGCGCCGAGAAGCCAATAGCTCATCAGTCCATTTAGGGCTCAATTTGGGACTCCGTTTGGGAGGGGGCATCGCTTGATTTTTATTTTCGTGTGACATCGCCTATCCGATTAACATATCCGCTGGTAAAATTGCAAACAGCAGAAAAAGGTAAAAAATTGAATAAGCAAAAAGAACTTTTGCCGGCTTGCCCATAGCCTCGCCATTGCTGACAAAAAGCCACAATGACAAAGTCACAAAAATACCGCTCAAGACCAAAGCAGACAATCCATAAAATAAGCCGGCAAAGCCTAGAGCATAAGGCAACATAGAAACACTCGCCATGATTAGCGTATATAATATAATTTGAACCTTGGTGGCTTTTTCACCCGCCTTGACAGGTAACATAGGAACGCCTGCGGCTTTATATTCATCATTTTTTAACAAGGCCAGTGCCCAAAAATGCGGCGGTGTCCAAAAAAAGATGATGGCAAATAATAAAATTGCCAACAAACTAACCTCGCCCGTAACCATCGCCGCGCCAATGATTGGCGCAAAAGCACCCGCCGCGCCGCCAATGACAATATTTTGCGGCGTGCGACGCTTAAGCCACATCGTGTAAATCACCGCATAAAAGAAAATCGTGAAAGCCAGTAATGCCGCCGCCGTCCAATTGATAAACACGCCAAGGCAAAACACAGAAAAACCAGACAACCAAAGACCAAACCCAAGCACCGTGGCTTTTTCAATGCGTCCCGAAGGTATCGGACGTTCTGCTGTACGGCTCATTTTTGCGTCAATATCAGCGTCATACCACATATTTAAAGCCGCCGCCGCCCCCGCCCCAAGAGCAACAAACACCAGCCCCGCAAAAGCAATGACCGGATGGACATTACCCGGCGCGACAAGCATGCCGATAAAAGCCGTAAACACAACCAAAGACATAACCCGCGGCTTCAAGAGTTCAAAATAATCAGCCGCAGAGCCAGCATCTTTATATGCTTCTTTTTGATGTTTTAAAGAGTCTATCATAAGGCTATTTGATTCTCGGTAAATCGCTAAACTGGTGGAATGGCGGCGGCGAGCTTAAGGTCCATTCTAATGTATCTGCGCCCTCGCCCCATGGATTATTGGCGGCTTTTTCGCCTCTAGCAAAAGCGTGAACGACGCCTATAAGGAAGATAAACACACCAAAGATAGAAATATAACTGCCAATGGATGAAACATAATTCCACCCGGCAAAGGCATCTGGATAATCTGCATAACGGCGCGGCATACCAGCCATGCCGAGGAAGTGCTGCGGGAAAAAAATCAGATTCACGCCAATGAAAGTGACCCAAAAATGTAGCTTGCCGATAAATTCAGAATAGACCACGCCGAACATTTTGCCGAACCAATAATACCAAGCCGAGAAAATCGCAAACACAGCGCCAAGCGACAGCACATAGTGGAAGTGCGCGACAACGAAATATGTATCATGGTAAGAACGGTCAACGCCTGCATTTGCGAGCATGATACCTGTCACGCCGCCAAGCGTGAACAAAAAGATAAACCCCAAAGCCCATAGCATGGGTGTTTTGAACTCTAGTGAGCCGCCCCACATTGTCGCAATCCATGAAAATACCTTAATGCCGGTTGGGATTGCAATCACCATTGTTGCGGCGACAAAATAGGCTTGTGCATCGACGGACATACCGACTGTGTACATGTGGTGCGCCCAAACGATAAACCCGACGCCGCCAATGGCAACCATTGCGTAAGCCATGCCAAGATATCCAAAGATGGGCTTGCGCGAGAAGGTTGAGATCACATGAGAAACAATACCAAAGCCCGGCAAAATGAGAATATACACTTCTGGATGACCAAAGAACCAGAACAAGTGCTGGTATAAAATTGGGTCGCCGCCGCCGGCCGGGTCGAAGAAGGTTGTGCCGAAGTTACGGTCTGTCAGCAACATGGTTATCGCGCCGGCCAAAACAGGCAGCGATAAGAGCAACAAAAAGGCTGTGACCAGCACCGACCATACAAAGAGTGGCATTTTATGCAAAGTCATGCCCGGTGTCCGCATATTCAAAATTGTTGTGATAAAGTTAATCGCCCCCAAAATAGATGAAATACCCGCAAGATGAAGCGCAAAAATAGCCAAATCCATAGCTGGTCCCGGCTGTCCTGACGTGGAGAGCGGCGGATAAATTGTCCATCCCCCCCCGACACCATTTTGGCCGGGCGGGCCTTCAACAAAGATCGACAGAAAAAGCAACGCCAACGCGAATGGCAAGAGCCAGAAAGAAAGATTATTCATTCGCGGGAACGCCATATCAGGGGCACCTATCATCAAAGGCACAAACCAGTTCCCAAAACCACCGATCATAGCTGGCATAACCATGAAAAAAATCATAATCAAACCATGACCCGTCACCAACACATTATAAAGGTGATAATCGCCATTAAAAATACCATCACCCGGCGCTTGAAGTTCTATGCGCATCAGCACAGACATCGCTCCCCCAATGATGCCGCCAATAATAGAGAATATCAAATACATGGTTCCAATGTCTTTATGGTTTGTCGAATAGACATAGCGTTTCCATCCCGTTGGATGGTCGCTATGATGAGCTTCAGTGTGAGCTTCAGAGTGTCCCTCTACTGCATGTTCTGTTGCCATCTTCACAACTCCTTTATTATTTGTCCAAACCCAAGGCGACACGAACAATCTCGTCCACAGGTTCAATTTTTGCAAACTCAACTTTAGCCTGTTCTACCCACGCCGCGAATTCTTCCTTTTCAACCACCTTCACCATAATCGGCATGAAAGCGTGGCGGATACCACAAAGCTCAGAACATTGCCCATAAAAAACCCCTGTTTTTTTAGCCCGAAACCATGTCTCATTGAGCCGTCCATATACCGCATCCATCTTGTTACCAAAAGCTGGCACCGCCCAACTATGGATAACATCCGCTGACGTCACATGCACACGTATCGTCGTATCAACAGGCACAACAACGCCATTATCAGTTGCGAGTAAACGCGGCTGACCTTGCGCCAATTCATCTTCTTCAAGCATGATAGCCGCAAAAGAAAAATTACCATGGTCAGGATATTCATACTCCCAATACCATTGATAACCCGTTGCTTTAATCGTCATATCAATTTCAGGCAATTCGACTTGGTCATAAAGAAGCCTGAAAGAAGGAATGGCAATAACAACAAGGATCAAAATTGGGATAATCGTCCACAGCACCTCAATCAATGTGTTGTGACTGGTTTTAGACGGCACAGGATTAGATTTGGTGTTAAAACGCACCATCACATATATCATCAAAACCAGAACCAGCACAGTAATAGCCGTCACCAGATAAAGTAGGAAATTATTGAAAGATGTAACGCGTTCCATCATTTCGGTGGCGGCGGGCTGGAAGCCGAGTTGCCATGGTTCTGGTTGCGCACCAAACGCAACTTTGGGAATGCTTGCCAAAATCGTAGCGAGCATGAGTGAAAAAGTTTTTCCAAAAGTCGAAATTCGCATATTCGAGTCCATATTCGAGTTCATGTTCAAGTTCATGTGTTTGTTTGACCTGTAATCTTGTTTGTCATTTTGGTCTGTCATCAAAGACGCCATACATTCATGATTTGCCATCCAAGTATACTCATTTTAAGCAGAAAACCCATAGACTTTAAATAGGCTTTAACGTGATGCGACTAAATGACCATGTGATTAAATCATCTGTGCTTCTTTTTTAATGAGCTTAATGCACTGAAATGAATGTATTTTTTAATTTTTCAAAATTTTAAGATTAAGCATCCCATTTTTATTTTGGGTTTGCTCTTGCCCTTCTAAAACAAAGCGCACATATTCTGTCTAACGAAAGTGAGGCTAAAGTGACTGAAAACAGCGAGACCCTAAATCCGAAAGACTTGTTTTTTGGCGCCGAGGCGGCGACCGCCCTTGACGAAACGCAAGCCCTGCGGCTCACTGAGAAAGCTTTAAGCCAAGCCGATGATGGTGAACTTTATCTTGAATATTCGCTATCTGAAAGCTTCTCATTTGATGACAATCACTTAAAAGAGGCAAGTTATGATACGGGGCAAGGGTTTGGGTTGCGGGCAATTGCCGGCGAGACAACGGGCTTTGCTCATTCTACCGAGATTTCCCCCGAAGCTATTGCGCGTGCGGGCGCGGCTTTAACGCCTGTTCTGACCCAGCATAAAGGGCAATGGGGTGATGCACCAAAGGTGAGTGGCGCGGCACTTTATACGGGCGATAACCCTCTGGATGGCACTGAATTTGTTGATAAAATAAAGCTCTTAGAAGAAATTAACGCCTATGCCCGCGCCAAAGATAATCGCGTCAGGCAAGTATCCATCGCACTATCTGGCGAATGGCAAGTGGTAAGCATTATCCGCCCTGATATGTCACCGCTTTATGATATTCGCCCATTGGTTCGCTTGGATGTCTCGATTGTTGTGGGCGAGGGGGCGCGCCAAGAATCAGGCCATTGCGGGCGCGGCGGGCGGGCCGGCTATGCACAATGGCTGGCGGTTGAAAATTGGCAGGGGCAGGTTCATGAAGCCTTGCGTTCTGCTTTGGTTAATCTGGAATCCATTCCTGCGCCGGCGGGCGAGATGGATGTCGTTCTGGGGCCGGGCTGGCCGGGCATTTTGCTTCATGAGGCGGTCGGGCACGGGCTGGAGGGCGATTTTAACCGAAAAAAAACCTCCACTTTTTCAGGACGCATTGGCGAACGCGTAGCCTCTTCTGGTGTTACGGTCATTGATGATGGCACGATTGCCAACAGGCGGGGTTCTTTGACAATTGATGATGAAGGCACACCGACTGGTAAAAATCTACTGATTGAGGATGGTATTTTAAAAAGTTATATGCAAGATCGCTTAAATGCGCGTTTAATGGGGGTCGCGCCAACTGGCAATGGGCGGCGCGAAAGTTTCGCCTGCCAGCCTATGCCGCGCATGACCAATACATATATGTTGGGCGGCGATAAAGAGCCAGAAGAAATCTTAAATAGTGTAAAAAACGGCATTTATGCGACCGCCTTTGGCGGCGGACAGGTTGATATTACTTCTGGTAAATTTGTGTTTTCGTGTACCGAAGCCTATGAAATTAAAAATGGCAAATTAGGTGCGCCCCTTAAAGGGGCGACACTCATTGGGTCTGGTCCTGAAAGCATGCAACGCATTTCCATGCTCGGAAATGACATGCAACTTGATGAAGGCATTGGCACATGCGGGAAAGCTGGACAGGGTGTACCGGTTGGGGTTGGTCAGCCAACCTTGAGGCTTGATGGCTTAACGGTTGGCGGAACGAGTTAGGTTTTTTGAAAGCCTTGCGCAAGATGTCCCGACACTCTGCTTTTTCGCTCATGCTGGTTTTTATCTGGCCGATTATCCTGTTCAGGCCTTGAACTTGCAAGGCGCAATACCTCAATATACCCGCTGGCAATTTCCATTTCAGACCCATAGCCTTGCGCCATGAGCCATCTATGGAGTTTTGGTAATCTATAGCACGGCACAAACATTAATACATGATGTTCAATGTGATAATTCACCCAATAGGGCGCAATAAAAACGCGTTCCAGAAAACCCGCCATAGTTGAGCGCGTATTGCGCAATGGGTTTTTATCATTCGATACAATCGCATGCTCTGCGATATTGCGGATGCGTAAAACGAGCATATAGCTCGTTGCAAAAGGCAACAGCCAAAACATGAAATAATAGCTCCAGTGAAACAACCACATACAAAGCAAAAAAACAGCCAGATTGGTCAAAATATAGGGTGCGAGTGTCACGGCACCTATTTTAAGCCGTGACAAAATTGGCATTTGCGCGCTCCCAAAGCTAATAGAAATTTGCGCCATTCGTTGTCGAAAAGCCGTTTGTCCCATCATGTCACGCCCCAGTTTTCGCCGCAAACTCGTCTTTGTCACGGGAAACGGTTTTGACAGAATCAAATCTGGGTCATCTTTTTGCTGGGCAAAGGCATGATGCTTTAAGTGGTAATTACGGTATATTTTAGTATTTGCCATGACGGGCCAGGCACAAAATATATCGGACATTAAATTATTGAATTTTGGCGTTTTGAAGAGCGCGTTATGAGCTGCTTCATGCATTAAAATGCCCAGCCCAAGCTGGCGCGCGCCGATCAGCATAACCGCTAAAATAAAAGTCAATGGATTTGGCAACAGCGCATATAGACCCATAGCACCAAGAATGACAGCCCAGCAATGCGTCACCAATAGCGCACCCATCACGTCTGAGCGTTGGCGCAAAATCCGCAGTGTATTTTTGTCTATAAAAATATCTGAACGCGATTTGGAGCGCGATTTGGATAAATCCGTCTCTTGAGTCATTTGCCTCGTACCTCTTTAGAGCCTCTCAGAAATTAGCATAATAGAGATTAACATAATAATGAAGACTATTCAAATAGACACATATAGCCCGATAAGAAAAAAGCTAAAAGGCGAGCTCTTTAAAAATCGGGCGAACATCTTCGTTCCATTCATTATGGAATTTTTCGACCATGAGCTGTGCCGGCGTTTTACCATTTTCAACCACTTCTTTGAGCGGGCTTAAAAAAATTGTTTCATCACCGCCTGCCCCATCAGATTTATTTCGCGCTTTTAACCCTTGCGCCGCCAGTTTAAGAACATCGCGCGCAACATCAAGCAAGGTGCCATTGCGAAAAGGTGTCGCCAGACCAAGAACAGGTGCTTGAAGGCGTAAATCAGAGCGTTCTTTTTGCGTCCAGTCGCTGATCAGCTCAAGCGTTTCTTTTTGTGTTGCGCCATCATATAACAGCCCAACCCAAAAAGCTGGCAACGCACAAATGCTGTTCCATGGACCACTATCGGCCCCGCGCATTTCAATAAACCGCTTCACCCGAGCCTCTGGAAACAAAGTCGTTAAATGATTCTCCCAATCCTTTTCAGTCGGTAATGCGCCCGGCAGAACCGATAATTCGCCTTTCATAAAATCCCGAAAACTCAGCCCAAGCGCATCGATGAAATGCCCATCGCGCATAACAAAATACATCGGCACATCAAGCGCGTACTCAACATAAGCCTCAAATCCAAAGCCCGCGTCAAAAACAAACGGCAACATGCCTGTGCGTTTAGGGTCTAGGGTCAACCAAGTAAGCGAACGCTCAGATAAATTGCCAGAAACCTTGCCTTGCCTAAAAGGCGAATTGGCAAACAAAGCCGTGGCAAGAGGTTGTAGAGCTAAACCAATCCGAAGTTTTTCGACCATATCCGCCTCAGAACCAAAATCGAGATTAACCTGAACCGTAGACGACAAATACATCATATCGAGACCCCCTTGCCCTTGTTTTGGCATATAGTTGCGCATCAGCTCATATCGCCCTTTGGGCATGTGAGGTGCTTCATCAAGCCCCCAAAGCGGCGAGAAACCTATTCCCAAATAGCCCTGCCCTAAGGATTGAGAAACCGCCTGCACCTCTTTAAGATGCGTGTTGACCTCGGCGCATGTTTGATGGATTGTTTTAAGCGGCGTTCCAGAAAGTTCTAATTGCCCCCCCGGCTCCAAAGTCACACAGCCGCCGCCTTGCGCGGGCGTGCGGGTAAGAGCAATCACATTATCCCCCTCATAGACCGCAGACCAGCCAAATGACACCAAGCCTTCAAGCATCGCCCGAATACCCTTATCGCCGCCATATTCAAGCGGCTTTAATGTGTCTTTGTGAAATCCAAACTTTTCATGTTCGGTTCCAATACGCCACTGTGCTTGCGGCTTACAACCCTTAAACATCCAGTCAACAAGCTGGGATTTCTCGGTGATGAGCGAATAATCTGCCATGTAAGCTCCTTTAGACAGCATACCGCTATCAGTCTCGTTAGATTTAAGATTGTTCTTGACCTCTGGCAAGCTTTTACATGGATTATTGCCAATCGCCCATAACCATCTGGCAAACCGTTAAGGCGGCAATAACGGCTGTGTCCGCTCTTAAAATGCGCGGCCCCAAACTAAGGCAATGTGTCGCACGGTGTGCCAAGAGCATCTCGCGCTCGGCTTCTGAAAACCCGCCTTCAGGACCAATAAAAATTGCGCAAGGTTGGTTTTTCAGCTTTTTCAAAGTCTCAAGCCCGTCCCCGATAGAGGCGCGTTCATCGCAAAAAATGATGTTTCGAGACGGGGCAATCAAATCCCACGTACTCATAAGACTATCTAAATCTATTATATCTTTGACCTCTGGCACTTGTACTAAGCCGCATTGCTCGGCTGCCTCGACCGCGTTCGCCGCCAAACGAGACCGCTTATAATGACCGCCTTGGGTAAACTTTGTTCGCATTGGGAAAAGCACACTGACGCCCATCTCGGTAGCTTTTTGTGCAAGATAATCCAAGCGTGCCCGCTTAATCGGCGCAAACACCAACCAGATATCCGCCAAGACTTGCTGTATCTGAGTTTGCTCTAAGAGCTCGATCACAATTGTTTTCTTGCTCAATTGCCTGATAGCCGCCCGCCACTCGCCATCTTTGCCGTTAAAAACAAACATCTCGTCCCCGACATGACAGCGCATAACATGACGAATATAATGATGCTGACCGCCTTCGAGCATGATATCAAGCCCTTTAGATAATTTTGGCACGCTGGCGGCATTTAGAAAAAGCCTGATTTTACCTGCCTCATAATGCGCTGGGGAAGCTTTATTTTGATTGCTCATATCATCACTCATATTTGTTTCTTGCGAAGGCACTTTATAAAGCGTGCTTGCGCCAATATAAAGCGTGCTTGCGCCAATCTATAGGAATCTGTCAAATTAGCGTATATTTCTATCACCTTCCGAGCTTGGCAAATAAAAATGCAAGACACGACCACCAAAGATGCTGAAAAAAACAGTTGGGTCAATCGCCTCCCTGCAAGAATACGCCCCTATGCACGCATGATGCGTCTGGACCGACCTATAGGCTCATGGTTGTTGTTTTTGCCATGTGCTTGGGGTCTTTGTCTGTCCGCATCGCACAATGATGCATGGCCGTCTTATTCATTGCTTTTGCTATTTGCTCTTGGCGCTATTATCATGCGCGGTGCGGGCTGTGTGTATAACGATATTATTGACCGCGATCTTGACAAAAAAGTAGAACGGACACGCAATCGCCCGCTCATAGCAGGCACTGTGAGTGTCGTGCAAGCATGGAGCTTTATGGCACTTTTATGTGCGGCGGGGCTGATGATTTTGCTACAACTTGATATCAGTGCCATTGCGCTTGGGTTTATGTCGGTTGGTCTGGTTGGCTTATATCCGTTCATGAAGCGCATCACATGGTGGCCGCAATTATTTTTGGGACTCACCTTTAACTGGGGTGCGCTTATGGGCTATGCGGCTCATTCAGGCGCACTAGCCTTGAGTACGATTGCGCTTTATATGGCAGGTATTTTATGGACGCTTGGCTATGACACCATCTATGCGCATCAAGATAGAGAAGAAGATGCACTGGCGGGGATTAAATCTTCTGCTCTAAGGCTTGGCACAAAAACGCGCCCCGTCATCGGTTTGTTTTATATTGGCGTTGTGGTAGCACTTATATGTGCGGCTATATTAGAAGGGCTGAACTGGGTAAGTTATGTTCTGATTATCGCGGGGGCGGGGCATTTGTTTTGGCAAATTCTGCGGCTGGACATTGATAATCCTACGCAATGTCTTTATCTGTTTAAATCAAATAGAGAGTTTGGTCTCATTATCACATTTGCCATGATGGTTGGCATTTAATCTATTACGTAAATAATAAAATGGAAAATCCCCTATGCCTGAAAACTCTGAAATATCCAAACAGCTTGAACTTGGCGAGCGTCTCGTCAAAAAAGCTCTTAGCAAGGGTGCCGATGCTGCCGATGCCATTGTTAGCGAAGGCATATCTTTGAGTGCGGGCGCACGGTTAGGAAAATTAGAACATGTGGAACACGCAAAAGCCACCGAACTTGGGCTACGTGCTATCATAGGAACTAAACAGGCTTTTATTTCAAGCTCTGGTATTATCGGCGACAGCGCAGAAAACCGGCTTGACGCCCTCGCCCAGCGCGTCGTTGATATGGCACAGCGTGCGCCAGATGATCCCTATTGCGGTCTTGCAGAAAAAACCCTGCTGGCAACTGATTTTTCGGCGTTAGATATTTGCGATAAACAAGAGCCCGACATGGCTTATTTGCAAAACCAAGCCCTAGAAACAGAAGCTTGTGCGATGGGTGTCGCTGGCATTTCAAATTCAGAAGGCGGCGGTGCCAGTTGGTCTCATAGTCATACAGGGCTGGTCACCAGTCACGGCTTTAGAGGTACTTATGCGGCAACTTCTTGGTCTCTTTCTTGCGCCGTGCTTGGCGGCGAAAATGACGCGATGGAGCGCGATTATGCCAGCCATAGCACCCGCCATTTTGAAGACCTAGACAGCCCAGAGCAAGTCGGCTTACGGGCGGCGACGCGAACACTTGAACGGCTTAATCCAAGAAAAATTAAAAGCACAAAAGCACCTGTTATGTTTTGCCCGCGTGTTTCTTCATCTTTATTGGGGCATTTTGCGGGGGCTATAGCCGGGAATTCTGTCGCCCGCGGCACCAGCTTTTTAAAAGATATGATGCAACAACAAGTGTTTTCTAAAGGCATTAAAATCATTGATGACCCTTGCCGCCAGCGCGGATTGCGCTCTATTCGTTTTGATGGCGAGGGCGTGAGTGCCAAACCACTGACACTTATTGAAGATGGGGTGTTGCAAACTTGGTTGCTTTCATCAGCCAGTGCAAAACAATTAGGTTTAAAAACCAATGGGCGCGCGGCGCGTGGTATTGGCGATGCGCCCCATCCTAGCATCACGAACTTGTATATGGCGGCGGGTAAAAGCCCGCCTGAAGCCTTGCAAAAACAAATCAAAACAGGTCTGCTGGTAACTGAACTTATTGGCATGGGGGTCAATGGCGTAACAGGCGATTACAGCCGCGGCGCGGCGGGTTTTTGGATTGAAAATGGCGTGCCTGTCTACCCGGTTAGTGAGATCACGATTGCGAGCACTTTGCAGGATATGTTTTTGAATATGATACCGGCATCTGATTTAGAATTTCGCCATGGCGTGAATGCGCCTAGCCTTTTGATTGAAGAGATGTCTCTTGCCGGTCTCTAAGGCTCGATCTAATGCTCGCTCTAAGGCTCGATCTCAGGCTTCTTTAGAGAGTGATTTTTCCTTGCTTCAAGCCACGGTGCGCGAAGCGGGCACCCTTGCGATGCAGTATTATGGGCGGGCGCAAAAAAGCTGGCATAAGAGCGACAACCAGCCTGTCACCGAGGCCGATATTGCCGTTAATGAACTTATCCATAAAAGACTATTGGGTGCGCGCCCTGATTATGGGTGGCTGTCGGAAGAAACTGAGGATAATTTAGAACGTCTGAATTTTAAAAGAACATGGATTATTGATCCGATTGATGGCACAAGTGCTTTTTTGCAAACCAGACCCGAATTTTCTATTTCGGCGGCTCTTGTTGAAAATAATCGCCCTTTATTAGGCTGTGTGTTCAACCCGGCAAGCGATGAATTTTATGCGGCGCGCAAAGGGCATGGTGCCGCCAAAAATGGCCAGCCCATCCATTTTCAAGGGGCGGATAAAATTAGCCAAGATATTCATGTATGTGTTTATCCGCCCATTTTACAGCACGAAGCATGGCAGCACAAAGAATGGAAAAATATATGGTCAAAATTACGTGTCAGCAACCGCACCTCTGTTGCCTATCGGCTTGGCTTACTGGCCGAGAGCTATTTTGATGTCGTGATAATGCTCAACACAAAAAAAGATTGGGATCTGGTCGCCGGTGATTTAATTGTTCATGAAGCAGGCGGATATGTCGCAGACCTTGATGGCAATCCTTTCAGTTACAACACCGCGAATGTAAACCATAGCAGAACCTTAGCTGGCAGTGCGCCAATGATTAAAAAACTGGGCACTCAGATTAAGACTCTTTTACAGTCTTTGTGAAGTTGATGGCTTGTGCTAATTTCAATCATTATTTTTTAAAAAGCAGGAAGACGCTTTGACCAAAACCAATACGGATAACTTCTGTGCCTCCCCCACAACATTGCAAGATGCAGACGCTAAAAATGACATAACCCTCACAATTGTTAAGCGCATGGTGTCGGTTTATCTGCGCCCTTATCTGAAACTTATTTTAATCGGTATCTTGGCGAATATTCTGGTCGCGGGCGCGGCAGGCGCGCTTCCTTGGTTTATCCAGCAGGCTGTCGATAGTGTGTTTACTCAAGGGGACCGCGAAAAATTATGGATTATTCCACTTGGCGTGATCTTTGTCTCAATCATACGCGGCGCGGCAACCTATACCTCCAGCATAATTTTGAATTATGTCGGCCAACGCATTACAGCAACATTGCAATCTGATGTTTTTGAGAATCTTGTAAAAGCAGATATGGCCTTTATTGGCGAAACACATACCGGTAACCATATTGCGATTTTCCTCAATGACGCCAAACAACTTGCCAACACCATCAATAATACGGTCATTAATTTGTTCAGACATTTGATCACATTAATAGCCTTAACCATAATAATGTTTATCATGAACTGGTCTCTGGCGAGCATTTTTATCGTCATCGTTGTGCCTGTTGGTGCTATTTTAATGCGCCGCTTAAGCAAAGTTACGCGGGTTGCCTCCCATCATGGCTTGACCCAAACGGGCGAGCTGTCTTCGCTTATTTCTGAAACCCTTACCGGACTGCGGGTTGTCAAAGCATATGCCCAAGAACAAAGACAAATCAGATATGCGCGCGAAACAATTGAACGCGTTTTGAACTTTACCATGCAAGCCATACGCGCCCGCGCCGCCGCCTCGCCCGCCATTGAAGCTCTGGCCGGCATGGCTATTGCCGGAATTATTTTCTGGGGCGGCTATGAGAGCATTCAGGGCAATCTCACGGCGGGGGAATTTATGGGTTTCATCTCTGCTTTGCTGATGGCTTACCAGCCTTTACGCGCTGTCGCTAATTTGCCTGTGCTCATGCAAGAAGGCGTTGCGGCCGGCATCCGCGTATTTGACATTGTGGACGCCAAAAAAGAGATTAAAAATATCAAAAACGCCCCTGACCTACACATCACGAAAGGCGAAATTGAGTTTGATAATGTTTCCTTTGCCTATAAAAATAGGCAAACCCAAGCACTTAAAAATATATCCCTGAAAATTCAGCAAAAAGGAACCATTGCTTTTGTGGGGCCTTCTGGGGCGGGTAAATCAACATTGCTTAATCTGGTGTTGAGGTTTTTTGACACAACGGGCGGGGCTGTCAAAATAGATGGACAGGACATCCGCAATGTCAGCATAAAAAGCCTTCGGCAGGTTTCTGCATTAGTGACACAAGAGCCCTTTTTGTTTGATGCCAGCATTGCTGCAAATATTTCTTATGGCTCACCCAAAGCACGCAAAGAGGAAATTATAAACGCTGCTAAAACTGCCGCCGCAGATAAATTTATTGCTGAAATGCCAGATGGCTATGAAACCCGATGCGGTGAAGGCGGAATGCATTTGTCGGGGGGTCAAAGACAGCGTATTGCCATTGCGCGGGCGATGCTGAAAAATGCCCCTATTCTTTTGCTTGATGAAGCCACTTCTGCTCTTGACACGGCCTCAGAACAACAAATCCAAAAGGCTCTTAATCGGCTGATGCGAGATCGAACCGCCTTGGTCATTGCGCATCGTCTTTCGACTATCAAAAATGCGGATTGCATATATGTTATTGACCAAGGACAAATTGTGCAATCGGGTACACATGAAAGCTTGCTGGTGGATGGCGGACTTTATGCAGATTTATATCATGCCCAATTTGAAAAGGCAGAACAGTCAACGGCGGAGGCATAAATGCCTCTATTGCTTTATAGCTATATTCTTGTCACTTGGCTTATCTTGCCCTTTATGTGGCTGTTTTTCAGATGGCGGACGGCTCAAG
Organism: Parvibaculaceae bacterium; assembly: GCA_965243245.1. Lineage (GTDB taxonomy): Bacteria > Pseudomonadota > Alphaproteobacteria > RS24 > RS24 > JAYQKL01. The sequence continues at coordinate 801,172 of OZ251536.1, forward strand.
GGCGCGAAGACAAAAACCGCCTGAACGAAAGAAAAGGTTTTCCCTCGCATGCAAGACCCGCGGGCGCTTTAATTTGGTTTCATGGGGCGAGTGTCGGCGAGGTTAATTCCATCTTGCCGCTGATCGAGAGTTTTTTAAAAAACCCGCCCCATAATGCCAGCGTTCTGCTAACGAGCGGTACGATTACGTCCACCCAAATTGTCCAAAACAAAAAAATCAAAGGCTTGCTCCACCAATATGTGCCGATGGATCAACCGCTTTATGCACGAAGGTTCTTGAAACACTGGCGACCAGATATGGTTGTCTTTGTCGAGTCCGAATTATGGCCAAACCTTTTAGGCAAAGCATATAATAGTAAGATCCCAATTATGCTCGTCAATGCGCGGATGTCTGGGGCATCATTTCAAAACTGGTTGCGCGCGCCCGATACAATCAAAAAACTCATGAGCTATTTCACAACCATTTTAACACAAGATAGTCTCAGTAAAGAGCGCATTGAAAAATTAGGCGGACAATGCCCCCATGCCTCTGGAAACCTCAAATTGGACGCCCCGCCATTAAATTATGACAAAGCAGAACTTCAACACCTCAAACGCCAATTATCTGGACGCCAATGCTGGCTGGGTGCCAGTACGCATCAAAATGAAGAAATACAAATCGCTCAGACTCACAAAACCCTGTCGGTTGATATGCCTGAACTATTGACCATTATTGTGCCGCGCCATCCCCAACGCGGGGCACATATTCGAGAACAGCTCGAAGCCATGGCCTTGCGTGTCTGCCAGCGCTCTAAATCAGAAACCCCGAAGGCTGATTGTGACATTTATCTTGCCGATACATTAGGCGAATTAGGGCTTTTCTATCGCCTATGCGATATCTCATTTATTGGCGGTTCTTTGATGCCCCATGGCGGACAAAACCCTATCGAGGCCGCACTGGTTGGCTGTGCCATCGTGACGGGGCCGCATACATACAACTTCACATCGATCTATAAACATCTTGAAGACAATCAGGGCATGTATCAAATAAGCGATAATATTGAGCTGACCTCTACTCTTAATCGGTTGATAAAAAACACCGCGCTATTGGACAGTATGAAACAAAAAGCCATGCAAACGGCACAAGGTCATGGCGGGGCGAATGAAAAAACGCTTAAGATATTATCAGATATTTTCTCAACTCACATGGAGAAAAGCTAATGCGCACCCCAAAGTTTTGGTCAACAGACCGATCTATAGTTAGGGGGGGTATCGTTAGTTTTATACTGTCACCACTGGGCGCAATCTATGCAAAACTGGGTATGTTAAGATTGAAATTCGCAACCCCAAACCATTGCGGCAAGCCTGTCATTTGTGTTGGCAATATTAATCTTGGCGGCACAGGCAAAACACCTGTCACGCTTATGCTGGCAAATATGCTGCAACAAGAGGGGTATCATCCGGCGGTGTTATCGCGCGGATATGGCGGCGCTGAGACAAAACCGCTAAAGGTCAATTCACAAACCCATACAGCCGCGCGCGTGGGGGATGAACCGCTCATGATGAGCGCGTTTGTGCCGGTCTATATAGGGGCTGACCGAACCCGCACATCACGTCTTGCCCTCACCGATACAACACATAAAACTGAACATAAAACTGATATTCTGATTATGGATGATGGCTTGCAAAACCCTGCTTTAGCGCGTGCTTACAATCTTGCTGTGATTGATGCCGAGATCGGATTTGGCAATGGGCGCGTTTTTCCGTCTGGTCCGTTGCGAGAAAAACCAGCAACGGCACTTGATAGAATCCATGGCATTATTGTCATTCACCCGATAGATGCATTAAGCAAATCAAAAGAGCCCCGCCGCGATACCCGCTCAGATACCCGCTCAGATACCCGCTCAGATATAAGTGATTTCATAACCGCTTGCACCGACCATAACATTGATGTGTTTCATGGCATCCTACAGCCTCATTGCCAGCTGAAAGTTACCGCTAAAACGCCTATTCTTGCTTATTGCGGGATTGGACGTGCCGAAAAGTTTTTCACTTCACTTACGGCTCTAGGCTACACCCCAATAAAAAAATTGAGCTACCCCGACCATTATCCCTATAGCCGAAAAGACGCCCTGCATATTTTAAATCTAGCAAAAAAGCATGGTGCTAAAATTGTGACCACGCAAAAAGATCTTACCCGCTTAAAACATGCCCCCCCCGATAGTGAACTTGATAAACTTGCCCGCCTCAGTCATGGCGTGGACATTAACTGCCAAGTTGAAAACTTAAAAAGCCTACGCCAAAGCTTAAAAAAAGCGATTGCGCAAGACATGCGCTCAAGCCTCTATACAAATCTTTAACGCCTGATATAAGGTTGGCATGCATTTGTTACAAAACATTCGATATCTTTTAGAAAGCCTCCTCGCCTATAGCGTCATTGGTATTCTCAGATTTCTTGGTCTGCGTTTTGGCGGAAACTTTGCGAGTATGGTGGCTAAATTGGTCGGGTCTTTGAACAAGGTTAATCGCATCACTTTTGATAATCTGCGGCAGGCATTTCCCAAACAAAGCGAAGCAGAAATAACCGCGCTGGCAAAGCAAGTATGGGCCAATGCGGGGCGGACATTTGGTGAGTATGCCAATTTGGATAAATTACGGCGTTATCATAAAAAATATATTGCGATTAAGGGAAGCAACACCGCCAAAAAAACTGCCGCCAAGGGACGCGGCTTAATCCTTTTTTCTGCTCATATAGGAAACTGGGAAAGCATGTCAATGGCCATCGACATTATCGGACTGGATGCTGTGGGCATTTATCGCCATGCCAATAATCCGATTATGAATCGTTGGATGGTTAAAAAACGTGCGCGCAGCGTCATCCCTGAGCAATATCCAAAAGGGGCAAAAGGTGCCAAGCAATTAATCAAGAAACTACGTTCTGGCGGCGTTATCTGTATGTTGCTCGACCAGAAAATGAATGATGGCATTGAGGCAAGGTTTTTTGGGCGTAAGGCGATGACGCCCTCTGCGGCGGCGAGCATGGCGCGCCGTTATAATGTGCCGCTTATGCTGATGACCAATAAACGACTTGAAAACGGCACCTTCAAAGTTGAATTTCACGATGCCTTTGAAGCCGCCAAGACGAATAATATTATGCGGGATATTCAAAACACAACCCAAAAAATAAATGATCTACTGGAGGTGTCCATACGGGCGATCCCTGCGCAGTGGCTTTGGATGCATAATCGCTGGTCGGGTAAGCGTTAGACTCATTAGCTTCATTTTAGCTTCATTTTAGCTTTGCCAATTGCTTTTCATCCAGCACCTTTATCGGATTAAGCCGCTTATTTTGCCAATATAGTCGCCAGTCAAGATGCGCGCCCGTACTGCGTCCCTGCCTTGCACCAATTGTAGCTATGGCTGTGCCGCGTTGCACCACATCGCCAGCTTTAACCTTTATCTCGCCAAGATGCAGATAGGCTGACATCAGATCAAGTCCATGGTCAATAAAAATAAGCCCGCCCTCATAAAACATATCGCTCTTAGCCAAACTAACCCGCCCCGGCAAAGTGGCGCGAACAAGCGTCCCAGATGGGGCGGCAATATCCAAACCAAAATGCGGGCGTTTTGGGTGACCATTGAAAAACCGCTGCGAACCATAAACGCCGCTAATACGCCCAATAGACGGCACAAGAAATCCTTCACTTAATTCAGGCTTTTCAAGCAAGCTACGCCGCGCTATTCTTTTTTGCTTGGCTTCACGCGCGATGCGTTCTCTAACGGCGGCGGGCGGCGATACATAAACCGCGTCCACACCCTCAACATATTCTATGTCATAGACCCCCGGTTGAATTTGCTTAACCAGCTTTTGTTTGAAACCTTTTTTGGTAAGTATAATTTCGCTTGGCCCCGATGCATCTCGTCCATATCCAAATATGACAAGATTATTATGAACTTTAAGCGCGCGGCCATCGACTTCCACACGCACGCCGTTCGCCACCCTAATGGCGACCATACCGCCAGCTTCAAAACGCCCTGAAATTTGCTCAACAAAAGAAGAAGGAAACGCATCTTGGGGTAAAGGCGATAAATGAAGCAATCCAGCAACAGCTAATATCGATAACAAGCCTGCCATCAAGGTGTTGTACTTTCATTATTTGTATCTGCCTTATCCGATGATAATTGCGCTAAGGCACCGCGATGTGCTTGTAAGGCACTGGCAGCATCAATATAGGCTTCTTGGCGGGCAACACTCCAATAGCGGAGCATTTCAAGCCTGACCGGTTTGCCAGTTACCGCGCACATAACATGAGTGCCAGGACGGTTAATTTCAAAATCACCATCAAGATAGGAAATTTCGGCAACGGTGCCTAATTTGTCACTCTCAAAATTCATGCTTATCTCTTTAAATAATTTTCATCGCTCTTAAAATAATTTTTCTTGCTTCGGTTTGGCAGTTTTAACATGACTGGATTCAGCACGCGCGGGCATGTTAGCAGATTTTCTTGCGCCTTCGGCGATTTCTTTAGTTTTTGCCAAATCTACTTGCGGGGGCAGTTCATGAGCCAGCACTCTGGCGGATAGTTTTTGTTGCGCCGCCAATTGCACCATCACTTGTGACCCTTCTGGGGCTTGAGAAACTGTCCGCACGGGCTGATTATTATTATCAAAAACCAATGCAAAACCACGCGATAAAACAGATTCGTGACTCAATAATTTCAACTGTTTATGTAAAGTCGACAACCTTTCATGGCAACGATGCAGAACATCTTGGCGCCGCCCTATTACGCGCTTATGTAAGTCCACTAAGCGGGCGGTAAATGAGGTTATAGACTGCAACACCGCACGCAAGCTCAAGCGTTGTTCAAGACGCACAAAACGCTCGCCTTTAAACGCCACTTGGCGCGATAAGCCTTGCGCCAATCTGGCTGCCAAATAATCATATGTTTGGCTTGGACGCGCTAAAACATCTTCAGGCCTTGCAAGCGCGCGCGACAACCCCTCTAAGCGGGCGGCAAATGAGGTTATAGACTGCAACACCGCACGCAAGCTCAAGCCTTGTTCAAGACGCACAAAACGCTCGCCTTTAAACGCCACTTGGTGCGATAAGCCTTGCGCCAATCTGGCTGCCAGATAATCATATGTTTGGCTTGGACGCGATAAAACATCTTCTGGCTTTGCAAGCCCGCGCAACAAACCTTGTAAATAATCCTTTTTCGCTGAAACAAGCTTTGAACCACTGCGTAATTGCCGACGCCCTAAATCCAACACTTGTGCTTGCAACTCGGCTCGCACCGGCACCGCAAATTCAGCTGCCGCAGTTGGGGTGGGTGCACTCAAATCAGCGACATAATCAATCAAAGTCGTATCGGTTTCATGGCCCACAGCAGAAATAATAGGAATGTCCGACTGAGCAACCGTACGCACAACAATTTCTTCATTAAAGCCCCATAAATCCTCTAAACTGCCTCCCCCCCGTGCCACAATAAGTACATCCGGGCGAGGAATATCACCGCCCAATTGTAACGCATTAAAGCCCGCAATGGCTCTGGCAACTTCTTGTGCGCAAGTCTTGCCCTGCACTCTGACGGGCCAAACCAAGACACGGCGGGCAAAACGATCATCTAAACGATGAAGAATATCCCTTATCACAGCACCTGACGGGCTGGTAATAACCCCGATACAATCTGGCAAATAAGGCAAAGGTTTTTTATGCTCTGAATTAAATAGCCCCTCAGCGGTAAGCGTTTGTTTGCGCGCCTCCAGCGATGCCATTAATGCACCAATGCCCGCAGCTTCCATCTGTTCAATAACAAGCTGATAGCGCGAGTGTTTTGCAAAAGTCGTCATTCTACCCGTGCAGATAACCTCTAGCCCCTGTTCTGGCTGAACCGCCAATTTTGCTGCCACGCCCTTCCAGATGATCGAAGCCAGCACCGCTTTTTCATCTTTCAGGTCAACATATATATGCCCCGAAGACGGACGCGACACACGCCCTAACTCACCTCGAACACGCACATGACCAAATCCCTCTTCAATAGATTTTTTAACCGCGCCAGAAAGTTCGCTGACCGAATACTCCGTTAAATTATCGTCCATTATAACCTTATTTATCATGTTTCATTATTTTCAAGTTTAACATACAATGCCAAAACGACTCATATAGGGCAATTTATTTAAATTTCGAGACGTGTTAATTGTAACGTTGATCCAGATTGATATAACAGCTCAAGGGGAAACGCGTGGACAATGATACAATGAATGTTCTGGTTTTGGGAGGCGGTGGGCGTGAGCATGCTTTGTGTTGGAAGATTACTCAAAGTCGCCTTTTGAACAAGCTTTACTGCGCGCCCGCAAATGGCGGCATTAAGCAGATTGCCGAAGCTGTTTCGCTTAATCCAGAAAGTGCAGATGAAGTCGTTCGCTTTGCAAAGGATAAAAACATCACTTTGGTTATTATTGGGCCAGAGGCACCTTTAGTGGCGGGGGTAGCGGATGCTCTTACTAAAAATAATATTGCGGTTTTTGGGCCCTCAGCGTTTGCGGCTCAATTGGAAAGCTCAAAGGGTTTCACAAAGGATATTTGCGCTGAATATAACATTCCAACGCCAGCTTATGCGCGGTTTAGCAAGTGCAAGGATGCGCATGATTATCTGGACACGCACACGGCACCGATTGTGGTGAAGGCAGATGGTCTAGCGGCTGGTAAGGGCGTTATTATTGCTGAAACGAACCAACAAGCACATGATGGGGTTGATATGATTTTTGCAGGCGGCTTTGGGTCTGCGGGGGCGGGGTTGGTAATTGAAGAATTTTTAACCGGTGAAGAGGTAAGTTTTTTTGTTCTTTGTGACGGCACGCACGCGCTCCCTTTAGCGACGGCACAAGACCATAAGCGTGTTGGCGTGGGCGATACGGGGGCCAATACGGGCGGCATGGGCACCTATTCACCGGCCAGCATTATGACCCCCGAACTGATTGAACAAACATTGGACAGCATTATCAAGCCAACCTTAAAAGCAATGTCTGATAAAGGGTATTCTTATCAAGGGGTGCTATATGCAGGCTTGATGCTCACCGATAAAGGCCCACAGCTTATTGAATATAATGCGCGCTTTGGTGACCCTGAGTGTCAGGTGCTGATGATGCGCCTGAAAAGTGATATTTTGCCGCCGCTGTTGGCGGCGGCAAAAGGCGATTTAAGCGATATTAAGCTAGATTGGTCATCCGACACTGCGATGACGGTTGTTATGGCGGCTAAGGGGTATCCGGGGGCTTATAAGAAAAACACCCTCATTCAGGGGCTAGACGCGGCTGAGGCAACCGGTGCTGTGATATTTCATGCAGGCACAAAAGAAAAAGACGGCAAGATTTATGCGACTGGCGGGCGGGTTTTAAACATCGCCACATCTGCCACCACCATTACCGAAGCCCAGCGCAAGGCTTATGCTGCTATTGAGAAAATCAACTGGCCAGACGGGTTTAATCGTAGCGATATTGGGTGGCGCGAAATCGCTCGAGAACGTAACATAAAAAATAATAAACATTACTCACTCTCTGTCAAAACCTCATCCGCCAAAACCAGAAAATACAATACCGTGTCACCATAAACGCGCTCATCAAACAAACGAAAAGGCGCAGGTTCTACAAACCCGCTACGCTTATCTTCTTCAACAATAATAACAACATCCAGTGCAAGCCAGCCCCCCTCATAAGCACAAATCAATGCTTTTTCTGCCAACCCTTTCCCATAGGGGGGGTCAACAAAAACCAAATTGAAAATTGTTTTTATATGCGCAGGTTTCATGCCAAGGCGCGTGGCATCATGGCGGTATATTTTACTTAAATCCTGCGCCTCAAGGTTGTGCGTATTTTCCCTCAGCAAAGCACCCGCGCTTGCTTGGGCGTCAACAAATAGGCAATGGCGTGCGCCGCGCGATAAAGCCTCAAAACCGAGCGCGCCTGTGCCTGCAAACAAATCCAAAACATAACGCCCTTCCAAACACCCCTCCAAACGCCCCCCCAAATGATCTTTTGCTGGTGCTGTTAAAATAGAAAACAAAGCCTCGCGGATACGCTCAGAAGTCGGTCTGATATGGCGGTCTTTAGGCGCACTCAAGGCTCGCCCCTTCCATTTTCCGCCAACAATCCGCATTAGGTTTTGCGTTTCTTATTGATTTCCCAAGCCGCAAGTGACGCCTTATTTGGGGCTACACTCTTATTTTTCTTGGGGCTATTTTTCTTAAGGTCTGAAGACGCAGGGTTGGGTTTTAACTTTTGCCCCGCTTTATACGGTTTTTTATACGGCTTTTTATCGCCAGAACCTTTAGGTTTTTCACCCAGAGGTTTGTCTTTACGCCTTTTAGGCGGCGTAGGCTCGCGCCCTTCAAGCAAATCCGTCCAAGCCCCCCCCAGCTGTTGGCGCAAGACCCGCCTTGGCACTTCCTCAACCTTGCCATCATCTAAATGACCCAGCTGAAAAGGACCAAAAGATAAACGAATAAGTCGATTAACTTTCAAGCCTGCATATTCAAGCAATTTTTTAATTTCACGGTTCTTGCCCTCGCGTAACGCAACCATAAGCCAAAAATTATCGCCCTGCTGGCGTTCAATTTCCAATTCAATTTCACGATAAACAACACGTTCAATAACCACACCCTTTTTAATCTCCTCAAGACGCTTCATATCAGGACGCCCATAAGCGCGAACCCGATAACGCCGCAACCAACCCGTAGCAGGAAGCTCCAAAAAACGCTTCAAACCACCATCATTGGTCATTAATAAAAGACCTTCCGTGTTAATATCCAACCGACCTACCGACATAACTCTTGGCAGTGACTCGGGCATTTTGGAAAAAACAGTCGGGCGACCTTGCGGGTCACGCTCGGTGGTCACAAGCCCTCTTTTTTTATGGTAACGCCAAACCCGTGGCGGTTCTGGAGCGGCAATCGGGACGCCATCACATAAAATTTTTGCACTTGGCAAAACATTCAAAGCAGGACTTGAGATCACCTTGCCATTAACGCTAATGCGATTATCGGCGATCATCTGCTCGGCACCCCTTCGGGAGGCAACGCCGGCACGTGCCAGAACTTTTGCAATACGCTCTCCCTTTTCGGCCTTTTCGGCTTTGCCTGACAGATGCGCCGCATTTTTTTTAGCCAATTTTTTAGCTGATGGTTTAGACACGCGCTTATAAGAAGGTTTGGGAGAAGCTGGCATAATGCAACCAATTCTAAAATGTTTAGGTATAGACTAAAAATTGAGTATAAAGCATTATGCACCGTAAATCCGCAAGCAATATCCGTTCAGCCAAGCCCTTAAGCTCATTAAGTTTAATGGAACTGGCGTTGGAACAAGCGCGCCGCGCCAGCCTTCGAGACGAAGTGCCCGTGGGCGCGGTTCTTATATCTCCTAAGGGCGAGGTCATCGCCGCAAATGGTAACAGAATCATAGAACATAAAGACCCCACCGCTCATGCTGAAATATTAGTTTTACGCGAAGCAGGGCAAAAATTAGACAATGAAAGATTACGCGCCTGTGATCTCTATGTGACCTTAGAGCCATGCACTATGTGCGCAGGGGCTCTTGCGCTGGCACGCATTAACCGCATTTATTATGGCGCGGCAGATGAAAAAACCGGCGCTTGTGATCATGGTGTCCGTTTTTTTGACAAACCAAGCTGTCAACATCGCCCAGAAGTTTATGGCGGCATTTGCGAAACAGAATGCGCTGATTTGTTAAAAAAATTTTTTGCTAAAAGAAGACGCAAGCCGTAAAAGTCTTCTGGTCAGCTAGACTAATATAATGCAATATGTCGCAACATAAGGGAGCAAAAAATGAATTTTGACTATACCGATAAAACAAAAAAAATGATCCAAGATGTAACAACATTCATGGATGAGCAGATTTTTCCAAATATCCAAACTTATCAAGATCAGATGACCGCTTTTGGGGATAATCGCTGGCAGGTGCCGGCTATACTTGATGAGCTCAAAGCAAAGGCGAGAGCGGCTGGTTTATGGAATCTTTTCTTGCCTGAATTTGAAGGTGCGGCGGGACTGACCAATCTGGAATATGCGCCGCTCGCAGAGCTTATGGGGCGCGTTAGCTGGGCATCAGAGATTTTCAACTGTAGTGCGCCCGATACTGGAAATATGGAAGTTCTGGCGCGTTATGGGACTGACGCACAAAAAGACCAATGGCTGAAACCGCTTATGAACGGCGATATTCGTTCTGCCTTTTTGATGACAGAACCTGATGTTGCTTCATCAGACGCCACGAATATTGAAACCAGTATTATCCGTGATGGTGATGATTATGTCGTTAATGGGCGCAAATGGTGGTCTTCGGGGCTTGGTGATCCGCGCTGTAAAATTGCCATTGTGATGGGCAAAACAGACCTAAGCGCGCCCAAGCACCAGCAACAAAGTATGATTTTAGTGCCACTTGACACACAAGGTGTCGAAACCATCCGTCATTTGAACGTATTTGGTTATGATGATGCACCGCACGGGCATATGGAAGTTAAGCTAAATAATGTGCAGGTGCCGGCAAGCTGTATGTTGCTTGGCGAGGGGCGCGGCTTTGAAATTGCCCAAGGGCGTTTGGGACCGGGGCGTATTCATCACTGTATGCGCACTATTGGTCTGGCAGAAATGATTTTGGAAATAATGTGTAAGCGTTTACTGTCGCGTTCAGCTTTTGGTAAAAAAATTGCCGAACACTCGGTTTGGGAAGAGCGCATTGCGCGGGCGCGTATGGATATTGAAATGACGCGCCTGTTGTGTCTTAAAGCGGCTTATATGATGGACACAGTTGGCAATAAAGTTGCTCAAGGCGAAATTGCCATGATCAAAGTTGCTGGCCCAAACATTGCCTTGAAAATTATTGATGATGCGATACAAGCCCATGGCGGCGGCGGCGTATCACAAGATTTTCCGTTAGCTAATGCTTATGCGGGGATTCGGACTTTGCGCTTGGCTGATGGCCCCGATGAAGTTCATAACCGTGCTATTGCACGCATTGAGTTCAAAAAATATATGGATATGTCTCAAAAAGCATAAGTCGCTTGAAATAAAATTGTTTGGCGAGCCTTAGCGCCGGCCAAACAATTTCTCAATTTCACTGCGCTTCAATTCAACATAAGTCGGGCGTCCATGATTGCATTGACCTGCATGAGGCGTCACTTCCATTTCGCGCAGCAAAGCGTTCATTTCTTCGGGCGCTAAACGCCGTCCCGCACGAACCGAACCATGGCAAGCCATAGTGCCGCAAATTTCCGCTAATTGTTCCTTCAAAGATAAAGCCGCCCCCAGTTCAGCAATTTCCTCGACTAAATCGCGCACCAAAGCTTGGATATCTGTTTTGCCCAAAAGAGTCGGTATCTCTCGAACAAGCACCGCACCGGTTCCAAATTGCTCAATAATGAATCCAAGTTCGCCAAGCTCCTCAATCCGCGACAGCAACAGCTCAACGCTCGCCTCTTCAAGCTCAACCACCTCCGGAATAAGCAGTATCTGTTTGGCAATACCAGACTGTGCCATTTCCTTTTTCATCCGCTCATAAACAAGACGCTCATGGGCCGCATGTTGGTCAACAATCACCAGACCATCTGCCGTTTGCGAGACAATATAGGTTTCATGAAGCTGGGCGCGGGCCAAGCCTAAGGGTAGCTCAGCCGGTACAGTTTCCTCAGCCGGCGGCTGATAGGCGGGCGTGCTATGAGCCCCGAGGTTTTCAAAATTGGCTTGCGGATACGAAGCCGAACTTGGCTGGCGCGCCCCTGTTAAGGGAGCTGTTGTTAGGGGATTCATTGGGTTAGGCAAACCATCGGCGGGGTGCGCAACATTTGATTGTATGCCCTCAGCTAAGCCAGATGAAGCAACCCCGGTTTCAGTTTGGAAAGCAGATAATGCCGCATCAGCAACCGTAGAAGCCGCCCGATGACCCGCATCATTTAAGGCTGTGCGCAAGCCGCCGACAATCATAGAGCGCACCAATGCAGGCACTCGAAACCGTACCTCCGTCTTAGCCGGATGCACATTCACATCGACCTCACTTGGCGGCACAAAAATAAATAAAGCAACCGCCGGATGCCTATGCTTGGCTAAAAAGTCCTGATATGCCCCCCGAATAGCCCCGTTCAGTAATCTGTCCTTGACCGGACGCCCATTGACAAACATATATTGCGCCCGTGCGGTGGCTTGATTAAAAGTCGGCAGTCCCGCAAATCCTGCCAAGCGATAACCTTCTCTTTGTGCATAAACAGGCACGGCATTTTCTGCAAAGTCTCGCCCCATCACTTTTTCAAGGCGGTTTAATTGAGCCCCCTCGTCGCCTGCCATTTCAGCAGGGTGCTGAAACAGCCGCCGCCCATCCGAAACCAAAGTGAAGCCAATATGGGGATGCCCCATAGATAATCTTTTGATAACATCAGAAATAGCTGTCGTCTCGGCGCGGTCGGATTTAAGAAATTTAAGCCGCGCGGGCGTCGCAAAAAATAAATCTGCCACCTCAACACGCGTTCCCTTTTGCCCTGCGACGGAGCGGGGTTCAGTTACTTTTCCAGCTTTCACCTTCACCTGCATTGCGGTATCGGCGTTTTGCGGGCGCGAGATAATCGACATTTTTGCCACCGCACCTATCGAGGGCAAAGCCTCGCCCCTAAACCCAAGTGACGCAATATGAAATAAATGAGCCCCGCCATCACCTGCTGGTAACTTGGACGTGGCATGACGCTCGACCGCAATCGTCAAATCATCTGGCGTCATGCCGACACCATCATCAGCAATGCTCATCAAGGTTTTGCCGCCAGCGTTAAGAGCAATTTCAATGTTTTGAGCCCCAGCATCAATGGCATTTTCCACCAACTCCTTAACCGCACTAAACGGGCGTTCAATGACCTCGCCAGCCGCAATGCGGTTAATCGTTCCTTCTGAAAGGCGTTGTATAACAGGTTTGTGTATAACAGGTTTGTGTATAACAGGATTGTGATCTTCATTGACCATTTCTTCTCCGTTTTCCTGCCCCATTTTGTTTTAGAGCTTTAGGGCTACTTTAGAATAAACCCTGTGATTTCTTTTTTCAAGCATATCAACTATTGGCAGCACGCGCGCGCCCTGATACATATGGGCTTGTGAATAATTTTTGATAGAAGGTTCCTATGAGTGAGAACACGCAGCCACCACAAACACCGCAGCCACCACAAACACCGCAGCCACCACAAACACCGCAAACACCGCGCCCATCACGACCGTGGCGAAAACGGTTAAGCATATTAATTTTAATATTTGGCGTTTTTATTGCTGTCATTATTTTCCTTAATGAAGACAGAACTAAAAAATTGATACCAGCCATTGTCTATGTTAATAATCAGCCCGTTTCAAAAGAGATCTTTGAAAACCTCAAAGCGGATATGGAACTAACTAAAAACACCGCCTTGACCAAAGCCGAACAAGACCAGCTCATTAGGCTAATGATTGATGAAGAGCTGATTATTCAAAAATTAATATCAGAAAACATACTCATAACGGATCCCAATATTCGGCGTCAATTGGCCAGTGTGTATATTCTTAAAAACCAATCCAAATGGGACCAACGCAAGATTAACAATGAGGCATTGCGGGTGTTTTTCAAAGAAAATATTGAAAAATTCACCCTCAGCGCAGAAATTCACGCCAAGCGCATCTTTGTAAGAGGCGCGCGCAAAAACGTAACACAAAGACTTGACGAAATCCGTTCCGCTTTTCAACAGGGGCAAAGTTTTGAAGATATTGCCGCAGATTATGGCGATGCCATTCCGCCAGCGATACCTGCAAGATTGCTTCCCTTATCGAAATTGAAAAAATATCTTGGCCCCGTATTGGTTGAAAAAGTCGCCAATTTACCGATCGGCACGCTCACCAATGCCATTCAAGCGGGGAGCGGATGGCATTTTATCTATATTGTCGAAAGAACGCCGGGTGAGCGGCCCGTCTTTGAAAATGTTGCCACACAGGTTGAAACCCTATATCGCGCCTTTAGTTTTGATATTCATCTTAAAGAAGAAATTCAAAAATTGCGCAGTAAAGCCAATATTATAGGAGAAAAATAAAACCCTCATGAAAGCCCCCATGAAAACCCCCCTGAAAACCCCCCTGAAAACCCATAGTCCTTTTAGTCGGCATATTGCGTTTTCTTAGAACTGGTTCATAGTGTTATCTTCACCAGAAGCCAAGAGAGCATTATCGCCTGAAAAATACTCTTTGTGATCATCACCAATATTCGAGCCCGCAAGGTCTTGGTGCTTGACCGAAGCCATGCCGCGGCGAATTTCACGGCGCTGAATATCACGCACATAAGCCAACATTCCCAGCTCGCCAAAATAACCTTCCGCCAGAACATCTGTCCCAAGGGCAGTATCGTGATAGGTCGGCAATGTGATGAGGTGGTGAAAAACACCTGCATCACGGGCGGCATCTTTTTGGAAATTTTGTACCAGCTTATCAGCTTCCTTAGCCAGCTCGCTCTCATCGAAAGAAGCGTCCATCAGGGCTTGCTCATCATCGGCAGGGTTTGGATAGGGCGAAACATCTTTGCCCGCCGCTTGCCATTCTTTGAACACCTGATTGCGGAAACTTAATGTCCAGTTGAAACTAGGCGAGTTATTATAAACCAGCTTGGCATTTGGAACGCTCTTGCGTATCTCGTTTACCACGTCCGCAATCTGAGCCACATTTGGCTTTTCAGTTTCAATCCAAAGCAGATCAGCACCGTTTTGCAAACTTGTCACACAATCAAGTATCACCCGCGCAGCACCCGTGTTGTCTTTGAAGGCGTAAAGACCATTGGGCATCCGCACGGGCTTCATCATCTGACCATTTTGAACAAAAACTTGCTCACTGTGACCAACCTCTGAAGCATCCCCAACAGGCACTGTTTTTAGATAAGCATTATACTGGTCCGCAAGATCGCCGGGCCTCTGAGAAACAGGAATTTTTTGCGTCAAACCAGCCCCAAGAGAATCCGTGCGCGCAACAATCACGCCATCTTCAACCCCCAACTCAAGGAAGGCATAACGAACAGCATTGATTTTGGCGAGAAAATCCTCATGCGGTACAGTCACTTTACCATCTTGATGACCGCACTGCTTGGCATCCGAGACTTGGTTTTCAATCTGAATACAACAAGCACCAGCTTCGATCATTCTGCGTGCCAACAAATAGGTCGCCTCTTCATTCCCAAAACCAGCGTCAATATCAGCGATTATCGGCACAATATGCGTTGCATGTTGATCAATCTGGTCAATAATAGCCGCTTCATCTTCGCCCGAAGCACGCGCCGCATCCAAATCAGCAAACACATGGCGCAATTCACGCGCATCAGCTTGGCGCAAGAAAGTATAAATCTCTTCAATCAAGCTCGGAACAGATGTTTTTTCATGCATTGACTGGTCCGGTAGGGGCCCGAACTTTGAACGCATGGCGGCAACCATCCAGCCAGAAAGATAAACATAGCGACGCTTAGTTGATTTTTGGTGACGCTTAATCGCCATCATCATCTGCTGGGCGGTAAAGCCATGCCAGCAGCCCAAAGATTGAGTGTAGTTTTCCCAATTTGCATCATAGGCTGCCATGTCAGCACGCATAATAGAGGCTGTGTAGCGGGCAATGTCGAGACCTGTTTGAAAGCGATTTTGAAGCTTCATACGCGCCACATATTCTGGATTGATGGCTTTCCAAGCGGCACCATTGGCTTTTTTCAGGCTTTCGAAGTGTTTGATGAATTCAAGATATTTAGTCATGAGTTTTCCTATATTTTTCGTGGGTTTTTCTATTTAAAGTCTGGTTCGTAAATGCAAAAATAGTGACCATGATTGCTCATAAAAGAAGACCCTAATCATGGTTGCGCAATGCGGGTACCAAAAGCGGATGGCTTTGTTGGTTACGGCTCTTGGTCACTGTTTTATTCTCCATTACGCACTAATATATTTTACACTGTATTTTGATAATTTATTACATACAACTTTTACATCCAACTTCAAGGTGAATATTAACTATCTGATTATATTAAAGTAAATATATTTACAAATTTACTGTTGATTTTTGTATAGTTTGTAAATAAAGTAAATATTTAGAGGTAAGTCTCTGTTTAAGTTAATGTTTAAACTCATGTTTAAGTTAATGTTTAAACTCATGTTTAAACTCATTTTAGTTGCCCCTAACCAACCCATGACCGACAAAAGCAAAAGCAAATTTATAGAAAGAAAACTATTTGCCGGCGCACGCGTGCGACGCTTACGCCGAGAATTGCGCCTGACACAAGCCGCCATGGCAGAAGCACTTGGTATCTCAACCAGCTATCTGAACTTGATTGAACGTGACCAACGCCCCATATCAGCCCAGATTCTGCTAAAGCTTGTTGAAACCTTTGACATCGACCCTCGAGGGCTCGCCGGCGATGAAGAAGCACGCGCCTATGCCCAATTGCGAGAAGTTTTTGCGGACCCCTTTTTCATTGATAACCAGATCTCCGAACAAGAGATTAAAGACATTGCCAGCGCCAGCCCCATCGCCGCAGATGCCATCACTCGCCTATTTCAGACCTATCGTGAAAACACCAACACAACGACTATTCTTGCACAACAACTTGATGATAATGGGCGCACCGATAAATCCGCCGTCTATTTGTCGCATGAAGAAGTGCGCGATTTCATCAATCAAAAATCCAATCACTTTAGTGCATTAGATGAAGCGGCAGAAAACCTATACGAGATTGCTGGACTAAGTGCTGATGAACCCTATTTAATTTTGCGCGCCTATCTATTACAAAAACACCGCATTCAGGTGCGCATTGCAACCACAGAATTAATGGGTACTCGTCTAAGGCGTTATGACCATCACCGTCAAACTATTTTCATGTCCGAATTACTCGACCAACCGGGACGGTGCTTTCAGCTGGCCTATCAGCTGGCTTATCTTGAACACAAAGCGCAACTTGAAGATGAGGTTGAGCTCGCAGGGTTTGAAAACGAAGAAGCCAAACGCCTTGCCCGTAAGTCTTTAGCCAATTACTTCGCCGCCGCTTTGCTGATGCCGTATGAAGTCTTTTTGCGAACAGCTGAGGAAACCCAATATGACATCACCCTGCTGGGGCGGCGGTTTGGCACCAGCTTTGAGCAAGTCTGCCACCGCCTCACAACCCTGCAACGCCCCGGCATGAAGGGCGTTCCATTTTTTCTCATTCGCGTCGACAATGCCGGCAATATATCGAAACGATTTTCTGCTGCTGGCTTTCATTTTTCAATATTAGGCGGCACCTGCCCGCACTGGAATATTCATGATGCCTTTCGCGTTCCGGGGCAAGTCTTGACGCAAATCGTCCAAATGGAAGACATGACGCGTTATTTCTCGATAGCACGAACAGTCGGGCGCAACACATCTGGTTTTGGCGTGCCGGGCAATCAGTTTGCCATCGGACTAGGCTGCGAGATTACCCATGCTAAAAAATTAACCTATGCGGTTGGTCACGATTTTGAACAAACAGGTAAAAACACACCTATTGGCATTAATTGTAGGTTGTGTGAGCGACCCAATTGTCAACAACGCGCGACGCCGCCGCTCAATCGCCCTTTGCTTTTGGACGAGCAGACACGCGGATTAAGTCCGTTTGATTTTTAGCGGGGAGTTCTTGCTAAAGCCCGCGCAATGGACTAGGAACAGTCAAAATAGTTGAGATGAGCGCCAAATGGGAAAGCAGCAGAAAACTTTCAAACCAAAAGCCCGCATACCGCGTGGGATGCGCGATATGGCTGGCGCGCAACTGGCATTACAAGCAAAGATGATTGACATTATTGCGCGGGTTTACGAGGGATATGGCTTTGCGGCGTTGGATACATCAGCATTTGAGTATGCTGATGCTTTGGGTAAATTTCTGCCTGATGAGGACCGCCCTAATGAGGGGGTGTTTTCGCTCGAAGATGATGACGGTCAATGGATTAGTTTGCGTTATGATCTGACCGCACCGTTGGCACGTTTTGTTGCACAGCATTATGATGCGCTCCCCAAACCGTTCAGACGCTTTCAATTTGGAGCGGTCTTTCGCAATGAGAAGCCGGGGGCGGGGCGGTTTCGTCAATTTTTGCAGTTTGATGCCGATACAGTTGGCGCGCCGGGACAGCAAGCCGATAGTGAGATTTGCGCCATGGCTGCCGATTGCATGGAAGCACTGGGTATTTCGCGTGGAAATTATGTTATCCGTGTGAATAACCGTAAAATTTTAGACGGTATTTTAGACGGTGTTTTAAAGAGCGTTCATCTTGACCCTGATGGGGGGGGCGATGATGAAACGCGCCGACAGATAATTTTACGCGCCATGGACAAGCTCGACCGTCTTGGAACGGACGCTGTGCGCCAGCTCCTTGGTGATGGGCGCAAAGATGAGAGCGGCGACTTTACGAAAGGCGCAGGGCTTAATGAGGCGATGATTGAGAAAATCATCAATTTTATTGCAACCAAAGGCGAGAGCCGCATGGCAGTGCTTGAAAAACTGAAAATACAAGCTGGCACCAGCGCGATAGGCATGACGGGTATTGCCGAGCTTGAGGCTATGGACGCTTTGTTCACTACGCTTGGTTATGAGGCGGACAGAATTATTTTTGACCCTTCGGTGGTGCGCGGGCTTGAATATTACACGGGGCCGGTATTTGAAATTGATCTAACTTTTGAAGCTGCGGGCGATGATGGTACATTGCGCCGTTTTGGTGCTGTTGGCGGCGGCGGTCGTTATGATGATCTGGTGAAACGCTTTAAGGGAATTGAGATACCAGCGACAGGCATTTCGATTGGCGTTAGTCGTTTAGCATCTGCGCTTAGCTTGCTTGGTATCCAGAGCATCCAGAGCGATGGCGTTCCAGCTCCATTGGTTGTGGTGCTGGTGATGGATAAGGAAAATATCAGCGATTATGCCGCGATGGCGCAAGAGCTACGCAAGGCGGGCATACGGGCTGAGGTTTATATGGGTGATAGCGGTATGAAGGCGCAATTGCGTTATGCAGATAATCGGGATGCGCGGTTGGTGATTATTGAAGGCGAAGATGAACGCGCCAAAGGCGTGGTTACGGTTAAGGATTTGGCTTTGGGGAAGGCGAAAGCGGCTGAAATTTCTGATAATACCGAATGGCGGGCTTCGGCGCATGCACAGCAAGAAGTCAAAAAAAATGAACTTTCAGCAGAAATTTTGAAGATAATCTCTTAATATTGTCTAATTACATGAAATTTGAACTTTATTTTTTATGTAATTTGTGATTATTTCAATTTACTTGAAGTTATTTATGTGTTATTCCAATTTACATGAAATAAATAGGAATATACGGAATAATCATGTTAAAAACAGCTTCACAAATTATTGATGCGCTTGGGGGTACGCAAAAAGTCGCTGAGATATGCGGCGTTGGTGCCTCTGCGATTTCCAATTATCGCCAAAACGGCTTTCCCGCAAAACAACATTATGTGCTTGCCAAAGCCTGTGAAGACGCCAGCCTAACAATTGACGCACAGGTTTTTGGCGGCATATCTCGTGCGTCTCAAGCCGAACACCAAGCCGACCCGCTTCAATCCAAAAAGCGGCATTTTCGGGATAGCACCGCACCAATGCCTGAAAGTGACGGGATGTTGGCAAGTTTTGAAAAAGCTGGCTTCACACCGATTTATACGCCTATCTTACAACCAAGTGCGCCTTTCATTAATCTCATGGGAGCAGAAATGCAACGGCGTTTATATCGCTTTACCGACCCCGGCGGCGAGGAATTATGCTTGCGCCCCGACCTGACCATCCCGATTGCCTTAAAATATCTACAAGAAAAACGCCAAGGAGAAGCACGGTTTTGCTATCAAGGGACCGCCTTTCGATACCAACCGCGCGGGGCAGGAAAACCAGAAGAATTTACCCAACTTGGCATTGAAATCATTGGCGGCAAAACAGGCGATAAAGCCGAACAAGATGACAGTGAAGTGCTGATACGGTTGAGGATGATGATTGAAGCTGCTGGGGTGAAGGATTTTGAAATGAAATTTGCGGACTCTAGGGTGTCCTCAGGTGTGTTTTGGTTGAGTCTCTCGGATTTTATTCGTGAGAAAGGCATTGATGATGTCACAGCGCAAGAAATTAAAGATATCAAAAAAAGAGTCACCACGCCAGCTGAGTTCATAACCCTTGTAACTTCAGCACCCATGGAAAAAACCAGTAATATTTCCTTGTCCATTGATGAAGAAAGCATGATTGCAGGGCGCAGTGGTGCCGAAATTATGGCGCGATTAGAGAAAAAAAACAACCAGACCAAACCGCTCAAAATTGATCCGAAAACACGCAAGAACCTCCTCAATTATTTGTCTGATGCAGATGATTCTCCCTTCAAACAAAAAGAGAAAGAAGCCATATTAGAACTGAATAAACAAACGCAGCAGAAGATCAGGGATACCGTCGCACAAATAGGAAACCACGATACGGGTTACAACCTACCGATTACCTTCTCACACACATCAAAAATGGCTTACTATACGGGGATTTCATTTGAAATTCACGCACCCATATTAGGCTCGCGGCGCGTTATTGCAAGCGGTGGACGCTATAATGATCTATTGCAAACCCTTGGCGCTGATAAGTCCATTCCTGCTGTCGGGGGAGTTATTTTTGTTGAGCGCATGCAAGAGGCTATCCAACAACAAAAAGGGGCGTCATGAGTGACACTTTGATTATTGCCGTGCCATCTAAAGGGCGGTTAGAAGAAAATTCTGCCGCGCTGTTCACTGCCGCAGGGATGAAGTTGAGCCGCACGCGGGCGCGGGGCTATAAAGGTAAATTGGCTGATATGGATAATGTAGCAATTCATTATTTATCAGCTGGTGAAATTGCCACAAGGCTGAATGAGGGCACGGTACATTTTGGCATTACTGGCAAGGATTTATTACGTGAAGAAGTGCCAGATTTAGCAAACAGCATTCAGCTTGTAATGCCTTTAGGCTTTGGGCGTGCCAATGTGGTGGTTGGCGTCCCCAATGGCTGGTTAGATGTTACTCGCATGGCGGATCTGGCCGAGATCGCCGCCGAGTTTCGCCAGCGCAATAACAAACAGATGCGGGTAGCAACTAAATATATTCACCTTACGGCAGATTATTTTGCTGAAAAAGGCGTGCAAGATATACAGATTGTAAAAAGCTTTGGCGCAACAGAAGGCGCACCAGCGAGCGGTGAGGCTGAGCTGATTGTTGACATTACCTCAACCGGCGATACTCTTGCCGCCAATGATTTGCGGGTGCTTAAAGATGGCATAATTTTAAAAAGTGAAGCAAATTTAGCCGCCGCCTTAAAAGCTACTTGGTCACCAGCCACGCGCAAAACAGCCAAGCAAATTCTGGCACGTTTATCTGCCTATCAGCATACGCAAAATATGCTCCGTATAAACTTCTTTGCCCCAAAAGGTGCTTTGACAGAAGCTGATTTTGCAACATTTAATATAAGTCGCTTACAACAATTTAAGTCATTAAAAGACTTGTCTTTAGAAGGCACTTATTTTGACTTACTGATTGATAAATCAGAGCTTCAACTTATTTGCGATAAATTAGCGCAAAAGGAAATCGGGGTGAGCGTGTCTAAGCTGGATTATTATTTCTCGCCAAGAAATGAGCTGTTCGACCGCCTCGCAGGGGCACTTATATGAGTTTAGTATGAGTTTAATCACTCTTATCATCATCTGGGCTGGAACCTTGTTGACGGCTACTATGTCAAGTGTTTTCGGCATGACAGGCGGGATGATTTTAATGGGACTACTTACCGCCGTTTTATCGGTGAGTGCGACAATGGTCTTACATGGTATGATTCAACTCACCTCTAATGCTTATCGCGCTTGGCTCAACCGCAAAGCTATCAAATGGCGTTTAATTCGCGGTTATCTCATTGGCAGCTTTGGTGCCATTGCCCTGTTCCTTTATGTGGTCACAAGTTTTGCCCGCCCCTCGCCAGCCCTCGTTTATTTTTGCCTTGGCGCGCTACCCTTTGTTTCTTTTATCTTGCCGACGCATTTGCGGCTCGACATCACCCGCCCCTATATGGCACCCCTGTCTGGCATCTTAATCGGAACCACTAATCTGGTGGCAGGTGTTGCCGGCCCCCTACTAGATGTTTTTTTCCAACATAGCCATCTAACGCGCCATGAAGTCATCGCCGCCAAAGCCATGACGCAAGTTATTGCTCATAGCATAAAAATATTCTTTTATGGCTATCTTGGCGAAAGCTTCAGCCCAACCGCACAAGCCGTCTGGCCACCTCTATGGCTGTTTGCGGGCTGTTTTATGTTTTCAATTATCGGTACCCGACTCGGCAAAAAAATTCTCGATGCCATGACAGACACCAACTTCTTTATCTGGACAAAGCGCATTATGGCTTTTATCGGTCTGACATTTATGCTCCGCGCCGCTTTGCTATGGCTTGGATAACCCAAACTCAAGACATGAACGCAAAACATGAACGCAAAACATGAACGCAAAACATGAACGCAAAACATGGCTACGCATCGGTCAAGCCGATACGTAGCCGTTGGATCTTGCCGCCAAAAGGTAGGTGGGAGAAACCTTCCAGCCAGTTTATTCCAACATGCGCGCCAATATACAACCCGCATCCCCGCCTTGATGACAAATTAACGGCCCTTAAACAAGTGCGTAAAACTCAAAAAATTCAATTTGAAAAATTTTTTATTCTGTTTTCTATTTTTTCCCCAAAAAAACCTCTTTTTATGCGATTTGCCCTTGAAACTCACTCAAACGGGTATTATCTCATGCATGAAGCATAGGAAGGACTATTGTAATGCCTGATTATGCCTTTTTAAGTTTAACGAACCCTCGCCCACAAACGGCGAGGCTTGGAGAAAAAAAATGGCTTTCCGTCCCTTACATGATCGCGTTCTTGTACGCCGCGTTGAAGAATTAGAAAAAACAGCTGGTGGCATTATTATTCCCGATACAGCTCAAGAAAAACCTTCCGAAGGCGTTATCGTCTCTGTCGGGAGTGGCACACGGAGTGAAGATGGCACAATCACACCGCTCGATGTTAAACCCAAAGACAAAATTTTATTCGGCAAATGGTCAGGCACCGAAATCACCCTCAAGGGTGAAGAACTGCTGATTATGAAAGAGTCTGACATTCTTGGCATCATCGCCTAATTCATAACAATAGAGAAAGATAAAAACATGGCAAAAGACGTAAAATTTGGCTCAGAAGCCAGAGAGAAAATGCTCAAAGGCGTTGATATTCTCGCCGATGCTGTAAAAATAACCCTCGGCCCTAAAGGGCGTAATGTCGTTTTAGACAAATCATTCGGTGCCCCGCGCACCACCAAAGACGGCGTCACCGTCGCTAAAGAGATCGAGCTTGAAGATAAGTTCGAAAATATGGGTGCGCAAATGGTCCGCGAAGTCGCCGCCCACACAAATGATGTCGCAGGTGACGGCACAACAACCGCTACCGTTCTGACCCAAGCCATCGTGCGCAAAGGCTGTAAAGCCGTCGCCGCAGGCTTAAACCCAATGGATATTAAACGGGGCATTAATCAAGCCGTTGAGATCGCTCTGGCTGATCTGGAAAAACGCTCCAAAAAAGTTAAATCCAATGAAGAAATTGCTCAAGTCGGGACAATCTCAGCCAATGGCGACGCCGCAATCGGCAATATGATCGCCGAAGCGATGCAAAAAGTCGGCAGTGAAGGTAATGAAGGCGTTATCACCGTCGAAGAAGCTAAAGGCCTAGAAAGTGAACTCAACGTCGTCGAAGGTATGCAATTTGACCGTGGGTACCTCTCACCTTACTTCATCACCAACCCTGAGAAAATGTCGGTCGAACTTGAAAACCCGCTTATTTTATTGCATGAGTCAAAACTTTCTAACCTTCAGTCTATGCTTCCATTGCTTGAATCTGTCGTGCAAAGCACCCGCCCACTTTTAATCATTGCCGAAGATATTGAAGGCGAAGCACTCGCGGCTCTGGTCGTGAACAAATTGCGTGGCGGGTTGAAAATCGCCGCCGTCAAAGCGCCCGGCTTTGGCGACCGCCGCAAAGCCATGCTCGAAGACATTGCCATCTTAACAGGCGGACAAGTCATCTCTGAAGAGCTGGGCATCAAGCTAGAGAACACCACTTTAGATACGCTTGGTTCAGCCAAGCGCGTGAACATCACTAAAGATGACACAACCATCGTGGACGGCATTGGCAAAAAAAGAGAAATTGAAGCACGGGTTGGACAAATCCGTACTCAGATTGATACAACTTCATCCGATTACGACCGCGAAAAACTGCAAGAGCGTCTCGCAAAACTAGCCGGCGGGGTGGCTGTTATCAAAGTCGGCGGGGCAACCGAAGTTGAAGTGAAAGAACGCAAAGACCGCGTGGATGATGCACTCAATGCAACACGCGCAGCTGTTGAAAGCGGTATTGTCGCGGGCGGCGGCACAGCCTTGTTATTAGCTAAAAAAGCCGTTGCCAAAGTCTCCAGCGAGAACCCTGACATTCAAGCAGGTATTAATCTGGTGTTAGAAGCACTAGAAGCACCGGCGCGTCAGATCTCTGAAAATGCTGGTGCTGACGGCTCTATTGTTGTCAACAAAGTATTAGAGGCCAATGGCATGTTGGGCTTTGATGCTCAAAATGAGCGATATGTTGACCTGATTGCGGCGGGCATTGTGGACCCAAGCAAAGTTGTTGCGACGGCTCTGCGCGATGCCGCATCTGTTGCTAGTTTGATGATCACGACCGAGGCTATGGTCGCTGATAAACCGGCGCCTGCTAATGCGTCACCAGCGATGCCCGATATGAGTGGTATGGGCGGCATGGGCGGTATGGGCGGTATGATGTAAACTGCATTTACCGGCCTGCACTTAAACCTACATGTGCCTGTTTTCAGGCAAAAGAAACCCGCTCTTTTTTAAGAGCGGGTTTTTTTGACGGGTTTTTATGTGACGTTCTACGAAACTTAAATATGCGGCACATATCATCATGTCAGCCCTAAGCATTTGGCAAGATATGTAAATGAATTTTCTTTCCGCCTAAACCAAGGTGCGTGTTATAACGACACAATGGACAAAATTACAACGTTAATAGCCCAAACAGAAGGTAAGAAGCTTGATTATATAACCTTGACAAAGGGTTAAGCATGATTGGTCAATTTCATTGACTCAGAATCTAGATAATGCTTAAATTTGACCATATTTTGTTAGTACTTATTTGTATAGCGTAAAATAGAGAAAGGGAAAAAAATGGATAAACAATCAAATTTTAAAGAAAATTACAATTTTCTCATAGGGGCGCGCGAAGATGGCAAATTCTATGCCCATCGTCCGATTGAGCCTGCTTTCTTGGTAGAACGGCACACCGAAGAAGATGCCGTTGATGCTGCCTTAGACATTATTGCTGGTTATATCAGACGGTTTCAGTTGCAAGCACAAGAAGGGGTTATCACTGGCGATGTTCTTCCTCTACCCGTGACAAATACTAAATCTTATCAGGTTGTAGGGGGGCGGTAATGCCGTGGGTAGAAATACCAAAAGACAAAATCCCGAGCCTATCTATGTTTGGATATGAGTTGATTCAAAATACGGAAACAGGTGCTTGGTATTGCCACGAAGAAGTGGGTAAAATTTTGGTTGAGTATGCAAAACCATTTGTTTGGACAAGTGATGTTGGAGAGGCTGGACAACTAGACGCAGTTTCTATTTTTCAATCGCAACACTAAATTGAACTTTCTAGAACAAAAATAATCATGCGGGGGCAATAGTATATAATTCTCAAAACTTAAATACGCGCCTAAATATGTGAGGTGGTTTCGCCGCCATCAATAACCATAGTCTGCCCCGTCATGAAATTGCCGGCCGAGCTAGATAAAAAAACCGCCGCACCCGCAATTTCATCTACATGCCCAATCCTTTTAAGCGGCGCACCCGAAACAGCCCGCTCAAGAATTTCAGCATTATCCCAAAGTGCTTTGGAAAAATAAGTCTTGATTAAACCCGGCGCAATCGCATTAGCACGAATATTATCCTTACCATGCTCAACCGCCAAATTACGCACTATTGCCAAATCAGCCGCTTTTGAAACCCCATACACACCAATGACAGATTGCCCCACAATACCAGCCACTGAGGAAATAATAATAATGCTCCCCCCCTCGCGTTTGCGCATATGCGGCACAGCCATATTTGACAGCCAGTGATTAGCTTTGACATTACATGTTAGCACTTTGTCAAAAGCGTCATCGGGACATGCCTCAGCCGGTCCAAAATGAGGGTTAACAGCCGCATTACATACTAAAATATCAATGCCGCCAAAAGCGGTAACCGTCTCGTCTACCAGATTTTGCAACTGCGCCTTCTCGCCAATATGCGCGACAATCGTTTTGGCCCGGTGCGGATATTTTTGATTAATAGCCCGCGTAACCGCATCGCACCCCTCGGCTTTACGACTTGAGACAATTACATTTGCACCATGTTCAGCCATGCGGTGAGCGATGGCTTCGCCGATACCGCGCGAGGCACCTGTAATAATTGCTGTTTTTCCAGAGAGATCGAATAATGACATTTTTTTCCCTATTATTAAAATTCTTTTGAGACCTTATACAGTTACATCTTGCCACTCAACTGGAAATAAAGCACTTTGCGCAAATGATAGATTTAACCTTGCCTGAGAAAATTAACGGTATCCAAGATTTGCGTTTGAAATATGATGTTTTACTATGTGATGTTTGGGGTGTTGTCCATAATGGCTTGGCTTTGTTTGAGGGGATTGACACGGCTTTAAAAAACTGGCGAGAGGGCGGCGGTAAAGTTGTCTTGCTTACCAATGCGCCAAGGCCTGCGGCCACGGTGCAACAAAGGCTTGATGCTTTGGGGCTTGGACGCAATTGCTATGATGACATTATGTCTTCGGGTGATGGCGCGCGCGATATGCTTGAGCAAAGGGCGGCGCGGGGACAAAAGTGCCATTTTGTCGGGGCTAAAAAAGACATGGATTTGCTGGTCGGGATTGAAATAGAATATACGAATGTTGAGGCTGCTGATTTTATTTTACTAACGGGCATGGTTGATGACGGCGTTGAAACGCCTGATGACTATGCGCAAGACATAGTGTTATGGAAGCAACATAATTTGCCGCTCATTTGCGCCAATCCGGACAGATGCGTTCAAATTGGCGGCACGCTGATCTATTGTGCGGGTGCTCTGGCGGAAATTTATGAGAAAAACGGCGGCGAGGTCATCTGGCTCGGCAAACCTTATTTACCGATTTATGAAACCGCCGCGGCACGTATTGCCAAGCTTATCCAAGCTGATAAATCTCGTATATTGGCAATTGGCGATGGGCATAAAACAGATATTCTGGGCGCCAATGGGGCGGGCTATGATGTGCTTTATATAATGGGAGGACTTGCTAAAACCTTAGATGAACCGCTTGAAACATCTTTACAAGTGGCTAAATTTTTATCTCAACATCAGGCATTTGCAGGCTATTATATAAAGCATTTGATATGGTAAAAGCATGAGCTTATTTCGAACCTTAAAGTCTTTAACGGATACGTGCCGCTATGGTGTGATTGTCATTGGTAATTTTGATGGCGTTCATAAAGGACACCAAGCGGTCTTGGCACAAGCGCGCAAGAAAGCCGAAAGCTTTAACGCAGGCCCTGATGCGACCCCCGTCATTGCATTGGTTTTTGACCCTCATCCAAGACAGTTTTTTGCACCACACGCCCCCCCCTTGCGATTGACACGTTTGCTCACGCGTGCCCAACTGCTAGAACAATATGGTGCCAACCATACGCTAGCCCTCACTTTTGATGCCGTAATGGCAGGGATGTCGCCGCGTGCCTTTATCCGTGACATTCTTATGGAGGCATTATGTGCAAAGGCGGTTTGTGTTGGGCATGATTTTCATTTTGGCAAAAACCGTGAAGGCACGCCCGAATTGCTCAAAGCCTATGGCGCAGAAAATAATTTTGATGTGGAGATTTTAGATGCCGTAACGCCCGTTGAATCAGGGACGCGGCCTTATTCATCGACCGCTATTCGAGAATGTTTGACACGCGGAGAAATCCGCTTTGCGACAAAATTGCTTGGTCATGCTTGGCAATTAGAAGGCGAGGTCAGCCACGGTGATGAACGCGGGCGAACTATTAATTTTCCGACAGCGAATGTCTCGTTATATGATTATCATCTCCCGCTTTTTGGCGTTTATGCCGTCACGGCGGAAATTAAAAGCGGGACTTATAAAGGACACGTTTTTGACGGCGTTGCTAATCTGGGTATCCGACCAAGTTTTGAGACACCAACGCCGCGCCTTGAGGTTCATTTATTTGATTTTGACGCGATGATATACAATGAAACAATCGCCGTTTCGTTGATAGATTTTATCCGTCCAGAGAAAAAATTCGAGGGGTTGAATGAACTAAAGAGCCAAATCGCAAAAGATGCCCAAACCGCAAAGCAGACGCTTGCGACACAAGCAACAGGCTGATACAACCAGCCCATGAGTGATACAGATGAAGCTCTTGAAAAGGGGCGCGATTATAAAAATACGTTAAATTTGCCGCAGACTGATTTTCCGATGAAAGCTGGGTTGCCTAAACGCGAGCCTGATATTCTTGAATTTTGGGAAAAAACAGAACTCTATAAAAACTTGCGCAAAGAGGCACACGGGAGAAAAAAATATATTCTTCATGATGGCCCTCCCTATGCGAACGGAAACTTACATATTGGTCACGCTTTGAACAAAATTTTAAAAGACGTCACCACTCGCGCCCAACAAATGATGGGGAAAGATGCCGTTTATGTACCGGGATGGGATTGTCACGGCTTGCCTATTGAATGGAAGATCGAAGAAAAATACCGCAATAAAGGATTGAATAAGGATGACGTGCCGGTTCAGGCATTTCGGGCAGAATGTCGAAAATTTGCCGAAGAATGGGTAAATATTCAAAGCGATCAATTCCAGCGGCTTGGGATTATGGGTGATTGGGAAAACCCATATACCACCATGGCATTTGAGGCTGAGGCGGCTATTGTTGTCGAGTTTCAAAAATTCATCATGAATGACGCACTATATCGCGGCTCCAAGCCTGTTATGTGGTCGGTTGTTGAAAAGACCGCTCTCGCCGAAGCCGAAATCGAATATGAAGAACATGTTTCGCCAACCATTTTTGTTAAATTCCCAATTCAAGACGCAGCCCCCGAAGCAAAAGACGCTTACATTGTTATTTGGACAACAACGCCGTGGACCATACCCGCAAATCGTGCCGTTGCTTATTCGGCTCATTTGTCTTACGGCATTTACGATACGGGCAAAGAAAAACTCATCATCTGCGACAGCCTCGCCCAAAGCGTGATGCGTGCCGCCGCCACCGAAACATTTGAACGCTGCGGCGATATTGACATGTCACAGATTAAAACACTCTCCCATCCATTTGCTGGTCATGGCTATGAGTTTGAAGTTCCTTTGCTTAGCGGTGATTTTGTCACTGATGAGACCGGCACAGGACTCGTTCATTGCGCACCCGGACACGGACAAGACGACTTTGAACTTGGTCTCAAGCACGGTCTTGATATCCCGTTCACAGTCAATGAGGGCGGCGTTTATTATGATCATGTACCTCTGTTTGCGGGCAAATGTGTCATTGACCAAAAAGGTAAAATGGGCAACGCCAATGGCGCCGTCATCGAGCAATTGATAAATGATAACCGCCTATTGGCGAAGGGCAAATTACGCCACCAATATCCCCATAGCTGGCGCTCCAAAGCACCGGTGATTTTCCGCAATACACCACAATGGTTTATCTCGATGGAAACCAATAATTTGCGCAGGGTAGCATTGAAAGAAATTGATAATATTCGCTGGGTACCAAAAACTGGACGCAACCGCATCCATGCGATGGTTGAGAAGCGTCCCGATTGGGTGATCTCTCGCCAGCGCAGTTGGGGCGTGCCGTTAACGGTATTTGTGCATAAACAAACAGGCGAAATTTTACGCGATGAAGCCGTCAATAGGCGCATTGTTAAGGCGGTCAAAGAAAAGGGCGCAGATGTTTGGTTTGATAGTCCAGCGCAGGAATTTCTAGGCGAGGCTCATGCGAGCGAAGATTATGAGCAAGTAATGGATGTTCTTGATGTGTGGTTTGACAGTGGCACCACGCATGCTTTTGTTTTGGAGGCACGCGATGATTTGCAATCACCGGCGGATGTCTATTTAGAAGGCTCTGACCAACACCGTGGCTGGTTTCAGTCTTCATTGCTTGAAAGTTGTGGCACACGTGGTCACGCACCTTACAAGGCTGTGGTCACGCATGGGTTTGTGATGGATGAAAAGGGACGCAAAATGTCTAAATCGGCGGGGAATGTCGTCGACCCTTTAAAAATCATCCAACAATCAGGGGCTGATATTATCCGCCTTTGGGTTATGAGTTCTGATTATTCGGAGGATTTACGGATTGGAGCGGATATCATCAAATCCAATACGGACGCTTATCGTAAAATGCGCAATAGCTTCCGTTTTATGCTGGGTAATTTGAACGGCTTCGAGGATAGCGAATGCGTGGTATTTGCTGATCTGCCAGAGCTTGAACAACTTATGTTGCACCGTTTATATGAGCTCGATGAGCTTGTTCGGAAAGCCTATAATGATTTTGATTTTAGAAAAATTTATCAAGTGCTTTTCAATTTTATAACGCTTGATTTGTCGGCTTTTTATTTCGACATTCGCAAAGACACACTTTACTGCGATACAAACACTAACCCCGTGCGCATGGCCTGCCGCACTGTGATGAATGAAATTTTCATATGCCTCACAGCTTGGCTTGCGCCTATTTTATGCTTCACGATGGAAGAGATATGGCAGTCACGCTTTGGGGCGCAAAACCGGTCGGTGCATTTGCGCCAATTCCCTGATATTGCGCCCGCGTGGAAAAATACTGAGCTTGCCGCCAGATGGAAAAAAATTAAAACCGTGCGCCGCGTTGTGACCGGCGCGCTTGAAATTGAACGGCGCGAAAAACGGATTGGCTCAAGCCTTGAAGCTGCGCCAATTGTTTATCTTGAAGACGATGCTTTGCGCACTCTCATTTTAGAACAAAATATGGCGGATATTTGCATCACCTCTCAAATTGACATTCGTTCAGGGCCCGTTCCTAAAACCAGCTTCAAGCTCGATGATGTTGCTGGAGTGGGCGTTAAGCCAGCTTTGGCGCGCGGGCAGAAATGTCGCCGCTCATGGAAAATACAGGCTGATGTGGGAAGCAATACCGCTTATCCTGACCTTAGCCCACGCGATGCGCAAGCTGTGAAAGAATTTGATGCTCAAAAAATTTCTTAAATTAACTCTCAAGGCATTTTACTTTAAAGCTCTATCCAGACAAGCCTTGCCAATTATATTATTTGTAGGTGCCATTGACCAAATGAGTAAATGGCTGATACTGAAGAGTTCTATATCACATACACCTTTTAAGGTAGCCCCTTTTTTGGATTTCACTTTAGTTTGGAATACCGGCGTAAGCTATGGGCTTTTTAGTCATAATGGAGCCACTATGCGCATTATGATGATTGTTTTCACTCTGCTTATCGGGTTGGTTTTTTTATGGATGCTTCGCGCCGCCAAAACGCGGCTTAATGCTTTTGGTTTAGCTCTTATTATTGGCGGTGCTTTAGGTAATGTGATTGATCGCGTTCTCCGAGGCGCTGTCGTGGATTTTATTAGCCTTCACCATAATGATTATTATTGGTATGTCTTTAATCTCGCTGATGTTTGGATTACAGTGGGCTGTGGCTTAGTTTTAATTGACAGCTTGAGACAAAATGATAAAGCTATTGACAAATAAAAAAATTTTAAAGGCTCTGATGGCATGACGCATCGTATGAATTTTCTCAAAAACACTCTTGTCCTAATAGTGACAGCTTCCGCCCTAACCGCTTGTGGCGGCGACGATAACCCATTGGGCTATGGCAAAAATGCACCCGATGAATTTGCGGTTGTAACTAAGGCACCGCTCATTATACCGCCTGATTTCTTTTTGCGCCCGCCAACAAATATCGGTAAAAAACCAAACCTTCGCGCATCACGCGAACAAGCACGCGAGATTCTAATAGGCCAAAGCAAATCAACAAATGTAAATATATCAGAAGCTGAAACCATGCTTTTAATCAAAGCGGGGGCGCGGGGCAGTTCCAATCAAATTCGTGACCAGATTGAAAAAGACGGCAAAACAATCATCAAAAAAGATGAAGCATTTTTGAAAACACTCTTATTCGGCGAGGCTGACCAAAAAGCAAAAATCATTAACCCTGATGCTGAAGCCAAACGACTTCAAAAAAATAAACAACAAGGCAAAAAACCCAATGAAGGAAAATCAGAACTTATTAGCGATAATTGGTCAATACTTGACATTAATTAGGGTAATTAACGACTAAATGCTTGAAAAATATACGCGCCATGTACGACATGTACGACATGTGCGACATGTGCGACATGTGCGACATGTGCGACATGTGCGACATGTGCGACATGTGCGACATGTGCGACATGTGCGCCTCCATGCCAAACATATAGCTCTTATTGCCTTTTTAGGCGTGGCGGGCTTCGTCAGTCTTCAGCTTTTGTCCGTCTCTAAAGCATCATTTAACCTGCCGCAAATTACCCCCAAATGGGACATCGACAGGCTCGATAATGGGATGGAAATATTTGTCCTAACCAACCAACGCGCACCGATTGTAACCCACATGGTTTGGTATAAAGTCGGCTCAGCTGATGAACCAGAGGGCAAGTCAGGCATTGCCCATTATTTTGAACACCTCATGTTCAAAGGAACGCCGTCTATACCACCCGGCGAGTTTTCCAAAAAAATTGCCGCCATGGGCGGACAAGATAATGCTTTTACGTCCTATGACTTTACAGCTTACTATCAGCGCATTGCGACAGATAGGCTTGGCACTGTTATGGCAATGGAAGCTGATAGGATGCGTAATCTTGTGCTTGATGAGCGTGTGATTGACGCTGAACGTGATGTTGTTTTAGAAGAACGCTCTGTTCGCACAGACACCAACCCTGCGGCTTTGCTTGATGAAGCGATGCGCCAGAAACTTTATGGCACGCACCCTTATGGCGTGCCGGTGATCGGTTGGCGGCATGAAATTGAAGCCTTGTCATTAAGTGATGCGCTGGCTTTTTACAAACGGTTTTATGCGCCCGATAATGCTATTTTGGTGGTTGTTGGTGACACAAATATGCAAGAGGTTCGCCGTCTTAGCGCACTTCATTATGGGCCGCTTAAACCGCAACACCGCCCCCGTGCAGCGCGCCCTGCTATCAAGCCATTAAAGAGTGCCCAAAGGCTCGAACGCTTTGATGAACGCACCCACCAAACCAAATGGTCAAGATATTACCAATTGTTTTTGCCCGCCCAAAGCCCCCAGAGGCAAAAAGACATTGCCGCACTTGACGTTATGATGAATATTTTAAGTAGCGGCACACTTGGCAAACTGTATGAAGAGCTTGTTGAAGTGAACCATCTTGCCACACAAGTAAGTGCCTATGCTGTTACAGAAGGCATTAATGATGGTTATATAAGCCTGCGCACCACCCCGCATAATGACACAGAGATTACTCAATTGGAGCAAATTATAACAAAAACCTTACGTCAATTTGAAACCGAACCCGTTACCCCTAAAGAACTCCAGCGCGCCAAAGCCGAACTTCTTTCAGATTATCTTTACAGCCAAGACCAGCAGTTGCTAATGGCGCGTATTTTTGGCACCGCCCTCTCATATGGTCAATCGCCAGAATATGTCGCCAAGTGGATTTCCAATATCGAGGCTGTCACCGCCGAGAATATTAGGCGAGTCGCAAGGCTTTATTTTAACGAAAAAATGAGCGTAACCGGACTTTTACGACCAAAGCAGACACAATCGGAGGCAACCAAATGAAGCGCACCTTATGCCAAATTATATTTGCGGCGGCGGCGGTGATTATCCTTATGGCGCCGGCTGGTGCGGTCAAACTTAATATTCAAGAACTCACCGCCTCGAACGGCATAAAATTCTGGTTTGTAGAAGATAAAACACTCCCTATCGTCAATTTAAAAATGGCCTGGCGCGGCGGTGCCGCAACAGAAAATCCAGCTGAGAATGGTCTTACGCAATTAATGGTAAGCTTGCTTGATGAGGGTGCAGGTGATTTAACGGCCCATGACTTCAAGGCAAGGTTGACAAACCGAGGCATCCGCCTCAGCTTCGGTGCGGGTGCGGACACAATCTACGGCGCAATGAAATTCATTTTGAGCGAAAAAGACGAAGCCTTATATTTGTTAAAACAAGCCCTGCAGAACCCAAATTTCAAGCCAGAAGCATTAGAGCGCATGCGCACCACTTTGATAAATAATCGGCGCAGTGCAATTGGAAGCCCGCGTGTCATCAATGGCGAAAACTGGTGGCAATTGGCGTTTGGCGAACACCCCTATGCGCGTCCTTCATCGGGTACACTTACGACTTTGGGGAAATTCAACAGACAAGATGTCGTCAATCGTTATCATGCCCATATTGCCCGCGATAATCTTGTCTTGGCAATTATCGGGCATCTGAGTGCCAAAGAAGCCATAGACGCCGTTGAGCGTGTGTTTACGAACCTGCCCGAAAAAGCAAGATTAAACCCCATACAAGACATCGCCATGATACAGGCGGGACAAATAAGCTATATAAATTACCCGACCCCACAAAGTGAAATTCTTTATGGCTTGGCGGGTATCGGCTATGATGAGCCCAATTTTTTTGCGGCCTATGTGATGAATTATATTCTTGGAGGGGGTGGGTTTGCGGCGCGTTTAATGGAAGAAATAAGAGAAAAAAGAGGGCTCGCCTATGGGGCTTATAGCTATTTCAGCAATTACCAGCATACGCATTTGTGGATGGGGAATATTGCCACCGCTCACGAAAACACAAATCTCGTTCTTGACCTGCTGAAACAGGAAATGCAAAGAATGAAAAAAACAGCGGTCAGTGAACAAGAGTTAGAAAATGCCAAATCTTATTTGACGGGCTCTTATTTTTTACGCTTTGATAGCGGCGATAAAATTGTCAGTCAATTACTGAACTTGCAATTAATAGGGTTTGACAAAAACTATATAACAACCCGTAATGAAAAAATTGAAAAAGTCACCGCAAAGCAAATTCAAGCCATTGCACAACGCATATTAACTGATGACAAATTAGTGGTGAGTATTATCACAAATCAACCCCCTCATGAATAAATGAAACAAGATAATGTTATTTCTGCCTCTTAAAGATGAAAACCCAACCCAAAAAAAGCCCTATTTTACATGGGCAATTATTGCTTTATGTGCGGCGGTGTTTTTTTGGCAACTGAGTTTGCCAAATGGCGCACGCGAAGCAATTTTAGCTTATGGCGTAACGCCCTCAGCTTTGCTTGGCGGAGAAAGCTTGCCGCCTGAACTAGAACGCATTCCCGCCTTTATGACAATTTTCACCTCTATGTTTATGCATGGCGGCATCATGCATTTTGCTGGCAACATGCTCTATTTCTGGGTTTTCGGAGATAATATCGAAGACGCTATAGGTTCAAAATTTCGCTATCTCTCGCTTTATCTTATTTGCGGCATAGTGGCAGCCTTAGCCCAAGCCCTCGTCAACCCACAATCCGATATCCCCATGATCGGTGCCTCTGGCGCCATTGCCGGAATGCTAGGCGCTTATTTAGTCCTCTATCCACGTGCCAATATTTTATGCTTTGTCTGGGTTTTCATCTGGTATATACCCGCTTTTCTTGTCTTGTCAGTCTGGCTTGGCTTGCAGTTTCTTAATCTTGGACAGACCGGCTCAGGAGTGGCTTATGTCGCCCATATTGGCGGCTTTGTCGCCGGTATGGTGCTCATACCTTTTTTCAAAAAACCCCATATCAGCCTCTTTGCACCCGCCAATAACAAGCCCTTCAAAGTTGTCAGAATTCACACCGCAAAATCTCATATCCCAAGCATGGTGCGTAAAAAAATACCCAAAAAAATGTCATGGCGAGACCCAAATACAAAATGGCAAACTCAAAAAACAATAAATAAACCTTCAAATAAAAAACACCCATGGGCTGATTAATACATCCATTTCATTTCCAGATATTGCCATTGCTGGAGTTTTCTTCTAATCTGTAACTTAGTTTAATCATAAAGTTGTGTTTCATGCGTTTGTTTCAAATTCGACAATTACTCCGTTTCAACAAAGCGACACCTATTGTTTTACCCGCCATTTTTTTACTGTTCAGCGTCTATTTCCTACTGAGCCGTCCGCCGCTGATTGAAAATTTACAAAACCGTGTCTTTGACCAATATAATCGTTGGAAACCGCGCAAAGTCTCTGACAGTCCGGTTGTGTTTGTCGATATTGATGAAGCCAGCTTGCAAAAACTAGGACAGTTCCCATGGCCGCGTAGTATATTCGGTGAGTTGATTGTTTCTGCCACAAAAAATGGGGCGGCAGCGATTGCGCTTGATGTACTTTTCCCAGAGGCAGACCGTAGCGCGCCAAAATCAATCCTTCCTGTTTGGGAGGGATTGCGGGCAAATTTAAGCAATGAAGCTTGGGCGAAACTTTCAGACACTTTGGCGAAAAATATTGAAAATCCAGATAAGCGATTTGCTAAAGTTCTATCAACCACGCCGACTGTAATTGCGATTATGCTTCATCAGCAAGGTCATAGCCTGCCCCAACCTAAGGTTGGTTTTGCGATTCGTAAGTCTTCTGCCTCAGCAAAAAATAATGCGGCAAATCCTGTTTCACTGGTGCCCAGCCGTAGCGCGGCGATTTACAATATAAATACCATTCAAGATGCCGCCCTTGGACAGGGCACAATCAATGCCCTGCTTGACCGCGATGGCATCATTCGGCGCGCGCCTTTATTGCTGCGCGGCGAGGATACAATTTACCCCAGTCTCGGTATTGAGGCTCTGCGCATTGCCCAAGGCGCACAGTCAATAATCCTCAAAGCCTCAGATGTGCGCGGCGAAGCAAGTTATACATCAGGACTTGGTCTATCGCGCATGAAAGTCGGAAGCTTTATTATCCCCCTAGAAGCCGATGGTTCTATGCGGCTTTATTATGCGCCCTCAAATAGTGTCGACACGATACCGGCTTGGGAATTACTCGCGCCAGATTTTAACCCCAAGCGCATGAGCGGACGCATTGCTTTTGTTGGTACGTCTGCGGCGGGCTTGAAAAATTTAAAATCAACCCCGCTCGATCCAGTAACCTCTGGTGTGCAGGTGCATATTCAAGCCATCCAGCAAATTATTGACGGTATTTATCTACGCCGTCCGCTTTGGCTACAAACAGTTGAGCCTTTAAGTACGCTAATATTTGGTTTTTTGCTGATCATACTTGTCGCCCGCTTTGGTGTGGTCTTAGCCAGTACAGTTATGGCTGTGGGGATAGGCAGTCTTTTATATGGTTCATGGTGGGCCTTTAGCCACTATCTTCATTTGCTTGACCCTGTTTTGCCTGCTCTGGCCATTAGCGGAAGCTTTTTGATGGCGGGGTTTTTGAATTATCTTGGAACTGAAAGCGAGCGGCAAAAAGTCAGATTAGCTTTTGGCCAGTATCTTTCGCCTGAACTGGTTGAACGCATCGCCCAAGAGCCAACCGCCCTTCAGCTTGGCGGCGAAGTGAAACCAATCACGGTTATGTTTTCTGATATTCGTGGTTTCACGCAGATCTCGGAGCAATTTAAGCATCACCCGCATTTATTGACCCATATTATTAATCGTTTTTTGACTGATCTGTCTCAATCTATTCAGGATAAGTTTGGAACCATTGACAAATATATAGGTGATTGCATCATGGCATTCTGGAATGCCCCGACAGAGCTGGAAAACCATGCACGCTATGCCTGTCTTGCTGCTCTGGAAATGCAAGCCAGCCTATCGCGTCTCAATGCAAAGCTTAAACAGGACCCAAAATTAAAAGGCATGTGGGATAGCCAATTGAATATCGGTATCGGATTAAACACAGGCTCTTGTCTTGTGGGCAATATTGGTTCCGCCCAGCGTTTCAATTACTCAGCCATGGGTGACACCGTCAATATTGCCTCTCGTCTTGAAGGGCAAACCAAAAATTACGGCGCCGCTATTCTGGTTGGCTCACAAACAAAATCCGAAGCCAATGGTTTAGCATTCCTAGAAATAGATCTAATTTTCCTAAAAGGGAAAGAAAAAGCTGAACATATTTATGCCCTGATGGGAGATGAAGAATACGCTTTGGCACACACATTCAAACATATTCAAAAGCTGCACCAAGCCATGCTGGACGCTTATCGCTTGCGCCAATGGGAAAAAGCGCAAAAAAACATTGACGAATTAGAAAAGCTCTGCCCTCAACTCATAGATTGTTATGGCTTGTACCGTGAGCGAATTACCCAATTCATAAACCACCCGCCCGACGAAAATTGGAACGGCATTTACAGAGTATTTGAAAAATAGGTCGCATGGTCAAAATGAAAAATTCACATTATTTAAAATTTTGGGGAACCCGCGGTTCAATTCCGGTCAGTGGTTCTATGCATTCAAAATATGGCGGCAATTCCTCTTGTGTTGAGATCAGATATGGAGCGCACTGTTTGGTAATAGATGGCGGCTCTGGTATGCGGTTTTTGGGCGATGCTCTGGTTCAGGAAGGCATTAAAGAAATTGATGTTTTTATCTCTCATTTCCATAATGATCATATATGCGGTATTCCTTTTTTTGCCCCTCTATTTGATGCTGAATCCAATATCCGTTTTCATGCCGTCAATAGTGAAGATGGAATAAGCCTGAAACAGGTTTTGCAAACTTATATGTCGCCCCCCATATACCCAATGAGTATGAATATTTTTACAGCCAATGTCAGTTTTCATGAACTTGCTTCTGGTTGCGCCTTACAATTTGATAAAATAAAAGTCACAAACCACCCTATCCCACACCTTGGGGGATGCCATGCTTACCGCTTTGACACACAAGATGAGAGCATTGTTTATGCAACAGACACTGAACATATACCGGGCAAAATTAATCAAAAACTTATCGATTTTGCCGCCAAAGCTGATTACCTCCTTTATGATTGCACTTATGATGATGACACATTTGAAAAAACCATTGGCTATGGTCACTCGACTTGGCAAGAAGGCGTTCGATTGTGCCAAAAAGGGAATGTTGATAAACTCGCCATCATGCATCATGCGCCCGAATTAACAGATGATATGTTGGATAAACGTGCTAAAAAGGCTGCGTCTATGTTTAAAAATGCTTTTGTTGCGGCGGACTTTCAGGAGATTCCACTTATCCATAATTGAATCTATTTAGAATTATATTAATTTACGCTATTATGAATACTTAAAGTTGGAAAATATCAGCCATGCCATTTAATGAAATTAAAAAAAATATTTCTTATTTTATAGGCAATGACCTTGAATTTGTCATTGTTGCTGGTGTTGTGTTTATTTTGCTGGTTTTTCTGCTGATTTATCGCTCTGTTCGAAACAGCCATATCAAGCAATCCATTCGCAATGTCCCGCCCGCCATTCTCCATAGTGACGCGGTAGCTGAAAAAAAACCCCCCGAAGGACTAGCCGCCGTGATGACCTCCCTCTATGCACAAGAAAATGAAGAAAAAACCCGCAATACCACGCCCTTATCTATGGATGAAACAAATGAGGGGGGGCGCAATCTCACCGCGGCAAAACCAGCTGCGCAAGGCATCGATGAGGCTTTTAATCTTAAACAAACACCAGATATGAATCTGAATATTCCAAGGCTTGGCGAGAGTGAACCTTTGGAAACAACTGAACCGATAACGCCGCCTCGTAAAAAGCGCAGTATTTTTTCCTTTGGCAGTAAAAAAGAAAAAGAAACTTCTGATATCATGCCCGTCTCTGACATTATGAATGAGATTGCGATAAATGTAACCGCCGAGCTTCCCAGTAATGCGCAATTGTCAGAAGAAGCGCGCCAAAACCAAAAACAAAACACACTACAAGAAATTGAACGCCAGATGAAAGCCTTACGTGAATTACATGATGCGGGATTGATTGCGAGCGAAATTTATCTGCATAAATCACGTGAACTCGCTGGCAAAGTTTAATGTTTAAAAAACCTGAGGCACAAGATGGATTTAGTCTTGTAGAAGTTCTGGCTCTTGTCGCATTGCTGGGGATTGTTACCAGCGCACTTTACACAATTATGAATAATATGGCCGCGCAAAGCGAACGCATGAGAGTGATGTCTGACCTGCTACGCCAGGGCGAACGTATTAAAAGTGAATTAACCATTTCAGCCCAGCGCACAGGTCATAAAAAAGAAATAAGTGCCGCCATGACACGCGCTCAGGCGATTAACTTTGTGTCTACAACCCATGTTCAATTATGCGCAGATAATATTTCTGGCACCCGTCAGTTCACTGAATACAGGCTTTCAAATTTGATAAATGGTAAAGGGACACTCCAAAAACGCATCAGTTTTTCTAATTGCACGACCGACACCGCTCAAATATGGGAGGATATTTCTCCTGCCATTTTAACGGCTCTTG
The DNA here is from genome assembly GCA_965243245.1 of Parvibaculaceae bacterium. Classification (GTDB taxonomy): domain Bacteria; phylum Pseudomonadota; class Alphaproteobacteria; order RS24; family RS24; genus JAYQKL01. The sequence goes on from OZ251536.1 coordinate 841,757, forward strand.
AATTTTCAATGGACACAACAACGCCGCCAAGTTTAATTTTGGAAACTAAATTCACCTTAGCCAAAAATGTACCCGCGACCAATGAAACCAAAACAATTACGCAACAATATTTAGTGCCGACATACGCGCTTGTCGGACTTGATTAGGCGGCGACATGATGACGGGGAAAAATATAGATCTGGATGAAAATAAAACCGAGAACGGCTTTGCGATTTATCTTGTACTTGGTTTCATTGTCATCATTACCTTGAACTTGACCACTCTTGGACAGCATTTAACGCAGCAGAATAAAATTCAATTCAAAGCTATTACGGCGCAAAAAACTCTTCACAAAGCCCATACAGCCCTGCAATTTGGATTGCTGGAAATGCGCGGGCAAGCCGCAGCGATTGCGGCTAACGAAACTGGCTATGCTTTACCCGCCGGCATATCTGGCAGTGATATTGCCTCACACCGACAAATATGCCTCACCAATCATGGAAGCTATACAAGCTCAAATACGGGGGATTTTCTTGCCAGTGCTGTGCTTGAAGACCATGACATTAAAAGCAGATATTTCATCTATGACGCCTCTGGCGCGAGCCTTCCCCGTAAATTTGAGATCTATGGCTGTGCTATCAAAAATAACCAGACCCGCTTGGCCTATGGCGTGTGGGTTTTTAGCGCGCCCAGCCAGAGCTTTAATTTAGTCAAAACAGAGTTATTTTAAGCCTACCACGCCGCTATCAATTGACGGTGCCGCGTCATAGAAACACCCGTTCTATGGGTCACCGTCAAGCCCACACGATAGGTGCCAAATGAAACCGAATTTGAATTCACCACCAATCCAGATAAGGAACAGCCATTGGTGTGAATAAGATTTAAATCTCCCGCACTGCCCGACACAGTATCAATATCGCAAAGATATTTGCCGCTATCAATTTGGAAAACATCGCCCGTACGCGGTAAAACAAATCCGGGCGCAGAACTTGTAATTCTCACAGTCCGCGTTAGCGCGTCATAACTTGCAATCTGATAAGTGGCTAAATCCCCCAAATCAATGAACTCAAGCGTCACATCCGTTGCATTCGTTGTATCGACACCATTAACCGATAAAAAATCGCTCCAATGCGCCGGGGTCAATGAGGTCAAACTGCTCCCCGTAACACCCCCCGCATGGCGCATATCAATATCATCCAATATGCCAGTAACAATTATCAGTAATTTTGCCCGCACACTGTTTTGCTCAAACACATTATTATTAGCCGCCATAAGAGAATAAATCCCAATAATGGCTGATGCCAATAGTGTCATCGCCACAATAATTTCAGTTAAAGAAAACCCGGCTTGCGATGATTTTAAACGCGCAGACACAATATTAACGCACCGCATTAGCCGGAACAATACCCGTTTGGGGGGTAATGACTGTTGGCGCAAGAAAAATAACCAACTCATCAGATTGCAACTGATCATCTATACTCCCGCCAAGTAAAACGCCAAGAAGTGGGATCCCGCTCAAACCCGGTAGCGTTTCTCGGTCACGCTTATTGCTTTCTTTATAAAGCCCCGCCAAAACAATAACATCACCCGGCGCGGCATTAAGCGTTGTCGAAATATTATTTGAAAGTTGCGGGCTATTAGCATCATCATCAATAAAACTACTATCCTCAAAATTAATCTGTAACTCCACATGGTCATTCAAAACATTAATGGTCGGGGTCACACCAAGCGTCAGTGTCGCTTCGATAGGCTCGAAGGTGGTCTGGGTGCTTGTCACCGGAATGCCATCCGCATTAAGCGTTCCCGTCGGCACTTGAGTCGTCACCTCACGAAAGCGCGTGACCGTACGGTTAATGGTCGCCGCGATTTTGTCTTTTGCCAATATGGTCGGGCTAGATATGGTGCGCCCAATATTATTGACTTCTATAAAGTCAATTAATGTCTCAATACTGCCACTCCTATCTGGCATGATGGAAATACGGTTGTTTTGAGCCTCGTGCGCAACATTGCTTATAAACTCAAGCGCGCGCCCTTCAGGCTTGATGGCGTCCAGAACGCTGGCAATTTGAATCTCAAGTTTGCGTTGCCAGTTACGCGCCACATTGACCATAAAAACTTCAACCAAAACTTGTTTGGCGGGTATATCAAGATCATTAATCAGTTGATGGGCTAAATCAATATCGGTTTTCATGCCTGTGATAATGATCGAGGTTTTATTACTATCGATCTTTGGCGGCCGAAAGCGATTATCAAGGCTGCGGGCATTGCCGCCAATCTGCGCTGAAGTTTGGGCGCGCGCGGGGTTTGCTTGTGCGGTTTGGCGGGCTTTTGCAGTCTCTTGTTCTGGCTCTGAGCTTGTGGCAGGCGTTTCAGCTGGACTTTGAGGGGTGCGGGTTTGAGGATAAATCTGATTAAAATAAGTCCCTAGTGCTTCTTTAATATAAGAACTTTCCTGATAAAAAACTGTAAGACTTTCGGTGTAAATTGGCTCGGTTGTTGCCAAAGAACTATCGCGGACGATAGAAACACGGCTGCGTTCTTTTTGAAGCATCTGCTGACTACTCATGGAGCCCGCACCGCTATAGCGTCCAGATGGGGTATCATTGTCAAAAACGCCGGCCTTATTTTTCTCAAGATTAGCTTTTGCATTATCGGCAGAAATTTTCAAAAACTCGATTTCATGTTTTAGGGTAAAAATTTCATCCAGCAAGAGTTGACGCTTTTGCGTCTCATGTGCCTTGGCGTTATTCAGCATTTTTTGTCTTGAAATTGCCAACTGCTTCAATTGAACCAGAACTTTAGGCACTTCAATTGACAAAGCTTCATCCATTATCAAATGTGCTCGAATGGTTTTCATACGTGCTTTTTCGCCGGGATTATTGAAATAACGCCTATAAAGGTCATATAATTCTTGGCGCTGGTGCTCCAGTGATTGAATGTTCTGGTAAACGCTCGCTTGGCTGTTATGTGATGCGGCAAAAGTTGCGGCTTGCTCAACACGAAGTTGAAATTCTTCTCTTGTATAAAACCGCGCAATACCCATGTCACGGTCATAAGCCAAGGCAATATTATGGGCATCTATCAAAACATCAATAATATCCAACACATCATTGCGCGCCACTTTAAGATAAACCTTTTCTTTTGCGCGCCGTAAATCAGGCGACAGAAAAATTGATAAATTAATTGACTGCGCCAAAGATTGTATCGCCGCCGGCAACGCCAATCCATTAAAGTTTACACTCATCTCCCGCGAGCTAATTTGCCCATCAAGCCCGTTCATCCGCCCCAAAGAAACCCCCGTAACAATATCATTGCCGACAAAGAAGAAACTATTTTGCAAATCAACCATTTCATCGCGTGCCGCCATCTTATTACGACCAAATAAAATGGCCGCCTCAACAGAAGCCTTATTTGCCGTCCCAATGGCGACACTCTGCTCAGCCGTTTTAATTTCGCTTTCCAACCGCAAAATCTCATCTAGCAGAATTTTTTCAATCTCGAACAAATATTCTTGCTCATCCAGAGCAACAATTTTCATATGATCATTATCTGATACATCCAATTCTGTTTGATTGAGGTGCAAAGCTCTTTGCTTGATCTTCAATGCCTGCGCTGCCTGAAGATAAGTTTGCTGAACAGAAAAATTACCCATCCCATGCGGCGCAACTGAATTAAATGAGTTTAAACCTGCAAATTCAAAATTTGCGGGGACTCTAATCTGCAATGTTCTGCGGCGATTGCGCATGTTTTGCGCCTGTGCTTCCATCGCTATTTCTTGTTGATGTTTTTTTTCTTCTTCTGACATTTGATTAGCCATTAAGCGTTTTTTAAACAGCTCGCGTGCGCCGCTCATGCTGATGTCACGGTTTGAAACCACCTCGCATGACACAAGCGCAGACGCTAGTCCAATGATCAGGACAGTTTGGGAAATTTGTGAAAACTTATTAAAAAAACCTAAACGCATAACTCGGGAAACTCATAAATCTTTAGACTTTATGCTTTCCAACATTTGCTATTTTGCCGATGGCTTGTGTCACAACAGAGCGGGTAATATCTGGCATATGTTGTGCAATCCATGCTTCAATCAAGGGAGTTGTGATTTCCTGAACAGCCTCGCGGATGGTTTCGCGGGTTTTATCTGTGTCGAAAACGCTCGAGAATCTAAGAAACTCTGCCCGCAAAGCCAGTATGGCTTCTTCTGAAACCATCACATCCAGCCCGTTAAGATATTCTTTCATTTCAGAATCAATCGCTTGAGAGCTAACCTCTGCGGCTGGCGTTTGAGCAAAATTATTGGCATGCATCCGAGTCTCAGCTCTTGCAACTCTTTCGGCTTCTGCAAGCAGGTTATCAATGGATTGCGCGATTTCTTCTATGTTTCTGTTTTCAGACATCAACATCCTCCCAGACAAAGTCTATGAATAGTTAAACTATATCCTTTTATCGCTTAAAAAGGTGAAAAACTCTCTAAGAAAAACGGCGTTTTAATTCTTTTATCCAGATATGAGGATAATGGGTAACGGCATCAGAACACCAAACATCCCCCAAAACATCCCAACAGGAACCAAAAAACAGCCATAAGGTAAAACAGAAACAGCTCCATGCTTTGTCTTCATCAAAGGCGTTTTGTTCAGCATAATTAGGAAAATACCCACAAAAGCCCCGAAAAAAGATGAGAAAAACAAAATAGGTAACACCGCCACAGGCCCTAGCCAAACACCATACAGAGCCATAAGTTTGACATCACCAAAGCCCAAGCCGTCATGCCCGCGCCACAATCGGTAGAAAAAATTAATCCCGTAAAGCAAACCAAACCCGAAAATACCCCCAACACAAGCTTCGCGTATGCCGGGCAAGCCATCAAATTCGAAAAGGGCAAAACCCAATCCAGTAAAAATGCCGCCTATGGAAGCAAAATCAGGGATCAGAAAACGCTCAAAGTCAGTGAGAAAAATAACCATGTTGAGAATGAAAAATAAACTGAAAACGAGACTCAAAGATAAACCCATATAAGCCACAGCCATCAGCGCCCATGCGCCGCCAAAAAGCTCAACCCAAAGATAACGTAATGGGAGCTTTTGCTGACAGCAGGCACTTTTGCCCCCTTGCCTCAACCAGCCCCAGACGGGAAGATTTTGCCCAACTGTGAGATTTTGACCACAGGCGAAACAGGTTGAAGGTGCTTTTATCCAGTCTTTTGCGCGCACATAGCGCAAGGCGACCACATTGCTAAAACTACCCAAACACGCCCCCACCACGAACACTAAAAGGCTTAAAAACAACTGATTTTCATTAAACAACACTCAACCCCTCACGCTTTTATGGCGAAGATTTAAAATTAAGGGTATTATACATCAAATGTTTTAAATAATTTTGTAAATGTGCGTACCCCATGTCTGACGACTATATTTATCAACTTCTTGTAGAACTCCCTCAACAATACCGTATTTCGGATTTTCATTTTCGGGCCGGCGACGCGCTGGCTGCGCGCATCAATGGCGACATCAAAGTATTTGATGAGCATATGATTACCCAAGCCATGCTGGATAAAATTTTCCAACAAGAACTGGATGATGATCTTTACGCAAAATTTTGCCAAACCAATGATATTGATTTTGCTATTATTGTGGGAGAGCAGCGTTTTCGTGCCAATGGGTATCGCACGCTGAAGGGCTGGGCGTTGGTGTTGCGGGTCATCGTAGCTGAAATTCCGAATATTGATCAGCTGGGATTACCGCCCGCCATTCATAGTATCCTTACTAAAAGGGCGGGGCTTGTACTCGTTACAGGTCAGACAGGCTCTGGTAAGTCAACGTCTTTAGCAAGTATGGTGAACAAGATAAACCGCGAGCGGGCGGAAAACATCATCACGATTGAGGACCCCGTCGAATTTGTACACCAGCCCATTAAGAGTATTATTTCACAGCGTGAAGTCGGGCGCGATACAAACAGTTTTGCAGCGGCCTTAAAAGGGGCGTTGCGCCAGGACCCAGACATTATTTTACTTGGAGAATTGCGCGATTATGAAACCGTTTCCATGGCCTTGACGGCCGCTGAAACAGGTCATCTTGTTTTTGGCACGCTTCACACATCAGGTGCGCCTGAAACCATTAACCGTATTATTGACGTTTTCCCCGCCGCCGAGCAAGCTCAAGCGCGTTCTCAGTTATCGCAATCTTTACAATTGGTGATGACCCAGCAACTGCTAAAAAGAAAAGATGGCGGACGAATTGGCGCTTTTGAGGTTATGGTCTGTGTGCCGGCTGTGCGCAATCTAATTCGTGAAAATAAAATCGTCCAGATCAACACAGCGATGCAAACAGGGGCTCAATTTGGCATGATAACGATGGAAAAATATATTGAAGAGCTCGAAAAGCAAAACCTTATTGAGTCCGAAGAAGATACGGAATAATCGCTTTGCCCGCCGCTCATTTAAGTGCCAAAGATTTAACACTGAATATTTATGTGAACTCGAATTTAGATAAAAAAAAGGTGCGGGCAAAGCCGCACCTCTTTCAGATTAGCATGACTTACCAATTTTCAATGGTCGCATCACGTTTGGTCAGTTCATCATCGCCGTTTCCATCTTTAGTACAGAAGTAAACGTCAATACTTTTCACTGTTCCATTAATGCGAATAATGACATCGCCAAGTTCAGCGCCGGTAAATGTCGTGTCGCAATCGTCGCCATCAGAGATTGTGGCTGTTGAATCACTCCCATAGATGGCATCGCTGCCTGAGCGGTTTGTATCATATGGATTTTTGAAACTCTCAAACGGTGCTCCTGAGCTCGCTATTGAGCCAAAACAACCCGTCGCCGCAATCGCTGTAGCAGCGACTGTATCACTTGGTGTATTGGATGCGCCTGTACCGCATACGGCTGGGTCCATGTCAATGCCAGCGGCGCGCACTGTCTTGGAATTAACCAGCCACTGATGAACCGCTTTTGCGTTTGCATCAGTTACTGATTTTTTTGTGCTGTCAATATATCCTTGATAGCCGACGACACCAACGGCAGCCAAAACGCCGATGATAGCTACAACTACAAGCAGTTCGATAAGGCTAAAACCTTTTTCGCTTATTACGCGATTATTCATGTGAGTACTCCTTAACTCAAATTAGTCACCGCGCAGAACGCGATTAGTTACTTAACATTATCATTTAACTATATTTTAATTATATTTGCAAATATGAATTAAAAGTTATTTAATAGTTAAGAGACTTATACAACTTTAAATTGATAGTGAGGAACCTCTATGCCTTCAAATTTTATTAAAAAAAACAGTCATTTAAAGATTTTCTTGTCTGGAGATATAGACCTTGAAATAACTATGGATATAAAGTCACAACTTATGGAAGAAATTGACGAATGTTCAAGTTTAGACATTGACGGGTCGAGAATTTCTTATATTGATTCATCCGGCATCTCTATTCTTGTGATTGCCATGCAGATTTGCACTCAAAATGACATTACATTCACAATGAGTAAATTAAGCGAACAACTCATGCGTGTGATTGAATTAGCCCATTTAGAAAACTTATTGCCCATTGGTGAGGTAACCGGACAAGCTGACACAAACGACATTACCGACTTTGAAAATAACGAGTTCACAGATGGGCATATCCTACATGACCTGCAAAGCTCAATATCCGATATTGAAGAAATCGATGATAACGCCATCACAGCAAAGCCTAATCAAGAGCTGGCAAAGACTAAACCAGATTCAAATTTAGAAAAAACTCAAAAAAAGCCAAATGAAAAATCTCAAACTGATGGGGGAAATACCAAGTCAGCTAAATCAAAAAACGGTTTATTTAAACCCGGTACTTTTTAACTCTTGCAATGCCCGATAGCCAATTAATCAATCCGCAACTGGATATTATTTATCGTATGATGAATGCCTTCGCCACGAATACAAATGTCAATGAGGCACTTCAGCAAGGGTTGAAATATGTCAAACAGTCATTAAATGCTGAGGCCGCCAGTTTTTTTATTCTTGATGAAGAAAAAAAAATGCTAACCTGTTGCGCCTGCTTTGGCCCGGTAGATATTACTGGACTGGAGATAGCTTACGATAAAGGCATTGTTGGCAGCGTTATTGCTAAAAACGAGACAAGGTTTATTGAAGATTGCTTGCGTGATCCAAACTTCAACAACGCGGTGGATAAAAAAACAGGTTTTACAACCAAATCCATGATTTGTGCGCCGGTTGCAAGTCTTGATAAAAAATTTGGCGCGCTGCAACTCATTAATAGGCTTGGGCAAAACCCTCTTTTTGAAAATGAAGATGCCACAATGGTAACTGTGCTCGCCAATTCAGCAGCTTTAGCTTTGGCCAATTCGGAGATGACAAAGGCTATTGTGGAAAGCGAAAAAACCAAACGTGATTTAAATATGGCAGCACGAATTCAAGAAAATTTATTTCCGCAAGGCCCGCATGCCGTTGCCCATGGGCGCAACATTCCGATGAAAGAAATATCGGGCGACTTATTCGATTTCGTTGAGCGCGATGACCGCTTGTATTTTTGCGTCGCAGATGTCGCCGGCAAAGGGATTAATGCAGCCCTTGTGATGGCAAAAACACATAGTCTATTCCGCTCCTTATCTCGGCGCAAACCCGAAATTGATACGCTCACAGCCCAGATAAACCGAGAACTCGTAGAAACAGCAACGCATGGCATGTTCGTGACTGCAATTATTGGGTTTTATGATTTATCACATCATACTATATCGCTTTGCAATGCAGGACATGAACCGGGGCTTGTGTTGTCAAAAAACGGCGCGGCACATTATATAGAAGCCAGCCTGCATCCGCTTGGTATTATGGCGTTTGCGCCTGAAATGATTACGACTGAAACCATCGCTCTTACCAATGCACGTTTTTTCAGCTATTCGGACGGTTTGACAGAGACCAAGATAGGAGATGACATGCTTGGTGCTAAAAGGCTTGCAGAAAAACTACACTCTTTTTTTGAAGCTGACCTCGCCCAACAAGTGGATGGCGTTGTAAAGGATATTCATCAAGCATCAGATATAATTAATGATGATTTAACATTACTTGGTATTGGACGTTAATAAACAATGGCTGAGATTTTTCGTATCACCATAGAAGCCAAAGTGGGTGCGCTTAGGATTATACGTCAGATGCTTTCAAAAAAGCTTAATCTGGCGCTTAAACAAACATCGCTGAAAAACAAAATTGACGATATTTTACTTGCAACTGACGAGGCCGCACAAAACATTATTAGACATGCTTTTGGGGATGCTCTTGAGGGCAAAATGACCATCATTGGTGAACTTACGGGGGGAATATTGCATATTTATTTACAAGACACAGCTCCATTGGTTGAGCTTGAAAAAATTGCCCCGCGCGATTTAGAAGACTTGCGCGAAGGGGGGCTTGGTACTTATTTTGTCCAAACGCTTGCGGATGAGGCTGTGTGGTCACATTTTGAAGGGCGCAATCGCTTGGATTTGCGCTGGCGGGCGCGTGGCTGATATTTTAGATTAATTGCCTACGGATAGATTTTAATTTCAATTTCATTTGCTTTATTTCAGCTTTATCGAGTCTATGGGCAGAAAAATAACCTTTGCACCATTGGCGCATAAAATGCCTTATAGCTTCTGCACTATGGGGAACACTTACCCCAAGCCTATCGGCAAAAACCAACCTGCCCTCATGGTCAGCTCTTTGCAAACCACAGCGCGAGGCAAGCTTTATGAACGCCTTATCCAGTGCCAGCATTGGGTCATAAAGCAAATACCAGCGCAAAAAAGCAAAAGGAAAAACCAGCCCTAAAACACCCACGACCCAGAAAATAAAATAAGAAATCAGCTTTTGGATATTCAATTGCGAAAAGAAAGCATCACGGCTGTTATTGTCGTATAAGAGGATGTCATTGTTAATTTGAATGAAAAAATTATCGGCCCAGCGCAACCATGTTTGTAATCGCTTGGTCAATGTCTGCTCACCTTGTGCAGGATGAAGGGCGGCGGCGGAAGGCGATTTACCAAAATAGGAAGTATTTTGCGCATTATCAGCAAAAGGTACAAAAATGGTCGGGTCTAATCTTATCCAGTTTTGCCCATCTGGCTTGGCTTCCACCCAAGCATGCGCATCAGACTGGCGCACGACAACATAATTACCAAATTCATTCCACGTGCCGCCAGAATAACCAATGACAATATTCGCCGCAATACCAGCAGCTCTTAAAAGGCTCGCCAGAGCAATAGCATAATGACTGCAATACCCTACGCGTGTACCAAAAAAGAACTGATCAATTTTATCGCCTGCCAATTGCGGCGCAAATAAACTATAGCGATACCCCGCACCACCAAACCGCGCCATGACAAACTCAATAAAACGGGCGTCAGATTTATAATTTGCCCGCTTTTCTTTTGCCCATGCTTTGAGGCGCGGATTGCCATCTAGTTTAATGCTTTGGGGAAGATTCAAAGCCATCTGATCAATTTGCGTTGAGCTAATATGCCAGCTCTTTAGCCGCAAATATTTTTTAGCTTTAGCAACAATTTCGCCGCCCGCTGTCATCCTCAAACCCGGCGCCAAAGGGCTAGCCGATGGCGCACCCAGTAATGGTAACCACGCCTTATTGACGCCTCCATAACCGGTGGCATGACGGACGCTATAATTGCGATTGGCGCGTAAATTTGTCACTGGAGAAAAAGGGATGCTTGCCGAAACACCGCGTGACCATCGCCCTTTTTCATTTTCTGTCAATAAATAAACGCGCCAGTACAAAGATTCCTGAGACGGAAAAACCGGCATAAAAGCCCGAAAGGCAATTTCCTTGCGCCGAATAACAGAAGCAAACCGCCCCATATCTAGCGTCTCTGTTACCCCGCTTTCGGCCTCATTGATCTGAAACCCCGGCAACCTTTGTGTATCCAGACGAGGAAGGATAAGAAACAAAACAACCGTAACCAGAAAAGCACCACCAAGAATTGCCATAATGGGTAATAAGCGAATTCTCAAACCTGATAATGGCATCTGGTTAAAACGAAGAACAAAGACGCCAATGTAAAAAGCCGTGCTGGCGAGCATCAACACAAAAACCAGCAGATCAACCGACAAAACCATAACGCATAAAGCCGGAAACATAACACTCAACAAGTTAAACGGGTTCGCGCGTCCTGTTTTATCCAAATGCTCTGGCACGCCAAGCAAAAGCACCATGGCCATGAAATATTCTGCACTCAAAGGGGGCAGCAATAGGCCCAATATAAACAAGCTGGCAGCCAATGTACTAACGAGAAGAATGCCTCGCCCCATCGTGCGCGCCATAATAGCAAACCCCCAAAGCACAACCCAATTGATGAAGATAAAAAAATGAATTTGCAGCGCCAACCCCAAAGCAACCGGTGCACTCGCTAAGCCCAGCAACAAAGCGTTCGTTTTAATGTCGCTATAATCCAATCGGCTAGTGGCAAGCAAGGACATTAAAAGCCTCATCAAATTGTTGCTTGGTGGAAATAAAATACCGCTCACCCCCCAATGACATCACCGCATTAACGCCCGCCCGTTCACAAACACATAAACCCCCGCATAAATAAGAAAGTGCATCCTCTTGTATCATCCCCTCGGATGCCTCAAGCAACACATCTCCCGCACGCGGGTCTTCAAAACTCCTAATAAAGACTTCCCGTGTCGCCGCAAATCTTTTCCAATCAATGCGTGAGGGCAAGTCACCCTCTTGAAACGCTCTTAACGCCCAAAACGCGTCAGCCTCTTTTATATCGACATTTTGAGCCTGCCAAGAAGTCTGGCGCATATAATCTAATTGAGGATAGCTACTCAAAGGATATTCAACGGGACTAGGGGCAATGAGTATTTCAAGCGGCGGACTTAACCAGCTCCAACAACGTACAATACCAAACGGAAACTGAGTTTGAAGTTTTATCGGGGGAAATTTATGTCGCCCCCGCCCTGCACGCAAAACTGGCAAACGATAAAAAGCCTGCTTTGATGACATATCCAGCACCAGACCTTTTGGCAGATCAAGAACACCATAAATTTTTGTATTATAGGATGGGTTGCTTTTTTTGAAGCCGCAGGTGATATGCACTGTTTCAGACGCAAAATTTCGGGCTTGCGTCGCTAAGTTGATTTCTATGCCCTGTAAATTTTTAACCGCTGAGATAAGCGACAATATGAAGAGTAAAAAAAGAAAAATAACCCCAATGAGAATGAAGTTATTTTGAACTTTATACCCCAATCCAAAACTGGCAAAAATTAAAAAAGCAACATATAGCCCATAACGGTTAGGCAGAATGAATAGATCTCTTTGCCGTAAGGTTTTGTTTCCGTTCTGCCAGCCTCTTTTGTGCAAAAACTTCTCGCCGAGGTGTTCGGTGATTTTTTCAAACATTATGGCACAGCAATTTTACAGGTCAATTCAGCCAAATGTGCTTCGCTCTCAGATGACTTGACAGGCATACGATGACGCAAAGCCGGCACAAGTACGGCTTGAATATCTTCTGGCACAATATAATTTCTACCGTCGATCACGGCCATGGATTGTGCCAGATCTTTAATTTGCATCAGCGCGCGCACAGAAAGTGACGGTATAAGGCCTTGGCGAATATGGGTCGCAACTTTTTGCAAATACGCAATCATAAGCGGTGCTGTTTCAACCTCGCCAATACGCTCTTGCAAAAGCTTAAACTCTCCATCCTTTACAACAGCGCGCGCGCTGAGATTAACGCCATCGCTGGATTTTAGATCTCGTAAAATTTGCGCTTCGGTTTCAGGCGAGGGCAAACCCAAAGAAAAAGATAAAGTAAATCGATCAAGCTGGGATTCAGGCAATTTGGAAACCCCGACTTGCTCACTCGGATTTTGCGTGGCAATCATTAAAAACGGGGTCGGCAATATATACCCCTTACCATCAATACTTACCTGTCGTTCAGCCATGGCTTCGAGCAACGCACTTTGACTTTTACTCGGCGCCCGATTTAACTCGTCAACCAAAAGAAGTTGCGTGAATAACGGCCCCTGACGAAACGTAAATTTAGCCGTATTGGGGTCGAATATATTCACCCCAAAAATATCAGACGGCATGGTATCATTCGTACATTGAAGTCTTTTCCAATCAAGGTTGAGATGATGACCAAGAGCGCGCGCCATACTCGTTTTACCTGTGCCCGGTGTATCTTCAATAAGAACATGCCCGGAAGATAAAAATGCCGCAACCGCCAAAGTGACTTGTGTTTCTTTATCTCTGACAATTTCAGAAACTGCTTTAATTACATCCGTCAGAACAGAACTCATTTTACCTACTCAACAATTTTATCATAGCCCTTGAGTATCGTTAAAAATGCCCTGCCTTACAAGTTCAACATGGTGTAATATTATGGCTTGTTGTAAAAAGTCATCAGAGTAAAAAATGGACTCTTCTGAATTTGAACCCCCTCACGCTTGCGTTCTGGCCGCGTGCGTTCCAATTGTGCATTGTCGTCATTGCCGCTACTGGGATGCGCACTTCATACACCAGCCAACTAAAACGCCAGAAGGGCTGTGCCGTCGCCATGCGCCCCAACCTTGCGATGATTGATGAAAGCAGTCATGAAAGCAGTGGTAAACGTAGCGATAAAAACAGCGGTAATGGGATTTGGTGGCCACATACTTTTAAAGATGACTGGTGCGGCGAAGGCGCACCCCTTATCATACCAGAGTGCGGCGAAGGCGCACCCCTTATCATACCAGATGGCGGCGAAGGCGCACCCCTTATCATACCAGATGGCGGCGAAGACACCGCTTGAGCTTCTGTGAATTACCCGCCCGCCAGATCACCCGCCGAAAAGATTGGCAAATAAAGTGCCACAACCATAGCCCCCACCATCCCCCCAACAAAAACAATCATAATCGGCTCAATAACCGTGGACAGGCCTTCCACAATCGCATCAAATTCTTCTTCATAATATTGCGCAATAGAATTAAGCATTTCTTCCATATTGCCCGTACGCTCGCCCACAGCAATCAGCTGAGAAAAGGCACTGGGAAAGACTTTTTCATCACCAAATAAAACGGAAAGCTCGATACCCGACATCACATCTTTTTTAACTCTATCAAATGCCTGCACAAACAAAATATTTTTGGTCACAGATTTTGACACCTCAAGCGTATCCAACACGCTGACCCCTGCGGCGAACAAATTAGCCATCAACAATGCTGACCGCGCCACAACAGATTTAACGCCAATATCACCAAACAAAGGCAGTTTGAGTAAAAACCAACACCAAGCTTTAAAATAGATACCGACATATTTTGACATCATCTTATGAAATGTCAGCGTGCCAAAGACAACCACAAAAATAGCGATAACATTCGAAGGCGTACTTATCCATTCACTGGCATTAACGATGGCTTGGGTGGGGCCGGGCAACTCCATGCCCATGCCCTCATACATTTCTTGAAAGGTTGGCACCACATTGGTGAGCATAAAGACAGAGATTAAAATCGTTACCGTAAACAAGGTAATCGGGTAAAACATCGCAGATCTAATACCGGCGCGAATTTTTGCCTGTTTTTCAAGAATCTCCACCAGCTTATCGATAAACTTATCCAACTGCCCCGAGACCTCACCCGCTTCCACCATGTTCAGATAGACATTATCGAAATGGCGCGCTTGTCGGCGAAAGACATGTGCAAGAGGTTTACCCTCATTGAGGCTGGTAATCATTTCATTGATCACACGTTTCATATTGGCGTTTTTTGTTTGGTCCGCAACCATGATAAAACTGTCAAGAATAGGCAGACCTGCACGGATCATCGTTGATAGTTTTTTGGTGAACATTAACAATTCTCGATTTGGAATAGAGCCAAAAGGCCCCCAAGTGATTTCAATATTTATGGCAGCTTTGGATTTTGGTTTTTGTTCTTTGATTTTGCTAATCTTAATCCGCCGCTTACGCAATTGTGAGCGCGCCCGCGACAAAGAAGGGGCGGCCAAGGACCCCTTAATCTTTTTTCCCTTCATTGTACCTATATATGCAAATACGGCCATCAAACCCTTTCAAGTCTCAATCAATGCGTATTGAGGACGCGCGAATATTCCTCAACGCACATCACCCCATCTTCAATGAATTTGCGGGCGACTTCTTGCATCGTCAAAAAACCATCTGAGCGCGCAACTTCCAAAATTTCAGGAGCTTGTGCATTACGCAAAATAGCTTCTTCAATATCAGCATTTATGCGCAGCACTTCATAAATGCCTTGGCGTCCTTTATAACCAGAATCTTCACATTCTGGGCACCCATCACCTTTTTTAGCTTGAATATTTGGAATCTCTTCTTCTGTGAAACCAATAAATTTAAGTGCTTCATACGTTCCCAAAGGATCAGAGACAAGGCAGCTTTGACAGTTTTTACGCGCCAGCCGTTGCGCCACAATCAATGAAAGAGCCGCTGAGATCATAAAATTAGGCACGCCCATATTCGTCAGCCGCGTGATCGTCGCAATCGAGTCATTTGTATGCAATGTCGATAGAAGAAGGTGCCCGGTCAACGCCGCTTTCACGGCAATTTCAACTGTCTCTTGGTCTCTTATCTCACCCACCAAAATAACTTCAGGGTCTTGGCGTAAAAAAGCCCGAAGAATCGAGTTAAACGTCAAGCCAATTTTCTCATTCGCCTGTACCTGTCCAAGACCTTCAAGATAATATTCAACCGGGTCCTCTGCCGTCATAATATTTTTAGCAGGGTCATTAATATATTGTAACGCGCCATAAAGAGTTGTCGTTTTGCCCGAACCCGTAGGACCCGTTACCAACACCATGCCCTGCGGGGCACTGATCGCCTCAATGAGTTTTTGCAAATCATTATCGGTAAAACCAATTTTCTCAATACTCAAAGAGGGATCACCCTTGAGCAATCGAATAACAATCCGCTCGCCATTTTTACCCGGCAACACATTAAAGCGCGTATCAATATCCTCACCATCTTTAGTGCGAAAAGTAATGGCACCATCTTGGGGAAGCCGCTTTTCAGAAATGTCACAATCAGCCAAAATTTTAAACCGCGTGATAACAGCAAGATAATTTTCAAAAAGATATTCTGAATATTGACCCTGCACAACAAGCACACCGTTCACTCTAAACCTTATCCGCGCCGTTTCCCGATATGGCTCAATATGAATATCACTGGCATCAAGATCAATAGAAAGCTGCAAAATATTATCGCAAAACGGAGCCACAAGAGACGCATCCGTCACATCAAAGCGGAGGCTTCGTTTGCGCCGCACCGAAGCACTGGGCAATGCTTTTGACTTTGGCGACACAGTCTTTTGTGCCGCCACAGCCAAATGGTCTTTAACCAGCGCGCTCTCCATGCATTTTTCAAAATCACTCAGCTTAATAATAAAAAATTCAACATTAAAATTTGTCAAAGCCTTAATTTGCCCCGCCAAAGTCGCTTTTGTCGGATCCATAATGCCAACCCGCAAAAACCGTCCCTCTTTAATGAGTGGGAGGATTTGCTCATTTTCTATGAACTTTAAAGGAATAGCTTTTAAAGCCTCATCTTGAATACTCTCAGGGCTAACAGATTTTCGCCGCAAAGCATAAGCGCGTGAAAGCACCGTCAGCAAAAGGTCTTCGTCCAAACCATCCCGGATCAGTTTTTCTAAGGCCGCACCGCTTTTATTACCCACTTCAGTCAAAACAGTTGTCAGCTTTTCCTTTTCAACCTGCCCGCCAGCCTGAAGAATACGCAACACACGATCCGCAACATCTTTACTATAAAAACTCATGCCAATAGCTCTATCTCACATCTTGGTTCAGGGCAATTGAGCCGTAGAACCTTCTCGTCTTTTTTTCTCGCCTTCAATCAGACGCTTGACAATATTTGGACTTTTAAGCTCTGCGGCATCCACACTTGTCACAACCGTTGCCGCAGCATTCGCGGCAGCATTAAGCTGACTTTGCCTCTCACGCGCCTTTTGTGCCTGCAAAACTTCCCGATCAACTTCCGGCAAATAGCTCAAATTAAGTGCCAAAATATTATTAGCCCTATCAACCACCAAAATTTGCTTATCGGTAATTTTAACAACAATGCCTTCATCCACACCAAGCATCTGCCCCTCTTTTAAATGATACTGAATATCTTTGGTTTTCGATATTTCAATCAGGTCAGATGAGATCTGATTATCATAAAAAACCGTCGGCGAGACACGAATAATCGCTTGGCTTTCAAATGTATTTAACCGCTCTTGCCCCGGTATCCGCAAGACGGTTTGACAGGCTAGCCCTTTGGCTGCAAAAAGCTGGCAATATCCTTTTGCATGTTGCGCTGAAAACATCGGGCCAATATCAAGATTATATTTCTGGCGTCCCGTTTTATCTGCCTCGAGCCGTAAGATAATATCAGAATCAAGTAGCTCTTTGAACTCATTATAAAACTCGCCTGTGCCGCGCATCGCCTCGGTAAAATCAAGATAGCGTGCTAAACGTATATAAGGTTTGCGCGCCATCAAGGCGGCATTTTGGTCAAGCTTAGTCGGCGACGCAATGGCCGTGCGCGCCTGAATTTGCGAAATGCTCTTATCACGAATATATAGCTTTTGCCCGATAATCAGATAATCTTTTTTGGCCAATGTGTTTCTTTGTTTAAGCACCCGTGCGGACATATCATATAGTTTGGCAAGCCCATTCAGGCTCTCGCCTTTACGAACCGTGTGTATTAAAGGCCCGTTATCGCGCGCCGAGATAAAAATAGTCTTTTTTCCAAAAAGCCTATCAGGGTTTCGGACGCTGTTCATCTCCAGCAAATCCTGCGGGTGCAATTTATATGTTTTAGCCACCGTCAGATAACTATCATTGACTGCCATGCGATACACCCATCGCCGATCTTTTCCGGACCAATAGATTACTTTTTTGCTGCGTTTTAACTCATCCCTATTCACATGAATCACAGGCAAGAGAGGCGCTTTTGAAACCAAAATACCATCAAGGCGATAATGCGGTACCTCAAAAGCATTGGCAAAAGATGGCTCACTAATGATTTCTTGCCCGCCCCCGCCAGCAAGCATCATGTCAGAGGGCATCTGCTTGGCGGTTTGGGATTCATGACCTTGTTTTTTAATATGCGCCATTTCACGGCCCGCCTGCTTAAGCTCTTTTGTCGTTGTAGTCATGGCTTTTTTGCGAGCTGTTTGTGCTTCATCAAGCCGTTTTAAGCCGCGCACAAACGGGTCCGTAAACTCAAGCGATGCGTCCTTATCTTGCCCATACACCGGCACAATCAGAGAAACTGCCAAAAATATAACCGCAAATATTTTACCTCCGTGCCACATTACTCAATCTCTTTCAAATACACGATGGCCATTTTAAGCTTGATGTTAAGTTCGTTTTCACCCGGCAAGGCAGTGATTTTTTCCTCAATGACGCTAACAGAACTCAACTGCTCTATAAAAATATTTCTGATACTTTGATAAACATCAAAGCGCGATTGAATCTCAAGTGCCATCATCACCCCTTCAATAATATTTTTATCATCAAGCTTAGTCGTTAAGCTCTCATCAACCCATGACTGATTGCTAAGTATTTTTACATCATAACGTTCAAGCGCACTCAAAAAGGCTGAGACCATAAAATTATATTCGTCTTGCTTTTTGACGTTCAGCGCATAGCCACCAAGATTTTTTTTAAGTTTCTTGATTTTATTTTGTAAAATTTTCGACTCGTCAAACTTAGCCTCAGTTTGAACCTTGAAATTAGCAATCATGCTGAGTTTTTGATTATTGTCAGTAATCGTCGGCTGAATGTAAGCCAGATTAATAAGCGGCGGTATGCCAGCAACCAATAAAACCACCACAAGCAAAAAAAATGTCATCGCAAAGGGTGATTTGCGCGTTTGCTGTTCAAACGCACGGCGCACATCTT
Source organism: Parvibaculaceae bacterium (assembly GCA_965243245.1). Taxonomy (GTDB): domain Bacteria; phylum Pseudomonadota; class Alphaproteobacteria; order RS24; family RS24; genus JAYQKL01. The sequence continues at coordinate 860,633 of OZ251536.1, forward strand.
TCAAACCGACATGCGATTTCAATGAAGAAGATGCGGTTGCTTGCTTGCGTTTAAAAAAACGCCGCCCCTCTTTGGGTATCTTTTTTGCCTCATCAACAATAAGAGGGTCGTCATCTTTTGATGGAGACTTTAATGTTAAAAAAGTGGCTTGCCCCTCATTTAGCCCTTCATCTTGCCGCTTATTGTCAATAAGGTTTGCTGCCTCATTTTCTTCTATGCCTGCCAAGACAAATAATAAGGCCTCGACTTCAAATGTATCGGTATTTTCTTCTTCGATTTCAATTTCATCAACATCAAACGCGTTCACGTCGAACGCGAGCTCTTGTGAAGCCTGTTCAAACCCAAAATCAATCTCAAAATCTGAGATAAGCAGATCTTCAACCGCCGCATTTTGAATTAAATCTGAATATTCATCCGCGGCGGGCTGTCGTGCAGGTTCTGGCAATGAGAGTTCTTCCAAACTCAATGTTTTGACTAAAACGAGATTTGTCAGCACGTTGCGCGCATCATCGGACAGATGCATTGTTTGAATATTTTTAGGAATATGAACGCCGCGCATCATCTAATTCCTAGCCACCAAGCGTGCGGTGATGGTAAAGGCAAATAAATTACCCGATTTTGATTGTGTGATAGGTGCTTTGCGCGCCAATCCCTTTTTAACGATGTTTTGGGCAAGCTGATTAATCGCAACCGTCGTTTTTGAATAACCCGTCATCACCATATCGGCCTTATCATTAATGCTTAGGCTTTCAAGCTCGGCTTGCGGCGGTAAAATATGCGCCAGTGAAGACAACAAAACAGTGTAGCCTTTTGCATCAACCAGATTTCTTAACTTTTTATTGCTTTGCTCAAACGTCTTGATTTTTTTTGTTAAAGCTGCGTGGCGCAAGTTCTGGCTTTGGGCATCAGCGTAAATTTCATCAAAAGCCTGTGCCGCTTTATTCGACACCAGCAAAGTCGGAACATTTGCGACACCAATGAACAAAAAAGAAGCCACAAAAAGCAAGCCAATGCCAACCAGTAATAATTTATTAAGAGCCGCAAACTGGCGCGTCCGACGGATGGCTTTGACATCGGGTAGAAAATTAAGGTCAATCAGATGGCGATGGCGTTTTGCTTCTGTTTTGCCAGCAATGTTAATCCCTTGGGTGGCAAGCCCCAGAGCTGTTGTGAAAACAGAGCTATTGCGAAAATAATCTACATAACGTGCTTGGTCCGTTGGCACTTCTATAGAGTCCAACGCATTCCAGTGCAATAGGCGTGACCCGCTAATCGAATTTTGCAGAAGCGCGAGGCTGTTCTGAATGTTCTTATGTTCGCTAACAACATATAATTTGCTCAGTTTGGGAAAGTCGCGTTCTTCAGATAAATAAGACAGGCTTTGCATAATCTGCTCACCAACCCGAATCGCAACTTCCTCCCAAAACGAGCCCTCAACGCTATCAATATCCTCAAGCTCTAACAGCAACGCTTCATCAAATTCAGAAATATTAACTTTCTGCATGACAACTTTATTGCGCTCAAAACCAATAACCATATTACTACCAGGGCACAAATGCAGCACCTGAACAGGTGACGCCAATTTCTCGACATCTAAGCGTGTGTAAATACCGTTAATAAGAGAAAATGCTTCGTTTTCAATAAATACCGGCATTAATTCTGCATCAATTAGCAAATCAATATAACGGCGTATGATTGCCTCAGCAATCGCGCAGAACAAAATAACCGTGCAATCATCCTTCTCATTGCTGTACAGAACTTGATAACGAACAATTTTCATATCCAGATTAGTCAGCTCCGGATCCTGTTCCTCCCAGAACCCTTCATAGCTCGCTTCTTCTTTAAGCTCCTCTTTTGAAATATAGGCTAAGGTCAGCAAGCGCGTCTCAAACAAATTAGCAGGGATTGAAATCCCCGCATCAACACCCACTATATTTGCTGCCTCGCGCACCAAGCGAATTTGCTCAACCAGATAAGAATAGTTTTCTTCAATTGGATGGCGACCAATATCCTTACCCAAAGACCAAGTAACAATACGATCTAATTTCCATTCATCCAAAATAGGCTCAAGCTGCATAACCGATACAGCGTCAGGGTGCAGCTTGACAGCGACAACATTTTCTTGAATCGCCTGCAAAGGACCAGCAACTTGAACGACACTTGTTAAAAATGCTTCAGCGCGACTCATTCATCAACTCACAAACTTACAAACTTACAAACTCACCTCACCCAAACGCTCCAAATTCTCAAGCTAAAAGCGATTCAGGTGCAGATTATTAAAATAGCACATTGATGGCGATATATTTACAACAAAGCAATTTTTTAAAAGATTAGATAATCTATGAAAAAGTGTTCTGTATTATCATTAAACGTCATTTTTTGTGAAAGGCTTGCGTCAAGGCTCTCGTTTTTTCACGCGAGCTAGAAGAAGACCCAAAGAAAAAAGCAACCACCTGATCCGCTTTTGCCGAAACATAACCGATCAATGAACCAATGAGCGTCAGGGTACCATTTTCAATATGATCAAGCCCGCCATAAAGAACAAAACCAACCGTACAAAAAAAGCCGAGTATAATAAAGCCGCCAAACAGATTTGGAAATTGGTCGCCTATTTCTTCTTGTCGCCCCCGTGCAGAATGTCTGTCTAGTTGCGCCAGCTTTTCTTCATCCAGATCAAGCTGCTTTAATTTGACGATAAAATCCTTTTCCGCAGATTTGATTTGCTTCATAGCTTGGTCCAAATTCTGATGACCACCAAAAAGCACGCGCTTGAAAGTTTCCTCATTAGGCGTTTTTTTGGCGCCGGGAAACAGCGCCTGTGTCAAAGATTGAAGAGCTAAGCCAGCAAACGGCCCGCCGAGTGCTGTTCCAATAGTGGGGGCAATTTGACGAATGAGATCACGCCAATCTTGTTTGTTTTTTATTTGAATCACCCGAATCTCCTTGCTACCAACAAACCTCAATAAATGGAAATTTGCTGTTTTTCACCAAATAAGACATTTTAATTTATATTTCTTAAAAGGGGATAAGTTTATATTTTTCAATAAGTTGAGGGAGTTTAAGCAAAATAAAGAAAATCAAGCCAACATCAAAACTTGACGTATATTCACAGATAACGCAATCTAGGGACGTCGATAACCATAAATATGGAGGAGTTCCTAATGCTTATGACAGCTAAAACTTTTTTACGTGAAATAATTGACCTTGGTCTCTTGTTGATTGCTGCTGCAGTCATCTTACAAGTGATTTTTGGTCAGGCCGTCCCCTTTGTCGGCGGCGACATTGTCGGTAATATTCTTGATATTATCACTAAATTGGGTGATGGTGGACTGATCGGCTTAATCGCCGTTGGCGTCATCTTGTACCTGATTAACAAAAGAACAGCCTAAACAGCTGAACAAGAAACCCCCATCATAAATAGTGATGGGGGTTTTTTGATGGCTTGCCCAAATGGAACTTATCTAAGGGTATTAATAATCGCCGAAAAATCTTGAACATCGCCGCCTTTTTCGCAAAACTCTTCATATATCTGAGCGCAAAGTTTTCCCAAAGGTGTTTGCGCATGGCTCGCTTGAGCCGCTTCCATTGCCAAGCGCAAATCTTTTAACATCATCGCCCCCGCAAAGCCCGGCTTATAGTCATTATTTGCAGGTGACGCTGGTACGGGGCCAGGAACCGGGCAATAACTTGTCATAGACCAGTTTTGACCAGAGGCTTGAGAAGAAATATCAAAGAATTTTTGCGCATCAAGACCAAGTTTTTCAGCCATGATAAAAGTTTCAGATGTGCCAATCATGGTGATCGCCAACAACATATTATTGCAAATTTTAGCCGCTTGCCCCGCCCCCCAAGCACCCGCATGAAAAGTGGCTTTTGACATTGGTTCCAGTGCCGCTTGAATATCAACAAAATCATCCGCCTCACAGCCAACCATAAAAGCAAGCGTGCCAGCATCCGCCGCCGCCGTGCCGCCAGACACAGGCGCATCCCCAGCACGAAAACCAGCCGCCTTTGACATAACAGCAATCGCGCGCGCAGTTTCAACATCAATGGTTGAGCAATCAATAAGCAAGGCACCTTGCTTAACATTCGCCAAGACATCATTTTCATATAAAGCGCGCACATGCTCGCCAGCCGGTAACATAGAAATAACAATATCAGCATCTCCAACAGCTTGCGCCACACAAGTCGTCGCCTCGCATCCATTTTCAACGGCAGCGTCAATAGCGGCCTTAGATAAATCAAAAGCCAACACGCGGTTGCCAGCTTTGGCCTGATTGGCCGCCATGCCAGACCCCATATTTCCTAATCCAATAAATGCAATCGTACTCATTTTAATCTCCCATTCAGTAAATGTTTAAACGCGCGGGCGCCAAGCTTCCCCAATAGGAAGCGGTTCAAAATAACTATCAATAAGCCCATCATCAACATCAGCAATCATCTCATGTTGCCATTTTGGCGCATTGTCCTTATCAACAATAACAGCACGCACACCTTCAAGAAACTCTGGCTTAACCAAGGCGCGATAGGCAAGACGATATTCCATCTGCATATTCTCAGTAAAATGCGCAAGCCGCCCGCCTTCACGCACTAAACGCAACGCCAATTTAACCGTTAAGGGTGACTTGGTTTTTAAATTAGCCAACTGCTCAACAGCAAACTCAACGTTTGAAGCCTCAAGGCGCGTGACAATATCTTCTGCCCTATCGCCCGCAAATAATCTATCAATTTGCGCCAATGTTTGCGTTGTTAAAATTTTGACATCGCCCAACATACCGCGCTCTTGTGACAATACGAGGTTCAAATCATCGCCTTTGGCTAAGGCAAGTTGAACATCGCGTTTAAGAGACGCAATTTTGTCGCTGTCAGCATAATGAGTAACAATACCCGCCTTCACCGTATCGCCACCCTTCAACCGCGTGCCCGTTATAGCCAACCATACGCCCAATTCACCCGCAAGGCGCGGCAAAAACCAGCTACCACCAACATCTGGCAAAAGTCCAATACCCGTTTCAGGCATAGCAAAACTCGTATTCTCAGTCGCAACACGATAAGCCCCATGCACCGATATACCAACCCCGCCCCCCATTGTGATACCATCCATAATGGCAATCACGGGCTTGGCGCAAAGCTGCTCATAGCTTTGCAATATATGATTGAGTTGATATTCAAGATAAAAAAACGCCCGCCCTTCAACGCCATCAGATTTACCACTTTCAGCCAGCATACGAATATCACCACCCGCACAAAAACCACGCGTGCCTGCCATATGGTCAATCCAAATAGCTTTGACTGTAGCATCATCGCGCCAGTTTTCTAGCGCATCAACCATCAGCTGGCACATTTCATGGTCTAGCGAATGGAGGGCTTTTGGACGATTCAACGTCAAACATCCCAGCCCCTCTTCAATTTGACAAATAACGCCAGCGTCAGACATATCTTTCTCGCTTAGTTTGATCTCAATAGACTACGCGACACAATCATGCGCATCACTTCATTCGTGCCTTCTAAAATTTGATGCACGCGCAAATCCCGAACAATCCGCTCAATATTATATTCAGACAAATATCCATAACCCCCATGCAATTGCAAACAAGCATTGGCGACATCAAAGCAATTATCCGTCACAAGACGCTTAGCCATGGCGCACCATTTAGTAGCATCAGATGCTTTGGCATCAAGCTTTTGCGCCGCCCTATAGAGCATCAAACGCGCCGCCTGCAAATCAATTTCCATATCTGCCATTTTGAACTGAGTATTTTGAAAATCAGCAATAGCCTGACCAAACTGGCGGCGCTCTTTTACATAACTCACAGTTTGGTTCATCGCAGCTTGCGCACCCCCTAATGAACAAGCCGCAATATTTAATCGCCCGCCATCCAACCCCATCATGGCAAATTTAAAACCATCACCTTCTTGCCCAATCAAATTTTCAGCCGGCACAATCGCCTCATCCATAATGACCTGACGGGTCGGCTGGCAATTCCAGCCCATTTTCTTTTCAGCCGCGCCAAATGATAGACCTTGCGCATCTTTATCAACAATAAAAGCAGACACCCCCGACGCGCTCTTAGCCATAACAACATAGATATCTGAAACCCCCGCCCCAGAAATAAATTGCTTGGTGCCCGTCAGCTTATACACATCGCCATCTTTAACAGCTTTTGTTTTCAGATCTCTCGCATCAGAGCCCGCACTTGGTTCAGTCAAGCAATAGCTAGCTATTTTAGTCATTGGCGCAAGGTCAGATACATATTTCGCGCGCAATCTATTTGACCCAAAACTATCTATCATCCAAGTCACCATATTATGAATCGAAATAAACGCCGCCGTGGCAGGGCAACCTTGTGACAATTGCTCAAAAATTAGCACAGCATTAAACCGCGTTAATCCTGTGCCGCCAAATTCTTCGCGCGTATAAATACCCCCAAACCCAAGCTTGGCAGCTTCGCGTATTTCATCAATCGGAAAATGCTTTTCAGCATCCCAAGCCGATGCATTAGGGAAAAGTCGCGCCTTGGCAAAATTAGCAGCCATGTCTTGCATCATGGTCTGTTCTTGTGTCAATGCGAGATTCATAATACCCCCTTATTTATCTTTAAACTTAGGTTTACGCTTTTCTATGAAAGCCGTCATGCCCTCGCTCTGGTCATGCGTGGCAAATAATGCGTGGAACAAACGACGCTCAAACTTCACACCCTCCGTTGTAGACATTTCCAGCGAAGCGGCAACCATTTCCTTAGCGGCAATCAGCGACGGAATAGAATAACTCGCAATACTCTCAGCCGCTTCCAGCGCAACCGCCATGAGGTCGTCATGGGGGATGAGCCGCGAGGCAATACCGAATTTAGTAGCCTCAACCGCATCGATCATACGGCCTGTTAAAATCATATCCATTGCCATGGCTTTGCCAACGGCCTTGGTCAAGCGTTGCGAGCCGCCCATGCCGGGGGTCACACCAAGAGTGATCTCTGGTTGACCGAATTTGGCTTTATCAGAAGCTAAAATCATATCGCACATGAGTGCTAACTCGCACCCGCCGCCCAGAGCAAAGCCATTCACAGCCGCGATGACGGGCTTACGGCAAGCCACAAAACGATCCCAGCCCGCAAAAAAATTATCCATATACATCGAGATAAAACTATGCGATTGCATCTGTTTAATATCGGCCCCGGCCGCAAAAGCACGCCCTTCTCCCGTTAGAATACTCACGGCAATACTCTCATCTTTGTCGATGCTCTCAAACAAATCGACAAGCTCGCCCATGACTTGCGCGTTCAGAGCATTGAGGCTATCTGGACGATTGAGTTTGACAATCGCAATGCGGGTTTTTTGTTCAACCAAAATCGTTTCATAGCTGTGTGCCACGCGGGTCTCCCTTAGCTCATTGTCGGAATAATAAAAGACTGGTCAGCAATTTCCCCAGATGGCCAACGCTGTGTCACCGTCTTAACTTTCGTGAAGAACCGCACGCCTTCTGGGCCATGTTGATTAACATCGCCAAAAGCAGAACGCTTCCACCCACCAAATGTGTGATAAGCAACAGGCACTGGAATCGGTACATTAATACCGACCATACCGACATTCACTTTGCTCGCAAATTCACGCGCCGCAAGACCATTACGCGTGAAAATAGCAACGCCATTACCATATTGATGCTGACTTGGTAGACGCGCCGCCTCTTCAAGAGATGAAGTGCGCATAACTTGTAGAACGGGGCCAAAAATTTCCTCTTGATAACTTTGCATTTCAGGCTTCACATTGTCGAATAAGGACGGGCCTATAAAAAAGCCATTTTCCAGACCTTGCAATTTTTGACCGCGCCCATCGACTAATAAATCTGCCCCTTCATCTACGCCCATCTGAATGTAGTTCTCGATTTTGGCACGGTGCTGAGGCGAAACAACTGGACCATAATGTGCATCAGGGTCAGTAGAAACGCCAACTTTTAGCTTTGTCATTTCTTCTTTCATACGCGCAACAAATTCATCAGCCGTATCCTTGCCAACCGCAACCGCCACCGGCAACGCCATGCACCGCTCGCCGGCCGAGCCAAAAGCCGCTCCAGAAAAATCAGCAATAACCTGCTCCATATCAGCGTCTGGCATAATAATACCGTGGTTTTTCGCACCGCCCATAGCCTGAACCCGCTTACCATTTGCCGCCCCACGCGAATAAACATAATGCGCAATATCCGAAGAACCAACAAAACTAATGGCTTTAATGGTCTCATTATCAAGAATGGCATCAACAGATATTTTATCGCCATGCACCACATTCAACACACCATCCGGCAGACCTGCTTGCGTCATCAATTCGGCCAAACGTAGCGGTACGCTTGGGTCTTTTTCAGATGGCTTAAGGATAAATGCGTTACCACAAGCAAGTGCCACGCCAAACATCCACATCGGAATCATCGCCGGAAAATTAAACGGCGTAATACCAGCAACCACACCCAGCGGATGACGGGCAGACAAAACATCAATACCTGCGCCCGCGCCTTCGGTATATTCGCCTTTCAGCAAGTGCGCGATACCGCAAGCAAATTCGATCACTTCCAAACCACGCTGAATATCGCCCTTAGCATCGCCGATCACTTTACCGTGCTCTGATGAGAGCATTTGTGCCAATGCGTCCATATTATCTTCCAGCAATTGCTTGAAGCCGAACATCACGCGCGCACGCCGCTGAGGGTTCAAAGCCGCCCAGTCAATTTGAGCTTGCGCGGCATGCTCAACAGTCGCGTTGAGTTCTGCTTGGGTTGCCAACTGAACTTGCGCCTGAATTTCCCCTGTGCTTGGATTATAAATATCGCCAAAAACACCTGATGTGCCTTCAACGCGTTTGCCATTAATATAGTGTGGTACTTGACGCATGAATTCCCTCTTTCGGTCATAGCTATGATAGGTGTTTATGGGCTTATGGGTCAACTTCAACAATGGTGCCCGGGGGCGGATTTGAACCACCGACACGCGGATTTTCAGTCCGCTGCTCTACCCCTGAGCTACCCGGGCACGCTAACACAATTCACTCTGGCGTTTATAAAGTCTTGTAGAACAACTGTCCAGTCCTTGAAAAAGAGAAACTAAAAAAACATCTAATGAATATGCGGGTCAGTTTCTGGGTCGCTATCAGACGCCGCTTTTGTAAAAGAGGTCGCCGCCCAATTATCAGCTGGCTCAACAGCAGGGATACTATATTTCTCGCCAAGCCATCGATGCAAGTCAATTTTGGCACATCTTTTAGAGCAAAAGGGTCGCGTCTCATGTTTGCTTTTAGCCGACTTACATGTTGGGCATGTTGGGCAAATTGCCTTTTTGTCACTCATAAAAATAAACCTAATGCCTTTTTAAGCGGTAAGCGATCACGTTTGCGAGTCATTTCAACAACCCCAAAATCAGACATCTCACCTATGCGCACAGGCACTTTATCGCTATTAAAACCTTCATGCAAGGCATCCAATATCGGCGCGGTATCTGTCTTTGGCAACATATCAATAAAATCTATCGCAATTAAACCTCCGATCGCACGCAAGCGTATCTGACGCGCAATTTCCCGCGCCGCCACAAGATTAATCTCAAATGCCGAGGCATCATGGCTCCCAGAATTAACATCAATCGTTGTCATCGCCTGCGTATCTTCAATAATCAGCCATGCGCCCGTAGAAATATCTATGCGCGCCGCACAAGCCCTTTCAATAATCTGGTGAATATCATACCGCTCAAAAACATCTTCGCCCTCCAACACCTCCAACAAAGTGCCTTTATCACTCATCGTTTCATCCATATAACTCTTTGCCTGCACACCCAAAGCCTTATCACCCATGATAATGCGCCCAATATCAGTGCGTATATGATCACGTAAAAGTTTCTCCAAGCCACCCAAATCCTGATACAAAACACAAGGTGGCTCATTATCATCGGCGCGCTTGAGGACATCATCCCAGCTTTGCACGACACTTTCCATGTCATGGCGTAGAGCTTTTTCAGAAATACCCTCCGCCGCCGTACGCAACACCCAGCCCGCAGAACCATCAAGCCCTTCAACATCAAGTGCCTCACATATTTTTTGTGTAAGCTCAATCAGCCGTGTGCGCTCTGCTTCATCTTCAATAGATCGGGAAACAGCAATACGGTTGCTACACGGCACCAGAACAAGATAACGTCCCGGCAACGTAATATTCGCCGTTACACTCGCACCTTTACCGCCCGAAGCAGGACGCGTAACTTGTACCAACACTGTATCGCCAGCCGCAACACAATCTTCAATTTTTATATCTTGTTTTGTATTTTGGTCAGCGACTTCCGCCAACACTTTTGCCTCTCGGTTGCCAAGAAAGCCATCCCTTTCCTCTCCAATATTAATGAAAGCAGCTTGTAAATGCGACACAACGCGCTCAACAAAACCAAGATAAATTTGTCCGCTTGCACGACTATCATCAGCTTGCGACTCAACAGCTATATCCGTCACCTGCCCATCATCAACCCTGACCATTTTAACCAAACCATCATCAACCTTGATTAAAAGTTCACCCTTAGCTTCGCCCATTTTATTATTCCTTTAATGCCAGCTACGCTTAAAACGAATACCCCGCCGCTTTTAGCATATTCGCTGTCTCATAAAGCGGCAACCCAACAACATTACTATAAGAGCCCTGTAAATTGCAGATAAAAGCGCTGCCAAGCCCCTGAATAGCATAGCCTCCCGCTTTGCCGTGCCAGTCTTGCGAAGCTATATAGTCATCTATTTCACGCCCGTTAAGACATTTAAACCGCACCCGACTTTGAGCTTTTTTCAGCAATACACGCTCGCCATGCCAAAGCCCCACCGCCGTATAAACACGATGCGCACGCCCCGAAAGTAACGCCAAACAGGCACGGGCATCTGCTTCATGCTCAGCCTTTGGCAGAATACGCCGCCCTACGGCAACAATTGTATCTGCGGTCAAAATATAAGGTTTCTCAGCTTTGCTAACGCGCGTCCGAATAATGGCTTGTTTTTCAAGTGCCATTCTCTTGACATAAACCGTCGGTAACTCCCCCCGCTTAGGGCTTTCATCAATATCAGCAGGCGTTATGCTATCAGCTATCACACCAATTTGTGCGAGCAATTCGAGCCGTCTTGGCGATGCACTGCCCAGCCAGAGAGGATCATTTATAGCGATAGGTAATCCGCCCTTTTGTAAGGTCATAAGGTGTCATCTCCACCAAGACTTTATCCCCCACCAAAACACGAATACGATTTTTACGCATTTTACCGGCTGTATGCGCAATAATTTCATGTTCATTTTCCAACTTCACCCGAAAAGTTGCATTTGGTAGCAACTCACTCACAATCCCCGGGAACTCCAAAAGTTCTTCTTTAGCCATAAACTCTCTCTTTTTAATATGCGCGGACAATGACCATAAAACAGACCAAAATCAAGTGTTTTTCTCACCCTAGCCACGTATTTGCAAAACGCAGATTAAAGTAAACAGCCGCCGCGCCGTATTAAAATCAACATCAATTTGGGATGCCAGTTTTTCTTTTAGTAACTCAGAGCCTTCATTATGCAAAGCGCGCCGCCCTTGGTCAATCGCCTCAATTTTATCTAATGAAGAAGAGCGGATGGCGTCATAATAGTTTTCGCAAATCAGAAAATAATCTTTCACAATACGGCGAAAAACCATCAGAGATAACTCAACTTTTTTCAACAACGCCTCATCGCTGCTGCGAATATTGAAACAAATCCCCTTATCACTAACCGATAATGTCACCCGATAAGGACCGGGCGGTGTGTTGTGTGGCTGAAAGCTATTTTCTTCAAGCAAATCAAAAATGGCGACCCGTCTTTCATGTTCTACATCTGGGTTGCGCGCAATAAGAGCTTCATCTTCTAAAGACAGATGAACAATTTTTTGTCTCTCTTGCGTTTGTTCAGCCGTCATTTACTTATTCAACCTTATGGCAACCGAGCGTGCATGCGCATCCAGCCCTTCTCGTTCAGCTAACCTCACCACATGCCTCCCAATCATTGTCAGGCTTTCAGCATCACACGAAACCAACGAACTTCGCTTCATAAAATCCAGCACCGATAAACCAGAAGCATAACGCGCTGTATGTGCCGTTGGAAGCACATGATTAGGACCTGCAATGTAATCGCCAATGGCTTCGGGGGTATAGCGGCCAAGGAAAATAGCCCCAGCATTTTTAATCTTTAGAGCCATGTCTTGCGGGTTTTCAACCGCAAGTTCCAAATGCTCAGGTGCTAGCCGATCAACCAGCCCCGCCGCCTGAGTATCAATATCATCTACTAAAATAATCGCGCCAAATGTCTGCCAACTCTTACTGGCAATATCTTTGCGCGCCAAGCTTTCAAGCTGCTTATCTATGCGGCGCATCACCGCCTCGGCAAAATCTGCATCATCAGTAATCAAAATCGACTGCGCCGCCGGGTCATGTTCTGCCTGAGAGAGCAAATCTATCGCAATCCAATCTGGATTGTTCTGCCCGTCAGCAACAATAAGAACTTCAGACGGCCCCGCCACCATATCAATACCCACCTGCCCGAAGACAAGTCGTTTTGCGGCCGCCACATAATCATTTCCCGGCCCTGTTATCACATCTACAGGCATAATTGAAGCTGTTCCATAAGCCATTGCGGCGATGGCTTGTGCGCCGCCGATACGGTAGATCTCATCGACGCCAACCAATGATGCGGCCGCCAAAACAAGCGGATTTATTTGCCCATCAGGCGTTGGCACAGTCATGACCAATCGCTCTACCTTTGCGACTTTGGCAGGAATGGTATTCATCAAAACAGAAGACGGATAACTCGCCGTTCCCCCCGGCACATAAACGCCCGCGGCAGAAACCGGCGTCCATTTATGTCCGAGCTTAACGCCCGCATCATCTGTATAAAAATCATCTTCAGGCTTTTGGCGTATGTGATAGGTTTCAATTCTTTTTGCAGCAATTGTAAGGGCTTCAAGGTCGCCCCCTTCAATTTGACTTTTGGCCGTAGCGATTTCAGAATCAGTGAATTTTATCGCCTCGGGCGTTAAGCTGAATCTATCAAATTTTGCCGTCAATGCACATAAAGCAGCATCACCCTCACGGCGCACCTGATTGATAATATCCAAAGCCGTTTGCGACACATCCCCATCTGGCTCGCCCCGCATGGACAATAATGCCATAAAACGGCTCTCAAAATCTGGCGCGGCAATATTCAGACGCAAAGTCATTTATGCTCTCTATTCCTCATCATGGCGGGGCGTCGACTTAACTGCCCAGTGTCCTGTAACATCCTGCATGACTAGCTTCAAGCTTTCAACATGCAAACTTAAGGCGGCATCGCCTGAAAACATAAGCCGAAGAGTCCCTTCCGGCGAGGGTGTCGTGACATCTTTTTGAAGGGGCTCAAAAATGAGAGCTAATAAAGCCAGTATTTGGCTTGAGTTTTGGTTGATATTTTTTGACTGCACGCCAAGCACATTCTCACAATGTACGCCAGTGCGCGTGCGTATCGGTTTTTTGCTATCATGTTCCCAGCAATAACGATTCGCCATAAAGGCAAAAAGACGTCTGTTTTTTTCAAAAGATATATCACTTGCCTTCACAACAGCATCTTGTAAGCTCGCCGAGATCACCACAAGATCATCCGCATCACGTGCCCATAAATACAATAACTCAGCCATAAATATCCCTATATCTTAATCCCTATATCTTAATCAGTTTTCTCTCGCCAGATTTTAGCCCCGCACTTAGAAAGCTTCTCCTCCAGTCTCTCATACCCGCGGTCAAGATGATAGACACGGCTAATCGTTGTGACGCCCTCAGCCACAAGCCCCGCAATAACCAACGTAACAGAAGCGCGCAAATCTGTTGCCATCACAGGCGCGCCTTTAAGTTTTTCAACGCCCGTTACAATCGCCGTATCGCTTTCAAGCGATATGTTCGCCCCAAGCCGCACCAATTCTTGTACATGCATAAATCTGTTTTCAAAAATGGTCTCTTTGATATGACTAACCCCTTGAGCGCGGCACATTAACCCCATAAAAGGCGCTTGAAGGTCGGTCGCAAACCCCGGATAGGGTGCCGTCACAACATTCGTTGCCATCGCTCTATCGGCTATGCCTTTAATCAGCAGACCATTTTCTTTATCTTCAAAAACCGCACCTGCCTTTTCCAATAAAGGGTATAAAGCTCCCAAAAGTTTTTTATCCGCGCCGCGTAAATTAACCTCTCCCCCCACTGCCGCCACCGCACAAGCATAAGCGCCTGTTTCAATTCGGTCACGGCTCACATGATGCGTGACCCCATGCAATCTATCGACGCCCATTATAGATAAATGACGCGTTCCCAGCCCTTCAATTTTTGCCCCCATTGCCTTTAAACATTCACCCACATCAACGACTTCGGGCTCGCATGCCGCATTGAACAGATCAGTACGCCCTTGCGCCAAACAAGCCGCCATCATCAACACGTGAGTTACCCCCACAGAAACCATCGGCATCTCAAAGCGCGTGCCTTGCAGTTTTTTATTATGCGTTGTTGCCTTCACATAGCCGTCAGATACCTCAATAGACGCCCCCATCATCTCCAGCCCTTTAAGATATACATCAACGGGCCGCGTACCGATTGCACAGCCCCCCGGCAATGAAACATCTGCGGCACCGCATCTTGCCAATAAAGGACCGATAACCCAAAAACTCGCCCGCATTTGAGACACAAGCTCATAAGATGCTTTTATCGACATAATGTCTTTGGCATGCAAGCGTAGTCCTTCTTGGGGCCCTGTTCCAAATAATTGAGTGCTACAGCCCAGCTCTTTGAGCAAAGCAGAAAGCGTATAAGTATCAGCCAGACGCGGCGTACCCTGCAATTCAACGGGCTCATCCGTCAGCAAAGCAGAAACCATAAGCGGCAGAACAGCATTTTTAGAGCCGCTAATAGCCAGCTCGCCAGACAATTCGCGCCCGCCTTCAATGCATATTCTGTCCAAACCCTGTGTCCTATCTAAACAGCGCGTGGCTTGTCCGATTTAGACAAGACGGACTGGTTTTGTTTAACAGCTTTTTTGCGCCGCTTAAGATTGTCACGCAAGGCTTGGCGCAGACGCTCTTGGCGTAGAGTGGCGGCAGATTTTAAAGAAGGCTTTTCCATCATTTTTCCCAGCACTATTCGTTTTAGTCCCTTTAGTCCCTTTAGTCCCTTTAGTCCCTTTAGTCCCTTTAGTCCCTTTAGTCCCTTTAGTCCCTTTAGTCCCTATGCACCTATTTTAAGCACTGGTAAAATTCGCGTCCAATGCATTCAAACAAGTATCATCCAACGCCGCCACCAAATCCATTTTCATGGCAATCTGGGGAAGCTCATAAACCATAAAATATTTTAAAGCCCGTAGCTTGCCTTCATAGAAATCTTTATCGGCTTTGGTCTCAGCCGTTTGCAATCCCTTTTGCGCCACAATACCTTGCTGTAACCACAACCAACCAACCACAAGATGCCCCATCGCATCAAGATAAGGTGTCGCATTAGCAAGCCCAAGTTCTAGGTTCGATTCGCTCAGCACCTTTTGCGTTGCCATTTCGACAGTTTCAAGGCTGGCTTGGAGGCTACGCCCAAAATCGGCCAATTCATTGACTTGCGCAGACGCAGATATAGTCATCCGAATTTTTTCCTTCAGCAAAGCAAAAGCAGCCCCGTTTTGCATCCGTACTTTACGCCCCAAAATATCAATACCGTGAATCGCATGAGTGCCTTCATGAATATGATTCAAACGATTGTCACGATAATAGCGCTCAACCGGATAATCGCGTGTGTAACCGTAACCGCCCAGCACCTGAATCGCCAGCTTATTGGCTTCCAAGCAATATTCAGAAGGCCAAGATTTAGCAATCGGCGTAAGTAGTTCAAGTAATAATTCGTTTTCTTCCCTTGTTTCAGGCTTGGCTATCGCTTCATCAACAAATTTAGAACATGCTAAAATCAACGCAATACCGCCCTCAACATAGGCTTTTTGAGCCATTAGCATCCGCTTAACATCAGCATGTTCAATGATATTAACCATCGGTGCTTCAGGGTTTTTCACACCGGGTTTACGCCCCTGCGGTCTTTCTTTGGCGTATTCAAGCGAATAATGAAAGCCATTTTGACCCGCCATAACCGCAGCTAAACCCACCGCAATACGCGCTTCATTCATCATCATGAACATATTCGCAAGACCATGAAATTCTTTCCCCACCAAATAACCGATAGAATCGCCATTTTCGCCAAAGTTCAAAAGACAATTGGTCGTGCCGCGCTGTCCCATTTTATGATTGAGACCCGCCAACGCAATATTGTTCTTCTTGCCCAATGTGCCATCATCATTAACGCGATACTTGGGAACAAGAAACAACGAAATACCGTGCACACCAGCAGGACCATCTGGCGTTTTTGCCAAAACCATATGCACAATATTATCTGAAAGCTCATGCTCGCCAGCCGAAATCCACATTTTTGTACCCGTAATTTTATAACTTCCATCCCCAAGCGGTCGCGCTTTGGTGCGAATATCGGTCAATGAAGACCCCGCATGTGGCTCTGATAAGCACATAGTCCCAAAATAACGACCATCTAGCATCGGGGCTAGAAACTTTTCCGTAAGCTTTTCTTCACCATGAACCAACAGCATATTTGCACTTGAGGATGTCAAAAAAGCGTAATTGCTTATCGACCCATTCGCCGCAAGAAAAACACTGCTAATCGCGTTTTGAACAGTCAAAGGCATACCTAAGCCGCCAACTTCTGGGGCGAAGCCTGTGGTCAAAAAACCAGCTTCGGTAAAAGCCTGAAGGGCTTGTTTAACCTCTGGCATCATGGTGATCTTGTCGCCATCAAATACCGGTTCCTTAGCGTCAATCTCGGCGGCAATCGGCAAGAACTTCTCTTGTGCAATGGTCTGCGCCGTATCAATAAACGCTGTCACAGCGGCGCGGTCAAGATCTTCAAATGGGGCGGTATTGAGAATATTCTCAACACCAAGCACCTCATACAACATGAAGTCCATGTTTCTTCGGTTAATAATTTGCAACATGGCTTTTCTCCTAATGTGCTCCTAATGTGCTCCTAAAAAGCTATTTTATAAAATCTGACCCGATTATAATTTTGTGCATGAAACTTGTAAACTGAAACCCTCGCTTATAATCGCTTCATTCGGTCACAGGGTACTCATAAGCGCATAAGTTCTTGTTGCCAAATTATTTATATCAGTCTTCACATTATCAAAATATTATCAAAACCGATGAATTTCAAAATCA
Source organism: Parvibaculaceae bacterium (assembly GCA_965243245.1). Classification (GTDB taxonomy): domain Bacteria; phylum Pseudomonadota; class Alphaproteobacteria; order RS24; family RS24; genus JAYQKL01. The sequence continues at coordinate 877,912 of OZ251536.1, forward strand.
TCCCAAAGAAGCAGAAAAATAGTAATTTAAGTTTGTTGATAAGAAAAAATATATGCTTTACTCTTTTTATAGGTATTAGCTTAAAATAGTGAGGGAAAATGGAAATCGTTCTTAAAATCTTTATCGGTATTGGGTCATTTGTACTTGTTGCGGCGTGGCTGATGATACTCTTCAACTATCCTAAAATGAAGGCAACGCTTGCTCTTGAGGCGACCCAACCACAGGGCATGGGTGTTATTCGCGGTGATGTTGCGGGCATGTTGCTTGTGATCGGGGTTTTTCAGGCACTGTTTTTGATTTGCGGCGACCAATGGGCTCTGCCTGCCATATTGGCGACGGCGGCGGTCACTATAGGGCGTAGCTGGAGTTATATTGTTGATGGGGCGACAAAAGAAAATCGCGCGGGCATAATTGTAGAGTTGCTCGGTATTGCCGCGATTTATTTGCTTTGGAAAGATATTGTCTAATTAACTTGTCAATATATTAAAGCCCGATATTAAAGCCCGATATTAAAGCCCATAGGGGCTTTGGGTTTTAACGTCCATTAGGGGTTTTGAGTTCAAGTTTTGGGTTCAAAAACCGCAATATATTGTGTGGCATCACAGACTTGTTTTCCATCATAGTTATAGATTCTCATGGTTTGAGATGTATAGCCGTCTTGTGCGAAATCTGAGGCGCACTCAACGAGCCACCAGCCCTTTGTCGTTATCAGCTCGCTTGTATGAAAATTCATCTGCCAATTCATTGAGCTTAGCGGTATGCGTGTGGGATAACGTGCCATCATGGCCGGGGGCGGGGCATCGGCGATAGCAATAAGCGGGATAAGACCTTCATGCGAGGCCGGGTCTTGATGGCGAAACCAAAGAGCAAAGCTTGGATAAGCTGCGCTATCATTACTAAAGGGCGGCGTGCCACCAGCCAAAGCGCAGTCAAAATTCTTGAGAAAATGCGGCACGCCATCCTCACGCCCATCACTACGCCCATCACTACGTAAGACGGTTTCGCATTCCTCAGGTTTTTTTAAATCTGGATATATATGCCCCTCTAAGCCTCGCGTAAGCGGGCGTTCATTAGAGAAAATAAATATCCCCTTCAAGCCAATACCCTCAGCACTTGATATCTGGCCTTCAATAATCATCGCGTTTTTCCCCTGCCGTAACAGCGTATGAGAAAAATCAATTGTGCCATTAAGCGGCCCCACAAAAGTTATTTGTGCCGAGCGCAAAGGCGGTGCATCAGGGTAATCTTGCTGAATGGCGGCAATAATCAGTGCCCCACTTAATCCACCATAAGCGGTGCGCCCTTGTAGCCAATTTTCAGGTAACTCAATTGAATTGACCCGACCATCCGCAACGACACGCGCGATCAGATTTTTAAAAGAAAGATGCAGCATGCTTTAATTTTTAATTTCGGGCATTTATTTTTGGATAATATTGCGCGCATTATCAATGAACTCTTTTTCACTTTGGCCATCGCGTTTAGCATCATCATCTTTGAGAAGCGCGCGCATATCAAACGGCACCACAAGCCCCGCCTGCACCTTCTTGCGAGCTTCTATCGTCGTTTCCCAGCGTTTGAGATGTTCTAGATCACGGCTCTCAACACCTGACCAACTGGCTGTATGGGTCCAACAAAAATTGGCAATATCAGCAATCGAAAAATCTTTCGCCAACCATTCATTATCTTTAAGGTGTGTATCCAACACCTCAAATAAGCGGCGTACTTCATTTTGATAACGCTCAATGGCAGGCTGAATCTTTTCAGGAAAATAACGATAAAAAACATTCGCTTGCCCCATCATCGGTCCAACCCCGCCCATTTGAAACATCAGCCAAGATAAAGTTTCAGCTCGCCCTTTAGGGTCAGTCGGCAAAAGCCGTCCCGTCTTTTCAGCCAGATAAATCATAATCGCCCCGCTTTCAAACACACGCTGGTCATGCTCGCGGTCAATAATAGCCGGAATACGCCCATTCGGATTAAGCGCAGTAAAAGCGGGTTCTTTTTGTATACCCGTCGAAATGTCAATAGTGTGAACTTCATAAGGCAACTCAAGCTCCTCAAGTGTAACAGAAGCTTTCCACCCATTTGGGGTTGGTGCTGTATGTAAATCAATCATTTTTGTCTCCTCCTTGAACCCTCTCCTTGAACCCTCTCCTTGAACCCTCTCCTTGCGCCTTATTAGCAAAAAAACAGGGCTGTTGCCGGTCCTGTTAATTTTTTACCATTATACCTTAAACTTACTTGAAAGCCTCATCCCAATTGCCTTGCGTCGCCGCCTTGGTATATTCAGTTGCACGACCTTCAAAGAAATTCATGTGTTCAATGCCGTTCAGCATTTCATCCATCCATGGTAGCGGGTTTTTCTCAATGTCATAAATCGGCTTGAGATTTAACTGTACCAAACGACGATTGCCAATAAAACGGATATAATCCTTAACCTCTTGAGCCTCCAGCCCTTCAACATCGCCCATTTCAAAAGCCAGATCAATAAAAGCATCCTCATGCGTTACAACCGTATCGCAGGCTTTATAAAGATCTTGATGCATCTCATTCGTCCAAATTTCAGGGTTCTCCTGAATAAAAGTATTAAATAACCGAATCGACGAATTTGTATGCAAAGTCTCATCGCGCGCCGACCAAGTCACAATCTGCCCCATGCCTTTCATTTTGTTAAAACGCGGGAAGTTCATCAAAATCGCAAAACTGGCAAATAATTGTAACCCTTCGGTAAAGGCTCCAAAAACAGCCAATGTTTTAGCAATATCAGCTTTGGTTTCAATCCCCCATTCTTGCATGTAATCATACTTATCCTTCATCGCACCATATTGCATAAAGGCTTCATATTCCACTTCAGGCATGCCTATCGTATCCAGCAAATGCGAATAAGCCGCAATATGAATGGTCTCCATATTAGAAAAAGCCGCCAGCATCATCTGTACTTCTGTCGGCTTAAAAACCTGAGAATAATATTTCATATAGCAATTATTCACTTCCACATCTGCTTGCACGAAAAAACGGAAGATTTGCGTCAGCAGATTGCGCTCGCCATCTGTGAGTTTCTTGTGCCAATCCTTGACATCTTCGGCCAGCGGAACCTCTTCGGGCAACCAATGAATACGTTGCTGAGTAAGCCAAGCATCATAAGCCCAAGGATACCGAAATGGTTTATAAACAATACGTTCTTCTAGCAGCGACATAATTCATTTCCCTGTTTTCTGGCAGTGAGTCTTCTTACCATAACACAACCAATAGCTAAATGACGCCCTTGACCCAAATTACACCAGATTATTGACATGAAAGACATTCTTCATAATCGGCAACGCTTGCGTCTTGAGTATCATGGGAATCGTGAGAGTCTGATGCGCTCCCCTCCTTTGATTGCGCCTTATCTGCGCGCTGAATGGACAAAGAGCGGCAATAATAAAGGCTTTTTACGCCGCGCTTCCAGGCCTGATAATGCACCTGATGCAAATCACGTTTATGGACATTAGCCGGCAAAAAGACATTCAAAGATTGTGCTTGGTCAATCAATTCAGCGCGGTCGCCTGCCAGTTCAATTAAAGAGCGTTGGTCGAGCTCAAAGGCTGTTTTAAAAACGGCTTTTTCATCATCTGTTAAAAAATCAAGATGCATGACCGAGCCCCCATTGGTCACAATATTGGACCAAGTTGCCTCATCATTATAGCCTTTTTCATTGAGTAATTTAGCCAGATGGCGGTTGCGTACATTAAACGAGCCAGACAAAGTTTTATGGGTAAAACTATTTGCCGTAATCGGTTCAATGCCGGGGCTTGCCCCGCCGCAAATAATCGAGATAGAAGCTGTCGGCGCAATCGCTGTTTTATTGGAAAAACGTACATCCATGCCACATTCGATAGCATCCGGACAAGCACCGCGCTCCTTTGCAAGCTGGCAAGAGGACAAATCAGCTTGCCCTTTAATATGTGTGAAAATACGTTTATTCCACACTTTCGCCATCACAGATTCCCATGGGACCATATTGGCTTGCAAGAATGAATGAAACCCCATGACGCCCAAACCCACACTGCGCTCACGCATGGCCGAATAACGCGCCTTTGCCATTGTATCGGGCGCGCGCTGGATAAAGTCTTCCAAAACATTATCCAAGAAGCGCATGACATCAGGAATGAATTTTTCATGTTCTTGCCACTCATCAAATTTTTCAACATTCAGCGACGACAAACAGCAAACGGCCGTGCGCTGCTGACCCCGATGATCCTCACCCGTTGGCAGCGTGATTTCGGCACATAAATTAGAGGTTTTAATCTCAAGGTTAAGCAGTTTTTGATGCTCTGGGCGCGCATTATTAACCGTGTCCTTAAAGATCATATAAGGCTCGCCCGTTTCAACCCGTGCCGTCAACATACGAATCCACAAATCACGCGCCTGCACAGTCGCCTGAACCGAGTTATCTTTTGGACTGCGCAAAGCCCATTCTTCATTATTTTCAACGGCGCGCATAAAGCTATCAGAGATCAAAATACCATGGTGCAAATTCAACGCTTTACGGTTCGGGTCGCCGCCAGTTGGACGGCGAATTTCAACAAATTCTTCGATCTCGGGATGGTCGACAGGCAGGTAAACAGCCGCCGAGCCGCGCCGCAAAGAGCCTTGAGAAATCGCCAATGCCAGACTATCCATCACCCGAATAAACGGAATAATACCCGACGTCTTGCCATTTTGCCCGACTTTTTCACCAATAGAGCGCAGATTGCCCCAATAAGAACCAATGCCGCCGCCGCGCGAAGCAAGCCAGACATTTTCATTCCAAAGATTAACAATACCCCCAAGACTGTCATCCGCTTCATTCAAGAAGCAAGAAATAGGCAACCCCCGATTCGTCCCCCCATTAGAAAGAATAGGTGTCGCTGGCATAAACCAAAGTTTAGAACAATAATCGTAAATTCTTTGCGCATGCGCATCATCATCACCATAATAAGAGGCAACACGGGCGAATAAATCTTGAAACTTTTCGCCGGGCATCAAATAGCGGTCAAGAAGAGTTGCCTTGCCAAATTCGGTCAGCAAAGCATCACGCGAAGCATCAATTTTCACACTTGGGCGCGACTCAAACTGAACAATTTGGTCAACATTCTCAAAATCCATGCGCGGCTCAGAGGCGTTTTCTTCGCCCCCCGCTTTACGCTTTACATGCACTTCTTTACCTGCTGTTTCCAACATATCCTGCACCTGTTGCGCCGCTAGCCCGGTCTGTTCTGGTTTACGATCAGAATCATTAAACATCTTGCTCTACCTATATTCCCTTGCTCTAGCTATATTCCCTTGCTCTAGCTATATTCCAAAGAGAAAAACGAGCCCTTCGCGTTTTCACTCTTGATACCCTGTATATAAGTCCAAAATTTAGGGCAAAACCACTCGCCGAGGCGCCAGAGCACACCGAAAATAATGAGGTCCCCTTGGTTTGGAAAATATACTTTACGCTACAGTTCAAAATTAATCAAAATTAATCCAGTAGCCCTTGAACTACAACATATAGTGGCTGAACCGTTTCAAATCGTCAATACCTTGTGGATAGTTTTTTTTCAAAAAAATCCGTTTTCTTAAGAAAAAATTAATAATCAGGACTTTTTAGCATAAATCTCTAAGCTGTTTTTTTAAAAAAACTATCCACAACAAGTTTGTAAAAATATTAATTTTGTTGTTTAATTTCAAAAATCGCCAAATTATTCAACTAACTGCCCGCATATTATATGACTTACCGCCACATAATCGGCACAATTAGCTGTCATATAAACAATCTGAACAATATGAGCAAACAAAAAGGAAACACTATGACTATAAAGATGATTATAAAGATGGGAGCAAAAATCAATCTGATAGCTTGCGTCCTTTTAGTGTCAGGCATCTTTACCCAGACATTCGCAGCCCAGAACACAGATGTTTCAAACCCATCGCTTGTCACATCCGCCGTATGGGAGAAATACGTCAAACCCTCTCAGCGCGACCTACAAAAAAACCTCACCTCATTGCAATATGAAATCACCCAAAAAGATGGCACCGAACAGCCCTTTGACAATCCATATTGGGATAATAAACAAGCTGGTATCTATGTTGATATTTTATCAGGTGAACCGCTGTTTTCTTCTTTGGACCAATATAAAAGCGGGACGGGGTGGCCTTCTTTCACCCGACCTTTGGCGGCAGAAAACATCGTTAAAAAGGCTGATTTTTACTTAATCTGGCCGCGCACTGAAATTCGTTCGCGCCAAGGTGATAATCATATTGGCCATGTGTTCAAAGACGGACCCCAACCTACGGGCTTGCGCTATTGTATGAATTCGGCGGCTCTGAAATTCATTCCCGCCGAGAAAATGGCGGCACTGGGCTATGTAGATTTTCTTGCGCCCTTCATCCAAGCCGGCACCATAGAGATAATGGGCAAGAGATAATGGGCAAGAGATAATAGGCAAAAGTCAGCCAGTCATAAGCCTATTTAAGATAGCCGCGCGTACCTGTTCGGGGTGTTCCATGGGCAAAAAATGTGTGCTTGCGCGAATGACCTCATAATGCTGGCAATAAGGATGCCGCTTGAAGGTGCGTGAATGAATAGCTGTTGAGTTTTTCTCTCCTTTAAGAAAAACAAACGGGCTTTTGAGTTTCTTCAAATGCTTGTGAGAGCGATTCTTTTGGGCAGCAAAATTAGCCGCCTCCCATTTTGGATCGCAACTCAGCATCAACCCTTGCGCGCAGGGCTGTGAGGCGTATTTGATATAATCTGTCAAAAACGCATCTTGCCAAGTCTTAAAAACCGCGCGCCCATGATAACGCTGGAACATTTCTTCTGCCGAATCAAAAACGCGCCGCCGCTTCAAAGCGGCATCAACATAAGCCGTTTTAGAGGATTTTCCGGTTAATCGTAAAAGCACTTTATCCATGATTAAAAAATAAGCCGGAAAACTAACGGGATCAACAAAGATTAAGCCCGCCAAAAGATCAGGTCTTTGAGCCGCAAGCATCAGACTAATCGTTGCGCCCATGCTATGGCCGCCAAGAAAAATAGGCTTCTTATGACGCTCAACAAGACGCTCAAGAACCTTGATCAAATCATCACAATATATATGCCAACTATCATGCGCTTGAGGGTCTGCCTCTAATGTCGATTGACCATGCCCGCGCGCATCCCAAGCATAAACATGCATCTGGTTTTGTAACGGCGCAAGCAATGAACTATATGTCTTACCGCTATAACCGTTTGCGTGCGCCCAATGAAACACGGGCATATCTGCCTCGGGTGCAGGTAAAAAATGAAGTGCCTGCTTGGATAAAATTATCTCTGTTTGCATATTGGCGAAACTCTCTGGTGATTTAACGGTCATTTAAGCGCGTTAAGTGAAACACATTAAGTGAAACACATTAAGTGAAATACATTAAGTGAAACACATGGGTATGATTCTTCTGGGTGCTTTCTAGTCACGCGCTTTTATTTATGCTAAAGACGCATCACGCAAGTTAATATCAGAATTAAAGCTAAAGTTGAAGTTAGCATATGCAAATTTATCTGCCCATAGCCGAGATTAGTGTCAGCACTTTTTTGTTGTTTGGCATGGGCGCGCTTGTCGGGATTTTATCTGGCATGTTTGGCGTTGGGGGAGGCTTTTTAATGACCCCTTTATTAATCTTTATAGGTATTCCGCCAGCCGTGGCGGTGGCAACGGAAGCTAATCAAATACTGGCTTCTTCTGTGTCGGGGGGGCTTGCGCACTGGCAAAAACGTGCCGTGGACATCAAAATGGGAATGGTTTTGTTCGCGGGCGGATTAGTCGGCTCATTCATCGGGGTTCAGCTCTATGCCAAATTGCGCGCCATTGGGCAAATAGACCTGACAATTTCTGTAAGCTACGTCATTTTTCTCGGTATTATCGGCCTTTTAATGCTCATCGAAAGTTTACGCGCCATTCGTTCCGCCTATCACGGCAACCCCATTCCTGCAAAACGCCCCGGACAACATAGTTGGATACACGCTCTACCATTTCGTATGCGCTTCAAGACATCAAACCTTTATACCAGCATTATCCCCCCTATATTCATTGGCCTCATTGTTGGTATCCTTGCCGCCATTATGGGCGTCGGCGGCGGCTTCATCATGGTGCCCGCCATGATTTACATCCTGCGCATGCCAACCAATGTCGTGATCGGCACATCGCTCTTTCAAATTATTTTTGTAACCGGCACCGTTTCTATTATGCATGCCATTCAAAATCAGACAGTGGATATTGTGCTGGGCTTTATCTTGCTACTGGGCGGGGTCATCGGGGCGCAAATAGGCGCACGCATGAGCCAACGCCTGCGTGCAGAACAATTGCGTGCCTTTCTGGCTCTCATTGTTTTGGCGGTCGGCATTAAAATTTTCATGGATCTCGTCATTCAGCCAGACGAGCTTTATTCTTTCATTCAAATCCGCGCGCTCAAGCCATGAAACAGCTAATTATATTATTGCTCCTTGGGCTGATGAATGTGGCGGCATCGGCAGATCAACTGGTTAGCGATTTATCAATCAATGAGGTAACACTTAATATTGACTTCACCGGACAAAATATTTTGCTATTTGGTGCCATAGAAAAAAACAGTAAAGCGCAACAAGATATTATTATCATCATTAAGGGCCCTAATCAGGCGGTTGCTGTCCATCGTAAATTGAATAATTTTGGGATCTGGGTCAACGGTGACAAGCGCGAGCTCACCTTTGTACCCGCTTATTATGCTATTGCCAGCACACGCCAATTGAATAAAATTACCATACCCACAGAGCTTGCGCGCCATGGTGCGGGTCTGGCTTATCTTCCGGTTCAATTTAAAGACCCGTCTCTTCTTCGGGCCGATAATCAGGCTTATATTAACGCCTTAATCAGAAATAAATTAGCCTCCAAACTTTACCAGCAAGACACAAAGGGCGTGCAAATTCTGGATGGCAGATTATTCAGAGCAGAGATTGCCATGCCGCCGGGCATACCTGTTGGGACTTATCAGGCGCGTATTCTTTTATTTGAAAATGGTGTGTTGACCAGCCAGCAAATCAATAAAATCAATGTTGGTATTCGCGGCATAGGACAATTGCTTTATAGCTGGGCGCATACGCGGCCCGCTCTATATGGAATCATTGGCGTTTTGGTTTCGATATTTTGTGGCTGGGGGACAGCTATTTTGTTCCGCCGGCGGGCCTAATGAGACGGGCGTCAATTTAAAGGCTTATCGGAAAGGCGTTTTATGGCTGACAGTTTCTTTTTTTCTTTAATGCTTGCTTGGGTTGGTGGGTTTTTGAGTTTTTTATCGCCCTGTGTTCTGCCATTGGTGCCGGGTTATTTATGTTTTGCGGCCGGCATAGAATTTGACGCGCTAACCCAAGCTAACAAAACGACAATATATCTAAAAATTCTCCCGACATCACTGGCATTTGTCTTTGGGTTTTCGGTTGTTTTTATCAGTCTTGGTGCAGGTGCCGCCGCTATTAATCCGCTTATTCTTGGGTATCAAGATATTCTTGGGAAAATTGCAGGCGTTTTCATTATCGCTCTAGGATTGCATCTGATGGGTATTATTCGGTTTAAGTTTTTACAAACCGAGATTCGCATTAATTCAAGAGTTCAAAGAAAATCCCAACACCAATTATTTATAGCATTTGGTCTTGGGCTGGCTTTTGCTTTTGGCTGGACGCCTTGCATTGGTCCAATCCTTGCAACCATTTTGACCCTCGCCGCCTCTAGCGAGAGCTTGACGGACGGCGTTATTTTGCTGAGTGCCTATGCCCTCGGACTAGGGTTGCCGTTTATTTTAACATCGCTTGGGGTGTCGTATTTTTTGCAAACCAACAACAAAATAAAACCGCATATGCGCAAGATAGAGATAGTCACCGGCGGATTATTGACCTTGACCGGCGGGTTGATTTATCTTGGCTCTTTGCAAATATTGGCAAGCTATCTTCTCGACTGGATGCCTTTTTTATCAAAACTAGGCTAAAGACGTCAGCAATTCTTTTTCAAAGCCATCATAAAATATCCAGCACACTATCAGCAGGGCGAGCCAATACAGCACGGCGACCCTTCACAACAATCGGGCGTTCAATCAAAATAGGGTGCTGTGCCATCGCCGCTATAAGCTTAGCCGCATCGCTCTCTTTTGTGAGCTTGAGAGTCTTAAACATTTGTTCGCCTTTGCGTATCAAAGCAGCAGGCGGTATTTTCAACTTCTTTAGCAATGCCCTAATCTCATCTACACTGAGCGGTTCTTTCAAATACTCAACCACTTTGATTTTCTGCCCCCTCTCTTTAAGTAATGCCAGTGTCTGGCGAGACTTAGAACAACGCGGATTATGATAAATCGTCACCCGCAAAGTGTCAGACGCTTTAGTTTTTGAGGGCTTCGCGCGTGCCAGTTTTGCATGGGGCAATTTTATAACAGTTTTCTTTTTTGCCACAGACTTGCTTGGCAACGCGTCCAAAGCAACATCTACCCCCACAGCTTCCGAAATATTCGTAAAGCCATCCGCTCTTAGAAGATTTGATAGCGCGCGCTTCAATGGCGAAACCATCCCGACCCCCTGATAAGTCAGAGCCGAATATAACTGCACTAAACTTGCGCCCGCCCGAATTTTTGCATAAGCATCCTGTGCACTCGCAATCCCCCCCACACCAATAAGCACAAGCTGCCCTTGGGTCAATCGGCGGGCTTTGCCGAGCATTTCAGTAGACGCCTCCATAAGTGGCTTACCCGACAGCCCCCCTGCCTCATCAGCATGCTTTTCACCCATAACGCCATCACGCGCGGTCGTCGTGTTGGAAACAATCAGTCCGGTTATTTTGGCTTTCAGTGCTGTTTCAGCCATATCAGCGAGCTGGGCATCATCAAGATCAGGCGCAATCTTTAAAAAAATAGGCGTTTTAGGCACCGCTTGCTTCACTTTTTTAAGCACAGCAGATAGCGGTTTGCGCGCCTGTAAATCTCGCAAACCCGGTGTATTGGGCGACGAGACATTAACCGTCAGATAAGAAGCGTATTCACCGAAAACCTGCGCGCCTGTTTCATAATCCAAAATACGGTCATTGGTATTTTTATTAGCACCAATATTGACGCCAATAATACCCATCGGCATACGGCGCGAAAGACGCGTTCGGACGGCTTCATGTCCTTGATTGTTAAATCCCAGCCGATTGATGATGGCTTGGGAATTTTTCAACCGAAAAAGACGCGGGTGCGGTTGTCCATTTTGAGGCTCAGGGGTCACTGTTCCAATTTCTATAAAGCCAAAGCCAATTTTCAAAACCCCATCAATAGCTTCACCATTTTTGTCAAAACCGGCGGCCAGCCCAAGCGGATTTGAAAATGTTAAGCCAAATAAATCCTGTTTGAGGATATAGTCATCCCGTTCCGGCATCGGCAATGATATAGGGAATATGCGGGCAAAAATAGACAAGCTACGCAGAGCCAATTTATGGGCAATTTCTGGTTTCACCAAAAATAATATTGGACGAATGGTTTTGTAAAACGACATAAGTAACTCTCAAATCTATCAGTTCTGTATTCCCAATTCTTCGGGGAATTGATGTGTCTTGCCCGCAATGGGGAGCAACCATTTACGTTGGACTTGGTGCCGCGTTGGACTTGGTGCCGCGTTGGACTTGGGGCGAAGCTGTCCAAGAGAGGAAAAATGGATAAAACCATCAGCTAAATCAACCAAATATCCTCTATAACAACCAGACTTACAAGCTGCTTGTCACTGCGTCAAGTCGCAGAGCGTCAAGTCGCAGAGCGTCAAGTTGCAGATTTTATAGATAAACGCCTCGGCTTGCTCACGCATCAAACATCCTCATGGCTATTACTTACATCGTTGCTGTCACCCTTGCTAGCAAGCGCATCGTCAATCATAGCAATCGTCTTGCCAACACCATAAAGCGCCGCAAATGACCCAAAACGAGGCCCTTGGCTTTGCCCCAGCAAAATTTCATAAAGAGCTTTGAACCAGTCACGCAAGTTTTCTTCAAAAAACACTTTTCCGACAGCATAAACCTCAGTCTGAATTGTTTCAGCATCAGCGCGTTCAGGCAAGCTGGCTAATTTTTCTCGCAATTGTGCAAGCGCGTCCCGCTCTTTTGGCTCCGCAACACGGTAAGATTTGGTCGGTTTCACAAAATCATGGAAATAAGCAATCGCATAAGTTGCTAACTTATCCAATATTGGCAGTTGCTCAGGGCTAACCTCACTCGCTTCGGGTGCATAAGATTTAATGAAACCCCATAGCACATCTTTATTTTCAGCATTACTGGCAGAAACAAGGTTCAATAATAAAGAAAAACTAACCGACAAATCCACCATAGGCGGCATGCCAGCATGAATATGCCAAACAGGATTGGTCAATTGTGTGCCGGGTTCTTGAGTTTTATATTTATCCAAGAAGGTCAGATATTCATCAACATTTTTCGGAATGACATCAAAATGCAACCGCTTGGCCTTGCGCGGGTTTTGGAACATAAAAAGCGTAAGGCTTTCAGGTGAAGCATAAGTCAACCAATTCTCAATCGTGATGCCATTGCCTTTTGACTTAGATATTTTATGCCCCTCTGCGTCTAAAAAAAGCTCATAACTAAAGCCCTCAGGCGGCGTGCCGCCAATGGCGCGGCAAATCTGCGAAGACAATTTCACACTCTCTATCAAGTCTTTACCCGCCATTTCATAATCAACCCCCAAAGCACACCACCGCATCGCCCAATCCGCTTTCCACTGCAACTTGCAAGCACCATTCGTAACGGCCGCCGTCACCACCTCAAGACTATCAGGGTGCCGATAGGTAATCGTGCCATTTTCAAGGTTACGCGCCATAACCGACACCATTAAAACGCGACCAGATTGCGGACAAATCGGCAAAAATGGACTGTAAGTTTTGCGACGTTCTTCACCTAAAGTCGGCAAAATGACATTCATAACATCATCATAATGAGCCAAAACATTAAGTAGCGTTTCATTCATGCGCCCGCAAGTGTAATAGTGCGTCGCGCTAACAAATTCATAATCAAACCCAAACTGGTCAAGAAATGCGCACAAACGCGCATTATTATGAGCCCCAAAACTATCATGTGTTCCAAATGGGTCAGGAACACTGGTCAATGGTTGGTCGAGATATTCAGACAGCATATCCTTATTGGGGACATTGTCAGGAACTTTACGCAACCCATCCATATCATCTGAGAAACATATAAGTTTGGTCGCAATATCCGGCGCCAGAACTTTAAAAGCTTGACGCACCATGCTCGTGCGCACCACCTCACCAAATGTCCCAATATGCGGCAATCCAGACGGGCCGTAACCTGTTTCAAACAAAACCGATGACTGGCCCGTTTTTTTAACCCGCGCCAAAACCTTACGTGCTTCATCAAAAGGCCATGCCTTACTTACAAGCGCAAGTTCCATCAATGCCTGATTATTGCTTGCCAGATCACTCATGCCATCCTCTATAGGGTTTGGACAGGGTTGTCAAAAAGCATTATCTAGCGCACTCTAGCTATATTGAACAGCAAATTTTATACTTTATCTGGATGCCCGTATGTCAGTTTCGCCGATTTTTTCAACCGAGCAAGTTCTTGTTCAGCTCATGCTGACCATGGCGGCCGCAGATGGCGGCGTTTCGGATATAGAGATCGAACGCATTGAAAGATTGATCACGGTTTTACCTGTTTTCAATAAATTGCCACTTGAAACCATGCCTCTTATATTGGATCAATTTAGTGCTTTGATGTCTGATGAAAACGGACTTGACGCCCTGCTCGAAACGGTCGCTCACACCATACCAAAGAGCCTACATGAAACCGCTTATGCGTTGGCGGTTGAGATTGCCGCCATTGATTTAGATGTTCAGCCCGAAGAGCTCAGACTGCTTGAGCTTTTACGCGATACCCTGAAACTTGAAAAACTCGTCGCGGCCGCGATTGAACGCGGCGCCCGTGCGCGCTTTACTGCTCTGCCTACGACAAGCACTTTTATGCGCCCGCCATCATAACAATCTGAGGTTGCCTCTTAATTTAATAAAACCTTTAGTTTATTGCACTTAGCTTCCCCCCTCTGCCTAATGGAAGCATGAGCGATTTTGACAAAAATTACCTTATGCCACAAAATAAAGGGCAAAACACGTATACGGGATTTGAAGATATCCCGATGTCATTCATAAGCGCGTATCTTGATAAAAATGACGAAAAATTAGACTGGGCAACAAATCAACTTGCCAAGACGTCTCCAACCATTTGCGCAAGCCATAATAGACAATTAGTGGGTGTCGAGTTGTTTATCTTTTTTTGCTCATTGTTTTATGGCTTTTCTATATTATTTCCTATTTTGACGACCTATATTATTTCAATCTGTTGCCTTTTAATGGTGCTTAATGAAGTGCTTTGTTTGCTTCGCCCGACGCTCACGGGGTCGTTTGAAAGCACCTTACGCCCAAGGGAACTGCCCACCTATTCAGCTTTATTGCCACTTTATGATGAAGCCCATATGGTACCTCAGCTTGCGCAGGCAATGTCTGACTTTAATTATCCAACCAATAAATTTGAAGTTATCTTTATTGTCGAAGAACAGGATCTCGCAACCCAAAATAGCATCAAAGCTTATCTGAAACAAAACAAGCTGAGAGTGGCAAGTCAATTAATCATCGTGCCTGATGCAGACTTGCGAACCAAACCACGTGCCTGTAATTATGCTCTGACATTTGCTTGCGGCGAAAATATTGTGGTCTATGATGCCGAAGACAAACCCCATCCTGACCAATTGCTCGAAGCCGCTCACCATTTCGTTCAAGACGGCACGGCTAAAGTTTGCTTTCAAGCCCCGTTAATCATCAAAGACAAAAAATACGATTTACTCGGTGGATTTATGGCCCTGAACTACACCACTCAGTTCTGTTTCCAAATGCCCTCACTTGCACAAATAGGAATGCCCATATTCTTTGGTGGCACATCCAACCACATCAGAAAAAGAGACCTAATAAACAATGACGGATGGGATGCATATAACGTCACAGAAGATGCAGAGCTTTCATTAAGAATAGCCAAACGAGGTTTTCAAATCAAAATGCTTAAAAGCCCTACATTTGAAACCGCAACACGCGGATTTAAAAACCACTTCACCCAACGTAGCCGTTGGCAAAAGGGATCTTTTCAAACCCTCATTGCCCATCTTGGCACAACACCTATATCCGCCTTGAACAGTTTTCAAAGCACCTATGTCTATTTATCCCTTGTTAACAGAATCATTTCTCCCATACTATACCTTGCCCTGTTCACCCATATCATACTTCATGGCGGGATATTTATGGTTTATAATACAGTGGTCGGCAAACTCATCTTGGGGTCATTTTCTTTACTTTTCTTATTTAACACAATCGGCTGTCTCAAATCTCATCGCTACGGCTTGCTCTGGCTGATACCTCTATTACCAATGCATTGGATGTTTTTGAGCGTGACTTTTCTCTATGCAATTGATCAGCTTTTAAACGACCCAACCAATTGGGATAAAACAAATCATACAAGGTGGAATGACTGAAAAAATAAGCCTAAGCCCATAAAAAGGCGATAACAGGCAATATAAACACCGTGATAAGACCATTTAGCACCAGTGCTAATGCTGCAAAAGCGGCCGCTTGTGGGTCGCGCCGCCATAGCAAACTCGTCCCAATACCATGCGCCACAACACCTACTGCCAGCCCTTGTGCGGCTTTGTCCTTCACCCGCAAAAATGTAAAAATACCCTGTGCCACCAAGCTTCCAAACAAGCCCGTCACAATAACCAAACTCCCAACCAGCAATGGGTCAGATGGCAATTCGCGCGCCAAATGAAGGGCCATAGGGCTGGTAATAGATTTTGTCGATAGTGCCCATAAGCTCGTTGACGGCAGATGCAATACCCATCCGATGATAACCGCAAAACCAGCAGAACATAAAGAGCCAATAAGAAGACTTATCATAAAAGGTGCTTTGATGGTCTTTATTTTATGCATCTGATCATAAAGTGGCAAAGCCAATGCAACCATAGCAGGCCCCATTAGAAGCATTAACCAGTTTCCACTTTGCATAAACTCTGACAAAGCGACATCTAAGCCCAAAGACTCCCCGCGCGCAAAAACCAAACCAAAAAGCACAAAGCTCGAAACCAGCAAAGGATTGGTTAATGGGTTGGCTTGGCGTTTGACATTTAAGTAATGAGCCAGCCCATAGGCACTCAAAATAACCAACATCCAAATGATGCCCGCGCTTTGTGGTAGAGGCGGTAGCTCAAATATATTCGCCATTTTAGTCATCCCGCTTGCTTTTTGGTGAACCCTTAGACAACAAGAACTGCATCAGTAAGGCCGCCACGCCAAGTGCCAGTAATGTACTTGCCATCAATGCCAAAAACAAACTCATTCCCTGTTCTTGCAACAAAGCGCGATAGCCTATCAGGCTGATAAAAGCTGGTAAAAAGAATAATGGCATATGCCTAATAAGTAAGTCTCCGCCAAGCCGAATGGGGCGGGGTATCCGTCCATAGATGCGCAAAGACACAAACAATAATAAAAGCCCCCAAATACCTGCTGGCACTGCGCTTTGGGTTACATATTGCACGCCCCATCCTACACAAAAATATAGACTCAACATGGTAAAGCCAGACAAAATAGAAAAAACGGGATGCATTTATTTAAGCCAAAATTTATTTCTGCTTAAAGTGCTTAGACAGACGTAACCCTTGTTTTTGGTAATTGGATTTCAATCCTGCGCCATAAAGCACTTCAGGCGGGTGCGTCATTCGTTCATACATCAAGCGTCCGATTATTTGCCCATGTTCTAAAATAAACGGCACCTCACGCGAGCGCACTTCAAGTACGCCATAGCTTCCCTTGCCATCGGCTTCGCCAAACCCAAAGCCCGGATCAAAAAAGCCGGCATAATGAACCCGAAACTCACCAACCAACGGATTAAAAGGCACCATTTCAGCCGCATGACTTGGCGGAATAGTGACAGCCTCACGCGAGACAAGAATATAAAACTCCTCAGGGTCAAGAATAAGCTGGCGCGCGCCATAATTATATATCGGCTCCCAATAATCGTTAATATCCAAAACCCCAACGCGGTCGACATTAATCAAACCAGCATGACGCTTGCCGCGATACCCAATAAGACCGGTCTCTTTATCGCCCTTTAAATCAATCGAAAGAGCCAGCCCCCCATCTATATTAGCGACGCCGTCAACTAAGCTTATCTCTTCATGGAGGCGTTTTATTTCTCCATCACTGTGCGATGGACTGCCGCGCCGAAACCGCATCTGCGAAAGACGCGAGCCAGCATGAACCAACACAGAAAAAGTGCGCGGACTAACCTCAAGATATAAATGCCCTTTATACCCCGGCGAGACTTTATCAAATTCCGTACCATAGTCTGTGATGACCCGCGTAAAGACATCAATCCGTCCCGTAGAACTTTTCGGATTAGCAAACCCCGTAGTGCGCTCGGGTAGAGCAAGAGCCTCCATAAGCGGCACCAGATAAACACAGCCCGTCTCAAGCACCGCGCCATGGGTTAAATCAATTTTATGATAAGCCAGCTCATCAAGTTTATTCATAACCTGACCCGCAGGACCGGGCAAAAAACTAGCCCTAATACGATAAGCAGTATCGCCCAAACGCAAATCAAGCGATGCAGGCTGGACTTGGTCATCCAAGATACCCCCCGGCGCCCAAATTTGCTGCTCTTGCATCATATTGCGGATCCCATGGGCGGGCAAAATCCCCGTCGCATGAGTCTGCCCCGGTGCTGTGACGGGTATTTGTTCGCGCTCATCAGGAAATAATTGCATGACTTTATCGGATTGCCTTATCGGGTTGCCTTACCAGATTAATTTATTATGAAACGCCAGCCCTCGTAAAAGCATGATAGCCCCCAAAGCAAGCACATAACAATAAGTTTTTGTGGCCAGTCGTAAAAAGAGTTTAACCATGGCGCCGTTCCGTTTTTTTAAACCAAATCTCCGTTTTTTTAAACCAAATCAGTGCGGGCAGGACTTGACGCCGCCCCTGTTTTTCGCCATTATTTAGCTATTGTTTGGTTAAATTTTGAACCCTGTGGTGATTTGAGCCGGCTGGCTTGCGGCCACATAAAATAAACTGCTAAATGTGCCGGGTCATCCGACCTTTGTGTCGGTTTTTTTAGGAAGAAAAAATGCCAGCCTCAAATAATAAAACATGGCGTCCCCGCACAGCAATGGTGCATGAGGCTGAACCGCGCTCGCCTTATGGTGAGACAAGCGAAGCCCTATATTTGACATCTGGTTATGTCTATGACACAGCAGAACACGCCGAAGCTCTGTTTTTAGGCGAGCAAAGCGGTTATCAATATACCCGTTTTGGCAATCCGACTATCCGTAGTTTTGAAAGACGGATGTTGGTGCTTGAAACAAATGGGCTCGAAACAAAAACAATCTATGATGCGCGGGCGACAGCCACGGGTATGGCAGCTGTTACTTCTGCTTTGCTTAGTTATCTTTGTGCTGGCGATCATGTGGTTGGTGCGCGCGCGCTTTTTGGCTCTTGTCGTTATGTGGTTGAAACATTGCTGCCGCGTTTTGGTATTGAGACAACCCTGATTGATGGCTGTAATCGGCAAGCTTGGGAAAAGGCTATACAACCAAACACCAAAATTTTATTTTTGGAAAGCCCAACGAATCCGGCGCTTGAATTAATCGACATTGCTCATGTGGGCGATGTAGCGCATCGCCATGACGCTTTATTGATTGTCGATAATGTTTTCGCTACGCCAGTGCTTCAAAAGCCGCTCGCCTTGGGCGCGGATATTGTTATTTATTCAGCCACTAAACATATTGACGGTCAGGGGCGTTGCCTTGGCGGGATGATCATTGGGCCACAAACATGGATTAATGATTATGTAGCAGATTTTATCCGCCAAACAGGCCCTTCTATAAGCCCGTTTAATGCGTGGGTGATGTTGAAGTCCTTAGAAACGCTTGAATTGCGGGTTCATCGCCATGTTGATAATGCCGAGATTTTAGCCGCAAATTTAGCTCGTCACCCTAAAGTCAAAAAGGTTATTTATCCGGGGCATAAGACCCATCCCCAATATGAGCTTGCGCAAAAACAAATGACCCGCGCCGGCAATTTGATCGCACTTGAAATTAAGGGCGCCAAAGCAGAAGCCTTTAAAGTTGAAAATGCACTTACCCTCATCAGCATTTCCAATAATCTTGGCGATGCAAAAACATTAATCACCCACCCCGCCACCACGACTCATCAAAAATTGACGGATGAAGAACGTGCCAAGAGCGGCATTTTCCCAAGCACGCTCAGAATTTCTGTCGGGCTGGAAGACCCGCAAGATTTAATTGATGACATGTTTCAAGCACTTGATAAACTATAAGCAGATAAGTCAATAAAGGCAGCACCATGTATGAAGCCATCACACGTGAGATCAAAATATCTGTCAAAACAAGATATATTCCTGAACAGTCCGACGCGGATAAAAGTCATTTTGTTTGGGCCTATCAAATAACCATTGAAAATTTAGGGCAGGAAACAGTCCAGCTCATATCCCGTCATTGGCGCATCACCAACGCTCTTGGCAAACACCAAGAAGTCAAAGGCAAAGGTGTCGTCGGCAAACAACCCGTCCTTGAACCCGGCGCACAATTTACCTATTCTTCGGGTACTCCCTTGAACACCCCAAGCGGCTTTATGGTCGGCACCTATCAAATGCATGTAAATGATGGCCACCCTTTTGAGGCGCAAGTACCCAGCTTTTCTTTGGACAGTCCTCACTCACAAAAAGTAATCCATTAATTATGCAAGATTTTCGCCCCGTCATATTCATTATCGGGTTTTTGCTGGCAGCCCTTAGTGCCAGTATGCTTGTGCCTGCCGGATTGGATTTCTTACTCGGACACAGCAATTGGAAAGGATTTGTTGCCGCCGCCACCATGACCGGATTTTTTTCTGGTATTTTGATTTTGACAAGCCGCGGCGATATTACACTTCTTAATGTTCAACAAGCCTTCGCTCTGACCAGCTGGTCGTGGTTGGGGTTGACGGCTTTTGCGGCTCTGCCATTTTGCTTTGGAGATTTACGCCTCAGCTATACAGATGGGTTTTTTGAAGCCATGTCGGGTCTATCCACTACAGGAGCGACGGTCATTGGTAATTTGAGCGAAACATCTAAAGGTATCTTGTTATGGCGTGCCTTGTTGCAATGGTTTGGCGGGGTGGGCATTATTGTGATGGCGATTGCCGTTCTGCCTTTGTTGAATGTCGGGGGGATGCAACTTTTTCGGATTGAGTCTTCTGATAATTCTGAAAAAATTCTACCCCGTGCGACTGAGATTGCAGGCTCCATTGCGCGCATTTATCTTGGTATTACGCTTGCTTGCGCCCTTGCCTATTCGCTCGCTGGCATGACAAGTTTTGATGCCATCGCCCATGCCATGACGACTATTGCGACGGGCGGATTTTCAACCTCGGATAGCTCTTTTGCCGCCTTTAATTCAGCCGCCATAGATTGGGTCGCCATTTTGTTCATGATATTATCAAGCCTGCCTTTTGCGATTTATCTGCAAGCTGTTCACCGTAACCGATTGCCAATATTTGAAGATGCACAGATACGCATGTTCGCCATTTTGCTGACAAGCCTTGTCGCAATTATATGGATTTATCGTCTGGCGCGTAGCGATGTTGGCGCACTTCAAGCCTTGCGTGAAGTTTTCTTCAATGTCACCTCGGTGCTGACGGGTACGGGTTATGTGACAACCAATTTTGATCAATGGGGAAGCCTGCCCCTTAGTTTATTTTTTCTGATGGCCTTTATTGGGGGGTGTGCGGGGTCAACGGCTTGCGGCCTTAAAATTTTCCGCTTTCAGCTTATCTTGAAAGCGGGGATGCGCGCTATCCGACAGCTTGTTCACCCGAGCGGTATTTTTGCTCTGCGTTATAATGGACGTGCGGTGACGGATGATGTTGCCGAATCTGTTTTGACATTTGCCATCACCTATTTCATCATTTTTGTTCTGATTGCCTGCGCCTTAGGCTTATATAATATTGATGCCATGACGGCTTTGTCTGCCAGTGCTTCGACGATTTCAAATTTGGGGCCGGGCTTGGGTGACATAATCGGTCCAGCGGGCAATTATGCCTTACTTCCAACTGGCGCAAAATGGATTTTATCGCTCGCTATGCTGCTTGGAAGATTGGAATTATTTACACTTTTGGTCATGCTCACGCCCGCTTTCTGGCGGCGTTAATTGGTTTTGAAGCGACTTGCGCAAATCTTCTTGGATACCCAAAAGCGCAGGCAAAACAAGTAAGACAAGGAAAGTCGCAGACGCCAACCCCCATGCCATCGTAATTGCTATCGGAATGATATATTGCGCTTGCACACTGGTCTCAAAAAGCATCGGCACAAGTCCGACAACCGTTGTCGCCGAAGTCAACACGACAGGGCGCAATCGATCCGTCACACCCTGAATGATAGCTGTGCGTAAGGCTAATCCCTGAGCCTGCAACTCCTCAATGCGGGTAATTAGAATTATCGAGTTATTAACCAAAATACCCGACAAACCAAGCAGTGAAATCAAACTTAAAAAACTTAAGCTAAACCCCTGAACAAAATGTCCAAATATAGCGCCGATTAAGCCAAAGGGAATAATCGACATAATGACGAGGGGGCGTGTATAGCTTGAAAAAACCAGTGCTAAAATAAAATAAATCATTCCCAAAGCAATCAGCGTGCCCGTGATAAAGCCTTGGAAGAACTCGCCCAGCTCTTCTGCGCGCCGAGAGGTGCGCTCTTGGACACCATGACGCTTCAAAATATCACCAAGTTTGCGTTCACGAATATCTGCCGTCAAGGCCTCTGGATTGCCCGTTGAGGTCGCATAATTTGCCGTCACCCGAACCTCGCGCCCGCTCGGTCCCCGTCGGATAGAGGCAAAGCCGGGGCGTTCTTCAATGCTAACCACCTCGGGCAGAGCAATATACCTTGGCGGGCTACTATTTGGCACAACCAAATAAAAATCATCAAGGCTTTGCGATACCACATCTCTTGGATAAAGCACTTTAATGGTCACTTCTGTATCATCACGCGTGAATCGGCGCGCAATAACGCCCTCAAAAGCATTGCGTAACTGAGTGCCAACATTGCGATTGTTAAACCCTAGTGAAGCACCGCGCTCATTAACCTCAACGAGAACTTCTTGGCGTCCATATTTCAACGTATCATCAACAGTCTGCACACCCGGATAGAGCAACAAAGCCTGTTTTAATTCTTCGGCCGCCATTTTCAGCTTTGCCGGCTCATCCCCCGTCAGCGTAAAATCAATCGGTGCCCCCGCCAAAGGGTCCACCGCCTCCCCAACATTAATATTGCGCACGCCCGCAATCGACGGAATATTACGCTTCCACACTTCAATAAAAGCGCGGGTGCGAACATCACGGTCCTCGCTCGGCGTTAGCTCAAGTTGAACGCTGGCAAGATTATTGCCAGAGGCTCTATCTGCTTTTCCAAGCAGTGTATAACTTTGCGCAATTAAGGAAGGGCCATCTGCACGCAATTGTTTGTCAGTTAGATAAAGAGCTTCCTCAACCAACATCATGCCTAGCCGTGTTTGTTCTTGGGGCGTTCCCGGCTGATAGCGAATATCAGCCCCAATTCTTTCTTCTTCTGGCGCAGGAAAAAAGCTAAAAGTAACCCAGCCGCTAGCAACCAATCCAAAAACAATGATCAAAACACTCAGTGCCGCACTGATTGTCGTATAGCGATTATCATAAGCACGGGCGGCGATAACAGGGAATTTTTGTGTTTTGAAATATTCAAATTTATCGCGGAATTTTTTTCTTATCCCTTTTGTCTGCCCTTGCGGAAATGACAGCGCGTGCGCCATATGAGACGGCAAAATGAAATAACATTCAAGCAGGCTCGCGATTAAAACAATGCTTACCACGATCGGCAAGGTTGATGCCATTTGACCAAATCCGCCGCCGATAAGAATAATAGGCAAAAACGCCGCGAGGGTTGTTAGCCCGGCGGCAAAAATTGGTTTGGCCATTCGGATAGCCCCTTCTTCGGCAGCTTCTTGAGGCGTCAATCCGCCTTTTGCGTAAATTGTGCTCGAATATTCCCCCACCACAATGGCATCATCAACAATGACGCCCAGCATCATAATGAACGCAAACATAGACAGCATATTAATCGTTTGGTCAAGTGCATCAAACAACCCCAAAGCCATCATAATGGCAATCGGAATACCCATCGCTACCCAAATCGCAACCCGCAAATTAAGAAACAAGAATAAAATCAACAGCACCAAAATAAATCCGCCCGTACCATTTCTGACAACCACGGCAATCCGCTGATTTATTTTTTCTGCAACCAAATTATACACACTCAATTCCAGCCCCTTTGGCAAGTTTGCCCTTACCCCGTCGATATAAGTTTCGACCGTATCCAAAGCCTCAACAGCATCGCCTGTTTCAGACCGAAAGATGTTCATTTGAACGGCTGGTTCTCCATTTTTAAAAGCGGCAGCTTGGTCAATATCAAAGCTTTCATAGACCCTTGCCACATCAGACACTAAAACGCGCTCGCCAGATGAGCCGGCGCGAACTTCAATATCAGCAATTTCTTCGGCGCTCTTAACCAGCCCGATAGAACGGAGCTGGCGCTCACGTGCGCCGCGCAGTAATCCGCCGGGTCTATCTTGGGCTGAGTGACGAATGGCCGTCGCAATTTGGTCCGGCGTTAAATTATATTTACGGGTTTGCTCGGTTTTTGTTTCAACCCAAATCTCTTGGTCCCGAACACCCGTTAAAGTGACTTTGGCAACGCCTCGCTTCAGTAAGGCATCACGAATTTTCTTCGCGTAGTCGACCAGCGTTTTTTCTGCATAAGGACCGAAAAGCAAAATAGAGGCAACCGGTTCAAAGGCAGTAAATTGGCGAACAATCGGACGCTCAATCTCATTAGGCAAAGTCGTTATCTGATCAATCGCCGCTTCAATATCCGAGGCCGCTTTAGCCATATCCCAACCACTGCTAAACTCAACATTAAAAACGCCGACACCTTCTGAAGACGTCGCCGAGAAATTCTTTGCACCCTCAACAAGACGCAAAGCACTTTGCAACGGGTCAACAATGTTTAAGTCGACATCCTCTGCGCTTGCCCCCGGCCAAACCACCGAAACCGTCACCGCTTCAATTTCAAAGTCCGGGAATAATTGGCGATTGACAAGACTCATGCCATAAAAGCCCATCGCAATAGCAAAAATCATGAACAGGTTTGCCGCATTGCGATGGCGCACCATCAGGCGCACAAGTGCCGCAAAAATGCCGCCCACTTTTGAGTGTTCAGGTGCTGCGGCTGTGTTTGGCGTTGAGCTCATATCTATTTCACCTCAACCAGCAATCCGTTTGAAATTTCATTGAAGCGTGTAAGCAGTACCTTATCGCCCGCCTCAAGGCCCGATAGAATATAGGCGTTTTCGCCTGTCTGGAGAAAAACCTCAACCCGGCGCATCTCTAAACGACCCTGCTTGACTATATATAATTCATTTTGTGAGTTTAAAACATCGGCCGGAAGCACAACCACTTGTTCCAAAGTGGGAAGCTCCAGAAAAATCTGAACAAAAGCCCCGCCGCGTAATACATTGCTCTCATTTTGTTCAATATCAGCATAGACATCCACACCGCGCGTACGTTGGTCAATAACCCCGCCAACGCGCCGAACTTTCCCGTTAAAAACAAAATCCTTATTACCGATCTGCCAAACCGCTTTGACAGACTGGTCAATGAGCGCACTCTTTGCACTCAGCAAAGAGCCATATTCAGCATCTGATAGGTTGAAACGTAATTCATAATTGCTGGCATCACTGATATGAGCCACAAAATCATTTGGCCCGACAAAACGCCCTTCACGCGCATTCACCTTGCTAACATAAGCATCAAACGGTGCCACAACTTTCGTGTTCTCAAGATCGCGGCGCGCCCGCCTAACAATAATCTTCAACCGGTCATAAGAGCCCTTTTTAATCAAATAATCTGCATTGCGATCATCAAGATATTTTTTAGCCACGGTGCCCTTTTTAAATAGTTTCTCGGCGCGTTCATAATCGGCCTTACCCGTCACAAAAGAGGCTTGCGCACCCAGCAATTGCGCTTGAGCTTCGGCCAGCGCATTTTCATAATTAAACCGGTCAATGGTCAAGAGTGTCTCGCCCTTTTTGACAAACGCACCCTCTTCTAAGCCCGGCGCAACAGAAATAACTTCTCCCGAAACCAGCGTGCGCAAATCAAGCTCGCGTGCCGCAACAATTTCGCCATACGAAGTCAATATCGGCTTGGCAGACGCATAACTCACTTGTTGAACGCTCACAGGCCAAGCCTTTTCAGTCGGCTCATATGTTTTGGTTTCCGGCTTGGTGATAATAAGAATAAAAAATATAAAGCCCGCAAACATCAAAATTTTAGCCGGCAAACGTGCCTCTTTAGGCAAAAAGCCTGTCAATAGATCCAATAAACGCTCAACTATAAGCATGAGAGCATGAAAAATATTTTTAAGAATTTTCACCACGGCGCAATCCTGTTTGTTGTTGAGTTATATAACGTAATTATAACAAAATCCCAGTCTCGTTTTTTAAAATTGTCGCGTTTTTTAAAGAATTATTTTTTAAAGAATTATTTTTTCCCGCCTAAGATAAATTTCCAATTGAGTGTCAACTGCCGTACTCAGCCTCTGCACGACCTTAAAATAACCTATATCAAGCTCATTCAGACTGATAGCCCCTTGTCTATTTAGCTGTGCGTGTACTTCAATTATATTTTCTCGTGCGCGTCCATCTGCTCGCGTCAACACTATTTTGACCTGCAAAACGCCCGTGAGTTGGATTTGCGCGCGTTTGAAAAACCAAGCCGGCATAATCGGGGCAATTGGGACATGGGACCTGATTTCATTTATCTGTGCCTTTATCACCACAAATTGCACATCAGTTGAGGTCGCCGCAGAAAATTGACCATGGTTTTTAGCAAAAGGCACACGGTCACGCACCCAATGGGTCATAATCATTTTGGGGTCATTCATACCAGTGGAGGGCGTGCCCGTGGGGTGGGTAACTGACTGTAAACTTTGTGCATAGCTAATCTTTGGATAGTTAGCTTGCCAATTGAGGCTTGGCAAATGCGCAAATGTCTGGCTCTGAACAGGCGGCGCAGGCGGCGTTATGGTGCAAGCCCCCAAACCAATAACAACCAGCATAAGCACGTTCATATATGGCGGGCAACAGAATATTTTTTCAAGTTTTGTTTTTTGCCTCACATCCATTCAACTCCGAAACGAGATATTTTAGGGGCCGCTAATCTTAGCTTAACGTAATAAATAAAGCCGGGTCAAAAGTGTATTTTGCATTGCAAAATTCACACCCCACTTTGATCATGCCATCTTCAAGACTGTCATAGATTTCTTCGTCTGAAAAAGTTTTAATGATGTTTTCGATACGTGACTTAGAACAAGTGCAAGCAAAATGAACCTTTCTGGTCTTAAAAACACGTACACCATCTTCATTAAAGAGTCTGAAAACAAGTGTTTCTGCGTCCAGTTCTGGATGCAACAACTCTGCCTTCTCTGTCGTTTCCAGCAGAGCTGTCAACCGCCGCCAGTCATCATCAGAACAGCGCGCCGCCCGCCCATCATCACGCCGCCCTCCCTCATGGGCTGTTTGTTGCAACAAAATACCGCCCGCCCGCCAATGCGTTTCACCATCTGGCAAAGCCACCTTTTGTGCTGCCAGCTTCACCCGCGTCTCGATTTGTTCCGAGCGCGCAAAATACATATGCGCGGTATCAATCAACTCACCCTCGAGGGGAACAATCCCCTGATAATTTTCCATATCCGCGCCCTGCTCCACACTAAAAGCAATATGTCCCTGACCCAATAAAACCGCCTGACTGGGGTTCTTGCCATAAAGAGCAAGCTTTGCGTGATCAATCTTAGCATAGGCACGAATTTCGCCGCTGGTTTTCATATCACAAATTAACATAGGAACAAGCCCATCACTTTGGGTTTGCACAACAAAACGTCCATCAAATTTAAGCGATGAACCCAGCATAACCGTCAAAACCATCGCCTCCCCCAAAAGCCGTGCAATCGGTTCTGGATAATCATGGCGCGACAAAATGGTATGAAGTTCATGCCCCAGCCGAACCACCCGAC
The DNA here is from genome assembly GCA_965243245.1 of Parvibaculaceae bacterium. Lineage (GTDB taxonomy): Bacteria > Pseudomonadota > Alphaproteobacteria > RS24 > RS24 > JAYQKL01. The sequence continues at coordinate 905,163 of OZ251536.1, forward strand.
CTTGAGCATCCAGCCCTTCAATCTTATATGGAAGAACCATATTATCCGCTATGGATATGGGTGTGGATATGGGGATGGGGATGGGCATAAATTCTCTCTATTTTCACCAGCTATGGCACAACAACACAAGTGTTCAGGCTTGCCCAAGGCACCAAGTCAAGATGGCTTTTTGAGCATGATTTCGGTTTGCCGCTTCGTCAAAAACAACCGAGGCGGGGCTGTCAATCACATCGCTCACAACCTCATTGCCGCGATAGGCGGGCAAGCAATGCATAAATAAAGGGTCATTTCCCAAAGCCATCAACTCTTGCGTCACCTGAAACGGCTTGAAAGCCTCGGCGCGTTTGGCAGCCGTTGCCAGATCATCCGACATCGAAACCCAGCAATCTGTATTAATAAGCGAAGCATTTTTTGCCGCCCCCTTGACATCATCATCAACAATTAGCTTTGCCCCTTTTGACAAAGCCCGTTCAATAATCGCCTCGGGCGGGCGAAACTCATGCGCCGTCGCAAGATGAAGTTCAAACCCCAACAAAGTCGCCGCATGAATCCATGAAACCGCAACATTATTACCATCACCCATCCAAGCAATTTTGTGTCCTGCAATCGCGCCCTTATGCTCTTCAAAAGTCATAATATCGGCAACTATCTGGCACGGATGAGATAAAGCCGTCAGACCATTAATGACCGGGATGGACGCATATTTAGCTAATTCCATAATATTCTCATGCCGCCCGGTGCGCACCACCATCGCGTCCACATAGCCCGACAAAACCCGCGCCGTATCCGACAGAGCCTCCCCGCGTCCAAGTTGCATCTCGTTTTGATTGAGAATAATAGTCTGCCCCCCAAGCTGGCGCATCGCAAGGTCAAAGGACACACGTGTGCGGGTCGAGGGCTTATCAAACACCATCGCCAGAATATATCCATCAAGCGGCGCATCAGCATCTCTTGTTCCGTTTGGCAACCCCGCGCGGTTTTTCTTTCTAATATGAGCCGCATCAATAATAGCTCTTAACTCAGCCGCCGTTAAATCCGCCAAATCTAAAAAATGTCTCATTGTGTCAGTCATTTTGACGCCTATCCTTGTCGTTTTTTTCTTGTAATTTTTTGCAAGCCGTCTCAAGTGCCGTAATAGCCGCGTTTAAGTCATCATCGGTAATGTTAAGCGGTGGCATAAGACGCACAACATTATCGCCCGCACCAACTGTAAGCAATTTTGTCTCGCGCAATGCCGCCACCAGCTCTGTATTGAGCGGTATCGTCTTAATGCCCAGCATCAGCCCCACGCCTCGTATTTGCGCTATAATTTCAGGAAAACGGTCTTTCAAAGCCGCCAGCTTCTGCTTCATCAAAAGACCAAGCCGCTCCACCTCGGCCAGAAAAACCGGCTGCGAAACAATCTCAAGCACCTTATTCCCAACGCTAACAGCCAAAGGATTACCCCCATAAGTAGAGCCATGCGTCCCCATCACCATACCAATAGCCGCCCCATCCGTTGCCAAAAAAGCACCAAGCGGAAACCCGCCGCCAATACCTTTCGCAATAGCCATAATATCAGGTTGAATATCAGCCCACTCATAAGCAAATAATTTACCCGTTCGCCCAATACCGCATTGCACTTCATCAACAATCAGCAAAATACCATGCACATCGCATAACTCACGAAGCCCTCGCATGAAGCTGTATGGCACAGCCATAATACCGCCCTCACCCTGCACAGGTTCAATCAAAATAGCCGCGGTTTTTGAACCAATAGCCTGTTTGGTTTTTTCAAGATCAAAACCGTCCATCTGAATAAACCCCAGCGGTGCAGGCCCGAAGCCCTCCAGATGAGCCCGATTACCCGCCGCCGCCAATGTGACCATCGTGCGCCCATGAAAAGCACCCCTAAAAGTGATAATCTCATATTTTTCTGGTTGGTCATGCGTCGCATGATATTTTCGCGCCGTCTTAATAGCCCCCTCCATCGCCTCGGCACCCGAATTGCAGAAAAAAACCTTATCCGCAAAACTCAAAGCGCAAAGCCCATCAGCAAGGCTTTCCTGACCCGGTATCGTATAAAGATTAGACGTATGCCAAAGCCGTTCGGCTTGCTCAATAAGCGTGTCAATCAATGCCCGATGGCTATGGCCTAGAACAGTCACGCCAATGCCCGCGGCAAAATCGAGATAAGCCTCTCCCTCAGCCGTAAAAAGCCACGCGCCTTCACCGCGCTCAAAAGCCAGAGGCGAGCGGTTATAAGTTGGCATCACGTGGCTATTTTCAGCCATTTTATATCCTCATAAAATAAAAAATAAAAAGTCGCCCACGCACACTCAGTGTTTGGCGACGTGTTTGGCGACGTGTTTGGCGACAATCAAGCTTAATTATCCCCCTAAATGACCCTTTTTGTCAATTTTTATAAGCGGGCAAAAAGAACCAGGCACTTATTAGCTTTTAATTCGGTAGCCCTTGCGCAGGACCTGCAGATTAATCAGCCAGAACACGAAGTTCAAGCCAAGCAAGAGCAACACGCCTGTCAGGATATCGCCCTCGGCATTGCCTGTAAAGCCGAAACGAAAGCCATCAATAATATAGAAAAAGGGATTAAACTGAGACACAATCTGAAACGTCATTGGCAATTGCTGGATGGAATAGAAAGTGCCAGACAAAAACGCTAAGGGTGTGATAATAAAATTCATAATGGCTTGCATGTGGTCAAATTTTTCTGCCCAAATACCCGCGAGCGTGCCAATTTGGGCCATAAATAAAGACCCCAGAGTTCCAAAGAACAAAATCGCCCAAACTTGTAAATAAGTGAAGTCAACAAAATACACCATGCCCAGATAGCTCGCCGCGCCGACAGCCAGCCCCCGCGTGAGACCTCCAAATGCCAAGGCAAGGCTCAGCTCCGTTGGCGACAGCGGCGGCATAAGAATATCGACAATATTACCCATCACCTTACCCGTTAATAAAGAAGAGGACGGGTTCGAAAAAGCATTTTGCAACATGGTCATAATAATCAGTCCCGGCGCTAGAAAACTGATAAAGGGTACGCCGTTCACATCGGGTCTGAATTTCCCCAAAGCCAGATCAAAAACGGCCAAAAACAAAAGAGTCGTTATCACCGGCGCCACAACCGTTTGCGTCGACACTTTCCAAAAACGATGCACTTCTCTTACATACAGAGCCCAAAGACCAATGAAATTAACCCGCCCAAAACGACGGCTTCCGAGATCTGGCCAATCACCACGTGACTGGGCACCACGTGACTGGGCACCACGTGACTGGGCACCACGTGACTGGGCACCACGTGACTGGGCACCACGTGACTGGGCACCACGTGACTGGTCACTGTGTGATTTGGGCGAAACAGAAAGCGCAGACCGTGATGGTGTTTTGGATGAAATCATGGATATTTATGACTTTGTATAGCTTGAATTTTGGCGTTTTTATAAATGCACTTTTACAAATAGAGCCTTTTAAAACAACAAGCAAGCCCAAGAGAAAAGTTAAAAAATAAAACCGCCAGAAAATCAGGGTGAACAGGGTGAGATTGAAAATAAGTGTGGACAACAGGGATTCAGCATATTGTATTTTATCTCATATTTAGTAGGTTGATAATAGAAATACCACTATATATAGTGTTATTACCTTTAAAATTTTTGGAGATTATCATGGCTTGGACCGACGATCGTGTTGAAATACTCAAAAAACTCTGGACCGAAGGCTTAAGTGCCAGTCAAATTGCGCGGCAAATGGGAGAAGTTACGCGCAATGCCGTTATTGGTAAAGTGCATCGCTTAGGACTTTCAGGTCGTGCCACGCCAGCGCGCGTGACCACAGCAAAAGTCAATACCGCCACGCGTAACCGTCCCAACCAGCTTCCCATGGAGGCTTCCAACCTATCTTATAACGCAGATGGCGGGCTACAAAATATCGAAGAACCTGCCGTGCCAGAGTCTCTTCTTTCACCAGAAGAGCGCGCCAGTATTCTTAATCTAACAGAGCATACCTGCAAATGGCCCGTTGGTGACCCCGGCACAAAGAATTTTCATTTTTGTGGCGCGCGCAGTAAACCAAATGGCCCTTATTGCAAAATTCATGCAACCCAAGCCTATCAAACGATGGATCGGCGGCGCAAAAGAAAAATCGGTTAAACACGCAACGAGACACGCAGTTAGACACCCAAACAGCCTCGCTAAGATATTTAAAGTTTATTTTAAAAACTTGTTATAGTAGTTCTAAAGCAGGTCTTTTTTGAGAGAAACATATGACAATTTTGCGCAATAAATTAATTTTCATAACAGGTGCCGGAGATGGCATTGGCAAGCAAACGGCTTTGCTCAGTGCGCGCAAAGGCGCCACAGTGATCGTAACGGATATTGATAAAAAAAGCGCAAAAGCCACCGCGCAAGAAATTAAAAATGCAGGCGGCCAAGCCACAGCTTATGAATTGGATGTCACCGACCGCGATAAATTTTTCAATCTGGCTGAACAGGTCAAACAAAAATTTGGCTGTGTTGACATTGTGATGAACAATGCTGGTGTCGCGCTTTACGCCTCTGGCGAGAAAATGAGCCAAGAAGAACTCGACTGGGTTATGGATATTAATTTTTTCGGAACAGTCACCGGATGCAATGCCTTTTTGCCTCATATGCTGGAAAAAGGGAGCGGGCATATTATCAACTTATCGAGCATTTTTGGCTTGATAAGTGTACCCAATCAGTCTGGCTATAACGCTAGCAAGTTTGCTGTGTTGGGTTACAGTGACGCGCTACGACAAGAAATGGAAGAGCATAATATCCACGTAACCACAGTCCATCCGGGGGGTATTCAGACACGTATTGCAGAACGCGCCCGCATGATGCAGGTAGAAGACGCAGAAGAACAAAAGAAAATTTTAGTCGAAAATTTTGCCGAATTAACCATCACCTCACCCGAAAAAGCCGCCAGCATCATCTTGAGCGCGGTTGAAAAAAATAAAGTTAAATGTCTTGTCGGACGCGATGCCACGCTGATTGATATTTGCAAGCGACTCATGCCGGTTAGCTATCCGCGCTTTATCAATTTTTTCTTCAAAATTTAGAGCTTCCGATACAAATCACTCTTCGCCAATCTTGATGAGTAAGTCTTGATTAGTAAACCTTGACAAGCTAGGCAGTTGCTTCTAATAAATGAGAATAGTTATCAATAGCAACTGAAAATAATGCAGCAAACACACCGTCTTTTTTTGTATTCCTTCTTTATAATTTGCGCAATTTGCGCAATTATCGGGCTTGTTATCGGACGCGGCACGATCGGCGACTCGGAACAAATTCAAGCGACGCCGCCAAAACAAATTGTTAATATTTATTCCTACAGGCAACCTTTTCTCATTCAGCCCTTATTTGACGCGTTCACTCAACAAACGGGTATTGAGGTGAAAACTGTTTTCGCCAGTAAAGGATTAATTGAGCGCGTAAGTCTCGAAGGTGCGCGTAGTCCGGTGGATGTTGTGCTGACCAAAAACTTTCATCATCTGGAAAAAGCCGGCAAAACAATAGCTCAACCCGTTTCCTCAAAGATCTTGACGCAACATATCCCGATTGCTCTGCGCGGTGAAAACAATAAATGGTTTGGTCTTACCCAGCGTGCGCGAGTGCTTTTTGTCTCGCGTGACAGGGTCAAGGAAAAGCATATTCATTATGAATCTCTTGCCAGTCCAAAATGGAAGGGACGCCTTTGTATGCGTTCTGGCCAGCACCCTTATAATCTGAGTTTGTTTGCCGCCATGCAGACACATTATGGGAAGGCTTGGACGCGCGAGTGGCTCAAAGGCGTCAAAGCCAATCTGGTGAGCAAACCTGCTGGCAATGACCGCGCTCAGATTAAGCAGATTTATGCTGGAAAATGCGATATTGCCCTCGCCAATACTTATTATATGGGCAAAATGACGACTAACGAGAAAATACCCGAACAAAAAAAATGGGCTTTATCTGTGCGGCTTATTTTTCCGACCGGCGTTGATTTTGGCACTCATGTGAATGTTTCGGGCATGGTGATGGCAAAATACGCACCTCATCCCGAAGCGGCGCGCCAATTTATGGAATTCATGGTTTCAAAAAACGCTCAAAAAATTTACGCCGAAACAAATTATGAATATCCAGCAAGAGCTGGCGTGGAAATTGCGCCACTTGTTGCGAGCTGGGGTCAGCTTGAGGCCGATACGACTCCGCTCACCTCAATTACGAAAAATTATGAGAAAGTTAGTTTTTTGCTCGATGAGGTTGATTTTAACAATTGAGCCATAGAGATAAGTCTCAAACCAATAGATGCATAAATTTTAACCAATATACTTATTTGATTAAATTTTAATCATTTATATTTTGATAATTTTTGCGTCGCCCAGTATTTGCTTGGGCTTCCACTGCCCAAACTGCAAAGCTTCATTTAATTTCAACACATTAAATATTTATACTTTTTGGCACGTTTTTTGTATATAACAAGCGATTAAAATGTTTTATGAAAACGGAAGAAAGGATATTCCAATGAAAATAACAACAAAATTTATGACCCTCCTGTTGGCAGGCACCGCGTTTAGCGCACCTATTATGAGCCAAGCTCTGGCTGGGGACATCTTGCTTAACGCAAGTATCACGAGCAACTATATCTGGCGCGGCACAACACAAACAAATGATAATCCAGCTTTTCAAGCCGGTGCAGATCTAGGCTTTGAAAGCGGTTTTTATCTTGGTGCATGGGCGTCAAATGTAGATTTCCTAGATGAGACCACATATGAGTTGGACGTATATGGCGGCTATGGCGGCAGCTCAAATGGCTTTAGTTATGATCTGGGATATATTGCCTATATTTATGATGGCGACGGGGAGCTAGACTTTGGAGAAGTTTATGCAAGTCTTGGGATGGCGGGCGTTACTTTCAGCCTTGCCTATCAAACTGACAATGACGGCGAACAGGACCTGAACCATATTTATTATAATTTGGGGTATGAAACTGAAATCGGGGAATATACCGTTGGCGTATCAGCCGGCATTTATGATCTGGACGAAGGGGATGAACAAAATGATTACGCACTGACCATTTCTAAAGATGCTTTCACACTCGCTATCACAGACACTGATATGGCTGATACGAACCCTGAAATTTCACTCTCTTATGGTCTTGACTTCTAGGCGGCTAAAATAAAGTGTGTTGAGGGGCATCAAACTATTATGAAAAAACCGCCTGATATTTACGGTATTGAAAAATGGGGCGATGAGTTGATTAAAATTCTGCCTAATGGTCATTTGGGTTTGTGCAATCCATCAAATCCGAGTGCCAAGCCGACAGATATAATGCACATCTTAGATAATTTAGTTAATCGGGGCATAACAGCTCCGATTTTACTCCGTGTTGCAAATTTCCTCCAGCATCGTATCGAGCACATCAACACGGCTTTTTATAACGCCATCAAAGAAATTGGTTATGAGGGAAAATATCAAGGAGCTTTTCCCGTCAAGGTAAACCAGCAAGCGCAGGTTATCGAACGGATTGTCGAATTTGGCAAGCCATTTGATTTTGGCTTAGAGGTCGGCTCCAAAGCAGAATTGCTCATTGCTCTGTCGCAAGATTTAACGCCTAAGGCCGCCCTTATTTGCAATGGCGTCAAGGATAATGAATTTTTACGCTTGGCACTGATATCCCAGCGGCTTGGGTTTAATACTTTCATCGTTTTAGAGAGCCCGCGCGAATTAAAAATGGTGCTCGCTTTAGCTGAAAAATTAGCTATTCGCCCACGACTTGGCGTGCGGATTAAATTAACCAATAGGGTCAGCGGCAACTGGGCGCAATCAAGCGGCGACCGTAGCACTTTTGGCATGACCATTGCGCAAATCATGGATGTTGTTTCAACGCTTAAAGAAAAAAATTATCTTGATTGTCTTGTGCTACAGCACTCACATCTTGGCAGTCAGGTTCCCAATATTATTGAGGTCAGAATGGCGACACAAGAAGCCTGTCGGTTTTTTGCTGAATTGTGCAAAGAGGGGGCGCAGTTGCGCTATTTGGATCTGGGGGGCGGCTTGGGAATCGATTATACGGGCGAGCAGACCGATAGTGCTAACTCGACCAATTATAGCTTACAAGAATATTGCTTGAATATTGTCGAGACGGTCAAATATGAGATGAATGAGAATGAATTGCCGCATCCAATTATTTTAACCGAAAGCGGGCGTGCCTGTGTGGCTCAATCTTCTTTATTATTGTTCAACGTGCTCGAGGCGACCCATTATGACAGCCCGACCGCTGTTGATGCGCAGTGCGATGATCATCCCATATTAGAAAACATGTATGCGATTGAAAAATACCTAACCGTCGCACGCCTCCAAGAATGTTGGAATGATCTGACCTATTATCGTGATGAGATGCGCGCTTTATTCAGGCGCAATCAGATAAGTCTTGCCATGACCGCTAAAGCGGAACGGCTGTATCTTTATTTAATCAATAAAATTAAAAATATGCTGCATGAACTTGAGGATATTAACGATGATTTACGAACAGCTCTGGAGCAAGTTGCCGATATTTATCATTGCAATTTCTCATTATTTCAAAGCCTACCAGATGTCTGGGCGATAGATCAGATCCATCCCATTGCGCCGCTTAGTCATCATAATACAAAACCTACGCGTAATGTTATTTTGAGCGATATTACCTGCGATAGTGATGGTAAAATTGACCGCTTTGTTCTGGCAAACGGCATTTCAAAAACCTTGCCAGTTCACGATATAACCGACGCAACAGATTATTATCTTGGGGTATTCTTTGTTGGGGCTTATCAAGAAACGCTGGGCGATTTACACAATCTCTTTGGCGATACAAATGTTGCCACCATCGAATTAGATGATAAGGGCGGCTTTGAGCTGGTGCATGAATTAGAAGGTGATACAGTCGCGCAAGTTCTGAGCTATGTGGAATATGACCCAAAACAAATGATCGACAATTTTAAAAAAATTGTTGAAAAAGGGGTCAAAAAAGGTCAATTAAGTCCCCATGACCAGCGCGATATTATCAAGGATTTCAAAGAAAGTATTCAAGGTTACACTTATTACGAATCTTAAAAAACCTGAAATAAAAAGTTAAAGGAAAGGTCAAAACCATGGCGAGCGTTCTTGTTATCGGTGCGGGCGGCGTGGGGGCGGTGGCTGTTCACAAAATGGGCATGCATCCGGATATTTTCTCAAAAATTACACTGGCAAGCCGGCGCATAAGCAAATGCGATGAAGTGGCTGAAAATATACGCCAACGCCTCGGTAGCAACATTGCCACCGCGACACTCGATGCAGATGATATCAACCAAACCATCAACCTTATCGAACAGGTTCAGCCTGAATTAGTCGTCAACCTTGCGCTACCTTATCAGGATTTGACAATCATGGAGGCTTGTCTTGCAACGGGCGTGCATTATCTTGATACGGCCAATTATGAACCGCGCGATGAAGCCAAATTCAAATATCACTGGCAATGGGCATATCAGGCGCGGTTTAAAAAAGCCGGCTTAATGGCACTGCTAGGCGCAGGTTTTGACCCCGGTGTCACAAATGTGTTCACCGCTCATATCCAGAAACACTGTTTGGATGAAATGCACTTTTTAGACATTTTAGATTGTAATGGCGGCGAGCATGGACAGTATTTTGCAACTAATTTCAACCCAGAAATCAATATTCGAGAAATCACCGCCAAAGCACGCCATTGGGAAAAAGACACTTGGATTGTAAGCCCCGCCCTATCGCATAAACAGCTATTTGATTTTCCTGAAATCGGGCAACGCAATATGTATCTAATGTATCATGAAGAGCTTGAGTCTCTTGCCAAAAACTACCCCGCCTTAAAGCGGGCGCGCTTTTGGATGACTTTCAGTGATGCTTATCTTAAACATTTAACCGTGTTGCAAAATGTGGGCATGACTTCAATTAAGCCTATTCTTTATGAAAACAAAGAAATTATTCCATTGCAATTTCTCAAAGCCGTTCTGCCAGAGCCGACCCATCTGGCACAGACCACGAAGGGTAAAACCTGTATTGGCAATATTGTGACGGGTAAAAAAAATGGGCAGGAAAAAACTTTTTATATATACAATATCTGTGAGCATGAGCAATGCTTTGACGAAGTGGGCGCGCAAGCCATAAGTTACACAACAGGCGTGCCAGCTATGATCAGTGCCGCCTTGATGCTCAAAGGCGTGTGGAACAAAAAAGGCGTGGTCAATATGGAAGAAATGGACCCAGACCCGTTCATGAATATGCTGACCGAGAATGGCCTGCCTTGGCACATGACAGAGCTTAAAGCTCCCATATCATTTTAGGCTACCCGTTTGAAAGTTAAAGTAAAAAGGAAACCAGTCATGATGTCAACTAAGTCACAAGGCGCGGGACGGTTTATAGATTTTGATCTGTCTCGTGTACCAAGCCCTTGCTTTGTTGTCGATGAGGTGGCAATTGAGCAAAATCTAAAACAGCTTCGCGCTATTGCCGATGAGAGCGGTTGTAAAATACTGAGTGCTTTAAAGGCTTTTTCTTTTTGGCATTTTGCACCGCTTATTTCAGCGCATCTGGCGGGCACTTGCGCCTCTGGGCTTTGGGAGGCAAAGCTCGCGCGCAAATATTATTCAGGCGAATTAGCAACCTTTGCCCCAGCCTATAAAAGTTCTGAAATAGATGAGATGGCACATTTATCAGACCATATAGTTTTTAACACGCCAGACCAAATAGCTCTTTTTGGAGCGCGTGTAAAAAGCAATAATGCCGATATTGGACTACGGTTAAATCCTGAACATTCAGAAAGCCAAATTGATAAATATAACCCTTGCGCCGCTGGTTCGCGGCTAGGCTATCCTATTTCAAAATTAACGGCTAAACACATAACCAAACTCAACGGTTTGCATCTGCACACACTTTGCGAGCAAGGTTTCAAACCGCTTGCCAGAACATGGGCGGCCATTGAAGACAAACTCCTTGCCTATGCTGGTCACATAAATTGGCTGAACCTTGGCGGCGGACACCTTTTAACCTCGCCGCAGTATGACCGCCAAGCATTAGTGGTTTTTTTAAAGGAGCTCAGCCAAAAAATGCAAGCGCAGATTTATCTTGAACCCGGTGCCGCCATTGCCTTTGAGGCGGGTATACTCGTTGGCGAAGTTCTGGACGTCATGGATAATGACGGATTAAATGCCATTCTTGATGTCTCTGCGAGCTGTCATATGCCCGATGTTATTGAAGCCCCCTATCGCCCCGCCTTAATGGGAGAAAAACAAACCGGTTTGCCCGTTCGCCTTGGGGGACCAAGTTGCTTTGCCGGCGACCAGATCGGGGTTTATGGATTTGCCGACACCCCCACGCACGGACAACGCCTTGCCTTTTTAGACCAAGCACATTATTCGATGGTGAAAACAACGACATTTAATGGCGTTCAACTCCCAAGCCTTGCGGTTTGGAATAGCGACACAGATAGGGTGAAGGTTTTAAAATCCTTTAATTTTTCAGATTTCGAGGGGCGTTTGTCATGAGCCAACAAAATATGCAACTGCAATTTATGGGCGAGGAACTTAGCTTGGGCGAAAACAATCCAGAGACGGCACGGTTTCAGGTCATTCCGTGCGGGCTGGAAAAAACAGTCTCTTACGGGAGCGGCACAAGCCGCGCCCCAGATGCCATCATCGCCGCCAGCCATCAGCTTGAACGCCTCTTTGAGGGCACAGAACCAGCTCTTGAAGGCATTTTCACAACTGAGCAAGTGGATTGCTCTCAGCCGATTGAAGATGTCATACAGGATTTACGCAAGCGAACATCTGCCATAGCCCGCCGCGCCAAAGTGCCCGTAACACTTGGCGGTGAGCATAGTCTCTCCTTTGGCGCAATCATGGGCGTGCGCGACGCATTAGCCGTGCCAATAGGCATTATACATATAGATGCCCATGCCGATTTTCGTGATGCTTATCAAGGCCACAAACACTCGCATGCAAGTGTGATGAACTTGCTCGCAAAAGAAGGATTTCCCATGGTCAGTTTTGGGGTGCGGGCTTTATCACGCAAAGAAGACGCCGCCCGAAAAGCGCATGGCGTCATAATTTATGACGCTAAGGACATTGTCCGCCGCAATGTTTCTTGTGTAGAATTACCTGCCGATTTTCCTCAAAATATTTATGTGACTTTTGATCTAGACGGGTTAGACCCAAGTGTTTTACCTGCCACAGGCACAGCTGTGCCGGGGGGGCTTGGCTATTATCAGGCTTTGGATTTAATCCGCACCAGCCTTATCGGGCGCCATTGTGTCGGTATTGATGTTGTTGAACTTGCACCTATAAAAGGTCAGCCTTATAGTGACTTCACAACCGCGCAAATCTGCTACGCTCTCATGGGCTTTGCCCTTTGAACACCTTTTATAGGGACTTAATAATGACCACTTCAAAAAACCCTGAAACTATCGTATTACATTCTGGCTGGCGCAGTGACCCGACAACTGGCTCGGTGGCTGTGCCTATCCATCAAACAACCAGCTATCAATTTAAAGATACAGAACATGCTGCCGATCTGTTTGCCCTATCTGAATTGGGCAATATTTATACGCGTTTAATGAACCCGACAACAGATGTGCTGGAACAACGTGTTGCTGCTCTTGAAGGGGGTGTTGGTGCGCTTGGCGTTGCTTCGGGTCAAACGGCCTCTGCTATGGCCGTTCAGAACATCACCCGCACGGGGAATAATATTGTTTCATCCACTGATCTTTACGGCGGCACTTGGAATTTATTTTCCAACACCTTCAAAGATATGGGCATTGAGGTGCGCTTTGTTGACCCGTCTGACCCTGAGGCTTTTGCCAAGGCAACCGATGAAAATACCCGCGCTTATTATGCAGAAACACTCCCTAACCCTAAATTGCAGGTTTTTCCGATAAAGGAAGTCGCTGAAATTGGCCTCAAAAACGGTATTCCCTTAATCATGGACAACACGGCTGCACCTGTCATTTGTCGCCCCTTTGAGCACGGCGCGGCGATTATTATCTATAGTTCAACCAAATATATTGGCGGACATGGTACGTCTCTTGGCGGGCTGATTGTCGATAGCGGTAATTTTGATTGGGAAGCGGCCGGGGCGCGCCAACCTATGCTTAATACGCCTGACCCATCCTATCATGGCGTCATTTGGACGCAAGCCGTTCAGCCGCTCGGGCCGATTGCCTATATTCTAAAAGCGCGGACAACTTTGTTACGCGACCTTGGCGGTGCGATGAGCCCCTTTAATGCATTCATGTTTTTGCAAGGCATGGAGACTCTGCCGCTTCGTATGCGCGCACATTGTGAAAATACGATGGCCGTCACTGAGTTTTTGCAACAACAGCCACAAGTAACAAAAGTCATCCACCCAAGCCTAATGAAAGATATCTATCGCCAGCGTGCCGATGCCGTTTTGAACGGGGGATATGGCGGGCTACTCGGTTTTGAATTGGCGGGAGGGGTCGAAGCTGGGAAAAAATTCATCAACGCGCTTGAGCTACTTTATCATGTGGCAAATATCGGCGATACACGTTCACTCGCCATTCATCCTGCCAGCACCACCCATAGCCAATTAAATGCCCAAGAGCAACTCGCTTCGGGGGTCACACCGGGCTATATCAGACTCTCAATCGGTATCGAGCATATTGACGATATAGTGGCGGATATTAAACAAGCCCTCATGCAGGCGGGGTGAAAATATGTAAAGCGGATTTATCATTTACTCTATAGGCATAACGATAGGCATAACGATAGGCATAAAAGAACTGGCGCACCCGGAAGGATTCGAACCTCCGACCCCTTGATTCGTAGTCAAGTACTCTATCCAGCTGAGCTACGGGTGCATATAATCAATTTTGCGCCATGGGTTAGAGCTCCATGACAAAACGCCGTCCAACCCCGCCCCCATAACAAGTGACTGTTGTTTAATGACTTCAAGGGCTTTTGGCAAGCCAAGAATAACATTCTCAGTAATTTCTTTGCAAACACCGCAAGACCCCTTAAAGTAGTCCGCATGATGGCATTAGCCCCAAAAAATATAACAGCATTGATTTTTTTAGCTGTCCTTTTGCTGCCTGAATTTGCCAAAACCCAAACCAATATATCTCAAGCCAATATATCTCAAGCCAATACATCCGAGGCGATGGTCACCGCCGCTCACCCAATTGCCGCACAGGCAGGATACAACATTCTCAAACAAGGCGGCAGTGCAATGGACGCCGCCATAGCTGTTCAAGCTATGCTCGGTTTAGTAGAACCGCAATCTTCGGGCTTGGGCGGGGGGGGGTTCTTGCTCCATTATGAAGCGAGCACCAAAACACTAACCAGTTGGGATGGCCGCGAAACCGCACCCGCTCACATTGACCCCGATGTTTTTGCCCCCTTTACCCAACCCCGCACATATAAAAACTATATGCGCGCCATCATTAATGCCCAATCAATCGGCGTTCCGGGTATTCCCGATTTACTCATCAAGGCGCACCGCCAATTTGGAACGCTCGATTGGGAAAAGCTGTTCGAGCCAGCCATTGAGCGAAGCAAAAAAGGCTTTCCTATCTCGGCGCGCCTATATGCGCTCTTAGAGCGGGATGCTTACTTGCCCGAAAACCCGCCCGCACGCCAGCTTTATTATCAGACAAATAAGACCGGCAAACCACCCGCCCGCCCTTTCCCACGATCAATTGGCGAGATTTTAAAAAACCCCGCATATGCTGAAACGCTAAAACAATTTGCGCATAAGCCACGGGCAAGTTTTTATAGTGCTCATCGAACAATGCCCGGCGGTAAAATTCTTAAAGCTTTAAGTCAAACCAGCAATAAGATGAACGCAGAAGATCTGGCCAATTATCAAGCCATCCAACGCCCTAATCTTTGCCGCCCCTATCGTGCCTATAAGGTTTGCAGTATGGGGCCGCCAAGCTCAGGCGGCATAACTCTTTTGCAAACACTGGGCATTTTGTCTCATTTTGATTTATCCGCCCTCCAGCCCGCTGACGTAAAAAGCATCCATTTGATTGCTGAAGCCAGCCGATTGAGTTTTGCTGACCGCAATCATTATCTGGCAGACCAAGATTTTGTTGCAGTTCCCATCAAGGCTCTTTTAGACCCTGCCTATTTAAAAAAGCGCGCTGCCTTAATTCATTTGGGCAAAGCCATGCCAATGGTTGCGCCGGGTAATCCGGCTGGCACCCAACATTTATTTGCCGCCGCGCAAGCACCAGAATTACCCTCAACGACACATTTTACGCTACGTGATTTTGATGGCAATATTGTCTCTTTTACAAGCTCTGTAGAATCGGCTTTTGGTGCGCGCTTAATGGTCGGCGGCATGATGTTGAACAACCAGCTAACTGATTTTTCATTTGTGCCCGACAAGCAAGGCATAAAGGTTGCAAATGCAGTTGAAGGGGGTAAACGTCCACGTTCATCCATGACGCCCGTCATTATTTTTGATGCAGAAGGCAATCCCTTTGCTGCGCTGGGCTCGCCGGGGGGGGCAAAAATCATCGGCTATGTGACCCAAACCATCATCGCCTTACTAGACTGGAATATGGATATGCAAGATGCTATCAACTTGCCGCGACATGTTAACCCCTATGGTGTTGTGGAACTGGAAGCGGGAACAATATTAGAAAAACGGGTAGCTTCCTTAGAAAAAATGGGGCATCAAACGAAAATCAATCAGCAACATAGTGGGCTTCACGGGATTCGCATGAGCCCAACAAAAAAAGAAAACCATGCCAAATCTGACACCAAAAAACTTGATGGCGGTGCCGATCCACGCCGTGAAGGTGTTGTCTTGCGGCTGAGGCGAAAAAATTAAGCAACAAATTGTTTTTTATCAGCACCTTGCGCGGATATTTCATCTGGCACATAAAACGCGAACACAGAGCCATTTTCACTTGTCGATAATAATTCAAGATACCCGCCATGCCATTTTGCAAATTCATCTGCGATTGCCATCCCAAGCCCCGTGCCGCCAGATTTTAAGCTCCCCTGATAGGGGATGAATAATTTATCAATCGTCTCTTGCGCCATGCCGGGACCATTATCTTCAATGATAAGCGTTACGCCAGAGGCTTCCCTACGGCTTTTGAGAATAACATGACCCCTCTTATCAGTCGATTTAATGGCTTGAATGGCATTCAGCACAATATTGTAAATAATCCGAAACGCGAGTGTGCGTTCACAATCCATAAACTGCTCGGGACTGACTTTATTAATAAGCCTCACCCGATTGGCAACATCATGCAGACGAACTAATGTCAAAACCTCATCTATTAAGGTTTTAACAGACTCT
Source organism: Parvibaculaceae bacterium (assembly GCA_965243245.1). Taxonomy (GTDB): domain Bacteria; phylum Pseudomonadota; class Alphaproteobacteria; order RS24; family RS24; genus JAYQKL01. Next base: position 921,473 of record OZ251536.1, read on the forward strand.
GAACTGTAATTGAGTGTCTTTTGCGTATTCGTCGAATAACGTGCCGTCCAATCACATAAGCTGACCGCTCTTTCGATACTAATATTCATGCGCGCGCCCATCGTGCGGTTTTTGGCATCATCTGAAATCCGCAGCTTATCGGCGAAAAGCTGCAAACTCGTCAGCACATTACGAATATCATGCGCCAAACGCGCCGTGCCCGCCCCAAGGGAAGCCAATCTTGACTGCTCTTCAATATGGTGCGCGATACGATTTTCCATGCTCGAGATTGTATCCTTTTTATCTTCAGAAACATTTTGCTGGCTGGGATCGGTCAGCAGTAAATCACTCAAAGAAAGCGAGACCTCGCGCCTAAAATATCCCGACATTAAAAGAACAGAAGAAAAACTAATAAACCCAAGTAAAACAACCGCACCCCAACTTTGATACGCCATATATTCAGATAAAGAAGCATGCTGATAAACTACCGTAATACGCTTTTGGAGCGTCTCATCACGGCTAACAATCAGCGCATTTTCATCTCCCGATGAGGTCATCAGCCGATATAAGTCAATATAGCCCTTGATAGATTTGTCAAAATCAAGGTCCGTGATAAGCGGCTCTTTAAGGCTCATATTATCGCGGTCAAACCAGACCCACTTTAAATGACCCGTTTGCTTGTCATAAAACTGAACGCCTCGCACGTGCTGATAATTTATTAAAATTTCCTTTTCTCTGTCTGTCAGAGACCGAATTTGCAACATCTGCGTTGCCAGCACACCATTATTAAAAATATTATGTGCCATGTGATCTCTTAAACGATTAAGGATAACTGGAGTCACCAAAATATTAAGCATGACAAAGATGAGCAAAAACCTCAAAAGGAGACGAAAACTCGCCTTTTGAACTGGATTAAGCTTATTTTTTATGACCGAACACATATTTTTTATGCCCGCTCGCATGTCAGTCAAAGATTTACTAATCATATTCCACCTACGCAAAATTATTCCCACTTACACAAATTTAATTAACCAAACAAATTTAAAAACTTAACAATCCCTCGCGTTTTCGCACTATATAAGCTAGGCGTATAATAGCTCCCCGCAACACGCTTTGAAATTTCACCGCGTGTCGGATAGGGCGCAATCGTGCCGGCCAATGCCGCAATCGTCAGCTTCTGCTCCAACGCCAAAACCCAAGGTGCCAGTAAATCACCAGCATTTTTTCCAACAATGCCAACCCCCAGAATTTTACCCCTTTTTGACAAAACAACTTTAATCATACCCAGCATCGCGTTTTCTGCGCGCGCACGGTCATTGCCCGAAAAAGCCTCAGTTAAAACTCTTACAGTCATGCCTTTTTGTTGAGCTTGGACTTCTGTCAAGCCAACCTGCGCCAATTCTGGGTCCGTATAAACCACCTGTGGCATGATCTGGCAGGCCTTGGCAGGCAGTTTAAACAACGCATTACGAATAACAATGCCCGCATGATAGCCCGCCGCATGGGTTAGCTGTGACAATCCGGTAACATCGCCGACCGCAAAAACCTTTTTATTACTTGTGCGCAGGCGCGCATCAACATTGATCCCCCTTGCATCATACCCAATACCCGCCTTATCTAAATCCAACCGCGCTGTTTGCGGACGCCGCCCTGTCGCCACAAGCAAATGCGAGCCAGTTAAAAGCTGAAGGCTATCACCCTCCATCAAAGTCACTGTGAACAATTTCGCAGATTGCTTTACAGATTTGATTTTAATTCCCTCAAGACACTTAATCCCCTCAGCCATTAGTTTTTGGCGCACAACCTCAACCAATTCATCATCACTATGCGCCAATAAGCTCTCAGCTTCCAAAATAGTGACCTTTGAGCCAAGACGCGCATGGGCCTGTGCCATTTCAACTCCAATAGCCCCGCCGCCAATAATGAGTAAATGGTCAGGGATTGTTTTTAAATCAAAGATGGTTTCATTGGTCAGAAATTTTGTTTTTCGCAATCCCTGTATCGGCGCAATAGCGGCAGTTGAGCCTGTCGCAATCACAAATTTTTTAGCCCTAATCTGCATATTCCCGACTTTAACCGTCTTGGCATTAAGGAAACGAGCATTTCCCTTCAAAACATTAACCCCAAGCCCCTCAAAGCGTTCAACCGAATCATGCGGCTCAATGCCCGCAATCACATTTTTAACATGAGCTTTAACCGCTTTGAAATCCACTTTCACCCGCCCTGCTTGTATACCAAAGTCAGCCGCGCGATTAAAATTTTCCGCCATTTGAGCCGCCGCCAATAAAGCTTTTGACGGCACACAACCTGAATTAAGACAATCACCCCCCATTTTGTCACGTTCAATCAACACCGTGCGCGCGCCCATCTGTACAGCGCCCGCGGCAACCGATAAACCACCCGAGCCCGCTCCAATGACGCATAAATCTGTTTTGATTAATTTTTTTTTCTTTAATTTCAGTTCTTTGGCTTGTTGAACTTTGCGAATGAAAATGGGTGCCAAGCTTATCGCGCCTAAGCCGCATAAAGGCAACAATATCTCTGGATTGAAAATTATACTCAAATCTGGCACCCCGCCCTGTGCAAGAATAACCGACAAACCATTACCAATACTTGCATAAACAAATGTGCCGGGCGCAATGCCAATAGCCGTTGTTAAAAGAAATACCTTAAAAGAAACATTGGTCAGTGCCGCCGCAATATTAACCAGAAAAAACGGAAACACAGGAATAAAACGAACCATCAATAAATAAGAAATGGCATCGCGTTGAAAGCCGTCTTGAAATTGCTGTAAGCGCGGTCCCGCTTTACGGCGCAATGTGTCGCCAAGTGCCGTTCTTGCTGCAAAAAACAACACGCAAGCCCCGCCCGTAGCACCCGCAATGGTTAGGACTCCCCCCATGAAGGTGCCAAAGATAAGTCCGCTCGTAAGCGTGAGAACCGTCGCCGCCGGCAAAGATAAAGCGACCACAAGCAAATATAATAAAATGAACGCAAAAGCACTGAATACAGGTAACGCGCCGACGGTCTGTTTGAGGGAGGCTTCATGTTCTTTGAGAATCTCAAAGCTAATATACTGATCCAGCCCCAGCGCGAAAACCAGCACCATGACACCAATAATGACTGCAAGGGGAATAAATTTTTTTAATTTCTGTAAATTCATCAAAACAACTTAACACTAAATCTACTACAAACACCAATATGAAGCCATTTAGACACATATTACTCATAAAGTAACCCTCTTATGTCAAAATATCAAATAAAGGGCATATTTTATAATTTGTATATACACTGAAAAGCATCTAAAGCAACTATATACTGAAAACATCTGAAATAAACATCCTACGAAAACAGCTCTTCTTGCGGCTTCAAATAAATTGACTTATGTCTATTTTTTAGCTAAATCCCACTTCACATGATTTGTTGAACGCAAGCCAATATATCAAACTGAGGAGACAAGCTGTGAAGCGCACATTCCAACCTTCAAATCTAGTTCGCAAACGCCGCCATGGTTTCCGCTCACGCATGGCCACGAAAAATGGACGCCAAATTCTTAATCGCCGCCGTAGCAAAGGGCGCAAGAGTCTGTCCGCATAGACCGGCAGATTTTGATTTTTGATATGACAAACCTCGCCAGATTAAAAGTCAGACGCGAGTTCTTGACTGTCGCCCAAGGCTTTAAATCTGCGCATCACGGATTAGTCCTGCAAGCACGCCAACATACTCATAGGCCCGCTCATGAAAATGACCCAAGTCAGATTAAATTTGGCCTGACAGTCACCAAAAAAATTGGCAATGCAGTCATCCGCAACCGCGTGCGGCGCAGGTTAAGGGCACTTGCTCTTGAAGAACTCCCCAAAGGCGGCAAACGCGGCTTCGACTATGTTTTAATCGGGCGCACCGCAACAATCACCCGCTCTTATCCCATGCTTGCAAAAGACCTTAAAACAGCATTAAAGCGCGTCCATGACATGGCGGCCCAAGCTGATTTGGCGTCTGCTTAGGAGACACATAAGTGAACGAGAATAATAATTTTTTTCTGGCTATTATGCTATGTTTAGGCGTCTTGCTGATTTGGCAGTATTTTGTGATTGATCCAAAAATTGCTGAAAATAAGGCGCACCGCGCTGAAATAACCGATGGACAAGAAGGTGTCGCGCCGATAACGCCGCCTTATACGGATACCCCAAACTTGGTAGCCCCAAACTTGGCAAAAAAAGAGTTTGCTCAGGCGGCCAAGCCCGCCTCAGATTTTGCCAAAAGCGCGCGCCTAACCATTGACACACCCCAGCTTACAGGTAGCATTGCTCTGGTGGGCGCAAGGTTGGACAATGTATCATTGAAACAATTCCCTATCTCTTTGGATAGTGAGAAAATCGTCAAACTACTCACGCCTGAAAGAGACGCGCTTGAGGGGGGCGGAAAATTTTGGCACGTGACCTATGGCTGGATTGGGCGGGGTGACATTAACGCCTCTTTGCCAACATCTGATAGCTTGTGGCGTGTTGAAAAAGGTGTGCGCCTAACCCCTCAAACGCCTGTGACATTACGTTATGACACAGATAAGGGGTTAATTTTTCGCCGTCACATTTCAGTTGATGAAAAATTTATGTTCACCATTCGCCAATCCATAGAAAACACTAGCGACCAAAATATAACCCTCTTTGCTTACGGACAAATCACGCGGCGCGGCAATAATGGCGAAGTACAAATTTTTGTTCTACATGAGGGTGCTATTGGCGTTCTGGGAGAAGACACCGGATTGCAAGAAATTGATTATAGTGATCTGGTTGAAGACGAGCCGTTCAAAGAAAATACCCAAGGCGGGTGGCTGGGCTTAACTGATAAATACTGGGCTGTTGTGTTGGTCCCGCCCCAAGACGAAGAATATCAGGGGCGCATGAACGCACAAGCCGCGACAACTCAGGCGGGTCATATTTACCGAACAGATTTCCGCCTCACCGGGCGCAATCTAGCACCCGCTCAAACCGTTACGGTTGAATCGCGTTTGTTTGCAGGGGCCAAAAAAGTCGAGGTGATCGACAGCTATAATAAAGACGGCATTATGAAATTTGACCTTCTTATTGACTGGGGCTGGTTTTACTTCCTGACCAAGCCCATGTTTCAACTTTTAGCGTTTTTCTATGGGTTAGTTGGCAATTATGGCGTGGCAATTTTAATTGTGACCGTCATTATCAAGATTTTATTCTTCCCGCTTGCGAGTAAATCTTATGTAACGATGGCGAAAATGAAGCGTCTCCAACCCGATATGGCCCGCATCCGAGAGGCATTCGGCGATGATAAGCAACGCCAACAACAAGAATTATTGAAACTTTACCGTGATGAAAAACTCAATCCGATGGCCGGCTGTCTGCCGATTTTGCTTCAAGTGCCCGTGTTTTTCTCGCTCTACAAAGTGCTATATGTCACCATTGATATGCGCCATCAACCATTTTTCGGATGGATACAAGACCTTTCTGTACCGGATCCAACATCTTTGTTTAATTTATTCGGATTGCTCCCCTTCGAGCCGCCGCAGTTTTTATTACTTGGCATCTGGCCGCTCATTATGGGCATTACCATGTTCATTCAAATGCAGATGAACCCACCCGCGCCAGACCCTGTGCAACGGCGCATCTTTATGTTCATGCCGATTGTCTTTACCTTTCTTTTGGCAAGTTTCCCCGCCGGACTGGTAATATACTGGGCCTGGAACAATACGCTATCTGTTCTGCAACAAGGCTATATTATGCACCGCAATGGTGCGCCCATTGAACTGCTGGGTAATTTGGGGCTAAAGAAAAAGAAATCCGGCGCCAAACATTAAGGATTTAATAGATGAGTTCTGATGACGAACAAGGGAACTTAGAAGCCGGACGCTGGTTGTTTTCGCAAGGAACGGCATTTCGCAAGAGTGTACCAGATTTATCTTTTCTGCCGCCCGCTGACCGCATAGAAATTGCTTTTGCGGGCAGATCAAATGTCGGAAAATCCAGCCTCATTAATGCGCTGACACAACATAAGAATCTGGCCCGCACCTCCTCCACACCGGGGCGCACTCAAGAGTTAAACTTCTTTGCCCTTGCGCCCAACCGAAGCGATGATGACAATGGCGTTATGTGGCTTGTCGATATGCCGGGCTATGGATATGCGCGCCGGTCAAAAAGTAAAATCATCGCGTGGCAAAAATTATTAGCCGCCTATTTGCGCGGGCGTCCCAATTTGCGGCGGGTGTTTATCTTGATCGATGCACGCCATGGTCTAAAACCAAATGATCTGGCGCAAATGGATGCTCTCGATAAAACCGCAGTGCCCTATCAAACTGTTCTAACAAAAGCCGATAAGCCTAAAAAAGGGGATTTGACCCAATGCCTTGAAAATGTCAAAACCGCCATACAAAAGCGAGCCGCGGCGCATCCATGTGTTATTGTCACCTCAAGCGAAAAAAATCAGGGCATGGCGCAATTAAGAGCTGAAATTGCCGCTCTGGTTGATTTGACCGCAATAGGCTATAAGTCTTAGAAATTTTGTTCGAACGGGGTTGCATAAATGGCAATAACGAAAAAATCAAAAATCAAAAACGGGCTTAAAAATCCGCAAGCAAGTGCCGATTGGCTTGAACAATCGCATGTGCTTACCAAGGCATTGCCTTTCATGCAACGCTATGACAAGCGGACAATCGTTATCAAATATGGGGGGCATGCGATGGGCGATAAGGCTTTATCGCAAAAATTTGCCAGTGATATTGTTCTGCTTAAGCAGTCTGGCATCAACCCTGTGATCGTACATGGGGGCGGGCCTCAAATTAGCGAAATGTTAACAAGGTTAAACATTAAATCAAAATTCTCAAGCGGCTTACGGATAACCGACAAACAAACCATCGAAGTTGTCGAAATGGTGCTTGCAGGTGCCATTAATAAGCAAATTGTAACGGCTATCACTCAAGCGGGCGGGCGCGCCATTGGTCTATCTGGTAAGGATGGTAATCTGTTGATTGGCAAAAAAACCAAGCGCAAATATAAAGACCCACAAAGCAATATCGAAAAAGTCGTTGATTTAGGATATGTAGGCATGCCGCAAAAAGTGAACCCCGAAATTCTAGAAACACTTGTTAAATCGGACATTATCCCTATTATCGCGCCGATAGGAACATCGCGTAAAGGGCAGACGCTGAATATTAATGCCGACACAGCCGCCGGGGCTATTGCTTCGGCTCTCAAGGCTGAAAGACTTTTGCTGTTGACCAATATTGCCGGCGTCATAGACAAAAAAGGCAATTTAATCGAAAGGCTAACAGCACGGCGCGCCCGCCAGCTTATCACAAATGGCACGGCTCAAGGCGGCATGATCCCGAAACTTGAAACGGCTATAAAATCCCATAAAAATGGTGTCAACGGAGTCGCAATTCTGGATGGACGGGTGCCGCATGCCATTTTGCTGGAATTATTGACTGAACTTGGCGCCGGCACTTTGCTTGAGTAAAACGCAAAATGAAAAGAAAAATATCATATTTTGTTTGGCTATTGCCAATATTGGCATCGCTTCTGGCGTTCTGGCCTGAAACCAGTTTTGCCCAAGCCTCAAAACAAATCGAGCTATGCAATGAAACCAGCTATGTTATAAAAGTTGCAACGGCTTTGCGTATTGGCGCGGCAAGTCAATCCAAAGGCTGGCAGAAAATTATACCCGGCGACTGCGTGCCCAGCAAAACACTCACAAACGGCAAGGAGCAGGTTTTTGTTTATGCTCAATCTGATGATATCTATTCGGGCAGTGTGAAACGGTTTGAAGGAAACGAGCAGTTTTGTATTTCTTTTGACAGTGAATTTGACATTGATGGGCGCCGTGATTGCCGTGAACGTGGCTATGTTGCTACTGATTTCACTCAAATTGACAACCGGGTCAAGAAGCCTCAAGTTACTTTTTCTGACCCTCTGGATTTCACTCCAAAACGTGCCAAAACAGCCGCGGCTCAAAGATTGCTACAAGAGCTTGGCTATGACATCGGACAAATTGACGGCCTATCAGGAAAACGGACAATTAATTCTCTGTACGACTTCCAAAGTAAAAATGGGCATAGAAAAAGCACCACCATATCTAAAAATTTACTGAACGACTTATTTGATAAAGTTGGTGTTCGCTCTAAGGCGCGCGGGCTTTTATTGTGCAACAAAACGGATGACCTCATCTGGGCAGCGATCGGGCGCGTGCAAGGGGATGGGTTTAAGACAGAGGGCTGGTTATCCATTGACCCGCAAGAATGTCGGCGGGCGATTAAAGAAGAGCTTACGGCGCGTTATTATTTTGTCTATGCCGAGGCGGTTGATTCAAAAGGCAACCCTGTCATTCGGGCCGGACGGCGACAAGTCTGGACGGGAGATTTTGAATTATGTACCAAGCCGACACGGTTTATTATTGAAACAAGAAATGATTGCGCTAAACGCGGCTTGGACAAAACCGGCTTTATGAAAATTGATACAGGCGCAAAAACAAGCTGGGTGAAGAATTTTGAGTAAGCATGCGCTCGCACAGATCAAACATTGGATTTTTGATCTCGACAATACTCTATACCCTCCCGAACTCGATTTATTTGCAAAAATTGATGTGCGGATAACGCTCTATATTAAAAATAAATTAAACCTCTCGCATGAGGCGGCATTTCGGATGCAAAAGCTCTACTGGAAAAAATATGGCACCACGCTTTGGGGGCTGATGAAAAAACATAATTTAAATCCAGATGATTTCCTTGATTTTGTGCACGATATAGATATCTCGCGTTTATCGCCCGATACAGAACTGGATGAAGCTCTTGCCGGTATTGGGGGACAAAAATATATCTTCACCAATGGCACCACCCAGCATGCCGAAAATGTGTGCCGACAACTTGGTATCTGGCATCATTTTGATGGTGTCTTTGATATCCGCGCGGCAGAATATATTCCCAAACCACAAAAACCAGCTTATGAAAAAATGATTGCCCATTTTAATATTAACCCCGCCCAAGCCGTATTTTTTGAAGACATGGCACGTAATCTACCGCCGGCGGCAGAACTTGGTTTAAAAACTGTCTGGCTCCGTTCAGCTTTAAGTCCAGCTTTAAGTCCAGCTTTAGATTCCAATGCCCCCCATTCATATCCTAGCCATACTAGCCATACTAGCCATAGGCACGATGAGCCGCATGTTTTTGATTATACAATTGATGCCCTCGTGCCGTTTCTCAAAGCTCTTGTCTAACGAACGGTTTTGTGGTTTTTGTGAACACTATGCTAATACTAAATAAATAAAGGATGCGAGCATGAATGCTAAGCTGACAGATATTGAAACCATTATCCATCAAGCCTTCGATAATGTGGGCGAGGTGACGCCCAAAACAGGCGGCGATGTTCGGGCAGCGGTTGCGGTTGCTATGGCAGGATTGGATGATGGGAGTCTGCGGGTCGCTGAAAAATCAGATAATGAGTGGCAGGTCAATCAATGGCTAAAAAAAGCGGTTTTACTATCTTTTCGCCTCAATAATATGACATCCAAAACAGGCGGGCCAAACGGCACGAGCTGGTGGGATAAAGTGCCCTCAAAATTTGACGGCTGGGGCAAGGATGAGTTTTCAAAGGCTGGCTTTCGTGCCGTCCCAAATTGCATCGTGCGCAAAGGTGCTTATATCGCTCCGAGCGTTGTGCTCATGCCGAGCTTTGTTAATTTGGGCGCCTATGTTGATACCGGCACTATGGTCGATACATGGGCGAGTGTGGGATCATGTGCTCAAATTGGTAAAAATGTACATTTGTCAGGCGGGGCAGGCATTGGAGGCGTGTTGGAACCCCTGCAAGCAAATCCGACTATCGTTGAAGATGGGTGCTTTATTGGCGCACGTTCTGAAGTTGCCGAAGGCGTGATTATACGCGAAGGGGCGGTCTTATCTATGGGCGTGTTTATTTCTGCCTCGACTAAAATTGTTGACCGTGCAACGGGCCAAGTGACAAGCGGCGAAGTGCCACCTTATTCTGTTGTTGTGCCGGGCACATTACCAAGTAAAAATGGGGCGCCAAGCCTTGCTTGTGTTGTGATTGTTAAAACTGTGGATGCACAAACTCGTTCCAAGACATCTGTGAACGAGCTGTTGCGCGATTAGGGAAGGGTTTATGTCAATTGATGGTGTTGGCTTTGCTGCTGAGTTAATTAAGTGTCCTTCTGTCACGCCGCGTGATGCGGGCGCACTTGATGTGTTGCAAAAAGCGCTGGAGGGGCTGGGCTTTTTGTGCACGCGGTTGCCTTTTGAAGAAGAGGGCACGGCACGGGTCGATAATTTATATGCCCGATATGGCACAACTGAACCGCATCTTTGCTTTGCGGGGCACACAGATGTTGTGCCGATTGGCGATGAAGAGGCGTGGCAAGAAGGCCCTTTTGCGGGGAAAATTGCAGATGGCATCCTTTGGGGGCGCGGCGCAGCAGATATGAAAGGGGCTATTGCGGCCTTTGTTTCTGCTGTTTCTGATTATGTCGAAGTCATGCCTTCTCAAAAAGGCTCTATCAGCCTGTTGATAACAGGCGATGAAGAGGGGCCGTCTATCAATGGTACAATTAAAATGTTGCAATGGCTTGAGCAAAATAATGAGACCATTGATGACTGCATTGTTGGCGAGCCAACTAATCCGCATATGATCGGCGAGATGATGAAAATCGGACGCCGCGGCAGTGTGAACGGTATCGTTACCGTCAATGGCACTCAAGGTCACGTTGCTTATCCTGACAGAGCTGATAATCCTGTGCCGCATTTGATGCGTTTAATGCAAGCCTTATCAACACCTAAAATTGACCGCGGCTCAGAGCACTTCCAGCCAAGCCATTTAGAAGTGACGAGCTTTGATGTGGGTAATCCTACCACCAATATCATTCCAGCGCGGGCGCAGGCACGGTTTAATATTCGCTATAATGATTTATGGAGCAAAGCAACAATCTCTGCATGGATTGAAGAAACATTGGCGCATGCCGTTGATGATTGTGATATGGGGTTGGAGCTCATTCATTCGGGCGAAGCCTTTTTGACCGAACCTGGGTTTTTAACCGATATGATGCGCACGGTCATTGAAGACGTGACCGGTCATAAAGCCGATTTATCAACGACCGGCGGAACGTCTGATGCACGTTTCATCAGCAAATATACACGCGTTGTTGAGTTCGGACTCGTTGGCGAAACCATGCATCAAATAAACGAGCGCGTACGGGTTAGCGATATGCATGTGCTTACAGAAATTTACGGCAAAATTCTTAAAGCTTATTTTCACGCATAATCAACCTGCATAAAATATAAACCTTGTGCCGGTGCAACCGGCGCGCAAGCGCGGCGATTACGCGCTTCCAGAGCATTTTTTATATCCTGCGGCGTCCACTTGCCTTCGCCTGCAAATTTCAGCACGCCCGCAAACGAGCGAATTTGATGATGCAGAAAACTTCGGGCAGAAACTTTCAGCTCAACGGCATCTGGCTGTCTGGTGACGGAAATTTCATCAATTGATTTAAGCGGCGAGCTAGATTGACAATGAACCGACCGAAAAGTGGTAAAATCATGCCGTCCCATAAAAATTTGTGCGCCATCATGCATAGCCCCTATATCAAGCGGCGTTGTTACCCACCAAGCACGTTCTCTTTCAAGCGTTAACGGTGACCTGCGGTCAATAAACCGATAAAGATAATGACGCCGCACGGCTGAAAACCGAGCATCAAAGTCATTACCAACAGCCTCAACGGCGATAATGGCAATTGGCAGAGGCCTTAAGTGGAAGTTAAGCGCCATTTGCACAGTGGGGGCATCGGTTTGCTTGGCAAGGTCAATATGGGCAACTTGCCCACACGCATGAACACCTGTATCGGTTCTTCCTGAGCCAAAAACCTTCACGCGTTCTGCAGAAAATTTTTCAATCGCATCAATAAGAGCATCCTGTACGCCGCAACCCTCATCTTGACTTTGCCAGCCACAAAACGGCGTGCCATCATATTCGATCAGTAATTTAAAACGCTGAGTCATTCCAATATCTCACCCAATACCGCGCCGACAGGCAACGCCCCGCCGCGCTGAAAATCGGGCGCAGACATAGCCGACTTGCCCGCTTTTTGCAGATATAAAATCTCAAGCGACCCATCACCACAAGCAATATGGGGCGTCTCATCCAACACTAATCCAGCTATAGCACCCCCTTCATTGCTTATCCGCACTTGTAAGATTTTCAACCTTTGCCCGTTAAGCAACGTCCAAGCACCGGGAAATGGAGACAAGCCATGAATATGATGCGCAATCTGCATGGCTGATTGAGACCAGTTTATCTGCGTCTCTGCCTTATCAATTTTTTCAGCATAAACCACCCCTTCTTCTGGCTGTGCTATGGATGATAAATCAGCCTGTTTCTCAATTTTTTCATTTTCTTTAATGGCTCTCATAATGCTCTTTGCGCCTTGAGCCATTAATTTATCTTGCAGGCTTGATGTTGTATCTATCGGGTTGATATCCACCGTCTCAGTTAGCAAAACAGGTCCGGTATCAAGACCAGCATCCATTTGCATAATACTAATGCCGGTTTGCTTATCGCCTGCCATAATCGCCCTATGGATTGGCGCAGCACCGCGCCAGCGCGGCAATAAAGAAGCATGAATATTCCAACATCCCAAGCGCGGCGCACCAAGAATAGGCAGAGGCAAAATAAGCCCATAGGCGACAACAACAGCTAAATCCGCTTGATGAGCTACAAACACCTTTTGTGCTTTTGGGGTTTTCAGGCTTGTCGGATAATGAACACCCAGCCCAAGTTCTAGCGCATGCGCATGGACGCAAGATAATTGCTCTTTCATGCCGCGTCCTTTTTTTGCGGGGGGACGCGTATAAACAGCGCAAATATCATGCTTGGCATCATATAAAGACTGCAACGCCGCGACAGAAAAATTGGGGGTTCCCATGAAAATAATCCGCATACGTCACCTGTCTCTTACCCCATTGCCCGCACTATACGGAATGAGTTGTTATTTTATCGAGTTTACGTATTTTGCTCAAAATGCGTTCGCGCTTGAGACGCGATAAATGATCGAGAAACACAATTCCGTTCAAATGATCTATCTCATGCTGGATACAAGTTGCGAGCAATCCGTCACATTCTATCTCTTGGGCTACGCCATCATAATTTAGAAACCTGACTTTACACTGAGCGGCGCGTTCTACATCATCGTAAAAATTTGGCACAGACAAACACCCTTCTTGGTAATTAACCATTTCCTTTGAAGTCCAGATGATTTCAGGATTGACAAAATAGCGCGGCGACTCTTCGCCATATACTGGTATATCATATCGGGCTTGCGGGGCTGTGTTGTCTGGCGTCTTTGAGGGCGATAAATCTATCACAATCACCCGCTCATTCACACCAATCTGAATGGCCGCCAAACCGATACCATTGGCACTATACATGGTTTCCAGCATGTCATCCATTAATTGGCGCGTTGCATCGGTCACTTTATCTACAGCGTGCGAAATTGTTTTGAGGCGCGGGTCAGGGACTGATATAATTTTTTGTATCGTCATAGTTGTATCATCATAGTTGTATCGTCGTAATTGTATCGTCGTAATTGTATCGTCGTAATTCCCGATAAATCTAGTGGCGCAAAGCGTCAAATTAGTGCAGTAAATATATAATAATAAACATAATAATAAAAGGACAGTAATGGATTTTGCATCCTATATCATTTTTCTAAGTTTAGTAAGCTTAGGTGGATTAGCTGGTTGGAGGATTAACCAGCTTATAGCTGCCAAAGGCGGTGGGGATAATTCAGAATTAACCGCCCTTCAAAGTCAGAACACCGCGCTTGAAGCAACCAATGTCGGTTTGAAAGAACAACTCAACGAAACCAAAGAAGATTTGGCGGCACATCAGGAGGAAAATGCTACGCTCAACAAAAAGCTCGGAAACCTTGAAGAACGTGACGTTGCTTTCCGCGAAGCGCAAAAACAGGCGAAAATAGAATTTGAAAATCTTACCAATAAAATGCTTAAACAAACGAGCGAAGATTTCAAAAAAAGCTCTGAAGAAAGTTTGAAGACTCTCTTAAACCCGCTGGATACACAAATCAAAGACTTTAATGATAAAATAACAGGCTTTACGGCTCTTAACAAAAAAATGACCACAGAAACCGAAAACCTAACCAAAGCCCTCACATCCAATGTCAAGGCGCAGGGCGATTGGGGCGAAGATGTCTTGAAAAAGATTCTTGAGGATTCAGGTCTTAAAGAGGGGCGAAATTATACGGTGCAGGGCAAGGGGATGGAGCTTAAAAGTGCTGATGGCGGACGCCAAATGCCAGATATTGTGGTCAATCTTCCTGAACAAAAACATATTGTTATTGATTCAAAAGTTTCGCTGAAATCCTATATGGACTACAAAAACGCCCCCGACAAAGAGACTGAAATTGAAGCTACTAAAAATTTCACTAAATCGGTTGAGGCGCATATTAATGATTTAGCTGGCAAACGCTACCAAGATATATATAAACTTGAAACGCTTGATTTTGTTATCATGTTTATGCCGCTTGAAGCCTCTTATTTTCTTTTACTGTCGCAAAAAGAAGAACTGATACGCAAGGCATGGGATAAAAATATTTCCATTCTAACGCCGTCCAATCTTTTTCCCAATCTCAAAACCATTGCCTATTTATGGCAGCTTCAAGAACAAAATGCGAATGCCAAAGAAATTGCCCGCATCGGCGGGCGCGTATATGAAAAAACACGTCTCTTTTTAGAGGATATGAAAAATGTCGGGAAATCTTTAGACAAGGCTAAAGAGTCGCATGGTGAGGCGATAAAAAAACTCGCAGATGGTAAAGGCAATCTAATGACACAAGCCGAGAAACTCAAAAGCCTAGGCGTCAGCACAGAAAACTCTTTGCCTGATATGTCGCAAGAATAGGTTAAATCTCACGGCGCGATTTCATCGCCGCCGCCAATGTGCCCTCATCAAGATAATCAAGCTCCCCGCCCACAGGCACCCCATGCGCAAGACGCGTAATACGCACGCCCGTCTTGGCTAACACATCCATAATATAGTGAGCCGTCGATTGACCTTCAACAGTCGCATTCATCGCTAGAACAACCTCTTGAATTTTCCCCCCACTGCATTTTGCACTCAGATCTTGAAGATTCAAATCCTGCGGGCCAACCCCATTCAACGCCGATAAAATACCCCCCAAAACATGATAACGCCCCCTCATCGCCTGCGCCCGCTCCAACGCCCATAAATCAGCGACATCCTCAACCACACATAAAACGCTTTCATCGCGGCGCGGGTCAGAACAAATCGCACAAGGCGAGCGCGTGTCAATCGAGCCGCAATCATCACAAGTCACAATCGTATCCCTAACAACGCCCAAGGCTTGAGTCAACGGCACCATTAACGCTTCCCTTTTTCGGATAAGATGAAGCACAGCACGGCGCGCCGAACGCGGACCAAGTCCGGGCAACCGACCAAGCAGCTTAATCAAATGCTCAATTTCAGAACCATACATATAAGCCTAAATCTCTTCTTCAAGCAGACCGCCATCAACGGGCGCAAGGGTGTCAAAATCACCCTCCATATCCGTAACGCTTACAATCTCTGCACCCGGGAAAAACTGCTTGGTTTGTTGCACCATAATGTCTTTTTCAGCCATCACCAGTCTTTCCTCTGCTTTGGTCAAGGCAACTTGCTTGAGGGTGGGCGCACCGCCTTCATCTGATAGGCTGACCATCCATTGCTGAGATGTCCACTCGTGCAATTTTTTGCTAAGGGTGCGCAAAACATCTTCTTGGCCTTCTGCTGCTTGGCCTTCTGCGGGGCGCAATTTGATCACCCCGCCACGTTCATTTGTGGCGGGTTCAAACCGAACAAGATGCGCCGCCGTTTCAAGTGTATGTTTAAGACGAATATCACGCATTTGACCAACAAAGGCGACGAGTTGTTCAAAAGAGCTAATTTTGACGCTATTATGTACCTGTTCAACCCGCGATTGAACCGCCGCCATAGCGGGCGCACCGCCGCCGCCACCTTGAGAAGAACGCCTCATCATCGCGCCTGAACTGCCAGATGAAGCACCACCAGATGGTGCAGGTTTGGTTGATACTGGCTGACCACCCCCCTCAGCAGACCCCGAAGACCCCGCCGCTTCCCATTGTTTTAAGAGCTCCTCTGGTGAGGGCATATCAGCCAAATGTGCCAATCTGATAAGAACCATTTCAGCCGCCGCTTTCGGGTTGGGCGCAAGTAACGCTTCTGTATGACCTTTAAGGAGCACTTGCCATGCACGTGATAAAATCTGCACCGATAACGCCGTCGCCGTTTGCTGTCCGCGTTCACGTTGAGCCTCAGGCACAGTAATATCGCGCATCGCGCAAGGCACATATTTTAGCCGCGTCAACCAATGCGTAAGCTCAACCAAATCTGACAATACCGTCACCGGGTCGGCGCCCATCTGGTGCTGTTCAGAAAACTCATTCAGCGCATCAGCAATATTCCCCTGCATCACATGAGCAAATAAATCGAAAACACGCCCCCGGTCAGCCAATCCAAGCATCGAACGCAATTCATCAAGGCTCATCTTTGCCGTATCAGAACCGCCATGCGCAAAAGCCCTATCCAACAAAGATAAAGCATCACGCGCAGAGCCCTCTGCCACCCGCGCAATCAACGCTAAACCATCTGCTTTAAGACTCATCTGTTCAGCCTTACAGACCCGCGTCAATAACTCTACGGTCTCATCCTGATTGAGACGGCGTAAATCAAAACGCTGGCAACGCGAGAGAACCGTTATCGGAACTTTACGAATCTCAGTTGTCGCAAAAACGAATTTAACATGCTCCGGCGGCTCTTCTAATGTTTTCAGCAACCCATTAAAGGCCGCTTTAGAGAGCATATGCACCTCATCTATGATGTAAACCTTATAGCGTGCAGAAGCTGGTCGATAGCGCACGCTTTCAATAATTTCACGAATACTATCAATGCCCGTCTGCGATGCCGCATCCATTTCAATAATATCGACATGGCTACCATCCATAATCGAGGCGCAATGAATACCTGTTGCTTGAAGATTAACACTGGGCTGGTCATGTTGTTCTGTTTTGTAGTTAAGGGCGCGTGCCAAAATGCGAGCCGTTGTTGTTTTACCAACGCCGCGCACGCCCGTTAACATGAAAGCATGAGCAATACGCCCTGTCTCAAACGCATTGGACAGAGTACGCACCATCGCTTCTTGACCGATCAGCTCGGCAAAATTTGTTGGTCGATATTTACGCGCCAGAACCTTATAGTCTTGCTCTGGGGCGACATTATTTTGAATATCTGCATTTTGAGTATCTGCGTTTGCGAGCCTATCGACCCCCGGCGCATTTTCATCGATAAGTGGGGACGGCTCCATATCTGGTGTTGTATTTTTATCTCCTGACATGTCTCAAACCTAGCCTGATTCTTGGGGCGCAAGGGGGGTAAGGGGCGCGGCGAGAGATAAATCTGCTAACATTGCGTTTTCTATCTATCTACAATACTCTATCTACAATACTCTACCTACAATACCCCATCCGAAATACTCTATCCGAAATACTCTATCCAAATAAAGTGAGAGGCTGGACAGGCAACCCGCGCCGATCTCGTTAGGGCTGCTTCCTTCCGGATCTGACCCAGTTGGCGAGGGACACGTCTGCCGCCAACCTCTCAGCTATTAATATAGCAATTTTTTACACGTCTTCACCCTCTTTTCTTACTTTGGGCGAGCAAAATCAGACAAATGTGGATAAGATACATACGCCTTCTTAAATTTATCTCGGTCGGAGTCATAAATGAGTTTGAAACCACGCCTCACCACCTTTGCCAATAACCCATTGGACCGGGCTGGACATGACCGAGCAGAAATAGGCTGGGCGCAAAAAAAATTGCTGGCGCAAGACACGTTGGTCATGGTTTTGTGGAACGCGATGGCACTCATTTTACCTGAGGCAGAAACGGGTGCAGGGCGCGACATTGCATGGTTGCCAAAAGCGGCACTGGAAAGTTTTTTTAAAGAATCAGAAAAATTCCCAGTGCTCTTTTTAGGTATTAATAAAAGACAAGCGGCGCGGTTTGTTATAGATATTAGCCAGCTTGCCAAGCCACAAACGCACAGCTGTTTAGAGCCGTTCATATCTGTCGGGGGCGCATTTGAAGGTTTGCGTGAGCTCGCTGTCGCCGCCGATATGCCCGCAGGTGAACTGGCCATCATTGCCCAAGCCAAAGGTCTTACCCAGTGGCACATGATGAACCCATATTGTGCCAGATGCGGTGCCATGACCAATATGCAAGAAGTCGGTTATAAGCGTCAATGCCCGGCTTGCGAGGCAGAGCATTTTCCGCGCACGGACCCGGTGGTTATTATGGTGCCGATTTTTGAAGATAAATGCCTGCTTGGACGCCAAGCCGGTTGGCGGGAAGAATTATTTTCAGCCCTTGCAGGTTTTATGGAACCCGGCGAGACCATTGAAGAAGCAGTTGCGCGTGAAACCATGGAAGAAGCTGGCTTGTGCGTAACACAAGTACACTATCACGCAACTCAGCCATGGCCGTTTCCAGCCTCCCTTATGATCGGTTGCCATGCAAAGGTCAATCATACGGATTTCAAAGTTGATAAAAAGGAACTGGTTCAAGCGCGTTGGTTCACACGCGAGCAAATGAAGAACGCTCTCAGCGGCCATAGTCAGATAATGGTGCCGCCGCCCATGGCTATCGCGCACCAGCTGATAAAAGCTTTTGTGGATGGCACAGACGGTTTCAGTGAGTGAGTGAGTGATTGGGGGATTAAGTGCTTTGGCGCAAAGCCGCCGCTTTATAAACGCCGAGGATGGTAACTTCTGAACAGAAAAAATTAAGCTCCTCCATAGCCAGTCTCACCGCCTCTATATTGGGGTGTCCTTCAATATCGGCATAGAACATTGTCGCCTGAAAACGACCCTCAATCTGATAACTTTCAAGCTTTGTCATATTAATGCCGTTACTGGCAAACCCACCAAGTGCCTTATAAAGTGCCGCCGGCACATTGCGAACACGGAAAATAAAACTCGTTATAACATTTTCTTCATCAAGGTCAGCATCATCGGGCTGCCCCGACATAATCAAAAAACGCGTTGTGTTGTGTCCTGAATCTTCAATGTTCTTTTTCAAAATATCAAGATTGTAAATCTCAGCTGCCAAATCAGTCGCAATAGCCGCATGCGCCTTATCGCCAAGCGCGGCGACTTCGCGCGCCGAACCAGCCGTATCAACCCCAATGACAGGCTCTGCATTCAAGGCAGTAATCTCGCGCCGACATTGTCCAAGTGCCATTTCATGGCTGTGAATATGCGTTATGTCTTCTAAGCGCGCCCCCTTCACCCCCAGCAAAAAATGAGACACCCGCATGAAATGCTCGCCAATAATATAAAGCCCCGAACCCGGTAACAAACGATGAATATCCGCAACCCTTCCCGCAACCGTGTTTTCAACTGGCATCATCGCCAAGCCCGCATGGTCTTCTTGAACAGCGCGAAACGCATCCTCAAAAGTCGTGCAAGGACGAACCTCCATATCAGGGAAAACAACATTACTGGCAATATGAGAATTTGCTCCCAACTCACCCTGAAACGCAATGATATTTGGCTTTTTGGTGCGCTCTTTATTATTCTCGCTCATGTAACTTTCCTCAAGCCGTCTCAAATTGCGCCCGTGCGCGGGCCAAATCCAATGGCGTATCAACGCCCAGCGGCACGCTATCCACCCGCGCCAGTCGTATCTCCATACCCGCCTCAAGCGCACGCCACTGTTCCAACCGTTCACGCACCTCCAAAGCCGAAGGCACCAAAGACACAAATTGCTCCAGTGCCGCACGCCGATAAGCATAAATACCAATATGATGATACAAAGCCCCCGCACCATAAGGCACCCCACGGGTGAAATATAATGCCCGCCCATGACGACATTCAATATCATCCCATGAAATAACGGCCTTCACACAATTTGGGTCCGTGCGCTCTTTTTCATCCGTAATCTCAGCCACCAAAGATGCCATATCCCCGCCACGTGCAAGAGCTGCGCATACGGCCTTAATCAAACCTGCCTCAATTGTCGGCAAGTCGCCTTGCAAATTAATAATAACCTCATGCGACCCCGCACAGTCAATGCGCTGCATGGCTTGATGGATACGGTCTGACCCAGAAGGTAAATCAGCTGCCGTCAACACAGCCTCTCCCCCCGCATCCTTAATAGCCGCCGCAATGCATTCATCGCCCGCCGCCACCACCACCCGTCCAATACCCGCCGCACAAGCACGCTCCCAAACACGCACAATCATAGGCTTGCCGCCAATATCCAATAAAGGCTTATCTGGCAACCGCGTGGATGCCATCCGCGCTGGAATAATAATCAATGGACTTTTGGGCGAGCTTTTAGGCACATTTATCTCCTTTGAGGCTCATGATAAGTGATTTGCAGAATTTTGCACCTTAAGACTTGCTTTTGTGACAAAATCAAACCAGTTTATCTAAGTCGCAAATAGTTGCTAAAAGCGTCTTATGTGGCACTTCGCCACAGGTTCTTGGTGACTGAAAAATGTAAATTACCATTAATCGTTTTAGGCATAATTCTGCTTTGTAATCATTTACACTCGGTATTTAAGGACGGATTCAGTATGGACGGGTTTGAGTTCAATAAAATTGCAGGGGCTATTTTGGGTACTTTGCTTGTGTATCTTGGTATTTTGAACCTTGGCGATGCGCTGTTTCATGTTGAACCTGCGGGCACGCAAGCCTATAGGGTTGAGGGCGTGAAAGAGGCGGGTATCAGCACACCCCAAGCCAGCCCAGAAGTCGAAGCTGATATGAGTCTTCTGCTCGCTTCTGCTTCTTCTGAAAAAGGCGCGAAAGTCGCCAAAAAATGCGTCAGTTGCCACGCTTTTGAAAAAGACGGCATTCATAAAATAGGCCCTGCCCTCTATGGTATTATCAATCGTGACATTGCACCTGATAATGGCTATGCCTATTCGGGGGCTTTGGCACAGCTTGAGGGAGCTTGGGATTATCAAGCTCTAAACGCGTTTTTGAAAAACCCAAAAAAATATGTAACAGGCACCAAAATGGCTTTTGCGGGTTTAAGAAAAACCAAAGACCGCGCCAATATTATTGCCTATCTTCGTGAAAATGCCGACACACCAGCACCTTTGGCCAAGTAATCTAGCCCTTTTGTGTTAAAATAAATAGACCCCGTAGCAAAACTCAAGCAAAATTCAGTTAAATCTTAGCGCAAGCCTCACATCATCAGGGTTATCAAATTGCAACATCATTTAAATAAGCTCAATAATCTTCCAAGAACCAGCTATCTCGTCGCCATACTCGTCTGCTTTGCTTTTTCGTTAAGTGCTCAAGAGCGTCATGCAGTCTCCTTGTTTGGTGCGCCCAAATATGAAAAGGGATTCAGTCATTTCGACTACGTCAACCCAAAGGCACCCAAAAGCGGCCTCGCACGCCTTGGCACTTTCGGGCGATTTGATAGTTTCAACCCCTATATCATCAAAGGATCCGTGGCAGATAATATCGCGCTTATCTACGATAGTTTAACTAAATCCAGCCTAGATGAGCCGGGGGCGCAATACGGACTCATCGCCAAGTCCATTAATTATGCGCCAGATTACTCAAAAGTGACGTTTACGCTAAACCCGCGCGCGCAATTCCATGACGGACACAAAATCAACGCCGAAGACGTCATTTGGAGTTTTCAGACCTTGACCCAAAACCACCCCTTCTACAAAGCATATTATAGCGATGTCAAAGCCGTCCATGAAACTGCACCGGGTAAAGTTACATTCACATTTCATGTGACAGGCAATCGTGAGCTTCCCCAAATCGTTGGGCAATTACCGGTCCTGCCCAAACATTATTGGACAACCGCCGAACGCGATATTTCCAAAACCACGCTTGAGCCACCTCTTGGTTCTGGCCCTTATCGCATTGATAGTTTTGAGGCGGGGCGGCATATAACTTTTGCCCGTGTGGCGAATTATTGGGCAAAAGATTTAAATGTGAATAGGGGGCAATATAATTTCGCGCGTATTCGTTATGACTATTTTGGCGACCTGACAATTGCTTTTGAGGCTTTTAAGGCAGGCGATATCGACTTTCAAGAAGAAAATAATTCTAAGCGTTGGGCAACCGGCTATGATATTCCAGCTCTTGAGACAGGCAAGATGAGGCGCACAGTGCCAGCAAATGGTAACACACAAGGCATGCAAGGGTTTATCTTTAATACACGGCGGGCAAAGTTTCAAAATGTAAACGTGCGCGAAGCCTTCAACTATGCTTTTGATTTTGAGTGGGCAAACAGAACTCTGTTCTATGACCAATATAAGCGCACTGACAGCTATTTTGACAATTCAGAATTAGGCGCTGTCGACATACCATCACCAGCAGAGCTTGAATTATTAACGCCGTTAAAGGAAACCATTCCGGCGCGGGTGTTTACACAAAAATATGCCAACCCGGTTAATCTGCAACCCAGCAATGTAAGACAAAACTTGCGCCATGCCAAAAACCTACTTAAAGAGGCGGGCTGGCGAGTCAAAAACGGCAAGCTAATGAAAAATGGCGCGGTATTCACAGTTGAGTTCTTGCTAGCACAGGGCGCATTTGAACGCATTATCTCGCCATATATCCAAAACCTAAAAAAATTAGGGATAAAAGCCTCCATCCGCCTGATTGATGTCACCCAATATCAAAACCGTCTGTTGGATTATGATTTTGACATCATCGTCAGCAGCTTTGGACAATCACTCTCGCCGGGTAATGAACAGCGCAATTATTGGCGTTCTGAAAATGCTGACCGTCAAGGCGGGCGCAATCTCATCGGCATTAAAAACAAAGCCGTTGATAGGCTGGTTGAACACATCGTTTTTGCCAAAACACGAGAAAAACAAATAGCCGCAACCAGAGCCTTAGACAGAGTTCTGTTGTGGAATTTTTATGTCGTTCCACATTGGCATATCCCCTATCATCGACTTGCTTATTGGAACCGATTAAAGCATCCTGAAAAACTGCCCGCCTATTCGCATGGGTTTCCTGATATATGGTATCAATCACCTTCGAAACTTTTGACGCCTTTAACGCCTTGAGGGGCTATACAAAAGCCAATTCTTAGGTTACGCTTCAATCATTAAAAGGAAAATGATAATAAAATAAGGAGCTTCCTATGACTCGAAACGTAATAATTGGTATTATTATTCTTGTGCTTGCATATTTAGTACTCAGCCAGACTGAAAAAGGACGTGAACTTGGCATCAGCAATCCGTTTGCTACCGAGGAAACGAAAATGGACGACATGGATAACATGGACGACATGGATAACATGGATAACATGGACGGTATGAAAGACGGCATGGATAACATGGACGACATGGATAACATGGACGGTATGAAAGACGGCATGGATAACATGGACGGTATGAAAGACGGCATGGATGATATGGACGCCATGAAAGACGGCATGAAATAATCCGTTCTTTAATAAGGTTTTTAAGATTGTAGCTTGCCCTTGGCTAGCAACCCATATTAGACTCTGTAAAACCCTTGCTCGGCGAGTTGTAGCTGACTTAATGTCGCTATGATTCGTTCGGGTATAATTTGTTTGGGTGGGCCGAAAGTGGAGAGTGTTAAACCAAATGGTTGCTTATATTTTGCGTCGCCTTTTGCTTATGATACCGACTATTATCGGCATCATGTTGATGAGCTTTGCCATTATTCAATTTGCCCCCGGCGGTCCCGTTGAACGCATTATCGCCCAATTACAAGGGCATGATGTAGGCGCAACCTCGCGTTTTGCGGGGGCTAATACAGAGATGCAACAAGCTCAGAATGGGGCTTTTGACGGCGGCGGCAGTAAATATCGCGGGGCGCAAGGGCTCGACCCTGAATTCATCGCTGAACTTGAACACCAGTTCGGGTTTGATAAGCCTGCGCATGAGCGGTTTATCAAAATGATGGGAGATTATGCCCGCTTCGATTTTGGTAATAGCTATTATCGTGATGTTTCTGTCATATCCTTGATGAAGGAAAAGCTTCCCGTTTCTATTTCGCTCGGTTTGTGGACGACCTTTTTCACCTATCTCATATCTATACCGCTTGGTATCGCCAAAGCCCAGAGCGATGGTACAAAATTTGATATTTGGAGCTCTGCTCTCATCATTATGGCATACGCCATTCCGGGATTTTTATTTGCCGTTTTATTAATCGTTTTATTCGCCGGCGGCAGTTATTTCGATGTGTTCCCTTTGCGCGGCTTGGTCTCGGAAAATTTTGAGCAATTATCCATTAGCGGCAAAATGTTTGATTATATCTGGCATATTTTTCTGCCTGTCCTTGCCCTCACCATTGGGGCATTTGCGACCACGACCCTGCTTACCAAAAACTCTTTTCTTGATGAGATTTCCAAACAATATGTCATCACAGCGCGCGCTAAAGGATTAACCGCTCCCCGTGTTCTTTATGGGCATGTTTTTCGTAACGCTATGCTGCTTGTCGTGGCAGGTTTTCCCGGCGCCTTTATCAGCGCATTTTTCACTGGCTCCTTGCTGATTGAAACCATTTTTTCACTCGATGGGCTTGGGCTACTTGCTTATGAATCAATCATCAACCGAGATTATCCTGTCGTTTTTGCCTCGCTTTATATTTTCGGTCTTATGGGGCTTGTTATCACGCTCATCTCAGACCTGACCTATGTGCTAATTGACCCGCGCATTGATTTTGAAAGTCGGGAGGGTTAAGTGAGAACACTTTCCCCACTCAATCAAAGACGCTGGCAGAGTTTCAAAGCTAATAAGCGGGGCTATTACGCGCTCTGGATTTTCCTAGCCCTTTTCACTGTGACCCTATTTGCAGAATTAATCGCCAATGATAAACCGCTTTTGGTCAAATTTAAGGACGCCTATTACACCCCTGTTTTCAACGTCTATGCTGAAACAGTCTTTGGCGGCGAGTTTGAAACAGAGGCAGATTATCGAGATCCATTTGTCCAAGACCTCATCGAAACAAAAGGCTGGATGCTATGGCCACTCATCAGATACGGGCATAATACCATTAACCTCGATTTGAAAGTCGCCGCCCCTGCACCGCCAAGCACACAAAACTGGCTAGGAACTGACGACCAAGGCCGCGATGTGCTCGCACGCCTCATTTACGGATTTCGTATTTCTATATTATTTGGCTTAATCTTAACTTTTTTCTCGTCTTTGATAGGCGTCGCCATTGGGGCTGTTCAGGGATATTTCGGAGGGTGGCTCGATTTACTCACCCAGCGTTTTATCGAAATATGGATTAGCGTTCCCACCCTATATTTACTCATTATCATTGCTTCCATTATTGAACCAAGCTTTTGGATATTGCTGGGCATATTATTACTTTTTTCATGGATTGCGCTTGTCGGTGTCGTGCGGGCAGAGTTCTTGCGGGCGCGCAATTTTGAATATGTTCAAGCCGCCAAAGCACTCGGCGTTGGCAGCGGAACCTTGATGTGGCGCCATATTTTACCAAACGCAATGGTTGCCACATTGACCTTTTTACCATTCATCTTAAACGCCTCTATCACCACGCTGACTTCACTAGATTTTCTTGGCTTTGGTCTGCCGCCGGGGTCGCCATCGCTGGGCGAATTACTCGCACAAGGCAAAGCGAACCTGCAAGCACCTTGGCTCGGTTTTTCTGGTTTTGCCACCATTGCCATCATGCTCTCTTTGTTGATTTTTATCGGGGAAGCCATCCGTGATGCCTTTGACCCGCGCAAGACATGGGGCTAAACTATGACCCATCAGCCACCATTGCTTGATATTAAAAACCTATCCGTTGGCTTTCGGTCACAAAAGGAAAGCCAAATAGTGGTCTATAATGCCAGCTTTTCTCTTGAAGCCGGTGAAACGCTCGCCATTGTTGGGCAAAGCGGTTCTGGAAAATCAGTGACAGCTCTTTCTATTTTACAGCTTCTGCCCTATCCAACCGCCTTTCATGACCGCGGCGAAATATGGTTTCAAGGTCAAGACATTCTAAAAGCCTCGGCGCAAGAGATACAGCGCATTCGCGGCAATAATATCGCCATGATTTTTCAAGAACCAATGACATCGCTTAATCCGCTACAGTCGATTGAGAAGCAAATCGGCGAGGTCTTAGAGCTCCATCAAGGATTGCGCGGCACGCGCCAACGCGCACAAATCCTACGCTTGCTGGCGCGGGTTGGCATTCCACAAGCCGAGCAGCGGCTTGCTTTTCTACCCCATGAGCTTTCCGGCGGACAGCGTCAACGTGTGATGATTGCCATGGCACTGGCTAATGAACCTAAGCTGCTCATTGCCGACGAGCCCACAACTGCCTTGGATGTAACGGTTCAAAAACAGATACTTGATTTATTGAAAAAATTACAGGCTGAAACAGGCATGGCAATTTTGCTTATCACGCATGATTTGGGGGTGGTCAAATATATGGCTGACAAAGTCTGTGTGATGAAGGATGGCGACATTGTCGAGCAAAATAACTGCATCGACTTATTTGCCAAGCCGCAACATGAATACACGCATAAATTGATTAATGCAGAACCCGGCGGACAAGCACCCCCGCTTCATAAACAGCAAGATATTTTACTTACAGGTGATAAGGTTCGCGTTCACTTTCCGCTTAAGAAAGGGTTTTTTAAGCGGGCTAAATCTTATATCAAAGCGGTTAACGACATTAGTCTTGAGGTGGCATCGGGCGAAACGCTTGGAATTGTTGGGCAAAGCGGTTCAGGCAAAACAACCTTAGGGCGTGCCTTATTGAAGCTACAATCATCGACGGGCAAGATCATTTTCTCGAACACAGATATTAGTTCATTGTCGGTCGCTCAAATGCGCCCCATCAGAAAGAAAATGCAAATTGTTTTCCAAGACCCTTATGGTGCGCTATCGCCGCGCATGAGTGTTGAGGACATCATTAGTGAAGGCTTGCGTATTCATCAGCCGCGTTTAAGCCAAATAGAACGCCAACGCGCAGTACATGAAATTTTAACTGATGTTGGCTTGCACCCTGAAATGGCGCAACGTTATCCGCATGAATTTTCAGGCGGGCAACGCCAGCGTATTGCTATAGCGCGCGCCGTTATCCTCAAACCAGAGCTGCTAGTGCTGGATGAACCCACAAGCGCATTAGACCGTTCCGTTCAAGCACAAATGGTGGCACTGCTTCGCAAATTACAAAAGGTGCATAATATGGCTTATATTTTTATCAGCCATGATCTTAAAATAGTGCGCGCCTTGGCACATAGAGTGGTGGTTATGAAAGATGGGGATATTATTGAAGCGGGTAAATGTGCTGATATTTTCTTACATCCCAAAACCGAGTATACGCGCAATCTGATAAACGCATCCTTTGATCTGGCTGATGGTCTTGCTGGCGTCAATATGGCAAAACGTGACTAAAAGATTATGCCGATACTTCCCGTAAGCGTTTGACTGATGTGATGTCGCCTTCCGTTTGCGCAATTTTAGGGCGGGCAATGGAAAACACTTCAGAGACAACTTTCATATCTGTTGCATTGGCATGGAGCAATTGCGTCGGTGATTGCATAATTGCGACATGCCCTTGCCAAAACACCAGATCGCCGCGCCGCAGGGTTGCAAGATTATGGTCAAGCAACGCACCCAACATCTGTACTTGCAGGTCACAATCGCGGGGGCAATTTATGCCGCTTCTTTGTAAAGCAATTTGCACCAATGCCGAACAGTCCAGCCCCAGACTTGCCTTGCCTCCCCAAAGATAAGGTATATGAAGAAATTTTTCTGCGATGGAAACAAAATCATCAGCAAATTCAGTGTTGGAACAAAGATGCGCCCCAATCATCCAACCCCCTCCATCAATACCGATAAACCGCCCTTGCTGAGCGACCATCTTAACTTCTGCCCCCATTGACAAAGCCATGACGGGACGCGATTTAATATCAGCTTGTGCATAAACAAAACTGCACATGGCATTAACGACCAGATCTGTCTCAATTGTACCCGCCAAATCAGCAAGCCGAATATAACCAACATAATCATCGCGTTGAGCCTGTCCCCAAGCCCAACCTTTTTTCTTTTCATAAACGCAAAAAACTTCACCATACAAAAGCTGCGTATCCATCATAGCATCATCAGATGGCATATGATGAAGGGCAGCTATGGGGCGAGAAACCATCATATTCTCACCTTCAACATATTGAGGGGCTTCAACTTTAGGGCGCAAATAAGCCGCCGCAATATCAGCCCGCCACGGATTAAGTCGCGCATCAGGTTTTTTCTTTACCGACATTTTTTCTTACCAACATTTTTTACCATCATGAGAGGGCTCATTTGCCATATTTTTCTGCAATCAAGTGATACAAAGCCCGAACCGCCGTCCCCTCGCCCCCAACAGGGCGCGAGGGCCGCGCCTTAACATGCCAGCCATAAACATCACAATGTATCCAATTGGGCGTCTCAACAAAACGGGATAAAAATAATGCCGCCGTAATAGAGCCCGCAAAAGGACTTGAGGTGATATTATTTATGTCGGCATTATTGCTTGATAACCATGCATCATAGCCTTTCCAAAGCGGCATCCGCCACATCGGATCATCAACGCGTTCTGCTTTGTCAGCAAGTGACTTTGCTAACGCATCATTATGTGTATAGAACGGTGCGATTTCTGGACCCAGTGCCGCCCGTGCAGCACCTGTTAGTGTTGCTAAATCAATCAGTAATTCAGGCTCATCCCTCTCAGCAGTCTCGCCAGTAGGCTCGCCAGCATAACTCAGCAAATCAGCCAAAACCAAACGCCCCTCTGCATCGGTATTGCCAATTTCAACATTCAGCCCCTTACGGCTTAGCAACACATCGCCCGGGCGAAAAGAACCCGCACTAATAGCATTCTCAACAGCCCCAACCAGTACCCGCAAACGCACTGGCAACTCAAGCGACATGATAATATGGGCAAGCGCCAGCACACAAGCCGCACCCCCCATATCCTTTTTCATCAAATCCATCGCCGTACCGAGCTTTATATTCAACCCCCCAGAGTCAAAACAAACACCCTTGCCAACCAATATTAAAACAGGATGATTATCATCTCCCCATTTCATCTCCAACATGCGCGGGGATTGCGCCGCCGCCCGCCCAACCGCATGGATAAGCGGAAAATTTTCAGCCAGCAACGCATCGCCAATAATCGCCCTAAAATCAGCCTTATGCGTTTCAGCCAATTTTTCCATGCTTTGTTGCAAAGCCTCTGGACCCATATCATTAGCTGGCGTATTGATCAGATCACGCGCCAAATAAAGCCCTTCTAGTTGCGCTATAATGGTGTCGAGATTTATTGATTTTGGCACAACCAATGAAGGATAATTACGCTCACATGGCGGCTTTTTATATTTATCAAAGCTATAGGCGCCAAGCCCCCAAGCCAAAACGGCAAGAGACATGGTCTCATCGTTTGGTGTATCCGCCAGCCTATAGACGCCTTCGGGAAGCTTGGCGACAAGAATACCAAGCGTCCAATAATCAATCTCACTATCTTGCCCCACCAGAACAGACTCGATATTGCCTGTCTTATCAGGAATTGTAAGAACCGTGCCAGAGGCACCCATAAAACCGTTTTGGTTAATCCAATTAGCTTCGCGCCCGGCATGCTGTTCTAGCCACTTTGCCAATGCCGCAGGGGTGAGCAAGTAAATGGGGCAGGCAGGGCGTCCTTTATCGATAAAAAATAAATCTTTATGCACCGCGAATCTCCTTTGTTTGACAATGACAAAGCCGCCTAATACCTGCAACAAGAAAGAGTCCGCTTGCTTGCCTAAAACGAATAGCATAACGTAGTTTTCATGCAGGGGTCTGGAGCTATTGTGCTTCTGGTGAGATGAAAACCCTTTGTACCTGTTTACGGATCATGCCGCTGCAGGGAGCATTTTGTCTTTCACATTTGCGGAAGATTATCCTCCCTTATCGGCCTTTATGTTTTTTACATTATTATTGGAAGGATAAAAATTTTGTCAGAAGTAAAAAAGTTTACATCCGATGAAGCTAAGGTTGATGGCGGCGCGATTACGCCTCTGCCAAATAGCGAGAAAGTTTATATTACGGGCTCACGCCCTGATATATGTGTGCCTATGCGCAAAATCAATCAGGCTATGATCCCCCCCTCTGATATAGGTGGTATGGGCGGTGAAGCCTCTCCGCCTGTTTTTGTTTATGACACGTCTGGCCCTTATACGGACCCGGCCGCTGACATTGATATTCGAAAAGGGCTTGCGCCTTTGCGCACCAAATGGATAAAAGAGCGCGACGATACAGAACATCTTGACGGCCCAACCAGTGATTACGGCAAACAGCGTTTTAAAGATGAAAAACTTGCCACTTTGCGGTTTGAGCTTCAACCCAAGCCGCGCCGTGCTAAGCTTGGACAAAACGTCACTCAAATGCATTATGCGCGCCGCAACATCATCACGCCAGAAATGGAATATATCGCCATTCGTGAAAACCAAAACCGTGTCGCCTATCTAGAAAGCCTCGCGGCTATGGGTGAACGCGGCGCACATATGGCTCAAATGATGACCAAGCAACATACAGGCGAAAATTTCGGGGCCAATATACAAACACAAATAACCCCAGAATTCGTCCGCACTGAAGTTGCCTCAGGGCGTGCCATCATCCCCAATAACATCAATCATCCAGAAAGCGAACCAATGATTATTGGGCGTAATTTTCTGGTCAAAGTTAACGGCAATATCGGTAATTCAGCCGTGAGTTCCTCGATCAAAGAGGAGGTGGATAAAATGACTTGGGGAATCCGTTGGGGCGCCGACACAATTATGGATCTTTCCACCGGCAAGCATATTCATGAAACCCGCGAATGGATTTTGCGCAATTCACCTGTTCCCATAGGCACAGTGCCGATTTACCAAGCACTTGAAAAAGTCAACGGCAAGGCAGAAGAGCTAACATGGGAGATGTTCCGCGACACATTAATCGAGCAAGCCGAACAAGGCGTTGATTATTTCACTATCCATGCCGGTGTCTTATTGCGCTATGTTCCAATGACAGCCAATCGTATGACGGGCATTGTTTCGCGGGGCGGCTCTATCATGGCTAAATGGTGTCTGGCGCATCACAAGGAAAGCTTTCTTTATACTCATTTTGAGGATATTTGTAAGCTTATGAAACAATATGATATTGCGTTTTCACTTGGTGATGGTCTGCGTCCGGGCTCCATTTGGGATGCCAATGATGAAGCGCAACTAAGCGAATTAAGAACGCTTGGCGAGCTAACGCAGATTGCTTGGAAACATGATGTGCAAGTGATGGTCGAAGGGCCGGGTCATGTGCCGATGCAACTCATCAAAGAAAATATGGACAAGCAATTAGACTGGTGCGATGAGGCTCCCTTTTATACGCTTGGGCCTTTGACCACGGATATTGCACCGGGCTATGATCATATTACCTCGGCTATCGGGGCGGCTCAAATTGGCTGGTATGGTACGGCAATGCTTTGTTATGTCACGCCGAAGGAACATCTTGGTTTGCCCAATAAGCAAGATGTGAAGACGGGTATTATCACTTATAAGCTGGCAGCTCATGCTGCGGATCTTGCAAAAGGACATCCCGGCGCACAAATCCGCGACAATGCTTTATCTAAAGCACGCTTTGAGTTTCGTTGGGACGACCAGTTCAATCTATCGCTTGACCCCGATACGGCACGCGCTTTCCATGATGAAACCTTGCCTAAGCAATCCATGAAAGTCGCGCATTTTTGTTCTATGTGCGGGCCGCATTTTTGCTCGATGAAAATCACCCAAGATGTACGCGACTACGCCGCCAAACTAAACATGAAACCCGAAGACGCACTGAGCGCAGGAATGAACGAAAAATCCACTGAATTTATTGTCGGCGGCGCGCAAGTTTATAAAAAAATATAATGAAAGGAATAAGCCATGATTATTGACGCATGGGGACAGCAACCAACATTACGACATATTCAGGATGCAATTTTTGACAGCCTGTACCGCTGGAACCGCGAAACCAGACCCGAACATGCGCCAACTGTGAGCCAAACATTAACCTTAATGGATGCGGGCAAGATTGACAAAATGCTCATCAGTGCATGGCAAGCCCCCCATCGTGATATGATTAATAATGACGAAGTCGCGGCGTTTGTTTCACAAGCAAAAGGGCGGTTTATCGGTGTTGGCTCGGTTGATATTTCAAAACCCTTAGCGGCGATGCGTGAAATTCGCCGCTGTATAGAAGAGCTGAACTTTAAGGCCATTCGCATATTACCGTGGCTGGTTGAACGCCCGCCAACTGACAGATTATTTTATCCTGTTTATGGAACTTGCGCTGAATTAGGCGTACCCTTTTGCACCCAAATCGGTCACACAGGCCCGCTCATGTCGTCCGAGGTTGGACGCCCGCTCTATCTTGACCAAGTCGCATTGGACTTTCCCGAATTAACGATTATTGGGGGTCATATCGGCTATCCGTGGACAGAAGAAGCGATTGCCGTCGCCACCAAACACGAAAATATCTATATTGACACATCCGCCTATACCATGCACCGCTATCCGCCTGAATTGGTGCGCTTTTTAAAAAGTAATGGGGCTCATAAAGTCATGTTTGGCACTAATTACCCTATGTTGACGCCAGAAAAATGCCTTAAAGGACTGCAAGCACTTGGGTTAAACGATGAAACCCAAACGGCATTTTTGAGTGGTACGGCACAAAGGGTCTTTAACATATAAAAAGGTTAAAGTGGCTTGAAAAACTGAAAAGCTTAATGAGCTGGGGGTTTTTCTGCCAATCCCCTCCGTTTGAAAAATTGCGGAATAACATATACCATCACCAAACCATAGAGCAAACCAGATAAATAAGGTGCCGCCATGCCAGCCAGTAAACCGCCATATTCATCTGCAAAACGCAATGTGCTGCCAGATAATATCAACCCCCCAAATACGAATAAACCGCCCATAGTCGCAACGAAGATGCGTTGCACAAACCCGCCCTTGAGAGTAACCCCATAGCGACCCTCAAAATTATATCCGACAAACCAGCCCATCATCATGCCCCACATCCAAGCCGACACAAAAACCAGCGCATTGGCTGGATGCAACATAATGAAACCAAGCTGAATAACAAATAATCCCAAAGTGAGACGCCCTATGCCAAGCTCGTTAATCGCTTGTTGCAATTTTTCAACCTGCGCCAAGCGCACCCATAAAATCAAAGTGAGTGCGCCAAGTGTCGCCCCGCCCAAAACATCACCAACATCATGGACGCCAAGATAAATTCGGCTGAGGCAAATCAATCCAGCAATCAGCCATAATAAACCCTTGAGCCATTTATGTTCGGCCCGCAACGCCAACCAGCCCCAAAGCACAATAGCCATTTGTGCATGACCGCTCGGCCAGCCAAAACTATCACCCGTTTTACCATCCAATCTAAAGATAAGATCAGGGCGCGGGTCTTGCATAATATCTTTTAAGAAAATATTCAGCGCACCCGTCATTAAAAGCAATAAAGCCGCCTTGTAAAAAGTCGAAGAGCGCGAAAAATAATAGCCAACAGAGATAAAAATGAATAAAAACGTACCATAACCCAACATCGTGACAGCTGTAAAAAATTGCGTCAGAAATTCCGTACGGTACGGTAACACCCAAGACATATCATTCATAAAACTCATAATTTGCTCACCCCCTTATAATTTCATTTTTTTCATTTTTATATTGTGCTTTTATATTAACAAAAGGCAATTATTTTTATCAAAGAGGCACGATATGACCGATGACGCAACGCAAATCTCAAACCTTCTTTATCGCTACGCAGAACTATTTGACGCAGGGCGCTTTGATGATGTTATCGCCTTATTTGATGCGGCTTGTTTTGTACTTGAACAAGGACATGAGCTTCCCCCTAAAGATATGCAAAAAATATGGGAGAAATTAGTGATACTCTATGATGGTGTTCCCAAAACACGCCACATTGTAACCAACCCGCAAATATATATTAATGAAACCCAAGCCCAAGGACGCTCTTGCTATTTGGTCTTGCAAGCAACCGACAAGCTCGCCATGCAACCCATTGTCTCTGGCACTTATCTTGACCATTTCTTCAAAACCCCAGACGGCATCTGGAAGTTCAAATCACGCCAATATAAAACCATGGATTTAATCGGTGATACATCCCAACATATGCGCACCGAGGCTTTAGCAGAGCTTAATATCACATAAAATAGCCGACCATGCCCCCATGCCCCCATGCACCCATGCCCCTTGCGCCTTGCGCCTTGCGCCTTGCCGCCCGCGCCTTGCCGCCCGTGCCCGCGCCATCATGTTTAAACAATATGCTTAAACAATATGCTTAAACAATATGTTTAAACAATAATAGACTCATTAATAAAGGCGGGCTTTTACCATTTAAAATTAAGGTTCAGCCCATAAGTGCGTGGTTCACCAAAATATCCAGAGGTCAAACCACCAAAACTAGCCCCGAAGTCGATATAATTAGCGATATATTCCTTATCCGTGAGGTTTTTGCCCCACAAGGTCAATGATACATCCTGACCCGCAATCGGCAGATTAAACCATTTCACATGCGCATTCACCAAAGTACGTGACTCCACTTGCGTGTTATAGGCACTATTTTCTCTGTCCTCAGGCTTTTCTGCTTCCGCAGGATTTAAAGCATAAGGAAATGTGAAATATTCAGACGTATGATTAACATCAATACCCAGATCAACATCTCCCAATTCACCTTCTATCAGTCTGGCATCCAGACCCGCAGAAACCGTGTAGCGCGGCGCATGCGGAAAAGCACGATTATCGGCTTCATCTTCACCTCGCTCAATGAACTCGTCATATTCTGCATCAAGATACCCATAACTCAAACGCGCCGTGAAGCGTTCCGTCATGGCATAAAGGGCTTCCAATTCAAACCCTTGGATGGTTGCCTGACCTGCATTTCTAACATCAGAGGTCGCCGCATCTTGAGCCGTGAAAATAGATAATTGCATATCTTCATGCTCATTTGAGAACAAAGCTGTATTTAATTGCAAACGATTATCCAGCAATAGCATTTTGGTACCAATTTCAAAAGAAGTCACCTCCTCTGCTTCGTATGGACTTGTTGTTTCTGGAATTGAACCTGCTTCACCATTAAAGCCACCTGATTTGAAACCCTCAGACCATTTAGCGTATAAGTTAATATCGTCACTAAAGGCATATTCAACAGCCAATTGAGATGTCAGAGCATCAAATGTTTCAGACGCATTTGTCGTATCCGGAATTTCGGTCAAAGGGAATGGCGTGCCTTCGGGCAATTCGGGGTCAGCCAGAATACGAAATAAACGCTCAATACTCTTATCCTCTTCCGTATAGCGCAGACCCGCAATGACAGTCACGTCATCTGTGAGGGCGTAATCTACTTGCCCATAAAGCGCGATTGCTTCGGTTTCACTGCCATATTGTGAATCAAAGCTACTGGCAGCAAAGAAATATTGCTGAGGGTTATTGGTATAAGCATCATCTTCAAAATAATAAGCCCCCACGACATAGTTCAGTTTATTATTATCACTGCCGACAACTTGAAATTCCTGTGAAAGGGACTCGTAAGTTGAAAAGCGCTGTGTATGCGCAATAAAGAGCGGCGAGCCGTCAATATCTAGCGAGTCCTCCCAAGTTAAATCACGATAACCGGTGATTGATTTGAAAGTAATATTGCCAAAATCATAACTGATGTTTAAAGCATGGCCTGTCACGTCACTTTTTTCAAAAACCTCGCCGCCAATAGAACCATCAACCGAAACCAGCTCTTGTCGTTGCGTGTGGGTGTAAAGATGTAATGGTAGTCCAGCATAATTTTCAGAATCGGGGTCAAAAATACCGTCATCAAGCAAAGACACAACTTGAGAATATGTCGGCTTTTGGTCAACCTCACTATAATCATAAGTATAATCAATGGTTAAATCATCCGTGGCTTCATAATTCACAGCCACGAGTAAACTCGTGCGTTCCACATTTTCAAACTCGTCTATAGTGCTACCCTCAGTTGTTTCCACAAAACCATCACGTGCCTTAATCATGCCCGCCGCTTTGATGCGAAACCTGCCAAGTGCCCCTGTATCCACAATTGCCTTAGTGTGATGGGCACCATAATCGCCAGCCCCAAATTCCACCTTGACACCAAACTCATCAGCCGGTTGCGCAGAAATAATATTAACCGCACCCGCCAGAGTGTTACGTCCATAAAGCGTGCCTTGTGGACCGCGCAAGACTTCTATGCGTTCAATTTCGGCAACATCAAAAATAGCCCCCTGCCCTTTACCAATATAAACACCGTTCAGATAAATCCCCGTTGTCGGCTCCCATGTAATAGCCGGGTTAATCGTGACCCCGCCACGAATAGAAATTTGCGCCACTGTCGCGTTATTTGGCGACCGCTCAATTTTAAGATTCGGTGCTAATCCGCTCAATCCTTCAATCGAGGAAATATCACGCGAAGCGAGATAGTCAGCCGTCAAAGCTGTCACCGCAATCGGCACATCTTGTAGGTTTTGTTCACGCTTTTGGGCGGTTACAACAATTTCATCTAGCTGTGCAAATGCACTCATAGGCAAAAACGTAAACGCACTCGATAATGCTAAAACGCCACATTGAGAAAAAAGTTTTTTATTATTTTTTATGAATCCCACAATTAGCCCCTCCTGAGTTTTGTGTCGCGGTGATTATCATTTCAGAACCGTGGCGCTGTCAATTCTACCTTGAGTTATTTATAACAAACATATATAAGTGTGATATATTTAACACGACACAGACTTCAAAGGAATCTATCATGTTGAGTTTGCAAGAGATCTCAGACCGTCTGGAGATAGATGCCCTATTGACGGATTATTGCTATGCGATTGATGAGGGCGATTGGGATGCGCTGGATGGTATTTTCACGTCCGATGCGGTGATTGATTACACGGCTGTGGGGGGTGCCAAAGGCGACTTGAAAACCATTAAGGCTTATTTGGCGCGCGCTTTAGAGCAGTTTGAAGGCTCACAGCATATGATTGCCACGACAAAGTTAAGAATTAGCGGCGACACGGCAACAGCCAAGAGCATTTGCTTTAACCCGATGAATACGCCGCAAGGGGAAGCGATTCATACATTTTTTGTTGGCGTTTGGTATGTTGACGAGCTTGTGCGCACAGATATGGGATGGCGAATTGCCAAACGCTCAGAAGAGCTTAGTTATTTCCACAATCTGCCCGCAGATTTTGCCGCCGTGGACCCTAATAATTAAGTTCCTAATGACTTAAGTTCCTAATGACTAAACCGCCTCGATAAAATTACTTATATAAAATCCGTCCACGGTCACCGTAATTTTGTTGGAGCACTTTACTCTTGAATGCGCCAAACCCCGGATGCTTTTCTGCATGAACTGTATTTGCTGGCTGAACTGATTTGGCATAATCAAGCGGCGCACGCCATCCCGGATGAGGTGAGATTTTAACATATGTGCCGCCCACCGGATGTAGTGCCAGACGCGCATCCAATAAATCTTGCAACCGTTGTACCTGTTCAGGATATTGTGCGGATATATCTGTCGTTTCATTGGGGTCTTGCCAAACATTGAACAAGCTGGTTTTAACCTTCGTTATGCGGCGTTGGTGGTCAACCTTTTGGTACAGCTTCCAGGGCCCGTCCAAGACACCATATTGGAAGTAATTATAAGTCGATATATTAGAGGTGAAATAAAGCGGCTCCCCGCGCGCTTTTTCGCCTTGCCCGAGTACCGCATTCCAGCGATTAAGCCCATCCAGTTTTTTGACGTTTTGGGGCGCAATCCCCGCGGCATTTGTTAAGGTGGGCAACATATCCAAAACAGACATCACATTCTCATTGACGGTTTCGGGCGGAATAACCTCTGGCCAGCGCATGACGGCATTGACGCGTACGCCGCCTTCAAATGGCGTCAGTTTTTCCCCGCGCAGAGGGCTGTTATCAGCGCCAAAGCTATAAAAGCCTCCATTATCGGTAAAAAACAACACCAGCGTATTCTGGGTTAATCCTTGGGCGTCCAACGCATCAAGGATTTCCCCGATAGCTTGGTCAAGACTATCCACCATAGCCGCATAGGTTTTCTTTTTAGAGGTCGGTAAATCAAGCCGTTTGGGGTATTTGTCGATATCGTTTTGCTTGGCCTGCATCGGCGAATGCGGCGCCAAAAAAGGCACATAAAGAAAAAATGGCTTATTGGGGTCACGTAGTTCTTTCAAGAAGCGCACCGCCTGATGAGCATGGACATCGGTGGCATATTCGCCTGAATGGTCTACTGTTTCGCCGTTTTCTTGGAAGTCATAGCCTTGGGCAAACGAATGCGTGAAATAATTGACATCGGTATTGAAATGCCCGTAAAAATGTTCGAATCCGCGCGCATTTGGCGTGTGCTGTTCGAGGGTATGCCCGAGGTGCCATTTTCCCACCATTGCGGTTTGATAGCCGGCCGCCTTAAAGCTTTGTGGCATGAAATGTTCTTCCGGTGCGACGCCTCCATTGTCCCAAGCCATCAGCACCGAATGCGCGACGCCCAACTTGATAGGGTCTCTTGCGGTCATGAGTGCGGCTCTTGTTGGCGAGCAAAACGGGGTTGCATAAAACCGCTCGAGGCGCATGCCTTCTTTTGCGAGGCGGTTGATATTCGGGGTTCTAATATCAGAGCCTCGATAGCCGACATCGGCCCAGCCGAGGTCATCGGCTAATAAGATAACAATATTCGGTTTTGGTGCGTTTGGCTTGCGTGTTTTGATAAGCTTTTCGAGGTTTTGTGTGTGTTTATCGCCAAAGGGGTGGTTGGATGAAGCCTTTGGGTTAAAATATC
Organism: Parvibaculaceae bacterium; assembly: GCA_965243245.1. Lineage (GTDB taxonomy): Bacteria > Pseudomonadota > Alphaproteobacteria > RS24 > RS24 > JAYQKL01. The sequence continues at coordinate 960,386 of OZ251536.1, forward strand.
TGGCTGCGGCGAGCGCGGCCATTGCGCTGATTGCGCTGATTGCGATAATTGCGGTTGCCCAAAATAAGCTTTTTTGTTTCATGCGTCTCTCCGTTGTTTTTGTGTGGTTTGTGGTTTTTTATGTCAGGCTGGCATAGAATCTGACATAGACGCGCGACTTTGTAAAGATTTGTAAAAAAAGAGAGTGCGGGCGGTTGCTCTAGCATCACCTATTCCCAAGTGATATACTCATAGAGAAAAAGAGGACACACAGGAGTTAGTTGCTCTAGCATCACCTATTCCCAAGTGATATACTCTGCAAGTCGGGTAATACCAGAAACTATGCGTTGCTCTAGCATCACCTATTCCCAAGTGATATACTTTTAAGCACAAAATTGCTAATGTTGCACATGTTGCTCTAGCATCACCTATTCCCAAGTGATATACTATTGCAAAAGAAGGAGCGTGAGGTCGTTGCGTTGCTCTAGCATCACCTATTCCCAAGTGATATACTAGAGAGAAGCGACACGTTGACACTTTTGGTGTTGCTCTAGCATCACCTATTCCCAAGTGATATACTTTCAGTTGCGCGTTTTACAAGTGCGTCATTGTTGCTCTAGCATCACCTATTCCCAAGTGATATACTTCTAGAATACGCTGAATATGATAACTATGAGTTGCTCTAGCATCACCTATTCCCAAGTGATATACTTGCAGAAGTTGACACTGCTTTGACCGACTAGTTGCTCTAGCATCACCTATTCCCAAGTGATATACTTTGTGATCTTCTGGCTGTCATCGTTTATCAGTTGCTCTAGCATCACCTATTCCCAAGTGATATACTCGCAACCGATAATTTTATAATCTGGTTGCTGTTGCTCTAGCATCACCTATTCCCAAGTGATATACTGCCTTATGATGATGTCCTTTTCGGGCTAAAGTTGCTCTAGCATCACCTATTCCCAAGTGATATGCTTTCCACCCCGCAAACAACCATAGAATTTGAGGCATGAGCAGCCTAAATATTAACCATTTAATTATCTGCCCTTTTTTCCGCTTGGGCTGATGTGAATTTTCCGCGCTTTGCCTTTGGATAATTGTTTCACGCTGAAATTTTTATACGTAAACGGATCGTCATTCTTATTTTTCCTATGTCTCGCATCTACATTGGCTTCATGAAGGGGCGCGCAGATTACTGAATTTGCAGACCTATTAATCTTCTGCACTCGGTAAATTTGCATTGCTCCGTTCACTTCCACTTCAAACATATCATTGATTTGCAAACGCATCATAAGTTTCGCCGCCGGGTGAGGTTTATAAGTTTCTCCGGGTTTAAAGCTCCTTTGATTGGCTTTAAAACTTTGGATAACGACCCCTTCCCATTTTCCGGCTTTCTCATGCCCAGTGGGATATTCAAAAATCTCCATACCCCAATTACTATTCCCATCATAGGCTTTGTAAACCTCACCAGATTTGTTTTTTATCGGAATGACCGCTTTACTTTCCTTAACTCTAAGGCTTTTTATGTTAAGCACTGTTGCACGTTTCTGAATTGCTAAGACAGCCTGTTCGGCGTCAATCTCATTCTCCCAAACATTTTTAAATTCTTCTCTTAGGCGATTATCCCGAATTGTTTTTATCCTTTTAAGTGTACCAAAATAGGAAACTGGTTTTCTTGTCGTGACAACATATTTACCTTTAGCATCCGGTCCAGAGATAATGCCAAAAGCGGTTTCATTATGTAATGCGCCGTCGGTTGACCCTTCTGACAGCGTTTTTCGCGTCGGCTTATGAGAAACAAGAATGGCACGAACTTTCTCTTCAACATCATCCCTAAAGCTCTCCCACGGCTCGATCGCCGAGTGGCCTTGTTCGTTCTTGGGAAAAAGCCGCCCAATTTCAAGTTTTTCAGCGCGTCCTGCCGCAGTGGACACTTTTTGCAACATAGACCTTGTCGTCATGGCGATAACAATCGCGTCAATGGCATGATGGCGGTGATCATCTCTTAGTTTTTTTGGGTTCGTAGATTCGGGTTCGTTATGTCCGCGTAACACACTATTAAGCCCCCAATGCCCTCTTAACAATGCCGTCAACTGCCCCGTCACAACATCTATCTTTTTGAAAGAACAAATGTTTTCCAGATATTCGCGCGTCAAACGACCAATATACCTTGTGTCATTAAGATACCGAGCTGAGAAATCGGCATGATCTCTTAGCCAAACTTCCATTGCATCTTCTTGAAATCGCCAGCGTTTGGAGGGTGGGAAATCTTGAATACGGTCAAGAATTTCATCCCAGTTATAACCCGTTGGGTTGTTAGAAAAGGCTTCAAAAGGTACTCTATCACCTTTATCCCTGTTCGCCTGTCGCAGGCAAATAGTCTTATTGGCTTTGCTATCATCCAAAGTCTGGCTAAAAGGTAAAAGATGCTCAATTTCTATAGAGCCACTCGTATCAAACAAGTCAGCTAAACTAATCTTTTGTCCAGAAAATGGGCACAGCCGACCATTCGGGCCTTCCGAAAGCTCCTCCCAAAGTGCCATACGAAGACGATTATCTCGATGAGGGGTTTGCTTAAATTCTTCTAAAACTTTATCTACCTGCTCATTCTTCTTTTGGTTCTTAGCTTGGAGGCGGATAATTTCTTTTCTTTTCTCCGCCCCTTGAGGCAAATCTCTTGCCAGCTCAATTGAAATTGAACTTGGACGACCAAAACGACCAATCAGCTCGTTCACAACTTGCCTAATCTGATTCAAAGCAATATGAACCGTCGGATTCGTAACTCCGCCAAAATATTTTAACTCATCGCTTTTATCTTCCTCCTTTTTCGTGCCCGCAATAATATGCCGACCATCGCTAAAAGCATCACCATAATAAGGCAAAGCATCTAATAACTCACCATCAGAAGCTCTGGTATATGGGTTCTTAAAACCTTCATCAGCCTCGTCTAAGTTCTGAACAGCATCAGATTGCGAGCAATTATGCTCCAGCATATTTGAATACAAATCACATGACGCACGAAGCGACAAGCTGGCAACCCCCTCTATAAGAGGCGCATTCATGCAATTCTTGGCATGAAATTCCTCAAGACCATGCTCTGTCATCAGATATTTCAGAACATCATCATCGTCCAAAGCGCTGTCGTTAATTTTGTCTATGAGGTCATCTTGTTTTTCAAGCGACCATTGATACCAATCCTCGCCAACATAATCCTCGTCGCGCAAAATCTTGGCCGTCAGATTGCCATCAAAACCCTTCCGTTTTGGACTTTCAAAATTAAAGCGAACATCACCAATTACATGACCATGTTGTTTTAAAACCGTCTTCATTTTCCCGAAAGTTAATTCGCCTTTTTGAGTTTTAACCTTCTCCATCATGTCAAGAATCTCGTTTTTTGCGTCTGGATAATCGCGCAAACAGTGCTTGCCATTTCCATCAACCCATTCGAGCGCATGTAATTCTTGAACCATGCGGTATCTTTGAAAACTTGGCATACAACGGAAAGTTCTTTTCTCTTGAGAATAAAAACCACACTGACCTCTCTCTTGTGGCTTGAGAGGACGTTGCGTGAAAATAACATAATGAAGCTTCTTCATTGCTGCTTGAGTGATGAGCTTGGGATGAAACTCAGACTGTTTTTTTAAAATTTTAGTGAACTCATCTTCTAACAATTCTCTGGTCGGATAGATTTCATAGAGCTTACCATCCACCTCACGCCGCGCTCTTACGGTTTTGCCCTTTTGGCGACGCTCATATAAAAAAGAGCCAAAACTTACTGTCGGGTTGCTGGCCAGAACTTCAATGGCGTTTTTTCTGTCTTCGGCTTCTTGGATGCGCAGCTCTTTTTTTTCCTCTTTGGACATATCCTCTGTCGTCTCGGTCTGAGAGCCTATCAGCTTCATTTCTTCAAGCAGGGCGCGCACCGAGCTAGAAACAACACCGCTCGTGCTTTCTTCGCTCCTGTCGTTGCGATTCGACTTAAAACCACGCCTCTGATTAAGATGAAATAACGCACGACCAATGTGATAAGGCTCAAGCGCATCAACAAGAGCCTTGTGGCGCAAAACATAAGGATCCAATAACTCCAACTGCTTTTGCGACGCCGCATCTTGAGGAAATAACCCGTAATTGATAAGGGCAGAAAATAAAAACTTTTGCCTTTGAAGAAATCTATCACGTCTTCTTCGAGCGGATCTTTTTTCGGTGCGCGTAGCCTTTAATGTCGATTTAGTCTGAGGGTCGCGCCCCTCGTTGAAAATACGCACGCCTGTGTCATTTAATGAAATCGGACTCCCAGTTTCATCAATCTCCAAAACAGACCAGCCGAGCGAGTTCGTTCCAACATCCAATCCTAAACGGTAATCCATCTAATATCGCCCCTTGATTTTTTTTGCTTTTATCGTTATATCATTGGCATAACTTTATTGATTTGGGAATAGGTGAATTTCGCTAGGGTTAATAAGTGAAGTTTCGCATCATTGAGAGGCGTCCTGCGGGACGCCTTTATCGCTCGTGTCTATCGCTCGTGTCTATCAGATGTGTGGCGGTGTATAGACTCAAATACAACTGAACCACCTCGCGCTAAAATATGCGCAAATCCCTTTCCTGACTAGAGCAAATTATCCAGCCCCTCGGAGCGCACGTTTCCTATGCGGGTGATTGACTCGTTTTGGATGAAATTCAGTCAGCTTAAGCGGTAAGTTCACTGATTTTCCATATATCCTGCGAAAGAGTAATCAGCAGTAATTGTCGGATCTCAATGTCCTCTGCATCCCATTTTTCAAATGAAGACAATTTCTCATTTATGCGGGATATAGAGGTATTTTGACCGACCTCCGCAAGAGCTGAAAGGCTTCTCGTTAGGTAGTTACCGCTTTTCGCATATTCAGGGACTTTACCTGCGTAAAAGTCATTCCCTGCAACAATATTGATGGGTTTCTCCAGCAGGGCCAGATTACCAAGGCGGTTTTTATGTTCATCGTAAATCAGCTTTGGATGCCTCTCTTGCCATGTGGCTCGAAGGTCATTTATAGGATTATTGGGCAAAATATGTTCGATCTCTAATTTGAAATATGGATCAAGACTGCCCCGCACCTTTTGCCCGCTGAACGCCATGTCTACATGCTGCGTTAAACGAGCCAGCAAATAACGTGTACGATATTGCTGCATAGAGTGTAGTGTCAGTCGTTTCAACGCATCTTTAAGCTCTGGCGTCTTTTTGACCATGTTTTGAGCAAATCGTTCAGACACGAAGTCATTGAGTTTTTTTCGCTGTTCTTCAGGCTTTTCAAGCTGAGCAATGTCTCGAACCTCATCGACCCAAAGCGAGAAGCTGCGCTCAAGGTCTTTCGTAGGGGTCTTGGTAAAAATGTAGAAGAATAAGAAGCTTTCAAGCTGTGCCACGAATTGATCAAATAATGTTTTTGGCAAACTCGCTGCTGCCATTAGCAAAACGTAATGCAAACTGAATGCACCGCCCGTTAGTTTTTTAAGGGAGTCCATCGCCAAGCTTGGCTTACTATCATTGCCAAGACCATTGCTAAAATCGATGTAGCGATTTACGTTACGTGTGATCTGTCGAACAAATTCGAAGGGGTTTTCCTTATAGCCTGTAAGGGCTGCATTCTCTTTCTTTGAGAACCAATCATAAATCTCATCTTCACGAACAATAGCATCATTCCGCTCGTTCTTGATGTCATAATTAGCCATAAGGAAGTAACGTAAGAAACGCAGGGGCTTTTCTTTGTTTTTCTCAAGCGGATTGGTGATCTTTTTCCATTCATCTTTGAGCTGGGTAAACCGCTCTGGTGAAACCTGCGTGAACAACATATTTTTGAGTAGATCCATGGGGTTCAGGCCAACACCACGCTCGTTAATCGTTTCAAAGATTTTTAGAGCGCTGCTGACATCCGTAGAGATTTGGATGAAAACCACATTATTGGCCAAATGGCCCCAATACTTTTTCAGCTCGGCTTCATCATCATAATTATTGGTCAGGAAACGATAAATGACATCGTAGGCATTCAATATATTCTCAACAGAACCATAAATCTGAATGCCGGAACTTTGGATATTGGCACGAACGGCTTGTGGGTCACCTTTGGCCTGAACAATTTTTTCAATGACTTCAGCAGCGTTTTCGTATCTGGGCTCTAGTTTTAAATTAGTTTTGATATCACCCTGTGCGTCGGTATAGCTGGTAGCAGTGAGGCCATTAATCATTTGACCTTGCGGCATTTCGCTGAAAAGAACCCTCAATGCACACAAAGCCAAAAAGGTTGTCGTCAGGCGTTGCTGCCCGTCGATCACATCATAGTGGCCTTTTTCTCCATCTCTTGGGGATACGAGAATGGTTCCGATAAAATACTCAGACGAGCTGCTATCCATCTGTTCGTTGATATCTTCAAGCAGCTTCGTGATCTGTTTTTCCTTCCATACATATTCACGCTGATAATCAGGCACAATATAGAAGCACTCTCTGAATGCTTCATCTATCGTAAATTTGTGATTTTCTATGCGTGCCACGTCTAACTCCTACAAATACGCCAAGACTATAATCGCTCTTGTGCTTATGAACATTTTGGAATACTTTACACGCAGGTGATCAAATTACAAGTGAGAATCTATGTCTAAAGACCACGATATTCTGACAGTCGAGGAGGTGGCGCGTTACCTAAAAGTAACAGAGCGTCATGTGCCTTATGGTACAGATTCGCGTGACAGATACTTTGTAAGAGTTGTTGAAGGTAAAGTAGATGCCTTTGGTGAGTGGGGTGATTTTGGATCAACTCAGGATCCTGCCACAACAATTAATCAAAATATTAAGATTCAGTCTGTAAATTAAATGTCCTTCATCTCACGCGATTGAAGCTCTGATTAGAGCTATCCCTTGCGTTGTATTATAATCCATAAAGCTTAGTGGAATTAATCGTGAGCTAGATAGTTTTATATAAATACAAAAACAGCAAAAATCAGGGGATAATCAGAAGAAAAATTGGCGGACAGAGAGGGATTCGAACCCTCGAGACGCATTAACGCCTACACGCTTTCCAAGCGTGCGCCTTCAGCCACTCGGCCACCTGTCCATAAACACATTATATCTAACACCAAAACCACAACCACAAGGCGGGCTAGGGTTCGTTATCACTCACCAAGCCCTTTTAGCGTCGGCCACCTGTCCACCTGTCCATTGTGCTAACTTAAAAGTATTAACCTAAAATTCAAACACTTATTGTATCCATGCTCTTAACAGCCTAACCGCAAGGCGGGCTAAGGTCGTTATCACTCCCAAGCCCTTATAGCGTCAGCCACCTGTCCATAAACGCATTATGTCTAACATTAAAACCACACGGCGGGCTAGGGTCGTTGTGCGAACCTTAGTGTACCCCGTGCTAGGTGTGCTGGGGGGTTGATTAATCATCCATCTTCAAAGCAGAAATAAACGCATCTTGCGGAATATCAACCTTACCAAATTGGCGCATTTTTTTCTTGCCCTCTTTTTGCTTATCAAGAAGCTTGCGTTTACGCGAGGCATCACCGCCATAGCATTTTGCCGTTACGTCTTTGCGCATTGCCGCAATCGTCTCGCGGGCAATCACCTTGCCACCAAGCGCGGCTTGAATCGGAATCTTGAATAAATGACGCGGAATAAGATCTTTCAAACGCTCACACATGGCGCGTCCGCGCATCTCAGCGCAACCGCGATGTACCACCGTAGATAACGCATCAACCGACGCGCCATTCACCAGAATCGACATTTTGACAAGATTGCCAGCTTCATAACCGCTGAGCGTGTAGTCAAAACTGGCATAACCTTTAGTGACGGACTTCAAGCGGTCATAAAAATCAAAAACAACCTCATTGAGTGGCAGAGCATATTCCAGCATCGCCCGCGAACCCGCATAACTCATATTAAGTTGACGCCCGCGCCTGTCTTCACATAATTTCAACACCGCGCCCATATAATCATCTGGCACCAAAATAGACGCTTTAATCCACGGCTCTTTTATCTGCTCGATTTTCACCACATCCGGCATGTCAGCAGGATTATGCATTTCCCTCATACTGCCATCGCTCATATGCAGATGATAAACAACGCTGGGCGCCGTGGTGATAAGGTCAATGTCAAATTCGCGTTCAATCCGCTCACGGATGATTTCCAAGTGCAACAGCCCCAAAAAACCACAACGGAAACCAAAGCCTAAAGCGGCAGAGGTTTCCATTTCATATTCAAAACTAGCATCATTCAGGCGGAGCTTTGCCATTGCATCTCGCAAATTCTCAAACGCCGAGCTATCAACCGGAAACAATCCGCAAAAAACCACCGGCTGGGCAGGCTTGAAACCAGAAAGAAACTCAGTGCAAGGCTTGCGGTCATCCGTAACCGTGTCACCTATGCGTGTATCGGCAACCTCTTTAATGGCACCCGTGAAATAACCAATTTCACCCGGACCAAGACGGTCAACCGTGTCACGTTTGGGTCTGAACACACCGACTTGGTCTATTAAATAAGTCGCGCTGGTCGACATCATGCGAATTTTCTGGCCCTTTTTCAGTTCGCCATGCATCACACGCACCAGCACCACAACGCCCAAATATGAATCATACCAACTATCCACCAGCATGGCCTGTAAGGGCTTATCTAACTGTCCCTCTGGCGGCGGTAATTGAGTGACAATTGCCTCCAATACATCGCTAATGCCAAATCCAGTTTTGGCAGAAATATCAACCGAGCCTGAGGTATCAAGCCCTATCACATCTTCGATCTGAACGCGCACACGCTCACAATCTGCGGCGGGCAAATCTACCTTGTTCAAAATGGGCACAATTTCATGGTCCACATCAATCGCCTGATACACATTGGCAAGCGTCTGAGCTTCCACGCCTTGCGAGGCGTCCACGACAAGCAGCGAGCCTTCACACGCGGCCAATGAACGGTTCACCTCATAGGCAAAATCCACATGCCCCGGCGTATCAATGAGATTAAGCTGATAGGTCTCGCCGTCTTGTGCCGTATAGTCAAGCCGCACGGTTTGAGCCTTAATCGTAATCCCGCGCTCACGCTCAATATCCATATTATCAAGCACCTGTTCCGACATTTCTCGTTCGGACAGACCCCCCGTCAATTGAATCAATCTGTCGGCAAGCGTTGATTTACCATGGTCAATATGGGCAATAATCGAAAAATTTCGAATTTTTGAAAGATCAGCCATCGTCGATATTATCCGCGTAGCTTTCCGCCAGATACTTTTTCAACTGCCGTGATGATTGCTTTTGAAACGGCTGCAATTTCTTCATCGGTGAGCGTCGCATCAATCGGCTGGAGGGTCACCTCAAGCGCCAGCGATTTACGCCCTTGCGCCATATTAGCACCTTCAAAAGCATCAAACAACTTGACCTGTGTCACGAGTTTTTTATCTGCGCCGCGTGCCGCCTTTATCAAGCTAATCGCTTCAACCTTGCTATCAACTTCAAAGGCAAAATCACGGCGGATTGCCTGAAACTTAGGCAACGCAATCGCTGGTCTCGACTTTGTCGGCTTTTGCTTAGGCAGAGGCAAATTATCTGGAAAAATTTCAAACCCAACAAGCTGACATTTCAAGTCAAATGCTTTAAGAGTTGCCGGGTGCAACTCACCAAAAATAGCCAAAGGGGTGCGCGGGTGGCGGCACAAAACACCCGAACGACCAGGGTGATACCAATCCGGTGCCGCACGCTGAAGCTGGAGGTTTTGCACATCAACCCCATAAGCCCCAAGCACAGCTTCTGCATCTGCTTTGGCATCAAAAACATTCACGGCCCGAGATTTGCCGCTCCAATGGCGCTCACCAGCATTGCCCTGACGAACACCCGAAACAACCATGCGTTGCTCACCCGGTTGACTGCCCGTAAATTCTTGTCCAAGCTCAAACAAAGAAAAATCAGCTTGCCCGCGATCAAGATTGCGCCCCACAGCCATTAACAAACCCGGCAATAAGCTGGGGCGCATATACGACAATTCACTTGAAATCGGATTAGCAAGCTTTTGCCCATGACTGCCGCCGAAACGCAAAGCATGGGCTGGTGGAATAAACGACCATGTGACAGCTTCCACCATTGCGCGTGAAGCCAGCATACGCCGCGCAAGCCCCATACGCTTTTGCGATGTTGTCAAAATCGGACGCGCAACAGCATGAGGGCGCGCCAAAGCTACAGATGGAACATTATCAAGACCATAAATACGGATGACTTCTTCAACTAAATCAGCCGTGCCCTCAATATCGGGACGCCAGCTTGGCGAGGTAACCAACAAAACACCCGTTTTGCCTTCATCCTTACCTTCAATGCTAAAACCAAGGCGGGTCAAAATATCCGTAATTTCAGCGATTGGCATCTCAACGCCCGTTAGCTGCTTGACGCGCATAGGGTCAAAATCAATCTGCTTTATACCCGCAGGCATCACCCCCGCCACAGACGCTTTACCTGCTGTTCCGCCACAAATATCAAGCACCATTTGCGTTGCCAGATCTAATCCGCTTTCAACCGTTTGCGGGTCCACCCCGCGTTCAAAACGATAACGCGCATCGCTTGCCAAATTATGACGGCGCCCCGCATGAGCAATAGCAATCGGCTCAAACCAAGCACTCTCTATCAAAACATCCGTGGTCGCCAAAGAAGAACCACTTGCCAGCCCTCCCATAATACCACCAAGCCCTAACACGCCAGCATCATCTGCAATCACACAATCTTCAGCCGTCAACACGTAAGTTTCTTCATCCAACGCCTTAAAGCTTTCGCCATCCTTGGCATCTCGCACCGTAATCCCACCGGTCAATTTTGCGAGGTCATAAACATGTAAAGGTCGGCCACGGTCATAGGAAATATAATTCGTAATATCAACAAGTGCATTAATCGTGTTAAGCCCAATCGCTTTTAGGCGATGTGCTAACCAGTCAGGGCTTGGCGCGTTTTTTATACCTCGCACAACGCGCCCCGCAAAAACAGCACAAGAGGCGGTAACCGTTTGAATACCAAGCCGGCTATCAGGCGAGCTGTCAAACGCTCCCTTAATGGCTTTGCTATTATCTTCTTTCATCATGCCAAGACCAGCCGCCGCCAGATCACGCGCAATGCCGCGCACCCCAAGACAATCAGGACGGTTCGGCATAATAGCAATTGCAATGACCGGGTCAGTTTGTCCAAGTGCCTGCGCCGCAGGCGTTCCAAGCGCATGCTTACCGTCCACTTCAATAATGCCATCCTGTGTGCCAGATAAACCAAGCTCAGCCGCCGAGCACATCATACCACAACTCTCGACACCTCGGATTTTAAGCTTTTTTAAAACCATGCCATTGGCCGGAATTATGGCCCCCTCATTGGCCAAAATACCGCGCAGACCAACCCGCGCATTCAGCGCACCGCAAACCAGCTCTTGCAAGCCAAGACCACTTTTAACAGTACAAATCTTCAGCTTATCAGCATTAGGATGCTGTTTTGTTTTGATGATTTCAGCCACCTCAAATCCTACAAACTGTGGCGCAAGATTAATAACATCTTCAACCTCCAGCCCAATAAGATTAAGCTTTTCGCAAATCTCCTCTAGCGAGGCTTTGGTTTCTAAATGGTCAAGCAGCCATGATAGAGTGAACTTCATTTAAGCCCCCTCATCTTGAGAGACACCGCGCGCCAGCGTCGGTATATTCAAAGCAGAAAAGCCGTAATGTCTAAGCCAGCGTAAATCAGTATCAAAAAACGCCCGCAAATCCGGTATGCCATATTTCAACATAGCCAGACGGTCAACGCCCATACCAAAGGCAAAGCCCTGATAAATTTCTGCATCAAGCCCCGCATTCGCCAGTACCTTTGGATGCACCATGCCGCACCCCAGAATTTCCATCCATTCCTCGCCCGCCCCGATACGAAGCGCGCCACCCGCGCGTGAACATTGAACATCCACCTCCATGCTTGGCTCCGTAAACGGGAAATAACTCGGACGCAGCCGCAAAGTTACGCCGTCCACTTCAAAAAAGGCCGCCAGAAATTCTTCCAGCACCCATTTCAAATGCCCAAGATGCGTCGCCTTATCGACAACCAATCCCTCAACCTGATGAAACATCGGCGTATGTGTTTGATCACTATCACAGCGATAAGTGCGCCCCGGCGCAATAAAACGAAAAGGCGGGTCACCAGCCTCCATCGTCCGAATTTGCACAGGCGAGGTATGTGTACGCAATAAAACACGATTGCCGTCTTTATCTGGTTCAAAATAGAACGTGTCATGCATCTGGCGTGCAGGATGACTTTCGGGAATATTCAGGGCAGAAAAATTATAAAAATCAGTTTCCACATCCGGCCCTTGCGCCACGCAAAACCCCAGATCGGCAAAAATGGTAATAATCTCATCCATCACCTGTGAAACAGGATGAATACGCCCCATCTCATGTAACTGTTGCGCCGTAGGCTGAGTGATATCCACTGTTTCAGTTGCCAGACGCGTATTGAGAACTTCCAATTCCAGAACCACTCTCTGCGCTTCAATGGCGGCTGTCACGCGGGTTTTCAACCCGTTAATTTTTGGTCCCTGCTCTTGGCGTTCCTCATTCGACATGCCACCAAGCGTTTTAAGCAGAGCTGAAACAGAACCCTTTTTACCCAAAACAGATACGCGCAACTCTTCTAAGGCAGGTGCGTGGGTGACAGCTTCAAGAGCTGCCAAAATATCATTTTCAAGAGCGTCCAGATCAGCCATGTGATACGGGCTTTCCTTAGTTAAGAGCACCGCGCGCCTGTTCAACCAACGCCTCGAATGCGAGCGGCTCATGCACAGCCAAATCAGCCAGTACTTTGCGGTCGATCTCAACCCCGGACTTCGTTAAGCCGTCAACGAGACGTCCATAAGTTAGCCCATGGCTACGCGATGCCGCATTGATACGTTGAATCCACAAAGAGCGAAAATTGCGCTTGCGCGTGCGCCGGTCACGATAGGCATATTGACCTGCCTTTGTGACAGCTTGCTTGGCAATTTTGATTGTACTTTTGCGCCGCCCATAATAGCCCTTGGCTTTTGCCAATAGTTTTTTGTGACGGGCATGTGATGTGACACCGCGTTTTACACGTGACATGATAAATTCTCCTTAACCGTAGGGTAAAAACTTCTTCACAACTTTCGCATCAGCACGCGACATAATGTCGCCGCCGCGCAAATTGCGAATCTGTTTACTGGAACGTTTAATCATGCCATGGCGTTTGCCAGCATTGCCGAACTTAACCTTACCTGAGGCGGTCAGCTTAAACCGCTTTTTGGCTCCACTTTTGGTTTTCATTTTGGGCATTTTGCTCTCCTATCTGCGATTTTCCACCTAAGCTTTTCCACCTAAGCTTTTCCACCTAAGCTTTTCCACCTAAGCGATGAAAAGAGATGAAAAAAGAGTTTGCATTTCGGATCAACATGGCAGCCCTTTGGCCAGCCAATCCCGTACAAACTCTGCCTTATACGCCAATCTTGATGTTTTGCAAGCGTTTTACAAAAGCTACTTAGGCGCCAGTACCATAATCATCTGGCGTCCCTCCATTTTAGGAACAGCTTCAACCTTAGCACTTGCCTCAAACTGGTCGCGCACACGATGCAAAAGGTTAAGACCTAATTCTTGATGCGCCATCTCACGACCACGAAACCGCATCGTTACCTTAATTTTATCGCCCGCTTGGATGAATTTTTCAACACTGCGCATTTTAACATCATAATCATGCGTATCAATATTCGGACGTAATTTGATCTCTTTAACATCAACGACTTTTTGCTTTTTGCGCGCTTCGCTGGCTTTTTTCTGGTTTTGATATTTCAGCTTCCCATAATCGAGAATTTTACAGACAGGCGGGCTGGCATTAGGCGACACTTCGACAAGGTCAAGCCCTATATCAGCCGCCATGTCGAGGGCATCTGAAATAGGAACAACACCTTGTTTTGTACCTTCGGAATCAATCAACATGACTTCTTGGTTGGTAATCATGTCATTCACACGCGGCCCTTCTCGGGACGGTTGAGCTGGTAGAGGTCTGCGGGCTATTTGTCTGTCTCCTGTAAAATTAATACCTTCGGTGAAAGGTTTAGGCTACCTTGCGCGTAAGTCAATCCCTGACGTGTTTTTTGAGCTCAAAAATATACCAATCAGGGCGCGGCCAAATCAGCCATTTCAGCCAAATGCAACGCGGCTTTGAGCCCTGATAAGCACAATGATAAACCCTATCAAAATGACGCCATGACGCACGCCGTAGCATCGCTAGCAGCCCCGCCATGCCCATGCGATCAAAAACCCATATCTCATCAGCATCAACGCCATCGACATTTTGCCCCCCATCCACCAGCACAGTGATCGATTGGTCAGGGTGTTGACCGCGCATGGCAATGAGTAATTCTTTAAGAGATATCTCAGAAAGACCAAGCACAATTAACCATAACCCACCGCGCTCTTTTAGACGACGGGAATGAGACTTAACCCGCGCCATGAATCTCAATAACCGATTGATATATTTGAAGAGTCTGAGAGCACATGTGCGCCAGTGTAAAGTTATCAGCAACATAATCACGCGCCATAGCACCCATAGCAGAGCGTTGTGTGACCGAGCTATTCATGGCTTCACCAAGTGCGCGAGCAAGTGCCAAAGCATCATTGGGCGTCACCCGCCAACCTTGCTTCATACCCTCAGAGGTCATGCGTACCGTCTCCCTAAAACCGCCCGCATCTGCCGCAATGACAGGAACACCCGCCGCTTGGGCCTCAATGGCTGTGCGCCCAAACGGCTCTGGTCGGCGAGACGGCAACACCACAAAATCACCCGCCGCATAAACCTGTAGCATATTAGTCACATGACCGACAAAAACTATCTGCCCCGTCAAGCCTTGTTCCGTAATCATACTTTCGAGCTTCTTGCGATACTTCGCACGCCCCTGATCATCGCCGATAAAAATTAATTTCACACGCGCTCGTGGGAAATCTTTAAGCAACTGCCCAAAAGCTTCAAGCGCGAGGTCCTGCCCCTTCCAAGCCGTTAAGCGAGCAGGACACAAAAACACAGTATGCTTATCATCAACCTGCCAACCAGCACGGGTGGCTTTGATGCTTTTGGCATCAAAAAGGTTTGGGTCAAACAAAGAGGTATCACAGCCGCGGGGGACAATATGAATTTTTGACGGGTTCGTCTGATGAACAGTCGCAATTTGCTCGGCTGTAAACTGCGAATTAGCAATGACAGCCGTGCCACGCGTCATAATCGAGTTATAAAAAACTTTCAATCTAGGTGCTGTAGGCACCTTGCTGTGATATGTCGTCACAAA
This sequence comes from Parvibaculaceae bacterium, assembly GCA_965243245.1. GTDB lineage: Bacteria > Pseudomonadota > Alphaproteobacteria > RS24 > RS24 > JAYQKL01. The sequence continues at coordinate 975,678 of OZ251536.1, forward strand.
AGGAATCCCAAGTTGTTTAGCCGCATAATAGGCAGACCAAGCCGGTGCTCTTGAGCGTGCATGAATAAGGTCGACATTCATGGCATGGCAAAGTTTCTTCAATCGCCCGATATTTTGAACCATAATGAACGGGTTTTTAGAGGCAACCGGCAAATGGAAAACCTCGCCTCCGGCGGCGATAATTTTACTTTCAAGACGCCCGCCTTGTGTCACCACATATGACCAGCCTCCAGCTTTTGCCAGTGCGCGCGTGATTTCAAGCGTTGCCATCTCTGCGCCGCCGCCATCAAGCCGCGGAATAATTTGCAGAACCCGCAAGGGTGTGGCAGGAATAAAATCAGACTTTACCATATGCTTTTTATAAAAGGGTGATGATGAAAATGCCAGTAAAGATATCTTATTTAGCCTATCAAGGTGAGAAAATCGCTTATCACCAACAACAGGGACAATCTATAAAACCAGAGCCCACAAAACCGGGACTTGTGTTCCTTGGTGGTTTTAGATCCGATATGATGGGCAGTAAAGCTCAAGCACTGGCAGATTACGCTGATGGCGCAAAACTCAATTATTTAAGATTTGATTATTTTGGGCATGGGCAATCAAGCGGCGATTTTTTGCACGGTACAATGAGCCATTGGCGACAAGAAGTTCTACATGTTTTAAACACTTTAACGAAGGGTTCACTGATACTTGTTGGGTCTAGCTTTGGCGGATGGTTATCGACTTTGATGGCCACTCAGCTCAAGGATAGAATTAAGGGATTGGTTTTAATCGCCCCTGCAATTGATATGACAGAACGCCTTATGTGGCAGACCTTTGACGAAGATATGCGGGCGCAACTTATGCAGGACGGCATTATCTACACGCCTTCAGATTATGACGCACAAGGCTATCCTGTCACCCGTGACTTGATTGAAGATGGGCGGGGTCATTTAATACTTGACCAAAAAATTGAGTTTGACGGGCGCGTGCGCATTTTACACGGACAACAAGATAAGTCTGTGCCGTGGCAATTATCGCTTGAGATTGCAGAGAAAATAACCAGTACGGATATTGATATTCATTATGTTAAAAATGGCGACCATAGTCTTTCAACGCCTGAAAACCTTACCCTTTTATGCCGCACAGTGGACGCGCTCTATAAATCGCTTTCCTGATGCAATATCGCACGCAAGCCTTCTTTGTAAGTCGGGTAAAGCAATTTTATGCCAAGCTCTCGCTTAATGCGACCATTGCGCACCCGCTTGTTTTCAGCATAAAAACTTTTAGCCATTGAGCTCATCGAACGAAGCGATGCCCGCTCAAAAGAAACCAGCGGCGGCGGCTTTATCCCCATCAAATCGGACGCATAAGTAACAACATCTTGCGGCGGGGCGGGCAAATCATCACATAGATTATAGGCGCGCCCCGGATTTGGCTGGACCATAGACGCAAAAAGAATTTGCGCAATGTCGTCAACATGGATACGTGAAAAAACCTGCTCAGGCTTATGAATACGCCGCGCTGTGCCATTTTTCAAGCTTTCCAGAGCATTACGCCCCAGCCCATAAATGCCTGCAAGGCGAAAATAATGCATTGGCAAACCACTCTGCGCCCAAGCGGCTTCTGCGCGCCTGCGCCGCACCCCGCGCGTGCCTAAAACGCCCACGGGGCTGTCTTCATCAATCCATGCCCCGCGATGGTCACCATAAACCCCCGTTGTTGATAAATACCCAACCCACTCAACCGAAGGATAATTAAGCAGTTGTTCACCAAACATATTCAAGCCAGGGTCCGAACCATCTTCCAAGGGCGGCGCACAAAGCAGAATATGCGTAACCCCCCCCATAACCCCCTCGGTCAATATCTGCTTATCATTCAGCATGAGCGGGATAGCCCCAGCCGTTTTTATCGTCTTTATTTTATCATGACTGCGCGTGGTGGCACTGATCTGCCAATCTTTATGGCGTGCCCGCATGAGACTAATCAATGCTTTGGCGCAAAACCCATAGCCAAAACAAAATAAATGTTTATGCGTCAAGCACCCTCTCCCATTCGGCACGCACCATCTGGTTTTTTTCTGTCATGAGTGCGCCGCGCACGCGCGCTTTCATTACCTTAGGCACAAGATAACAACCCAGTGCCCAAACCGCCATAGCCCGTACCAAAGGCGCTTCATCTGCTAAGCGTTCCTCAATAAAAGGAATATAAGTCGGCTCGCCCGCATTGCCCATCGCCACCAGAACATTGCGAACAAATCGGTCGCGTCCAGCACGCTTGACCGGTGAGCCAGAAAACAACTCCCTAAAACGCGTATCATCAAGCCTCACCAGCTTGGTCAATTCAGGCGCTATCATTTGCTTGCGTGCCAGCAATTTGGATTCATTTGTGCGTTTTGCAAATTTATTCCAAGGACAAACCGCCAAACAATCATCGCATCCATATATGCGGTTGCCCATTTTTTCTCGAAATTTTAAGGGGATTTGTTCTTGGGCTTCGATTGTCAGATAAGAAATGCATTTTCGCGCATCAAGCTGATAAGGCGCGGGAAAGGCATCGGTCGGACAAGCGTTCATGCAAGCCGTGCAAGAGCCGCAATGGTCTTGTTCAGATGGCGTGGGCGTGAAATCTATAGTCGTGAAAATACTGCCAATAAACAACCATGAGCCAAATTTGCGCGAGACAAGATTCGTATGCTTGCCCTGCCAGCCCATACCCGAAACCGCCGCGAGCGGTTTTTCCATGACCGGCGCCGTATCCACAAAAACCTTAATCTGTTGCCCCCGCGCCGTTTCCTGCTCAAGCAACCAACGCCCCAGTCGCTTTAAGCGTTTTTTGATGAGGTCATGATAATCTGCGCCGCAAGCATAGACCGAGATATTGCCATTATTTTTCTGACTAAGTTTCTCCATTGGATTGTTTTCAGGGCCATAATTCATCCCCAACATGACAATAGACTTCACCTCAGGCCACAAATTTAAAGGGCTTTGACGGCGTTTTTCATGTCTTTGCAACCAACTCATGTCGCCATGATAGCCCTTTTCAAGAAATGTCCTCAATCTGGCGGGCGCATCGGTCATGGCATCAGGGCGAGCAAAATGCACAGCATCAAAGCCAAGCTCCATCGCTTGCTGGCTCAGCGTTCTTTGCAATTGAGATACCCCTTGCGTCGCCGGATGCGTCATCAGCTAGAAATCCAAATTCGTGTAATCTTTGGCAGGGGGGAAGCCCGCAATCGTATCAGCCAATAAAGGGCGGAAGCTGGGACGCGATTTTAACCCCGCATACCAATCGCGCGCACCCGACCATTCATGCCAGTTAATGTCGCCGGTATAATCAAGACAAGATAAATGCGCAGCGGCCGTTAAATCTGCCATGGTCAGCCGATTGCCGGCTAACCAATCACGCTGTTCCAGCAAATGGCAAATATAAGACATATGAATCTTTAAATTCGTCAAGCCAATGCGGACGAGTTCGACATCTGGGGTGCCGCCGCCCTCATTTTTACTCATAAATCGGCGGTGAATTTTCTCATGTGTTACCAGCTGTCCGACCTCAAGATTGAATTTTTCATCGAACCACGCCATGATTCGTCTTGTTTCGGCGCGCTCTAGGCCTGTATCGGGCATCAAGTTGATTGCGCCGCCGCGTTCTTCGAGCCATTCGGTAATAGCATAATGTCCAGCGATTGTGCCGTTTTCGCCGTTGAGGACGGGGACTTCTGCGGAAGGGTTGAGCATAAGGAAGTCCATTCTTCGTTCCCATGGTTTTTCTTCGACACACTCTACGTCAAATTTTTTCTCAGCAATAATCAATCGGACCTTGCGCGAGAAGGGACATAAACAATGATGAAACAAGCTTACCATAGGCTCAAAATACAGAACGCCTTGAATGCCTGCAAGCAGTGTTTTGCAATAGTGACTTAGGATTGACTTAGGATTGGAAAAAAATTGACATAAGGGCGTGGCTGGTTAGACTAATACGCAATTCAAAATAAAAAAAGGGAGAAACCGCGATGGCTCATTTACCCCCCGCGCCAGTCTTTATATAAATCAACAAATACTATCCATTCACAGGTGATTTTTTCACCCCAAATAACTACTCATTCCAAAGCTTCTGAACGTTCCGCGTGAAGTGCAGATATTGATACTTCATCTTCATTAAATTTATAAAGAACCCATATCTCTGGAGTTCCTGCGAGTAAATCAGGTGCTTGAACATAGAGATACCATCCGTCATAAAGGTGATGACCAATATCTGGGTTACGGCAAAGAAGCCATTGTAACGCATTAAACGCATCTGCAAATCTATGAAGGCTTTTTTCAAACTTATCTATACAATCGTTAGTGCTATCATTACAAATTATTGTTCGCATGGTTATCATTTGTGTGCTCTATGAATACGATTGTATTTTTTCTTCTGCCCAAACAAGGGTTTCATCACTGATTTTACCAACATTTCTTGCCAAGGTTGCATAAAAAGGGATTTCTTCCTCAATTTTGGCACTTTCCCATATGATATCATGTGTAGACTCGCTTACTGCACTAGCCGTGTTATCAAGAATCACTTGCAAGGCGTGTTTCACTATACGCAGATTAGATTCTGACAAAGAATTAGTGTCTGGGGCTTCTATAGAAATAAACTTTCTTGCTTCAAATTTTTCTTCAGGTTCTACAATGAAAATTTTTTTAGCAGTTGTTAGCTTCTCTAAGGTAGCCAAAATTCGCGCTGGTACTGGACCCATTTGACGCTTGATATACCGTTCCTTAGTGATTGATTGTCCTTCTGTTAGGTATGCAATCAGATCACTATACCAAAGCACTTTATTCAAACGAATCGCCCCGAGGCGCGTAGGGTCACCGCACTCACTAATTATAAAATGTACTAGAGATTCAAACTTTTCCATTATCCTTCTCCATCAAATGTTAAAAGTCAATTTTATGGAATCAAAAATACTACCCTTTGTCAAGGAGCTACTAAAAATCCCAATAAATAGCTAAATTGTGTGATACCCATTCAATGGCACTATTATAGCCATAAATCAAATTAAATTATTATAAACATTATATAGAGTAAAATATGTAAACGGGCAAATAGAACAAAAAATAGTGAAAAAACAAAGGCAAAGACATAAATTTTGGTAAAGTGTCACAATTCGAACCCACTCGTAGCTAGGTGAAATGTTACAATTTGAACTCACTCACTGCCAGTGTTATCAGAAAATTTAGCCGCCGAATAGGGTCACGCTGAGGCATAAGAGATGCTTAAAAGGCTTATACAAGGTAAGTGAGATAGCCGTAGATAAGCCTTTCTTCAAATTTTTAACCTATGGTTTTTGTTCACGCTTTGACATAAAGGCGTGGCTGGTTAAACTGATATTCAATTAAAAATAAAAAAAGAAGGATAAACGCGATGGGTAATTTATCATTTAAACGGATTTTGGGAATTTTTGTTCTTTTGGTGGTCATAGGCGGCATAAGTTTTGATGCCTTAGCTAGTCCTCAAAATGATTTTCCTACAAGGAGCATTACAGATGGATGATTTTGAAGTTAAACTCTTGCAAGAAGCCGCCGATGGGGGGGATCCTGAGACGCAATATGAACTTGGCGGGATGTATGCGAATGGCGAAGGCGTGGAGCAAGATTATAAACAAGCCGTGAAGTGGTTTTGTCAAGCCGCCGAACAAGGTAATACTCATGCACAATACGCGCTTGGGTGGATGTATTACGAAGGCGAAGGCGTGGCGCAAGATGATAAGCAAGCCGTAAAGTGGTTTCAAAAAGCCGCCGCGCAAGGCGATGCTGAGGCGCAAAATAATCTTGGCTTGATGTATGATGATGGCAAAGGCGTGGCGCAAGATGATAAGCAAGCCGCGCAATGGTATAAAAAAGCCGCCGCGCAAGGTCATGCTGAGGCACAAAATAATCTTGGCGTGAGCTATTTTAATGGCTTAGGCGTGGCGCAAGATGATAAGCAAGCCGCGCAATGGTATAAAAAAGCCGCCGCGCAAGGTCATGCTAAGGCGCAATATAATCTTGGCTTGATGTATTATAATGGCAAAGGCGTGGTACAAGATTATAAACAAGCCGTGCAGTGGTGGCGCAAAGCCGCCGAGCAAGGTGATGCTGAGGCACAAAATAATCTTGGCGTGATGTATTACGAAGGCGAAGGCGTGGCGCAAGATGATAAGCAAGCCGCGCAGTGGTTTGAAAAAGCCGCCGCGCAAGGCGATGCTGAGGCGCAAAATAATCTTGGGCAGATGTATGATAATGGCAAAGGCGTGGCGCAAGATGATAAGCAAGCCGCGCAGTGGTTTGAAAAAGCCGCCGAACAAGGTCATGCTGGGGCGCAAAATAATCTTGGCGTGATGTATGATAATGGCTTAGGTGTGGCGCAAGATGATGAGCAAGCCGTGCATTGGTATAGAAAAGCCGCCGCGCAAGGTCATGCTGGGGCGCAATATAATCTTGGGTTGATGTATGCAACTGGCGAAGGCGTGGAGCAAGATTATAAACAAGCCGTGAAGTGGTGGCGCAAAGCCGCCGAGCAAGGTGTTGCTGAGGCACAATATAGGCTTGGCGTGATGTATTACGAAGGCGCAGGCGTGGCGCAAGATGATGAGCAAGCCGTGCATTGGTATAGAAAAGCCGCCGCGCAAGGTCATGCTGGGGCGCAATATAATCTTGGGCGGCTGTATGATAATGGCAAAGGCGTGGCGCAAGATACTAAACAAGCTATACAGTGGCTTCAAAAAGCCGCTGCACAAGGGTATGCTGATGCACAAAATAATCTTGGCGCGATGTATGAGAGTGGCAAAGGTGTGGCGCAAGATTATAAACAAGCCGTGCAATGGTATAAAAAAGCCGCCGCGCAAGGTAATGCTAATGCACAAACTAATCTTGGGCTGATGTATAAGAACGGCGAAGGCGTGGCGCAAGATTATGAGCAAGCCATGCAGTGGCTTCAAAAAGCCGCCGAACAAGGTCATGCTGGGGCGCAAAATAATCTTGGCGTGATGTATGATAATGGCAAAGGTGTGGCGCAAGATTACAAGGAAGCTGAGTATTGGTTTCGCAAAGCCGCCGACCAAGGTGATGCTAAAGCACAAAATAATCTTGGGCTGATGTATATAGAAGGCGAAGGCGTGGGGCAAGATTATAAACAAGCCATGCAATGGTATAAAAAAGCCGCCGCGCAAGGCGATGCTGGGGCGCAAAATAATCTTGGGCAGATGTATGATAATGGCTTAGGCGTGGCGCAAGATGATAAGCAAGCCGCGCAGTGGTTTGAAAAAGCCGCCGAACAAGGTCATGCTGGGGCACAATATAATCTTGGCGTGATGTATGCGAATGGCGAAGGCGTGGCGCAAGATTATGAGCAAGCCGAAAAGTGGTGGCGCAAAGCCGCCGCGCAAGGTCATGTTAAAGCGCGAGAGAATCTTGAATTACTTGCCAAGAGATAGCGCAACGCGGCTCGATTGCTATTTAGATTGTAATCTAGATTTTGTCGGGGTGGCGGCGTTATAGAATAGGCTCGCGCCGTGAGCCATTCAGCAATAGCATAATAACCCGCAAGACTCCCCTTCTTGCGCCCCTCCTTGCGCCCCCCCTCACCGGCTAATCCCTCCAACCAGCGTTTGCAATATTGCAAAATTGACTTAAGATTAAAAAATAAAATAACAGAGACACAAAAAATGGCACTATCACACATTATCTGGCTCGCAATAATACAAGGCCTTACAGAATTCTTACCCGTGAGTTCCTCCGGACACCTAACCCTATTACATGCCTTCACCGCTTATCCAGACCAAGGCGTGGGCTTTGATGTCGCTTTACATTTTGGAACCCTAATCGCCGTTATCATCTATTTTCGCGAAGATGTCGCAAGTCTTTTATTGGGCGCGATGGACTTCGCTCAAAACCGAAACTCAGATAATCGGCACCTGCTGTTGCAAATAATTATTGCCAGCCTGCCGGTTTTACTCGTTGCGGCGGGGCTGGTGCTTGCGGGCGGGATTGATATGCTGCGCAAGGCTCAAACGGTGGCACTGGCGACGATATTTTTTGCTGTTCCGCTTTATCTTGCCGACAAAATGGGCGACCAGACGGGCGGGCTGAAAAACCAGTCTCTGAGACGGGCTTTTTATGTGGGCGTGGCGCAAATATTTTCGCTTATTCCGGGAGCGAGTCGTTCTGGTGTGACCATCACGGCGGCGCGCGCGCTTGGCGTTAGTCGTCAAGAAGCGGTGCGTTTTTCTATGCTTTTATCTATACCTGTGATTAGCTGTTTCAGTTTTTTTGGTCTTGTTGAGCTTCTTTTTGGCGATAGTGAGACAAGCCTGAAAGCCATGCTTTTGGGCATGACGTTGTCTTGTTTTTTGGCGATTTTGAGTATTCATGCTTTGATGAGAGTCACCGCAAAAATGAGCTTTCTGCCTTTTGTTATTTACCGATTGGCTCTTGGCGCGGTTATTTTAATGGCGATTTAGGGCGGGGTTCTATAAGTCCTGTATTTATAACTCAATAATGAGCATATAATGAGGCATAAATTCAGTTATTTAACTCAAATCATACATTAGCTTCCGAACTTCAAATTTTTAACCTATGGTTTTGGTCACGCTTTGACATAAGAGCGCGGCTGGTTAAACTAATCCGCGATTAAAATAAAAAAGGAAAAAAACGCAATGGGTAATTTATCATAAATTCCGCCTTTTTGGTTGTATTTTTTGATAAATTGAATAATAGTATTAAGAAAAAAGATGGACGGAGAACACTATGAAAACAGCAAAAAAGATAACAGCAACAAAAGCTCATTATATAAAGCTGGGTAAGGGAGGCAAATATGAGCAATTTTGCATCGATAATGGAAAAATTGCATTGGGTTTTTATGAAGTGCCTCATGAAGAACCTTTTGACCCCGAGACTGTTTTTAATATATATAAGGAAAAAGATCGTGATGACGGGACTTGCACAAGGTATCAAAACCAAGTTTCTGACTTCTATACATCTGATAAAGACACTTTGTGGGTTACGTTTGCTGATGGGAAGCTCTATTGGTGTTTTGCAAAAGAAGGTGTAGAATATTTGGGGTCTGATAAAACTGCTCTCCTACATGGTAGCCGTCATTTAACAACAATTGACGGATGGCATGATTGTGATATTAACGGTAATAAATTATCACTAAACAAACTTAGTGGAAGCCTTACTAAAACAGGGCGCTACCCAAGCACTATATGTACATTACAGCCTCAACTAGAGTATCTTTTGCGGCGTATTAATTGTGAGGATTTGCCCGAAATTACTACAGCAAAAGAAAATAGAGAAAACATCATATCTTCTATTATTACTATGATGAAATTGCTAAATCCCAAGGATTTTGAGTTATTGGTAGAATTAGCTTTTGCACAGAGTGGGTGGCAACGCTTAAGTGCAACTGGAGGCACGCAAAAAACAATTGATATAGAAATGTATTTGCCAAGCTTAAAGGAACGTGCCTTTGTACAAGTCAAATCAAAAACAAATCAAAAAGAGCTTGAAAAATATGAAGATGAGCTTAAAAAATATAAAAATCCCTCAGATCAGCGTGATACTAACTACATATTTTATGTGTATCACACTTCGGAACAAGAGCTTAAATCAAAAAATAAAACAACAAAATTAGTCGATGCAAAAGAATTAGCAGAGATGGTTTTAAGGGTAGGTTTATTTGATTGGTTACTAGAAAAAGCTAGATAGAACAGTGTAGAACAGGTTTTTGAAAAACTAATCCTATCCAGCGTTCCAATGATTTTAAGGTCTAATTTCGGGGCGGAAGAAACCTCTTGCAAGTCAGCAGTGCCAACTGTCATCATCAACCGCAATCTAGATTGCAATAACAGATGACCCACGCGCCAAAGGCTGGTAAAGTCATGCAAAACACCAACCGAGCCAGACGATTATATTGGATTAAAGATGAGCATTACTCTCCACAAAAATGACCTGCCTGAAAACTTGAAATTTAAAAATGCTATCGCCATCGATACAGAAACATTGGGACTCAAACCTAACCGTGATAAATTATGCCTCGTGCAAATCTCAGACGGCGGCGGCACAGCTCATATCGTCCAGATGAACCGCGAAACCTATGACGCACCAAATTTGAAAAAACTTCTCGGCGATAGAGACATTCTTAAAATATTCCACTATGCACGCTTTGATGTCGCCATGCTCGCCCATTATCTCCATGTCCATTGCGCGCCTCTATGGTGTACCAAAATTGCCTCTAAACTCGCACGCACCTATACAGACCACCATGGACTCAAAGACCTATGCCGAGACCTTGCAAGCATCGACCTTTCCAAACAGCAACAAAGCTCAGACTGGGGCGCAAAAGAACTAACCAAAGCACAGCTGAAATATGCGGCCGCAGATGTATTGCACCTACATGGGCTAAAAAATAAACTAGAAAATATGCTCATACGCGAAGGACGAAAGGAAATGGCCGAAGCTTGTTTTGACTTCGTGCTTGTGCGCGCGGCTATGGATTTGGCAGGCTGGGAAGACTTGGATATTTTTGCCCATTAAAAAACCGGAACCTGAAAGCCAATGACCCAACAACAGCATTACTCAAAATGGGTTAGCCGATTAAAACTACTGTTTCCGATCGTAGCGGTTTTATTGGTCGGCGCGATTTTTCTCATGGGCAGGTCCGAGCCCGAATTGCAGGACCTGCCCATGAGTTATCAAAAAATCGAATTAACTCGCAAAGGCCCTCTTATGCGCGAGCCAAAACTGCAAGGCGTTACAAAACAGGGCAACCTCTATCGGGTAACCGCAGAGCTGGCACAACCTGACCCCAATAATCAGAATATTGTTTATTTGAAAAATATTGTCGGCATAACCATAGATAAAAAAACCACCAAAACACGACAACAAATATCAGCACCCGAGGGGCGGTTGCAACGCTTGGCAGATAGGCTCTACATGACCGGCGGCGTGAGGTTAGATGATTTTAGGGGCTATCAGCTAACCAGCCCGACTATGGAGGTGGACTTTCGGATAAATTTAATCCAAACGCAAACTCCTGTCATTGGCACAATCGAGATTGGTACAATCGGGATTGGTACAATCAAAATTGGTACAATCGGGCTTGGTACAATCGAGACGGGGAAAATTGAAGCGGGCGCCATGAAAGCCGATGGACAAACAAGTATCATTGAATTTTTCAACAAGGTGAAAACAACATATCTACCATTTGAAAAAAACAACGCTCACCAAGCACCCTCTCCAAACGCGCCCATTATCATCACCTCTGAAACACTTACCCTCGACCAGAACACACATATCGGCGTCTTTGCAGGTCAGATAGTTGCCGCTCAAGGCGCGTCCAAACTTTATAGTGACAAAACCGCCATCAGCATTGACCCTCAAACACGCCAAGCGCAAACCTTGCGGGCGCAGGGCAATGTTTTACTCGTATCAAAGAACAACAGCCGCGCCACCGGCGATTGGGCCGAACATCATATTGACTCAAATATTATTTACATGGGCGGCGGCGTCACCTTGCTTGAACAAGGCAACACACTGCACGGGCAAGCTTTGCAAGTAAATACAGTCACCGGCAAGGCAACACTGATGGGCGGGGAAACGGTCAATGGAAAACAGCGCGTCAAAGGTATTTTTACACCCAATCAATAAAGAGCAATAGAATAAATCACGCGAATAATATCTCGATTTGTCAAATAGGTAAAACTGCGTTACTCTAAAAATAATATGAGTTCAAAACAAAAATCAGAAAGCCCCTCGCCCGACATAATGCCCAGCACAACACCCAAAACAACACCCAAAACAACGCCCGACATAACAAGCCCTACCCTTGTCAGCTCCGCCGATGGGCTAGAAGTGCTAAGTGTTGGCAAAAGCTATGCTAAACGCCCTGTTGTGCGCAATGTCTCCTTGAATTTACAGCGCGGCGAAGCCCTCGGTCTTCTGGGCCCCAATGGCGCCGGCAAAACCACCTGCTTTTATATGATTACAGGTCTTGTCGGTTCCGATTACGGTACCATCAAACTCAACGGCATTGATATTACGAATTTACCTATGTATCGGCGCGCCCGTCTTGGCATTGGTTATCTGCCCCAAGAAGCATCCATTTTCCGCGGGCTGAGTGTCGAGGATAATATTCGCGCCGTGCTTGAAACCGTCGAACCAGACCCGATAGAACGCGAAAAAAAACTTGAATCTCTGCTTGCCGATTTCTCGGTTTCGCATTTGGGCCGCACTCAGGGCATCGCGCTCTCTGGCGGCGAACGCCGCCGTGTGGAAATCGCCCGCGCCTTGGCAGCGAACCCATCCTACATTCTTCTTGACGAGCCCTTTGCCGGGATTGACCCGATTGCCGTTGGTGACATTCGGGACCTCGTCGCCACATTGAAAGATCGCAATATCGGGGTGCTTATTACCGACCATAATGTACGCGAAACTCTTGGCATCATCGACCGTGCCGTTATTCTTCATGACGGTCAGGTCCTAATGGAAGGCACTGCAGACGAAATTATCGCGCATGATGACGTGCGACGCCTGTATCTGGGAGACCAGTTCAGAATGTAACGGCTGTAGAATCTTCAAAAACGGAGACTTAAATGCAAATACAGATTACCGGCAAACATATCGAGACGGGGGAAGCTTTACGCAAACATGTGGAAACACAGCTTGAGGCGGGCATTAGCAAATATTTTGAACGCGGCGCCGAAGTGCTGGTTACTTTTTCAAAGCAAGGACACGGCTTTAGAACCGATTGCACCGTACACCTCGATAGCGGATTGCGGGCGCAAGCAAGCAGTGATGATACCGATATTTACGCAGGCTTTGACCAAGCTCTCACCAAAATGGAAAAACAACTACGCCGCTATAAGCGGCGGCTGAAAAACCATCATTCAAAAGCGGCCGCCAAAGAACTGCCGCCTATTATAGCGCGCACGCTCGCGCCAGAGCCAGAAGATGGCGAACTACCCGAAGAATACCAAGCCATCACCATTGCTGAGAATGCTATTGAGCTGCCCTGTTTATCGGTTAGTGAAGCTGTCATGCAGATGGAATTGACCCATGCAGATTATCTGATATTCCGCTCTGGCATACATGGCACTATGAACATTGTGCATCGGCGTGAAGACGGCAATATTGGCTGGCTTGACCCGCAATAAAATTTTATGCAACACTGGAGGTACAGATAAATTTTACGCGGACAGCTTTAGGCGCGAGGGGTAAGCATGCTAAATGAACGCCAACGTACTTTACTGATTTTAAATGGAACAGGGCTCTTGATTATGGTTATCGTGAGCGGGTGGTTATATATTTTCATGCTGCTTGAAGGCATACGTCTCTTTCCGTTTATTGAGTATATAGAAGCCGACATTCCCGGCGATCGCCGCGCTTGGAATATGGCGCATATGGAGGCCATAACAAACGGCTTATTACTCTTTGCGACGGCTCTGATAGCGCCGTATATTAAATTGAGCCCGCGCTTAACAAACACTCTATTTTGGACGTCTGTCATCTATGCTTGGCTTTTCACTCTGCCAGCCATTGCAAATGCAATCTTTGGAACGCGGGGGCTGGCCTTTAATGGCGGCCCATTTGAGGGAGGCTTGGCAAATAATTTAATATTCCTATCCGGATGGCCACCCGTTATAGCCGTTCATATTGCCTTTGCGCTCCTTGTTTACGGGGTTTGGCGACATTACAAATCTTTGAAAGAGTAAGCCATGCTAAATGACAGACGTAAACACTGTTCTGAAATAGTCGTCAGAAAAATTCCATTTGAATTTTCCAAAGACATTAACCCTGTCTGGAATCCGTCAAAACCAGAATGGAGTCATATGGCTAATGGCGCATCGCTCACCATGCCCTATCTTGAGCCCTTTTTAATTCGTACCTTGCGCGAGGCTTCAAAATATGTGAGTGACGATTTACTTCAAGCCGATATAAGTGCTTTCATGGCGCAAGAAGGGCAACATTTCCAAACCCATAATCGGTACAACACAATATTAAAGCTTAATGGTTATCCTGAGCTCGCCGACATCGAAGCCCAAATGTTGGAAGATTATAAACGCTTTGACAAAAAAAGTTTAAACTGGCGACTGGCCTATACCGCAGGTTTTGAGACCATGACGGTCGGGATAACCGAATGGCTTATAGGCGAGCGCGCTTATCTGTTTAAAGGTGCGGATAGTCGTGTCGCCTCATTTATTTTATGGCATATGGTCGAAGAGACAGAGCATAAAAATGTAGCCTTTGATGCTTATCAACATATTGCAGGGCGTTATTTTCTGCGCGTGTGGGGAACTCTTTATGCGACGTGGCATATCGCTAAATTTAGCAGAAAAACTTACATTAAAATGCTCAAGCAAGATGGACTTTGGAATAATAAAGCAAGCCGAAAGCGTCTTTTGAGAATGATATTTGCTTTTTTCACAAATGCGGGACCTGCTCTTCTTCGTTCTTTGGTTCCGGGTTATCATCCGTCAAAGGTGAGGGACCAAAAATGGGTCAAGCGATGGATGGACTCCTATAAAGCACTGCCTGCAAATCAGATTCCGTTAGTGGACACCACTGATGACGACATCTTTTTGCAAGTTTCGCCAAAATAAAAGACATCAGCACTTTCAAGCACTTGGGGAAATCGGTGCTTTCAAGCGCGGGCGCGACCAAAGAATAAACGGGCCCGCAACAAAAAAGAACAAGATACCATAGAGCGCAGACGGTAAACTTAAAATTGGCAAAGCTGTTTGCACACCAACAATTAAGGCACCGACTGTCATCCCCATTGCGGCGTTCTGGATGCCGGTTTCAATGGCAATTGTGACTTGTTCGCGTTGACCGAGTCTGAACAGTTTTGCAACCATCATGCCAATGGCGAACATGAATATAATCATTCCAAATAGACTAAGTGCCAGACTGTATAGCTGCTCGGTTAAGACCGCCCAATTTACGACAATAGTTGCAATGACAATCAGCGTAAAAAGCCCATTTGAAATTTTTGAAATAATTGGCTCTAGCCTCAATGAGACCCTCGGCATAAAATGTCTAAGCACGATACCAATTGAAACGGGTAGCGCAGTAATGGCAAACATTTTCAAGCTTAGTGATGTAATATCGATCTCGATATTATGGTCCTTCAAAAAGTAATCCGCCATCACGGCTACCATGGCGGGCAGGATAAACATAGACAAAAGGCTGGTAAGAGCTGTGAGCGTGATAGACAATGCAACAACGCCATGCGCAAGTTTAGTCATGATATTTGACACAACACCGCCGGGCGAAAAGGCCAATATCATGATGCCCAAGGCAATTTCGCCCGAAACATCAATGATACAAATAAGCGCAAAAGCCGTCAGCGGCAAAAGAATAAGCTGGCAAAGAGCACCTGCAACTATGGTGCGCGGGATGATTAAGACACGCTTAAAATCTGCAACGGTGAGCCCAAGGCCAATTGAAAACATGATGACGGCAAGGGCAAGAGGCAGGGCAAGAGGCAGGGCAAGAGGCAGAGCCTTAATAAGCGTATCAGCCATGTCGAAATCCTTTTATGAGAGCCTTGAATATAAAGTTAATTCAGGCGTGTTCAAGGCTGATTTGTCATTACATTTGGGCATCTGAGCATCTGAAAACATAATTTAGTGCCAACAACTCGGCTATGGTTCGGCTATGGTGGTGTATGTAAGCAGTGTTTTCCAACTTGTCAAATATTCCGCAATATACTGATATATAACAGTAAAATATTTTCTGAAGTTTTTTTGCAGAAATATGCTGTGTCGGAATTTCCTACACACCACTCAGAGTGATGTCCTGAACTTTATCCCCTCCCCACCGCTTGCTAAAAGAGCAAAAAACAACAAACCATTTGATGATTCTCAATCTTTCCAGTATTTTCTCACATAGTTGCATTCAAACACAAAAGTTGGGAATGAAATGGACAGCGATATAATGACAATCAAAGAGGTTTCTGTATACCTCAAACTAAATGAAAAAAACGGCTTACCGGCTAACATTAGACGGTAAATTACCCGCCTTTAAAGTTGGTGCTAGCTGGCGTTTTAGGAAGGCTGATATCGATAGCTGGATACAGAAACAAACAGAGGGCGATAAATAATGGCAAAAGACGATAAATTAGAATCAATTGAAAAGAAGCTGTGGGACGCTGCTGATAAGCTGCGCAAAAATATTGATGCAGCGGAATATAAGCATGTCGTGCTTGGCCTGATATTCTTAAAATATATCTCTGATGCCTTTGAGGAGCTTTACGACAAACTCAAAGGTGGTGAGGGTGACGATGACGGTGCTGATCCAGAAGATCGTGACGAATATAAAGCGGAAAACGTGTTTTTTGTTCCACCATCTGCGCGTTGGTCATATATGCGTTCTCGTGCAAAACTGCCAGAAATAGGCAAGGATATTGATGATGCAATGGATGCTATCGAGAAGGACAACCCATCGCTAAAAGGTGTATTGCCTAAAGTATTTGCTAGAGGAAATCTTGATCCTGTCAGTCTCGGCCGCCTTATCGATGAATTTAGCAATATCAACATTGGTGATGCTAAAGCTCGTAGTGCTGATATTCTTGGTCATGTGTTCGAATATTTCCTAGGTGAATTTGCCCTAGCTGAAGGCAAAAAGGGTGGACAGTTCTATACGCCTCGCTCTGTAGTGCAGCTACTTGTAGAAATGCTTGAGCCATATAAAGGACGTGTGTTTGATCCATGTTGCGGTTCAGGCGGAATGTTCGTTCAGTCTGAAAAGTTCGTTGAAGAACACCAAGGGCGCGTGAATGACATCTCCATTTATGGGCAAGAAAGCAATCAGACCACATGGCGACTGGCGAAGATGAACCTTGCTATTCGTGGCATTGATAGCTCGCAGGTGAAATGGAATAATGAGGGTTCATTCCTCAATGATGCTCATAAAGATTTGAAGGCTGATTATATAATCGCCAATCCACCATTTAATGTGAGTGATTGGAGTGGTGAGCTTCTGCGTGGTGATGGTCGATGGAAATACGGTGAGCCACCAACTGGCAATGCTAACTATGGCTGGATTCAGCATTTCCTATATCACCTTGCGCCCAACGGACATGCAGGTTTTGTGCTAGCAAAAGGTGCGCTTACGTCTAAATCTGGCGGTGAAGGAGATATTCGCCAAGCATTAATAGAGGCACGGCTGGTGGATTGCGTGGTTAACCTTCCTGCAAAACTATTCCTCAATACACAAATCCCAGCCTCACTGTGGTTTTTACGCCGTGGAAAAACCTATCGCAGGGAGGAAATATTATTCATCGATGCTCGCAATCTTGGGCATTTAATAAATCGCCGAACAAAAGAGTTATCCGATGAAGATATAAACAGGATTGCTGGCACGTACCATAATTGGAGATCAGAAGATGATGGGTATGAGGATGTAAAAGGCTTCTGCAAAACCTCTGCCATAGATGAAGTTGCTAAGCTGGACTATGTCCTAACTCCAGGGCGATATGTTGGCTTAGAAGATGTCGAGGATGACTTCAATTTCGCCGAGCGTTTTACCTCACTGCAAGCTGAATTTAAAGAGCAGCTAAATGAGGAAGCCGAGCTAAATCAGCGTATCATCGAGAATTTAGCGAAGGTTAAAGTGAGCGGGTAATAGTTGCAAAGGGTGGGGACAAATTGCCCCCCCCCCTTAAATAAAAATCAACCCGTGACAAATTGTCACGGACTGAAAAAGGTAGAAAATATGACTGAAATAACAAACCAACATCACCAAACGTTTGAGAGTATTCGTCAGCAAACAGATGATGGTGTGGATTTTTGGTCTGCGCGTGATTTATTGCCCGTTCTTGACTATAGCAGATGGGACAAATTCAAGGCTGTTATTCTAAAAGCTATCAAGGCTTGTGAAACTTCTTCTGTTGATCCTGCAAACCATTTTCACCAGGTGGGGAAAATGGTTTCAATTGGCTCTGGAGCGGAAAGACAAATTGATGATTATGATTATCACCTTTCCCGTTATGCCTGCTATTTAATTGTACAAAATGGAGACCCCAGCAAGCCAGTTATTGCTAATGGGCAGACATATTTTGCTATGCAGACTCGTAGGCAAGAACTAGCCGATGATGAAGCATTCAAACAGCTTAGTGAAAACAAGCAACGTGTGTTTTTGCGTAATGAATTAAAAAAACATAACAAGCAATTGGCAGAAGCAGCCAGTAAGGCAGGAGTGGAGAATAGAGATTTTGGTGTATTCCAGAATCATGGCTATCAAGGGCTTTATGGCGGATTGGGAGCTAAGGAAATTCATCAGAAAAAAGGCTTAAAGAAAAGCCATAAAATTTTAGATCATATGGGCAGTACAGAACTGGCAGCAAATCTCTTCCGAGCAACGCAGGCAGAGGAGAAATTACGCCGTGATGAAACCAAGGGCAAATCTAACGCCAATAAAACCCATCATGAAGTCGGTTCAAAAGTCCGCCAGACCATTAAAGATTTAGGCGGTACAATGCCAGAAAACCTAGCAACCCCAGAATCCAGTGTGATCTCACTGGAAAAACAGCACAAGAAGCTGGAAAATAGCGGGGGTGATGATGAGTGATTGGGTGGAAACAACGCTGGGCGAGATTGCAGAAGTAATTGGTGGTGGAACTCCTAAAACTTCAGTTGCTGAATACTGGGGTGGAGATATTCCTTGGCTTACCCCTAGGGATTTAACGAGCTATACCAACACTTATATTTCTAGAGGTGAAAGAAATATAACACAGCTAGGATTGAAAAAGTCTTCAACAAAATTAATGCCAGCTGGAGCAGTTCTTTTAACTTCAAGAGCACCGATTGGATATGTTGCTATTGCTACAAATGAAATCTCAACAAATCAAGGGTTCAAAAGTTTATTTATAGATAATAAGCAGGCACATAATGTTTTTATATATTATTGGATAAAAGATAATGTTGAGCATTTACAGGCTAGCGGCTCTGGCACAACATTTATGGAAATATCTGGTTCAGTTGTTAAAAGTATAAAAGTTTCCCTCCCACCATTACCAGAGCAAAAGGCGATTGCGGTGGTATTATCGAGTTTGGATGATAAAATAGACCTCCTCCACCGACAGAACAAAACCCTAGAATCCACCGCCGAAACCCTCTTCCGCCAATGGTTCATCGAAGACGCACAGGATGATTGGGAAACGGTTTGCATTGCGGATGTTGCCAAAACCAATCTAACAACAGTTAAAGGTGATTATACACATCAAGAAATATTGTATTTAGATACTGGCTCTATCACTGAGGGAAAAATTGAGGCATTGCAGCCGTATGAATTAAAGGATGCTCCAAGCCGAGCAAAACGACTGGTTCAGCATAATGATATTATTATTTCTACTGTTCGACCAAATCATAAACACTATGGATTTATTAAGAACCCTGAGGATAATTTAGTCGTATCAACAGGGTTTTGCGTTATATCCTGCACTAAAATCGATCCTAATTTTATGTATTCTCTTCTAACGCAAGAAGAGATGACTGAATATTTAAGCATCTTAGCTGAAGCATCTACATCAACTTATCCATCTTTGAAGCCATCAGATATTGAAGCAGTTGAATTTCAACTGCCACCCGATGATTTGCTAGAAAAATTTACTGATATTACATCAGAAAACTGGAAAAAAATTGCAATTAATTACAAACAAATAAAAACCCTAGAGTCCCTCCGTGACACGTTACTTCCAAAACTCATGAGCGGTGATGTGCGTGTGGAATTTGAGGAGGCAGCTTGATGCAAAAGCTTCAAACAATCATAGAGCAGTATGGTCGATGGCGGGAACTTGAGATTTATATTGAACGCATAGATGCCCATGTTGAAATTGATTTCAGCCTTGCGTTAGAAAATGCCAAAGCATTGTTGGAAACAATAGGAAAAGATATCTGCAAACAAAGGTCTGTTGATTTACCAAACACTCCCAATATGAGTATAGTGCTAAAGAAATCCTTTATTGCTATTGGCTATAAAGGCGATGATCTCGTTAATCAGATTTCCACTTCACTCGCCAATATTGCTCAGCAAATGGGAAATCTTCGTAATGATATTGGGCTAACAGCTCATGGAAAGCCAATGGATGAAATTCGAGATAGAAATAACAAGGTTGATATTTTTACCCGAGGGCTATTAATCGATACGACAGAAATTGTTGCGACATTTCTTATTCGTGGATTTGAGTCATCTTCACCATTAAAACCTACGGTTAAAGCTGAAGATGACCTACCCGAATATACCCATAATCAAGATTTTAATGACTTCTGGGACGAAGCATTTGGCGAATTCACCATGGGAAATTACTCTTATCCACCCAGCGAAATTTTATACAATGTTGATCAGCAGGCATATGTGACCGAGCATAAAGCATTTAAAGTGGAGGCGGCGTGATGGCGAAGAGAAAACGCAGAGTATACTCCATTAAAGATGAGCTTGTTAAGAAGTCTCAAGAATCAGCTTTGGCGGCTATTATATAAGGGATAATGCAAATCATGAGAATCAAGCTGACACAGCATATAGGATTGGTAGCGAAGAATCTGCAGAAGGCAAAAAGATTCAAGATGTTCTTGTGAAGAATGTAGAAAAGCCCAAATATCGCCCTTCAGATATAATTGCTGAAGTCGCTAAGAAAGGGTTTTTAGGGTTTTCAATGCATAGCCATACTACTCTTTGGAAAGAAAATGATGCAAGAAACCCTGATAAACAATATGGGGTCGAGGTAGGAAAAACTTGGTACTGGTATAAAAAATGGCTGGACTTTGTGATAACTCATTGCGAACAGAACCGATAAGAAATATAGGCATATTATGACAAAAATAACAGAAAATGAAATCGAAGAGTTCGCAATTGAGCTGCTGGAGAAGCAAGGCTACGAGTATCTTTATGGCCCTGATATTGCACCTGATAGCGATAATTCATTGCGCGGTGGGTT
Organism: Parvibaculaceae bacterium; assembly: GCA_965243245.1. Classification (GTDB taxonomy): domain Bacteria; phylum Pseudomonadota; class Alphaproteobacteria; order RS24; family RS24; genus JAYQKL01. The sequence continues at coordinate 996,618 of OZ251536.1, forward strand.
TGATGATGTGTTGCTTGCCTCTAAGCTGAAATCGGCGATTGATCGGGTTAATCCTGATATATCTGCCGAAGGTCGGGAAGATGCTTTACGACAGGTGCAGCGAGTGCATTCTCCAGAGCTGAATTCTGCCAATGAGAGCTTCCACTCTATGCTCAGTGATGGAGTTAATATTACCCTCCGTAAAAATGGAGAAGACAGAGGCGATTATGTCAAATTGATTGATTTTGATCACCCAGAAAATAATGAATTTAATATTGTTAATCAATTCACCGTCATTGAAAACCATCAAAACAAACGCCCCGATGTTATTTTGTTTGTAAATGGGCTTCCCCTGGTAGTTATTGAGCTGAAAAATGCGGTTGATGAGAATGCACCCGTCACTTCTGCCTATAAACAATTGCAAACCTATAAAGAAACTATCCCCTCACTTTTTACCTATAATGGAATATTGGTTATATCGGATGGTCTGGAGGCTCGAGCTGGCTCGCTTTCTGCTGGGCTAACTCGCTTTATGACCTGGAAATCTTCTGATGGTATTGCTGAAGCATCTCACCTTGTCAGCCAGTTAGAAACGCTGATTAATGGTATGCTGAATAAGGCAACATTAATTGACCTTATCCGCAATTTTACCGTGTTTGAGAAATCAAAAAAAGAAGATGCTAAAACAGGCGTTGTAGCTATTCAAACAGTTAAAAAACTAGCGGCATACCATCAATATTATGCAGTGAATAAGGCGTTGGAATCTGTAGTGAAAGCCAGCTCTAATGATGGCGACAGAAAAGGTGGTGTTGTTTGGCATACGCAAGGCTCAGGCAAATCACTTTCTATGGTGTTTACAGCTGGGAAAGTCGTTAGAGCGTTAAATAATCCGACAATCCTAGTTATTACAGACCGTAATGATCTTGATGATCAGTTGTTTGATACGTTCGCATCATCAAAACAATTGCTGCGTCAAGAACCTGTTCAGGCGGAGGATAGACAGCACCTCAAAGAGCTGCTTAAAGTGGTTTCTGGCGGGGTTATATTTACTACTGTGCAGAAATTCCAGCCTGATGAGGGCAATATTTATGAGCAATTATCCGATCGCAAAAACATAGTTGTGATTGCTGATGAGGCCCATCGTACCCAATATGGTTTTAGTGCAAAAACCATAGATGATAAAGATGCTGATGGTAATGTTATCGGTAAAAAAGTTGTGTATGGTTTTGCTAAATACATGCGTGACGCCCTGCCTAATGCAACATATCTTGGCTTTACTGGAACTCCGATTGAAGGAAAAGACGTAAATACTCCAGCAGTGTTTGGTAGCTATATTGATGTTTATGATATTGCCCAAGCAGTAGAAGATGGTGCAACTGTGCGGATTTTCTATGAAAGTCGTCTTGCAAAAATATCGCTAAATGATGAAGGAAAAAAGCTAGTTGAAGAGCTGGATGGTGAATTAGGCAATGCAGAACTATCTGAAACCCAAAAAGCTAAAGCAAAATGGACGCAGCTTGAAGCATTAATCGGCAGTGATAACCGTGTTAAAAATATATCACAAGATATAGTTCAGCATTTTGAGAATAGGCAATCTGTTTCTGATGGCAAGGGAATGGTTGTTGCTATGTCCCGCCGTATTGCCGCGTCTTTATATGAGGCAATTATTGCGCTACGCCCTGAGTGGCATAGTGATGATCTAAATAAAGGTGCAATTAAAGTGGTGATGACGGCGTCATCTAGCGATGGACCAGAAATGGCCAAGCATCATACAACAAAAGAGCAACGCAGAATGCTTGCCGAGCGGATGAAAAATCCAGATGACGAGCTGCAATTAGTAATCGTTCGTGATATGTGGCTGACAGGATTTGATGCTCCGTCAATGCACACATTATATATTGATAAGCCAATGCAGGGACATAACTTAATGCAGGCTATTGCACGTGTTAATCGTGTTTATAAAGATAAGCCAGGTGGTTTGGTTGTAGATTATTTAGGCATAGCATCTGATCTTAAAAAAGCTTTGTCTTTTTACTCTGATAGTGGAGGAAAAGGTGACCCAGCTGTTGCGCAAGATCAAGCCGTTGCACTGATGCTTGAGAAGTTGGAAATTGTATCGCAAATGTTCCATGACTTTTCTTATGAGGAATATTTTGGCGCAGATACAGCTAATAAGCTTTCGACTATTCTTGCGGCGGAAGATCATATTTTAGGATTGGAGAATGGGAAAAAGAGATTTATTGATGAAGTGACAGCATTATCGCAAGTATTTGCAATTGCTATTCCGCATGATCAGGCAATGGATGCTAAAGATGAAGTGGCATTCTTCCAAGCCATAAAAGCACGACTTGCAAAATTTGATAGCACTGGATCAGGCAGAACAGATGCGGAAATGGAAACGGCTATTCGTCAGGTGATTGACGAAGCTTTGGTATCAAATAAAGTTGTAGATGTATTTGATGCTGCCGGAATAAAAAAGCCAGATATATCCATTCTTTCCGAAGACTTCTTGCTGGAAATCAAGGGCATGGAGCATAAAAATATAGCTCTTGAAACCTTAAAGAAGCTGCTGAATGATGAAATTAAGGCTCGTACTAAAAAGAACCTTATTCAAAGCAAGTCATTGATGGAGATGTTGGAGAATTCTATCAAGAAATATCATAATAAAATAATTACAGCCGCAGAAGTCATTGAGGAATTAATCAAGCTTGGTAAAGATATACAGACGATGGATAATGAGCCAAAAGAGCTTGGGTTATCTGAGTATGAATATGCATTTTATACAGCAGTTGCTAATAATGATAGTGCAAAAGAACTAATGGAGAAAGATCAATTAAGAGAACTTGCTATAGTTTTAACTGAAAAAATAAAGCAAAATGCTTCCATAGATTGGACTATTAAAGAAAATGTCAAAGCTAAGCTAAAAGTAATAGTTAAAAGGACATTGCGTCAGTTTGGCTATCCACCAGACATGCAAAAGCTCGCTACAGAAACAGTGCTAGAACAGGCGGAATTAATTGCAAATGAGATTACGGCTAGCTAGGTATATAATCCTATTTCAGCCTCTCTCCGCTTAACCAACCCACGCAACCTTCTCCCACCAGCCCATACCCAGCGCATGAATTGTTCTGGCGCTTCGTCATGTTCCTCACGGTTCACTTTGCGGCGGAGGGTGGAGCGTTGGAATGCTCCGCTGCCAAGGTTGAAGGTGAAGGATACCAGCGCATCAAATTGACCGTCTGTGAGTGGAACTTTTATCAGGCGCAAAAAAACTCGCCCGAATCGGCGAGTTTGTAAAAGTATGGTGGAGTCAGGCGGAATCGAACCGCCGACCTCTTGCATGCCATGCAAGCGCTCTCCCAACTGAGCTATGACCCCTATATTATGACCCCTATACCATGACCCCGCTTGAGGATTTGGCAAACAAACCTACTCTTCATCCTCAATAATAGTGACATCATCATTTGCTATATCAGCATCAATCTCGGCATCAATATCATCGCCAAACTCTTTTGCTACCAAATCTTTAATATTAGATTCATCATCAGAATCGTCATCATCATCATCTTCTTCTTCTTTAATCAAATCATCAAAAGAAACAGTGTTATCCTTCTCCAGATCAACCTCTTGAGTGTCTCCATCAACACGCGCACCAGCAACACTTGCGCGCGCCCCCCCATCAGCAGGAACGACCCCCTTAACAGGCACCTTACTCGGCCCATCTTGGGGAATAAATTTCGTTTCACATTTAGGGCAAATAATGTGCGCGCAATTCAAATCATAAAACTTCGTGCCACAAGACTCACACAACCGTTTCACACCAAGTTTTTCCTTAGACACAGCTTGATCTCCAATACTCAAATTTTCAAATCCTCCTTGCCACACGCGATGGCAACTGTCAAAACTTTCATAAATCTTTTTTACTTTTTTATCAAATAGATTCATATAGAAAAGAACCACCCCTCTAGGACAGTCAAAAATACAGCTAGACCACTGGAAAAAACACATGACAAATTCAAAAAATAATTCACAACCAGCCAGTAGCAAAAAAGCGCAACACCCATTAAGCGGGGATGCCGTGATGCCCGGAGATAAATCAATTTCACATCGCGCTTTCATCTTGGGCGGGCTCGCGCGCGGCACAACAAAGGTCAATAATCTGCTCGAAAGCGAAGACGTCCTCGCAACAGGCAAAGCTATGCAAATGATGGGCGCGCATATAAAACAACACACACCCAGACAATGGCAGATTACAGGCGTTGGCGCAGGCGGGTTGACCTCGCCACAACGGGCCATTAATTTTGGGAACTCAGGAACCGGTGCGCGGCTTGTTATCGGCGCGATGGTTGGACATGGTGCCAGTGCCAAATGCGAAGGCGACGCTTCTTTATCTAAACGCCCCATGGCACGCATCACCGATCCATTGACCAAAATGGGCGCACAATTTGACTGCACAAAAGGACAGCGACTTCCGTTATATGTCACGGCACCTGAACGACCCATACCATTGCACTATGATATGCCGATTGCGTCGGCGCAGGTGAAGTCGGCCGTTTTATTGGCGGGCCTAGGCGCACCCGGACATACAAGCATTACCGAAAGCCACCCAACCCGCGACCATACAGAGCGCATGCTCGGCTTATTTGGTGCGCAGATCACGACAACAACAACTGATAAGGGTGTCGACATTAAGCTGGAGGGGGAAGCCTCTTTGAAAGGCACAGAGATTAATGTACCCGGCGATCCTTCCTCGGCGGCATTTCCTATGGTGGCAGCATTGCTTGTGCCTCATTCTCGTGTGACATTGAGGAACATTATGGTGAACCCGCACCGAGACGGGTTATGGGTTTGCCTTCGGGAAATGGGCGCAAAGATTGAGCAACATAATGAGCGCAATGCGGCTGGCGAGATTATGGCTGATTTTACGGTGCGTGCAAGTTCTTTAAAGGGCATTAATGTGCCTGCAAAAAGAGCCCCGCGGATGATTGATGAATATCCTATTTTTGCTATGGCGGCGGCCTATGCTACGGGAGAAACAAAAATGACCGGGCTTGGCGAATTGCGGGTTAAGGAAAGTGATCGTCTTTTGGCGATTGTCAATGGTTTACGCGAAAATGGCGTGATGGTTGAAGAACAAGAAGATACCATGACAATTCAAGGTTGCGGCGGCGCTATACCGGGTGGTGGCGCAGTGAGAACGCATCTGGACCACCGTATTGCCATGAGTTTCTTGGTCTTAGGACTTGCCGCCCAAAAGCCCATTAGCGTGGATAACAGCACAATGATTGCAACAAGTTTTCCAAACTTTTTTTCATTGATGAAAACACTTAATGCGCCTATGACCACAAAAACATAATCCAGCATATAAAGATGACGCCATGACCGATTACCCAATCATCGCCATAGACGGACCTGCCGCAGCTGGCAAAGGCACTCTAGCCAAGCGATTGGCTGAACATTTGAATTATGCTTATCTTGATACGGGTGCTCTTTATCGTGGTGTGGCTCATAAAGTCGTTCTTTTTGGTGGCAATCCAGAAATAAAAACAGATGCCCTCAGAGCCGCCCGCGAACTTGATCTTGCAACAATTGATGAGGTGGCTATTCGCACCGCCCAAATAAGTGCCGCCGCCGCATCAGTTGCCAGCTTACCAGAAGTGCGCCAAGAAATTCTTGAACTGCAACGCCAATTTGCAAAAAACCCGCCAGCGCAATGTCAGGGTAGTGTTCTTGATGGCCGCGATATTGGAACAGTGGTATGCCCTGATGCAGATTATAAAATTTTCGTGACGGCACGGGCTGAAATCCGCGCTCACCGCCGCTGGCTAGAGTTGAAAGAAAAAAATCAAAGCCTAAAAGAAGCCCATGTCTTGACCGATTTAAAAGCCCGTGACAAGCTTGATGAAGAACGCACCATTGCGCCTTTGAAACCAGCCGAAGATGCGCTCTTGCTTGATACGTCAGATTTGTCTATAGAAGAAGCATTCGAGGTGGCTCTGGCACTCATTAATGAGTAAAAAGCCTGAAATCTAAACCATTTTGGATCTCATACCCTAATAATTGCTGGCGCTGGGCAATGCTGTCTGTCGCTTGAAGACCGCCGCTCTTAACCGGCTGGCATCATGTTTTTAAATAGGAGTTGGACTGTGACAAATTCCCAAATCCCGACGGAACTTAATCCGTCAGTAGAAGATTTCGCAACGATGCTTGAGGAAAATTTTTCTTCAAACGCAGCCCTAGAAGGCACCGTCATTAAAGGACGTATTATGGCAATCGAGAATGATCTCGCCATTATTGATGTCGGGCTCAAGACCGAAGGGCGGGTGTCCTTGCGTGAATTTGCGATGGCCAATCAAGAGCCTGAGGTTTCTGTCGGGGATGAAGTTGAGGTGTTTCTTGAACGGATTGAAAATTCAATGGGTGAGGCGATGCTTTCGCGTGATAAGGCACGCCGCGAGGAAAGCTGGACGGTCATTGAAAAGAAATTTGAAGCTAATGAACGCGTTGAAGGAATTATCTTCGGGCGGGTTAAGGGAGGCTTTACGGTCGACCTTGATGGCGCAACAGCATTTTTGCCGGGCAGTCAAGTCGATATCCGCCCTGTGCGCGACATCACACCATTAATGAATACACCGCAACCTTTTCAAGTTTTGAAAATGGATCGTCGGCGCGGCAATATCGTTGTTTCGCGCCGCGCCATTATGGAAGAAACCCGCGCCGAAGACCGTAGCAAAATTGTGTCCAACTTGTCCGAAGAGCAGGTTACCGAAGGGGTGGTCAAAAACATCACTGATTACGGGGCTTTCGTTGATCTTGGCGGCGTGGACGGCCTGTTGCATGTTACTGATATTGCATGGCGGCGCATTAATCATCCCTCTGAAGTGCTTAATATTGGCGATACAGTCAAGGTTCAGGTCATCAAAATCAACCATGAAACGATGCGTATCAGCTTGGGCATGAAACAACTGGAAAGCGACCCATGGGAGGATACAGAAAATAAATTCCCGCTAGGCAGTCGGTTCACGGGCCGTATCACCAACATCACTGATTATGGCGCATTTGTCGAGCTATCTGATGGCGTTGAGGGACTTGTCCATGTTTCAGAAATGAGTTGGGTTAAGAAAAATGTACCGCCCGGCAAAATTGTTTCAACCTCGCAAGAAGTTGAAGTGATGATCCTTGAGGTCGATAGTGTCAAACGCCGTATTTCGCTGGGGCTAAAACAGTGTACGGATAACCCATGGAACAGCTTTGCTGAGCATTACCCGGCGGGTACAAAACTTAACGGTGAAATTAAGAATATCACCGAGTTTGGTTTGTTTATCGGACTTGAAAATGATGTGGATGGCATGGTGCATATGTCCGATCTTGACTGGAATCTTTCGGGCGAAGAGGCTTTGGCGCGGTTTTCCAAAGGGCAAGAAGTCGAAGCTGTCGTGCTGGATGTCAATGTTGAAAAAGAACGCATCAGCCTCGGTATGAAACAATTGGAAAGTGACCCATTGGATGGCGTCGCCAATCTTAAACGCGGCGAGACCGTGACTTGTACAGTAACCGCCGTCACCGATGGGGGGCTTGAGGTTGCAGTCGGTGATAGCGAGTTTAGTGCCTTTATTCGCCGTTCTGATTTGTCACGCGACCGTAATGACCAACGCCCAGAAATTTTCTCCATTGGCGACAAACTTGACGCGATGGTAACAAATTTTGATTCAAAATCACGCCGTCTAGGGTTATCAATCAAAGCCCTTGAAATTGCCGAAGAAAAAGAAGCCGTCGCTCAATACGGGTCTTCTGCTTCTGGTGCCTCTTTGGGTGACATCCTTGGTGCCGCACTGCACAATGATAGTGCCGCATCCGCAGAAGAGCCAGAACCAAAAACCAAAAAAACCGCTAAAAAAGAAGCTGAAATAGAGGAAGCTCCAATTGAAGAAGTAGCCTCTGAAGAAGTGACTGCTGAGGAGACTTCCATTGAAGAGCCAAAACCAAAAACCAAAAAAGCCACTAAAAAAGTGGCAAAGAAGAAAGCAGAAGTAGAAGCTCCTGCTGAAAAAATAGTCTCTGAGGAAGCTCCAGTTAAAGAGTCAAAGCCAAAAGCCAAAAAAGCCACTAAAAAAGAAACTGCAATAGAAGCTCCCGCTAAAGAAACGGCTTCTGAGGAAAAGACCAAAACAAAACCCAAGAAAAAATAATATTTTTTGAACGACTCTTTAATAATGGCGATATATTTATTGATATATCGTCATTATTGCACCTTGACGCTAATGATATGCTTTGGCAATCTAGAGGTTACGCCCAACAGAACAAAGTTGACACCATGATTAAATCTGAACTTGTAAACATCATTGCTGATAAATACCCCCATCTCTATCAACGTGATGTTGAACGTGTGGTGAATGCTATCTTAGAAGAAATTACATCGGCCCTAAGTCAGGGGGACAGAGTAGAACTTAGAGGGTTTGGGGCTTTTTCTGTAAAGACCCGCGCGCCGCGCATTGGACGCAACCCGCGCACGGGCGAGTCTGTTGCGGTGGCTGAAAAAAGTGTTCCATTTTTTAAAACTGGCAAGGACCTGCGGGAACGTCTGAACGCGGATAATTAAGCGCGTGGCAATATTGAAATTATTTAAATGGCTTAAAAAATTTTTTAATTGGCTTCTGCTTGGTTTTTCTCTGATTATTGTGTTGGTGTTGGCTTTTGCCAATTCTCAAAGAGTCACTTTCAGCCTCGACCCGTTTGCGTCCGATACCGCGTTCATTGCCTTTGAACTACCGCTTTTCGCCATCATTATGGGGGCACTGATGATCGGGGTTTTAATTGGTGGTGTGATGACCCGTATAAATATCTGGAAAAAACAGCGCAACACCCCTAAATAGGGCAAAGAGATTATTTTGCGAGAAATAACATGACGCCTGCTAACCCCGTCTTTTGCGCTCTGGACACATCTGTTAAGGCACGCGCGACAGAGCTTTTAAACAAGGTCGCGCCTTATATTGGCGGGGTCAAAATTGGAATGGAATATTTCTACGCCACCGGAATTGCTGGGTATCAAGCCATTGCGCGCCATAATGTGCCGATATTTTTGGATTTAAAACTGCATGATATTCCAAACACAGTGGCGGCGGCGATACGGACGCTTGCGCCTCTTGAGCCAGCAATCTTGAATGTTCATGCGAGCGGCGGGCAAGTCATGATGCGCGCTAGCGTTGAGGCGGCAAACGACTATGACGGCAAAAAACCGATGATGATTGCTGTTACCATTCTTACTTCACTAGAGGGCGCAGATTTGCATCAAATGGGGCTTAAAGGCTCACCCGAGGCGCAGGTTTTACGGTTGGCTGAAATGGCACAAAATGCAGGCATGGCGGGGGTTGTTTGCTCAGCCCATGAAATAGAGCCCTTACGCAAAGCCTGTGGCCCTGATTTTAAGCTGATTGTTCCCGGCATCCGCCCGCATGCGCACGCGCGCCATGACCAAAAAAGAATAATGACCCCTGAACAAGCACGCCATGCAGGGGCTGATATTTTAGTTATTGGACGCGCTATTTTGAACGCAAAAGACCCTGTTGAAACGGCCGCCCGTATCCAGCAAAGCCTTGCCAAGATTAGGTGAGGGTGCGCCAATGTCTATAGCAGTTAAAATATGCGGACTAACACAGCCAGCTGATATTGAAGCCATTAATGCAGCAAAAGCTGATTATGCTGGTTTTGTTTTTTTTGAAAAATCGCCGCGTAACATTGCCCCGCGCATGGCACAAACTTTGGCATCACAAATGGCACCGCACCTTAAAAGCGTTGCCCTGATGGTCAATCCAAGTGACGATGAGTGCCAGCAAATTCTTAAAGTGTTCTCGCCCGATTACATCCAATTGCACGGCTTAGAAAGCCCACACCGTGTTGGCGCAATCAAAGCCCTTACCGCGTGCCCGATCATTAAAGCCATCGGCATCAAAGAAAAAGCCGATTTAGAGACCGCCAAAAGTTTCAAACCCCATGCCGAGATAATTTTATTTGACGCCAAGCCCCCCGCACAAGTTTCTGTTCCGGGCGGGCGCGCGATACAATTTGACTGGTCTTTATTAACCAACTACAAAAGCGACTTACCTTGGATGCTCTCAGGCGGTTTAACAGCAAAAAATGTCAAAGACGCAATTGCACAAACAAGAGCCACCATGGTGGATGTGTCCTCTGGTGTCGAAAATATACGCGGGCAAAAGGACGTAACAAAAATTTCCAACTTTATACATACCGCAAAAGGAAATGCGTGATATAGAAAGTTTTAGCTTGGCAGCATTATTGCCGTTAAAGGTTACGCGCATGGAACACGAACAACCAAACTCATATAAGAACGCTCCAGATGAAAACGGACGTTTCGGGCTTTTTGGCGGACGCTTTGTCGCCGAAACCTTAATGCCTCTCATTCTTCATCTTGAAAAGGCTTATGAGGATGCCAAAAAAGATGCCGCCTATAAAGCAGAACTTCTTGACCTTCAGATGCATTATGTTGGTCGCCCGAGCCCACTTTATTTTGCCCAAAGATTGACCGAATATTTTGGCGGCGCAAAAATCTATTTAAAGCGGGATGAGTTGAACCATACAGGATCACATAAAATTAATAATTGCCTTGGGCAAATTCTCTTGGCCAAACGCATGGGCAAAACCCGTATCATCGCAGAAACAGGCGCAGGGCAACACGGCGTTGCCGTTGCCACGGTTGCCGCACGTTTTGACCTGCCTTGCACAGTTTTCATGGGGGCTAAGGATATTGAACGCCAAAAACCGAACGTGTTCCGTATGAAATTGCTGGGAGCTGAAATTCGCCCCGTCACAGCCGGTGCGGGTACATTAAAGGATGCGATGAATGAGGCACTGCGCGACTGGGTGACAAATGTCGAAAATACATTTTACATTATCGGTACAGTCGCAGGTCCCCATCCCTATCCGGCGATGGTGCGCGACTTCCAATCTGTCATTGGCCATGAAACAAAAGCACAAATGATGAAACGCGAAGGACGCCTACCAGACAGTCTGATTGCCTGCATTGGCGGCGGCTCTAATGCGATGGGTTTATTCCATCCTTTCCTTGATGATGAAGATATTCGCATTATCGGTGTTGAAGCTGGCGGATTAGGTCTCAAAACACCTGCTCATGCAGCTTCTCTTGCTGGCGGCAGACCGGGTGTCTTGCATGGAAATCGAACTTATTTGCTCCAAAATGAAGACGGACAAATTAGTGAAGGACATTCTATTTCTGCTGGGCTGGATTATCCGGGTATTGGCCCTGAACATGCGTGGCTGCGTGATTTGGGACGGGTGGAATATGTCGCCGTCACAGATGATGAAGCCTTAGCGGCGTTCCAGCTTTGCACACGCCTTGAAGGCATTATACCCGCTCTTGAGCCGAGTCATGCGCTGGCTCATATTGCTAAAATTGCGCCAGACCTTGCAACCGATCACATTATGGTGATGAATATGTGCGGGCGCGGCGACAAAGATGTCTTCTGTGTAGCCGAATACCTCAATATTGATTTGAATGATATGAAGGGATGATTATGGGTGAAACACGGTTAGATATTCGTTTTCAGGAACTTTCTAAAAAGCAAGAAAAAGCTTTTATCGCTTTCATCACAGCTGGCGACCCAGATATAAAAACCAGCCAGCAAATCCTGAACGGTCTTGCGGCACATGCCGATATTATCGAGCTTGGTATGCCCTTTAGCGACCCGATGGCCGACGGTGCGTCCATTGAGCATGCCTCTCAACGTGCCTTGGCGGCGGGGATGAGCGTCAAAAAAACCTTCGAAATGGTGCACCGTTTTAGAGCCAATAATCAAACCACGCCGCTTATTTTGATGGGCTATTATAATCCGATTTATGTTTATGGCGTTGAAGCCTTTTTGACAAATGCACGCAAGGTCGGCGTTGACGGTTTGATTATCGTTGACTTACCGCCCGAAGAAGACACCGAGCTTTGCCTCCCTGCTCTGGCCGCTGGCTTAAATTTCATCCGTCTGGCAACCCCCACAACTGATGACAAACGCCTGCTTAAGGTTTTAACCAATACGTCTGGCTTTGTTTATTATGTTTCCATCACTGGCATTACAGGCTCGACTATGCCTGATGAAAAACAAGTCGCACAAGCGGTTGCGCGTATTCAAGCCCATACTGACTTGCCTGTTTGTGTTGGTTTTGGCATCAAAACGCCTGCGGCCGCTAGAGCTTTTGCCGCCGTTTCAAATGGTGTTGTTGTCGGTTCAGCCCTTGTGGACACCATCGAGCAAAGCCTTGATACAAGAGGTAAAGCGGGCCCTGACACTATTAAAACTGTGCTTGGTTTGGCACAAGAACTTGCACACGGCGTTAAACAGGCGTAAAAGAATTTAAGTGAATAATCTCGCGCAAGGATGAAGAGCATGAACTGGATCAAAAATTTTGTTAGACCAAGATTTGAGGCCGTCTTTAGAAACAAAGATGATGCGCCCGATAATCTATGGGTGAACTGCAATGATTGCGGCGAAATGATTTTTCATCGTGACATGGAAACCCTATCAAAGGTTTGTCCGGGCTGTGACAATCATATGCGCCTAGAAACCAAAGAGCGTTTTGAATTACTGTTTGATGATAGCCAATATGAACAAATTGAAACGCCGGATGTTCCTCTTGACCCTTTAAAATTCCGCGACACCAAAAAATACGCTGACCGCTTAAAAGAAGCACGCCTTAAAACAGGTAAAAAAGATGCCGTTTCTATTGGCATTGGTAAAATTAGTAATGTTGAAACCGTCGTGGTTGTGCAAGATTTTGCTTTTATGGGCGGCACGCTCGGCACGGCGGCGGGCGAAGCTGTCATTCGCGGCGGCGAGGTGGCACTTGAGAAAAACGCACCCTTTATCGTCGTCGCTGCGGCGGGCGGGGCACGGATGCAAGAAGGTATTCTTTCCTTGATGCAAATGCCGCGCACCACAGTCATTATTCAAGAATTGCGCGCCCGCGGATTACCTTATCTGGTTATTCTAACCGACCCCACAACGGGCGGCGTAACGGCCTCTTATGGTATGCTCGGGGATGTTCATATTGCAGAACCCGGCGCCCTTATCGGCTTTGCGGGCCCGCGCGTTATTCAAGATACAATCAACGAAAAACTGCCCGAGGGCTTCCAGCGGGCCGAATATCTACTCGAACACGGTATGGTGGATATGGTCGTTCATCGTCATCACATGGCAGAAACCATCGGCAAACTCCTGAAACTTTTAACCGGCTCTGAAGATACATTGGCACCAGAACCCGCCGAATAAGGTCATATGTCCGACCCGCGCGACAATCTCGGCAATCGCAACAAGCGCGATACGCGCGGTACGCATGCCAATGCTGAAAGCCAAAATTATCTGGCACAGTTTCTTAAATTGCATCCAAAATATATTGATTTATCACTTGAGCGCATGTGGCAATTATTGGCGCGTCTCGGTCATCCAGAAAAAAACTTACCCCCCATTATTCATATTGCTGGCACCAATGGTAAAGGCTCTACCCTTGCCTATTTAAAAGCCATATTGATGGCATCTGGCAAAAGCGTTCATGCTTATACGTCGCCCCATTTAACGCGGTTTCATGAAAGAATTAATCTAAACGGCAAAGACATTAGCGAACCTGCGCTCACCGCTTTGCTGGCTGAAGTACAACTCAAAAATGAGGGTCATCCAATTACTTTTTTTGAAGCCACCACCGCCACTGCATTATGTGCCTTTGCGCGTATGCAGGCAGATTATCTATTATTAGAAGTCGGTTTGGGCGGAAAATTCGATGCGACCAATGTTATCGACAACCCGCGCCTTAGTTTAATAACGCCTATCAGTCTGGACCATGAGCATTTTCTAGGCACGACACTTGCTGAGATTGCTGGCGAGAAAGCGGGCATCTTAAAATCTGGTTGCCCGGCTCTTATTGCACACCAAGATGGCGGTGCTATGGCGGTCATTCAAGCGCAAGCTGAAAAAATTGGCACACCGTATAAAGTCTCTCATAAGGACTGGAGATTTACCAAAACATCTGATGGTGAGGGTATGATGTTACATTATAATGCTCAAAATAATGCTCAGAATAATGCTCAAACGCTGACCCTCCCCGCGCCTAGTTTGAGCGGTGCGCATCAATATGAAAATGCCGCACTTGCGACCATGGCGGCGTTAGAGCTTGGGGTTGATGGAGCAAAGGCTATTAGACAAGGATTGACGCAAACAATATGGCCGGCGCGTCTTCAAAAAATTCCGCCGCTGCCTAATATGGCACCGCGTGAAGATTTATGGCTTGATGGGGGGCATAACCCGGCCGCTGCAAAAGCCTTGGCGAGCTGGGCGACGACTTGGCAAAAAGACAACCCCAACACACCATTTCATATAATCTGCGCCATGTTAAATACCAAACAAGCAGAAACCTATTTTGCTGCTTTTAAAAAATTAACCGTACACCTCCATACGCTGACGATACCGGATGAAAAAAATAGTCTAACAGCTTCCCAGCTTTTAGATGCCGGCACCCGCGCAGGGCTTAAAGCAACAGCCCATGATGATTTAGCGCAAGCTATCAAGATGACACCCCCAAAATCTCGTATCTTGATTTGTGGCTCGCTTTATATGGCAGGGCGCGTGCTGGCGCGATATTAATTTAGATAATTTTATTAAAGCGTCTCTTCAATCCATGAAAGAAGAGCAGATTTTGCCACCGCCCCAACTTTCGTTGATGTATTTTGACCATCTTGGAAAATCATCATAGTCGGAATAGACCGCACCCCAAAGCTGGTTGGTGTTTTTGGGTTTTCGTCAATATTCACTTTAACGATGGTAATTTTATCTGACATTTCAGCCGCGATTTCATCCAAAACCGGCGCAATCTGCTTACAGGGATTACACCATTCGGCCCAAAAATCTACCAAAACAGGACCCGTATGGTTAATTACCTTGTCTTCAAAATCGCTATCAGAAGCGTGGATTACTGTCGCATCAGCCATGATCAAATTCCTATGTGATTCTCTTATTTAAAATGTAAGCGCGCAGCAAAAAAATTTCAAGCACTGCCAAAGCTTATTATAAAATTTTCGCCAATATCCTCTCCATCAAACCATCTGGCACATGTTGCATATAGGCTGAACTTGTCCAAAGCAGCCAACAAGTAACTGGCTTATCTGTTTGGCGTCGTACCAAAGCTTGATAAACAGCCATTTGCCCAATATAAGCATCGGCTATGTCTTCAGCTTTTTGCGCAGGCTTTCTATTGGTTTTATAATCTGCAATGATAATCTCATCCTCAGTTTCCACATAACGATCAATACGCCCCGCAAAATGTCGCCAGCCATTGGCCGTTTTAAGACGTCCTGTAACGGGCAATTCAGCCCTGCTTTCAGAACCAAAAAGGGGCGCGTGTTCTGCGGCCGATAATATTTTTAAAACTTCAGCCGTCATTTTTTCGCGCGCCGGCTCATCAAAAGCAACGCCGTGGCGTTGCAAATAAAGCCTCGCGCGGTGCTGCAACGCTTGTTCATCCGCCTTGAGCGCATCTGGAACCCCGGCCAAACCTTCAAGTAAATTATGAATAAGAGTGCCGCGTTGCAAAGCGTCTCCTGCAATCGGCGGTCTTAGCTTTTTTGTACCAACCGCTTTGAGCAACATAGAAGGGCTTTCAATATCAATAAATTGGCTTTCTTTCATAGCTGGTTTGTCAAGCCATTGAGGTATGTCATCTAATGATTGTGCCTTTACGCGCGGGGGGGCGGCTTTTTTTGTGAAGACATCCGGCGTGCCATATTGCCAAATAGGTTCTTCTTGTGTCCCACCCTTCTTGGTTAGGGGATCTTTTTTGATGACATCAGCCACCAAATTATACCAACTATCTGCGGGCGGCTGCTTACGATTGGCACCGATATGACCACAAATGTAAAGCCGATCACGGGCGCGTGTCAGAGCAACATAAAGAAGCCTGTTATGCTCGGCAAAGGCACGCATTTTATTTTCTTTAAGATACTCTGTCGCCGCGGCGCAAAGCTTGTTCTGGTTCGGGCGATAGAGTAACGCCCCTTGAGCAGACATAAGCGGCGTACCGCTCGCGCCCACATTGTCGGCAGGGCGACACGTATCGGGCATGAACACAATGGGTGCTTCAAGCCCCTTTGCACCATGCACGGTCATAATGCGTACCGCGTCCATGGCTTGTTCCATATCTCTTTTAACTTCCGTTTCACTATTTTCAACCCAATGCACAAAGGCTTCAAGGCTGGGCGGCAACTGGCGTTCAAAATCCAGCGCAAGTGATAACAACTCATCAACCGGGTCATCCACTTCCTGACCAAGCCGCGCAATCAAATCAGAACGCCCATGCCCAGAACCAAGCAATGTCGCAAAAAACTCAAACGGCGGCACATAATGCGCCATCTTGCATAGCTCTTCAAACCGCGCATGAGCTTTTTGCAATTTAAAATGAGCCTTATCCGTGCGTGCCATTTGTCTTAGGCGGTCACACAAAAACATTTTTCTCAGCAATGGTTGCGGGCCCGTATCTTCTTGCGGCACAGCTCCATAGCACAAATCAAAGAGTTGCGCCTCGCTAATATCTCCCAATGGACTGCGCAAAAATGTGGCAAGCATTAAGTCATCTTGCGGCAATAATGCCGCCCGCGCCGCCGCCAATAAATCCATCACAGCAATCTGCTTGGTCAATTGCATCCGATCTGCACCGACAACGGGAACATTAACTTTTGGTCTTTTCAAGGCACGGATCATGTCCACGACAAACGCATCTCGATTTTGCACGAGTATCAAAATGTCTTTCGGGCGAATGACCTGCTGCGGGTCATCAATTAATGTCTTAATCTTATAAGCAATCCGCCGCGCAAGCCGCGCACGCGGAGTCTCTTGCATTTCAACTTGAGTTTCAACTTGAGTTTCAACTGGCGTAGGCGCCGCCCAATAATCAACTTTTTCTTGGCGCACACCCTTTTCATAATCCCATAATTCAACCAACCCGTTTTGCTCTCTAACAACTTTATGCACGACATTCTTTTTTTGAGCCGTCAGGCTATTCTTCATTTCTCGGGCATTAGAAACCTTGTCCACAAGCTGCAAAATATCCGCAACAGAGCGATAAGAGTTTTCAAGATCCACAGGGAAAAACGGCTGATTGACCGCCCGTGTCGCACTTTCAAAATGACGGCGCATGTCATCAAATTTACGTGGCTCAGCCCCTTGGAAACTAAAAATAGATTGCTTCTCATCACCAACAGCAAACACAGTACGCACAACCTCGCGCGCCGTATCGCCAGAGAAAAACTCTTCTGCCAAAGCCTGAATAACCCGCCATTGTGTCGGGCTCGTATCTTGAGCCTCATCCACCAAAATGTGATCCAGACCCCCATCCAGCTTATAAAGTACCCAAGCACTGGCATCACGATTGGATAAAAGAGAAACCGTCTTTTCAATCAAATCATCGTAATCGAGCAAGTTCTGCGCGATTTTGCGCTGTTCAATCTCAACCAATAGACCTTCGGCAAAATCATAGACAGCTTGTGTTTGCTCAAAAATATATAGTTTTTTTAACTGCTCACAGGTGTCGATAAATATCTCAGCCCAATCATCCACTCTTTTTTTCCATTCGGGAAAGGCTTGCGCGCATTTTTGGGTCATGAGGATTTTGCGCGGCTCGCCTTTTTGGGTTAAAAAGAAGCCTTCCAAGAGTTGCCAAATTTCTGCCTTGCTCTCAGCCGTGTCCTTATTGCGGTTTGTAAATAATGCCTCCAGCTTTAAAAACACCTCTGCCTTATCAAGTGCTGGGGCGACATTATCGGCATAAATAGCCGCCAATTGTCTCGCCTCACGCGCCCCAAAATGAGACAAAAATCTATCCATTAACGTATCGGCATCTTGTCGTTCATCAAGTTCTAGTATCTTTAACAGTAAGTCAGTTTTCTGTTTCTTATCATTTTTATAAAACCAGTTTCGAGAGCGAATAATTTCACCAATCATTGCATCAAATCGCTCTTCATTCATCTTTCGGGTCAACCTATCCAAACTGGTGCGCAAGGCACCATCGGCATGGCGCAAAATATCATTGCGCGTCTGTTGCACAAGCGTTTGGAATAAACGGTCATCCAGCACTTTGAAATTCGGTGTTATGCCTGCCTCTAGTGAGAAACGGTTAAGGAGCGATTCGCAAAAGGCATGAATGGTTTGCACCTTGATACCGCCGGGGGTTTCTAGCGCACGAGCAAACAGCACCCGCGCCTGCGATATTTCTTTGCGTGTCGGGGTTTTGCCCAATCGCGCTTGCATTTCTTTTTTAAGCTTTTCCTGAGGCATCACCGCCCAATCGCCAAGCAACTGGAATAGGCGTTCTTGCATTTCAGCCGCCGCACTTTTTGTATAGGTTAAGCACAATAATTTCTCTGGTCTTGTGCCAGATAAAAGCAAAGAGACCAGCCGTGTAACTAAAACAAAAGTTTTGCCCGAACCCGCATTAGCCGATACCCAAGCAGAGGCATCAGCTTTGGAAGCATCAAATTTATCTTTAGATACAAAAGTCGTCATGCTTATGTTTTCTCCTCGTCTTGGCTTGACCATTCTGCCACACGCGCCAGATGATCATAATCATCGGCAAACATCATGAGGCTGGCTTGCGTATGAGGCTCATATGGCGTATCGGCTTTGTTGAACCGCTTTATAAGATTAACCAAGCCTTGTTCTGCTGCCTCAACTGCTGTTTCAAAATCATTGACTTCATACAACGCGCCCTCGGGAAAGCCGCCGCTAACATGCAAATGCGCGATTGAAGACACTATTCCTTGCGGCACACCTTCAAAACCGCCATGGTTTTCAATCAAACATTCGAGCAATAATTGAGGCGATTTTTGCGTCAATACATCCCCCTGCTTAGGCGGGACATAAGTCTTGTAATCAAGCAATGAAAGCGTGTTATCATCTAATAGCTCGATCCTATCTGCAACGCCAGATAAGGTGAAATCGCGCCCAAGACCATCAAATTTTCGCGTGCCTTTAACCTCAACAAAAATTTCTTTCACCCTACGGCGGCGGGTTTTTTCAAAACCTATCAACCATTGACTCAAAGCCTGCACACGTGCATCCCAATAACTCATAACGCCAATGCCGCCCGGAATCTCTTGCACATAATGCGCCACTAATTCGCTAATCAAAGCGGCGCTATTTTCAGGCAAGCCATCTTTTGTCGCCGTAACAAATTTTTCAAGAATTTTATGAATTAATATCCCGCGTGCCGCACCGCTCGCCTGAGCATCGGGTAAATCAAGTTTCTTCAAACCCAATATATACTGCGCATAAATCGCATAAGGGTTACAGCGTAATTTCTCAATTCTTGTCACCGACAATCTTTTGGGGCGCACATTAACGGGGGGTTTAGGGCTGGGTTTGGAGCTAGGTTTGAGGACAGCTTCGCCGCCAGCCACAGGGTCAAGTTGCGCACCTAACACAGCCAAGCGTTGAGCTATAGGCAATTCGCACGCCTCGCCCTCAAGCCCTTTTAACAATGCTTGCATCCGCGTTAACCAACGCGACGCAACCATAGGCGTGCCGCCAGTTTTTTTGGAACGCGTTAGCAATACATGTGAGTTGCAAGCAGCTTGCACAAAATCATGCGCCATTAATCCAATGCGGCGTTCAGGACTGGTCATGCCAAGCCGAGCGCGCATCGGACGCGACACCCAAGGCCCTGTATCGGGTAAATGCGGCCAAACCCCCTCATTTAATCCGCCTAAGATCATCACATCAGCATTGACCAAACGCGCCTCCAGCAATCCCATAATTGACAATCGCGGGTGTAGTGCGCGATTGGGGCGGGTTTGACGCTGTGCCAGCCAATGATTAAAAAGACCCGCCCATTCCTCAATTGGCACAAGCGGTCCATCAATTTGCATCAGTGCCTCTAACAAAGAAAAGGCTTCCTCTTCGGCATCATGGGTTGCATGTCCGCCAGCACCAAGCTCATGATCCATAAGATGCTGCAAGACAAAGAGCAATGCTTTTGCAATATCACGCGCCTTTGCTTTTTTCCCTAACTCAAGAAGCGGCGCGAAAACATGTTCAACTTTTTCCAATAAACGCGCAAGGTCATCATAATCTGGACGCTTATCAAGCGCGTCATTATGCGTGTCATCATTTTGCGAAATTTGCTTTAACTGTTTGGCATACCCCTCAAGATTGCGTGCGCCGCGCCCCCCCCTCAGTAAAGCATGCTCCAAAAGATGAACGCGCTTTAAATGTGCCCCTCTATCACCTTGTAAACAAACATATGCGTGCTTTAAAACACTTAAAAAAGCAATCGGCGCAAATTCACGGCTGACAGCCTCAAGCACCAGCCTGATTAAAACCCCAACTTGGTCATCCCCAAGAGAAATACCCGCAGTATCATTAATATCAATATTCCAACGCTTCAATTCAGCCACCACGCGGCGTGCCAAATAACGGTCAGGTGTGACCAGAACTGCCGTTTTATCTTTCGTTTCCAAAACCTCGCGCAAAGCAAGAGCAATCGCCACCGCCTCGCGGCGCATGTCTGGCGCTTCATAAAGACTAAAGCCTTTTAAGGCTTGTTTCATATTCGGCGTCATATCTGAACACGACCATTGCGCGGTGTGTTCGCTAGGCAATAAAGCCATATTCACAAATTGATACCGAGCAGATAGATTGTCAAAACCTTCAATATTTTGCCTTTGAACCAAGCCGCGCACCTGATGGCGCGATAGCTCAAGACGCTGGAGCAAATGATACAAACCACTTTGGGGATGAGCGTGTTCTTCGGCCAAGCTCGCCCACGCTTTGGACGACATAGTCTTGTCCAATCCCGGCAAGATCACCATGCCATTTGGTAATTCAAGGACTTGCTTTAGTAAATCTGCGGTGGCCGGGATACTGCCTGTAGAACCTGCTGCAATGATCGGTTTAAGAGGCGGGTTTTCTCGCCATAATTTAGCTTGCAGCCTCAATAGTCGATTGCGATATTCGGACGGGTCAACCTTGGCATTATTGTTTTTATAATGCGGCCATTTATTGGTGATGATGGATAAAAAATTAACTGTCTCTTGCCATTTTAGAGCATATTCACTGGCGACAAAATCAATATCGTTTAATTGTGATAAATCAACTTCCTCGGTTTGAGCTTGGTCCAAAAATGATGCCAAATCCGCACTCAGCGAAATCGCTTTAACAATATTTCCCGATACAGATTTGCTCTCTTGAGTAGATTTTTCCCAATCCAAAATCTCAGAAAGAAAAAACGTCTCGCGTTCCAATGCCGAAATAACCGGCGGCATATCAAGAATAGCCGCTTCCTTCATATTGAAAAACATCGCCGTTTCATCAACATCCGCCATGGGTTTAATATCTGGCATCAATAAACTATCCGTCGTCGCTTTATCCATCAAAGCGTGGCGCAAGCCTCTGACGGCACGGCGCGTCGGCAGTAAAATCGTGAAATCAGATAAGCAAAACCCTGGCGCAAACACACCATCAAAACTTAA
This sequence comes from Parvibaculaceae bacterium, assembly GCA_965243245.1. Taxonomy (GTDB): domain Bacteria; phylum Pseudomonadota; class Alphaproteobacteria; order RS24; family RS24; genus JAYQKL01. The sequence goes on from OZ251536.1 coordinate 1,018,126, forward strand.
ATCATTAATCAACCTATCAGCCAGATGCTCAAGAAAAGGCTCGCCCGTTGGAATATTGAAAATATTAATAGAATCGCTACGCATGCTGTATCATATCGCAAAAGTCATATTTGTGGATTTCTTTGCTTATTTTTCAAGTAAATATTTTTCAGCCACCCGCAAACCTTCCGGCGTTCCTATATGCATCCAGTCCCCGTGTAATTGCACCCCATGCAAGCGAGCTTTAGAAATTGCAGCATCCCAAAACACATTAAATGAAAATGCTGGCTCTTGCACAGGCCCCTCATTGAGTAAATCTGGATGCACAATTTGCGCCCCCGCATAAATCAAAGGCGCGGTTGTTTTTTGTCCTCGGCGGCGCAACATGCCCTCATCAGACATGAAAAAATCCCCGGCCCCCTCATAACCCAATGCCTTCTTGCGCTGTGCTAAGAGCAAACAAGCAGACATTTTTTGCGCCTTGAAAGCTTGCGCCAAAGCCTGCAAATTATGGGTATCCTCAGACCAAAAAACATCAGCATTACAAACAAAAAAAGGGTGCGCGCCTATAAGGCTTTTAGCATTGAGTACCCCACCCCCCGTTTTGAGCAAAGCCTCACGCTCATCAGAGATAATCACCTCCATATCTGCAAAATCTTGTTGCTTCAAATGCGCCTCAATCCAATCTGCTTTAAAATGAACATTAATAATAAGGCGGCGCACATGGCACATCAAAAGTTTTTCAATCATGCGATCAAGCAAAGTCTGACCGCCAAGAAGCGTGAGCGGTTTAGGCGGTGCATCATATCTTGCCCGCATCCGTGTGCCGCGACCAGCTGCCAATATCATAGCTGTCTCAATTTTTGTCATCTTGACCTTTCAGCGATACAATAAACCCTCACATTTTCTTAAAGGTATTCTTGCAACCAGTTTTTTAATTCGTGTAAATCGGGATGTTCCAAAGCAAGCTCAATATAAGCCAGCACACGCGGCAAATGTTTGAGATATTCCGTGCGACCATCACGCATGGCTAATCGCGCAAAAACGCCACAAATCCGCAAATTACGTTGCGCACTCAAAATATGATAGTGGCAGTTCACTGAATGAGTATCAAAGCCTGTGCTGGCTAAATATTGCTGATAACTGCGCTCCAGCTGTTTTAGAGGTACGTTGCGGCGGGCATCTTGAAGCAAAGAAACCAGATCATAAATAGGTGACCCGATCAGCGCGTCTTGCACATCAATCAGTCCAATACGCGCCGCCGCCTGCGCATCATCGCGCCAGATAATATTGGGGGAATGAAAATCACGCAATACCAAAACTCGAGGGAGTGCCGCCGCCTCAAGCCGCGCAAAAAGTTTTTGCCAAATTAACTGCCATTGCACTCGAGCAGCACTCTTTAATGACTTGCCGCAATGGGGCACATACCACTCGCAAAATAGCTCAACCTCATAAGCCATGACTTGCCTGTCCATTAAAGATAACTGATGAGACACCCCCTCTATATTGAGTTTTTGCTCAGGGCAAGTCGCGTGTAATTGCGCCAGCACCTCAATTGCTTCACCATAAACCACTGGCAAAGACGCGCTCTGTGTATCAATCAAATCCGTTAAAGAAACCGACCCAAAATCCTCCAACAGCATAAAGCCTTGTGCCAAGTCTCGTTCATAAATTTCAGGCGCACCCAAACCAATACCGTTCAAATAACCAGCAATCGCTACAAAACTTTGTGTCTGCTCCCCAAGTTTAACCTGCCGAGCATATTTATTAAAAGCACCATCTTGCGGCCAATCCATAAAAATAACATCAGCTCCATTTGTCGTTTGCAATCGCTCATAACGCCGCCCCGAAGCATCACCAGCTACGATATTTCGCCGTGCCTTGCCAAAACCTGCTTTTTCAATAAAAACTTTCGCCGCTTGGGAACGCTCATAAAATGTCTGATAAGACGCCAAGCGCGCCATAAAATGCGCCGACCCTGAAAGCATAACCAAACGCCCGCCATCTTGCTCTTTAAAATCAATATTAATCTTATCTACAAAAATGGACCGCATGGCACTATCTTCTAACATTTCCCCCCATTCCAATAAAACAAGGCTCTCATGGTGAGAAAACAAATCCAGCTCATACACTTCTTCTGGTTCATTGAGCCTATATAAATCTGCATGCAAAATATCTAGCCCAGACGCTTGATATTTCTGTACAAGCGTAAAAGTCGGACTAGGAACAGCCGTATTGTGTCCGCAAAGCGTACGGATAATACCCCGCGCCATGGTGGTTTTACCAGTGCCCAAGTCACCCTTGAGAAAAACAATGTCACCAGCCTTCAACAAACTGGCGAGCCAGCCGGCAAACTGCAAACTATCCGTTTCATCATGGCAGAAATGGGATAATGTGTTCTGGTGGGAAGAAATAGTCATATTGATGTTCTATATTGCCTCAAAACCAACGGCAAGGCTTGAAAATTGACTCAAAATGTTCCATTTTCCCTGATAATTGAGTGAACCTCGATAATTGAGTGAAAGAGACACATTGTGACGCATATAATTATTGTCGGTGCGGGTCAAGCGGGTGCCCAAACCATCATCAGTCTCCGCCATGGTGGTTTTACGGGCGGTATCACTCTTATTGGAGAAGAAAAAGAGTTACCTTATCAGCGCCCGCCCTTGTCTAAGAAGTTTCTTTCTGGCGAGATGCCTGCTGAGAGATTATATTTTCGCCCCGAAGATTTCTATAAAAAAGAGAATGTTACACTTAAGCTCGCACGCCGCCTAGAAACAATTGACCGCAAGGCTAAAACGATAAGCCTCGATAATGGCGAAACGCTTGCTTACGATAAATTGATGCTGTCTGTTGGCGCGCGTCCACGCCCGCTTCTTGTTGAGGGGGCGCAAAAAGCGAATGTGTTTAGCGTTCGCTCAATCGGTGATATTGAAGCCATGCGGCCTTATTTCACTAAAGGCAAGAAACTAGTGATTATTGGCGGCGGTTATATCGGACTTGAAACGGCTGCCATCGCTCAAAAAATGGGTTTAAAAACCACCGTGGTTGAAGCCATGGATAGAGTTCTTGCGCGGGTGACGGACGCTCAAATTTCTGAATTTTACCAAAACCTGCACCGCGCCGAAGGCGTTGATATGCGTATTGGCACAGGGGTTGAAGGCTTTACTTTTGACGGCGTTGTGAACGGCGTAAAGCTATCGGATGGCACTCTTATTGATGTTGATTTGGTGGTGGTCGGCATTGGAATTTTGCCCAATGTTGAAGTGGCTGAAAAAGCCGGGCTGGATATTGAGAACGGCATTTTGGTGAATGAAAATGCTCAAACTTCTGATCTTGATATTTATGCGGGCGGCGATTGCACTCAGCATCCCAATAATCTTTTACAAAAAAAATTACGCCTTGAAAGCGTTCAAAATGCCATTGAACAAGGCAAAGCCGCCGCCGCACATATATTAGGAACACCCAAACCCTATGCGGAAATTCCGTGGTTTTGGTCAGACCAATATGACGTCAAATTACAGACAGTCGGCCTGTCAGGCACACATGACACAACGATTTTACGCGGTGACTCTGCCACAAGATCTTTTGCCCTCTTTTATTTAGAAAACGACAAGCTGATTGCCATGGATGCCATTAATCGCCCTGCCGAATTTATGGTCGCCAAGAAATTAATCCGCGCCAGCTTTGCCGATAACTACAAACTTAACCCCGCAAAACTAGCCGATGAAACCATCACGCCTAAACAGCTTATGGCAGATTTAACCTAGTAGCGGTAATGCTCTGGCTTAAAAGGACCGCTTTGAGCAACCCCTATATAATCGGCTTGCTCTTTTGACAAAACTGTGAGCTTCACGCCCAAACGCGCAAGATGCAAAATAGCAACCTTTTCATCCAAATGCTTAGGCAGAACATAAACCTCGCACTCATAATTGGCGTGATTTTGCCAAAGCTCAATCTGCGCCAAAACCTGATTGGTAAAGGACGCCGACATAACAAAGCTTGGATGACCTGTCGCACAGCCAAGATTGAGTAACCGACCCTCAGCAAGAAGAATAATGCGCTTTCCATCAGGAAATTCGACTTCATCAACTTGCGGCTTAACATTGTGCCACGGATAGTTTTTCAAAGCGGCAACCTGAATCTCACTGTCAAAATGTCCAATATTACCAACAATAGCCCGATCCTTCATAACCCGCATATGCTCAAGCGTAATAATATCCTTGTTACCCGTTGTCGTAATGAAAATATCAGCCAAAGAAGCAACATCTTCCATCGTTGTAACCTCATAACCTTCCATCGCAGCTTGTAGCGCACAAATCGGGTCAATCTCGGTAACCAGCACGCGCGCCCCTTGCGAACGCAAACTTTCAGCCGAACCCTTCCCAACATCACCAAACCCGCACACAACAGCAATCTTACCAGCAATCATGACATCCGTCGCCCGTTTCACACCATCAACCAAACTTTCGCGGCAACCATAAAGATTGTCAAACTTGGATTTCGTAACACTGTCATTCACATTAATCGCAGGTATTTTTAATGTTCCCGCTTTCGCCATTTCATATAAACGCAAAACACCCGTTGTGGTTTCTTCAGAAACACCAACCACATTCTCAAGCAATTTGGGATATTTCTCGTGCAAAAGCTGAGTTAAATCACCCCCATCATCAAGCAAAATATTCGGTAACCACCCGCCTTCGCCTTTGAGAGTCTGCTCAACACACCACCAATAGTCTTCTTCGGTTTCACCCTTCCAAGCAAAAACCGGCACCCCCAGATCCGCCATCGCCGCCGCCGCATGATCTTGAGTGGAAAAAATATTGCAAGAGGACCAACGCACATCAGCCCCAAGAGCCAGCAATGTTTTGATAAGAACAGCCGTTTGAATGGTCATATGAAGACATCCCGTAACGCGTGCGCCCGTTAATGGTTTCGTTTCTCCATATTCTTCGCAAAGTGCCATCAAACCCGGCATTTCGGTCTCAGCAATTGCAATTTCCTTATGACCCCATTCAGCCAGACTTATATCTGCAACTTTATAATCAGTGCCCATGATGAACTCCTTAATGAAATTTGTAACTTTTTATCAGGAAGAAAAAAAATAATCAAGAAAGATATAAAGAAATGTTTATATCGTTAAATGGCTTCAGTCTTCGCCAAACTTTTGACCGATAAGCGTTTCCAGAGCCTCAAGTGCCGCCTCTGCATCCTCGCCTTCTGCGCTCAGCTGTATTTTACACCCCGTGCTCGCCACCAACATCATCAATCCCATAACAGAAACAGCCGAAACCGTTAATCCCTTATGCGTAACAGTTATGTCAGAAACAAATCTGCGCGCGCATCCAACAAATTTAGCCGAAGCACGCGCATGAAGGCCGCGCTTATTAACAATTTCGACAGTTTTACGTGGCACTTGTGGACGCATCCTTGTTCAAAATCTGACTGGCAACCGATATATATTTACGCGCCGCCTCCGATGCCGTTGCCACACACTCTTGCATGGACATTTTCTCGCGCACCCCCGCCAGCTTAATCAGCATAGGCAAATTCGTGCCTGCAATAACCTCAACGCGCCCCTGGTCCAATAGCGAAATTGCTAAATTCGAAGGCGTGCCACCAAACATATCCGTTAATAAAATAACGCCTTGACCACTATCCGCCTTTTGTGCCGCTTGCGTAATATCAGCGCGTCTTTGTTCCATATCATCATCGGGATCAATGCAGATGGTTTCGACATTTTCTTGTTGTCCCACAACATGTTCCATAGCCGCTTTGAATTCAATCGCCAGATTGCCATGCGTTACAATAACTAAACCTATCATGCTTGCCTCACTTTTATTATCTATTGACAATGCCCTGCCCCATCCCTAGGCGCAAGCACGTTTCATCTTATTGCGCTAAAATCTGTCCATTACACTCAAAACCGCCCTGCTTTATCAGCTCGACAGCGCAGCAAATTTTTTCAATTGCCGAATCCTCAACCCCGCAAAGAGAAAGCCTGCGCAAGCGAACCCCCATAAGAAGCTCTGTTTCAGGCGTCGCTATTAACGCCAATGCCTGTTTTTGGCTCGCCTCGACTAAATCAATAATCAGCCCCAATTTAACCCGCGTACAAAACCCCCGCGATATAATAGCCAGATGCGTGACATGCAAAAGCCCCTCAAGCTTCGGGGCTGGAGATGCCAAAACCTGCATGGCTTGTTTTTCGAGACAAATCTGGTCGTCACCAACAAGTTGAGCATATTTTCGCTCAATGAGACGAAGTGCAAGATCTGATTTGCCGACACCTGCTTTGCCGCGAAGCAAAACGCCAAAACCATCAAAAGAGACACAACTGGCATGAATCATTTTCATGTTGATATTTCCCCTTCGCCTAAAGGGAGAAAAAGGTTAAAAGACCCGCCACCAGTGGCACTGGTCGCACCAGTCGCACCAGTCGCACTGGTTGCGCTGGTCGCGTGAGCGATTAAATCCCCGCCATGCATACGGGCAATTTCGCGCGCGATTGACAGACCAAGCCCAGAATGGGATGGCATTATGCCTTTATTTTTTGCCTTGCTTGGACGGTCCGTATAAAAGCGTTCAAACACGCGTTCGGTAAGCTCTGGTTGCACGCCTGCGCCTTCATCCTCGACAGATAGACAAAGTTGAGTTTTTTTGCGCCTTAAAGATACGCGAATTTTACTTTGGGGCGGGGCAAAAGACAGGGCGTTATCAAGTAGGTTTTGTAAAATCTGAGCCAGTCGATGGTCTTGCCCTTGAATGAACAACCCCGCCTCAACATCCATCTCAAGGGTTACATTATGTTTTTTTTCATCCACCAGAATCGGCGTCAATTGCACAACCAAAGCGGAAAAATCAAGCCGTTCAAATGCCTTTCGTCCCAATTCAGCGTCTAAGCGTGACGCTTCTGAAATATCCGTTATGAGTCGGTTTAAACGGTGAATATCCGTTGCTAAAATATCAAGTAAAGCCTGCCTATCAGATAAATTCTTGGTTAATTCAAGCGTTTCAATCGCACTTTGCATACTCGCAAGTGGGTTTTTCAATTCATGCGCAACATCAGCAGCAAACCGCTCTATAGCATCAAGGCGTTGCAAAAGTTGCGCAAGCATGCCCCGCAAAGCTTGTGATAAATCGGCAATTTCATCCGCCCGCTGGCTATAATCTGGAATCTTATCAAGTTCGGGCAAAATATCTGTTTGTTGATAATGTCTCAGCGCGCCGCTGAGTTTTTGAACGGGCATCGTGATCGTTCGCGCCACAAATATAGTCAAGACGAGTGCAATGCTAAAAATAACCATAAAAAGTTGCACCGTCGCCCGACGCGATTTAACCACCATCTCATCGATTGCCCCGGGCGGACTTGTCAGCATCAGCACACCATTAATCGCACGGTAATAACGAACCGGCACAGCCAAAGTCAAAACATCCCTGTAATCACTTGTTCGCCGCGAAAGGCTAACCACCTCCCCGCCTAGGGCTTGCATGACCTCTGTCAATTTTATGCCTTGGCGTGCCATCTCATCTGTCAGGAGGCGTTCGCTTTTTTGCCCTAAAATCTGCTGCCAGCTGAAACCAGATGGTTTATTTAAAGCCGCGCCATCATCAAGTTGAGCAATATGTACCGTGCCGGGCAATTTAGCCGTATCAACAATAAGAGTGCCCGTATAGTCATAATAACGAACCCGAATATTGGTTTGTGCCACCAAGCGGCGCAGTAATTTAGTCACTTCCACCGCATCAATCATGGGTAATAACATATCGGCCTCAGCCTCTTTATTATCGGATATTTGTTCAATTTGAATCGCCTCAGGGGCCACCCCGCCCACGGCCTCGGCCATGATGTGACCTTGCACCAAAAGACTTTGCCGATAGGCTTGCGTCAGACTCTCACGGGTTTGCCCAAGCATCAGCAATCCGATTAAAAAAGCCAGCAATCCCAAACTATTAATCGCAATAAGCCGCATCAATAAGCTACGACGAGCCGAAAATGACACAAAAAATGGAAAAGATAATAAGCCTTTTTTATATCTTGCCACTTTGTCCATCATTCCTTGAATTTGTAACCGACACCATAAAGCGTCTCGATTGCGTCAAACAGGGTATCCTGCTTTTTGAATTTACGCCGTAACCTCTTAATGTGACTGTCAATCGTGCGATCATCAACATAGACCTGTGCATCATATGCCGCATCCATTAAAGCGTCGCGGCTCTTAACAAAACCCGGACGCTGTGCAAGTGCTGCCAAAATCAAAAACTCCGTCACCGTCAGATTAACAGATTTGCCGCGCCATAAACATTCATGGCGGCGTGTATCTAACACTAAATGCCCGCGCTCCAGCCGCGTTTTTTCAATTATTTTAGCACCTTGTACCTGCTCTGGCGCATCCTTGGGGTATTTATGCCGCCGCAATATCGTACGAATACGCTCAATCAGCAATTTTTGAGAAAAAGGCTTGGTAATATAATCATCCGCCCCAATTTTCAGCCCAATTAATTCGTCAATCTCATCATCCTTAGAAGTGAGGAAAATCACCGGCATATCAGAAGCTTTTCTTAAACGGCGCAAAAGCTCCAGCCCATCCATGCGCGGCATTTTAATGTCAAATACGCCTATATCAATTGCATTTTCTGTCAAATACTCAAGTGCCGCGTGCCCTTGCGTGAAACGAATAACCTCAAACCCCTCAGCCTTTAATGACATGGATAGTGATGTAAGAATATTTTGATCATCATCAACCAGTGCTATCTTGACCATATTAACTCCGCTTTAAGTGATTTCTTCATCATGTCATCAGCTAAAGTGTATCATGAGGCAATTCTGTCCAATTATGAACGGTTTTTTATCTGTTTTTGTTTGTTCAAGTAAATTTTTCGTTTATAAAATACCATACCTCAATAAACAGGATAAGAGCTATGGAACAAACCGGCTTTCACATCAGCAATATTGGTATTGATAAACAAGGTTTTAAAAACCTGAAAAGTGTTCATTGGAATCACCAACCTGCCAAGCTTTATGAATTATCGCTGGCGCGTGATGAAGGGGAAATTTCCAAAGGCGGCGCCATGGTCGTCAAGACGGGTACGCATACGGGCCGTTCTGCTCAAGATAAGTTCATTGTCCGCGATGGCGTCACCGAAAACACCGTCTGGTGGGATAATAATAAATCCATGACACCAAAGCAATTTGACAATCTATTAGAAGATATGAGAGCTCACGCTGAAAATCGTGAGCTTTTTGTTCAAGATCTGTTTGGCGGCGCCGACCAGACTCACCGTCTGCCCACGCGCGTTTTGACCGAACTAGCATGGCATTCACTGTTTATTCAAAATTTGCTGATTGAACCAAAACCAGAAGAGTTAGACAATTTTAATCCTAAATTCTTGATTGTGAACATGCCAAGTTTCGCGGCCGACCCGGTGCGCCACGGCGCACGCACCAAAACAATGATTGGCGTCAATTTTGCCAAACAAATTGTCCTGATCGCTGGCACATCATATGCGGGTGAAACTAAAAAATCTGTTTTCTCAATGCTGAATTTCACCTTGCCTGAAAAACGCGTTATGCCGATGCACTGCTCTGTGAATGTCGGCAAAAATAATGACTCTGCCGTTTTCTTTGGTCTTTCTGGCACCGGCAAAACAACTCTTTCTGCTGACCCAAACCGAACTTTAGTTGGCGATGATGAGCATGGATGGTCTGAAAACGGCGTCTTCAACTTTGAAGGGGGATGCTATGCTAAAATGATTAACCTGTCAGCCGAAGCAGAACCAGAAATCTATGCAACAACACAGCGTTTTGGCACGGTTTTAGAAAATGTCGTGATGGATTCAAAAACCCGTGAGCTCGATTTTTTCGACAATTCACTGGCTGAAAACTCACGCGGAGCCTATCCTTTATCCTTCATTCCCAATGCCTCTGAAACAGGCACAGCCGGTCATCCCAAAACAATCATCATGTTGACCGCCGATGCATTTGGTGTGCTACCGCCAATTTCACGCCTGACACCAAGCCAAGCCATATACTACTTCTTATCTGGATATACAGCAAAAGTGGCCGGCACCGAAAAAGGCGTCACAGAACCAGAAGCAACTTTCTCAACCTGCTTTGGCGCACCCTTCATGCCGCGCCATCCATCCGAATATAGCAATCTGTTGCGCGATTTGATTGCCGAACATAACTCAAGCTGTTGGCTGGTGAATACGGGCTGGACGGGGGGGCAATATGGTACTGGTGTAAGGATGCCAATTAAAGAAACACGCGCCCTTTTATCTGCCGCCCTCGATGGTAGCTTGAACAATGTTGCGTTCCGCAAAGATGAAAATTTCGGCTTTGACGTCCCCATTGCCGTGCCGGGCGTAGATGATTCCATCCTAAACCCACGCGACACATGGGCTGATAAAAGTGCCTATGAGGCGCAAGCTAAAAAATTGGTAAGCATGTTCGTCAATAATTTTGAAAAATTCATCGACCATGTAGGGGCAGATGTTCGCACATCAGCACCTGTGAGTGCCGCAGAATAAGAGCTGGCTTTGTTAAACGATTAAACACTTAAACAAAGCACCGTTATATTTAATGCGCTTCATCCCAGTTGTGCGCCGCGGCGGCGTCCACCACGAGCGGCACAGATAATTTCAGACGCGGGGCACAAGCTGTCTCCATCACTTGCGTCACCAATTCGATAAGCCTATCGCTTTGTTGTTCACTCACCTCAAAAATCAATTCATCATGCACTTGCAATAACATCCGCGCGCCCGTGTCAGATTGCCTCAAGGCGGGTAGCATCTGTATCATTGCGCGGCGAATAATATCTGCGGCCGCACCCTGAATGGGCGCGTTAATAGCCGCGCGTTCAGCAAAAGCGCGGCGGGCAGGAATTTTACTGTCAATTTCGCGCAAGTGAATTTTTCGCCCAAAAACTGTACTCACAAACCCCTGCGCATGAGCCTCGGATTTCACCGCTTCCATATAGTCTTTAATGCCGGGGAATTTTTCAAAATACGCGCTGATATAACGCGCCGCTTCGCTACGTGAAATACCGAGTTGATTTGCTAAACCAAAAGCCGAGATACCATAAATGATTCCAAAATTAATCGCTTTGGCGCGGCGGCGTATTTCTGAACTCATGCCCTTAATCGGTTCCCCAAAGATTTCAGATGCCGTCATCGCATGAATATCCAGCCCCTCAGCAAAGGCCTGTTTAAGAGCTGAAATATCGGCAATATGAGCAAGCAACCGTAATTCGATCTGGCTGTAATCAGCACTGACGAGCCTATTGCCTTCCTCGGCAATAAATGCCGTGCGGATGCGCCGTCCATCCTCGGTTCGAATTGGGATGTTTTGCAGATTCGGATAAGACGAAGACAGCCGCCCCGTCGTCGTCGCCGCCAGCGAATAAGAAGTATGAATACGCCCCGTTTGTGGATTAATGAATGTCGGCAACGCATCTGTATAAGTGGATTTAAGTTTAGCGAGCCCGCGCCATGCCAAGATATGAGCGGGCAAATCATGCCCCTGTACGGCAAGCATTTCCAACACATCTGCCCCTGTTCCCCACGCGCCTGTTTTTGTTTTTTTGCCGCCTTCTAGTCGCATTTTATTGAATAAAATTTCTCCCAGCTGTTTAGGGCTCGCAATGTTGAAACTTTCCCCCGCCGCCGCATAAATAGTCGTTTCTATAGCCGCCATTTTCTGCGCAAACTCACCAGACAAACGTGACAAAACCCTTCGGTCAACCTTCACCCCATGGCTTTCCATTTCGACAATCACCTCAATCAAAGGTCGTTCCGTGCCCTCATAAACCGAGACCACCTTTGCCTTAACCATTTCATGTTTCAAATAATGCCAGAGGCGTAACGTAACATCAGCATCTTCGCCAGCATAAGCCGTCGCTTGGTCAATCGGCACTTGGTCAAAGGTAATCTGCGCCTTGCCGCTTCCTAAAAGTGTCTTAATAGAGATCGGCTGGTGAGCAAGATAGAGCTTAGACAACTCATCCATGCCATGCCCATGTGCGCCTGCGGAAACCGCATATGACATCAACATCGTGTCATCGACAGGGCTAACCTGCACACCGCGTTGCTTGAAAATTTGTAAATCGAATTTAGCATTTTGCAAAACTTTCAAAACAGCCGAGTCTGTAAAAAGGGGCTGTAATGCCTCTAGCACCTTATCGCTATTAAGCTGGGGCGGCGCGTCTGCATCTAATAATGCCAGCCCTTCTTGGCGTCCTTCTTGGCATCCATGTGCAAGCGGAATATAACAAGCCTCGCCGGGTGCCGTGGCTAAAGATATACCAACCAAATTACAACCAACACTATCTAAACCATCCGTTTCCGTATCAAGGGCTATCACGCCTGCGGCACGCGCTTTTGCAATCCATTTATGCAAGCTATCCATATCTGTTACACACGCATAAGCACGCGCCTCAATAGGCGGAAAATTAAAAGATTTTCCCGCCCTGCTAAGGTCTTGTACCGCCTCGTTTTTTTCAAACGCCAGATCGCTTTGCGGTAACACAGAAGCAGATAAAACCTCATTCGCGCCAAAAGCATCGGCATCAAAATCATAACGCTTCGCTAAACGTTTGGTTAAAGTGTTGAACTCCATCGCTTTGACAAACCCCATCAGAGCCGCCGGGTCAGGCGCAACAAGGCTTGTTTCATCTAAAGGGGTCGGCAAAATTATGTCTTTTTTCAAAGTCACCAAATCACGACTGAGCCGCGCCATATCAGCAAATTCGATTAAATTTTCGCGGCGTTTAGCTTGTTTGATTTCACCCGCGCGCGCCAGCAATGTATCAAGGTCGCCATATTCATTAATCAATAAAGCCGCCGTTTTAATTCCGATACCGGGCACGCCGGGAACATTATCAACGCTGTCGCCCGCCAGCGATTGCACATCAATCACGCGCTCTGGTCCGACACCGAATTTCTCAGCCACCTCAGCAGGACCAATTTTGCGGTCTTTCATCGTATCCACCATATCAATGCGGTGCGTGACAAGCTGCATTAAATCCTTATCCGAAGAAACAATCGTGACGCGTGCGCCGTCAGCCTCGGCGGCGGTTGCATAAGCGGCAATTAAATCATCAGCCTCAAAGCCCTCCAATTCAACCGAAGGAATACCAAAAGCACGCACCGCTTCTCGCACGAGCGGGAATTGCGGGATTAGGTCTTCTGGCGTCTCTGAGCGATTGGCTTTATATTCGGGGTAGATGTCATTGCGAAAAGTCTTGCTTGAGGCGTCAAAGATCACGGCTAGATGAGTTGGCGTTTCTTGCGCGTCCATTTCGTTGATGAGCTTGACCAGCATGTTACAAAAGCCTGAAATGGCCCCGACGGGTAGCTTATCGCTTTTACGGGTTAAGGGCGGCAGAGCATGATAGGCGCGGAAAATATAGCCCGAGCCGTCCACAAGATAAAGATGGTCATTTTTAGTTAGAGGCATATTTTTACATTTTTGTTATCGACAAATATAATTTGATATTTAGAACAATTTTATATTCCTAGCTAGTTATAAAATCCTGCACACATAACGCAAATAATTGACCCTAATAGATGCAACATGGTAAACTAGCCACAGAGTTAGACCTTACTTGATTTTGGGGTCTAATTGCGGGGTTTTACAACCTCTCAAGAAGCGGCAGTGACACCTGCCGTCGTTAAAGTCATCTCGACATTAAGTCGGGGTGGCGGCGTCATACAATAGGTCTCGCGGCTAAAAGCGTCGCAGTCGTCTTCTTGCGATTTGTAAACACCCCGGCACCAGTCAAAAAGATTGGTGCCGTTTTGTTTAATCAAATAATGGGGTTTTAATCATGGACGACTACAGCTTATTAGCCGACTTACTGAATAAATTTCACACCAGCACCGATTGGATAAAAATGCTTTGGCTCGTTACCATACCGCTTCTGCTATTAGGGCTTGGCTGGTATTTAAAGGAAATGTTTATCTCTTTTAGCGATGCTTTTTTCAATGCTATTGCAGAAGTTTTTGCGCGAATCTTTCCCAAACAAAAACAAGAGCCAGAGGGCTATCTGGTTTACAGCATTTACCGCAATAGTGACGACAAGCTAGTCGTTTATACCTATGCAGACGCCTCAGAAACTGCATTAGAAGACATCCCCACTGACAATAATCTTGGGAATGTTGGGAATGTGGTCGTGCTTCCGACTATCCAAAAACTTCAGGACTCGTCCGCAGACTCGCCCGAAGACTCCCCCGAAAATTCCCCCGAAAATTCCCCCGAAAATTCCCCCGAAGAACCACCCATGCCATAAAGAAAGGCGACATAAAGACGTCATAAAGGCGGCGGGCTTTTGCATAATTAGGGCGCACCCTCTTAGTAACTTACAATATATGGTGGCTCATTTAGGCTTGTTTTTTTACACAGTAACGCGCCCCACGCCCTTTGCCAACAGCAACCAGATATTCTTGCTCCACCAGTTTTTTCAAGTGCGCCTTGATAGTATTGCGGTTAGAGCCGCTGGCATCTTCAATCTCACCTACGCTGATTTCCCCGCGGGCATTAGCCAGTTCAAGGATGCTACGTGAAAGTGCAGGTAGGGCTTCGCGCAAAACCCGTTCATCCTTTACTTTTTGAGCTAAATTATCTTTTTGCTTCACCATCGATTTCAAAAAAAACATTACCCATGGCTCCCAATTTTGTTGACCATCGCGGATGGTTCTTTGTGTTCTATTGAGTGCTAAGTAATAATTCTCTTTATTCGCCTCAATCACCGCTTCCAGCGAGCTATATAGCACGTAAGAATATCCAGCACGTAGCAAGAGCAATGTTGTCAAAATACGCGACAGTCTGCCGTTCCCATCCTGAAACGGATGAACCGCGAGAAATACCGTGATAAATACAGCTATCAGCAATAACGGATGCTGCGCTTCATCGTTGGCCTGACTCTGATACCACGCCACCAACTCTTCCATCATGGCTGGCGTTTCAAATGGCGTGGCGGTTTGGAAAACAACACCAATACTTTTACCATCCGTAGCAAATGCCTCTACACGATTATCAACCGCTTTATACTTGCCTCGATGCGTATCATCCTTGGTGCTATATTTCAATAACGCGCCATGCAATTGCTTTAGATGATTTTCAGTCAATGTAATCGATGCATGGCTTTCAAACACCATCTCCATCGCATCAGCATATCCGTCTACTTCTTGCTCATCGCGCGTGGAAAATGACTCTACCTCCAGCTTGGAAAGGCGTTTTTCTACCGCCTCATCGCTGAGCTTCGCCCCTTCAATACGAGTCGAAGAACCAACACTCTCAATGGTTGCAATGCGCTTTAAACTCATCAAGCGATCTGGCGCTAAATCTTGCGTAGCCTGCCATCTTCCCTTAAATTCATCAATCTCACTGATAGCCTTCAAAATCTCTGGCGTAATCTCTATGGGCTTAAATTTAGGCATCATCTATTCCTCTGAGTATCCAATTATATCCAATTATATCCAATTATATCCATTTCATACCCATTAGCAAAAACAATATCCAATTATATCCATTTCATACCCATTAGCAAAAACAATATCCAATTATATCCAATTATATCCAATTATATCCGTTTTGATGAGGCGGTTGCTTCAATTTGCGCTCATCTTTAAGCTGGACTTTTTCTATGTAAGCCCTCATTTTAAAAACACACAAAACAGATAATATAGCAAAAAGAAACAAAATGTCAGATAGCTCTCAATACCCTACCATGGCGATCTGCGCGCATGGACTCGAAAAAACCTACGCCGCAAGCGGTAGTAATGCCCCTCAAAAAGCCCTGCAAGGAATCGATTTGGATATTCCGCAAGGGTCGATTTTCGGACTGCTCGGCCCTAATGGTGCAGGCAAATCGACATTTATAAATATTCTGGCGGGTCTGACGGTGAAGTCTAGCGGCACAGTGAAAGTATGGGGCTTTGATATCGACACCAACCCGCGGATGGCACGCGCTTCGATTGGCGTTGTGCCGCAGGAGTTGAGTCTGGACGCGTATTTCACACCGCTCGAATCAATGGAACTGCAAGCCGGTCTTTATGGCGTTCCCAAACGTCAGCGCCGCTCGATGGAACTGCTCGGCGCCATGAAACTAAAAGACAAAGCAAATGCTTATTCGCGTTCACTTTCTGGCGGGATGCGTCGTCGCTTATTGGTTGCGAAGGCGATGGTTCACGGCCCGCCGATTCTGGTTTTGGACGAGCCAACCGCCGGCGTGGACTTGGAACTGCGTAAGCAATTATGGGATTATGTGCAAGACCTCAATCGCCAAGGCGTGACGATTGTTTTGACGACACATTATCTTGAAGAAGCCCAAGCCTTATGCGATCGGATTGCTATCATTGACCATGGTGAAGTTGTTGCCTGTGACGAGACGCGCAATCTGCTGAGGCTTATTGATCATAAAAGGCTGATTGTTCAGCCTGTGGTTTCTTTGTCGTGTTTGTCGGCTGATTTGCGTGATGTTTTGAGTGGTTTTTCACCTGTATTGCAGTCTGATGGTCGTTTGAGTTTGACGTTTCAGCCCGGGGTTTCGACGGCTGGTGATGTTTTGTCAAGTTTGTCGTCGGCCGGGATTTTGATAAGTGATATTGAAAGCGAAGGCAACAGTCTTGAGAAGGTTTTTATGAAGCTGACGGGTTCTGGTGTTGTTTAGATTTTTTTGTTATGGTTTTTGTCGTAAAATTTTATAACCATATTGCAGTGTTTTAGAGTTGGTTGTAGAGTTGTTTATGTTTTAGATTTTTTTAAGTTTGCACCCGTAGCTCAGCTGGATAGAGCGCTGCCCTCCGAAGGCAGAGGTCGGAGGTTCGACTCCTCTCGGGTGCGCCAGATTTTATTGAAGGGTGCGCCATTTTCGAGCGCACAAACACAGGCAAACACAAATCCATGCATCCTTTAATTAGGGTTCTTCATCAAATTTTTGAGATTTTTTCTGACAGATGGGTGTTCTTGATCTGCTTCATTTAAATCAA
This sequence comes from Parvibaculaceae bacterium, assembly GCA_965243245.1. Taxonomy (GTDB): domain Bacteria; phylum Pseudomonadota; class Alphaproteobacteria; order RS24; family RS24; genus JAYQKL01. Next base: position 1,035,094 of record OZ251536.1, read on the forward strand.
ATTTTTCTGTGCGAATCATTTCACACGCATTACGGCACAGTAATTTTTTTAGACCTCCAGTGAAAGAAACAACCTCTGATTCTGGATTGTTATGGCGTGCCATCTCATCTAGAAATTCTAGTATGCGTTTTTTATTATAGACTTCCTTGGTACGGTTTTCTCTTTGTAGCTTGGTAATAATCTTTTGCCTTTTTTGACGAAGAATCTGATTTGCAGCATCAATAATAACATCTGGATAAATAAAGTCTTCTATTTCAAAAAGACACTTTGAATCCCTATTATTATCAAATCTCTTGATCAAATATTTAGTAACGGTCATTTTACCAGAATATTGTCGCGGTTCAATTTTACGACAAACCTCTTTTCCCTTTTTATCATTATCAAGAATGCAACGTATTACTGGCTTAAAATGAAGCTTATTTACAAATCCAGCTAAAAAAACTAAATGGCCTTTCATACTATCTGCACCACCAGCTACAAGGATATTGGGAACATCAATTTTAAAATGTTCTGCAAGTATAGTCAGATATTTTTTATCTGTTTCACCCTCAACTAATAAATTAAAAGGAAGCACATCCCATGCGTCATTTTTAGCTATTCCCATGTGCTTTTTTATTGCCAATAATTTACAAACACCAGTGGATGGATGCAATTTGGTTTTAATTTCGATAAATGACTGCTTAGGGCGTTTACTGTATTTTTTTTGCTCCGTTTCAGCATCAAACAAATAGGTGTTTTCAATTGATTCTATGTCGATGAAGTGTTGTGAATGCGTTGTTAAAATTATGCTGATATTATCTTTCTCGACAAAAGCAGTGAGATCGGAAAATAGTTTCTTCTGCAACCCCGGCTGGAGGAAAGCCTCTGGCTCATCTAATGCCCATATAGTTTTCTTATCGGCATTTTCGGCTATATAAGAAATCAATGAAAACAGTACCATCCGTTGAGTGCCGCCACCTTTGCTCTCAAACGAATTATCATTATTATCAAGTAGCGTAAAATCAACGAGGTCAGAAATGGCTTCTCTTAAAATGTCAAAGTTTGGGAAATTAATTTTCAAACGCCAGTTACTTGAATCTAGCCCATTTACATCGGTTATGAAGCTTTTTAGATGTTCACTCAATTTATCGGCAATGCCCTTTGTAGCAACCCTAGAAGCTTCAAAAAAACCCTCTAGCTTCTCTAAAGCGTCCTTCCCCTTACTTTTTTTACTATCAATACTTGGTAAAATTTGATCTTTAAAGATTGATCTTATCAATTGAGGAAGATTTATATTGTTGGATTGTATAAAAAAGAACCGAAATGAATTTACAATATTTTTGCAGTCAGTTTCTGTTATATCCTTTTTATTTCGTTTACCACTAATTTCTAAGCTACTATTTTTTTTAAAACCACCTTTGAAAGTTGTGTTGATTTCGATTTTTTCATCATTCTCACAATCCAAGAAAGTCACAATAATTTGTGATTTGGTGTTCCCTCCGCCGCCGCCATGCACTTTGTGGTAGGGCATATCGTCTTCGTAAACAAAACGCTTCACATCAAGAGTGAAGAATAAGTCCAAAGCTCTTAGAAAATTAGTTTTACCAATATTGTTTGCACCACAAATGATGTTCATTGAATCACAGTTAAAAGGTACCGTAAGATCATTTATTGATCGAAAATTCTTAACTCTTATTTTTGAAATTTCAAGTTTCATCGGATTCTTAGAATTGACCCTAATATATTCAACATGGTAACTTTTACTCGTAGAATTAGACAAAGTCTAGTGCTGGGGCTTAAAAAACCTTTTAAGCAACGGCAGGAGCATCTGCCGATATCAAACTGCAATCTAGATTGTAATCTATATTTTGTCGGGGTGGCGGCGTCATAGAATAGGCTCGCGCCGAAAGCGTCGCGGTCGTCTTGTTGCGACTTTTGAACACCCCGGCACCAGTCAAGTGATTGGTGCCGTTTTGTTTTAATCAGGCAAGATAGCGCAAATAATTGACCCTAATAGATGCAACATGGTAATCTATTTGCAGAGTTAGGCTTCATTTGATTTTGGAGTCTAGTTTCGGGGCTTCAAATCCTCTCCACTAGCGACAGTGGCAACTGTCGTTACCAAACTGCCATCTCGACATTAAGTCGGGGTGGCGGCGTCATAGAACAGGCTCGCGCCAAAAACGTCGCGGTCATCTAGTGGTGATTTTTGAACACCCCGGCACCAGTCAAGTGATTGGTGCCGTTTTGTTTAACCAAATAACGGGGTTCTAATCATGAATGACTACAGCTTATTACCAGACCTACTCAATAAATTTCACACCAGCACCGATTGGATAAAAATGCTTTGGCTCGTTACCATACCGCTTTTGCTATTAGGGCTTGGCTGGTATTTAAAGGAAATAGTTATCTCCTTTATCGAGACCTTTTGCAATATGCTTGCCGAAGTTTTTGCGAGAATCTTTACCAAACCAAAACAAGAGCCAGATGGCGAGTGCGTTTACAGCATTTACCGCAATAGTGACGATAAGCTCGTCGTTTATACCTATGCAACCGATTCAGAAAGGGTCTTAGAAAACAACACCCCTGACAATAATACTGGGAATATAGTTTTGCTTCCGACTATCCAAAAACCCAGAGACGAGTCTCACGAAGAAGAACCCGAAGAACCACCAATGCCATAAAAACACCGCGCAAGGCGGCGGCAAGACGCCATTAGGGCTTTTGCATCAGTTCTACCAAAACACCACCCATATCTTTGGGATGCAAAAAAACAATCAGCGTCCCATGCGCGCCAATACGCGGCTCACCCAATACCCGAACCCCTTTCCTAACCATCTCATCACGCGAAATTAGCAAATCTGCAACCTCATAACAAATATGATGCTGACCCCCAGCAGGATGAGCCTTTAAAAATGACGTCAACGCACTCCCATCATCAAACGGCTCAAGCAACTCAATTTGAGCGTTCTCCAAATCAACAAAACAAACCCAAACACCCTCCGCCGACATCAAAAACTTCTCGCCAATCCGAACCGCTCCAAGAACTTCACGATAAAATTTAACGCTAGCTGAAATCGACGGAGTCGCAACTCCAACATGATTCAATCTACCAATCATCCTCTAGCCCCTTATAAATAAAAAAATAAAACCATCAACTAACATATAAACATAACAACCATATCAGGGGCTAGTTTTAAGTCCAATTTTTCTCTAAACTCAAAACAAAAAGGGAAAACAAAATGATAAACTTAAAAGCTTGCATCATAAGCATCGCAATAATCTTCGCCGCATCAGCCAGCGATACACAAGCACAAAAAACCAAACTATATTGGGGCGATACACACCTCCACACATCATACTCACTCGACGCTTATCTTCTCGGAAACCGCTCAGCCGACCCAGACACAGCATACCGCTTCGCAAAAGGGCTACCCGTCATCCATCCAGGCCATCGCGCAAGAGTGCGAATCGACCGACCTCTCGATTTCCTCGTCGTCACAGACCACGCAGAGTTCCTCGGCGTTTTTTCTGAAATTGACCGCGGAAATCCAGACCTCTTGAAACAGAAAATAGGGCAGGACATATATCAAGGCCTGAGAAATGGACAGGAAAATGAAATCTTTGCAACCATTATCCAGATGGCCGCAGAAGATGTAAATAGCCTCGACTCTCTAAACGCAGAAGACATTCGAGAATCCATCTGGGGCAAAATGGTCGACTTTGCCGACCAGCATAACGAACCCGGAAAATTCACCAGCTTCACAGGATGGGAATGGACTTCAATGCCAAATTCGATTAATCTGCACCGTATCGTTTTCACCCCTGATGGCGGCGACAAGGCTAAGAGTTATTTGCCATTTTCTTCGGTCGATTCCACTAAGCCGCGCGACTTATGGGCATGGATGGAAAAAACCGCCGCCGCGTATGATACCGACTTTGTTGCGATTGGGCATAATATGAATCTCTCGCTTGGGCGGTTTTTTCCTGAAGTCGATGAAAGCGGCAATCCGGTGGACCAGAGCTATGCCGCCGCACGGGCGCGCTGGGAACCTGTCGAGGAGGTAATCCAATATAAGGGCGATAGCGAGACACATCCGCTTTTGTCGCCGATTGATGAATATGCCAATTTTGAGAAATATGAACATTTGTTAGGAAAAACAATTTTAGAAGATGGCACTGAATCTATTGACGCAACGCCTGCTATTGGGAGTTTTATGCGCTCTGCTCTTAGGCGCGGTCTTGAGCTGGAAACAAAAATCGGCATCAATCCTTATAGATTTGGTGTTGTCGGTGCCTCTGATAGCCATACTGCGTTGACGAGCGTTGAGGAGGGCAATTTTCATGGCAAATACGCAAATGACGGCACGCCTGAAACAAAACATTTGCCAACTGTGCCGACCTCAGTTGGTTGGGATGCCGCCGCACAAGGCTTATCGGCTGTTTGGGCGCATGAAAACACTCGCGCTAGCATCACCGCCGCCTTTAAGCGCAAAGAGGTCTATGCAACGTCTGGCCCGCGCATTGGATTGCGGGTATTTGCTGGCTGGAACTTTAATGCTATTGACGCCCAACGCTCAAACCTTGCAACAATAGGGTATAGAAAAGGCGTGCCAATGGGGGGGGAATTAAACAAAACGAAAAAAGCTAAAAAGCTAACTTTTTTGATCCATGCCGCCAAAGACCCCATGGGTAATAATCTAGAAAAAGTGCAAGTCATCAAAGGCTGGATTGATAGTGATGGTAAATCATACGAGAAAATCTATGACGCCAAAACCGCCAAAGTCAAAAAAGCTGAGGTGAACCTTGAAACAGGCGCGACAGAACATGAAGGCGGCGCGGCTCAGTTCTCGTTGACTTGGCATGACCCTGACTTTAACCCTAATCAAAGTGCGTTTTATTATGTGCGTGTTCTAGAAATGCCAACCTATCGCCACACTTTGCTGGATGCCATTGCACTGGAAAAAGACCCGTCTATCACCAAGCATGCAACTATCATTCGTGAACGCGCTTATTCTTCGCCCATCTGGTATAATGCGTATTAATACGAGAAAATTCACTCTTATGGGTGGCGTATTTGAGTGTTATTTTACGCGTTAAATAAAACAAGAAAGAGAAAATCTGTCATGTTATCGCAGGAAAATCGCAAAAAATACTGGCACGCAACATTACGCCTAACAGCAGGGCTTTTGCTGATATGGTTCATGATTTCTTATGGTGCGGGTATTTTGTTCCGAGATATGCTTGACCAATATACCGTTGGCGGCGCGCCTCTTGGTTTCTGGTTTGCCCAACAAGGTGCTATTTATGGCTTCGTCTTACTGATATTTTATTACTGCTTCGCTATGCGCAAGCTTGAGAAAAAATTCGGCATAAAAGACACTCAAACATAAGCCGGACTCAAACATCAGTAAAAGAGATATATAATGGGACAGGCTTTTTGGACATATTTTTTTGTTACAATCACATTCGCGCTTTATATTGGCATTGCGATTAAATCCCGCGCGGGCTCAACAAATGAATTTTATGTTGCTGACCACGGCGTCCACCCAATCGTGAATGGCATGGCAACCGCAGCAGACTGGATGTCAGCGGCCTCTTTTTTGTCAATGGCAGGGCTAATCGCTTTCCTTGGCTATGACGGGTCGGTTTATCTCATGGGGTGGACGGGCGGCTATGTTCTACTTGCATTATTACTCGCGCCGTTTCTTCGAGAGTTCGGGAAATTCACCGTGCCAGATTTCGTCGGAGAAAGATATTATTCAGGCTTAGCCCGCGTGGTGGCGGTCATCTGTGCGCTTTTTGTGTCATTCACTTATATTGCAGGACAAATGAAAGGCGTCGGTGTCGCTTTTTCCGGGTTTCTCGGCGTACCAGCAAATATCGGCATTTTCATTGGCATGGTGGTCGTGTTTTTCTATGCCGTGCTGGGCGGGATGAAAGGCATTACCTACACACAAGTCGCACAATATTGCGTACTGATTTTTGCCTATACGATACCCGCTATTTTTATCTCCTTGATTATTACCGGCATGCCATTGCCGCAAATCGGCTTCGTCGCCAACATCGCGGGAAGCCAAATAGCCATGTTGGATAAACTCAACATGGTGCTGACAGACCTCGGATTTATTGAATATACCCAATCAACCAAATCTAGGATCGATATTTTCGCCATCACAGCCGCACTCATGTTTGGCACAGCTGGTCTACCCCATGTCATTATTCGCTTCTTCACAGTCAAATCAGCCCAAGCGGCACGTATTTCAGCCGGCTGGGCACTTATCTTTATCGCCATTCTTTACACAACAGCACCTGCCGTTGGTGCCTTTGCGCGGCTGAATTTTATCAATACCGTCAATGAAGCACATTATACCAGCGCGCCCCCAAAAGGCGCTGGCAACGCGACACTTAAAACTGTTCCTACATGGTTTAAGACTTGGGAAAAAACGGGCTATGTAAAATTTGAAGATAAAAACGGTGACGCTATTATGCAATATCGCGGGCCAAACTCACCTGATGGTATAGAAAATGAACTTGAAATAAATCGGGATATTTTTGTGCTGGCAAATCCTGAAATTGCCGAACTGCCCGCTTGGGTTGTCGCACTTGTTGTCGCTGGTGGTTTGGCGGCGGCTCTGTCTACGGCGGCGGGCTTATTGATGGTTATATCCTCTGCGATTAGCCATGATTTATGCCGCAAAACATTCTTTCCATCCATGAATGACCCAACAGAATTGCTAATCGCGCGACTAGCCGCGGCAGGCTCTGTGCTAGCGGCAGGCTTATTAGGTATTTATGCGTCTCAATTAGGCTTTGTTGCACAGGTGGTCGCTTTTGCTTTTGGATTGGCGGCGGCCTCATTGTTTCCCGTCATCTTCCTTGGTATTTTTTGGAAGCGAATGAATCGTGAAGGCGCCATTGCATCCATGTTGACCGGATTAATCACAACATTTTCATATATTGTCTATTTCAAATTCATGGGCGGCACGCCAGAACAATGGTTCTTCGGCGTTTCACCAGAAGGTATAGGCTTTATCTTTATGGGACTTGCCCTCATTGTCGGAGTGGGTATCGCACTCTTCACGCCGCCGCCGCCAGAGGAAATTCAAAATCTGGTGGAAGATATTCGCGTGCCCGGAGCAACGAAAACAGCCTAAAATCCTATAGCACTAAAGGAACACCATCATAAAATAGCCCCCCCTATTTCATGATGCTTGCCCATTTTATAGTACTTGGGAAGCTAGGAGTTTAACTTATGCCTGTTTTTCTGGCTCGATATAAAATTGCGAGAAATACTCACGGAATTTGAGGATTGGTCCATCGCCATCGCATAAAAGCGGTTGCGGACGGAATTTTTTATTATCCCATACAATCAAGTCAACAGATTCAAAGCCGGCTGAATCCTCGCCCTCTGCTTCACCAATGGAATGCTGATAAAGATGCTCAGCTATTTTTGCCTCTTCTGACCCTTGAGGATATTTTTTCCACACAAAAGCCATACGCGTCCGAGTCATTTCCGCATCAACCGGCGTCGGCAGAGCAAACATCAACATATCAATATTATCCTTGGTATGGCGTGTCTCTGAAATACCCGGCCCATGACCAAAACCCCAAATATAACCTTCCATAATATCAAACTTGGCATGGGGTCCCTCATAGGAATATTCCACGCCGGGAATCATCGGCGCGCCATGCAAAAATTTAAGATGCGGGGTATCCACCGTGTTCTCAGCAATTTCCTGAATACAAGTGCCAATATCCCAAGAATGGTAACGCACATCAATATGCCTTTTGGGATCTTCAAACTCAGGAACAGTTGGCAAGTCCCACATAGGTTCAGCATCATTGGGGTGATACCAAGCAAACACCATGCCGTATTTCTCAATGACTGGCAGAGCTTTCAAAACAGGTTTCTTTTTGCAAATGCCGGGCATCACCTTGGCGTAAGGGATATCCTTACACCAGCCCTTCGCATCAAATTGCCAATGGTGAAAAGGGCAACGAATATTATTGCCATGCACTTCACCACCATGACCCAAATGGGCTCCAAGGTGGGGGCAATAAGGATCTGTCATCCCGACACAGCCATCTTCACCGCGAAATAAAATCCATTCTTTGCCAAAAACTTTTTCAATTTTTATCTGACCCGGCTCAAGCTCATGTGAATACTGCACGCAAAACCAGCCATACGGAATGGGAAACGGACATCTTTCTAGCTCATCGCCAGTCTGAATTTTTTCAAGATTAATCGGGGCGTTCATGTTATCTCCTAACCCTTTTTTATCACAGCACTATGCTCAATAATTTCAGGCATTAAATGTATCGCATAATAATTTTCGAATGACGTTCATTTAACATCCAACCTAAGTCTTAATCTACGCCATTGTCAATCTTTTCCCGCCTTCATCTGCACCCTATTCTGCACCCTATTTTGGATACTGCAAAAGTTTACGGCTTTACCAGAGCCGATAAATTAAACGCACTTTTATAAGATGATATATGAAATGATGAAATTTTTTATCGACTCGGTTAGGTTTTCCTCTTAACCTTTAAAAAAAGGGAAGAAAATAAATGAATGAAAAAATAAGCACCCACCCTCACCCGCATAAAACAATCGAGGTTCTTGGCAAAAGCATGAGCTATGTTGAATTAGGTGACCCTAAGGGGCGACCCATTATATTTCAACATGGCAATCCGACATCTTCTTATTTGTGGCGCAACATCATGCCCCATCTTGCGCATCAGGGGCGGTGTATTGCGCTTGACCTTATCGGTATGGGCAATAGCGAGAAATTGCCTGATAGTGGTCCACAAAGTTATAGCTATGGCGAACATAATAAATATTTCCGCGCCGCGCTGGAAGCTCTTGGCATTAGCCAAGACATTATTTTTGTTATCCATGATTGGGGTTCAGCGCTTGGGTTTGATTATGGCGCCACTTATCCTGAGCGTGTGGCGGGCATTTGCTATATGGAGGCTATTGTACGTCCTATTCCCAGTTTTGATGAATGGCCGAAAAATGCTAGAGAGATTTTTCAGGCATTTAGAAGTCCTGTCGGAGAGGAAATGGTGCTTGAAAAAAATGTGTTTGTCGAAAACGTTCTCCCAAGTGCTATCCTGCGAGACCTGACAGAAGAAGAGATGGCGTTTTACCGTGCGCCTTTCAGCACGGCTGGCGAGGCGAGGCGACCAACCTTGACATGGCCGCGCCAAATTCCCATAGGGGGCGAGCCAGAAGATGTCGTTGGCGTGGTTCAAAACTATGGCGAACAAATGGCAAAAAGCCAAATGCCAAAATTATTCGTCAATGCCGAGCCCGGCTCAATTCTGACCGGCAAGGCCCGCGATTTTTGCCGAACTTGGCCCAACCAGCACGAAGTAACCGTGACGGGGGCGCATTTTATACAAGAAGACAGCCCGCATGAAATCGGCACAGCTTTAAGCCAGTGGATAGACGAAGAAAAATTGTAAATATTTTAGGAGAAAAAGATGAAGATCACATTATCAGAACAAGCTTGTGGTGCCAGTATCACAGGTATTGACTTGAGCCAAGCTTTGTCATCCCAAACCATTGCAGATATTCGGGCGGCATGGCTGGAACATCATGTTCTTGCCTTTGCGCAGCAGCAATTAAGCGATGATGATTTGGAACGTTTCTCGCGTTATTTTGGTGCGTTCGGGATTGACCCTTTTTTCGGACCGATTGAGGGGCGCGAGCATATTTGCGCCATTAAGCGCATGGCAGATGAAACCACGCCGCTTTTCGCCGATGTTTGGCATACAGATTGGAGCTTTCAAAGTGCGCCCCCGATTGCCACATTTTTATATGGCATCACCATTCCCCCCAAAGGCGGGGATACATTATTTGCCAACCAGCATTTGGCTTGGGAAAAAATGCCGTCCGCGCTGAGAGAAAAAGTAGAAAATAAAATCGCTGTTCATTCTGCTGTGCTTGGCTATTCGAACCAAGGGATTTATAATGATGAAGATAAAGCCCAAGGCCGTAGTATGGATATTCGACCTTCTGATGAGGCCTTGGAACGCGTTTCTCATCCGCTCATTCGCCGCCATGCGGAAACCGGAAGAATGGGCATTTTTGGCACGATAGGCGCCTATATTATTGCGCTTGAGGGCATAGACGATGAAGCGGCGGGTAATTTGCTCATGGAACTTAGCCAATGGCAGACACAAGAAGAGTTTATTTATACTCACAAATGGGAAAAAGACATGCTGATTATGTGGGACAATAGAAGCGTGCTCCATAAAGCGACAAGTGGCTATGAAGGATATGACCGATTACTGCACCGTGTTACGATTGCCGCATCAGCCTAAAAGCTCTTATTAATTTCAATAATTATTGTTTTGCTTTAAAATTGCAATCAATAGATCTGTAATGTCGGGCCGCGTATCACCCGACAATAAGCAAGCGACATAAACGACACCAAACTTTCAAAACGCTTTGGGGCATTTTGGGGCATTTTGGGGCACTTTTGGGAAGCTGTGGGAAATTTGTAACAAAAAAATTAAGAGTATTCAGTAATCTTAATAAAATCTTTATCTAATAATGTATTCTTGGTAACAAGCAATAGTTGCGTTTTCATGTTTAGGAGTATTTATTATGAAAAAGTTTTTAGTTATATGCTCAGTGAGCTTTCTTACCTTACCCGTCATGGCTCAAACGTCAGAAGTTCCTCCACTGGATGATGTACTTGACAATATGTCTTCCTCAGAACGTTCTTCGTTTGAACAAAGTATTGAAATTGACGGTGGTCTTTCAAGAGATATCAGTCAAGCCGTTGACCAGGCTTCGATCAGTCAAGCGCTTGAAACGGGTGTCATTACACAAGAGCAAGCGGACACAGTTGGTCAAGTTTTGGAAATTGTTGAAGCCAATTCAGAAAGCTTTGACTTCGATATTGAAAGAGTCATCAGCGAAGAACTTGCTTCTGGCGACCTTCAAGAAGATGAAGTCCTTCGGACTTTACAAACATTTAACTCACTTTCTGATGCCGATAAAGCAATCGCCGGACGAGAGGATTTCAACCCTACAACCGATTTCGATCAACTTTCAGATACCGGGCAAGACAGAATTGAGAATTATTTCAGAACTGAAATACAAATACAAAATACTGAAAACCCAGAAGTGATCGAGAACATCCTACGCGACACTGGCGTGACTGACATCAGAGAATTGACACTTGAACAACTCGTTGAGTTGGACGTCCTAGAGGATCAAACAGGCGCAGGCCCGCGTGAGGACCCCGGCACAGGTGCAGATTTTGCCCCCGGTACAGGTGCAGATTTTGGTACGGCCCCGCCAGACCCGCGTGAAGAACCCGACACAGGTACTGGCGAAGATACGGGCACAGGTGCGGGTACGGGCACAGGTGCGGGTACGGGCACAGGTGCGGGTGCGGGCACAGGTGCTGGCACCAGCCAATAATTCAAACATTTTATTCTAAACCAGCCCCTCCCCCTCCCCCTCCCCCTCTCTCAATTAAAGCGGGGCGGCAATTAAAGCGGGGCGGCAATTAAAGCGGGGCGGCAATTAAGGCGGGGCTGGTTTAAATCGCTTTTTTTTAAATGCGCTAACGCGCGAGGAGATATTATGAAACTTTCACGTTTTTCAGCTTCCTTAGTTGCTATGAGCATGACTTTTGCGAGTTCTGCTCTGGCTATTTCAGAACAAGAAGCTATGGCTCAACCCCGAAATGTTGAGCTGAACAGAACCTTTGCTATCGAACAATTAGCCGCCAATAATTTGAGTGTCGCGCTAGCGGCATCCACACGTGTCATTAGGGCGGCACCTGCGGATTTGGACGCCCGTTTGCTACGCGCTCAGATCTTGATTAAAATGAGACGCGGTAAAGAAGCCGTTGATGATTTGCAAACACTTTCTAAACTCCCTTTGCCCAACGCCCAGCTGAATCGTATTAATGCCATGCTGAAACGCTTGGGGCGCGCTTATAGCGTGGTGGAAATGCACGCTTTTGTTCGCTTTGGCATCAGAGATACAGACAACGCTAATAGCTTTCCCGAAGAAGGTAAATTTGAAGCTCTTTCAACAGGCGGTACGGTGACGGAGCTTGATTATACTGATATTTTAAACAATAGGACAAGCAAGCTGCAAGATCGAATTGCCAGTGCGACTATTGGCGTTAAAGGTAAATATAAATTCAGCGATGATATTCGTGAATATATTTATTTCTCAGCGCAGCGTGTCTTCAATAATGGTAACAACACCGTTCAAACTGATTCCAACTCATCTTCAGCATCCTTAGGGTTGCGCATAACACGCGGGCTGAATGATTTTGATCTCGGGGTTGGGGCAACAACACTCAACCAAATTAACAGCACGCTCACAACAGCAACCGACCCGCCATCATATGTTACTGTGAACACAGATGTAGAGTTACTATCCATAACAGGCACATACACACGCCGCTTGATAAAAGGAACGCGTTTTTTCTATAACGCTTCTTATTCAGAGCTAAACCACTCAAACACACCTACGGCCGATTTGTACGATTCTGAAAAAGTATCCCACACGACCGGTATTTTAATGCCTGTGTTCAATCTGTTTTTCTTGCGCGCCTCTTATAATTATGCAGAACGTCGGGCAAGGCAAGAAATAGAGGCAGCCAAGGCAAGAACCAGCCGCGACACAGAAGGTTATAGTGCAAGCATTTATTACCAGCCATTTCAGGGGCACACTATTAATGCTTTTTACAATTTCAGCGAGTCTGAATATCTTTTAAAAGTTTCATCTCACCCGCGCTTGCGTTTGGATGAATCATTCGTTTATGGGGTAAGTTACTCTTTTCAGGGCGACTTTATCCACGAGCTGTTTGCAGACTGGAAAATGACAGCTTCTTATATAGTGCGTGAAACAGATTCAAATATCACGCTCTATGATGTGAAAGCAGAAACAATGAACTTCACTATTGAGCGGCAGTTTAAGTTCTAGTTTTTCTTTTGAATAAAAACTTAAGGCGTATCCTGCGGGATGCGCCTTTTCATTTGAACCTATATGAGACCTAATGACAGGTGAAATTGCAAATGCGTTGCAATCTTATAACTTAGAAAGATTCTAAAAAACCTTGCAGTTTTATCTTTTTTAGACAATAGTAAAAATCAATAAAGGGGGGGTATGGCTCTTTTTAAATAATTTTTTGGAGAACAAAATGAAAGGCAATTCTGAAGTCATCAAGCAGTTGAACATTATTTTAAAAAACGAATTAACGGCTATCAACCAATATTTTTTGCATTCTCGTATGCTGCGTGATTGGGGGTTTGAGGCTCTCGGTCATAAGGTTTATGAAGAAAGTATTGGTGAGATGAAACACGCTGATTACATTATCAACCGTGTCCTCATGCTTGATGGGCTACCCAATTTACAAGATCTGGGCTTATTGACAATCGGGCAGAATGTTGAAGAGATGTTTGAAGCCGATTTATCTGTTGAAACGCTTAATCAATCCTGCCTGAAAGAGGCGATTATTATTTGCGAAACGGAGCGTGATTTTGTCACCCGTGAAATTTTTGAAAAAATCCTCGATGACACAGAAGAGCATATTGATTGGATTGAAACACAGCAAGGTTTGATTACAAAAACGGGCTTGCAGAATTATCTACAAGAACAAATCGGTAGAGCAAGCACCAACTAAAGAATAACTAGAAAATGACTGCTGTTTATTCAGCTTTCATGCAGCTTTCATGCAAGGTGGGGAGGCTTGTTTTCAACATTTCCCACATGCGGTCCATGCAACGTCCACATTGAGGGCGCGTGTCGCAAGCAACATAAATATCCAACGGATTCTGGCAACCATGATGAATAGCCTGAATGACTTGCTTATCGGTAATGGCATTGCAACTGCAAATATACATAGCTATTTCCTAATGCGCTATTTCCTAATGCGCTATTTCCTAATGCGCTATTTCCTAATGCGCTATTTCCTAATGCGAATAATTATTAGTTACAATATAAAGAAAACCAAAGCAAGCCCAAAATAACCGCAATGTTCCCTTCCTTGCCACAGATAGGCGTTAATCGGCCAGATTAATAATGACGTTTTTAACTTGAGTATATTGTTTAAGAGCCATCATGCCCTTTTCGCGCCCCATGCCGCTTTTTTTATAACCACCGAGCGGATGCTCAACGCTGGATTCTGAATAATAATTCACATAAATCTGCCCCGCCTGAACCTGCGCCGCAACACGGTGAGCCCGCCCAAGATTTTCAGTGAAAATACCCGCCGCCAAACCATATTGAATATCATTGGCAATCTGTATCGCATCGGCTTCATCTTCAAATGGGATCAGCACGCCCACTGGCCCAAAAATTTCTTCCTGAGCAATCCGCATATCATTACGCACATCACCAAACAAAGTCGGCTGAATATAAAACCCATCATCTAAACCCTCGCCAGTCGCTATACCACCTCCCGTTAGCAGAGTTGCACCATCCTTTTTGGCAATATCCAAATATCCCAGCACTTTATTATATTGCATTTCATTGGCAATCGGACCAAGGGTTGGAAACTCATGATGCAAACCAACGGGCATATTTTCCCAAGCCCCTTTCAACATAGCACTCACCTTGTCATAAATTGACCGCTGGATAAGAATCCGTGTCCCCGCCAAACAAATCTGACCGCTATTGCCAAGACACCCAACCGCAATAAAAGGTAGAACTTTTGCCAAATCCGCATCGGCAAAAATAATAGAAGGCGACTTACCACCAAGCTCTAACGTTACAGGCATGATTTTATCAGCCGCAATATTAGCAATCGCCTGACCCGTCGCAACAGAACCCGTAAAAGCCACCTTCGAAACAGCCCTATGAGACACAAGCGCCACGCCAACATCTGCGCCAAGTCCCGTCACAACATTAAACACACCCTTAGGCAGACCAGCTTCATAGGCAATTTTAGCAAATTCCAACGCCGTCACAGACGTCAGCTCACTCGGCTTCAAAACCACCACATTACCAGCCGCCAAAGCCGGCGCACAAGAACGAGCCGCTTGATTAAGCGGGCCATTCCACGGCGTGATAGCACCGACAATCCCGTAAGGCTCATGTGTCGTGTAACTGTGCTGGCCGGGGCCAACCTGAATCGTATCGCCATGAATGGACGGCGCTAAACCACCATAAAACTGAAAATAATTAGCCGCCCCCATAATCGTGCCCATACTCCCCATTAAAGGCATTCCCATTTCGGCTGATTCAATTTTTGCAAGACCTTGCGCATTAGCCTCAATGGCGCGCCCAACATTAATCAAAATTTTGCCGCGCTCCAAAGGGCGCATTTGTGACCATTTCGTATAAGCCGCCTGCGCACAGCCAATAGCCGCCTCTACGTCCTCGCCATTTCCTTTGGCTATCTGCGCGACAACCGATCTGTCGTTGGGATTAATTGAGTCAAGATAAGCACCGCTTTTAGGAACCATGTAATCACCACCCATAAAATGACCATATTGTTTTTGAATTTCCATAATCTGCTCCAGATGAAAGGCTAAGATATAATTTAAAAAACTATAATTTGTTAAAAATTTAACTCAATTGGGCATCTCAAAGCTTTTTTGTAAAGCCTGTTCAGATGTGAAAAACCACCATTCACAGCTTCGGTTTTTTGAACACCTATCTCATTAAATTCCATTTTATCACCTAATCTCCAACCAAGAAGCCGCCATCCAAAGGTATCACATTACCGGTCATATAAGCCGACGCTTTACAACATAAGTAAACCGCTAACGCACCCATTTCTTCAGGATACCCCATGCGCCCCATCGGGATATGCGCCAGTGCTTCCTTTTTACGCGCCTCATCTTTATCTAAATGACGTGTCATTTTGGATGGAAAAAATCCCGGCGCAATAGAATTAACGCCAATGTTTCTATGTACTAAATCGCGTGCCAGCACTTTCGTCATGTGCCCAATCGCCGCCTTAGACACACCATAAGCATAGGCACTCAATGATTCAGGCGTCAAACCAGAAACTGAACTAATATTAATGACCCGTGCAGGGTCTTCTTGAGTGCCTGCCTTTTCAAGCAAAGGCAGAAGCTTTTGCGTCAGATAAAAAGGCGATTTAACATTTAGTTCCATAACACTATCCCAAGCCTTTTCAGGATACTCATCAATCGGCGCGCCCCAAGTCTTACCAGAATTATTAACCAAAATATCTAAGCCGCGACCCGCCCGCTCAATATCTGCAACCTCAATATCTGCAACCAGTGCCTCAATGCCCGCCAAACAAGACAAATCTTGTGGCATAGCAACACAAACACCTATTTCAGACAGCTCGTGGGCAATTTTCACGCAGTCATCAGCAGAACGAGATGAAATGTAAACAGTCGCCCCCGCATTCACCAAACTCTTAGCAATCATCAACCCGATACCTTTGGCACCACCCGTCACCAAGGCTGTCTTACCTTTCACTGAAAATAAATTATCTATATAAGTATTCATTTTTATCTCTCAAAATATATTTTTGCCCCACGCCCTATTAAAAAATGTGCCTGAAAACTAACCAATCCCTCAATGAAAGTAAATTCAAACCTGTTATCTTTTTAAAGCAATCAAAAGAGTGCGCGCCGCCGCACCCGCACGGCGCATAGAATAAAAACCATCATCCGTGGTCGCAGAGCCACCCGTTATCTGAAAACCCATGACTTTTGCAATCGGGCGCAAGGCTTGCTCACCTTCTACAGATTCTGCTGTGCGCTCATGATTGGGAATATCCGTCAGCGCACGCGCCTAGCCAAGCCCTTTTTCCAAGCTTTAAGACGCTTTTGAAAACCCAACCAGCCGCGAATTGATAATCTCATCCGCCTCTTTCATAATGCGACTAATCAAAGCTTCACAAGTGGGAATATCATGAATAAGACCCGCAACCATCCCGCAGCTCCATGCCCCCGCATCCATATCACCTTCCAGCATGATGCGCGGATAAACGCCAGCAACTTCTTCAATAATATCTTCAAATTTTAAATCAGCACCAAGCTGTTTTTCTTTCTCCAGCAACCGCTCAACCGAATCATTAGTTAAAACACGTTCAGTGTTTCGTAAAGAACGCATCACCAAACGCGTATCCAATTCATTTGCCCCAACAATAGCTTGTTTGACATTCTCATGCACAGGCGCTTCTTGAGTCGCCAAAAACCGCGTGCCCATATTCATACCTTCCGCCCCCATAGACAAAGACGCAACCAAAGAACGCCCATCAGCCATGCCACCAGAAGCCACAAATGGAATCTCAAGCTCATCAGCAGCACGCGGCAATAAAATCATATTTGGTACATCATCTTCTCCCGGATGTCCCCCACACTCAAAACCATCAACCGACACAGCATCACAGCCAATAGTCTGCGCCTTCAAAGAATGACGCACAGACGTACATTTATGGATGACCTTAATGCCAGCATCCTTAAGCGCAGGCAAAACCTCAGAAGGATCGCGGCCCGCCGTTTCAACAGTTTTTACGCCGCCATCAATAATCACCTTAACAATCGCCGGGTAATCCGGCGGCGTTAGCGTTGGCAAAAAAGTTATATTCACCCCAAAAGGCTTGTCTGTCATGTCTTTGCAACGCGCAATTTCATTCGCCAAATCCTCAGGCGTTTTTTGCGTTAAGCCGGTGATAATCCCCAACCCGCCTGCATTGGAAACCGCCGCCGCAAGTTCAGCAAAACCAACATAGTGCATACCCCCTTGGATAATAGGGTGTTCAATACCAAACATTTCTGTGATGACAGTTTTCATTTTATTTCTCTTTCAAAAATTTTAAGGTTTAACGCCCGTTTTACAGTATTAACAGAATAAATAACCAAATTATTTTTCAACTTATTTAAGTGACACCATATGCCCCTGAGCAGGGTCAATTTGGTTTGCCAACGCTTTTTCAAAAATCGTAGCAAGGGCCTCACAGCCATGATTATCATGGATAGTAATACTTGCCCCAAGCGCCAATAAAAAATCTTCCATCGCTTTATTAATTCGGCTCTGCATATTATCTGCGCCCCATTTTTTTATCATGGCTTGAGCATAGTCAGGCGCAAAAAACACTTTTGGCGCAGGGCCGAGAAGCTCTTTATCCAACCCCCCCCCAGCATCCCAATGAGTTATACCGACCATGCAAGAATCCTTCAATCTATCGCCAAAATGGTGATGTAGACGCGACACAATTGACGCATTGCCTGCCATGTCAATAAAATTAACGGCGCGCAAATCAAGGCTCTCCAACGCGTCATAGGTCACTATTTGGTCATAAAACCCAAGCCCCTCAACAAAAGAACGGTTGCGCGCACTCGTCAGTCCAATGACCGAAATGCCTTCACGCTTGGAAAGTAATTGCGCGGCTCCCATAGCCGTCTTGCTAGAAGCACTAGAGAGAATAACCGCTTGTGCATTAAAAAAATCATTTTCTGCCTGAAATGTATCCAACAAAAAAGAGGTTGAAAAAAGCGGGCGAAAAAGCGCAATCAGTGCTTCATTTTCAAGCCGATAAGCAGGGTCTTTATCGGTAAAAACATATTGATTATATATCGGCGCACGCGCAAGGCGGTGCGCGGCAACATCCATAAAGGAACTTTTTGTAATCCCCCCCGGCTCGACCAATAAATGCGTCGCCATGGGAAAATAACCATAAATGCGCGCCCCAACATCCATCCCCTCGCAGTTTGAAGCAATAATGTCAGCAAAGCCCCATACGGGTATCCTGCCCCATCCATCTTCGGACGGGAAAAAATCCCAATACCCAAATAATTCAGCCGACATAGCATAAGTCACATTATTGGCAGTAAAAGCAAAATGATTAATTTCAAGCAAAACTTGCTCCGCCGCTAGGTTTTCTGTATCGACCTGACTTTCAAAAAAACGGTGCGCCGAAATATTTGATTTTTCGACCTCAAAATGCGTTGCGACAACTTTCATCTTAATTTTCCTCCCTAAGCACCCAAGCCTTAACCCCGGATAAATATTCAAGGCTCATCCTATCAAACCCAACCCGTTCTGAAAAGGTCACTCAAGAGATTTAAATAGGACAAAGCTTGACAAATTTTCTATAGCTTATAAATATCAAACGCAATGCAAAAATGCGGTAGCATTAAAAAAGGAATATGGAAATGCCAGAACAAGTTTTTCCTAAAGGGGCAGTGCTCATTTTTGGCGCGACAGGCGGTATCGGTCAATTTGTTGCCAAAGCCTTTGCCAAAGCGGGCAGTGATGTCGCTCTTATATGGCGTTCAAAAGAAACCGTCGCTCTTGAACTCGCCAAGGAAATTGAAGCCGAAGGTCAAAAAGCAACACGCCATAATTGCGATGTGACAAATCTGGATGCCCTTGAAAAAGCCGTTCAAGGCGCCATTAAAGCACATGGACGCATCCACACATTGGTCTGGGGAGCTGGCCCGTTAGTCGAGCAAGTGCTGGTTTCACAATCCACCCGCGAGCAGTGGCACAATGCCATCAATATTGAGGTGCATGGCTTTTATGATGCTTGCAAAAATATTCTGCCGCATTTGAAAAAAAGCGGCGGCGGTTCCATTATTCATCTTGGTTCGGCCGGAGATGTCAGCTTTCCTGAGCGCGATTATCTTTCCGTAACGCCAAAAGCGACCAACGAAAGCCTGATTAAGGGTATTGCCCGCGAAGAAGGACGCCACAATATTCGCGCCAATAGTGTTTTAATTGGCGTGATTGAGGCGGGCATGTTCCTTGAGCTTACCAAACAAGGGGTGTTTGATGACGTATGGGTTGAGGAAGTCCAAAAAGGTCTGGCCCTCAAACGATGGGGACAACCAGAAGAAATTGGGCATGCCGCCGTTTTTCTTGCTTCAAATAAGGCACAATATATCACAGGACAGCAGATTTCAGTCTCGGGCGGCTATGGTCTGTAAAAAATATGGTCTGTAAAAAAGGAGACCGCTAATGCCATCACTTTCAGCCATTGATGAAGCCTATATCGAAGCAGAGCCTTTAGATATTTATGAACTCATTGCCGATTACAATGCGATGAATAGCTGGTTTCCCAAATGCAAATGTACCGTTCTTGACGGCAAGAAAATTGCAAAAGGGTGCCGCGTCAAGCATGAAGTCGGCGAAAAGCGGGTGTTTTCTAGATTCACAAGACGCATTGATAAAATTAAAAAAGGCAGACGCATCGAAGAAAGCTATATTGCAGGCGATATTTTAGGCACTGGCATCTGGACCTTCACGCCCGAAGGAACTGGCACGCGTATCGCCTATGATTGCAAGGTTAAGGGCAATAGCTTCATGTCGAATTTTGGTATTCTGTTGACGAGGTCAAAGGCGCATAGTGCGTTTTATCAAGATCTTTTCAAGCATTTAAAGGCGCATGCCGAAAAATAATGCCGAGAAATAGCGTTGAAAAATAGGGTTGAAAAATAGGGTTGAAAACTAATGTGAGGTAGCAAAATAGCGTACGAATTTGCTACCTCATATCGACAGGGTTCAGCCTTCGATTATATCCATTGCGGCGTTCAAGCAATTGTTCAATCCGCATAGTCGGAATAATGCGCGGGTGATCTGGAGGCAAATAATCACGTAATTTTGCCAATGGCACCACCTTAACGATTGCTGGCGGCACAAGGGTTTCAGGTGTCTGCCATCTCGCAAACACCCCGCCCTTTGGATGGCCTGTTGCATCCAACCAATTTGGCACATGAGGGTCAGACTGAGCAATCACATAGCGATAAATACCATCTGTATCAAGATGCGCTTGGGTATGATTATAAGAAACAAGCCGCGCCCCATAATCCAGTGACTCGCCCCATAATGTGCCAAGCTGAATATTATTATAAATCACATCCACGCGGGCAATTTCAATAATAATCGCCTGCTCTGGCTCAAGCTGATACTGCATGGTAGCGGTGAAATTAGTCGGAAACCCTCCATCTTCATTTCCCGCCCGCTTATCACCCGTTTCCAGACGATTGACAGGTGCATTTAAAATAACATCCCGCCAAATACGCATCTGATTGCGCACAATGATAGCATAACCAAACCCGCGTTTACGCATCATATCCATATTAAAAATAGGCGGATATTCAGGCGCGGCAGGATTGGGGGAAATCACCTCTAGCTTTAAACTGGCTTCAATAGAATTTTGCCAATCTGTGTTCAATTGGCGGACCAAAAACTGAGCCGAGCTATGGGCGCCAATCGGCACAAAATTTGGGTGGTTGGTAGGGTTTTCAGTCGCCAATAAAATCTCAAAATCACCATTTTCATCTAGTAAAAGATCATTTGCCTCTAGCACCGCGCCAGCGTTAAAGCCATCGGGTCCAATATTCATGACCTGAAACGTAACATAAGTGACCGTGCCTCGATTGCCCGTAACCTTATACTGGTTTTTACCCGATAACGGATAAATCATATTATATGTCGTATCTGGATTATCAAAACCATATTTACATAATCGTGAGGGGCATCGGCTGATAATCGGCGCTTGGAAACCATGGTCTGGTAAAAAAAGATTGTTCAGCATTTCAATTCTACGAAGCGCATAACGATAGCCCATGGCGCGGTCAATACTACCGGGCTCTGTTTGCTCTTCAACATATTGCCCCGCCGCCGCCAAAGCAGACACAATAGATGTATAACCGATTTCCTCATTCAGGCTTGTGACAGTCGTGAGTAAGATTTTTGGCAAAACACTCAATGATAGAAAAATGATGACAGTCAGACCCAGAATGAAAACTTTAAGCCGATGCTCAAAAAGCTTGTGCCGCAAATTTTTAAACCCTTTATTCATATTTATTTTTCTCCCCCCGCATTAATATTTTGAGGCTCAGGCATTATATTTGGCACCAGCCAAATAGGTGACGTCCAAGCCATTTCATAAATCATCTTGGGCATATTATTAGTGCAGTTTTCAGGACGCCGCGCTTGTGGTAAAGCCGAACATTGGACTGCACTCCATCTTTTTGTCGGCTCTTCAACCACGCGTAAATAATAATAACTTGGCAAATTCGCATCATAATCAGGGTCCGTATAAAGCGCACATAATCTATCCCCTGCTCCCGTTTTCACATTAATCACCTTATTGTGCTTTTGACCTTTTGCATCCATATAACCTTTAATTAACTGTAATCTTTCTAGCTTGTTACTATAGGGGTCTTGGCGTGCTTCTAGCCAAAATTGAACCGCCTCGGTTGGCGCTGGCAATTGTGCGCCCATTGGCACACCTTGCTTATAAGCGACGTTAAGCGCATCGGCTCTGGCGCACATATTGGGCGGAAAATAACCCGCAAAAAACCGCGGCTCAATACGCGGGCCAGAAGTCGCAAAAGCCTCTCGGCGTTTCATAGCGTGGAACAAAGCATCGCGTGACTTCTCAGTCGCATAAACACCCGCCAGCCCGCCCGGATTAGATACCAGCCGATTAAAACGTCCAAGCGCCGCCGCCTCCAGTCTACCCTCAAGGCGCGTTTCATAAGCAATATGACCGTGCCAATTATTCTCATCAACATGCCCCGCCGCCCCCAGATGCGTATCTGTGCTACCAATAAGCCCAAAATTAAACGGATTCACCCCATAATGAGACTGCTGAACCAGCCCCTCCAACAAAGCACCGCGCGCAAAATCACGCGATGATAAGCAATATCCTTTATAAAAATTATCACTTTCATCAAAGTTTTCTGCCGTGCACTCTTCGCTTGCAGATTTATAAATCAATGGCGTATAGCCACTATATTCTATCGTTGTTATCTTATCTCCAAGCTGGCGGATGGCCTCGACATCGCATAATTCGTCAATATCGCCCAAAATATCCGTCACCCGATTTAGGCACTCTGAAGTTCCTTTATGCTGGGTGATTTCCATCAAGCGGTCAAAAGACCGTTTAAGCGCGCGGCTTGCATTTTGACTTGCCTCAGAATACCCCTCCAGATCACGCGCATTGAAAGCGTTACCGCCGCTAATATTAGAATTATGAGGAATAGAAATCACATCACAGTTTTTAATTCCCTGACGGCACGCTTTTTCATAATGACTTAGCAAACTTGTCGGGCGCGGAAATTCACGAACCGTCGCCGCCTTTTCTGGAACAGAGGCATTTTTGAAAATCGTGTTGCGGTGTAAATGCATAGCATTTGTGCTACGGGTATATTCATACCCAACAAAAGAGGTGAACGTGCAAGCTGGCGTCTTGTCATCAGCTGCCTCGGCGGCATTAATAATTCGTTGCCAAACACGTTTATCAGCTTCAATGCAATCCTTGAAATTCGCTCCACAAACTTTCTCAAAACGTGTGGGGCGGGGTTTTGCGGCCTCGCTCATAAAAACCCGCACCCCTTTTTCGCCGCCAGCGCGAAAAATTTTGCAAGCCTCAGTTTCATAGCCCTCAAACGCCCCCTCAGTGCGGCAGATATAACCCTCGCCAAACGTGTCTGAATGATCCGTCACCGCAACAAAATCTAAAGGTTGCATCAACTGTAATGTTTTTTCAGCCTCGCCTTTAGGTGTCGGTAAAGAAATTCGCCCCCCCTTGGCAAACCGATAAGTATCTTCTGGATAGACACGCGTACCATCAGGAAAAGCATCAGCCGATAAAGCCGTATGCACATGCAAATCACCAAAAAACGCTTTTTTATGAGGATATTGCTGCGCACAAGGCTCTCTTTCTTCTGTGTAAACAACCTTGGGATTATAGCCAAAAGCATAAAGCGCAGGCTTTGACTTTGCCGATGTTGGCGCCAAGACCTCAACCGATTTATCCAACGGGTATTTTGTTATCAAGCCAAGCACAATATAGCCACATACCAGCAAACCCAAAAAGACAATCACACCAACAATCACACTAAGCGTGACTTTAGTTTTACGATATTTTTTCATATTATATTAATCCCGATTGCGCTGGAGACTTTCAATAAGAAGTTTTTTCATTGGTTTAACCCAGCCCTCTTTAAGTTTCGGACTCAGTAGCCCATTATCTTCCAAATCATCACAGATGCGCATCTGGTGACCCAGATCAAACATGTCATATTGGTGAGAAAACATCCCCGCCCCCGCATAAGTAATGAGGGAAATGCCGGGACATTGAAAATACTCACCATTGTCACGTTTGCCCGGCCCGCGATTCCACCAATGGGTCATAATACGATTACCATTGACGCCATAGCCCTCATAAGGGAAGGTCCATTCTTCAAAGCCCCCCATATCATCGCCGTAATGGGTGGCTTTGATTTCAGCCCGCCCAACAGCCTTAGTGTATCGCACACCTGCATATTCACAAATATAGTCGGCGTCTTCGGTATAGGTTTCATCAACAAAATATGTCCAGTCAGTAATCTGAGATGCCCGACTATGATAATCGATCAGCCGCTCAACCGCGCCGCGCACTTCGGCTTCTGGAAATATTTCGGTTTCTGGAAATATTGTCATCTTATTACCCTCCTTTTCATGAACTAAAACTAATGGCTGGTTTCCAAATCTACGATGTCAAAGCCTTGACAACCTGTCCAATAGTTTCACGGATACGGTTTTGCCCATAATTTAATTCAGCATTTTCTGGCTCATAGCTAATGGTTGCATTGCGTCCACAAAACATAATGGCATCTGGTAAAAGCGGATGCTCATCTGTGGTTATGCCCAGCTCTTGAGGGTTGCCGAGTGCCTCAAAAAACATTTCAAAATATGTTTTCCAATCAAGATTCTCATCGCCTATCAAATAAGCCTTCCCATTTTGACCGTTTTCCAAAGCCCCCAAAATAGCTTCTGCACAAGAAAGACTTGAAATATGATTTGTCCCACCTTGCGGCACCACCAAAGACATGCCTTCCATCTTGCCCGCCGCGAAATTGATAATATATTGCAAATGCGCAACAGACACACCCGCAACCATACCAAGAATAAACGGCGCATTCAAAACACAAACCTTGAAATTATCATCAGCTAACGCCAAGACGGCCTGGTCGGCTAAATGACGCGAGCGAACATAGGCATTCGTAGCAATTTTTTCTGGCGCGACGCGCGCATAAAAACTACTGACATAAACAGCTGCTTTAATGCCACCCGCTTTAGCCATCGCCATAAAACTTGGCACGCGTTCACCGTTCGCATGAAGGTAAAAATTGTCGGGGGCGACGCCTTCGGGTACATGGCGCGGGTCAGCGGCGGCCGCAAAAACCAGCCCATCAAACCCATCAAATATTGAGGGGTGCGCATCTTGATTAATATAATCATGACAAATATGAGGAAACTCAGCCGGCACACCATTTTGCGCAGCTGTGCGTGACATCAAAGTCACCTCATGCCCTTTGAGGCGCATCAAACGTGCCGTTTGCGCTCCAACCAGCCCCGTTCCACCAATAATAAGAACTCTCATAGCCCAGCCCTCTTTGTAGGGCGTTGCCCACCACATAGAATATCTGTCACTTTCTCAGTATCCATATATTCTTTTAAACGTAATATTTTGCCGTCCTTTAAGATGAACAAAAAATGATACAAATTGCAGTAGATTTGTCCAGAAATATGCAGACCCTCACTCTCAGCCTCAACTGCAACCCTATCCCCTTCAGCCGTCATGCTGTGTACGGTAAATTTCAATCCTTTTGGAAAAGCGTCATAAATCTGACCCGCAAAGGCTTGAATCTCGGCTTTCATAGAAACACCAGAAATCATTGTTTCACCAGAGGTCCAAACGCTACCTTGCGCGTGATAAAGATTTACAAACCCATCAACATCGCCGTCAGACATGCATTTGATAAATGTCTCTACAATTTGCTTGTTTTCTTCTATGGACATGAACCGCCTCCCACAACCTTTCAGGCAAAATGTTTATGCCACTATATGGGGCAAGATAACTAATGACGAGTCTTTTATGAACAGTCTTTTATGAACAGTCTTTTATGAACAGCGTTTTATAAACAGCGTTCGAAAATTAATTATTAATCACTTTTTGCTGGTTGCTGAGCGCGGGCCGGGCTTGAACAATTTCAGCAACTCATAAGACGGGTCCGATAGACCGGGCACCCCAATATGCACGCCTTCAATCATCGGATGATCCAGCCTTACCACTGAAGGATCATTCACATAAACCCAGTCTGCATCAATTGAGCGGCTGAGAAATTTCCATTCCCCATCTCGTTTTTCATATTTGTCAAAATAACGCCCGCCAATCAAAACATCCGCGCCCTCAATATCTGGCTCTGGTTTCACTTTATGAAAAGCAATAATATAAGTCTCCCCCTCAGCGTAATTGTCGCGCCCCTCATCAAACATAATATTATGGGTCGTAACATTATGATGCAAAATCGCCATCGGCTTTTGAATTTCAGGCAACATATCAATGAATTCCATCGCCGAACCTTTAAAAAAATTACCATGATCATCATAAGCATCCCCATGATACAAAGAGCGCATGAGCTCATGGTCATGTCGGTCCGCCGCACGGCAATAAATTTGAACAAGTTCCCGAATAGCCTCTTTATCCAATAAGCGTTCAAGCTGAGCTTGATAATCCATTTTATCCCCTTCCATCAATGCTATAAATCATTTCTCATATGTCGCGGCAATGGCGATACATTTCTGTTTTGACGCGACAACATCCCAATACTCATCCGAAGCGGCAGCAAGTTCACAATATAGACGAGCGTTCTATAAAAACGCCCCATAATATAAACTGGCCCTTTGTTTTTTATAACCCGCTTGAAACTTTCGCGGCACATGATATCGCCATCCAGCCACATATATTTGGGCATATTATTCATCAGCTCTCGATTGCCCGCCACATCATGAAATTCCGTAACCACAAAACCGGGGCATAAGGCCTGAACATGAACGCCGTGTTCTTTATATTCGCTGTAAAGTGCCTGAGACAGTTTAACAACATAGCTCTTAATCGGGCCATAAAGCGTGCCATTAGGCACACCCGGAATAAGCCCCGCAACAGACGCTACATTGACAATCCACCCAAGCCTGCGCTTGCGCATTTGCGCCCCAAAAATATGAATCAATTCCGTTGGCGCATTCAACATAACCTGTGTCACCTGAGCCTGTGCATCCCAGCGCACCATATCAAAGCCGCCCGGAACAGTGTAACCAGCATTATTGAGAAGAAAATCAATTTCAAGACCCGCCTCGGCAATATCCTCAGCCAGTTTTTTCGGCGTCTGCAAGTCACTTAAATCATGCGCGAAACAATGGACTTTAATATCAAATTTATGCGTCAATTCTGCCGCAAGGTCATTGAGCCTATCTTCACGCCGTGCCGTAAGTACCAAATTAAAACCGTTTTGCGCCAGCACTCTGGCATATTGTACGCCAATACCTGCCGAGGCACCCGTAACAAGTGCCGTGCGTCCTGTATTCTGTTTCATATTTTTCTTTCTCTACAAAATAATTAATCAAACATTAGGCAGGAAATCCCAATGAAACAAGCACGAAAAACGAGAATCATAATCTTGAATTTGTTTTTCAATTGGCAAAAACTGTATTTTTATAGGTAAAACTATTGACACTCATCTTACTTTGATATTTTCTGAGCAGAGTTCTGAAAATATTTTTTGCCCTGTTTCTGGGCATTTGAGGAAAAAAGAGGGAAAACTCATGTCCACAAAGAAGTCCACAAAGAAGTCCACAAAGAAGTCCGAAAAGAAAACCGCATTCATTACCGGCGCCGCCATGGGCATGGGAGCCTTAATGGCCCGAACACTTGCCGATAGAGGCTGGGAAGTCTTTGCTGGTGTGGTGCCGGGGGCAGATACATCCGAATTACTACCCTATGACAATGTAACAGCTATTGAACAAGATGTGACAAGCACCGAATCGGTTAATGCCAGTGCTAAAAAAGTTGAAAAACTTCTCAAAGGGCGAGGATTAGATCTTCTGGTCAATAATGCCGGTATCGCTAATATGGGCATCGGCGTAATCGAAGGCTGCGACCTTGAACGTGGACATTTCATGTTTGAAGTCAACACATGGGGGCAGGTTCGGGTGTGTCAGGCATTCTTGAAATTCATCCGCCAAGACGAGCCGGGGCGCGTCATTAATTTCGCCTCTGGCGCGGTGCGTGCGAACCCACCCGCCTCTGGCCTTTATAATATGTCAAAACATGCTGTGACCGGCATGACACTCACACTGCGCCATGAACTCGCTTGCTTTGGTGTGCAGGTGACCTCAATTGAGCCCGGCGCCGTTGCTACGCATATGACCAAAAATTCATATGAAACAACCAAAAATCTGTGGAAAGAAATTCCTAAAAAAATATCTGATATCTATAAGCCGTATCTTGAAGAAACCACAACTCAAGTTTTACCAAGCAATATTGTCAATAAAGGTAGTCCGCCCGTCTACGTCGTTAATCAAGTGCTCGCCTTGCTTAATGTCAAAACATGGAAACCCAGTTACATGGTCGGCAAAGAAGTCAAAGCAATGCCTCTTTTGCAAAAACTAATGCCCGCATTGACTTTTGAAAAAATCATCCAAAAAGAATTTAAGGTACCTAGAAAATCATGAACACTATCAAAAAAAGATTTGAAAAACTTCAATCCGGTAGCATCCGCCTGCGCGCCACAAATGCCGCTGAACGCTGTGCTCAGTTGAAGAAAATTTGGGCAGAGATCGTCGACCGTAAGGAAGAAATCTTTGCGGCCGCCAAAAAAGAGCGCAATAGTCATATTGTCGATGCGGCAGCCGAGCTGGTAATGATCAAAAGTGAAATTGATTTCATCTGCAAAAATCTAAAAAAATGGATGAAACCTAAAAAAGTGCCTAATTCTTTGGCGACTATGGGCAAACGCTGTGAGCTTCGTTATGACCCCAAAGGGGTGGTGCTGAATCTTTCAGCTTGGAACGCTCAGATTGCAGAATGCTTTATCCCTGCCATCGCGGCCATCGCGGCCGGTAATGCAGTTGCCATAAAGCCCTCAGAACTCGCGCCCCATTCAGCACAGATTGTTGAGGATATCGTCAAAGCTGTTTTTGCTGAGGACGAGGTGGCTGTCTTTCAAGGCGACGCCGCTATCGCGCAAGCCTTATTGGCGTTACCGTTTAACCATATTTACTATACGGGTGGCTACACTGTGGGGGCGTTGGTTATGAAGGCCGCCGCTGATCATTTTGCATCTATCACGCTTGAAATGGGCGGCAAATCGCCGGTCATTATCGACAAATCCGCCAATCTGAAAGATACCGCCACCAAGCTTTCTTGGGGGCGCATTATGAATGCTGGACAGGTTTGCATCGCACCAGAATACGTTATCGCCCATGAAAGCGTGGCTGATGAATTGGTTGAAACACTCAAAATAAAGATGAGTGAGCAGTATAATTCTGAAAACACTGGCTTTGCGAACTCACAATATATGAATTGCATCATTAATGACCGCCACCACCAACGTATTGTCGCGCTGGTTGATGATGCAATAGCTAAAGGCGCAACTGTTGCGTTTGGCGGGGGCAATGTACCTGAAAAACGTATCATCGAACCAACAATCCTCACAAATGTAACTGAGGATATGAAAATTATGCAAGAAGAAGTTTTTGGCCCCGTTCTGGCTGTGACAACCTTTAAGGAACAACAAGACGTGCCCGCCATCATTGCAAAGCGACCAAGTCCGCTGGCCTTTTATATTTATGCGACTGACAAGGAAAATATAGAATATTTCCTTAGCATTTGTAATTCTGGCTCGGCGGTGGTGAATAATAACTGCATTCAATCTGGGACCAACCCGCGTCTGCCGTTTGGTGGCACAGGGGCTTCTGGCATGGGGCGGATTGGCGGGTTTCGCGGCTTCGAAGAACTCTCAAATGTTCGCTCAGTCGTCCATCAACCGCTTGACCGTTTGCGCAATATACTCATTAATCTGCCGCCATATTCCAAGCGTTTTGAAGGCTTGATTATGAGTGCGCTTAAAAAGTAAGCCTTAAAGCCAAATTATCTGGTTCAAACAATTACGCACAACCTTAAAGAACATTGCTCTTTGGCGCGCATCATGCCGCCAAGCCTGTTTATTCTGGAGATTTTTAAAACCATGCCCGTGACAGCCATCGGCAAAATCCACAAACCGCCTTTAAGGCGTATGGCAAGTTTGCGAGTTTTTACCAGCACCCTTGAAAAGGCGGGCATTGTTGCTAGTTTGCAAGCTGATGACGACCCCAAAAAGGGATTTCATATCACGGTCACGTTCGAAGATAAAACCGTCATGCAAACAGCAAAAGAGTTATTGGCGGGTTTTACGGTTAGTTTTGATATTAACTGACCCTAGTTTTCACCCCTACTCTTCTACATAAGTAAAGGGGCCGGGCACATGTCCGCCGCCAAGTTGGTGGTAAGTGAGATTGTGGTTTTCTTGCAAAAACACCTGTTCATAAACGCGTGTGTAGCGTGACGATTTGATACGCCAATTATTGTGCTCATCCAACACATACTCATCCACATATTCTGAAGCCCCCACCGTCACCTTATTATCTTCTGCCCGATTAAGCGCGTAATCCATCAAACGCCACTGCCCTGTCGCCGTTCCCGATGAGAGAATATCTATAACGGGCATCGTAACCGAATGGCAAGAAACCAAGTTTTCATGAAAAGCATGTTCCATCGCACTGAGTATTTGCGCACGTCCAGAGGCTTTGAAGCGATAACTCCCACCAAAATAATCAATCGACGCATCCTCGGTAAAAATACTCTTGAGCAAGCTCAAATCACAGCTATCAATCGCGCGACAATAACTATATTTCAAGCGCTTGATGCGCTCCATTTCTAGTAAATCCATTTTTTCCTCCAAATGCGTTAGTAAATAATCTCACCCAGTTTAAAACGGCATAAATGATCGATGCAAATAAAACATAGTCATAATTTAAAAAATATTAAACTGGATATTGGTCAAATTATGTCTGCTTATCATATCTTTGAGGGTCGTTGAGCCGCCTCATTTACACCCACCCTAGTGAACTATTTCAAACTTATATGATTATGAGAACTTATGCGCGCTAAAGCCGGCGGGGTTATTATAGGTTTCTTAGCAAAATAATAAAATCAATTGGAACCCATTGGAACTCATGTCCTCGCCATATCATTTTGGAGCCCGCTCCACAAAACATTTAAAAGCCTGCCACGCAGATTTACAAATCATCCTCAAGGCGGTTATCCCCTATTTTGACCTGACGATTCTTGCCAGTTTCCGCGATGAAGAAACGCAAAATCGCCTTCAGGAAAAAGGCTTGAGCCAGCTAAGATACCCCTTTAGTAAACATAATCAAAAGCCATCAATGGCTGTTGACATTGCCCCTTATGACCGCCAAGCAAGCGAGGGCGTCGATTGGGATAATCGTGAGGCATTTGCTTATCTTGGCGGCGTGATGCGTGCGGCGGCGGTCATGTTGAAAAAAAATGGGCAAATCAAACATGAGCTTGTCTGGGGCGGGGATTGGAATTCAGATGGACGGGTTAGTGATGAAGTCTTCCGTGATTTAGTTCATTTTGAATTGCGCTAATATTGAAAAACCTCAACTCATAAAACCCCAACTCATAAAACCTCATCCCATAAAACCCCATCCCATAAACCCCATCCCATAAAAAAAGAGCGGGGCGAACCCCGCTCTTTTATGTATTTATGGCGTCGCTAAACTTAGAAGTTTTGCCTAAGAGCAAGACCATATGTGCGCGGTGCAGTAACATAACCAGAAAAACTCCCTATCGCCGCCGTTGTCGGGAAGGCTGCGATGAGATACTCATCATCAGTCAGGTTACGAATCCAAGCCCGAACACCCCAGCCATATTTGGTGTTCTCAATACCATAACTGGCATTGACAAGATTCACCTCACGGCTAGCAATGTTTTTTGGAACATTATCCGCAATTTGAACATCGCTTTCATGGAAATATTCAACCCGGAAATAAGCTTCACTATCAGCCCCTAGCTCATAAGCATAAACCGCCCCAAGATTGACACTTACTTCGTGTACACCCGCAGGTTCCTGACCCGTAAGATCTGACGGGCTTGGAAGAGCTGGCGAGGGTGGAGGGGTATTGTAGGTTTTATACTTGGGGTCAAGATATGTTGCAGACGCTGTTAGTGTCAGATTGTCACCAAATGTATAAACAGCCTCAATTTCAGCCCCTGTATGCACTTGTAAACCAGCATTTGCCAAATCAAAACCCGTGCCATTGAACAAGTTGCTTTGGAAGTCGTCAATTTCTTGCTCAAACACAGCAAAATTAACGAACCCATTACCAAGATTTTTCTTGATACCAAATTCAATATTCGTAGCTTCTTCAGGGCCAGCTGAACGCATGACCCGCGCATCAACTGACATATTGACAGATGTTGCCTTGAAACCAGTCGAGTGACTCAGATAAATATTTGTCGAGTCATTCCATTCATAAGCAAACCGCAAATTATGAGTTAAATCATCAGACTCGAATATGCCTGTCTCATTTGCGTTTGGATAATTTTGGAACGGTGGGAAAAACTGTAATCCTGCGAAGGCTATCAAAGCGCCAGAAAATTCTATTGTTGAAAATGGGTCGTCAATATCAACATCAGCGACCACCGTTTTTTCATCTTCTGTATAGCTCAAACCTAAAGTTGCCGTCATCCTATCAGTGATGGCATAATCAATCGAGCCAAACAATGAAATAGCCTCGTTCTGCATCTCGAAATATTCAGATACCAGACCTTGACCGGGCTGATACCATGTACTTCTATCCACAGGAACGCCATTTCTATCCACAGTAACGCCAAAGCTTGTAAGGAGGGCTGCAAAATTATCCAAATCCCCCGAAATCGGCGGACCGAAAGGTGCCGTGAGGCCTTGAATCAAGGCGTCAACGTAAGCCTCAGTGTGCGCCCCATAAGTCGCATCACGGAAGTGCTTGACGTCTTCATCAAAGTAGTAAGCCCCGACCATCCACTGCAAGGGACTGTCTGAATTTGAAGTCAACCGCAACTCTTGCGTAAATGTTTCAAAGTTGTCTCTGATTACATTGCTCCCCAGTAAATCAGCATAGTTGAAATCGCCATCTGTACGAGAAAAGATACCTTGCTCACGATATGAGGAAATAGAGACAAACTGCATATTGCCCATATCAACATCAAACTGAGCTGAAATACCCTTACCTTCTAACTCATTGGTTGGGTTAAATGTCAGACCGATCTCGTGTTCAGTGCCGCCATCAGGAGCATTAATCGCCGGCAAGCCAAGGCCTGCCCTGACGTTAGCGGTGATAGTGTCAGCAACACCTGTTGCAGCACCAGAGAGTATCATGCTCGCACCACAACATTTTTCGTCTGTAGAATTATAGTCACCAATGACTCGCAAAGTTACTGCATCACCTAGTTCTGCTAAAAGCTGACCGCGTAACTGCCAACGATTACGACCATTAAGGCTTTCACCATTACTAAGATTAGTATAATAACCATCATTTTGGTTAACGCTTCCTGTTAAACGAAAAGCCAGTGAATCAACTATTGGACCAGTCACGGTACCCTTAACAATTGTCGAACCATAATTACCGAAATTTGCCTCAACCATGGCACCAAATTCATCTTCGGGTAGCGACGTCGTGATGCTAATCACACCCGCCGACGCATTTTTACCAAAAAGTGTGGTTTGTGGACCACGTAGAACCTCAATCCGCTCAACGGATGACAAGTCAGCCAAAGAAGAACCTGAACGCGAGCGATAAACACCATCAATATAGACACCAACAGAAGGCTCAATGCCCGGATTGTTAGCACCATTCCCAAAACCACGGATGATGAAGTTTGTGTTCGCAGAAGACTGCAATTGTGTAATTCGCAATGACGGAACAACCGTTTGCAAATCAATCAAGTCAACAATCTGAGCTTGTTCAATGGTTTCGGCCGTCGTAACCGAGACGGCAATCGGCACTTCTTGCAAAGTTTGTTCGCGTTTGGCTGCCGTGACGATAATCTCGTCCACCTGAGCCAGAGCAACCGGAGAAACCGCAAGGGATGCGATCAGGGCTGCCATCCCAATTTTTGGGGTGAGTTTAAGTGTCATAAGTCCCTCCAATATGAAAATTAGACAATAATCTGAAATATAAAAGTTTAAAAAATTAATATGCGAATTACTATAGTGCATTTTCATTATTTTAATTCAGGTGTAAAGACCTGTTTTAAAGGGAAATTTGAATGTTGTATTAATGCAACAGTTTTACGGCTACCCGCTCTCCCTTTGTCTCCATAAAAGGCGTCTTGGCGGTAAACAAAATTTTTCAAAAAATTAACAAAAAACCGCGCATAGAGGAGAGCTTTAATTGCTTTGCCCGCTTGACTTGCCCTTGTGAGCCTGTATATTGCCCGAAAATTGCACCTCATTAAAAAGCGGTGTGGTTGCTGTCTCATTTCCAGCCAGAGCTGGCCGCCTCGATAAACAGACGGAAACTAAAGGATGAAGTCCATGTATGCGGTTGTCCGTACCGGAGGGAAACAGTACCGGGTTGCAAAAGACGATGTGCTCGAGCTCGAACGCCTGACAGGTCAAGCCGGGGATAAAATTATATTGACAGATGTTCTCTTGATTGGTGAAAATGGCAAGAAACCAACTATTGGCGCACCTGTTGTCGAGGGCGCAAGTGTGACGGCTGAAGTTGTCGCACAAACGCGCGGCGAAAAAATTGATGTCATTAAATTTAAGCGGCGCAAAAACTATCGCCGTCAGCTGGGGCATCGTCAGGATTTGACTAAAGTTAAAATCACAAACATTGCTAAAACTACCGCTAAAACGGACACAGCTAAAAAAGCTGATGCGCCTAAAAAGGCAATCCCTAAAAAAACAGTCACTAAAAAAGCAACCCCTAAAAAAACAGTCGCTAAAAAAGCAACCCCTAAAGACACGAAAAATAAGGAATAAGGCATGGCACATAAAAAAGCAGGTGGTTCCTCGCGCAACGGGCGCGATAGTGCGGGACGGCGTCTTGGCGTTAAAAAATTCGGCGGCGAAGCCGTCATTCCCGGTAACATCATCATCCGCCAGCGCGGTACAAAATGGTACCCCGGCACCCATGTCGGTATCGGCAAAGACCACACAATCTTTGCCCTGATAGAAGGTAAAGTACAATTTGGCAAAGCACGCGGTGACAGAACAACCGTATCCGTGACACCAATAGCCAAAACCGCAAAATAACAATCGGGCACGTGCGTCCAAGGGGCGGACCATATTTTAAATATGATTTAAATATGATTTAAATATGATTTAAATATGATTTAAATAAAAGGGAGATGGCCGCCATCTCCCTTTTTTAACGCACCCACAGCAAATAATAGTAAAGTAACAGCATGAAATTTCTTGACCAAGCCAAAGTATATATTCGCTCAGGCAATGGCGGCGCCGGCTGCGTGAGTTTTCGGCGCGAAGCACATGTCGAATATGGCGGCCCCGATGGCGGCGATGGCGGATGCGGCGGACATGTTTATGCGACATGTGTCAAAGGGCTGAACACATTAAGTGATTACCGCTATCAGCAACATTTCAAAGCCGCGACGGGCGGGCATGGTATGGGAAAAAACCGCTCTGGTAAACAGGGCCGTGACAAAACGCTTAAAGTACC
Source organism: Parvibaculaceae bacterium (assembly GCA_965243245.1). Taxonomy (GTDB): domain Bacteria; phylum Pseudomonadota; class Alphaproteobacteria; order RS24; family RS24; genus JAYQKL01. Next base: position 1,070,609 of record OZ251536.1, read on the forward strand.
TGTTGGCACGCAAATTTTTGCCGATGATAATGCAACCTTAATCGCTGATTTAACCGACATTGGCGCACGTATTTTACTCGCAGAAGGCGGCAATGGCGGCTTCGGAAATGCAAGATTCAAAGGGCCCGTCAATCAATCGCCGCGCCATGCCAATCCCGGCTTGGACGGGCGAGACGCTTGGCTCTGGCTACGCTTGAAACTGATCGCTGATGTTGGATTGCTTGGGCTTCCCAATGCTGGCAAATCGACCTTGCTGGCGGGCACAACAAGAGCTAAACCAAAAATAGCTGATTATCCCTTTACGACCTTGCATCCTAATCTTGGGGTGGTCGGCGCGAAGGGGCGCGAGTTTGTGATGGCGGATATTCCGGGACTCATCAAAGGTGCTTCTGAAGGAGCGGGGCTGGGGCATCGGTTTTTGGGGCATGTTGAGCGCTGCACCTTGTTGCTACATCTCGTTGATGGCACGCAATCTGATGTAGCGGGTGCTTATCGGACCATTCGCGCTGAGTTGCAAGCATATGATGGTGCGCTGGCGAGCAAGCTGGAGATTGTTGCTTTGAATAAATGCGATGCTTTAAATGCACAAGAAATAGATGAAAAAACGGCGGCTCTTAAAACTGTTTATGATGGTAAGGTTTGGGCTATATCTGGCGCGGTGCACTTGCGTATAGATGATTTGATGGGGCATATTTTAACGAATTTAGACCGCCAAAAAAATCAAGAAGCCGAAAAAATGCCCGCAACTGGCTGGCACCCCTAGGAGTAAGGCCCATGTCAATAGCTAGCAATAAATCACCGATAAACAAAGCCGCTTTTACGGCCTTAAAACAAGCCAAGCGCATTGTTATTAAAGTGGGCTCTGCTTTGTTGATGCAGGGCGAAAAGGGCAGGCTTAAATATGAGTGGATGCGCACAATGGCGCAAGATATAGCCAAAGCACAAAGCACGGGGCAGGAGATTATTCTTGTCTCTTCGGGCGCGGTCGCGCTGGGGCGCGGCGAGCTTAAATTAACCCAAAGCGCACTCACACTTGAACAAAGTCAAGCCGCCGCCGCGACAGGACAAATTGCTCTCATCCATGCATGGCGCGAAGTGCTCGCAGAACAAAACTGCCGCGGGGCGCAAATTCTTCTAACGCTTGATGATACAGAACAACGCCGCCGATATTTAAATGCACGCGGCACACTCAACACCCTGCTTGAGTTGAATGTCATTCCTATCATCAATGAAAATGACACAGTCGCCACTCAAGAAATTCGCTATGGCGATAATGATCGCCTCGGTGCCCGTGTCGCAAGCATGATATCAGCCAATTGCTTGGTCCTTTTTTCCGATGTCGACGGCCTTTACACAAACAGCCAGAAAATCGGCAAGCCCGAAGCCCATATCAGTGAAGTCGATGCCCTCAATGATGACATATACCGCATGGCCAGCACCAGTCAGAACCGCTATAGCCGCGGCGGGATGATTACAAAATTAGAAGCTGCCCGCATTGCCACGCAAGCAGGCACGCACCTCATTTTGGCCGATGGACGCAAGCCCCACGGGCTGGATAAGTTAATGCAAGGAAAAAGCCAATGTACTTTTTTCCGCGCCCATCATAGCCCCCATGATGCACGCAAATCATGGATTGCAGGTAGTCTGCAAGCTGACAGCCGCGCCTATATTGACGGCGGTGCTGTCAAGGCACTTGAAAATGGCAAAAGCCTATTGCCCATCGGCGTGACGCTCATTGAGGGGCAATTTGAACGCGGCGCGTGTATTGCTATTATCGCGCCAGACGGACAAGAAATAGCCCGTGGCTTGGTCGAACATGCAGATACGCAGGCGCGCGCCTTTATAGGTAAACAAACCGATGAAATCGCTCAAAAATTAAACTATTATGGGCGCGGGGAATTAGTGCATCGTGATAATTTGGTGCTAACATATAAAACAAATGAAACATAATGAGAAAATAAAATAATGACGGATACTCTACAAGACATGCAAAATATGATGAATGACATCGGACGCTCTGCCAGTGCCAGCGCATGCGTGCTCGCCAGCGCAACAACAGAACAAAAAAATGCCGTGCTGATGGAAGCCGCCGCACAATTGCGCACCCATGCGCAAACCATTCTTGACGCCAATACCAAAGACATAAATATCGCCAAAGAAAAAGGCTTAAATAATGCGCGCCTTGACCGTATTGCGCTTGACCCGCAACGCTTAGAAGGCATTGCCCAAGCTCTTGAAGAAGTCGTTGAGCTGCCCGATCCCGTTGGTGATATAATCGCGCAGTGGGAGCGTCCAAATGGGCTGAACATTACCCGTATACGGGTACCGCTAGGTGTTATTGGCGTCATATATGAAAGCCGCCCCAATGTAACGGCCGATGCGGCCGCGCTTTGTTTGAAGTCTGGTAATGCCGTTATCTTGCGCGGCAGTTCAGAAATTCAAAATGCGGCGCAAGCCATTGCCGATTGTTTTTCAAATGCGCTTAAAAAAACAGGGCTTCCAGACGCTTGTGTGCAATTAGTGCCAACATCTGACCGCGCGGCAGTTGGAATGATGCTTGCTGGTCTTGAAAAAACCATAGATGTCATTGTTCCACGCGGCGGCAAAAGCTTAGTTGAGCGCGTACAAAATGATGCGCGCGTGCCTGTTTTTTCGCATCTGGACGGTATTTGCCATACCTATATTCATCACGCGGGCGAGCTTGAAATGGCGAAGGAAATTAGCCTGAATGCCAAAATGCGCCGCACTGGTATTTGCGGTGCAACTGAAACGCTCTTAATAGACAAAGCTTGTGCGGGCACGCATTTGCAAGCCTTGGTGAGTACATTGCTAGATGCTGGTTGTGCTGTGCGCGGTGATGCGTCAACCCAAGCCTCAGATAGCCGCGTCACGGCGGCCCTTGATGAGGATTGGGATACGGAATATCTTGATAGCATTATCTCGGTAAAGCTGGTGGATGGTGTAAACGAGGCTATCGCGCATATTGCCAAACATGGGTCGGGGCATACCGAAGCTATTATCACCGAAGATACGCAAGTGGCAGAGGCGTTTTTAAACAAAGTAGACAGTGCCATTGTCATGCATAATAGCTCGACACAATTTGCTGATGGCGGCGAGTTTGGAATGGGCGCGGAAATCGGCATTGCCACGGGGCGCTTCCATGCGCGCGGGCCAGTTGGACTTGAGCAACTCACCACTTTCAAATATCAGCTGCGCGGCAATGGACAAACCCGTCCGTCATAAAATGCGCCCGCCCTTTTTTTCAGATAATAAGCCTTTTTTTTCAGATAATATGAAAATTGGACTCTTTGGCGGCTCATTTAATCCGCCCCATAAAGGCCATGCATTCATCAGCGAAAGGCTCAGAATAAAACTGAACCTTGATTTAATATGGTGGTTGGTCTCGCCGCAAAACCCGCTTAAAAAAACCGCGCCAGAAAACATCAATACACGAATCGCCGCCTGTCAGCGCGTGGCAGGGCATCATAAGGTTTATATATCAGACGCAGAAACGCACCTTCAAACATCACATACGGCAGACACAATACGCTTGCTGAAAGCAAAATATCCCAATGTGCATTTCATCTGGCTCATGGGCGCCGATAATATGCGCACCGTGCATCATTGGCGCAACTGGAAGCAAATTTTCTACCAAGTGCCTATTGCTGTTTACCCGCGCCCGAGCGAAACAGTTCGCGCAGGGCTGGGGATAAGTGCCACAGTTTTTGCGCAACACCGACTGCCTCCCCAAAACGCCCATAAGCTCATTTACAAAAACAAACCCGCATGGACGTTATTAGAAGGCAGAACAAACGCGCTTTCATCAACTATATTGCGGGAAAATAACAGCCCCAAATAAGAAGTCACTAAATAAGAAGTCATTGAAAATTATCTAATCGATTGCTACAAAGAATATAAAGGATTAAAACGCTGAAAAATTTAATACAAAACGCACCGACACCAAACTCGAACGCGCAGACTAAAATTGATGCACAGACGCCTGACGCGCTTGTAGAGCTTGTCGTTCGCGCCTTGGATGAGAACAAGGCAGAAGAAATCATCAAAATTGACCTGCAAGGTAAGTCGGCCATGGCAGATTATATGGTGATTGCTTCTGGTCTTTCACAACGCCATGTCGGTGCCTTATCCGACCATCTTATGCGCATGATAAAAAATGCAGGGGTCAAAAAGGTGAAAATAGAAGGCATGCCAAATTGTAATTGGGTGCTTGTGGATACAGGCGACATTATCATCCATATTTTCAAACCTGATGTGCGTGAGTTTTATAATTTAGAAAAAATGTGGCAGCTGGATGTGTCCGAAGATGACGCAATTGACGCATTACACACAATCGACTAGAAGGTCATCGCTATGCGGATACAGATTAGGGCCATCGGCATTTGTCGTGGCACGCCAGAGAATGAGTTGATTGACATATATATGAAGCGATTGGAAACAGCGCATTCTATTGGTATTGGCCAGACACATATTCATGAGATCAAAACCATCAAGGCGCGGCGCGGACAAGAGCTGAAAAAACTTGAGGCGCAGAAACTTTTAGATAGTCTGCCACTCAAGACCAAAATAGTGGCGTTGGATGAAACGGGGGAAGATTTAACCAGCCAAGATTTTGCTGCTTATCTTCAAAAAAACCTGCATATGGGGACGCAAAATTTAACTTTTATAATTGGCGGCGCGAGCGGACTGGATGAGGCAATTTGCCAAGCGGCTGATTTAACTTTGTCTTTGGGGCGGATGACTTTGCCGCATTTACTGGCGCGGGTTTTTTTAGTTGAACAATTATGGCGTGCGGTTTCCATTCTTACGAACCACCCTTATCACCGAGCTTGAGATGATAAAAAAAGCTATCACACAAATCAAAAAAACCTGCAACTTAGCACTGATTAAGCAAGCAATGATTTGCGCGAGGATTGGGCTAGCACTGATTTGCGCAAGCAGTTTGATCACCTTGCCTTTGCCCGCAAAAGCCACTGGCACGAACCGCCTCAAACAAGTTGAAAAAGAAATAAAACAACGCGCTAAAACCCAACAACAGCTTGAGAAAAAGGCTAAGAATCTTCAGCTTCAACGCGAGAATTTGCAAAAGAAAATCATCATATTAGCGACTAAACTTCAAGCTAGCGAACAACGCCAAAATGCACTGACGAATGAGATTGAAAAATTAACCCTCAGCGAACAAGACATGGTTGAACGCCTCACGCGGGATCGCCAAAAGCTTGCCGAATCACTTGCTGCCTTACAAAAATTTGCGGCACAAATGCCCCCCGCCTTTGCGATCAATCCAGAAGATGCGCTCTCTGGTATTCGGGGCGCGATTGCTATTGCTAGCATTGTGCCTGTCTTGCAAGCCACAGCCGATAAATTGCGCGCCCAGCTTGAAGAGCTGACAGCCATTCGCAATCAGATGAGGGCGCGCCGTTTGAAACTCGAAAAAGAGAACAAACTAACTAAGCAAACCCGTGCGCAACTCGCCCAATTGGTCAAAGAAAAGCAACATGATGAGAAAAATACACAACAAGCGATCACAAAAGAAAAAGCAGCCATTCAAAAACTAGCCCGACAGGCACGCTCCTTGCGCGATTTAGTCAGGCAACTGGAAAAACGCCGCAAACCCGCCACCCGTAACTCTAACTTTAAGAGTGCAAAAGGCGTCCTGCCCTTGCCCGTGTCAGGTTGCTTGCTGAATCGGCAAAAAACAGCCCGCCTTAATCAGGAATTTGGGCGCGAAGGATTATATGTCAAAACCAAGTCCAACTCTTTGATAACAGCCCCCTTTGATGCCAATATATTATATGCCGGCAAATTCAGAGATTATGGCAATATTCTTATCCTTGGTGTCGGAGACGGCTATCACATGTTGCTTTCGGGCGTCGGGCAAATCCATACTGAGGTCAACCAGCAAGTGCTGGCAGGCGAACCACTGGGAAGCATGAATGAAAATACAGCAAATGCTTTTCAAGAAAACCTAACGCTTTATATAGAAATTAGGTATAAAGGAAGCCCTATAAGCTCATATTCGTGGTTTGCTTCAAAAACATAAGGGATACTTCATGAAGCACTTGTTGAAACATAAATTCAGCGGTTTTTTCAAACCGCTAAAAGAGACTTATTGGCGAGCCTCTAAAATTGGCGTGATAAGCGCAATCGCGCTGGTGCTAAGCTTACCCATACAGGCACAGGCACAATCGCTCAACTCAGCAGAGAAAACCCAAAAAGAAAATATTTATGAACAACTCTCACTGTTCGGAGATGTTCTGCAACAAGTGCGCGAAGGCTATGTTGACCCCCCCGAAAATGAAGACCTTATCGAAGCTGCCATGATTGGTATGCTCTCTTCTCTTGACCCGCACTCATCTTATTTACCGCCCAAAAACTTTGACAATATGCAAGTTCAGACCAAAGGTGAGTTTGGCGGCTTGGGCATTGAAGTCACCATGGATAAAGGCGTGGTGAAGGTTATTACCCCGATTGATGACACACCCGCTCAACGGGCCGGTATGTTGCCAAATGATCTGATCGTCAAAATTGATGATATGGATGTGCTTGGCATGACGCTAGCCGAGGCGGTCGAGATTATGCGCGGAAAAATCGGCACAAAAATCATTATCACGGTTGTGCGTGAGGGTGTCGAAGATCCGTTTGAGGTTACGATTATCCGCGATATCATTAAAATCCGAGCCGTGCGCGCCCGCCTTGAAGGCGAGGCTCAAAATATCGTCTATCTTCGCCTGACAACATTTAATCTCAACACGACCAAAAACCTACGCAAAGAAATGTCAGCTCTTTTTGCCGCTTTGAAACCAAATGATTTTGCAGGCTATATTCTTGATTTGCGCAATAATCCCGGCGGGCTTTTAACCGAAGCCATCAAAGTGTCGGATACTTTCTTGAGTAAAGGCGAAATTGTCTCAACACGCGCCAGAAAAGAAAATGACAATTCTCGCTTCAATGCTCGCAAGGGCGATTTATCAAAAGGCGCGGTGGTCTTGGTTTTAATCAATGGCGGCTCTGCTTCTGCTTCTGAAATTGTCGCAGGCGCACTACAAGATCATCATCGCGCCCTTATCGTTGGCACACAATCTTTCGGCAAAGGTTCTGTGCAGTCCATTCTTCCTTTGCCCAATAAGGGAGCTTTAAGACTAACAACCGCACGCTATTACACCCCCTCCGGACGCTCCATTCAAGCAACAGGTATTTCTCCAGACATCATCATCGAACAAAAAATTCCCGACGACATGAAATTCATGCAAAGCCAGCGTGAGGCTAATCTGCGGGGGCATTTAGAAAATGAAAAAAAGCCACCCGAAAACCCATCACCTCAAGAAACCCAAGCCCCGCAATCGACTAATGGGGCGACTAATGGGGCGACTAATGGGGCGACTAACGGGGCGACTAACGGGGCGACTAACGGGGCGACTAACGGGGCGACTAACGGGGCAACTGATGGGGCCGTTGACGAAGCGAATGAGGAAAAGACTGAGGAGGAAACTGAAAAAGAAGATGGCAGACCCTCCATCGCTTATGTGCCGCGTGAGTTAGAAGAAGATGTGCAACTACAAAAGGCCATCAAATTATTGAGCGATATGCACAAAACGCGTCAAACTTTAGCCGAAAAGGCAATCGCCCTCAACCAATAAGCCAATAAGCCCTCAATTTTGAAAGTATATGAATGACCGAAGAACTGCTTTATCGCCCTTGTGTTGGGGTGGTTTTAATTAACCAAGACGGATTAGTCTGGAGCGGCAAACGCATACAAGGAAAATTACCAGATGGGTCTATGTTGTGGCAATTTCCCCAAGGGGGCATAGATGAAGGCGAAACGCCCGAAAAAGCCGCCTATAGAGAACTGCAAGAAGAAACAGGTATTCATCAAGCAAGGTTAATTTATGAGCTTCCCTATTGGCTTACCTATGACTTGCCGGCCGAAATTAGAGGTATTGCACTGAAAGGGAAATTTAAAGGGCAGAAGCAAAAATGGTTTGCCATGCAATATTTAGGGGATGAAAGCGATATTAATCTTGCAGCCCATGAGCAAAGAGAATTTGAAACATGGCAATGGCGTCAACTTTCAAAGTGCTCAGAGATTGTGGCACCTTTCAAAAAGCATGTATATGAACAAATTGCGACCAGCTTTAGTCGCTTTTGCACTTGAATGAAACAATGAGCGACACCTCAAAAATCATGTCTAATTTACCCATTATTGATTTGCGCGGCTATTTGTCCAGCTCTTTAGAGGCACGCCGACATCTTGCCTCACTTATCCATGATGCCATTCGGAATGATGGATTCTTTTACCTCATCAATCATGGGCTTGATGAAAATATTACCGCTTGTTTTAAAGCGGCAAAATGGTTTTTTGACCTACCCCCCTCAACAAAACAAACAATTTCCATTCACAATAGTCCCTGCCATCGCGGATGGTACAAGCTTGGCGGCGAGGTTCTTGACGCACAAAATCACCCAGAAGGCGACCATAAAGAAGGCATTAAAATCGGACAAGAACTAGATGCTAACCACCCCTTTGTCAAACAAGGCTTGCCCTTACATGGAGCCAATCAATGGTTAGCGACCTCACTTGAAGGCGCACCAGAATTTCAAGCAACTATGCAGGCAGGCTATCAAAATTTTTCTCAGCTTGGCAAAAAACTCATGCAGGCACTGGCACTTGGGTTAGACATAGAAGAAAGCTATTTTAATAAGTTTCTTAAAACGCCCATGGCAACTCTAAGCCCTATTCACTACCCGCCTCTTGAGGCTGATACAGCCAGCTTTGAGACCATAAGTGCGGGGGCGCATACAGATTTTGGCTGTCTTTCTTTGCTTGGGCAAGATACACAACAGGCGCTGGAAATTCAAAGAGATGATGGAACATGGCAACCCGTTGCCCCTTTGGAAAATAGCCTCGTGGTTAATATTGGCGATATGATGGAATTTTGGACCAATGGCTATTACCATTCTACGCGCCATCGTGTGAGAAATACCAATAAAACAGAGCGGTATAGTTTAGTTTTTTTCTATGATCCCCAATTTGACACATTATTGACCCCCATAAAAAGCCCTCGGATTTGTGCTGACATGCATAACAACAAAGAAGAGAGCTTGACCGCACTGAACCATTTACTTAATAAGATTGACAAGAGTTTTAACTATAAGAGTTTTAATGATTGATTTTGCTTTAACCATTTCTTGTCCCGACCGCCCCGGAGTCGTGGCGGGCGTCAGCGATTTTCTGTTCAAGAATGGCATGAATATCACTGAACATCATCAATTCAGCTCTGGCGAATCTGGTGATTGTTTTATGCGCAGCAGGTTTTCGCACCCCCGAGCAGACAAAACATTTAAGGACTTGCAGTCTGATTTTGAACCCATTGCCGAACATTTTAAAATGCACTGGCAGCTTCATGATATGACCGTTAAACCGAAAGTGCTTTTATTGGTTTCAAAATTTGACCATTGCCTTTTTGATCTGATTTATCGTGCGCGCATTGGTGCGCTCAATATGGAGATTGTTGGCGTTTTTTCCAACCATGAGATAACCCGCCCTTATGTTGAGCATGAAAATATCCCCTTTACTTATTGTGCTGTTAATCGGGATACAAAAGAGGCATCAGAAAACCGTATCAAAGAGCTGATGAAAATTTATGGCGCCGAACTTATTATATTAGCGCGTTATATGCAGGTTTTATCGCCTGAATTTACAGCCTCTTATTTGGGTCAAATTATTAATATTCACCATTCTTTTTTGCCAAGTTTCAAAGGTGCCGTACCTTATAGCCGCGCCTTTGAACGCGGTGTTAAAATGATTGGCGCAACGGCGCATTATATAACCGAAAATCTTGATGAAGGCCCTATCATCACACAAAATGTCGTGCCGGTGCGCCATGATACAACAATTGAAAAAATGATTTCAATGGGACGTGAAGTCGAACAACAAGTGCTGGCAGATGCTGTCGGGGCGCACACAGAAAGACGAATTTTGCTCAACGGTCATAAGACAGTCGTTTTTACTTAAGTTTAAAATGAGTTATTAAAGACCCGCACGCAAGAGCTCAAGCGCATCCACCACAGCCATATTATCGCTTTCGACGGCTAATTTAATCTCAGCCTCAATATCGCCTTTGGAAAAATCCGCCACCGCCACCGCTTTTTCAACCAGTAAAGTTAAACCCTCTGGAGTGACATCGGCAAATCCGCCCTGTACAAAAAACTGTACAGAGTTACCCTCATCCTCAACCGTCACAATTCCGGGGCGCAAAACAGACATCATCGCACAATGGTGAACCAAAACACCAAAATCACCTTCAGTGCCCGGCACACTCACCATATCCACCTCATCTGACAAAAGAAGTCTCTCAGGAGAAACAAGATCAAATTTCAGCTTTTGCGTCATCGTTTTTTAGTCCCTAGATATATGCTTAAGCGGCTTCTGCGGCCATTTCTTCAGCCTTTTTAACGGCTTCTTCAATGCGCCCAACCATATAAAAAGCCGCTTCTGGCAAATCATCATAAACCCCCGCACACAAATCTTTAAAGCCTTTAATTGTATCAGCCAAATCAACCAAAACACCCGATGAACCCGTAAAGACCTCAGCAACATGAAACGGCTGTGACAAAAAACGCTCAATCTTACGCGCCCGTGATACAGCCAGCTTGTCTTCTTCGGACAACTCGTCCATGCCCAAAATGGCAATAATGTCTTGCAAAGATTTATACCGTTGTAGAACTTCTTGAACTTGGCGGGCAACCGCATAATGTTCCTCGCCAACGATGCGCGGCTCCATAATGCGCGATGTCGAATCGAGCGGGTCCACAGCAGGATAAATACCCTTTTCAGCAATTGAACGTGACAACACAGTTGTCGCATCCAAATGAGCAAAAGATGTCGCGGGCGCAGGGTCAGTCAAATCATCAGCCGGCACATAAATAGCCTGCACAGAAGTAATCGAACCTTTGGTCGTTGTTGTGATGCGCTCTTGCATCGCGCCCATATCTGTTGCCAGCGTTGGCTGATAACCCACAGCAGAAGGAATACGTCCCAAAAGAGCCGATACTTCAGAACCAGCTTGTGTAAAGCGAAAAATATTATCGATAAAAAACAACACGTCCTGACCTTCATCGCGGAAATTCTCAGCCACGGTCAAACCTGTCAGCGCAACACGGGCACGCGCGCCGGGCGGTTCATTCATCTGGCCATAGACAAGAGCGCATTTTGAACCTGCGCCGCCTTTTTCAACATTCACACCCGATTCGATCATTTCCCAGTAAAGATCATTGCCCTCACGTGTGCGCTCCCCAACACCTGCAAAAACGGAGTACCCACCATGTGATTTTGCCACATTGTTAATCAGTTCCATAATCAAAACCGTTTTACCCACGCCAGCCCCGCCAAACAGACCAATTTTGCCGCCCTTTACATAAGGGGCAAGCAAATCAACAACCTTAATACCCGTCACAAGCATTTCAGATTCAGTCGATTGTTCAATAAACTCAGGCGCTTCTTGGTGAATCTCACGACTCTGCTGGGCGACAATTTTACCAGCATCATCAACCGGCTCACCAATCACATTCATAATACGCCCCAATGTCGCAACCCCAACAGGCACTTTAATTGAACCGCCCGTATCAACAACTTCCTGACCGCGAACAAGACCTTCCGTTGAATCCATCGCAATCGTTCTTACCGTGCGCTCGCCCAAATGCTGGGCAACTTCAAGCACCAAACGGTTATTGTCATTTTTAGTTTCCAAAGCATTGAGAATTTCCGGTAAGTTTTCATCAAACTGCACATCAACGACAGCGCCAATAATCTGAGTGATTTTTCCAACTATCTTTACTTTTGCCATTTTGCGTTTCCTCTAATTTGTTCAACTCGTTCCGACACTCTATAGAGCCTCGGCACCAGAAATAATTTCAATCAATTCCTTAGTAATCTGTGCTTGGCGTGACCTGTTATAAGTAATGCTCAAACTGTCGATCATATCGCCCGCATTGCGCGTGGCATTATCCATAGCACTCATTCGGGCACCTTGTTCGCTGGCGGCATTTTCAAGCAAAGCCCGCAAAATTTGAACCGCAATATTACGCGGCAAAAGTGCATCAAGAATCTCACTTTCCTCTGGCTCATAATCATACCCCGTGCCGCCAAGTTCTGGCCCTTTCAAAGCTTCCACCATAGCCGGAATAATTTGCACAGCCTTCGGCTTTTGTGAAATTACATTCACAAACGCCGCGTAAAACAATGTGCAAATATCAAATTCGCGCATTTCAAACATAGTTAAAATTTGCATCGCAACTTGTTGAGCCTCGCCAAAACCAACCGACTTCATCCCCTGAAAAGAGATCGTTTCGAGCATATTATCAGCAAAATCTCGCCTAAGAGCATCCGCGCCTTTGCGCCCGACACATAGAATTTTAACCTTTTTACCTTCTGCTTTGAGCCCATAAGCTTGCGCGCGGGCAAGGCGAGCAATCGAGCTGTTAAAGCCGCCGCAAAGACCGCGTTCAGCCGTCGCAACAACCAGCAAATGAGTGTCCTTAGTGCCCGTACCCACCAAAAGAGAAGGCCCATCTGGCTGACCCGCAACGCCATGAGCCACATTAGACAAAACTGCACTCATACGTTCAGCATAAGGGCGCGCCGCCTCGGCGGTCTCTTGGGCGCGGCGTAACTTCGAAGCCGCTACCATTTGCATGGCACGCGTGATCTTTTGCGTTGCTTGCACACTCGCAATTCGGTTACGAAGCTCCTTGAGGGATGCCATATTCTAATCTACTCCATTTTGCCAAGCTAGGCGGCAAAGTTCTGCGTATAAGCTTCAACAACACGTTTAAGCTCGGCCTCAGATTTATCCGATAAAGCTTTTTCATCTCGAATCATTGCCAGCAATTTTTTCTCTTTGCCGCGCATCAAAATTAAAAGACCTTCCTCATAAGCCCCGATCTTAGCTATGGGAAGATTATCTAAATAACCATTAACACCAGCATAAATAACCGCAACTTGCTCTTCAATCTGTAATGGCGAGAATTGTTTCTGTTTAAGAAGCTCGGTAAGACGCGCACCGCGATTGAGCAATTTTTGGGTCGCAACATCAAGGTCAGAACCAAACTGAGCAAACGCCGCCATTTCACGATACTGCGCCAATTCACCTTTAATTTTACCCGCAACTTGTTTCATCGCCTTGACTTGCGCCGCCGAGCCCACACGCGAAACCGAAAGACCAACATTCACAGCAGGACGGATACCTTGATAAAAAAGATCAGTCTCAAGAAAAATCTGACCATCCGTGATCGAGATAACATTGGTTGGAATATAAGCCGATACATCATTGGCTTGGGTTTCGATAATCGGCAGAGCCGTCATGGAACCGCCGCCATGGTCATTATTCAACTTAGCCGCGCGCTCAAGCAGGCGTGAGTGCAAAAAGAAGACATCCCCCGGATAGGCTTCACGCCCCGGCGGGCGGCGAAGCAACAAAGACATCTGACGATAAGCCACAGCCTGCTTGGACAAATCATCATAGGTGATCATGGCGTGCATCCCATTATCGCGGAAATATTCTGCCATTGTACAACCCGTAAAGGGGGCTAAATATTGTAACGGAGCCGCTTCAGAAGCCGTCGCCGCCACAATGATAGAATATTTCAAAGCGTCATTTTCTTCTAGTGTCCGCACGATTTGCGCAACGGTGGAACGCTTTTGTCCGATAGCAACATAAACACAATAGAGCTTCGCGCTCTCATCATCGCCTTCATTAATAGCTTTTTGATTCAAAATAGCATCAATAGCAATAGCCGTCTTACCCGTTTGGCGGTCACCGATAATAAGCTCACGTTGACCACGCCCGATAGGGATAAGAGCGTCAACAGCCTTTAATCCAGTTTGCATAGGTTCATGAACCGATTGACGCGGAATAATACCCGGTGCCTTCACATCCACTTTCATGTGTTTTTTGGTTTTAATCGGCCCCTTGCCATCCAGCGGATTACCGAGCGAGTCAACAACACGCCCCAAAAGCTCTTTGCCAACCGGCACCGCAACAATATCACCCGTACGCTTAACCGTATCCCCTTCACGAATATCACGGTCAGAACCGAAAATCACCACCCCGACATTATCCTGCTCAAGGTTAAGAGCCATGCCCCGAATACCATCTGAAAATGCGACCATTTCACCCGCCTGCACATTATCCAGACCGTAAATACGGGCAATACCATCACCGACAGATAAGACTTGCCCAATTTCGGAAACTTCGGACTGTTTGCCAAAATCCTTGATTTGTTTTTCTAATATAGACGTAATTTCAGATGCTTTGATATCCATCAGCTGGCCTCATTCATGGCTTGCTTTAGCAAGTTAAGTTTTGTGCGCACAGAACCATCAACCATATGGCTTCCCACTTTGACGATAAGCCCTCCCAAAATCGAAGCATCAAGAACGCTCTTGAGCGTGACCTCTTTACCGTAAGTTTTTTTCATTTGTGCCTTGATTGATTTTTCTTGTTCAGCGAAAAGTTTTTGAGCCGATATGATCTCGGCAGAAATTTCACCGCGCGCCCGCGCTTCAAACGTGACATAGGCGGTCAAAATTAAGGGCAATGAAAAAGCCCGCCTGTTCTGAACAACCAGCCCAACAAATTTGGCGACGGTGGCATTAATTTTGGCTTTTTTCAAAATCGCTTGAATGGCTTTATCTTGCATATTAGCCTGAATGACAGGGCTTTGCAAAACTTGCTGAAATTTTTCACTACTCAAGATAATTTGGGCAAGTTTTTCTACATCTTCACTAATGCGTTTTTTCTCAGCCGCACCGCCTTTGTCAGCAAGGTTAATCAAAGCGCGCGCATAGCGCTCAGCAATTGTATCAATGATGCTTTCTTGAGCTGACACCGAACCGTCCTACTCGCTTGTATTTATGATGCAAGACTACAAAAAGTAACCCTTCGGGAGTGCAATTAGCACAGCATTGCGCCCTATGCAATAGAGGAAACCGTTTGCCATCAAGTCATTTTGGCACAGCGACCTTGTCGCCTTACAGTAAAAAGAAACGCCGCCTTAGGGGGGGGCAAATCAACCCGCTATAAATTTTAACGCAACGCTAAATTATAAATAAAAAACAATATCTTATAAATATTCGGCGGCGATGGCACCAAACATTTTTCACCCCCAACAAAGCCCAGCCATAGTTTAAGTAAAAATAATCCGCAATTTGAGAGTTTATCAATAAGCTAAAAAAAACTGTAAGGGTCAATATCAACGATGCATCTTATCGCCGATGGCTTGGCGAGCTGTGACAGCCACTGATGGATAAAGCCTTGCAATCCGTTTTTATTTTGCCCATGCACAAGAAATCTTAGTCTGTGCATGCCGCGAATTTTTGCAATCGGCGCAGGCGCAGGACCTAAAACCCGAATCGTGTCATGCAACGGAACTTTATGTGCCAATTGACGCGCAAAACGGGTGAGCCGTTGAAGCTCCGCACCAGATAAAACAATGCCCGCAAGGCGTCCAAAAGGCGGCATTTTAGCCAATTGCCGCATTTCAGCCTCGCGCTGTAAAAAAAAGTCTCGGTGCCCCTGTGCTAAAGCCTGTAATACAGGATGATCCGGCACATAGGATTGCAACATAGCTTGCCCTTGGGTCAATTCTCGCCCCGCCCTGCCCGTCACTTGCGAGAGCATTTGAAAAGTTCGCTCGCCAGCACGTAAATCGCTCGTGCCCATCCCAAGATCCGCATCCACCACACCAACAAACCCAAGCTTAGGAAAGTGATGTCCTTTGGCGATCATTTGTGTGCCAACAATAATATCCGTGCCACCTTCTGTAATCCGCTCTAGAGTTGCTCGCAAGACCGTAGCGTCACTCATCAGATCAGATGATAAAACAGTCACCCGTTTGTCAGGAAAAAGACCCCCAACCTCTTCCATGATGCGTTCCACCCCCGGACCGCAAGCCGTTAGATGTTCTGTTTCTTCGCAAGCATCACAAGCCTGCGGCACAGCTCGTTCATAGCCACATTGATGGCACGCTAAAACCCGCCGACGGCGATGTTCAACCAACCAACTATCACAATCAGCACAAGCATAACGATGACCACAAGAACGACATAAAATCAGCGGCGCATAACCTCGGCGATTTAAAAACAACAGCGCTTGTTCGCCCTTTTCAAGACAAGTTTGAACAGCCCCGATCATCACAGGTGACAACCAGTGACCCCGCGCCGGAGGCGTTAGGCGCATATCAACAAGATGAATATTTGGCAATTGCATACGCCCATGCCGACTTGTCAGCACCAGACGCGCATAGCGTCCATCTTGGGCATTAATCACCGTTTCAAGAGACGGCGTTGCTGAAGATAAAATAATCGTCGCCGCAAACAAACTGGCACAGACAACCGCCATATCGCGGGCATTATAAATCACACCTTCTTCTTGCTTGAACCCGGCATCATGTTCTTCGTCAACCACCAAAAGCCCCAAATTTTGCCACGGCAAGAACATTACTGAACGTGCGCCCACAACAACTTTAACGCGCCCTTGCGCCACAGCCCGCCAAGTTCGCCGCCTTTGAGCCGGCGTTAAGCCTGAATGCCAAAGCGCAGGCTTAACGCCAAAACGCTCTTCAAAGCGCGTCAGAAATTGCGCCGTCAACGCAATCTCTGGTAAAATAATCATAGATTGCTTATTTTGACGCAACGCCTCAGCAATGGCCTCAAAATAGACTTCTGTTTTGCCAGACCCCGTCACGCCATCAAGCAAGCAAGGCGAAAAACTTTTTGCTCGCAAATAACCAATAAGCTTCGTGATGATGGCTTGCTGGTCGTTTGAAAAATCAAGCTTTTTAAAATCTGGCTCAGGGTTTTGAAATATATCGACAGGCGCGAGCATTATCTCTTCTAAACCCCCCGCATCGCAAAACTTTCGTATGACAGCCGTTGAAACGCCCGCACGTTTTGCCAGTTCTGCGGCACTCAGAGCTTGAATTTGAGTTTGAGTTGGGGCTGGTTCCATATCCATTAGCACATTATGTATTTTTTGACGCGCCGCCGTCATCCGAGCTGGCGCAGGTTCGGGCAATAAAAAACCCGTCACCATCTTATCAGGAGCAAAAGTGCCAATGGCTGGCAAAATCATCCGCAAGACCTGCCCCGGCGCAGACATCGTGTAGTGCGCCACCCAATCAACCAACTCACTCATTTGCGAACCCAAACGCGGCATCTCAAACAACTCTACAATCGCGCGCAATTTTTTTTGAGGCAACTCATCTTGCGTCCAGTCACGCGGCACCCCCCATACAACCCCGCATAAGATTTGACGACCCAGCGGGATAGCAACAAAGTCACCCCTTTCCAGCACCATGCCAGATGGCACCCCATAATCATAACACCCCGACGGTGCAGAGATCGCACGCGGCACCATAACCGCCACAATCTGCTTAAACTTTTGGCTGATTTTTTTAGGCGTATCAGTTATAGAGGAGGCATCGGTAAATAAATTATTTTGCTCTTCTTGATCCCGCGAACTGTTTCCAGATGAGTGCATAAATCGACTGTCCTCGAATTGAGCGCGTTTGCCAAGTTGTAAAAAACAAAATATGAATAACGTGCCACCATATCAAGACATGTCTTTAATAGCAAAATAGGAGATACGCATGAAGTTTTTTGTAGATACAGCAAACATCGCTGACATTAAAGAACTCGCCGCCACTGGTTTGGTCGATGGGGTGACGACTAATCCGTCACTCATAGCCAAAAGCGGGCGTGATTTTAAGGCACTCATTGCCGAGATTTGCGATATTATAGCAGGGCCCGTGAGCGCAGAAGTCACCGCGCTTGACAGCAAAACAATGATCGCAGAAGGCAAAGAGCTTGCCAGTATTGCAAGTAATGTGTGCATTAAAGTGCCGCTAACCATAGACGGTCTAAAAGCCACACATGCGCTTTCGGATATGGGGCACAAGGTTAATGTCACTTTGTGCTTTTCAGCCAATCAAGCACTGCTGGCGGCTAAATCGGGGGCGACTTATATTTCGCCTTTTGTCGGGCGGCTGGATGATATTGGCATAAATGGCATGGATTTGATTGCCGATATTCGCCAGATTTATGACAATTATCCTGACCTTGAGACAAACATTCTTGTCGCTTCTGTGCGCTCGGCGAGTCATATTCATGAAGCTGCGCTCATCGGCGCCGATATTGCCACCATTCCGCCACCTATGTTGCTGGCTTTGTTCAAGCATCCACTGACAGATAAAGGGCTAGAGGCTTTCATGTCAGATTGGGCAAGCACGGGCCAGAAAATCATCTAGCTAATTTATCATGCCCACTCCTTTTGCGACACCCACTCTTTTTGCGACCCCAAGACTTGTTGAACAGATTGACATCTGGCAACACATGTTGCGTGTGCAAAGTCAGGTAAGTTCATATACATTAGAAAATTATCGTCGCGATCTTATTCAGTTTCTGGTCTTTTTTAACGACTATGAAGGGCGCGATACGGATTTATCAGATTTTACCAATGTGAGTTTACGCACCTTACGCGCATTTATGGCGCATCGCCGCAAGAGTAACGTAAATAGTCGCACGCTGGCGCGGAACTTATCGGGGATGAAATCTTTTGTGCGGTTTCTGGTACAGCAAGGACATCAAACCAGCGCGGCGTTTGACCATATTAAATCGCCTAAACTTGGCAAAACCCTGCCGCGTCCGATAGAGCCAGAAGACGCGATGGCTATGCTTGACCTTGCCGCCGAGCTTGCCAAAACGCCGTGGGAAGGCGCGCGTGACCGCACCGTTTTAGTGCTGCTTTATGGCTGTGGTATGCGCATTTCAGAAGCCTTGTCTCTAACCTATGCACAAGCCCCAAGGCACGGTGACACAATGGTACGCATTACGGGTAAGGGAAACAAACAACGCGAAGTGCCACTTTTGCCGATCGTTCCAGAGTTGATTGAAAGCTATCTTGCCCAAGCACCTTTTGTATTTGAAGCACAACAGGCTTTATTTAAAAGTGCACGCGCTAACCCTTATTCACCAAGATTGGCGCAAATGATGGTGGCGAAACTGCGCACCGCACTTGAATTGCCAGATAGTGTTACCCCCCATGCCTTGCGCCATAGCTTTGCGACGCATTTGCTGGCGGGCGGCGGGGATTTGCGCACGATTCAAGAATTACTCGGGCATGCCAGTCTTTCTTCAACGCAAATTTATACGAAAATAAAAGATAGCCAAATCGAGCAAGAACACGCCAAAGCGCATCCCCGCGCGAAAAAATAAGTAAGAAGGAAACTGTTATGCCGCCAATTCTGCTGAGATATGTTGACAGATTTTTTGCACTATTTTTTGCACTTATGCGAAACAGCTTCGGCTAAGAAAAGAGATACGCAAGGTTTACGCCCTGCCATAGCACCGCGCTAATCTTTAAGACCAGCCTGTGCTAATATTCGGTAATATATTTTTTTACTTTTCACACCGCCATGCGATAGAGGAAGGCGCACTAAATCTCGCTACGCTCAATAAGTGCTTATACCTACATATGAATAGCGCGGCCGTCTACCGCCAAAGCCGCCTCTTTAACCGCCTCAGACAAGGTCGGATGCGCATGGCAAGTGCGCGCAATATCTTCTGAGCTTGCGCCAAATTCCATCGCCACCCCAGCTTCCGCAATCATAGTGCCTGCTTCAGAACCAATAATATGCACCCCCAAAACACGGTCCGTTTGGGCCTCAGCCAATACTTTCACAAAGCCAGCTGTCGTGCCATTAACCTTCGCACGACCATTCGCCATGAAAGGAAACTTGCCAGACTTATACGCAATGCCAGCATCTTTTAATTCCTCTTCCGACTTACCAACCCAAGCCACTTCCGGACTGGTATAAATTACCCCCGGAATAACATCATAATTCACATGACCAGACTGCCCCGCTAAACTTTCAGCCAAAGCAACACCTTCATCTTCCGCCTTATGCGCCAGCATAGGCCCTGCAATAACATCGCCAATGGCATAAATATTTGCAACAGAGGTTTGAAAATGACCATCAATTTCTACCCGCCCTTGCGCATCAAGTTTAACCCCAATATTTTCTAGCCCCAACCCTTTCGTATAAGGACGCCGCCCTATCGCCACCAATACACGGTCAGCACTCAGCGTTTCGCTATCGCCTTTACCCTTAGCCGCTTCAATCGTTACTTTCGCACTGGCTTTGAGTGTTTCAACCTTGGTAACTTTTTTACCAAGCATAAACTTAAAACCCTGCTTTTTTAAAATACGTTGGAATTGCATCGCAATTTCTGTATCAACACCGGGCGTGATATGCTCAAGAAATTCAATAACCGTCACTTCTGCACCCAAACGTGCCCAAACCGAGCCAAGCTCAAGACCGATCACTCCCGCCCCAACAATGATTAAACTTTTGGGTACAGAATCAAATGCCAAAGCACCCGTTGAAGACACAACCCGCTTTTCGTCAATATCCACACCCGGCAACGGCGACACATCAGAGCCAGTTGCAATCACAATGTTTTTGGCTTTCAGAGTCTTCTTAGTGCCCTCATTTAAACTGACCTCAACTGTTCCAGAATCTTTAATCTCTGCCACCCCCATAAAGTCGGCGATTTTGTTTTTCTTAAATAGAAAATCAATGCCCTGCGTATTACCCTTAATGCCCTCTTGCTTATAAGCCATCAACGCCGTGATATCGACTGTCGGCGTACCAAGCTGAATACCCATATCAGCCGCATGACCTGCCCGCTCATATACCTCAGATGCATGCAGCAAAGCTTTTGACGGAATACAACCAACATTCAAACAAGTGCCGCCATGGCTCTTGCGTTTTTCAACACAGGCAACCTTCATTCCCAATTGAGCCGCGCGAATAGCGCAAACATAACCCCCCGGACCAGAACCAATAACAATAAGATCAAAATTAGCAGACATAGTCGTTCTCCTCAAAGACCAAGTAGCAAGCGTTCAGGGTTTTCAATGCCCTCTTTTAAACGAACCAAAAACGTCACCGCCTCCTTGCCATCAACAATACGGTGGTCATAACTCAACGCCAAATACATCATCGGCCTGATAACAATCTCATCATTTATAACAACAGGGCGCTGTTCAATTTTATGCATACCCAAAATGCCAGATTGCGGCGCATTCAAAATCGGCGTCGACATCAAAGAACCATAAACCCCGCCATTCGATATGGTAAACGTACCGCCCTGCAAATCTGAAATCGACAAATCACCAGAACGCGCTTTAGCACCAAAACCAGCAATCGTTTTTTCAATCTCCGCAAAACTCATATTCTGAACATTTTGCAAAACAGGCACAACCAACCCTTTGTCTGTGCCAACCGCAACACCCATATTCACATAATGTTTGTAAACAAGCTCCTCATCATCAATCTCGGCATTCACAGCAGGCAATTCTTGTAAAGCGGCAACACACGCTTTCACAAAAAAACTCATAAACCCAAGCTTGACACCATGTTTGGCTTCAAACTTTTCTTTGTAATCAGTGCGCGTTGCCATTAATACGCTCATATCCACCTCGTTAAAGGTGGTAAGCATCGCCGCCGTATTTTGTGAATCCTTCAACCGCTTGGCTATCGTCTTGCGTAGGCGAGTCATGCGAACACGCTCCTCAGCACCGCGCGACGTTTCCGACATAGTACCAGTCGCACCAGTCGCACTGGTCGTACCAGCCGCACTGGTCGTACCAGCCGCACTGGTCGTACCAGCCGCACCAGTCGCACTGGTCGCACTGGTCGCACCAGCAGAAACGGCACTCAGCACATCAGATTTAGTCAACCGCCCGCCTTTACCAGTCCCGACAATATTAGCAGGGTTAAGACCGTGTTCGTCAATCAGCTTGCGCACAGAGGGCGCCAGCACGCTGTCATCATCAGTTTTTGAAGGCGCAACAGGGGCTGATGTTTCAGCTTGAGGCTGTATAGTTTCACCACTACTTGCATCACTCGTTTTAGCACCCGTTTTAGTACTGGTTTTGCCATCTCCCGCCTCAATCGATCCTAACAAAGCACCCACTTCAACAGTTTCCCCGTCAGCGACAACTATATCACCCATAATACCTGCAATAGGGGCGGGCACTTCAATTGTCACTTTGTCGGTTTCCAACTCGCATAAGGGCTCATCAACCATGATGGCTTCGCCGGGCTGTTTGTACCATTGAGCGACTGTTGCCTCTGTAATTGATTCGCCCAGCTCGGGGACTCTAATTTCCTTACTCATGATATTCTCACTCCTTTACCTTGCCATTGGCTTTTGGTGTTTGTTTCTTAACGCCATCCTTGGCGAATGCCGCCTCCATAAATACGTCACGCTCAGACAAATGCCGCCGCATCAACCCCGTCGCCGTCGATGCAGAGGATTTGCGCCCCACATAAATCGGACGCCTATATGTCGCCTCTAGGTCTTGTAAAACCTCTTCAATAAAGGGTTCAACAAAATGCCAAGCGCCCATATTGCGCGGCTCTTCTTGACACCAATAGATCTGCGCATGAGAAAATTTCTCAAGTTCTGCCTTTAAGGCACTATGCGGGAAAGGATAAAGCTGTTCAATGCGCATTAAATACACATCTTTAAGGCCTAACGCCTCGCGTGCCTCATACAGGTCATAATAGACTTTGCCTGCGCATAATATCACGCGGCGAATTTTTTCCGGCGCATGCAAGCTATTGCCAAGACGCTGTTCTGCGTCATCCCACAAGACACGGTGGAAAGTAGAGCCAAGTTCCATTTCAGCCAATGTGGATACGCATTTTTTATGGCGAAGCAATGATTTAGGCGTCATTAAAATCAGCGGTTTACGGAAATCACGATGCATTTGTCGGCGCAAAATATGGAAATAATTTGATGGTGTCGTCACATTGGCAACCTGCATATTATCTTCTGCGCAAAGCTGCAAATAACGCTCAAGACGGGCCGAGCTATGTTCGGGCCCTTGGCCTTCATAACCATGTGGCAATAATAGAACCAGCCCCGACATGCGTAACCATTTGGCTTCACCCGAAGAAATAAACTGGTCAATAATAACCTGTGCGCCATTGGCAAAATCGCCAAACTGGGCCTCCCATAAAACTAAAGCATTTGGCTCGGCTAATGTGTAACCATATTCAAAACCAAGCACGGCGGCTTCTGAAAGCATTGAGTTAATAACTTCAAAACGCGCTTGCTCAGGGCTAATATTATTGAGCGGCTTATATTGGTTTTCATTATCTTGGTCAGTCCAAACCGAATGACGCTGTGAAAAAGTGCCGCGCTCACTATCTTGTCCAGAAAGCCTAACAGGAAACCCTTCATTCAACAGGGTCGCAAATGCAAGCGATTCAGCAGTTGCCCAATCAATACCCTTGCCAGTTTCGAACATTTTCTTTTTATTTTCAGTTTGCCGCTTGAGGGCACGATGCAAGTTAAAGTCTTTTGGCATAGCTGTCAGTGCTGTTCCTAATCTGCGTAACAGCTCACCATCTACGCCGGTTTTTCCGCGCGTCAGCTCGCCCTCAGTCTTGCGCCGCAACCCCGCCCAGCGACCATCCAACCAATCTGCTTTGTTTGGCTTATAATTATCGGCCGTTTCAAATTCTTCTTCCAGCAAAGCGCGGTATTGCGTGATGGCTTCATCCGCTTGCGCTTGAGAAATAATCCCTTCTTCAACCAATCTTTCAGAATAAACTTTCATCACGGGCGTATGTTTTTTAATTTGCGCATACATAATCGGCTGCGTAAAGGCTGGCTCGTCACCTTCATTGTGACCAAAGCGGCGATAACAGAACATGTCTATGACAACGGGTTTAAGAAATTTTTGACGAAATTCAGTCGCCACTTTTGCTGCATGAACGACCGCTTCGGGGTCATCACCGTTCACGTGGAAAATCGGTGCCTCCACCATTTTTGCCACATCGGACGGATAAGGCGAGGAACGCGAAAAACGCGGATTAGTCGTAAAGCCAATTTGATTATTGACAATAAAATGAATGGACCCGCCAGATTTATGACCGCGCAATCCCGAAAGACCTAAACATTCAGCAACAATGCCTTGTCCTGCAAAGGCGGCATCACCATGCAATAAGAGTGGTATGACAGTGCTGCGGTCAGCTAATTCTTTTCCGTCATTATAGATATCTTGTTTAGCGCGCGCCTTACCCAGAACAACCGGGTCCACGGCCTCAAGATGTGAGGGATTCGGGGTCAATGATAAATGCACAATATTGCCGTCAAACTCGCGGTCAGCAGAAGAGCCAAGATGATATTTTACATCCCCCGAACCTTCAACATCTTCTGGATTAACCGAACCGCCTTTAAACTCATGGAAAAGCGCTCTAAAAGATTTTGCCATCACATTGGTCAGAACATTTAAGCGGCCGCGATGCGACATGCCGATAATGATTTCCTTGACCCCAAGATTACCCCCACGTTTGATGATTTGCTCAAGCGCTGGCACCATCGATTCGCCGCCATCTAAACCAAACCGCTTGGTGCCCGTATATTTAACACCTAAAAACTTCTCTAGCCCTTCAGCCGCGACAAGTTTTTGGAAAATAGCGCGCTTGCCTTCATGGGTGAACTGGATTTCCTTATCTGGCCCCTCCATGCGCTCTTGCAACCAAGCTTTCTCCTCGGGGGTTGAGATATGCATGAACTCAATCGCCAGCCGTCCGCAATAAGTGCGATGCAAGATCTCAATCATCTCACGAATCGTTGCCATTTCAAGACCCAACATATGGTCGATGAAAATCGGACGCGCCATATCCTCTTCGCCAAAACCGTACGAGGCCGGATCTAACTCTGCATGATACCCAAGCGGCTCAATCCCAAGAGGGTCCAGATTAGCCGCACGGTGACCGCGTACACGATAGGCCCGAATCATCATCACAGCCCGAACAGAATCCAGCGTTGCCGCCCGTAAACTCTCTCCCAAAAGCGCGCCAGCCTCGGGATGGGACGCCTCATGATGCTTGGCAATTTTGACAGCTAACCCCGCACCATCAACATGCCAATTGCCATCAAAAGCAGCAGTCATATCATCCTCGCCCGTGCCAGACCAATTACCCCGCTCCCAAGAAGCGCGTTTAACTATCGCCGTATCATTCAAAGCGTCAAAATAAGCCCGCCATTCCAGCCCCACAGATGCAGGCGATAAACGATAACGCTCATATTGCTGTTCAATATAAAGCGCATTAGAACCATCCAGAAACGCTGTCTCATAACGCCCCGAACCCGTTACCAAATTACTATCTTCATGCTCACTCAAACTTTTATGCCTCATAAAATGCTATTATTAATAAGATGACATCGCTTGTAATTTAGCCTTTCAGCACCTCCACAAGAGTCGTGCCAAGCGCCGCCGGTGAAGGCGAAACCTTAATGCCCGCCGAACGCAAAGCCTCCATTTTACCCTCAGCGCCGCCTTGTCCCCCCGAAACAATCGCCCCCGCATGCCCCATGGTGCGCCCCGCAGGTGCCGTCACGCCTGCGATAAAACCAACCATCGGTTTTTTAACCTTGGAGCGTTTCACAAACTCAGCAACTTCTTCTTCTGCAGAACCGCCAATCTCACCGATCATAATAATCGATTCCGTTTGAGCATCAGCAAGAAACAACTCAAGGCAATCAATAAAATTAGTGCCATTCACAGGATCACCGCCAATACCAATACAACTAGACTGACCCAAGCCCGCCGCAGTCGTTTGCGCCACCGCCTCATAAGTCAACGTGCCAGAACGTGACACAACCCCAACACTACCAGCCATGTGGATATGACCCGGCATGATACCAATTTTGCACTCACCCGGCGTGATCACACCCGGACAATTAGGCCCAACCAGACGCGTTTTAGAATTTTGTAAAACCCGCTTAACCCTCACCATATCGGCAACCGGAATACCTTCTGTAATGCAAACAACCAGTTCAACCTCGCCAGCAATAGCTTCTAAAATAGCATCCCCCGCAAAGGGCGGCGGTACATAAATAGCCGAAGCCGTCGCACCCGTTTGAGCCACCGCATCAGCTACTGTGTCAAAAACAGGCAAACCAAGATGCTGTTGACCCCCACGCCCGGGCGTCACACCCCCAACCATCTGTGTGCCATAAGCAATCGCTTGTTCTGAATGAAACGTGCCTTGGCTTCCTGTGAAACCCTGACAAATAACTTTTGTGTCTTTATTAACAAGAACAGACATTAAGTAGCCTCCCTCACAGCAGCGACAATTTTTTCCGCCGCATCATCCAAATTATCAGCCGCAATAATCACCAGCTCCGAATTTGCCATAATCTCTTTTCCAAGCTCAACATTAGTGCCTTCCAAGCGCACAACAAGCGGGACACTCAACTTCAGTTCAGTTGCCGCCGCAACCACACCTTCGGCAATAATATCGCAACGCATGATACCCCCAAAAATATTGACCAAAATGCCTTCAACATTTTTATCCGACAGAATAATCTTAAACGCCTCCGTCACCTTTTCCTTCGTTGCACCCCCACCAACATCAAGGAAATTAGCCGGCGTCGCACCATAAAGCTTAATTATATCCATCGTCGCCATCGCCAACCCCGCACCATTCACCATGCAACCAATCGTGCCATCTAGAGTGATGTAATTAAGGTCATATTTAGAGGCTTCAACCTCGGCGGGGTCTTCTTCGCTCAAATCACGAAGCTCCATAATATCTGGGTGACGATAAAGAGCATTATTGTCAAAATTTACTTTCGCATCCAAACAAACCAGATCGCCACCAGCCGTAACAACCAATGGATTAATCTCCAATAAGCTCATATCTTTTTCAACAAAGGCAGTATAAAGATTATTAATCAATTTCACGCCCTGCTTAACCTGACCGCCTTCCAGCCCAAGCGCGTAAGAAATACGCCGCCCATGATGACCCTGAATACCACAAGCGGGGTCAATTGTTATGGTGAGAATTTTTTCAGGTGTCTCAGCCGCAACCTGCTCAATATCCATGCCGCCCTCCGTAGAGGCAATAAAAGACACACGAGACGTTACGCGGTCAACCAAAATAGAAAGATATAATTCGCGGGCAATATCAGAACCATCCTCAATATAGACCCGCCCAACTTTTTTACCCTCAGCTCCAGTTTGAGGTGTCACCAGCATCATGCCCAACATGCGTTCAGCTTCCGCGCGTACCGCGTCAATCGATTTGACAATCTTAACGCCGCCGCCTTTACCACGGCCACCAGCATGAATTTGCGATTTAACAACCCATACCGGACCCCCAAGCTCTTTGCCTGCCGCGGCCGCTTCATCCGGGCTAAAAGCCACACCGCCTTTAGGCACAACAACGCCAAATTCTTGCAAAACCCGTTTGGCTTGATATTCATGAATGTTCATTATTTTTAAACTCCCGAAGTCGACACCCTGCTCAACAGTTTGTATGACAGGATTATGCGTCATAAATAAAGATTAGAAAATACCTTACCCATCAACAAGCATTATTTGCAGAACTTTTATTCAGAATATGCAAAAGGCACCTTAAAACACTTTAAAACACTTGAAAGTGAGAGTTTATTTAAGTTTTGTATCAATTTTTTTACAAGCCTCCAGCAGACCTTCAACAGCCTGCACTGATTTTTTGAAGCCGGCGCGTTCTTTCGCATCGAGTTTCACCTCGACAATACGCTCAACGCCTTTTTCTCCGATCACAACCGGCACCCCCACATAAAGACCTTTTTGGCCATATTGACCATTCAGATGAGCGGCACAGGCAAGCACACGCTTTTGGTCTTTCAGATAGCTTTCAGCCATTTCAATGGCCGCCGCCGCCGGCGCGTAAAAAGCTGAACCCGTTTTGAGTAGAGCCACCACTTCTGCCCCGCCATCACGCGTGCGTTGAACAATTTCGGCTAATTTTTTCTGTGTTGTCCAGCCCATTTTGATGAGGTCCGGCAACGGAATCCCAGCGACAGTCGAATAACGAATGCTCGGCACCATTGTATCACCATGCCCGCCTAGCACAAACGCTGTGACATCTCTTACTGAGACGTTAAACTCTTTTGCGAGGAAGGCGCGAAACCGCGCCGAATCCAAAATGCCCGCCATTCCAACAACTTTGTTTTTTGGCAGACCAGAGGTTTTTTGTAAGGCCCATACCATGGCATCCAGCGGATTGGTAATGCAAATCACAAAAGCATGAGGGGCATATTTCTTAATGCCCTCACCAACTTGGCGTATCACTTTTAGGTTAATACCCAGCAGATCATCACGGCTCATGCCGGGTTTGCGCGGCACACCCGCCGTTACAATCACAACATCTGCGCCTTTAATACTGGCATAAGACTTCGTACCTTGCAGGTTTGCATCAAAATGACTAACCGGTGATGATTGCGCCAGATCAAGTGCCTTGCCTTGCGCGATACCATCAACAATATCAAAAATAACAATATCGCCCAGTTCTTTCAAACCAGCTAGATGCGCTAAAGTGCCACCAATTTGTCCGCCCCCAATCAGGGCAATTTTTTTACGTGCCATGGGTTTGCTCCATTTCTCATTTGAAAATTTAGTCGAAAGTTTGGGCTTATATTATTTTAACTTAAAATCTTGCCTGTCACTAACGCGAAATAACAAAAAACGCAAGATTTAGTCTAACCGCGCCACCTGAGATTTTCCTGAAATATGCGCCAGTGCCAAATAATCGGCCGACTGCATTTCCATTAAACGCGATACCGTACGCAAAAACTCAAAAGCTGAATCCCCCTCTGGATAAAGCTCTTCAGCGCGCACCTCACTCGATGCCAGAAGCTTAACCTTATGTTCATAAAGCGCATCAATCAGTGTCACAAACCGTAACGCTTCATTGCGTTTATCTGGCGACAAACAAGGAATATTATCAATTAAAATAGTATGGAAAACATTCGCCAAAGCTAAATAATCAGCCGCCCCAACTGCGCCAACACATAAATCGTCAAAGCTAAAACGCGCAACACCTGCCGCCTGCAAAGGCACGCGAAGCTTTCTGCCCTTAACCCTCAATTCATCAAAAGAAGAAACATGCCCCGCAATAAGCGTGGCAAAGCGTTCATCCAAAAAAGCGCTTGCCTTTGAACCAAGCGGCGTCATCCATACAGGATGCCCCATCAAACGCGCAAGACGATAATCTGTCTCACTATCCAATAGCATCACATCTAACTTGAGCTTCAATAAACCAATAAAAGGTTCAAAGCGTTGGCGATTCAAACCGCCCTTATATAAATCTTCAGGCGGTCTATTCGATGTCGCAACAATAATCACCCCGCGCTCAAATAACGCCGTAAAAAGCCGCCCCAAAATAGAAGCATCCGCAATATCCTTAACCTGCATCTCATCAAAACAAAGCAGGTGAGCTTGCATCGCAATCGCATCCGCAACTGGCGGAATCGGATCATCACCCTTAACCCGCCCCGCTTTGCGCATTTGTCGGTGGTCAAAAATACGCTCATGCACTTCTTGCATAAAGGCATGAAAATGCACCCGGCGTTTTTGCGCTAAAGGCACTTTTTCAAAAAATAAATCCATCAGCATGGATTTCCCTCGCCCAACGCCGCCAAAAATATATAACCCGCGCGGCGCATCTACTTGTTTGAAAAACCTGCGCACAATAGAAGGTCGCCCCACAAGTCCTTGCGGCACAGCACGGCGCGGGCGATACCCGATAAGCGCATGATGCAAAATATCCAACCGCGCCATAATCTCGCGCTGTGCCATATCCGCCGACAAGGCTCCACTTGCGATCAGCTCTTCATATTTTTCTATCAGCGTAGAGGGGGCGGCAGAGTTCATATCAGAGTTTTAAACGCAAAACACCCGCAAGGCAATTAGCTCTTTGAATACGAAGAGGGGTTAAATACGAGGGGCGAGGAATTTGACAATGTTTCTCTTTTGTTCTATTGGATTAAAGTTAGTTAAATAGTCGCAAATTAGTATACGCTTGGGCGATATAAGCACATTGTAAATAGTAATGAAACATGACGGAGGGTGCAATGCATCAAACAAAACGCTCACTTAATGATATTGGGGGGAAAAATAAAAAATTCTCAGCATCAAAAAGCACGCCAGTTGCTGAAATTTCCGAGCAAGATATCCCGCCCCGTCCTTTCGTTAAATGGGCGGGCGGCAAACGCGCATTACTGCCTCAATTCGAGAAATTATTTCCGCAAAAATTTGAGTCTTATTGGGAACCATGTGTCGGTGGTGGTGCAGTTTTTTTTCATCTTTTAAAAAACAATCCACACTTAAAAAAGTCTGTTCTATGTGATCTCAATACTGATCTCATTCATGCGTGGCAAATAATCAAAGAAGATGCCGAAACATTAATCACTGTACTTGCAAAACATGCCGACCGACATGATGAAAAATATTATTATAAAATAAGAAGCCAACATAATTTGAAAGAACCGATAGCTCTTGCCGCACGCTTATTATATCTTAATAAAGCTTGTTTTAATGGCTTATGGCGCGTTAACAGCAAAAATGAGTTTAATGTTCCAATTGGGGCGGCAAGTAAACGCAGTATTATCTGCCGTGATAATTTGCGCGCTTGCAATAAAGCACTGCAAAAAACAACGATCAAAGCGCAATCTTTTGAAAAAATCAAACCTTGCGCAAAAGACTTTATCTATATTGACCCTCCCTATGATGAAACCTTCCGAAATTATCAAGCGGGGGGGTTTCAAAAAAGCGACCAATCTGAGTTACGCGATGCGGCCCTAAAATGGCACATAAAAGGGGCTCAAATTATGATTTCCAACTCCGACACTGAGAATATTCGCAAACTCTATAGCGGAAAAATATGGAATATCACCGAAGTTCATGCCCCGCGCGTTATAAATTCCAATCCAAATGGTCGCGGGCTTGTCACTGAGCTTGTCATAAGAAATTATGAATAAAAATTTAACCGAGCAATGCGCTCATGAAAAATTAATGCCCATCGAGACACTTAACGCCTTACCTGAATGCCAAGCACAAGAAGGGCGACACAAATGTGCTATTTGTGCTTTTAATGAAGGTATAGCGGTTGCCAAAGGGAATGAAATTTTTGGTGCCGAGGGGGAGAAATGTTCACATGACCAATATATCCACTATGCCCCAAAAGAAATGCTGGAAAAATTACCCGAAAACCAAGGGGGCAGTGGCAGGCACAAATGCGTCTATCATGCCTACCAATTAGGCATTGAAAGTGTCATAACTAAATCCATTGGGTCTGAAAAAATTATTAACCTACGAAAAAAAATACCTGAAAACACAGAAAAAATAATCCTACAAAAGTCTCGTCTTGGGCAAGATATTTTTAGAAACAATCTCTTATCCTATTGGAAAAAAACGTGCCCACTCACAGGTATAACCGATACAAAGCTTTTACGAGCGTCACATATTAAACCATGGTCAAAGTGCAATTCAAACGATGAACGCCTCAATGTGTCTAATGGTTTATTGCTTTCATCATTATGGGATGCGGCATTTGATAGTGGCTTGGTCAGCTTTGAAAATAATGGTGATATTTTAATCGCAGAAAAATTGACGCAAGAGGCTAGAACAGCACTCAAAGTTAACGCAATAAAGCCAATAGATTTATCTGAAAGACACCACATCGCAATGGAATGGCATCGTAACAATAGTTTTCTAGGGTAATTAGAAATCGCTATATTTTCATTTTTATTTGTGGTTCCGCGATTTGTTCTGAGGGGTTTTTTCCCTTAGATTTTATAAACTCTAAGCGATGCTCATTGTCTATCGCACCATTATGACGCAATCGTTCTAAGATCATCTCATAATAGCTATGATGCGTTTCACAGCTAACAAAATTTCTATTTAAGTTCTGACACAAAACAAGCTCAGACCCACTCCCCCCAAATAAAATGAAAACATCGTCACTCTCTTGAGTGCAGGATTTAATTAGCATTTCTACCAAATCAAGCGGAATTTGACACGCATGGAAAGTTTTATCCTTGCTGACATTTTTGACCAAATCAAAATAGAACCAGCTATAAGGCATCCTGCCACTATGCCCCTCAAGCATTCTTTGTTTTATACGCTTATCAGAAGGGTTTTGGTAAGGCAAAGCCACTTGGTCTTTATAAAAAGCATTATCTTTTGATTTTGTGGCGTGGAGAATCGAGCGATGACCCGTGGTAAAACGCCGCTTCGAATGGCCAACATTGGTATTATAAACCCAAACATAATCTTGTACATCATAGGCGGTATCATCTAAATAATTCACTCGTAAATAAGCATTCTGCTTAGGGTAATTCATCATAAACAAGCTACCCGTTGGCTTCAAAATACGCATCGATTCTTTGGTTAGCTCAATATACCATGCAACATATTCACTCCACTTCTTTGTGTAATTCTTACCTGAGTAATTTATACCCACATTATAATCAGGGTCGCCATAAACCATATCCAGCGAATTATCTGGAATTTTTGCTAAAACGTCTAGCACATCAGCGTTAAAAACTTGATTCCTAAATGTTTTCATCTGATACCAACCTATACGCGCTTGATTTAGTAAGCTTAATAGATGTTATTTCTAAGGGACATTCAAAAGTATAACACCATAGGCTTAGAATATCCTGATTCTTCTGTTCTTCACGCACAACAAATACTCCATATATTTCTTTAATTTTCCCCTTAATGTCAGGATGCGCCTTGTCGGCATTATAATAATATAAAAATGGATGATACAATTGATATACCGCAAAATTGTTATGGATTTTATTTTTAGCTTCAAACACACCAATTATACCATTAAATTCAATAGTTAAGTCAATTTCAAGCTGCACTTTTTTGGGTGATATTTCTTCACCTTGAGAAGTGTAATTAAAAGAAGTTTTTGTACGATGTGAAAAGTAAGTTTTGGCACGTTTGGCAATATCAGAGCTTGAAAATTCAGTATCTTTCTCAAATAAAAAATCATGCAAAATTCTCTGGTTATTCGCAATGGCTGTATAATTCCTCAATAACTTGCTGTTTTTTGCTTTTTCTCACCGATATTCCCTAACCCTCGCGGGGCAGTAATGCCCCTTTTTCTTCAAGCCGCAATTGCGCCCGCAAAACAACTTCTTCATCAAATTGGTCTTTATATTTAATAACGAGATATTCACCTGTTAATTGATACAAATCATTCTTGATAAGCAAATCAAACCCCTCTGTCGTACCCTCGTTCATCGCCCAATCTATTAGACATTGTTTAAATCCTTTATTTTTTATTTTTTGACGCGTGCGAGACGCACGGGTCGTTCTTTGATTCTTTTCAGTGAGGCATTGTTCATAGGCGATGATAACACCCCAAAAATCTTTCTCCAGAGGGCCATCATAGTTTTGCCCAGCAAGAAAAGATTGACGGCGGAACGCCAGTTTATAAATATCATCCCGTTGCAGATTTTTTGCATTCTCCATATAAATGGATAGTTTTTTGACGTCAGTCTCAGTCTCAATCAGTTCTTCAAGTGGTTTTGGCATAATCTCCCCTCCTCTTAAACTTCGCGTGTCACCATCATTTTCTTAATCTCAGAAATCGCTTTGGCAGGCGACAGACCTTTCGGACAGGCCTTCGCGCAGTTCATAATCGTGTGACACCGATAAACCCGAAACGGATCTTCTAAATCGTCCAAACGCTCACCCGTCGCCTCATCGCGGCTATCAGACAACCAACGATAGGCTTGTAACAAAACAGCCGGCCCCAAATACTTATCAGAGTTCCACCAATAGCTCGGACAAGAAGTCGAACAACAAGCACATAAAATACACTCATAAAGCCCATCCAGCTTTGCGCGCTCTTGACGCGATTGCTTCCATTCGCCTTCGGGCGCAGGCGTGTCCGTTTTCAGCCAAGGCTCAATCGACTGGTACTGCGCATAAAGGTTAGACAAATCCGGCACCAAATCCTTAATCACCGGCAAATGCGGCAAGGGATAAATCTTCACATGACCCTTGATATCATCCAGCCCTTTTGTACAAGCCAATGTGTTCTGCCCATCAATATTCATAGCGCAGGAACCGCAAATGCCCTCACGGCAGGAACGGCGGAAAGTGAGACTCGGATCAATCTCATTTTTAATTTTAATCAGCGCATCCAACACCATCGGACCGCAATCAGACACATCAAGCATATAGCTATCAATAGAAGGAGTTGCCTCATCATCTGGATTCCAACGATATACATCAATCCGGCGCGGGCTTTTTATATCACCCCTCGCCTCATGCGTAACGCCTTTGGAAATATGTGAATTTTTGGGAAGAGTAAGTTCAACCATTTTAACCCCCTAGTAAACGCGTGCTTTTGGTTCAATATAGCTGACCTCATCTGTCAGCGTATAATTATGCACATCACGATAGCCAATACTGACTTTACCGCCCTTGCGCGGCGCGTCAACCCAAGCCAATGTATGCTTCATCCATTCAGCGTCATCACGCTCTGGATAATCTTCGCGCGCATGACCGCCGCGGCTTTCTTGGCGCGCACAAGCCCCCTCAACCGTCGCCACAGCTTGCATAACCAGATTGTTAAACTCAAGCGTTTCAACCAGATCAGAGTTCCAAATCAATGAGCGGTCCGAAACAGAAATATCTGACATCCCCTCAATCACTTTAGACATACGCTGACAGCCCTCAACCAAAACCTCGCCCGTGCGGAATACAGCGCAATTTTCTTGCATGGTTTTTTGCATCTCCAAACGAAGCGCGGCTGTGGGGGTGTCGCCTTTTGCATAACGGAAATGATCCAAGCGCGCCAAAGCCTCTTGACCCGCCTTTGCGCCAATATCGACATGACTTTGACCCGGCGTCACTAGCTCAGCCGCGCGAAGAGCACAAGCGCGACCAAACACCACAAGATCAATTAGCGAATTTGACCCAAGACGATTTGCCCCATGAACAGAAACACAAGCCGCCTCACCAATAGCCATCAAACCCGGCACAATACGCTCAGGCTCAGATGCCGTCGGATTCAAAACCTCACCATGATAATTTGTCGGTATACCACCCATATTATAATGCACAGTTGGAAGCACAGGAATAGGTTCTTTGGTGACATTAACGCCAGCAAAAATACGCGCACTCTCAGAAATACCCGGCAACCGTTCCGCCAGCACATCAGGGTCAAGATGGTCAAGGTGCAGATAAATATGATCCCTATTGACGCCAACACCGCGGCCTTCTCGAATTTCAATGGTCATAGAACGCGACACCACATCGCGTGATGCCAAATCTTTCGCCGATGGAGCATAACGCTCCATAAAGCGCTCCCCTTCAGAATTAATAAGAATACCGCCTTCACCACGCGACCCTTCTGTAATCAAGCACCCCGCCCCGTAAATACCAGTTGGATGAAACTGAACAAATTCCATATCCTGCAATGGCAAGCCCGCACGCAAACACATAGCCGAACCATCTCCCGTACAAGTATGCGCCGACGTGGCAGAGAAATAAGCCCGTCCATACCCCCCTGTCGCCAAAATGGTTTGGTGTCCACGAAAGCGATGTAACGAGCCATCCGCCAAACACAATGCCGTTACCCCAACGCACCGACCATCATCATCCATCAGCAAATCAAGCGCGAAATATTCAATAAAAAATTCAGTCTCATACCGCAATGATTGCCCATAAAGTGTGTGCAAAATCGCATGACCCGTTCGGTCAGCTGCTGCACATGTACGATGGGCAATGCCTTCACCAAAATTAGTCGTCATGCCGCCAAACGGACGTTGGTAAATCTCACCTGTGTCGGTTCTCGAAAACGGAACGCCGAAATGTTCAAGCTCATAAACAGCTTTGGGCGCGTTACGGCAAAGATATTCAATCGCATCTTGATCGCCCAGCCAATCCGAGCCCTTCACAGTGTCATACATATGCCAGCGCCAGTCATCATCACCCATATTGCCAAGCGCCGCAGAGATGCCCCCTTGGGCCGCAACTGTATGCGAGCGCGTGGGAAAAACTTTTGAGATACAAGCTGTTTTCAAGCCGCTCTTAGCCGCACCAAGAGCGGCGCGCAAACCAGAACCACCAGCCCCAACAACGACAACATCAAAATGATGGTCAATAAATTCATACGCAGTCATGTTCACTTAACTCTTTCTCTTTTTTTAAACTGGGCTATTTTTTTTAAACTTGAGCTCTTTCAAAATTAAGCGGTCAGCCCAGCGCGATTTTCAAAATGGCGACCGTACTCGCAATACCAATAATCAGAGTGAAAAAATTATTCAAGACAATAGCAATCAGTTTGCTAGCTTCTCCATGAATGTAGTCTTCAATGACAATTTGTAACCCCAGCTTGGCATGCCAAACGGCACTCAAGATAAGCAACAACATAATCACGCACACCACGGGATGACTTAAATAAGCAACAATACGTGCATGTTCTGCGCCAATATGCGCCATCAGGGATGCCAAAAAGAACATAGAAAGCGGAATATTCGCAAGTGCCGTTATTCTTTGAAGCCAAAAATGCTCGGTGCCTTTTTTAGCGGCTCCAAGACCGCGCACACGAGACAAGGGGGTTCGCATTTCACTCATTAAAAAGCTCCCATAAATTTATAGGCAAGGACCCAAGTTGCCACCGTCAGCACGAGCGGCATAATCACCGAAATACGTGCCAATATCTCAACCTTGTTTAAGTCAAAGCCGCGCCCCGTATCCCAAATGAAATGGCGAAACCCGCCAAACATGTGGTGAAACAAGCTCCATGTATAGCCAAAAAGAACCAGCCGTCCATACCAAGAAGTCGCCACAGACTGCATGACGGCATAGGATTCAGCCCCAGATGCAACCGCCATGAGCCACCAAACCAAAAGCCCCGTGCCAGCATAAAGCGCGATGCCTGTCGCACGGTGCAAAATGGATAAGATCATTGTCAAAGTCCATTTATAAATCTGGATATGCGGCGAAAGTGGGCGCGCCTTTATATGTTGCGTTTGTTCTGACATTTTTATTTTTACCTGTTTTAATTATTATAGCCCTTAAGAGACCGGCTGTCATTAACTCGAATGTATTATAGCATCTCGCCATTTAAATTTTCAGCTTTAATTACCAGAGGCTGAACTCTCTAATGCTTCAATTTGCGCGGCCAAATCAAGCAGACGCTTTGATTGCTCATAATGAAGAATTTCTGTCATTTTACCATTGACCGTCAAGACAGCACTGCCTGCATTAGCGGGGCTCTCAAAAGCGGCAATGATCGCACTAGCTTGTGCAAGTACCTTTGGTGATGGTGCAAATATATGATTGGCCGCCCCCAGTTGCGCTGGATGAATGAGCGTTTTACCGTCAAAGCCAAAATCTATGCCTTGCTCACATTCACGCACCAGCCCCGCCTCATCATTGAAATCATTATAGACCCCATCAAGAACCGCCAAACCGTACGCGCGCGCCGCTAAAACGCACACACTCATAGCCGTTTGTAAAGCAACACGCTCTGAGGTAAAACGCGCCGCCATATCTTTAATCAGGTCGTTCGAGCCAAAAACCAAGGCTTTTAAGGGGGTCGTTTGAGAAGAAGCGGCAATTTGAGAAGCGTTCAAAATACCCAAAGGCGTTTCCAACATCGCCCAAAGATCAATATTTTTAGGCATATCGTTTAACACCTGACGGAAAAGTTTTTCAACATCGCTTGCGCCATTCACCTTAGGCAGTAAAATAGCATCCGGTGAAACCCTGCTTAATGCCAACACATCATCTATGCCCCATTGCGTCTCAAGTCCATTAATGCGAACCACAACTTCACGCCCATTATAGCCGCCCCCCTCAATCGCCTCACAAACGCTCCCGCGTGCCGTTATCTTGTCATCCGGCGCAACCCCATCCTCAAGGTCAAAAACAACACAATCAGCCGGCAGCGATTTAGCTTTTTCCAAAGCCCGCGGTTTCGAGCCCGGTATATAAAGAACACTACGGCGCGGGCGGGCACTAAATTCTAGACTTGCATGATCCAACATTATTTTCGCACCGCCTATTTCTTGAGATAATGAGCCACCAACTCTTCTGCAATCTGAACCGCATTAAGCGCCGCTCCTTTGCGTAGATTATCAGAAACAACCCAGAGATTTAAGCCATTTTCAACGGTTGAATCTTGGCGAATACGCGACACAAAAGTGGCATAATCACCCACACACTCAATCGGCGTTACATAACCGCCATCTTCGCGCTTATCAACCACCAGCACGCCTTTGGCGGCGCGCAGAATATCACGCGCTTTTTTTTCAGAAATCGGATTTTCAAATTCAATATTCACCGCCTCAGAGTGACCAACAAACACAGGCACACGGACACAAGTAGCTGTTAACTCAATCGACGGGTCAATTATTTTTTTGACCTCACCCGCCATTTTCCACTCTTCTTTAGTGCTACCATCCTTCATGAAAGCATCAATATGCGGAATGACATTAAACGCAATTTGCTTGGTAAAATTTTCTTTCTTGAGTGCGTCATTGACGAAAATACCGCGCGTTTGACTAAACAACTCCTCCATAGCCGCATTACCAGCCCCCGAAACAGACTGATAAGTCGCCACAACCACACGCTTGATTTTTGCAACATCATGCAATGGCTTCAAGGCAAGGACGAGCTGTGCCGTCGAACAATTCGGATTAGCGATAATATTACGGCGCGTATAACCAGCCAAAGCCTCAAGATTAACCTCTGGCACAACCAATGGAATATCTTTTTCCATACGGTAAAGTGAGGAATTATCAATCACAACACAACCCGCTTTGGCAGCTTTGGGGGCAAATTCCTTGGCCGCATGTGAGCCGCAAGCAAATAGAGCAATATCAGTCTGTGACCAGTCATAATATTCCATCGCAGATACTGTGAGGGTGGCATCACCGAGCCCAACTTCTGTGCCCTGCGAGCGCCGCGAAGCAAGCGCATCCACGCGCTCGAAAGGTATATTGCGCTCGGCCAAAATGTTCAAAATTTCGCGCCCAACACTACCCGTCGCCCCAGCAACCGCAATTACATAACCCATTGGTTTTCTCTATTCGTCTCTTTTGACAAAAGGATTAACGCGTTGCCGCGTTAAGTTCCAGCAAAATCGCATCGCCCATACCATCCGTGCCAACTGGCGTAAACCCATCTTGCATAATATCGCTCGTGCGCACCTTATTCAACACATGAGTGACAGCCCCCTCCAGCAAATCCGCATCATCAGCGCGCGCAAAACTATAACGCAACGCCATCGCAAAAGACATAATAGAGGCAATCGGATTGGCAAGGTTTTTGCCCATAATATCAGGCGCAGAACCATGCACAGGCTCATACATAGAATTGGCATATCCGGTTTCACTAGCATCGCCCAATGAAGCAGACGCCAACATACCCAGCGAACCCGTCAACATGGCGGCTACATCTGAAAGCAAATCACCAAAAAGATTATCCGTTACCAGCACATCATATTGTGTTGGATTGCGGACAAGTTGCATGGCACAATTATCTGCCAGAACATGCTCCAATTTCACCTCTGGAAACTCAGAGGTGATGACTTTTGTAACTTCTTCATGCCACAAAAGACCGCTTTCCATCACATTGCGTTTTTCAGCTGACGCCAATCGCTTCCCGCGTTTCATGGCCAAATCACCCGCCACACGAGCAATGCGCTCAATTTCATATGTTTCATAAACTTGCGTATTCACGCCGCGGCGCTGACCATTACCAAGCTCTTCAATGCCGCGCGGCTCGCCAAAATACACCCCACCCGTTAATTCACGGACAATCATAATATCTAAACCTTCAATAACTTCGCGCTTCAAAGATGAGGCGTCTGCAAGTGCTGGAAAACAAATTGCCGGGCGCAAATTCGCAAATAAGCCAAGCTCATTACGAAGACGTAGCAAGCCAGCTTCGGGGCGAACATCATACCCAACATTATCCCATTGCGGCCCCCCAACAGCACCAAACAAAACCGCATCGCTTTCATGCGCTTTTTCCATAGCAGCATCCGTGATAGCAACACCATGGATATCATACGCCGCCCCGCCCACCACATCTTCTGTAATAGAAACATCAAAGCCACGGGTTTTGCCATACCAGTCAATAATACGGCGCACTTGTGTCATGACTTCTGTGCCAATGCCGTCGCCCGGCAGAATAAGGATTTTTTCCATCTGTTTTTCTATTTCTATTTTTCAGCGTAACGTCGCTTAATATTCTAAGACCAAGGCTGGGCGTCTAACGCGGCCTCAAACGCGTCAATTTCAGTCTTTTTTTGCAACGTTAAATCAATATCGTCCAGACCATTCAGCAAACAATGTTTGCGAAAAGCATCGACTTCAAAAGAAATTTTACCGCCATCGGGGCCTGTGATTTCTTGTGTGTTAAGATCAATAGCCAGCCTTGCATTTTCGCCGCGCAAGGCGTCATCCAGAAGCTTATCCACATCCGCCTGCGGCAGAACAATCGGCAAAATGCCATTCTTGAAACAATTATTGAAGAAAATATCCGCAAAACTTGGCGCAATCACACACCGAATCCCAAAATCAAGCAACGCCCAAGGTGCATGTTCTCGGCTTGACCCACAGCCAAAATTATCTCCCGTAACAAGAATTTGCGCTTGGCGATAGGCCGGCTGATTGAGTACAAAATCAGCAATTTCTTCGCCCTCAAGCGTAAATCGCATTTCATCAAATAAGTTTTTACCAAGCCCTTCGCGTTTAATGGTTTTCAAAAACTGTTTTGGGATGATCATATCTGTATCAATATTGAGCATGTTCAACGGCGCCGCGATACCTGTTAATTTAGTGAATTTTTCCATTCTCCAGCCCTTCATTTTCTATGTTAGCTAGGATTGATGACCGTTTTGAGACTGCTTCGCTCTTTGTAATATAGCGCGATCAATAAGGACATCTGTCGTTCGGTCTGCATTTAAAATAACAATTCTTTTAGTAAAACCTCGCGGTCTCAAATTAACGAAAAGCCGCCCGAATACCTCATCAGCAAAACTGCTCGAGATAACCGTAACCCCTTCAAAGTCCACAGTCACACGAGGCGCATTATTGAGCAACCCTTCAAGTCGTTTACGCACGGTTTTGCCGCCCTCACGCGACCCAACTTCTTTTATATGATGAGCCAGTTTAAATATCATATCGTCCGTTTCTTCACTTTCATATACGCGTTCTATATAGTCAACTGGATCGTGAGGCTGTCCGCCAAATCGCAAAGCCTCTTCTAGTAAATTAGGGTTGTCAAATCCAATGCGACAGCGCACAGATGTGCCATCATAGGGTATTTTATCTACCCCCACACTAACCTTACCATCTCCATGTCCAGCTATCAGATGCGCTGCACCAGAATTTATTTCAAACAATCCTTTTGAAAGAAAAGCGACCTGATAAGAACCAAAAAGCCCATTACCCGCATTACTATCGCTGTTACGCGTAACACCTTCGACAATAGCGGCATTGAGTGCATTTTCTGGCGTTTTTTCCATATTCAAACTTCTCGGAATACCAATACCACAATCAGCAACCACAAATTCAATCTCTCTTTTCTCTTTAAAAGCCGTGGCTTGCACAAACCCGCCGACAGGAGAATCAGCATGTTGTAAAACATTATCGGTAATTTCATTCAACGACCACTCAAAGGCTTTAAGTTGACCGCGCTCCCAGTCGTCTATCGAGCCAAGCACAAGCTCCATAACACCATTAACCAATTCAAACTGCCCCGTATTATCTTGGTATTGCAAGGCAGGTAAATGTCCCCCTTCATAATCAGATTTTTCAAACTTCTCAGGGTTGATATAATGCGCCCAATTGGTATTCCGAAAAAGTCGCTGAAGTTCTCCTTTTTCTGGCAATATTAACGTGAACCCGACTTGATCTTTCTCTCTATATGACACAATTAATGGTAAAGCAGGCAACATAAAAGCTTCGGCAACAAAATCGCAAAGTGAAAAATCAAGCGTTACATCTAAATAACGATGCTTGGAAATCATCCGATATAATTTGGAGCATAAAAACCTCAAATTGTAAGCGGTCATTGCCCCTTTCAAATAAATGATATTTCCATCCCTATTGATTTCTCCCTTTTGCTGTGTATTCATATTAGTCTCTCCCGTTTCTAAAGCTTGCGAATGTCAACGAAATGACCCGCCAACGCCGCCGCCGCCGCCATTTCAGGCGATACTAAATGAGTGCGCCCACCACGCCCCTGACGACCCTCAAAATTCCGATTAGAAGTCGAAGCACACCGCTCACCCGGCAATAATTTATCAGCATTCATCGCCAAACACATAGAACAACCCGGCTCACGCCACTCAAAACCAGCACCCATGAAAATCTTATCCAATCCTTCCGCCTCAGCCTGCTGCTTAATCAAACCCGACCCCGGCACAACCATCGCATGAACACTTTTAGCAATCTGGCAATCACCCGCCTTTTCAATAATAGCCGCCGCCGCACGCAAATCTTCAATCCGACTATTCGTGCAGGACCCAATAAATACACGGTCAATCATAACTTCTTCCATCGGCGTATCAGCCTCCAACCCCATATAAGCCAGCGCACGTTCGGTGGCTTTGCGGCGCGCTTCATCAGCCATATTTGCCGGATTAGGTACTTTGGCGTCAATCGCCACAACATCTTGCGGACTCGTACCCCACGTAACCAGCGGCGCAAAATGAGAGGCATCAAGCGTGATTTCCTTATCAAAAACCGCGCCTTCGTCAGACTTTAGCATTTTCCAATATGCAACCGCATCATCCCAATCAACCCCTTTGGGGGCTTTTGGACGACCTTTCAAATAAGCAAATGTCTTCTCATCTGGCGCAATAAGACCCGCACGCGCACCCGCCTCAATCGACATGTTACACAAAGTCATGCGACCCTCCATGCTCAACGCTTCAATAACAGAACCAGCATATTCTAACACGTAACCCGTGCCGCCCGCCGTGCCAATTTCGCCGATGATTGCCAATGCAATATCCTTAGCGGTAAAATAATCCGACGCCGTGCCAATCACATTAATGCGAAAAGTTTTAGCCTTACGTTGCTGTAAAGTTTGAGTCGCCAACACATGTTCCACCTCCGATGTAC
The DNA here is from genome assembly GCA_965243245.1 of Parvibaculaceae bacterium. GTDB lineage: Bacteria > Pseudomonadota > Alphaproteobacteria > RS24 > RS24 > JAYQKL01. Next base: position 1,113,654 of record OZ251536.1, read on the forward strand.
CAATACCATGTGCCAAGGCACCAAAAGCCCCATGCGTAGACGTATGACTATCACCGCAAACAATCGTAAAACCCGGCAGAGTGAAACCCTGCTCAGGACCTGTAACATGCACAATACCTTGGCGTTTATCCATCATCTCAATATATTCAATCCCAAATTCGGCGCAATTAGCACCAAGTGTCTGGATTTGAAGACGGCTATCATCATCAGCAATAGCGTCAACGCCGCCTGTGCGGTCCGTCGTCGGAATATTATGATCTGCCATAGCAAGTGTTTTTTGCGGCGCACGCACCTTGCGCCCCGCCATGCGAAGTCCTTCAAAAGCCTGCGGACTCGTCACTTCATGCACCAAATGGCGGTCAATATAAATCAGACAATTGCCGTCATCTTGTGCATCAACCAGATGCGCTTGCCAGATTTTATCGTAAAGAGTCGTTGTCGACATAATAAATCCTCCCATGCATTTAAAGCATAAATATACCTACCCATATACGAACATTCTTAATTTACAATTACAGGTAGCAGGTTTTAAGCTAAAGCTTCAAGCCAAGAGTTTAGCTATCGGATACTTCAGCCGTCGGCATAACATCTTTGGGCGCGTCTTTGGGCGCGTCTTTACGCACCACTCTGCGCTCCGCAATACGTGCCGCCTTACCCGTCAAACCTCGCAGATAGTAAAGTTTTGCCCGCCGCACACGCCCACGCCGAACCAGTTCGATGCTGTCCACCAATGGACTGTAAATCGGAAATACACGCTCAACCCCCTCACCATAGGAAATTTTACGCACCGTGAAATTAGCATTAAGATCAGCCCCAGAGCGGGCGATGCAGACGCCTTCATAGGCTTGAATCCGCTCCCGCGTGCCCTCTTTTACCTTCACATTGACTTTCACTGTATCACCAGCGCGAAAATCAGGGATATTTTTTTTAGCCGCAATTTGTTCAATATGCTCGCGGTTCAGTTCATCTATCAGGTTCATCATCTTAACCTTTAACCGTCAGCCCCGTTTACGAGCCATTTAAGACGCCTTAGGCGTCTTTTGCCAAAATTCTGACTGCAATTAACACGATATGAAGTCACTTGTCACTCCCTAAAGGCTCGAAGGGGTCGAAAAAGACATAATTTATACGAATTTAGGATTTTTTAGCTTTTTCCTTGCCAAATAAAGTTCGAACAAATCAGGCCGCCGATTTTGAGTGATTTTCTTGGCTTGCTCATGGCGCCACTCAGCCACTTTTTGATGGTCGCCTGAAGTTAATATTTCAGGAATGGCAAGCCCCTCCCAATTTGCTGGGCGGGTATAATGGGGATATTCCAGCAAATGGTTTTCGAAACTTTCCTCCATTAAAGACCCTTGTGCCCCCATCACCCCAGACAAAAGCCGCACAACAGCATCAATCATAACTTGAGCCGCCAACTCACCGCCTGACAAAACATAATCGCCAAGGCTAATCTCTTCGATTTGTCGGTTTTGAAAAATCCGTTCATCAACGCCTTCAAATCGAGAGCAGAAGATAATCATCCCCGCCCCCGTGGCTAATTGTTTAATGCGTTCTTGTGTTAAAGGCTTGCCGCGCGGGGAAAGCGCAATGAGCGGTAAATCTTCGCCCCCAAGACGGGCGGCATCAATGGCTGGCGCCGCCACATCAGCGCGGATAACCATGCCCGCACCACCGCCGGCTGGCGTAGCATCAACATTTTTATGCTTCCCAATACCATAATCACGCAAGGCAAATGTCTGCCAAGACCAAATCCCTTTTTCAAGCGCGCGCCCACTAAGGGAGCGGCTCAAAAGCCCCGGAAATGCCTCCGGCATAAGCGTGATAATACGGGCTTGCCAAGTTAATTTATCAGTCAATTTATCAGTCAATCTGTGGATGCCTCATTCAAATCATTCCCCTGCACCATAATGGGCGCGATGATAACAAGCTGTCCAGTGCCTATGTCAATCTCTGGTACACAGGCTTTGGTAAAGGGTATGAAAAAAGACGAACCCCTAGCACCAATTTCCAATAAATCACCAGAACCAAAATTATGCACAGCAGTAATTGTGCCGACATCTTCGCCAATATTATTAATAGCTTTTAGACCGAGCAAATCTGAATGGTAAAAATCCTCAGCCACCGTAAGTTCGGGTAAGCGTGGGCGCGGCACATAAAGACGCGTGCCTTTCAGAGCTTGCGCGGCTTCTTTTGAGCTAACCCCTTTGAGCCGAATACAGGCGCCTATTTTGTTAGCGGTAATTGATGTGATTTCAAAAAATTGCGACCCATCTTCATTTTGCAAAACGCCATAGGCACTCAAGTCAAGCGGATTCTCAGTAAACGTCTTGACCTTTAGCTCGCCCCTCACACCATGAGCCCCTGCAATAGCACCCAAGCAAACAAAGGCAATGGTGTCGCTTGACGTGGAGACCAATTATTCAGCCTTTTCTGCTTCTGCGGCTGGAGCTTCTGCGGTTGGTGCTTCTTCGGCAGGCGTCTCTTCGGCAGGCACTTCTTCGGCTGGTGTCTCTTCGGCTGAAACCTCTTCAACCGGGACTTCTGCGGTTGGCACTTCTTCGGTTGCTGCCTCTGCGACTGGTGCCTCTGCGGCAACACGTTTGGCTTCTTCTTCGGCTTCACGCTGGGCTTTTGAACGCGCTTGCGCTTTTGCCCCGGGCAAAGCTTTTTGCGGATTATGCCGCACGGTACGCTTCCATAGCCCCGCATCATCTAAAAAACGAGATACACGGTCAGAAGGCGTCGCACCATTATCAATCCAGTGCTTGGCACGTTCCAGATCAAGCTTCAACCGTTCTCCATTATCCTTTGGCAAAAGCGGATTAAATGTGCCGATTTTTTCAATATAACGACCATCACGTGGCATCCGGCTGTCAGCCACAACAATACGATAAAAAGGACGCTTCTTTGCCCCCCCACGGGACATACGAATTTTAAGAGCCATAATTTAATTTCCTTTCATGTACTCAAATTTCATTTTTTCTTAAATGGCAAGCCAAGACCGGGCAATTTACCCATATTTTCCAGCTTCGATAAATCTGCACCGCCCAATTGCTGTTTCAATTGGTCAAAATCTGGTATCCTCGCCCCCGCCTCATTTGGGATTGCGTCAGAGCCTGCCCCACCAAACGCGCCCATTAAGCCTTTCATGCCGCCTTTGCCCATTTTTTTCATCATATCAGCCATCTGACGGTGCATTTTAACGAGCTTATTCACATCTTGCACAGTCGTTCCAGAACCCGCCGCAACACGTTTTTTACGGCTTGCATTTAAAATTTTGGGGTTTTCTTTTTCAGCCCGCGTCATCGACGAAACAATCGCCGCCTGACGCAGAAGATATTTATCATCCATACCCATGGTTTCAAGTTGCGCCCCCGCTTGCTTTTTTAACTTCCCCATGCCGGGCAACATGCCCAAAATACCGCCCATGCCACCCATTTTACGCATCTGCATTAATTGCGCGGCCATATCCTCAAGAGTGAAAATACCTTTTTTCATGCGTGCCGCTATTTTTTCGGCTTTTTCAGAATCCATGGTCTCGGCGGCTTTTTCAACCAATCCGACCACATCCCCCATGCCAAGAATACGCCCCGCAACACGCTGAGCATCAAAAACTTCTAGCTTATCCAGTGCTTCCCCAGTGCCAAGCAATTTAATCGGAACACCCGTGACATGGCGCATAGATAAAGCCGCACCCCCGCGACCATCCCCCTCAATGCGAGTCAAAACAATGCCGCTCAACTTGACGCGTGCATGAAATTGTGCCGCAATCGTGACCGCCTCTTGACCCGTTAAGCTATCTGCAACAAGCAATATCTCATGCGGCTTTACTGCTTTTTCAAGTGCCGTCAACTCCGACATCAGAGCCTCATCAGCATTTGTGCGCCCCGCCGTATCCAGTAACACCACATCAAACCCGCCAAGCCGACCTGCCTCCATGGCACGTTGAGCAATATTTTTCGGCGATTGCTTCTTAACAATCGGCAAAGTGGCAACATTAATCTGCTCACCCAGCACCCGCAACTGTTCCATCGCCGCCGGACGCGACGTATCAAGCGACGCCATTAATATTTTGCGGGTTTCTTTTTTACTCAACATTTTGGCAATCTTTGCCGTACTCGTTGTCTTGCCAGACCCTTGCAAGCCGACCATCAAAATTGGAACAGGCGCAACCGCCTGCAATGAAATCTCTACAGCCTCTCCGAGCATCTCGACAAGAGCGTCATTAACAATTTTAACAACCTGCTGACCGGGCTTGACAGCTTTTAAAACATCAACCCCAATGGCTTGTGGGCGCACTTGTTCAAGAAAATACTGCGCCACAGGCAAAGCGACATCCGCTTCCAAAAGGGCTTTGCGGATTTGCCCAAGAGCCGCATCAACATCCCTTTCAGACAGCGCACCACGCCCCGTCAAGCGGTCAAAAATACTCCCAAGATTTTCCGACAATGTTTCAAACATGCCTTATCCTCAAATCCCCTCATCCTCAAATCCAAATGCCAAACCAACAATGCACCCGAGAACGAATATCGTCGTCGGATGGTAATCCCGCCCCAATGGGCTGGAACCCGCTTAAATCTATCATCTTTAGGCAAGTGGGCGTAAATTATGCGCAAAAGCTGTGTAAGTCAATAGAAGCATTTGGAAAATTAGAGGTGTGTCGCATGGTTAATGTCATCCCTTGTCTGACTGCTTTAATATAACAAAAACAAATCACTTAAAGACAAGTACCCCACTGTAACAAAAAACGAAGCATATGTAAACATTTACTGAGTCATTTATGTTACAGTGTCAATGTAATTTTAAATTGTTCCAATTTATTCTGTGCATAAGCTGGGCTGGCTATTTTGCTAAATTCCACCTATATAAGCCCTATGAACGCACAAAAAAATATACCCTTCACCAAGATGAACGGTCTCGGTAATGATTTTGTAATCATTGATGCCCGCACCGATGCTCGCATCAGAGAATTGACACTCGAAAGTACCGACATACGCTTTATTGCAAACCGCAATAACCCAGAAACAGAAGGCTGTGACCAAGTCTTGATTTTACGTCCACCAAATCCACGCGGAACAGCTAATTGCTATATGCAGATTTTTAATTCTGATGGTAGCGAAGTTGGCGCATGTGGCAATGGCGCAAGGGCAGTTGCGGCTTGCCTAGGGGAAAAAGAACAGATAAAACAAGGCGTGATTGAAACGAAAGGTGGTGATTTAGCTTTCCAGCTTATACCTTGGTATGAGCGCAATTGGATTGATCTTGCAATTCCGAGCATCACAATGCCACTTCCTAAATTTCAGTGGCAAGATATTCCACTTTCTCAAGAAATTTCTGATACATCAGCAGTGACGTTACATAAAGATTTACCACCCGCCTTTTTAGTTAATGTCGGTAATCCACATGCCGTGTTTTTTATTGAAGATGAGCGTGATATTTATGATTTAGCAGAACAATATGGTCCAGACCTTGAAAAACATGAGCTTTTTCCTGAACGCGCCAATATTAATTTTGTCGCCAAGAAAAATAAAGACCTCCAATTATCCACATGGGAACGCGGCGCAGGCCTCACAAAATCCTGCGGCACAGGTGCCTGTGCAGCAGCCATTGCCGCATACCATTTAAAAAAAACCACTGATGCTTCAACTGATGTTTCAAAGGATGTGTTCACCATTTATCTGCTGAGGATAACACGTACACATGAGTTCCAAATCATACAGGATCATATAGTTGTTGGTTACAATAAAAAAAAATTAGCCCAACAAGGCCCTGTCGAATTCGAAGACGCTGGCGAGCTGAGTTTATGAACCAAGCAGGCAATAAAGCAGATAACAAGCATGATATTCAAAATTTCGGCTGTCGGCTGAACGCGCTTGATGGCGACTATATTAAAGCCGCGCTCAATAAAACGCATATAGAAAACGCAACCATAATTAATTCTTGCGCGGTCACCTCCCAAGCCGTGCGCCAAGCCCGCCAAAGCGTTCGCAAAGCCGCCCGTGCCAATCCGACACGCCCGATTTTCGTAACCGGTTGCGCCGCACAAACACATGCAGATGAATTTTCCGCCCTGCCAGAAGTGCATAAAGTTATCGGCAATGAAGAAAAATTAAACCCCCAAAGCTGGGCAAAAGAAGCCTCATTGCAAGTTGGCGATATTATGGCGATTGATAAAGCCATTACACGCCCCCTCACACCGCCTCAACAGCGCACCCGCGCCTTTGTTCAGGTGCAAACAGGCTGTGATCATCGTTGCACTTTTTGTATTATTCCTTTTGGGCGCGGCAATTCGCGCTCCACGCCGATTAATGAGGTCGTGCGCCATTGTGCCGCCTTAGTCGAGCAAGGGCATAAAGAAATTGTTCTAACCGGCGTAGACATAACAAGCTGGGGCAATGATATTAATGAAGCAGGGCTTGATGTTCTTATGCGGGCTATTTTGAAGCAAATTCCGAATTTACCGCGCTTGCGATTATCGTCTGTCGATGCGGTCGAGTTGACGCCAAAATTACTGGATATGGTCATCGAAGAAAAACGCGTCATGCCACATTTACACCTGTCGCTACAAGCTGGTGATAATATGATTTTGAAACGCATGAAACGCCGCCACACAAGAGAACAAGCTATCGACTTTTGTAATGAGATGCGGCGGCGGCGGCCCGATATTGTGTTTGGCGGCGATCTTATCGCGGGCTTTCCTACCGAAACACAAGCCATGTTTGATAATTCCGTGAAATTAGTCGAGATGTGTGAATTGGTTTGGCTTCATGTTTTTCCTTATTCGCGCCGCCGCGCAACACCAGCCGACAAAATGCCACAAGTGCCAAGCCATGAAATTAAAGCCCGCGCCGCCCATTTACGAAACATAGGCACTAAAATTCGTAATCAATGGCTGACACGCCAGCATGGCAAAACCTTATCGGGCATAATTGAAAAACCCGGCATGGCCAGAGGCGAAAGCTTCGTACAAATTAATTTTGCAACGCCGCAGGATAAAATTCAGCCTGTCATCGGTGAAATTTATGATTTCAAAATCAAGGGTACTGATAGCCCTGATAGCCCTGATAGCCCTGATAGCCCTGATAACAAGTGCCTTTATGGTCAGATAACGGCATAAGAGACAAGCATGAATTTGTTCAAGAAATTAAAATCGGGACTTTCACGCACTAGCCAAAATCTGAATCAAGGCATTAGTCATATCTTCCAAGGACGGCGTTTATCGCCTGAAGTTCTAGCCGAATTAGAAAAGCTACTCATCACCTCTGATTTGGGTCTTGCTGCCAGTTCTGAAATTATTGAACAATTGCGCCAGCAAAAACCCAATGCAGAGGTCACAGATACTGAAATTAAAGAAATTTTAGCAACCACGATTGCCGCCCGCCTTAGCCCACAAGCCCAGCCATTGCAGGTGAGCGGGGCTAAACCATTTGTAATTTTAATGACAGGTGTTAACGGCTCTGGCAAAACAACCACGATTGGCAAATTGGGTCTGAAGTTTTTGGCACAAGGGCGTTCGGTCATGTTAGCGGCTGGGGACACATTTCGAGCCGCCGCAATTGAGCAATTGCAAATTTGGGGCGAACGCATCAATGTTCCGGTCATCGCAACCAAGCCGGGCGGCGATGCGGCCGGGCTTGCCTATGATGCTTTTGAGCAAGCCCGCAATAATGGCACCGACATATTGATTATTGATACGGCAGGGCGGCTTCACTCGAATGAAGGATTGATGGCAGAGCTTGAGAAAATTATTCGCGTTTTAAAAAAAATTGATGAAACAGCCCCTCATGCTTCTTTGCTGGTGCTGGATGCAACAACTGGACAAAACGCTATTCGTCAGGCAGAAATTTTTCAAAAAACAGCCAATATAACAGGGTTAATCATGGCCAAATTAGATGGCACCGCACGCGGCGGCGTGCTAGTTGCTATTAGCGATAAACTCAACATGCCAATACATTTCATTGGTGTTGGCGAAAAAATTGATGATTTACAATCATTTGATGCGCTTGATTTTTCCCGCGCGCTCGTCGATTTGCAAGAAAAGGAAAATTTAAGATAATGCGACAATTTATGGAAGATTTTGCCCCTTTAATGATTTTCTTTTTGCTCAACGCACGCGGCGCAGATTGGTTTAAACGCACCCCAGAAGAAGCTTTTTTCATCGCTACTATCGGCTTTATCATTGCTTTGTTTTTTGCGGTGGGTTCGGTTTATGCGCGCGGGGCAAAACCAACCCCCATGCAATGGGCAACCCTTGGACTCGTCGTTTTCTTCGGCGGCCTGACGCTATATTTTCAAGATGAAAAATTCCTCAAACTCAAACCAACAATCATCTATCTGATAAGTGCCATTATTCTAACCATTGGTCTTTTACGCGGCACCAGCTTATTACAAAAATTACTCGGCACAACTCTACCCCTGTCAGAAACCGGATGGCTCATTCTTACACGCCGATGGGTCTATTTTTTCGTTTTCTGCGCACTGCTAAATGAATGGGCACGCCATAACCTAACCACGCAAGGTTGGGTTCAGTTTAAAGTTTTTGCTTATATCCCCTTAACTTTTTTATTCATGCTGTCACAAGTAAAGCTTCTAAGAACGCATGAAAACAAGCTTGAAAACCCGCCCAAAACATAAAGAAACAAAAAAACTAAACTAAATTTCTCTTGTTATTTTTTAAAATCCGGGCGTTTGAGACCAATCATCCGGCTCCGTTGCAGGGGGGAAGTAATCCAAACCCTGAGTTTGTTTGAAATATTGCAAAGCCCAATAAATACTCGGAAAAGCTAATTGGTCCCAAGGCACCTCATCCCATTCCAACAACGCCACCTCCATGCTTTCTGCGCCCGCTCTCACAGATGGTGTTTTCAACACGCCGCGATAAAAAATTTGAACTTGGGAAATCCTCTCAACATTGTAAATGCCAAGCAACTCACCAATGTCAATTTTTGCATGAGCCTCCTCATAAGCCTCGCGCGCCGCCGCCGCCTGAGTGGTCTCACGCTGCTCCATAAATCCCGCCGGTAGCGTCCAAAAACCCTTCCGAGGCTCAATATTGCGCCGACACATAAGAATCTTAGAACCCCAAACACCCACCACACCAGCAACAATTTTAGGATTCTGATAATCAATAAAACCACAAATATCACAAATATCGCGCACAAGATTATCACCATCTGGCTCACGTTTAGAGAACTGAATATCCGTGTCGTAATTGCGTGATTTATCTCGAAACATCATAATTCATTCCTTTGATTTAATCTTTAAACGCCATTCTGGTAAGAGCGGTATGATTTTTTGGCTAAGCACGGTTTCATCAAGCGCGCCCGCATGCCTATATAAAAGAGTGCCATTTTTACCAATGATAAAAGTTTCCGGCACACCATAAACACCCAGATGAATCGCCAGCCGACCCTTTTCGTCTCGCCCCGAAGCCTTATACGGATTTCCCAACTGTAAGAGAAACCGCTTCGCAGCGCGCCGCTCATCCTTATAGTTAATGCCGTAAATCGGTACACCTGCCGCCGCCATTTGCATAAGAAAAGGATGCTCGATGCGGCACGGACCACACCAGCTTGCCCAAACATTCACTAAAGCAGGTGCTGACCGCTTAATGAGTGTGCTATCAAGACCATCCAAAGAAAAGTCAGGCAAAGGCTTGCCAATCAACACATTGGGCAATTTGGACGGATCACCTTGGCGCAAGCCAACTGCAAACAACACCACAAGCGTCGCAAATAAAATTATAGGTAGAAGGCGGATTAGGTTTTTTGGCATTTAATATTCCCTTTATTATCCTTCTATTATTGGGTGCCCATCTATTATTAGATATTTGTAAAAAGCTTTCAGGTTTTTTTTCGCATAATGCGCCGCGCAACCTCAAGCACTTTTTGTTGCCGATAGCTACGCCAGCTCGCAACGCCCAGTACCGTTAAAATAAGGGCGGCAATGCCATAGCTTGCAAATACATAAATATTATAACTCATTTTCATCCTCTACCTAAGCGGGCTATCTGAGTGGGTGAAACATCCAGACCTAGCTGGCGTGCACGCCCACGTTGGCGCCAAATCTCTGTCTGTATGCGCGTCAGCCAAAGAGCAAAAAACAGCGTCATAAAAGCCGTAGCCATCATCAAAAGAGGCGCTAAGAAATCGGCATGAATAGCTGGCACCCCAAGCCGCGAAATACTCGCAGGCTGGTGCAGCGTATGCCACCAATCAACCGAGAATTTGACAATCGGTACATTCACAAAACCGACAATCGATAACACCGCCGCACTTCTAGCCGCTTGCAAAGGCTCTTCGATCGCCTGCCAAATAGACATGTAGCCAATATAAATGAAAAACAGCACCAGCACCGAAGTCAGCCGCGCATCCCAAACCCACCAAGTTCCCCATATAGGCTTGCCCCAAAGTGCGCCCGTCAGCAGACAAATAAGCGTGAAAGCTGCACCAATAGGCGCACCAGCCCTCGCCGCAAAATGACCGAGCGGATGACCCCATATCAACCCCGCAATACTGGCAAAGGTAACAAAACTATACCCAAAAAGAGCCATCCAAGCCGCCGGCACATGAATAAACATAATCCGCACCGTAACGCCTTGCTGGTAGTCTTGGGGCGCCGTGAAACTCATATAAAGTCCGCCGCCAAGTAGCACCAAAGCAAGCCCCCATAAGGGCCGGTGAAGCCTTGAAGCCAATAACATGAATTTTGACGGGTTCGCGTATCCAAACATATGCAGTCCCTAGACCTTTCCAATGACAAAGTCAAAGCGGCATGGTGTCATCATGGTGTTCTGTGCTGTTCAGCAAGTGCCTCTATTTATCCAAGCTTTATCCAAGCTTTATCCAAGCTTTATCCAAGCTTTATCCAAGTCGTGCCCGCAATGCCATCGCCGCCACCAAAGGCGTCAAGAACGCCGCCGACAAACCAAACAAAAACAATAAAGCCAGTTCAGCCTTCATAGATTGCCCCGCCAAGCCTTGCATAAAACCCGCGCTGCCAAAAATTAAAACCGGCACATAAAGAGGCATCACCAATAAAGCCGTTAAAAACCCACCGCGCACAACACTTGCCGCCAGAGCCGCCCCAACCATACCAAGAAAGCTAAGTGCCAAAGAGCCCGCCAGCAAAGCCATTAGCAGTAACCCTAAATCACGCGGGCTTATGTTTAAAAAAATACCCGCCACTGGCGATAAAATCACCAATGGCAACACAACACCCACCCAATGCGCTAAAGCCTTGGTTAGACATATTATTTCCAGCGACAAAGGGCCGAGCAATAATTGTTCAAAACTACCATCTTCAAGGTCCGACTGAAACATATGCTCAAGCGAAAGCAAAACCGCAAGACACAAACCAACCCAAATGAGACCGGGCGCAAGTTTTTGCAACAAGTCTAAATCCGGCCCCACCCCAAAAGGCATGAAAGCAATGGCGATAAAGAAAAAAGCCAAAGTCAGCCCCGTATTATTACCGCGCAAGGATAAACGTAAATCGCGCTGAAAAAGAAGCCTCATAGAACCTATCATGCCACATCTTTCTTTTCAAAAGGCATCAACATTATTTGCCTATCCGCATAAGCCAAGGCTTCATGTGTGGCAACAATAATTAATCCGTTTGCTTTGCGTTGTGCCTTTATCATATCTATAAGCCAAACCTGTCCCTGTTCATCAAGTGCTGTGTCTGGCTCATCCAGTAACCAAACAGCACGCGGCGCAACCAGCAAGCGCGCCAATGACAAACGCCTTTTTTGTCCCGCAGACAAGTCACCCGCGATTAAACTCATATGCGTCTCCAAACCCGCAACCGCAAGAGCTTGTCCTACATCCATCCCAAGCTTACCCTTCACAGATAGCCAATGGTGCCAAAATTCTAGATTTTCCAAAACCGTTAAGCGCGTCTTTAAGCCGTTCTGATGACCTACATAATGTAAGTTTTCTTGCAACGTGCCTTCCAAAGACCCCGCAAAAGGCGACAATAAACGCGCCAGCATGCGCAAAAGAGAGGTTTTGCCAACACCATTTTCGCCGCGCAATGCCACGACTTGCCCACCCATAAGGTCAAAATCAAGACCCGCAAAGAGTTGCCGCCCAGCGCGGCGACAAACAAGGCTCTTGCCCGCTAAAATAGCTTCACCATTGGCATGATTTTCAAAGCGCATCATTTAAGCAACTTACTCAATCCCTATATCCGAGGCTATTGTTAAATTGATAAAACTGTCAGAGCACGCCTGAATTTTTACCACTTTTAAAAAGGTATATAATGTTATCCATTAATATATGATAACAATTGTTCTTTAAGTAAATGAGCTCCTCAAGGGTCATATCTTCAAGCTTTTGTTGTGTATCCATAATCTCATTTTTCGCAAGTTTCAAAACAATATTAGCTGATAGTGGGGCTATAGGTAAACATCAAAAAAAACCGTTCAAAATAAGCATGTAAACGTAATTTTTATAAATTTGATGGTTCGTAAATTCTAAACCCAACGACATTATTTTTAAATATAGATTTTTCCACAAAAGAAAAGTATATTTTGCGCAAGTTTAAGCATCCTTATTCATCGATCTCATTTTAGCACGGAAAAACAAAAATGGCCGCCAGCAAAAAAACCAAATCAAAACCTGACAATCAAGAACATCCAAACAGTTTTAACGCACGCAAAACACTAAAAGTTGGCAATAAGTCATATATTTATTACAGCCTTAAAGCCGCCGAGAAAAACGGACTCGATGGGATTTCCAAGCTCCCAAATTCCATGAAAGTATTGCTGGAGAATTTATTGCGCCATGAGGATGGACGCACAGTGACAAGGGCTGACATTAAAGCTGTGAAAAACTGGCTGACGCGCCGTAAATCGACACGTGAAATTGCTTATCGGCCGGCACGCGTTCTTATGCAGGACTTCACCGGTGTTCCGGCTGTTGTGGATCTGGCAACGATGCGTAACGCCATGGAAGATATTGGGGGGAACACTAAAAAAATTAATCCGCTAACCCCCGTGGATCTGGTTATTGACCATTCTGTGATGGTTGATAATTTTGGCTCTAACTCTGCTTTGAAGCAGAATGTTGAGCTTGAATATCAACGCAATGGTGAGCGGTATGAATTTTTGCGCTGGGGTTCTGAAGCATTTGAAAACTTCCGCGTGGTCCCTCCCGGCACAGGTATTTGCCATCAGGTCAATCTTGAACATTTGGCGCAAACCGTCTGGACACAAAAAGAAAAACACAATGGCAAAACAGTCGAAATCGCCTATCCAGACACGCTTGTAGGCACAGATAGCCACACGACAATGGTCAATGGGATGGCTGTTCTGGGTTGGGGCGTCGGCGGCATTGAAGCAGAAGCGGCGATGCTGGGTCAGCCAATTTCTATGCTCCTTCCAGAAGTCGTTGGCTTTAAACTCACAGGCAAACTTCCAGAAGGCGCAACGGCAACGGATCTGGTGCTAACGATTGTTGAAATGCTTCGCCAAAAAGGTGTGGTCGGTAAATTTGTAGAATTTTATGGCTCAGGTTTGGATAATCTGTCACTGGAAGACCAAGCCACCATTGCAAATATGGCACCAGAATATGGCGCAACTTGCGGGTTTTTTCCTATAGATGCAGATACGCTTTCTTATATGAAGGCAACGGGCAGGGCAAAAGCGCGCATTGAACTGGTTGAAAAATATGCCAAAGCACAGGGCATGTTCCGCACCAAGGGCTCGCCAGACCCTGTGTTCACCTCGACATTATCGCTAAATCTTGACGCTATTCGCCCAAGCCTTGCTGGACCAAAACGCCCGCAAGACCGTGTCGTGCTCGAAGATATGCCAAGCAACTTTGCTGAGGCTTTGGTAAATCTCGGCGTGAAGAAAAAAGATACTCATAGACGCATTAAAATTAAGGGCACAAAACATAATCTCGGGCATGATCTTGGGCATGATCTCGGGCATGATCTCGGGCATGGCGATGTCGTTATCGCCGCTATCACATCTTGCACAAATACCTCAAATCCATCCGTTATGCTAGGTGCCGGACTGGTCGCGCGTAATGCAGTCGCCAAAGGGCTGACCGTTAAACCTTGGGTCAAAACATCACTAGCACCGGGCTCTCAGGTTGTTACCGAGTATCTAAAAAAAGCAAAGCTACAAAAAGACCTCGACAAGCTCGGTTTTAATCTTGTCGGCTATGGTTGTACAACTTGTATCGGTAATTCTGGGCCTCTGCCCGCGCCGATTTCAAAAGCTATTAACGAAAATGATTTAGTCGTGACCGCTTTGCTTTCTGGGAATCGGAACTTCGAGGGGCGTATCAGCCAAGATATTCGCGCCAATTACCTTGCCTCGCCAATGCTGGTGGTTGCCTATGCAATTGCTGGCTCGGTAAACATTAATCTGGCAACCGACCCGCTGGGGATAGATAAAAAAGGCAATCCTGTTTATCTCTTTGATATTTGGCCCAGTAGCAAAGAAATCGCCGAAACTGTGCGTAGCTGTGTGACATCTGCGATGTTCCGTGAACGCTACGCGGACGTCTTTAAGGGCGATGCAAATTGGCGCAAAATAAAATCAATCAAAGGGCAAACCTTTGACTGGGATACTAAATCTACCTATGTTCAAAAACCAAATTTCTTTGACGGGCTAGGCAATGAGCTGGTCGGTGTCGCACCCGTTCAAAATGCACGGATTCTGGCTCTGCTGGGTGACAGTATCACTACAGATCACATCTCGCCTGCTGGGGCCATTAAAACCGATAGTCCGGCGGGCGTATATTTGAAGAAAAATAAAGTCAAGCCGATGGACTTTAACTCTTACGGCTCGCGGCGCGGAAACCATGAAGTTATGATGCGCGGCACTTTTGCCAATATCCGCATTCGCAACCAGATGGCACCGGGCACTGAGGGCGGGGTAACCAAGTTACAACCAAAAGGGCAAATTATGCCGATTTATGACGCGGCTATTGAATATGCCAAAACGGACACACCTTTAGTTGTGTTTGCGGGCAAAGAATACGGCACTGGTTCCAGCCGAGACTGGGCAGCCAAAGGAACGTGCTTGCTGGGTGTTCGCGCTGTTATCGCACAGAGCTTTGAGCGTATTCACCGTTCTAATTTGGTTGGCATGGGCGTTGCACCGCTACAATTTACAGGCGACACAAGCTGGACAAAACTGAAACTAGATGGCACCGAAACAATAACCCTTAACGGGCTGGATGGTAAAATTAAACCGCGCCAGAAATTCACCATGGTGATTGAGCGAAAAAAAGGGAAAACGCAAAAAGTTGAGCTCTTAGGGCGCATTGATACAGCCGATGAGGTGGATTACTTCCAAAGCGGCGGTATTTTGCAGTATGTGCTACGCCAACTCGCCGCTTAAACCATTCAAAAACCGAACAGACGCACCACCCATAGGGTGGTGTTTTTGTTTGCACCATCCCCAAAAACAAGGCACATTTAAAACATGTCACCACGTTCAATAAAAGCACTTGTCTTTACGGGTAATGCATATGAGCAAGACCGTCTTAGCTTGAAAAAACAGCCTCAGCTTACTATGTGGAATCGCACGGAGCTTAATCTATTGCTCGCTCTTTACGGTCAGCGTGTGGCGCAGGGTGTTTGGCGCGACTATGCCATTGACAGTAAAAAAAACATAGCCATTTTTAGCGTGTTCAAACGCAGTCATGACCTCCCCCTTTATCGCATTGAAAAACAGCCCAATCTACACCGCCGCCAAGGTATATACGCATTGGTCAATGCCCATGGTCACATGCTCAAGCGGGGGCATGAACTGCATGTACTCTTGACTTATTTCAACAAAAAACAAAAACCACACCTATATTGGCAAACAGATATTGGCAAATAGGGTCTGATTAAGGAGGGATAAATGTCTTATACAGATGAAGATTTAACAGCTATTGAAAAAGCGGGCATCTTGAATGCAACGCAAGTGGCGGCGATTCGTAATTTTGTGCAGGCAAGGCAAAATAATTCCACTATAGATGAAGAAAATTTCCGATTTTTATCAAGCTTTAACGATATTTTTGTAACCCTTGCTTGCGGGATGGTTTTAATTGCCAGTTATTGGCTGATGAGTCAAAATGCACCCTCACAAATTGCCTATATGACAACTGCCGCGCTGGCATGGGGCATCGCTGAATATTTCACGCGCCGCCGTCATTTAGCACTCCCCTCTATCGCCTTGCTAGGCGTCTTTGTTTACTGCATCGCCAACGCTGTAGAATTCACACCCGGTACAATTTCTCAAGCCACGCACCTCATCTCACAAGGGGTAGCCGCCATTATTGCCACATTTTTGCACTGGCAACGTTTTAAAGTTCCCATCACGATTGCTATTGGCGCGAGCGCAGGATTAGCCGTTATTCTTAAAATATTGCTCACTCAGTTTCCGGGCTTGAGCGATTATTTCAACTCATTATTGTTTATAGGCGGACTGGGCTTGCTGGGACTTGCCATGGCATGGGATTTTTCTGACCGCACCCGTATCAGTTACAGGTCTGATTGCGCCTTTTGGCTACATTTGCTGGCCGCACCCTTATTAATCCATCCAGCTTTTTTGCAACTGGTTAATAATGATAGTGCCGATACAATGGTGGGAGCCCTATGTATCATTGTGATTTACATTCTCATTTCGCTTATCTCTATCTGTATTGACCGACGTGCTTTGATGGTCTCAGGGCTGGCTTATGCACTTTATGCCATGCAAATTATTTTCACAAATTACGGCATGCTAAATGCAAGTTTGGCCATAACGGCACTGGTGATAGGAAGTAGCTTATTATTATTATCCGCCTTTTGGCATCCCGTGCGCCAGACACTCGTCTCTCGGCTACCTGAGCGGCTTCAGCTTTACCTGCCCGCTTTGAGTTAAAAAACGCCCCGACACAATTTTGTAGCGAAGCGATTTTAAAAAATTTAATGCTTTTTGCTATTCGCGGTTGCCCATGAGATGTAACAACATCATGAACATATTGATGAAGTCCAGATATAAGCGGAAAGCACCAAAAACAGCTTTCTTTTCAGCAGTTTCGCGCGTGTCACCCGCAAAATAAATCTGCTTAATGGACTGCGTATCATAGGCTGTCAAACCCGCAAAAACCAACACACCGATAACACTAATGGCGAATTGCATAGCTGAACTACCAATAAATAAATTCACTACAGATGCCAAAATAATACCGATAAGCCCCATAAACATAAAAGCCCCTATGGGTGAAAGGTCACGTTCGGTCGTGTACCCATAATAGCTCAAAGCCCCAAAGGAAGCCGCCGTAACTAAAAAGGTCGTGGTTATGCTTTGGCCCGTATAGACAAGAAAAATAACCGATAGAGACAGCCCCGTCAGTGCCGCATAAATATAAAACACATTGCGCGCTTTTTCATAAGTCATGCTCATGATACGGGTCGAGAAATATAGCACCATGCCCAAAGGGGCAAATATGACAACCCAAATCAGCGGCGTAGCGGCAAGGCTTGCATATATTCCAGATGCCGCCGCAAAATAAGCAATCAGTGCCGTAACCAAAAGCCCGCGTGCCATGTGGGTGTAAACTTTTGACATATAAATACGCAGACCCTCATTAATTTCTTGGGTGCGCGCATCCTGTTTTAATGTTTTTGACTTCATTTGCTCAAAATCTGCCATATTAAACCTTTCAATCTATTTAATCCGTTTAATGAATTTGCCTTCTCTTAAATATCAGATGAAAAAGGTAAAATATCAAGGGCTAAACAAAGATTAAACAAAAAAACTGAAAAAATATTATCCGTCTGTTCGTAAAACAGCCGCCGATTTAACACCTAATATGCGCCAAGTACCAAATAATCCCAGCATAATAGTTAGCAAAGTTGCCCCCATAATAGTCGCCGCCAAAGCACCAGATAAAAACACCCATTCAATTTGCATTAATTTAACCACAATCAACCACGCCCCAAAACTGCCAACACCGGCCGCAATCAAAGCCGCGCCCAGCCCTAACAACAAATATTCAATAAAATAAACAATCAATATCTGTCCCCGCGTAGCACCCAGCACTTTAAGCATCACAGCATCATATAACCGTACCCGATGACTACTTGCCATCGCACCTGTCAGCACCACAATACCCGCAATCACTGTAACAAAACTCATCACCCGAACCCCTAGATTAATATCAGCAAGCCAATTCTTGACCTGCTCTATCGTTTGATGGACGCGAATCAGAGATATATTCGGATAAACAGCCAAAATATCACGGCGCAATTGTGAACCCATTACCGTATCGCTCTCGTCCAACTCGTCCAATGTGACCGTCATAACATGTGTATGAGGCGCACGCGCCAGCGGCGATGGTGAAAAAACAAAAACAAAATTCAACCCCATATTCTGGTAATTTACTCTGCGAATATTGGCAATTTTAGCCGTCATAGCCCGCCCAAGAATACGAAAACTAATCTCATCACCAATTTTTAAATTCAAGCCAATCATAATTCTATCTTCAACCGATACAAGCGGCAGGCCTTGATAATCATCTGCCCACCATACGCCCTCTACCAGTTCTGACCCTGCCGGCAATGTCGCAGAATATGTGAGCCCGCGATCACCGCGCAAAACCCACATCATATCTGGCAATAAGCGCAATTGCTTACTCGGCACACCTTTGACATGGGTAATGCGGCCGCGCAATAGAGGCACGCTATTCAGGGATTGAAAACCGTTAATTTTGCGCAGTATTTTCTCGGTTTGGGCGCGTTGGTCAGATTGAATATCCAGCAAAAAATAACTCGGTGAGCCGCGCGGCAAATTACCCGAGAGCTGGCGCGTCATATTCCCATCAACCAAAGTGATGATAGATAACAGCGTCACCGACAAACCAATAGACAACATGGCTGTGCGTGTCGGTGCTTCGGGGCGATAAAGATTACTCAACGCCAATCTAAGCAACGGGTTTTTTGGACGCCCCCCTGCCCGCGCAAGCATCTCAAGCAAGCCGCTGGCAAGCCGCAAAAGCACATAAGACAAACCAAGCCCCAACACAAAATAAAATGTTACATCCACGCGTTGCACAACAAACAGCGCAATCAATAATAAGCCGATAATCGACAGAGCCAGCCCCATAAAAACAAACAGGTGCCCCCCGCCTTGCACCGCATTTGCCATAAGATCACGAGGTCTGAACAGGCTTGTTGCTGGCACTTGGCAGGCTTTTTGCAAAGGGCGCAAGGCAAAAACAACAGACGATAAAATCCCGAATCCCGCCGCCGGTAATAAAGCAAAAAGGCGCGGTCTGAGAGCCATTTCAAAAGGCAATAAATCAGCAATAAAGCCATAGGCTATGAACGGTGCCGCTGCGCCAAGGAGCAGTCCAAAAACCACCCCTAATAATGCCATCATGCTAATTTGGCACAAATAAATGGCATAGACCAGACGTGTGCTCGCGCCTAAAGATTTATAAACACCAATAGTGGCACGCCGACTATCCAAATATGCCGTCACCGCATTGCCAACCCCAACGCCGCCAACCACTAATGCGGTCAAGCCAACCAGTGTCAAAAAAACCGCAATGCGTTCAATAGCACGGCGCAAAGAAGGCGAGGCGTCACGACGGTCACGAATACGCCAATCTGCTGTTGGAAAATTTTGCCTTATAAGGCGCACCGCCGCTTGCAAATCACGCAGATGAGGGCGTGCCTTCATCAATAATAAGTAATTATGTTCTTGCAAGCTCCCCGGCGCGCCAAGACCAGTTTTATTCAAGGCTGTATGCGATAGCAAAATGCGCGGGCCAAAAATAAAACCACCTGCCATGCGATCTGGCTCATTTTGTAAAATACCAGCGATTTTCATCTCAGCCGTGCCAAGTTGTATCCGCTCCCCAACCCCAACCCCTAAACTGTCAAGCAAAGCCGCCTCAACAATAATGTCATTCGCCCCAAGCTGGGCAGGGTCATAAAGCATCGCATCTGCAAGAGTAATCGTGCCAATAAGAGGATAAATATCCTCAACCGCTTTGACTTCAGCCAATATGGATTTTTGCGCAACCCCCGTACCCTTAATCGCCATCGCGCGCAATGTCATATGATAAGTCAGGTTAAAACGCTGCGCGAGCCAGTCGCGTATGGAAGGCTCAAGCGCACGGTTTTGAAGCTGTAGACTAATGTCGCCGCCAAGAATTGATTGCCCTTTTGAATTAAGCCCCATTATCAAAGAGCTTGAAATAGACGCCACTGCCGAAATAGCACCAACCCCTAAAGTCAAACAGATTAAGAAAACACGAAACCCTTTAAAACCATTGCGAAACTCACGAAAAGCAAGCCTTAAACTCAAGCCAATAAACGCCGATAATGGCAATATGCGCCCTAAATTACTCAGCTCATTATTCATGATGTAGCTGTTTTCTGCCCCGCCTGAGTATCAATACCCTCAACCAGACCATCACGCAACCGCATCACGCGGTCACACCGCGCAACCAATGTCGCATCATGCGTTATCAATACAAGACCAGTGCCTTTTTTCTCTTGCAGGCTAAAAATTAAATCCATAATTTGCGCACCTGATGTCTGGTCAAGATTGCCTGTCGGCTCATCCGCCAATAAAAGGACTGGGTCCGTAATCATCGCCCGTGCCAAAGCAACACGCTGCTGCTCACCACCTGAAAGCTGGCTAGGGTAATGATTCTCACGATGTGCCAACCCGACCTCCTCAAGTGCCTTATGCGCCGCTACATGAGCGCACGCCGCGCCATTTGATAACTCAAGCGGGAGGGCAACATTTTCAAGTGCCGTCATCGTCCCAATCAAATGAAAAGACTGAAACACAATGCCGATATTCTGACGCCGAAAACGCGCCAAGCTATCCTCATCAAGAGCATTGAAATCCGCGCCCGCAATGCACACACGCCCCGAACTAGGTGCTTCTAACCCCGCCAGAATCATTAATAAAGTTGTCTTCCCGCAACCCGAAGGCCCCGTAATACCCAAAGCTTCTCCCGCCCTAAGCGACATATTAATGCCTTTAAGAATGTTGACCTCGCCCGCAAGACTCGGCAAAGTTATGATTAAATCATTTACATCAATCAAGGATGTCGTCATGTTTTCACCTATTGCAGAAAATATCCGTTTTGAAGTCCACGCACTTTTTATAACGATAGGCCAGTTATTATCCCGTCAAATAAAAACGCCGTCTCGGTTTTTAGCAATCAGTCTGTTGACATTTATTAACCTGATTTGGATGATATTCCCAAGTCAAAGCACCCCGCTCAAACTGGTGGCTCTGGGCGATAGTCTGATAGCCGGCTATGGACTAACCCAACAAGACAGTTTCCCCTCGCGTTTGGCGGTTGCGCTTAAAGCAAAACACCCCGATCTTGAGATTATTAATGCTGGCGTTTCAGGCGATACCTCAATGGGCGGATTGGCGCGCTTTGACTGGTCTGTTCCCCCAAATAGTGATGCTTTGATGATTGGGCTCGGCGGCAATGATTTATTACGCGCACAGCCCCCCAGAGCCCTCTATAATAATCTTGAAACGATTATTAAAAAAGCCCATACGCGCAAGATGAAAGTGCTATTACTTGGCATGCGCGCGCCAAATAATTATGGTCCAGCCTATCAAAAAGCTTTTGATAATGTGTATGCGGCTTTGGCAGAGAAATACGATATTGCCTTCATGCCGTTTCTGCTTGAAGGGGTTGCAGGCCAAAGAACACTTAATCAACCGGACGGCATTCATCCAAATCGCGCTGGCGTTGATATTATTGTTCGCAATAGTCTGCCTTATGTTGAGGAACTACTCGAACTTACAAAAATGCCTAAAACACAAAAGCCCTAAAACCGAAAAATACCCCGCCCTATTAAAAGCTTATTTTTCACGGAACGCCCGCCCTGCCGCCCGCTCTAGCGGGGTCAACATATAGCTCATAACAGTGCGCTTATTGCCGATGATATCCACGACGACAGGCGAGCCCGGAACAATTGTCACCTCTTCTTGGCTTTTCGAGAAACGTGGGTCGGGAACCTCAATAATGGTCTCATAATAAGGCGGCATGTTTTCTTCTTGTGTTGTGTTCTGAGCAATCTTTTGAACCCGCCCTTTCAAGGTGCCATGGCGCGACACATCATAAGCCGCCAAAGAAATTTGAGCAATCTGGTCAGGATAAACATCAGCCACATCTTCTGCGGGGAGGCGCGCAAGCACCAAAATAGCTTTTTCATCTGGTACAATTTCAGCCAATACTGTGCCACCCTGCACGACAGCCCCAACGGTCTTGACGTGAACGGCTGAAATGATACCGCTTGTCGGCGCTTTCACTTCCGCCTGATCAACTTTAGACTGAAAAGCACCTTCGCGCGCGCCCGCCTGGTCGGCTTCTCGGTTAACCTGTGCCAATTGCCCAACAGCTTCCGCCCTAAACTCGGCAACCACCGCATCATATTCATCGAGGATAGCATTATACTGCCCCTCAATATCAACCAACGTTAAGCGTGCCTCATGCCCCGCCTCAACCAGCGGTTTTAGAATAGAGATTTTTTCTTCATAATTCTTGGTACGGCGCTTCAATGAAATCAATCTTGCTTCCAATGCCGTTTGTCGGCGGTTAAAAACTTCCACTTCGCGCTGAACCACGAGCGGTGCATTTTTTGCAAGCCATGGGGGGAAAACAACTTCCTTTGCGCCATCTACTTCCGCCATTAATCGTGCCCGCGTCGCCAATGATGCCAGACGCGTGATCTCATTATCATCAAAATTTGCTACAACATCTTTATCCTCTAGCTTGAAAAGCACCGCCCCTTTCTCAACATGCTCGCCAAGCTTAATATCAATAGAAAGCACCGAACCCGGTAATCTGTTCTGCACAAGTTGAACAGAACTCGGCGGCACAATTGAGCCCTCAGCACGAACACTCTCATCAAGCTTGGCAAAGCTCGCCCATAAAACAAACACAACAAAAAAACTGGTAATGTAAACAAACACCTTATTGCCAGTCAATTTTATATCGTCTGGGTCAATATCAATCGGTTCATTTTGCATCATCATCGCCGCCATGAGCGGGTCTGGCGGCGGACTCGTTAATTTGCGATATAAAGCCCGCCCTTGTAGATATTTTTGGGTCACAAACGCCGTTTTGTCTTGCACAAAACCAATTAGCAATTGTCCTAATTTACTTCTAGCCAAACGCGCAAGAACGCGCTTCACAAGGCGTCCAGCAAAGCTGTTGAACAGCCATTTCCCAAGCACCAAAAGAATACGCAAAATCCCCCGCAGGAGAGGCTCCAGTAATTTGCGCCAAACTGGTAAAAAATACCTTCTGAGTGTCCGCAACACCGTCATGGCGTATTCCCACAGACGCCTCACAAGGCCCGCAGCAGGCGTTGTTTCGCTGATGATATCAGCCTCTACAACCGCTTCTTTATCGGCGGGGTTTTGCTTAGAAAGTGATTTATTTTTTGAACTGGAATCGTTCGAATGACTCATATTAATTTATTTCCTCAGATTACATTTACCCTGATGAAGGCTGGTTTTTATCACCATCTGCCGCGCCATTTTGTAGGCGTTTCAAAATTTCATCGCGGGGGCCATTTGCAACAATACGGCCCTGGTCAATAATGATGATGCGGTCAACAATTTGTAGCATAGAACCACGATGCGTGACAAACACACAAGTGACCCCTTTAGTCGCTTTTTCCAAAGATGTCACTATTTGTTGCTCTGTACCTGAATCCATTGCGGCGGTGGGCTCATCCATCAAAATAATCGATGGTTTAGAAATAAGTGCCCGCGCAATCGCCAAAGCTTGGCGCATGCCTGTAGATAATTCCTCGCCGCGCTCACTCAATGGAAAATCAAACCCGCCCGGCAAAGCTCCAATGAACCCTTCGGCCCCGGCGGCTTGAACAGCAGCAAGTAAATCCGTATCCGTCGCTTCGGGAAACCCCATCAATAAGTTTTCGCGCACCGTGCCAGAAAACAAAATCGGATTTTGAAACACAACACCAATATTATTGCGCAAGTCAAGCGGGCGAAAATGACGTATATCAGCATTATCTATCATCACCGTCCCCGTGTCAGGTTCATATAGGCCTGCCAACATTTTCAGCAAAGTCGTTTTGCCAGAGCCAATACGCCCCAAAACCGCGACTCGCTCGCCTGATTTGATAGCTAAATTTATATCAGCCAATGTCGCTTCATTCATGCCTTCATAAGTAAAAGAAACATGGTGAATATCAAGATTACCCTTAAATTCCTCGCGCTTGAGCTGGTCGGCGCGTTTTTCTTCATCTGTCTCGCCGCCTAAAATTCTATCAAGACCGCGATAGGCAGCAACCGCCTGATTCATGCGCCCAAGCAATTGAGTTATCTGCCCCAATGGAGCCAGTGTTCTGCCCGAAAGAATAACACAAGCAATGAGTTGCCCCATCGTCAGATCACCAGACGTGATGAGATACACCCCATAAACTACAATCCCAACTTGAGAGATTTGCTGTCCAAGCTGAGTGACATATTGAACAAGCTGCGTGGTCAACCGTCCTTTGCGATTGGACGCCCCTTGATTGACCACAGCCTGCAACCAACGCAAGCGTAACATTGCCAGCCCACGAATCGTCTTCAACGTTTCAAGTGCGCTAATCATTTCAACCATAACCGCCTGCTTGCCTTGCCCCTGCATCATGCCCATCAGAGTCAGGCGGCGCATAATAGGCTGGACGATAATACCAAATATAATCACCCCCGGAACAACCATAGCTGGCACCGCCGCAACAGGACCTCCAATGATATAAAGCACCACCAAAAACAACAGAACAAACGGCAAATCCGCAAAGACAGAAAAACTTGCCGACCCGATCACATCCTTTAAAATATCAAACTCTCGAACCGTGTTCGCCAAAGCCCCCGTCGCCTGCTTGTCGAGCTTGATGTCACGGCGCGCAACACGGTCAAACAGACTCTCTGAAACAACACGGTCAATCCGTGCGCTCGCAGCATCTACAAAAGAGCCGCGCACAACTTTCATAGCAAAGTCAAAAGCCATAACAACAATCATAATCAACGTCAACGCCCACAAACTCTCAACCGCCTGATTGGGGATAACACGGTCATAAACCGTCATGATATAGAGCGAAGAAGCCAGAGCAAAAAGATTGATCAAAACCGAAGCAGCAATGACCTGACCGTAAATCTTACGACACGCTAAAACAGGTCCCCAAAACCAATGCCCCGTAAACTCATTACCCTTTCTTTTTTCGTGCTCTCGTTGTTCTTGGGCCGCACTATCTAACATCCAGGATTCTCCAATTCTATGGCCAAGGTTCGCGCCAGCGCATTAGCGCGTAGCAAACCTTCAAGTCGTACATTCTCAATTTGTGAATTCAATAAGATGAGCTCCGCCGATAGCCCCGTAAGTGTCCCCTGCAACCGTCCAACCTCCAATGGAGTGGATTGCGTTTTTCCTTGAACAGCAAGCAAACTATCTAGCTGTGAACTCATCCGACGATGCCGCGTGTTTTGCAATTTATAACGGGTGACATATTCTTGCAATTGGTGTTGCAAATAATTGCTTTCAGCTTCATGGTCACGGATAAAGGCAAGCCTTTTAGACTCAAGACTTTTACGACGAGACTTAACCTCTCCACGTTGCGCCCTGTTTGCCCCGCCATCATAAAGCGGCATAGAAAATTCCAAATTCCCCGTCACTTCATGCGTGCGACAGTTTTGTCCCAACCTATAATCAGCACTAAAAGTCCCGCCGCGATTAACCGCATCCGGATGAGCACTCGCCACAGATTCACCGCATTGGTCTGGCTGATCTACGTCCCATGCACGCCCAACAAGCACACCTTCAATCTTCGGGAAGCGCTGGGCAGAAAGTTTCTTGCCTTCAAAATTAATCCCCTGTAATTCAAGATTAATCAGGCGTCCCCTTAAGCTAACCTCAGCCAAGATAACGGGCGGTACGAGCGGGCGATTCTCAAGAAAAATCCTCACCAATTGAGCCGCCCCTTCAGATGTCATCTCAAACTGTTTGCCAAGCACCTCAATGGCTTGCTCACGACGCCGTGTCGCCGAATCTATGGCCGCTTCATTTTCAAGCCGCAAAACTTGCGCTTGGCGAAGTTGCACTAAAGTGCCAGCCCCCGCTTCAAAACGAGCTTCAATACTATTAATCGTCTGCTCCAAATCCCGAACGGTGTTTTGGTAAGCCACCAAGACTTTACTTTGCGCATAATATTCTAAAGCAGGACGCAAAATAGCAGCCGTTTGTTCATCAAGAACACTCAACCGTTCAAGCAATGCTCGACTGCGCTCTAGCTTGGCTAAATTGACATTAGCACTTGTATTACCCCAATCATAAATTTGCTGGCGCAATTGCAAAGTGGCATTCAGCCCAGTGCCATCATATTCGGGGCTATTAGAGCCACCAAATTCATCGGCGCGCGTTGTTTTATCTATGAACTTGTCACCCGCCGATAGAGAAACCATCAATTTAGGAAAATACTCTGCTTTGTTTAGGCGAATCCGATAACTCGCCACGCAAACAGAGGCGCGCGCTTCATTTAGCTTTGGGTGTCCGGTGAGTTTGCTAATCAATTGCTGGCGCATCAATATCGCTTCATCACTCTCTTTGGGGGCGTTGGGGGCTTGTAGAAGCGCGTTAACAGAGCTTTGTAAATCCACCTTGGAAGCATCTTTCAACGGGGCACGTGCAGACAGATCTTTTAAAGATGTGGCTTTACCCAGATTACGCGTCTGCGCCAATGATGGCGGAACATTTAAACTCAGCACCAACAAAGAAATAAGGCATATTAAGTAAATACGGAAAGGAAATTTTATTTTTATCATTTTAGTCTCTCTCATTCACAATCAACCCAAAAGCCGCTCTTTTAACTGCCAAAGCCCAAAACAGACTCCGAAAGGGAAAGTTAAAATATCTAAGCTCGCTTATAGGGTGATGAGACACATCTGGCTGGTCAGTTAATCCGACTTCTGTCTTTTCTCGTACACCAGATGCGCCGTCCATTTGCGGGAACAAAGGTATCATACCGCAAACAGAAGGGAAACAAATCTTGTACCGCTTGCTATCTGCGGTTTTCAATCTCTGCCATGCCGTCATTAGTACTTTGAGTGTGCCCAGCTCGCTATTATTAAAAATCAATTGTTTTAAGAATCCGTAAACAACCCTACATTTCTGATCTGCAAAAAATTTACCCAACGCATAACCAACCCGAACCATCAACTCAGACAGACCCCCCTTGCGCACAAAAAGAAAAAGACGCGCATCACGGAAAAGCCATACAAATAAATCTGAGGGGGTTGGATTAAATTGTTTTAACACGACACAATACATTGGTATTCCCATTAACTGATAACCCGCCTAAGAAACCTCAGTTGATTTAAAAAACTATAAAGCTAAATAGCTCAAATAAAACGCAAAAACAATCAAAACATACTACAGCTCAGAACGCTAGAAGTAAAAAAGCCCCTAGAGCGTTTGCACTACACAAAAAGGGGATAAGCGACAAGTCACTTATTATCAAAAATTGCCTTTAAGTGTAATTATTGAAATTACTTATAGCATCATTCACAAACTGACACAAAATAAACAGCTTTAAAGGTGCAATATCAATCTAAATAGTTTAGAACTTTAAATTCCTAATTTTATCGAGAGTAAATTATGGTAGAGAAGTTTTCCAACAGTCAAAGACTAGAAGCAATGAAAAAACTACCCGGCTGGCAGAAGGTTCGCAGACGCGAAGCTATTCGAAAGACGTTTGTTTTCAATGGTTTCAGCCCTGCATTTACATGGATGACAAAAATTGCTCTGCGCGCCGAGCAATTAAATCATCACCCCGAATGGTTCAATGTCTATAATAAGGTCACAGTGACCTTAACCACACATGATGTCGGCGGATTAAGTCAGCTTGACCTTGACATGGCTCTTTACATGAATAAAACCGCAGGTAATGCTGGAAAACCGAAAAAATAATCAGCCGCGCACATCCACCACAACCTTGCCGGTCGCTTTGCGCGCGCCAATATGCGCGATAGCTTGGGCGGCCGCAGCAAAGGGAAACACCTTAGAAATATGCGGCTTAATACGTCCATCTGCTTCCATTTCCATCAGCTCTTGCATATTTTGGGCTGATACTTTCGGCTCCACCATCGTGAAGTGTCCCCAAAACACCCCCATAATGGCACAGCCCTTAAGCAGCGTAAGATTAAGCGGAACACGCGGAATTTCTCCCGCCGCAAACCCAATAACAAGATAACGCCCCTTCCAAGCCATCGCCCGCAAAGCAGGCTCTGCATAAACATCGCCCACAGGATCATACACAACATCAACCCCTTTGGCGTCACTCAACGCCTTGATCTGCGTTGTAAAAGCTTTTGCCTGTTGCTTATCCATGTCGCCGAGCGGATAAATAATAGTTTCATCCGCGCCATATTGTTTGCAAACCTTGAGCTTTTCTTGCGTCGAAGCCGCCGCAATAACTTTAGCACCCATTGTTTTTGCCAAATCAATAGCCGCCAACCCAACGCCGCCAGACGCCCCCATGACAAGAACCGTTTCATCTGGTTGCAATTGCGCCCGCTGTTTGAGCGCGTAATATGACGTGCCATAAGTCATCATAATAGCCGCCCCCGTTTTGAAATCCATTGCTTGGGGCATCGGCACACAAGCCATTGCCGCGATATTTGTCTGCTCACGAAACCCATTATGTCCGCAAAGCCCGATAACCTTATCGCCTATCTTGTAATGCTCAACCCCCTCACCAAGTGCCGCAACTGTGCCAGCGACCTCGCCGCCCGGCGAAAACGGTAAATCAGGCTTGAACTGATATTTGTTCTGGATAATCAGATAATCAGGAAAATTTACCGAAGCCGCATGAACATCAATAAGAAGCTCACCCTTGCCAGCTATCGGTGCTTCGATATCTTCAATAACTAATTTTTCAGGTAACCCATGTTCCTTACAAAGAACTGCTTTCATAATTTGCCCCATATTTTTCTATAGCTATAATAATTTTCACCTATTAATTCATTTTTGGCTTAACGATGCAAGTGGGAAGATAACGCAAGTAAAAAAAGAGCTATTTACGATTTTTGCTAGAAAATGCAGAATGCTATAGCAAAAACTTAAGCAGAGCTTTATCTTGGAAAAAATTGCAACGCGTGGTCAGGTTAAAAAATGAACAATATATTATTTAAAACATTTTTATTATTAATATTTCTTGGGTTTCAACCCCCGTTAGCCCAAGCGCAAACCCTCCAAGAAATCGCTAAATATAAGGCTTGGCGCGTCTTTATGACAGGCACAGGCGTTGCCGTGACATGCCATATTGTTTCTGAACCAGTTAGCAAAAAACCCAAAAACGTCAAACGCGGCGAGATATTTTTCGCCATCAGTCACCGCCCCGGACAAGGTGTGTTCAATGAAGTCAGTTTACGCATTGGCTACCCATTTTCTAAAAAAAGCAATCCTTATGCCAAAGTGGGGGCGGATAGTTTTAACTTTTTCTCTGGGGCTAAAATGAGCGTCGCCTCAGCGAGCTGGGCATGGATGGTAAACCCCGCCAATCATGCCCTGCTTATCAAAGCGATGCAACGCGGCAATCGGCTAACATTCAAAGGTACTTCCAAACGCGGCACCCTAACCACAGATGAATATTCTCTCATAGGTTTTACCGCCGCCTATAAACGCCTTAATGAAACCTGCACGCAATGACCCTTACCATTCAAAAAAATGACCTCAAAACAAATCTGCTTGGGGTGGCGCGCCCTGAATTGAAAGCACAGCTCATCGCTGTTGGCGTTCCAGATCGCCAAGTCAACATGCGTGTCGCACAAATTTGGAGTTGGCTCTATGCCCATGGCGCAACTCATTTTGCCGATATGACCACCCTATCAAAGGATTTACGCACCACTCTTGAAGAACATTTCTCAATTGAGCGTCTCACCATCAGCCAGCGACAGGTTTCAGAAGATGGCACGCATAAATATTTATTCAAACTGCCAGATGGTCACACAATTGAAACTGTTTATATTCCTGAAATGGGACGCGGCACTTTATGTGCTTCTGCGCAAGTTGGGTGTACCTTAAACTGTAGCTTCTGCCATACAGGAACGATGAAGCTGGTGCGTAATCTTGTACCAAGCGAAATTGTCGGCCAGCTCATCGCCGTGCGCGACGAGCTGAATGACTGGACGCAAACGCCGCAACAAAACAGCGATACCCGTAAAGTCACCAATATTGTGATGATGGGCATGGGTGAGCCGCTTTACAATGTCGATAATGTTGCGCTTGCGCTCAATATTATGTCAGATGGTGATGGACTCGCTTTAAGTCGGCGGCGCATCACCTTATCGACCTCTGGTGTAGTGCCGGAAATGGTCAAGATAGGCGATGAAACAGGCGTCATGTTGGCAATTTCACTCCATGCTGTGCGCGACGAGCTGCGCAATGAGCTGGTGCCTTTGAATAAAAAATATCCCATCGCAGAACTACTGGAAGCGTGCCGCAATTATCCTAATGTCTCGAATGCAAAGCGCATCACCTTTGAATATGTCATGCTCAAAGACGTCAATGATTCAGACCAAGATGCCCGCGCACTCGTGCGCTTGCTGGCGGGTATTCCGTCCAAGATTAACCTTATTCCGTTCAACCCGTGGCCAAACGCACCTTATGAATGCTCAAGCGCGGAACGTATTGAAGCTTTTTGCGATATTGTCAATCGCGCCGGCTATGCCAGTCCCGTGCGCACCCCGCGCGGTAGAGACATTATGGCAGCATGTGGTCAATTGAAATCTGCCAGCACAAAAATATCAGCAGGAGCGCAAAAACGCGCCGAGCTTGAAGCCCAACGCCTTAATCGCCCTATGGTTTAAAATAGAGCTTAAAATAAAGTGAAATATGTTGCCTATAGAGTCGTTTGCCAATCGCGTTAATCGCGCTATAAAGACGCCAAAACAGTGAACACTATAAAGAACGTGAGCAAATGATGGATAAAAAAGACATCAATAAAGTCGTACTAGCTTATTCTGGCGGATTAGACACATCCGTTATCCTGAAATGGCTACAAGCAGAATATGACTGCGAGGTCGTCGTCTTCACGGCCGATTTGGGGCAGGGCGAAGAGCTCGAGCCGGCGCGCCAAAAAGCTGAAAGGCTCGGCATTAAAGAGATTTTCATTGAAGATCTGCGCGAAGAATTCACCCGTGATTATGTGTTCCCCATGTTCCGCGCCAATGCGCTTTATGAAGGCGTTTATCTGCTTGGCACCTCTATTGCGCGCCCACTCATTGCTAAACGGCAAGTTGAAATTGCCGCCGCAACAGGCGCACAAGCCGTCTGCCATGGCGCAACGGGCAAGGGAAATGACCAAGTGCGGTTTGAACTTGGCTATTATGCCTGCAATCCGAATATTCATGTGATCGCGCCTTGGCGCGAATGGACCTTGAACTCTCGGGAAAAATTGCTCGCCTATGCCGAAAAAAATCAAATTCCAGTGCCAAAAGATAAGCACGGCGAGGCACCGTTTTCTGTTGATGCCAATTTGCTACACACCTCCAGCGAGGGCAAGGTGCTAGAAGATCCAGCCGTGCCATGTCCTGAATTTGTTTATCAGCGTACTATTTCAGCGCAAAATGCACCCGAAAAGCCAACCTTTATAGAAATTGGCTTTAAGGGCGGCGATGCCATTTCAATTGACGGCGTGCAGATGTCGGCGGCAACTCTATTGACCAAACTAAATGAGCTTGGCGGCGCAAACGGTATCGGGCGTCTTGATTTGGTAGAAAACCGTTTTGTCGGCATGAAATCGCGCGGCGTGTATGAAACACCCGGCGGCACTATACTCCTTAGCGCGCATCGTGGCATAGAAAGCATCACATTGGACCGGGGCGCAATGCACTTAAAAGACGAGCTCATGCCGCGCTATGCCGAGCTGATTTATAATGGCTTTTGGTTCTCGCCAGAACGCGAAATGCTACAAGCTGCTATCGACAATAGCCAAAAATATGTTACGGGCACCGTCACATTGAAACTTTATAAAGGGGGGGCAAGTGTGGTCGCACGTAAATCAGACTATTCGCTTTACTCGCACGCGCATGTGACCTTTGAAGAAGATGCGGTTTATGACCAACAAGACGCTGAGGGCTTTATTAAACTTAATGCTCTGCGCCTAAAACTACTCGGTCGCCAGCGCGGTTAATTCTTAAACCTCAATTTCTGGCACACCCGCCAGACGGCAAGTCGCCGTCAATGTGTTGCGCAATAAACAAGCAATCGTCATAGGACCAACACCGCCCGGCACAGGCGTGAGCAGTGCCGCAACTTCTGCGACTTCCTGCATCGCAACATCACCGACTAATTTAGTTTCACCTTCACCTTTTTCAGGCGCGTCCACACGGTTAATGCCAACATCTATCACACACGCACCCGGCTTCACCCAATCGCCCTTCACCAGTTCCGCAATACCCACAGCAGCAACCAAAATATCGGCTGTACGGCAAATATCCACAAGATCTTGCGTGCGCGAATGGGCAATGGTGACGGTACAATTTTCTTGTAGCAATAATTGCGCAACTGGCTTACCAACCAAATTCGAGCGTCCAATGATGACGGCATGCTTACCCGTTAAATCGCCTAATGCGTGTTTTGCCAAAATAACACTGCCCAGCGGCGTGCAAGGGGTCAGGGCAGGTAAACCAGAAACCAGCCGTCCTGCATTAATCGGGTGTAGCCCGTCAACATCTTTATCGGGACTGATAGTGTCAATCACAGCTTGCTGGCTAATCTGAGCCGGCACAGGGAACTGCACTAAAATACCATGCACCGCCGAAGCATCATTCAGCGCACGCACTTTATCAAGCAGTACCTCTTGAGATGTGTCTTCGGGCAGATTAAATTCATACGAATTCATCGCCGCCGCCTTTGTCGCAACCCTCTTATGGCGTACATAAATCTGAGAAGCCGGGTCTTCACCAACCAACACCACAGCTAAACCGGGGGTGAGATTATAATCGCTTTGCAAGCGCGCCACCGCTTTGCCAATACGCAGGCGTAAATCTGCGGCAATCTCTTTGCCGTCAATATGCTGTGCTACCAAAGTCAGAGTCCTTTCTCTATCGGGTCTCTATCGGGTCTCTATCGGGTCTCTATCGGGTCAAATATTAGGCTTAAGCAAATATTTCCCACATTAAATTGCGTAAAAATGTAAGCCCAAAAATAATGATAATCGGCGATAAATCCAAGCCTCCAATTGGCGGCAGCACCCGTCTTACCTGCTTGTAGACAGGCTCTGTAAGCTGATTAATCAGATGCGACAGCGTATAAACAAAACGATTGCGAATATTAATAACATTAAAAGCTATCAGCCAAGACATAATAACACTAGCAATAATCACCCAAATATAAAGTGTGACGATTTGCGATATCAGTATTAATAAAGATTGCATTTTTGCCTCCATTGGGTCATTAAGATTTATTCTGTTCTTTCAAAGCTTGCAAGGCAAGATGTTGCTTGTACATCACAGCTTTTTGTGACAGATTACATTTATTAAAATTATATCTTTCATATTTATTGAAATTATGTCTTAATTTCTGCATATTATTGCGTTATAAGAAAAATGAATTTTATTAAAAAGATAATTCTGGTCTGGAAAATGGTTTGCAGGTCAGTTTTGCAACACAAAAGTATTGATTTTTGATTTTTAAGGACACAACATGTTAAAGAAAAAGAAAATAAATCTTTTTTCAACTTTGATGCTCAGCTCTCTGCTTCTGCCTTTACAGGCTTTCGCTGGCGAGTCTGGTCGTGATGATGGCGGATACAGCCGCGAAAGTGCTGCTGAATATACCAAGAAGTATGAAAGAGAAAAACAACGTAGAAAACGTAGTTATGAACAACGGAGCCAAAATGGTGATTACCAAGAGGAAACTCAGTTTTCATTAGAGGTGACACAGACACTCTGGGAAGAAAGCAAAATTGATGAGGATGACGCCACAGTCGCAGAAATCTTAGCAGTTGCTAACAGTAATGGTGACACATACCCAGAACTGCGTCTTATTCCAGAAGAAATGACGTCCACGACGGCCACGTTCAGCGCGACGGCTCAATTGTCTAGCAAAGTGAACATGGAACTTCAGATTCCCTTTCATGACAAAGAACAGCAGGTCAACACCTATAATGCGGACGGCGACCCGATTGCTAATTTTGACACAACATCTAACGGTTTCGGCGACATCTCTCTTGCGCTTATAGCAAAACTTGAAGACCCAACCGCCGGTGAGTGGATTGCCAAAGCTAAATTCACTCTCCCAACAGGGAGCCTTAAGGAAAACGGACGCTTCCGTAACCCAGACGATGAGTGGGTGGTCTGGCGTCAACCTTATAATATGCAAATGGGCTCTGGAACAGTTGACTTCAACCCAAGCTTGGAAGGCGAGTTTAATGTAGGCGAATGGCAGTTTTTGACCAGCGTTTCTGCACTGAAAAGAATTGGCCGAAATACAGAAGGTTACAAATTGGGTGACGAAGCAAGTATTTCAGTCGGTGTTGCAAGACGGTTTGGCATATTCAAAGCGGGTCTGGCACTCGATTTGCATACGAGCGGGCGCATCGATGGCAGAGATACTCAGATTGTAGCACCAATACAATCTGCCCAGACCAGCTTTTACGGTGGACAGCATGCTATAGTGACAGCCAATTTCTCACTGCTGGAAGATATTTCAGCTTTCATCAGCGTGCCTGTTTATGAAGACTTAAACGGACCGCAACTAAGCATGGATAGCAAAGTCGGTATCAAAGCACGCCACGACTTCTAATAATCCTGAACGGTCATCGCCGTTGCTGTATTATTAGAACCCATTACGGGCGCGATTTTTCGCCATTCATAGGCGTCAAACGCGCCCGTTTTCATACACACTGCCCGCCAGCTCCCGCGCTCACCTGTAGGGCTGAACCAGCCCGCCTCTAAGGGCGCAGACAAAGCTTTATCCCGCCAATCTCTGGCGCGGGCTTCATCACCGTTTTCGCCGCTTTCCAATTCTGCCATCAGCCTATAAAACCGCCGCTCCCGCAGAGCCGGCGCAAGCTGTTGCGCTAATTCGTTTTCCAAAGTAACGCGTGCTAAATTCCATCTTTTGGCTTTGATTGCCGCACCCGCCAAGGCGTAAAGGCTTTCATGATGGCGCGGCTTAGGCCCTATCAGCTTTTGAACGGCTTTGAGTTTTTGAACGGCGGACCTGCCCGGATATAATGCCTGATAAGCCTCCACTAATTCAGGGTGCGGGCATCTTTTCCACGCCTTTTCAATTTGATGGGCTAATTTCCTTTTCTCAACAACACCCCCCCCAGCTAAATAAGTCGCCGCAAGTTTATAGCTAGGTACAAAATCAGGAGCTAATTTGAACGTCTGCAATATATTACTCATAGCGGTCTTGCGATCTTCTACTCTTTCATTTTTGCCCAATGTTTCAGCCTCAGCCATTAACAATACAGCCATGCGTCTATTTTGTTCAGGTTTTTCGGCAAACCCATAGCGGCCCATCTGCCCGAGCCAATGGCGCGCCTTCGTCCATTCACCATTTTGTGCCTCTAAATTAAACAGTGCTTCCATCGCCCAATCTGTCTTTTGCTCGATCTCCAAAGCACGCTCTGCATGCGTGCGAATATCCTGCATATTCCCTTTTTTAACAGCCAAACCTAACAAACCCCGCAACCCCATAATATTGGTTTGGTGCGCATCAGCAAAAAGCGTCTGCTCCACCATGCGGCGATAATATGTCTCTTCTTCTTCAAGATTGCCGCCGCGGCGTGCCATTTGCGCACCCAACATAAGAGATAAACCTGCCTTGGGCATCGCGCGGCGCGCTTTTAAGGCGGCACGCTGCGCCTCCCCCTCACGACCACCAGATAAAGCCATTAAATAAGCTGCAACCGCTTGAGTTGCTTCTTGTTGTTGGCGGCTTTGTTGTTTTTGCTTGTAACGCTCAGGCCATCGCGCCACCCAACGCAAGAGCAAAATCAACCCAATACAAAAAAACAGAACAAGCGCAAACAAAATGAAAAACAAAATAATCGGAACTTGCATC
The DNA here is from genome assembly GCA_965243245.1 of Parvibaculaceae bacterium. GTDB lineage: Bacteria > Pseudomonadota > Alphaproteobacteria > RS24 > RS24 > JAYQKL01. The sequence goes on from OZ251536.1 coordinate 1,149,725, forward strand.
TCATAGCCTTGCCACAAGAAAGTTACCGTCCCCGGATGTTGACTTAACCAAATCGCGCCCAGCCCCAATAGGGTCATGCCGCCAAGCCTGAACAATAGCCGCCTCATTGTGTGCCTTGCGTTAAACCAATTTGATTAATATTATTAGATAATTCAGTAAGCAATCGCTCTGCTACAAGGCGTGCCTTTACGACCGCCGTCCAGTCGGTAAGCTCTTTTTGAATTATTGTCGGTAATTGATGAACCAATGGCTCTATTTGTTCAAAAAGCGCAAGGTCATAAGTGCCACTCTCCATTTTGCGCATTAGCTGGTCAATCCGTAACAAAATAGAATGAGGGTCATCCCCTTCAACGCCGCTCACCCGACGTATGCGTAACATACTATAGAGATTAACCTTTATCATAGACCAGATACCATCAGCCTGTTCACGCTTCACATTCACCAGCAATGCTGGAAGGCGGCGTTGATAGATTGCGATAATCTCAGAGGTTCGCGCCAAGCCAGTTTGCGCATAGGGGGCAAGGTCAGATGACAAAACCTCAGCCCATTCGGGGAAATGTTGCTTAATGGCATCAAGTTCGATGCCATAGGGTTGCCCCGATAAGAGGGCGCGGTTTAAATGAGCCAGTAGCGTTGGGCGCAAGAGTGAGGCTTGTGATGGTTGCAATTGATCTGCAATAATGACGCGCTCATTCAATGAGGCTAGTTGCGTATCCATTGCCTTTTGGCGAATCAGTAGATTCTCCAATGTCTGAGTTGCCGTATCAAGACGCAGAATCTCGACCTCATTCAAACCAGCCGGCCCTATCTGTTGCTCGATATTATCTATGCGTGCTTTTGTATCTACTATCAAAGACAAGGCTGCCGAGACGCGTTCTTCTTGTGCTTCAAGATTAATGATTCTGGTTTCTAATATTTTTATCTCGGCTTGGATTGGCTCTTTATTTGGCTCGGACACGCCATAAATAGAGAGCGCAGAAAAAACCACCCCCCCTGCCACAGCCCCTGCCATGATGCCGCCAACGCCGCCCGCCGCCAGACCAATTGAGATAGTTTTCGCTTTGCCTGTTGGCGTCATATCAATAATGGGCGCAGAGGAAGATTTCTCTTTAGATGAGGCAAAGGCACGTTTGCTCGCCTGTTTTTCTTCCTGTTTTTTTCCATTCTGGTTTTTTTCAGGAGTCAGAATATCAGGTTTGTTTGGTTTGTTTCTCTTTTGCGCCATATTATCAGTCCGCATCAACAAGTTTATTTTGAAATAATACTCTAATTTTCTTTAAAACTGGAATTTGTTTTATCCTTTTTAAGTTGTTCATAAAGGGCGACTAATCTCTATTGGGCAGAATTTCAAAAAGAGATTCTTCCGTTGGCTTGGGTGCAACAAAACATTGCTTAAAACATTGCTTAAAACCATGTGAAACCAGAATATCAGCAATATTTTTTGATAAACAAAAATAAGCTACCCGTTGCATTTCTAACAGGACAGCCTCTTGGTGCATCAGAGCGCAAAAAATTTCAGCACTTCGCTTTGAATAAAGCATGACGGCATCAATTTTTTGTTGTCGAATGGCAGCACTGATATTGGCTTGAATATGAGTACACGCTTCAGCCCGATAAAGCGTCACGGTGACAGCTTCCAAGCCCTGATTGATTAAGCTTCCAGATAAATCGCCCGCCTTGTCGTGCCCAGATAAATGTAACACCCGCCCCGGCGGTGAATGGGCTGCAATTAAAGCAGCCAGAGAATTAACGCCACCATTGGCACAAATAGCCTCATAACCTGCCAGCATACAGCTTTTTAGGGTTGCGCTACCAACAGCAAAGGCTTTTCTTACAGGAAGCTTAGCCGCTTGTGCCGCCCGCACACCATTCGCGCTGGTGAACGCATAAACATCATTTTTTAAAATATCGAGATCAGAAGCAACAGGCAGATTATGTATTTCAATCAAGGGGAGATGTAAAACATCAAAGCCACGCTTTTGCAGATGATGTGACAAAGATTCTGCATCAAATTGCGGGCGTGTGATTAAAATCGTTTTAATATCACGCATCGCCTTCAAGAGCCCTCAGGATGTGGCAGAAGGTGCGGCTTTTCCTTGATTGCAACTTTTGCCGCATGTTTGCCCAAGGCGCGTGCCTCACTGATCGGCGCGGTTCCGTAAAATTCATGAAACTCTGAACCATCGGGCGCAAGCAAGCGGGCTTTTAAAAAAATTTCTTGCTCTTTTATTTGGGCTAAAGCGGCAATTGGCGTTCGGCATGAACCTTCAAGCGTTTCAAGATAGCTTCGCTCGGCAGTGATTGCCGCGCGTGTCTTAATACATTCAAGGACGCCAAGAAACGCCAGCGTTTTTTTATCATCTTCTCGGCATTGAATACCCAACGCGCCTTGCCCAGCAGCGGGTAGCATAATATCTGCTGGGAGGGGAATATAGCTAATTTTTTCGCCAGATTCTTTTTCAATTTCATGGTCAAAGTTTTTTGCCGCATAACGAAGACGGTTCAAGCCCGCCGCCGCCAACAACGTTGCCCTTGGATGTCTAGGCTTATTTGCCGATAGTTTTTTTATCCGCGTGGCAATGTTACCGCGCAAAGATATGGTTTCCAAATCTGCTCTTTGTAACTTTAGCTGAGCCATTCGGCGCAATGAGCTCGTGCCAATCAAAGTCGCTTGGGGAAGATAGTTTAAAACTTGCGCCGCCTTCACATCCGGCGGCTCTAAAGACAAAGATGCCAAAACCATAATATCATGCGGGTTTTCGCGTTGCGGTACACAGCCAAGCGTTAAACCTATAGGCATTTTAGTCGGCAGGTCTTTTAGCGAATGAACGGCAAAATCTAATTCACCGTTCAGTAAAGCCTGTTCAAGCTCAAATGTAAAAAGTCCCTTGCCGCCAATTTCACTCAAACGGCGTTCAACAATCTCATCACCTTTCGTTGACATGCCAATAATCTCAACGCGGCGCGGGGGCATCCCGTGAAACGCACATAATTCATCAACAAATTGAGCCGTTTGTGCCATCGCCAATGGGGAGCGTCTCGTTCCGATTTTAAGTTTATCCATCATTAACTTTTCCTATACGCCTTATAGCTCTACCCATATTGGCTCTACCCATATTGGCACAAGGTGTTTATTGGGCTACATAATTATCTTATGGTTTTTGGTTTATCGGTCAATGCGGTAAATAATCAAGTGGAAATTACAAAACCAATGAGGTCAAGAGGTTAAAATGAAAGCACTCACCGTTCTTGGGATCGAAACAAGTTGTGATGAAACAGCCGCCAGTGTCATCCGTCTGCACCAAGACGCCATGGATACACTGCCACATGGCGAGATTTTATCTAATATCGTATTCTCGCAAATTAAAGAGCATCAACCCTATGGCGGTGTTGTGCCAGAAATTGCGGCCCGCAGCCATGTCACCCGACTAGACCACCTTATTGAAGAGGCATGCGGCACAGCCAAGATTAATTTTGCGCAGCTTGATGGCATTGCCGCCACGGCTGGTCCGGGCTTGATCGGGGGAGTCATGGTTGGATTGGTGACGGGCAAGGCATTGGCACTTGCTGTGCAAAAACCATTTATCGGGGTCAATCACCTAGAGGCACATTTGCTAACCATTCGTCTGACAAACCCTGAATTGGCGATAAAGTTTCCATATCTTTTGCTACTTGTTTCTGGGGGGCATTGTCAATTGGTCAATGTTAAGGGACTTGGGTGCTATGAGGTTTATGGCTCAACGCTTGATGATGCGGCGGGCGAAGCATTTGATAAAGCGGCAAAACTTCTTGGACTTCCATATCCGGGCGGCCCTGAAATTGAAAATTATGCGCAAAAAGGTGATAAAACAATCATTGCTTTACCGCGTCCGCTTCAACATGATGGCAGTTGCAATTTTTCATTTTCAGGATTGAAAACGGCTTTACGCGTGAAGGCTCAAAAAATGCAACCTGTTTCAGAGACTGATATTACTAATCTTGCGGCAAGCTTCCAAGCCGCCATCACCGATTGCTTGGTCGAGCGATGCCATAATGCTATGCAGCGTTTTGCGGCGGCACAGCCAACGGCGTCTAAAAACTTGATTATTGCGGGTGGAGTCGCGGCCAACCAATATATCAATCAACAGTTAGCTTTGGCGGCTCGATCAAAGGGCTTCGCCTTAGCCTGCGCGCCGCCGCGCTTATGTACTGATAATGGCGCTATGATTGCTTGGGCAGGGGCTGAAAGGCTTCTGCATGGGCAAAATGACAGGCTCGATTTAGCCCCGCGGGCACGCTGGCCTTTAAATGAAGTTAGCCCCCCCCACTTTAATGAGCTAACTTAAACAAAAAAACGCTGGCGGGGAGAAATCCACCAGCGTTTTCACCAGATACTCTTTGAGAAGGGAGGGGCTCTCAAAGGTCTGAAAATAAAGCTTTACAAAATTGACAGCATGTTTGTGTCATCTGTCAACAGGGCGACGCCATATAATACCAGTAAAAGAGTAATAATTGCTGGTACTGAAGGCACTTTTTTCGTTTTTTCTAAAAGTTTTAACATTCTTTAAACCTCGGTGTTTGTGTGTTTTAAATTGCGGCGTTTGTTCTCAGTTAGCTTATATGGTTAATATAGTGATAATAAAATAAAAAACAATGAATATTTTGATTTTTATTTATTTTTTACCAAACCCATAAGCTTATAACCTATATATTCTAATTAATTTTCAAAAAAGGCGACATTAAAGGGGAAACTTTACTCAAAAATCTTATAAATTAATCTGAAGCCTTATGAAGGATGAGGATTAATTTTCTATGAATCATCTATGAATTATCTGCTTTCAGCCAGCCCCACCATAATCAAGGCGCACCAGACCAGCCTTAAAGCAAAAGAAAATTATGAGAGTCTTCTTCAAGATTCTTGCCCATTTGAGGCAAAGCATCATAAAAAAAGCATCATAAAATATGACCGCAAGCTTATAACAACTTACCTGCTTTCAACCAGCCTCACCAGAATCCTCGCGCATCAACCCCGTAAACATCAAATCAAGCAGATTATGAAGCTCTTCCTCAAGATCTTGCAATGTTTGATGGGTGAAAAGCTGAGGATACCGAAACTTCATCGTCGAAGATTGTAAAATAGCCGCCGTTTTATTCGCATTCGTAACATTGAACTCACCATTTAAACGACCACTCTCAATAACAATCGCCAGAACACGACGCTCGCGCTTGAGGCTTTCAACAAAAAACCGAGGCTGTTCATGCATAACATGTTGAACCAACTCTACCACTTTCTCATTATTCTCAAGTCGATGAAATGTATTGCGGAGCTCGTTAAACATGATCTCTTCAAGCTTTTGACGCGCCGACCTGAAATCACAATCAACTAACGGGCGCAAATGCTCAACCTGCGCAATAGACTCCGCATGCGCAATGTCAGAAGCAATCTCTAGCTTGCCCTTAAAATACCGATAAATATTGCCCGCAGACATATCGCAATCTTTCGCAATTTCAGCAATCGTTGTCTTGAAATAGCCGTAATGCGCAAAACGAGCTTTCGCAGCTTCAATAATTTGATTTCGAATCGAGGTGTCGCTATCCTGCATAGACTATTTATATTGCCAAATGTACTAAATAATCAACAAATTATTTAATCTTCAATTTTTGTTCGCGTAAAATCACCCGCTAGACCTAGAAAGATTTATTCTTTATCACACTCATTTATACGCATTTATTTAAGGAGTCCTTGCCATGACGCGCCATCCCACCTCAGCCAAAACAGAAACAACCATTGCTAAAATCGGTATTGTGGGCGCCGGCGCATGGGGAACGGCTCTAGCAAGCATCGTTGCCCGCGCAGGATGTAAGGCCGTTTTATGGGCGCGCGAAACCAATGTCGTCGAGGCAATTAATCAGCACCAAGAAAATAAAGTTTTTCTGCCCGGTATAAGCCTACCCCCAGAAATTCATGCCACGACCCAATTGGCCGACATGGCCGCAAGTGACGCCATTTTAATGGTTGTTCCAGCACAACATCTAAGAGCCGTTTTAGCCAAGCTTGTGCCGCACCTCAAAGACACCACAGGCATTGCCCTTTGCGCCAAAGGCGTTGAACGCACCAGCTTGCGCTTCATGTCCGAGGTCGCCGCAGAGCATATTGACACAAACCGTATCGCCGTTTTATCTGGCCCAAGCTTTGCCTCTGATGTCGCCAAAGGTCTACCAACCGCCATCACACTCGCCAGCAACAATCAAGCTTTTGGAGAAAAACTAGCAAGTGCCATTTCTCAATCAAATTTTCGTGCCTATCCATCACAAGACGTCATCGGCGCAGAAATAGGCGGTGCTGTCAAAAATGTTCTCGCAATTGCCTGCGGCATCGTGCAAGGCAAAGGACTTGGCGATAGCGCGCGCGCCGCTCTAACCACCCGAGGCTTTGCCGAAATGACACGCCTTGGTGACGCGCTCGGTGCCAAACGTGAAACCTTGGCGGGACTTTCTGGTCTGGGTGATTTGATTTTGACATGCTCGAGCACGCTCTCACGTAATTTTTCTCTTGGTGTGGCTTTGGGGCAAGGCGAGCAAGTGGAACAAATTTTAGCCGCCCGTAATTCTGTAAGCGAAGGCGCTTTGAGCGCGCGTGCCGTGAAAATGCTAGCCCTAAAACATAAATTAGATATGCCCATCAGCCTCGCCATTGCCGACATCATTGAAGGCACGCTTGGCGTAGATGAGGCGATTGTGCAACTGCTCGCACGTCCTATTACAAGTGAGGGTTAATTTCGTTAAATTTATTTGCTATAAAGCACAGCAATAGGCAATCGCAAGTAATGGAGTTTAAAGATGGCTTTATATAGTTTGATATGTTGGGACAAACCCGATTCATTTCACATTCGCAAAGCCAACCGAGATAGACACCTAAATTATTTAAGAACAAGCCCGCAGATGAAATTTGCGGGTCCTTATTTAAGCGAGGATGGCCAAGAAATGATCGGCAGTCATATCATGCTTGAATGTCAAACACGCGATGACGCCGAACGCTGGGCCGAGAATGACCCTTATGTACGAGCTGGATTATTTGCTCGCACAGAGATCCATCCTTGGCTACATGTTATTGGGACACTAGAAGAAAAATAAAATTCATATAAAATATAGTGGGAGAAACATAATGGCATATTGGTTGTTTAAATCAGAACCCCATAATTGGAGTTGGGAAAATCAATGCAAGCGCGCCAAAATAGGCGAACATTGGGACGGGGTGCGTAACTTTCTCGCCAATAAAAACATGAAGCAGATGAAAATTGGCGATCTGGGTTTTTTCTATCACTCCATAAATGAAAAGCGCATTATGGGAACGGTCGAGATCATTAAAGAACATTACCCAGACCATACCGACCCGCAGACGCGCTTTGGGATGGTTGATATTATGGCACTGGAAACGGCGACCACCCATATCACCTTAAAACAAATCAAAGAAGAGCCAAAACTTACCGAGATGGTTCTGGTCAATAATTCTCGTTTATCGGTGCAGCCTGTATCTGCGCCTGAGTGGAAACTGGTTTGTAAAATGTGCGGATTAGACCCAAGCGGCAAAACGCGGAACGCTTTTTAACATTATTTTTAAAGACTGGTTTTAAAAATGCGCCCACCTTCTGGTACATTAATGTGCAAATTGACTGCTCTGCCAAAAGGTAAATCAAAGGGGATGCGTTTTGCATTTGATAAGGGGGATGCTCAAGAACACTATTTTGAGATTCTGCTCTGGCATCAAAAAGGCGGTATCTTCGCCTTTGAAAATAGTTGCCCACATCTTGGGACGCCGCTTGAAACCTTCCCCGACCGCTTCTTGAACACTAAAGGAACAGCCCATTTGCTCTACACATGGTGCGCAGTTTGACCAAACAGGCTATTGTTTTATAGGGCCTTGCAAGGGCAAACGATTAAACGCCATCACGATTCATATTAAAAATGGTGATATTCTGCTTGCCTAAAACGTCAGCATCTTTAACCTTTTGCCTACAGCATTTTTCAAAAGGGAAAATCCGTATATGTCTAAAAAAGCAAATGTTTCAATACTTGGACTATTGACGATGATCAATATTTTGAACTTCATTGACCGCCAACTCCTTACAAGCTTTGCCAATTATATTATCCCTGACCTGCAATTAACCAATCAGCAATTTGGTCTGCTGACGGGGTTAGTCTTTTTATTTTTCTACTGTGTCGGCGGCTTGTTCATGGGCGCACTTGCCGACCGCGTCCACAGGCCACGTCTGCTCGCAACAGCCATCGCTGTGTGGAGTCTTTTGACGGCAGCCTCTGGTACCGCTAAGAGCTTTGCAGCCATGGTAATCCCGCGCCTATTTATTGGCATTGGCGAAAGCGCTGCAACGCCAACCGCTATTTCCATACTCATCGATCGCTTTCCTAAAAAAAATATGGGACTGGTCACTGGCATTTATTATATGGGCGTGCCTGTTGGCGTTGCTGTTAGCTTGCTGGTTGTCGGGTATTTAGGACCCCTGATTGGATGGCGTAATTGTTTTTATCTGCTGGGGGGTATCGGGCTTGCTTTGTCATTGCTGGTTCTACTCATTCCTGAAACGCGAGACAATCGGGCAACGCAACAAACAGACGACAAGCTTCAAGAAAAAATAAGTTTTCGGGAAACTTTTGCTCTGTTACTGAAAACGATTAGTAGCTCTACCGCTTTGAAGGCGATGTTTTTAGGCAGTATATTTTTTCATATAGTATTGGGTGCCGCCGCTTTCGACCAAGTCTGGCTGGTTCAAGAGCGCGGCTTTGAGCGCGATGAAATCGCCATCGCGGCAGGCTGGCTGGCCGCTATTGGAGGCTTAACGGGTAATCTACTCGGCGGTTTTGCGAGTGATACGCTTTATGAAAAATATAATATAAACCGCCCTTATTTTTTGTTCTGGGTTTTTTTGCTAATGGCACCGGTTGCCTATGGTTATCGCGTTGTCTCGCCAGATAGCTTTTTGCTGTATTTTGGTATTTTTATAAGCTTTTTACATCTTGGTATGTTTTATGGTCCAGGCTTTGCCAGCGTTCAAGAGCTTACGCCTGAGCCTATTCGTGCTGTGATGATTGGCACTTTTCTTTTAATGATAAATCTTTTTGGGGTTGCTGTCGGCGCAACTGGCGCCGGACGCATGGTTGATGTTCTCATAGCTCAAGGTCATGAAGCGCCCTATACGGTAACATTGTTAACATTTATGGTAATATCCAGCCTTGCTGTCCCAATGTTCTATATTTGCCACCGCACTTATGAGGCTGACAAAAAGAAATTAGCCGCCAGTGAATTAGAGGGATTAGAAAAATTGGGAGCTGCTAAAAATGTCTGAAAATAAACTGTTCCCTGTTCCGTCAAACATCAAAAAGACGGCTTTGATTGATAATGATGGCTATCTGGCTATGTACGAGTCGAGCCTTAAAGATCCTGACGCATTTTGGGAAAAGCACGGCAAACGTCTTGACTGGATGAAGCCCTATAGAAAAGTCAAGAATACGCTTTTTTCTAAAACCGCCGTCAACGTAAAATGGTATGAAGACGGCACACTCAATGCTTGTGTCAATTGCGTTGACCGCCATTTAGATAAGCGCGGCGATGATGTCGCTATTATCTGGGAGGGCGATGAGCCAGACCAAGACGATAAAATCACTTATAAGCAACTGCATGAAAAAATCTCTATTTTCGCTAATGTGCTCAAAGCCAAGGGTATCAAGAAGGGCGAGCGCGTCACTATTTACATGCCGATGATCCCAGAAGCTGCTTATGCTATGCTCGCTTGCGCACGCATTGGCGCGGTTCATTCGGTTGTCTTTGGCGGCTTTTCGCCCGAAGCCCTCGCCGGGCGTATTCTTGATTGTCAAAGCAATTATATTATTACCGCCGATGAAGGCGTGCGCGGCGGCAAAACCATTCCGCTTAAAACCAATGTTGATATCGCTTTAGAAAAATGCCCTGATGTGGCATCCGTCATTGTCGTTGAACGCACCGGCAATGAAGTCGCCATGAAAAAGGGGCGCGATGTTTGGTATCACGAAGCTTGCCAGCACGTTGATGCCAACTGCCCACCCGAAGAAATGAACGCTGAGGACCCACTCTTTATTTTATATACCTCTGGCTCAACCGGCAAACCTAAAGGCGTCTTGCATACAACGGGCGGGTATATGGTCTATGCCTCAATGACGCATGAATATATTTTTGATTATAAACCCAAAGACATTTACTGGTGTACAGCCGATGTGGGCTGGGTCACGGGGCATTCTTATATTGTCTATGGCCCCCTAGCCAATGGCGCCACCACTATAATGTTTGAAGGCGTGCCAAATTATCCTGATAGTTCACGTTTTTGGCAAATCTGCGATAAGCATCAGGTCAATATTTTCTATACGGCACCAACCGCGCTACGGGCTCTTATGGCAGAAGGCGATGCGCCGGTTAAGGCCGCACGCCGCACAAGCTTGCGCCTGCTCGGCTCGGTGGGTGAGCCGATTAATCCAGAAGCATGGCTTTGGTATCATCGCGTTGTCGGCGATAGTCGTTGCCCGATTGTCGACACTTGGTGGCAAACCGAAACAGGTGCCGCGCTCATTACGCCTCTGCCCGGCGCAACCGACCTGAAACCGGGCTCTGCAACACGCCCCTTTTTTGGTATTCATCCTGTCCTCGTTGACAATCAAGGCAATGTTCTAGAAGGCGTTGCATCAGGTAATTTGTGCATTACAGATAGCTGGCCCGGTCAAATGCGGACAGTCTATGGCGACCACCAGCGTTTTATTGATACTTACTTTAGCCAATATCCCGGCAAATATTTCACCGGCGATGGCTGTCGGCGAGATGAAGACGGCTATTATTGGATTACAGGGCGCGTTGATGATGTGCTTAATGTCTCTGGGCACCGCCTTGGCACAGCCGAGGTGGAAAGCGCCCTTGTCGCCCATAAAGATGTTGCCGAAGCCGCCGTTGTCGGTTATCCGCATGACATTAAAGGGCAGGGTATTTATTGCTATATCACTCTCAATCTCGGAACGCCGACCACGGATGAGCTAAAAGCTGATTTAGTCAAATGGGTTCGTGGCGAAATCGGGCCCATTGCAACGCCAGACCATATCCAATTTGCACCCAATCTACCCAAAACGCGTTCGGGTAAAATCATGCGGCGCATTTTGCGGAAAATCGCTGAAAATGAATTTTCTAATCTTGGCGACACCTCAACCCTTGCCGACCCAAGTGTCGTGAACAGTTTGATTGAGAACCGTCAAAACCCAAATACATAAATCAAGAACACCATTGCCCTCTTTTGCCTTTATAAGGTTGCGCCAGACGCGCCGCCAAAAGAGCACCCGATAAGGTTGCGCCGCTTTTTGTTTGCGCATGCGCAAGCACGCGGCCCGGATAATTGCCATAAGACACATTCACCAATTCGAGTGACTCTTGTGCGAGCCAGTTAGCTGTAAAGGCTTTGGCTTGCTGCGCCAGATTTTTTTCAAAACGACATTTGCCGTTTAGTTCAGGGGTATCAATGCCACGCAAACGAATTTTGACCACAACCTGCTGGTCTAACCAGATTGGAATACGCACCCTGAAAGTATCGCCGTCTAGCACTTCAAGAAGCTCAAATGAAAACGGACCGGGCATAGAAAAGCGTTTGTAAGCCGCCGCATGCTCAATGCTATTTGCAGCTTTGATGGATAGCATAAGGAGTATCACAACCAAAAAGTGTATTTGTATATAGCTTCGCGCCATACAAGAATTATAGCCTAACTCTTTATCGTTTGTAAAATCAAGAATGAGTTCTCTCAACAGCACATGAACATCAGGCATAGACGTCGCCTATGTGCAAGAACACTTAAAAAATACCAAGCGTATGAGCGAGGGCGAAGCTGTCCTTCAAGGTAGAGAGGATATACTTGCCCCGCCAGAAAAATCAGGCAATGTTCTAAAACGCGAATTTGGCGACCAAGTAAGTCTTGTTACTCTGGCTAATGCTGGACATGCTCTCTTACCTGAACAGCCAGAACTCATCAAAGGTGTCGTTTTGTCGTTCTTGAAACAGCGAAATATGGCTAGAAATCAGAAATAAGACCCGCTTTTTCCCAATCTCCATAACGCGTGGGGTCAAGCCCTTCTCGCCCACCCGTTTCTTTCGGGCTTGTGGCTCGGGATACCTCACAAGCCATGCGGCGGTGCGCGGCTTCTTGGGCGGCGCGCAAGCCAGCTTGCTTGCGGCGCACATCTGCTTTTTTACCATCAGTCATACATATAATATGCAGTCTTGCATGCAAACTGACAAGGTGTTCTAACTCTTTTCATGCAAAAAAAATCCACCTCAAAAAACCCGCCGCCAAAACGCTCAAGCAAACCCAATACCCGAAGACAAGCCGCCGCAATGCTGACGGCTATTGAACGCGGTAAAACATCTGATGAAGCCAGTGACAGACTAGACGGATTGGCAACTATTGACCGCGGATTAGCAAAAGCTATGGTGATGCTGGCTCTGCGCCATCGCGGTGAAATTGCGGCTTTGCTTGCGCGCTATCTTAAACGTGCCGTGCCGGCGCGTCCCCATTTAGCCAAAGCGCTGCTTAGTTTGGGTGTCGTTCAAATTTGTTATATGGATATCCCTTCCCATGCTGGCGTAAGCGAAACAGTCGAGGCTTGTGGGCGCGCTGAACAACCTTATCGCGGCCTCATCAATGCGGTTTTACGCAAACTAGCCGGCCAAACCACACCTGAGCGTGATGTTCCAGATAACCCTGCTTTGAACATGCCCGACTGGATGATGACGCAATGGACACAAAGCTATGGGGCTGATACAGCGCATAAAATTGCCGAGATGCATCGCCGACAACCGCCGCTAGATATTTGCTTTAAAACACCCTTATTAGCCAAGAACTGGTTAGCTCATAATCATGAAGGAGCTATAAAGATTGACCCGACACATATAAGGTTGGCAAAAGCTGGACGCATTGAAGACCTAGCGGGTTTTGAAACTGGCGATTGGTGGGTGCAAGATGTTGCGGCTGGATTTATTGCCCAAATATTGATGGCAGCTTTACCAAAAGGCGATATGCATGTGCTTGACTTATGTGCTGCACCGGGGGGCAAAACGCTTCAGATCGCCGCCGCCGGTCATCAGGTAACTGCACTTGATGTTTCGCGTCCCCGCATACAAAGATTACAAGAAAACCTCCAGCGCACATCTTTAAGAGCCAAGATAATTCATGCAGATGCTCTTGATTGGGAACCAGATAGTCTGTTTGATGCCATCTTACTGGATGCCCCTTGTTCTGCCACGGGTACAATCCGCCGTCATCCAGATTTGCCGTTACATCGGCGCAAAGGATACACACCTAAATTGACGGCTCTGCAGGACGCATTGCTTGCGCGCGCCGCCAAATGGCTCAAGCCAAACGGCATTTTTGTTTATGCAACCTGCTCTCTTGATCCAGAAGAAGGCGAGTGCCGTATCGAACAATATCTAAAAAGACACCTAAATTTTTCACCCTTATCGCTTGAGAAAAAAACTGAATTTCAAAAATTTATGAACGGGCATGAATTGCGAACAACACCCATTGATATGCCAGACATTGGCGGCATGGATGGGTTTTATGCTGCTTTATTACAGCACCGTTTAGAAAAATTCTGACCTCCCCCTATAAATCTATGCTTGCACAACGGTTTTTACTGACTTAATTAATAATTAAGTAATCAAACATAAGACGGAAAAATGCAGAATCAAAATTTACCAATCTCTCAAAACCCGACTGAAAGCGAACGCAACCAAATAACTGAATTTTTAAAGGCAGATAAACTTAAAAAAGCGGCAAATTATGCCGAAAAGCTTCTCAAAATCTATCCGAATAGCCCAATGCTCTTAAATGGGCTGAGTATGATTTACCAGCTCGATAAGAAGCCAGAAAAAGCCGCACCTATTTTAGAAAAAATCATTGAACGCCAACCCAATAACATAGATGCCCTGCGGCGTTTAGCCGATTATCAAAAAACCGTTGGAAAATATGACAACGCAACAGCGACTTGGGAAAAGTTACTCAACCAAACACCTGATAATTTGCCAGCTCTGTGCGGGCTTGGCGCGACCTATGGCAAGCTGGAACTTTACCAACGCGCCGCCATACAGTTTGAAAAGGCACATCGTCTTGACCCAAAGAACGATAAGATTATTGAAAGCCTTGCCCAAACCTATTCGGCAAACCTGCAATATAAACTGGCGACTAAATATTATCAGATGCTTTATGCCCTGCGCCCGCATGATAATCAAGTCATTATCGCTCTTGCAAATAGCCTAAGCCATATTGACCATATTGAAGAAGCATTGGCACTTTGCACAATGCTATTGAAACGGGATCAATCCAATACCATCGCGCACCTTCAAAAGAGTCAAATATTTGCCATGATTGGAGAACCCCGCAAAGCACTCAGCAGTTACGAAAAAATACTTAATATCGACCCTAAAAATATCCCTGCACTTAGCGGGCGAGTTACCGTAAGCAAAATCACGCGCCGCAATGAAAATTATTTGATGCCCCTCAAAAGAATATTCGCAAATTCAAAAGAAAGTAATATGAACCGTTGTACCGCCGGTTTTGCGCTGGGTAAGGGCATGGATGATCTTGGGAAATGGGATGAAGCTTTTGCCTATTGGAAAAAGGCCAATGCTTATCAACTCCAAGAAGAACCGTTTGATATGGCAGAAAACACCAAGCAATTTGATACTCTCAAGCGTATATTTGAGCCTGTGGATTTTAATAATCTCAAGCCCAAAGACGCTCACCCCGTGTCCAAGCCAGAAGATAAAAATTTGATTTTCATTGTTGGGATGCCGCGTTCTGGCACCACACTCATTGAGCAAATTTTATCTAGCCATTCGGCTGTTTACGGGGCGGGCGAGCTGAATGAAATGAACGCAATCACCCAAGAGCTATTATATTATTTCGGTGACCAACCCGATATATCGCTGACTGAACACGCCTTTGGTTCTATCGGGCGAAGCTATTTAGACGCCATTAATGCGCTGGACATTAACCAACCTTATGTGGTCGATAAGCTCCCGAATAATTTTTTAAGGCTTGGTTTCATTCGCGCTGCTTTTCCAAAAGCTCATATTATTCATACAAACCGTGACCCCATAGCTGTATGTTGGTCTAATTATCGCCATTTTTTCGCAGCCAACGGAATGCATTTCGGCAATGACTTAAAAAAGCTTGGGCTTTATTATAAGCACTATCTTGACCTCATGGATTACTGGCGCAACAAATTTGGGGATAGTCTTTATGAACTTGATTATGAAAGCCTAACCCAAAACCAAGCAACCGAAACACGCGCCCTATTAGATTTCTGTGGGTTAAAGTTTGAACCAGCATGTCTTGATTTTCACGAAACCAAACGTCCCATTCGCACGGCGAGCCAAAAGCAGGTGCGAGAAAAAATGTACACAGGTAGCACGAAGGCGTGGGAAGCCTATAAAAACCACCTTCAACCCTTGATAGACGCACTCAACCTCAAAGTATAATCAAAACCAAAAGGGGTTTACTTGCACTTGCCAGCGAAGTGGTATAATCAACAAACCAAGCTGTTTTTCGAGGATGCTCATAATGGCAAATAATCCCAGCAACATTAAAATTTCTCCCTCTATCTTGTCAGCAAATTTCGCACGCCTTGGCGAAGAAGTAGAGGCTATTTGTACCGCAGGATGTGATTATGTTCATATAGATGTGATGGATGGGCATTTTGTTCCCAATTTAACCATCGGCGCAAATGTCGTGGCAGCCATTAAACCTTATGCAACCAAACCGCTCGATGTGCATTTAATGATCACTTCGGTGGATGCCTATATTGATGCTTTTGCCAAAGCGGGGGCGGATATTATCACTTTCCATCCAGAAACCAGCTTTCATTCCCATCGCACAATGCAAGCCATTAAAGCGGCAGGGTGTAAGGCAGGTGTTGCTTTGAACCCCGCTACGCCAATTGCCGCAATCGAAGAATTAATGGACGAGATTGATCTTATTTTAGTGATGGCGGTTAATCCAGGATTCGGGGGGCAAAAATTTATCGCCAGCCAGCTCGACAAAATACATCGCTTATCTGAGATGATTAAACTAAGCGGGCGCAATATTGAACTGGAAGTGGATGGCGGCATAAATCAAGATAATGCCGCTCAGGTGATCGCCGCCGGCGCAAATGTTCTCGTCGCTGGCACCGCCAGTTTTAAGGGCGGGGCAGGTCACTATGCCAGCAATATTAGTGCTTTGCGAGGATAAGTCGGGCCAGAAAAAATGACTATAAACATCAAAGCGGCTTCCCTTACACGCCTGCTCAATACAGTGCGATATTTTTGCCTTCAAAAATTTAACAATCGATTTTTTCGCAACAGTAAAATAGCCAATCTTGTTAGCCCCTTTCCGTTATCTTTTTTGCCCGTCAATCCCGAACTCGGACAAGCTTGGCTATACGGCAATTATCCGCTCAAAGGCGGCGTGCTACGCGGGCAGACAAAAATGCCTTTTGAATGTACCCCGCCAAACAAAGAGTGGCTGGCCAATTTATATGCTTTTGACTGGCTTATCCATTTTTGTGGACTAGAGCACCCCCAAGCAAATAAAATGTTACGCTATGCCGCCCTATATTGGCTTAATGAAAAACCCTTTAAACAAAAACTGGCTTGGCAACCCGATATTGTCGCAAGACGCTTTATCAGTCTAAGCGCGTGTAGTGCTCATATTATGGCGCAGCTGACGCCGCAACAGCAAACGAACTTTATCTATAGACTTAATGTTGATGCGCGTTATCTTGCCAAAATGATCCCCCTAAGCACCGACAACAAAGCACGTCTGATAGCCTCTTGCGCTTATGTTTTTTCGACTTTTGCGATTAATAATGGCACCATCCAGCTTAATCATGCCATGTCTCTTTTAACCAAAGAGCTTAAACGACAAGTGCTTAGTGATGGGGCGCATATCAGCCGCGCACCCGATGCTATGGTGAGTGTTCTGCCTGTTTTATTGACAATTCAAGAAGAGCTTAAACGCCGTCAGCTTTCTATTCCGGGGACGCTTCAAGACACAATCAAGAAAGCCGCGATCGCGTTGCGATTCTTACAGCACGGAGATGGGCATTTGGCTATTTTTCAAGGCGGGCTGGAACTGGGATGCTTTTCTGGCGTTACAAAATCTTATTTGGCAACCTTGATTAAAATGTGCGGCGTGCGCCGTAATCCAAAACATGTGTTTCTTTTGGCCAGCCAATATTATCGTGTCGAAGCGGGCAAAACGCTGGTCTTATTTGATGCCGGAACAGGACACATCAATGATAGCCATATAGCACCGACATCTTTTGAAGTGTCACGCGGAACACAGCGCATTTTTGTCAATTGCGGGGCAAATTATGTGAACGGCAATAATTGGCGCGAAGCCTCACGCCAAGCCGCCGCCCATACCGTTTTGGGCATGCTGGAGGGAATTCGCACACCTCAAAAGAAAATCAAAGTCATAGCCAAAAAACTCGAAGACCCAAACGCAACCTGGTTAGAAACCTCACATGATATGTATAAAAACAACTATGGCATTGAAACCCATAGACGCCTTTTTATACATCAAAGCGGCGCCGATATTCGCGGTGAAGAAATGATGTTATCCGCTTCAAATAAGCCAATTTTATCTCAGCCCTTTGCTTTGCGGTTTCATCTCCACCCGAATATAAAAGCCTCGCGCGCCCGTAATCAAAACTCTATCCTTCTGGCTCTGCCAAATGGCGAGGGATGGCAATTTTCTGCCCAGCGCGGACAAGCCAAGCTATCTTTGGTAAAAAGTGTGTATATGGGACAAAATGGTATGCCCCGCCAGTGTCAACAAATTGTCATTGAAGGCCAAACCGACTCTAAAGGGCTGGCTCTGAAATGGGGGCTTAAATTAATGCGGCAATAAAAATTTCGCTTTTGGTTGATTTATTTTAGCCCGCATGATAGCCGCATATCACAAAACATATTTGCTTGAGGAACTCATTATGTCACAAAAAAAAAGCCGCCCTATTCGCCGTGCTTTGCTTTCGGTTTCAGACAAAACGAATATCGTAGAATTTGCTAAATCCTTAATCACACACGAGGTTGAATTGATTTCTACGGGTGGCACCGCGAAATTATTGGCGCAGGCGGGCGTGGCTGTTAAAGATATTTCAGATTTAACTGGGTTTCCTGAAATGATCGACGGGCGGGTCAAGACTTTGCATCCGATGGTACATGGGGGTTTATTGGCGGTGCGTGATAATGGCGCACATCAAGCGGCAATGGAGACACATAATATTTTGCCGATTGATTTATTGGTTGTAAATCTCTACCCATTTGAAGCGACACTTTCTGGCGGCGGGTCTTATGCGGCGTGTGTTGAGAATATTGATGTTGGGGGGCCGGCGATGATTCGCGCCGCAGCCAAGAATCACGCCGACGTGACTGTGCTCGTTGATGAGGCTGATTACGAAACCGTATTAACCCAAATGGATGCCAATGACGGCGCGACAAGTTTGGCACTGCGCAAAAAGCTGGCACAAAAGGCCTATGCCCGAACGGCGACTTATGATGCGGCAATTTCAAATTGGCTGGCTGAACAGTTGAATGAACCCGAACCCGTTTTTCGCGCCGTTGGGGGGGCCTTGCGGCAAACCTTGCGGTATGGAGAAAACCCGCACCAGCATGCTGGTTTTTATGTGGGTGCGCAGAAGCGCAATGGCGTTGCGACAGCAAAACAAGTGCAAGGCAAAGAGCTTTCTTACAATAATATTAATGATACGGATGCCGCTTTTGAATTGGTTAGTGAATTTGACCCTGCTGATGCTGGCGTCTGTGCCATTATTAAACATGCGAACCCTTGTGGTGTTGCTATGGGGAGCACTTTGGCACAAGCCTTTAACAAAGCTTTAATTTGTGATCCGGTGTCTGCTTTTGGCGGCATTATTGCCATGAACCGCACGCTGGATGCCAAAACGGCTGAGGCTATCACCTCGCTTTTCACCGAGGTGATTATTGCTCCAGATGCTGATAAAGCTGCTTGCGAGGTGCTCGCCGCGAAAAAAAACTTACGCCTCTTAATAACCGATGGGCTCGCTGACCCGTTAGCTTCGGGGCTTTGTGTTCGCTCGGTCGCGGGTGGTTATTTGGTGCAAAGCCGTGATAATGGGAGCCTTACAGAAAATGACCTTAAAGTAGTGACAAAGCGCAAGCCAAGTGCACAAGAGCTAAAAGACTTATTATTTGCCTTCCGCGTTGCCAAGCATGTTAAATCCAACGCTATTGTTTATGCAAAAGAGGGCGCAACAACAGGTATCGGCGCCGGGCAAATGAGCCGACTTGATAGCTCTCGCATTGCCGCGCGCAAATCCGAAGATGCCGCAAAAGCGGCCGGTATCACCCAAATGCTGACAAAAGGTTCTGTGGTCGCATCTGATGCGTTCTTCCCGTTTGCAGACGGCTTGCTCTCAGCCGCACAAGCAGGGGCAACAGCTGTAATACAGCCCGGCGGCTCCATACGCGACAATGAAGTCATCGCCGCCGCCGATGAAGCTGGCCTTGCCATGGTCTTTACAGGCATGCGCCACTTTAGACACTAACCCATGCCCGTAAGGTTTTTTAAGCCGGCAAAGTTTTTTAAGCTTAAGTATAAATCAGTGAAATTGTTTCTGCGATACAGGCAGGCTTTTCTTCGCCTTCAATTTCGACAGTCAATTCAAAAGTAATTTGGGTGCCGCCAGCAGCCGTGCCAAGTTCTATAATTTTGCCTTTGCCACGCACCCGTGAACCAACTTTAACCGGATTAATAAACCGCACTTTGTTCACGCCATAATTCACGCCCATTTTAACATCGGCAACTTGAAATAATTGAGCTGAAAAAACCGGCGACAATGAAAGCGTTAGAAAACCATGCGCAATAGTCGTACCAAAAGGCGTTAATTTAGCCGCTTCTGGGTCTACATGAATAAATTGATGATCTTCTGTCGCATCGGCAAACATGTTGATGCGATCTTGGGTGATTTCCATCCAATCTGTTGGGTCAAGCTCTTTACCAACATAGGATGGTAAATCAGCGGCATTATTGATAGTGAGTGTCATTGGGTCCCTCATAAAAAATATAATAATAAATCTATAGTGTCAGTTTTAGAGGCGCACGACAAGCCCAACGCTTCATCTAGGGCTTATAATGTCTCTATTCGCACATCTGTACGAATAGGGATTGACAGCCATATTTTGCGCGCCTAAAAGAAAACTCAAATCACCAAAAGTTTATAAAGTCTTATCATGCTCACTCATTTACAACGCCTCGAAGCCGAATCCATTCACATTATGCGCGAAGTCGTCAGCGAAACTGAAAACCCCGTCATGCTCTATTCCATAGGCAAAGACAGTGCCGTTATGCTTCATCTGGCTATGAAAGCCTTCTATCCATCCCAACCGCCTTTTCCTCTTTTACATGTGGATACGGGCTGGAAATTTAAAGCAATGATCAAATTTCGAGATACCATCGTCAAGGATTTAGGCTTGGAGCTCTTAACCCATACAAACCCAGAAGGGCGCGCCCAAGGTATTGGTCCTTTATCACATGGCTCTAGCGTCCATACTGATGTGATGAAAACGCAAGCACTTAAACAAGCTCTCGACAAATATGGCTTTGATGCCGCCTTTGGCGGTGCGCGTCGGGACGAAGAAAAAAGCCGCGCCAAAGAACGTATCTTCTCTTTTAGATCAGCCCAACATCGTTGGAACCCAAAAAGCCAACGCCCCGAAATTTGGAACCTTTATAATGCACGCAAGAAAAAAGGCGAAAGCATCCGCGTTTTTCCAATCTCAAACTGGACCGAACTTGATATTTGGCAATATATCTATCTGGAAAATATTCCGATTGTACCGCTTTATTTTGCAAATACGCGCCCCGTCGTTAAACGCGATGGCGCATTGATCATGGTCGATGATGACCGCCTCCCGCTTGAGGCGGGCGAAAAACCAGAAATGAAATCCATTCGTTTCCGAACCCTTGGCTGTTATCCCTTAACGGGTGCTATCGAAAGCACCGCCACTTCTTTGGAAGAAATTATTCAAGAAATGTTACTAACCAAAACCTCCGAACGCCAAGGTCGTGTGATTGACCACGACCAAGCCGCCTCAATGGAAAAGAAAAAACAAGAGGGATATTTCTAATGGCACACCAATCTGCCCTCATTGCTAAAGATATTAAAGCCTACCTTAAAAGCTATGAGACTAAATCTCTGTTACGCTTTATCACCTGCGGCTCGGTCGATGATGGCAAGTCCACACTTATCGGGCGGTTGCTTTATGAATCGAAAGTGATCTTTGAAGACCAACTCGAAGCCCTCGAAAGTGACAGCACCAAAATGGGAACACAAGAAGGGCAGATTGATTTTGCCCTGCTTGTCGATGGTCTCGCCGCCGAACGCGAGCAAGGCATTACGATTGATGTGGCTTATCGTTTTTTCTCAACCGATAAGCGCAAATTCATTGTCGCCGATACACCCGGCCATGAACAATATACACGCAATATGGCAACGGGAGCCTCCACGGCACAATTGGCTATCTTATTGGTTGATGCGCGCCAAGGCATTTTAACACAAACGCGCCGCCATGCCTTTATCGCTTCACAACTTGGTATTCGCCAGATTGTGCTGGCGGTTAACAAAATGGACCTCATGGATTTTGATGAACTCGTATTCACCAATATCGTCAAAGAGTTTGAGGCGTTTGCCCAAAATTTAAATTTTAAGAACATTAAGGCCATTCCTTTATCTGCCCTAAAGGGAGATAATGTCACCGCGCCAAGCCAGATGACACCTTGGTACAAGGGACCCACGCTGATGCATTATCTGGAAAGTGTCGAGGTCAATGACACCACACGCGAACAACCATTGCGGATGCCAGTTCAGTGGGTCAATCGCCCTAATCTTGATTTTCGGGGGTATTCTGGACTAATTTCTGGCGGCACTGTGCGCCCCGGAGATAAAGTGAAAATTCTGCCCAGCGCAAAAGAAACAACCATTGCGCGCATTGTCACCCAAGAGGGTGATTTAAAAGAAGCCCGCGCCGGTCAATCTGTGACTTTGACGCTCGAAGATGAAATTGATATTTCGCGCGGTGATGTCATTTCATCCGGCACCCATCCTATAGCAGTATCTGACCAGTTTGACGTAACCATTTTATGGATGGCAGATAGTGAAATGCTACCCGGGCGACCTTATTTGTTCAAACTTGGAACCAGCACGGCGGGCGCGACCATTAATAAGCCAAAGCACAAGATCAACATCAACACTATGGAAAAATTAGCCGCCAAAACATTCAAGCTTAACGAAATCGGCGGCTGTACCCTATCACTTGACCGCAACATTGCTTTTGACGCTTATACCGATAATCGTGAAATGGGCGGCTTTATTCTCATTGACCGCATGACAAATAATACAATCGGCATGGGATTTATCAATTTTGCCTTAAGGCGTGCAGCAAATATTCACTGGCAAGCACTCGACATTGACCGCAAAGCAAATGCCGAACAAAAAGCTCAAATGCCTGTTGTTCTTTGGTTCACGGGGCTATCAGGTTCGGGCAAGTCCACCATCGCCAATGCAGTTCAAAAAAAGCTCTATGCGCGCGCGCACCATACATTCTTACTCGATGGGGATAATGTGCGCCATGGCTTAAATCGTGATCTGGGGTTCACCGATAATGACCGCGTGGAAAATATCCGCCGTGTCACCGAAGTTTCAAGACTTATGATAGATGCCGGATTAATCACACTGGTTTCGTTTATTTCTCCTTTCATCACTGAGCGTCAACTGGCGCGAGAGAGAATTGGAGACGATGCGTTTTTGGAAATTTTTGTCTCCGCCCCGCTAGAAGTTGCAGAAGAAAGAGACCCTAAAGGGCTTTATAAAAAAGCCCGCAATGGCGATTTGAAGAACTTCACCGGCATTGACAGCCCTTATGAAGCCCCTGTAAACCCTGACCTGATTGTCGATACGGTTTCTCTTTCAATTGAAGCGGGGGCTGATCTTGTTGTGGAGACCCTGATTGAAAGAGGCTTTATCAGCTAATGACATCTCGCATTGGAGCTATGCCCATAATTGAAACAGCCTATTATTGGCTCGCTCATAATGGTATCGGCAGGTTTACGCTTCGCGCCATTGCAGAAAAAACCAACTGCTCGCTTGGCACTCTCACTTATCATTTTCCAAGCAAGGATGATTTGCTAGAAGCCATTATTGATTGTCATATCACGCCGCGTCTGCGCCATTGGATGACAAAGCCGCACACCCAAGCCCCGCTTAGTGAACTTCGCGCTCTTGTTAAAACGCTATTGCCGCTGACTGAGGAAATGGATATTTGGTGGCGCACACGCTTACACCTTTATGCTTTTCGTGCCGCGCACCCTAAATTGCGCAATCAAATGAAACAGGTTTTTTTAGAAACTGAGATGTTTTTTGAAAAAAAATTCACCCGCCATATCCACCAAGCCTCTAGCCCGCCCCATGACGACCCAAGCAAACTATGCCGCCATTTTCTCTTGATGCTAGAAGGGGCAGGGCTAATCATGCTACAGCTAAATATGTCTGAACGCGCTCAATATGGAGAACCTTTATTATCATGGCTTGGTTCTCTTGGCGATGATGGGCGCGATATAAAGGAAAAATAATGACCTCAGCCGATCTAAGACTCATTGCTCATGAACTACCCCAAACAGAACGCTTGCCTCATCGCAAACTTATGTTCCAAGGGGCGCATAATTTTAGAGACCTTGGCGGCTATAAAAACGCACAAGGGCAACACGTAAAATGGGGATGTTTTTATCGCTCTGACCGCCTGTCAAATTTGACGGATGAGGATTTAAAATTTCTATCTCGACTTGGCTTGCGCAATATTATTGATTTGCGCTCAAAGAGCGAGCGTGACGGTGCCCCCTCGCGCCTTCCTAAGAACAGTAATATTGAAATAAAGGAAGTGCCGGTTTTTGAAGATGGCGCATTTGTCGATACTCTATGGAGTGCCATAGCGAGCGGGAAATTACTAGGCAAGGATTTGCATGACATTATGGTCACATCAAATCGCAATTTCATTCGCCTGCATACAAAAGCCTTTGCACAATTTATCCAGATTGTCGCCAACGCCCAAAACACGCCTCTTATGTTTCACTGCATGGCTGGTAAAGATCGCACGGGCTTTGGCGCCGCCCTCATACTGACCATTTTAGGCGTATCACGCGATGATGTTTTGAAAGATTACCTAGAGACCAACACGCATTTAGCCAATAATGCCGACGTGAAATATCAAGACTTTAAAGAACGTATCGGTTCCGATGCCAGCTTTGAAAATTTGCGCCCCATTCTTGGCGTGCATGAAGATTATCTCAATGCAGCATTTGAGACTATTGAAGAAGATTATGGCCATTTTAACGACTATCTTGTCAAAGCCCTGAACGTCACCCAAAGCATGACAGAACGGATGCAAGAAAACTTTCTCGAAAGCCTTTAAACATGACCCTATGAGTATATATTTTATGGACACAAGTTTGGGGCGCGCAAGTGTATAGCCTCAATATCCTTTAAAACTTCTTCACTAAGCTCAATGTCATTAGATGTAACCGCAAGACGTAACTGCTCCATAGTGGTTGCCCCAATAATATTGGACGTCACAAAGGGGCGCGTTGTGACAAACTTATTAGCCATTTGCGAGGCATCAAGAGCATATTTTTCAGCAATAGCAAGATAAGATTTAATCGCCGCCTCAGAGCCCAGCGTCTCATAACGCTGTAGCCTATCGCCAAGTGATTTTCGTGATTTTGTCGGCACCGCCCCATCAAGATATTTACCCGTTAAAAACCCTTGCGCCAATGGCGAATAAGCCAGCAACCCAACCCCCTCACGATGATAAATCTCAGCCCCGCCAATTTCATAAACCCGGCCCAAAAGATTATAAGCATTTTGCACAGACACAATTTTTTCTTGATTATTCATTGCCCCATAATGCAAAAACTTCATCACCCCCCAAGACGTTTCATTCGATAAACCTATCGTGCGAATTTTGCCCGCCTTAACATAACCGTCCAATACCCCAAGCGTATCTTCAATTTTATTAATCTCATCAGTGACATGTTTATAAGCCAAGCCACCAAACAGATTAATCGGGCGGTCAGGCCAGTGCAATTGATAAAGGTCAAGATAATCTGTTTGTAAACGGCGCAGGCTAGCATGAAGTGCCTCTTCAATTTGAGCCGAGGTAAGCTGCGTTGGTTCATTGCTTTTACGAAACCATGGCATGCGCGAGCGACCAACAACTTTACTCGCCAAGATAATCTTATCGCGTGCGCCAGCTTGAGCAAACCAATTGCCAATTATTGTCTCGGTGCGCCCTTGTGTTTCGGCTTCGGGGGGAATCGGATAAAGCTCTGCCGTGTCAAAAAAATTAATGCCCTGCGCAACAGCATAATCCATTTGCTCAAAGGCTTCTGCTTGCGTATTTTGTCGCCCCCATGTCATGGTGCCAAGACAAATTTCCGAAACCTCAATATCACTATGTCCTAACTTATTTTTTTTCATTAAAATATTCTCCCAATTAAATTTTATGTCTTTTAAAATTATTTCCAGACGATACTATATAGTAAGTTTTACATTTACCAAAATAGGAGATTCCAATGAATGAAGTCGTGCTGACAAAAATTGAAAATGGCATAATGGTGGTAACCATTAACCGTCCAGAAGCCAAAAATGCCGTCTCCAAAGCCGTCGCAGAAGCCATCGCCAAAGCCATGGATGAGCTTGATGCAAATGATGCTATTCGCGCCGCCATTATAACCGGCGCAGAGGGTACTTTTTGTTCAGGCATGGACTTGAAAGGGTTTGTCAAGGGTGAATTGCCAATGGTGCCGGGGCGCGGATTCGCTGGCGTGACAGAAGCACCGCCCAAAAAACCCCTTATCGCTGCCGTAGAAGGCTATGCGCTCGCGGGCGGCTTCGAGTTAGCCATTGCGTGCGATCTGATTATTGCTGCTGATAATGCTAAATTTGGCATTCCTGAAGTAAAACGTGGTCTCGCGGCGGCGGGCGGTGGATTGTTGCGGCTGCCGCGACAAGTCAATCCGCGCTTTGCAATGGAGCTCGCCCTAACGGGCGACTTTATCAGTGCTGAACGCGCGCTACAAGTGGGGCTGATTAACCAAAGCGTTCCAGCCGGAACGGCTCTAAAAAGTGCCAAAGAACTCGCCGCAAAAATAAGCGCGAATGGCCCCCTTGCCGTCGCCATCAGTAAACAGATTATTTTGGAGTCAAATGAATGGACAGAAGCCCAAATGTGGAACAAGCAAAATGATGCCACACAGAAAGTTTTTACCAGCGAAGACGCCATTGAAGGCGCAACGGCTTTTGCCGAAAAACGCGCCCCACAATGGAAAGGCAAATAATCAATAAAAATTAGTCAATAAATAATCAATAAAAATTAGTCAATAAAAATTAGTCAATAAAAATTAGTCAATAAAAATTAATGAGGGGAAACTAATGGGGGCGACAAGCCGCCGCCATTACCCCATTAACCCGCGACAATTTCTGGCTTCTGCTGACCCCACCCGATGGCATCTTCAAGCTGATAGGCCAGGTCCAATAAAACCGCCTCATCCCCAACCTGCGCCGCCAATTGCACCCCAATCGGCATATTCGCAGAACTAAATCCGCCCGGCACAGACATAGCCGGCGTGCCAAGAGCATTATGGATAGGCGTATAACTGGCAAATGACCCCGCTCGTTGCATCAAGTCTTCAGGCGATAAATCAGCCGTAAAATATCCCAGCTTTGGTGTCGGTATCGGAGACATTGGCGTCATCCAAACATCATATTGAGACATGAAGGCATCAAGGTCAGCCTTTAACTCAAGCAGTGTCTCTTTAACAAAAGCATTATCTTCGGCTCCCATCGGCGCAAACATATCAATCATCTTCAGCGTATTGGGCTCCAACAACCCACTTTGATGCGCTGGTACGCCCGTCATCTGCTCGGCAACCGCGAGTATATCACGCGCACCGCTCGCCCAGATTTTAAGAAACAGCTCCTGAAAAACCGGATTATCATGCGGTGAGCTATCTATCACCTCAATTTTATGACCGAGTTTTTCAAGCGTTTTAGCCATATCATTAACCACCCGGCGCGTATCCATATCAGGCTCAATATCACGCACATTATAGGACAGAGCGATAGTTCTTTTTTTCGAGCTCGCCCCTTCAACAAAACCCGTCGGCAACAAAGTTGAACCATATCCGCCTTCCGTTAACGCCAACAAAAAAGCACTATCTCTTACCGTGCGACTAATTGTGTGTTTAACCGATAAATCTACAAGACGCTCTTTATTGTCTTGTCCGCCAAAGCGTCCGCGACTTGGCTTGATACCAAAAAGATGACACGCCGCCGCCGGAAATCTAATAGACCCACCACCATCACTCGCCCCCGCCGCCGCAACCATCCGTGCCGCAACCGCCGCCGCCGCACCACCAGATGAACCCGCCGTTGAATAAGTCAGATTCCACGGATTACGCGAAGGCCCATTAACCAGAGGTTCCGTGGTCGGCATTAAACCAAATTCAGGCGTGTTCGTTTTACCCAATATCACCAAGCCAGTCGCTATCACGCGTTCGGTGAAAGGATTATTCTGGGATGGGGTAAAGCTGGAAAACAAGCGTGACCCATTCGTAAGACGCACCCCTGCCAGCGGGTTTAAATCCTTAAGCAAATAAGGCACACCCGCCAATGGACCTTGGCGACCCTTAGCAATTTGGCGGATACCATAATCATATGCTTTGGTGACAACAGCATTAATTTGCGGATTAATTGCGTCAATCCGCACCATGGTTGCCCGCGCAACCTCCAGAGCCGATACGTCACCAGATTTAATAAGCGCGGCGGTATCAATCATATCAATATGTGCAAGGTCTGCTTGTGTTGCCGCAAATGTTCTTGTCGCGCGAAGCAGACTAAAAAAAGTGCCCGCACCTAAAGCTACCATAAATTTTCTTCTATCCATGACGTTTCCTCCTAGGCTTTAAGCCTATGTACTTTTGAGCCCAAGAACAAGAAAAATGATACTATGGATTTTTGTTTTCGGATAGGCGCATGGCGTAAATCATAAATATAGAGATAAATGAAGTGACAAGAAAAGCCCCAAAAGCCAGATCATAGCTTTTGGTAAAGCTATGAACTTCGGCGATAAATCTGATGAAAATAATCGCCATAAGCTGCATGAAAGGTGCCATCAAACCAAACACCGTGCCAAAGCTTAAGGCACCGAAAGCTTTTGCTGTCAGAGTGGTCCAAACCGGATAAATGCCGCCAACAGCCGCCCCAAAAAAGGCGGCAAACAATAACAAGCTCGTGAAATCGGGGCGCAAGAGAAACATCCCCAAAAGACCAATATGAAACACCGCAACCACTGCAAATAAATGCCGAATATCAAAATAATCCGCTAAATAACCGATGATTAATTTACCCGCAACAGCCGATAAGGTCATGCTGGAAATAATCGCAGCAGCTTGCGTAGGGGTCAATCCAATATCAATGAAGAAAGGGTATTTGGACGTTAAAATTGCCTGATCACTTGACAATAATAATCCCGCTCCTAAAATCAGTAACCAGAAATTTCTTTCTTTAATAAGAGTGCGAAACGTCCAGTTTTGCTCCTCAACGAGCCCTGCCTTCTCATCTAACTCAGCCTGAGACGAGGGAATAGAAACCTCAAATTCATCTTGCCCAATAAGGTGGTGTGGTTGCGGGCGGGCGCGAATAAACAAAACAGCGACAAGCATAATCAGCAATGCCGTCCCCCAACCAAGAAGCAGTAAGGCTTGACGCCACCCCCTTGTCTCAATTAACCAAATGACAATCGGCACCATCACAAATCCGCCAGCAGAAGACGTCACCGAAACAACGCCCAAAGCTCTGCCACGGCGCTTCAAAAACCATCTGGATACAACAGCATTGGCAGTTAGCCCTCCCGTACAAGCAATACTCAACCCAATAAGCAAAGTGATAATAAACAACATGACCTTCAAATCATAACTTACAGAAAGCACCGTCAAGCCAAGTCCAAAAGCAAGCCCCCCAATCATAAAAACATATTGGGGCGCAAAACGATCAATCACCCGCCCGACAAACGGCGCCCAGCCCGCAAGCCCTATCAGCATACCAATATAGGCATAGCTTACCGTTGCGCGGCTAATGCCAAACTCTTGCGTAATGGGTATGACAAATATTTGATATCCGTAAAAGGTAATGCCAAGAACCATCATGGTACAAAAAAAACAAGCGGCGGCGATGAGCCAGCCTTGATAAATAAAACTTTTTCTTATTTTTGAATGAGACATACCGACTCCTGCTCCCTTACACGGGCTAGTGTATAGGCTTAAAATCAGCCTAGAGGATTAAGAACAGTCGGTAAAGTTTAAGCTCATGCTGAATTTTTCTTTTTTACCTAGACATTTTAGACATCATTATTAATCTGAGAGAGGTCGGTTTTTAAAGGAGAGAACATGCAACAGGGTGAACCAAGTCAAACGGCTAAAATGACAGCTATTATGCGGGCGCATCATCATGCGAGCGCACCGCACCCAAAAATTTTAAACGATAATATTGCCTTTGCTCTGACGGGTCTTGAGACGCTTGAGGCTCTGTCTCAGCATTATCGTAGCATCGTGGAGCTGTTTGCCAGTCTAAGCGATAAAGAGACGGCCGCGTTGTTTGTTCGCCAAACGATGGATTTTGTTTGCATGCGCTCAAGGCTGTTTGAAGAGCAATTGAAAGAAGCCATGAAAGAAGGCGCAACACAGGTGATTGTGCTGGGCGCGGGTCTTGATACAACTGCTTACCGCTTTTTGGAACTGCTCAAAGACGTTCAGATTTATGAAGTCGACCATCCAGATACACAAATGTGGAAAAAAAGCACACTTGAGAAAAGCGGTATCATCCTTCCCGATAATTTAAACTTTGTGGGCATTGATTTTGAAACCCAAACCCTAACAGACGCTTTAGACAATGCCGGTGTGCGCCGCAAGGCAATAACGGTAATGTCGTGGCTTGGTGTCATTATGTATCTGACCGATGAAAGTATTCGTGCCAGCCTATCTGTCTTGAGTGAATTCGCACCTAAAAGTCGGTTGGTTTTGGACTTCATTATGCCCGACTATCAACAAGTACAAGGCTATGCTCCAGATAGTCTGGTGCATCTTAATAAGGTGGTGTCGCAAATGGGCGAGCCAATTTTATCTAAACTCAGCACCGATGAGCTTGAGGAGCGATTAAAAACAGCCGGATTCAGTCAGGTAAATTTTTATTCAACCGATGATCTCGTCCACCAATTTATCGAGGGCAGACAAGACCTCTACACCATACCCAAAGGAACCGTCACGCTTTTAGCTAGCTGTATTTAGGGCGCACTTTAAAACACAAAAAAACGCTATAACCGCGCCATCATCCGATAATAAAACCGAACCGTATCCACCAATGCAGAAACACCAATGCGCTCATTCGTGCCGTGAATCGTCTCCAAAGCATCTGTATCTACTTCCATATAGGTAAAACGATAATGGTTAGGTGTCAGCGCACGGTAATGCCTTGTATCTGTCGCCGCAACCAATAAACGCGGCGCAATGACAACACGTTGCGGCGCGGCCGTATCACGAATGGCCGCCGTCAACTGCTCCCAGCCAAAACCATCCAGCGGTGAGACCGGCGAAGGTGCCATGCCTTTTTGACCTGAACCATCATAATCCACCGCTATACGCTCATCATTAATCACCTTGATGACCCGCGCCTTGACAGTTTCGGGAGTCTCGCCCGGCAGTATTCGGAAATTCACTTTTGCCGTGGCATTAATCGGCAGAACATTCGCTTTAATGCCGCCACTAATCATCGTAACGGCTGTGGTGGTGCGCATGCTGGCATTGCTCTGTTTGTCATCTTTCAAAGAGACCATAACTAAGGGTTTGAAAAGCCATAGATTTTTCATCATCACCCGATTAAAAAATGGCATTTCATCCGCCACCGCCTCAAGAAAACCTTGCATATGCGAGAAATCTTTTGAAAACTGATCGGCTTCCAAACGCGCCAGTGCCGCCGCCAAAATACCAATCGAGGTTTGCACGGGCGGTACCGAAGAATGACCCCCCTCATCTGACGCCTTTAAGCTAAGCGTCACAATGCCTTTTTCAGCCGGAGAAATAATCGCCACTGGCACCTCAACACCCGGTAAAATACCACGCGCAATCAAACCACCCTCATCAAGTAAAAATTCAGCCCTGACCCCACGCGATTCCAATAACCCCGCCATCGCCGCCGCACCCTCTAAACCACCTTGCTCCTCATCATGACCAAAAGCAAAATAGATTGTGCGGGCAGGCCTTATACCCGCTTGCAACATATTCTCTGTCGCCGCAAGCAAGCCAATAATATTAACCTTATTATCGAGCGTACCGCGTCCCCAAATATACCCATCCGCCACAACGCCTTCAAACGGGGGATGATGCCAGTCTTTTTCAGTACTCGGGATGACAGGCACAACATCCAAATGACCAAGAAAAATAACCGGCTTCTCATCTGTTTGACCCTCCCATGTGTAAAGAAGAGAATAATCGCCCACCACTTCGCGTTTAAGGAACTGGTGTACTAAGGGAAACGCTTTTGCAAGATAGGCATGCAAGCCAAGCAACGCCTCAGCCGAGGCTGGTTTATCTCTGCCATAAGAAATTGTTTTAAATCTTACAGCCCCAAGCATCGCTTGGGTGATACGCGCTTTATCGGGGGTGAACTCAAAACTCTCTCCACTCTCTCCACTCTCTCCACTCTGCCCACTCTGTCCACTCTGTCCACTCTGTCCAATGCGCTGCGTTGTGCTGGTTGTAAACGTATTAACCAGCAGAATAACAAGCAACAAAGCTAACAATACCAAAGCCGCTTTAAGGAAATTTAATTTCATCATAGACCGTCCACGCTTCTATCTTAATTTCTTATCAATGACCCCACTGCACCGTTACAAACAAATTAGAGTTTTTCTGTTTTACCCTCAACCTACACAGAAGTTTCAATCTGATGAAGCTTCTTAGCATATTCAGCATCTAACTTGATGATCGCAAAATAAGCCGAACCAACCCATAAAAAATAAATCACACCAACCCCCAACATCAACTGAATATTGGTTGCCATGCTCATGGTTGAAGCCAGATAAAACTGAATGGCCATAAATACAATAACCGACCATGTCGCCCCGTAAATCCGTTGCTTCAAAAGCCCCCGCTTGACAATATGAGAAAGCCGCGTCACCACATCCAGCGTTTGCGTGACTTTACATTTTTCTTCAGGATTAGCAGGCATCGACATTATGCATTACGCGCAATACGATAAACACGGTCACGGTGCATAGAACGGGCACAAGAGGCTCCCGTGGCATGGGCAATATAACCAACCTGCTTTTTCGTATTAGTTAGATAATTAGCCACGCGGTGAGCTTTGATCGTCGGGTTTAGCCCGCGCATCAGACGCTTATCATGGGTGGTGATACCCGTTGGACAGGTGTTTTTATCACATTGCAAGGCCTGAATACAGCCCAGCGCAAACATTGGCCCGCGCGCAGAATTAACTGCCACCGCACCTTCGGACAACGCCCAAGCAATTTCCGCAGGCGTCACTAGCTTGCCAGATGTGCAAACCAGAATTTTTTCACGCAAGCCCTTTTCTGCCAATTTAGCAATCAGTGTCGGCAGACTTTCATCAAGTGTCATGCCAACATGGTCCATCAATGCCGCCGGCGCCGCCCCCGTGCCACCATCAGCGCCGTCCAGTGTGATGAAACTCGGGAAAATATCAAGCTTGATAAAAGTGTCAAACATTTCATCCAGATCCGCCGCACGACCAAGCACAAATTTAATGCCAACCGGCTTTTGTGTTGTCTGTTTCACCCGCTCAATCAGCTTGGCGAGCTCTTCGGCATTGGAGACATCTTTGCGCCGATTAGGCGAGACACTATCTTCACCCTTTTTAATGCCGCGTGTTTTAGCAATTATTTTGGTGACTTTCGTCGCTGGCAAAATACCGCCCTTGCCGGGCTTTGCCCCTTGGGATAGCTTAATTTCAAACATAACAATTTGCGGTTTTTCAGCCAATTCACCTAGTTTTTTATAATCGAGCGCGCCATGTTCATCGCGCACGCCATAATTGGCTGTGCCGATTTGAAATACCGTATCAGCACCGCCCTTTTCGTGAAAAGGCGAAAACCCGCCTTCGCCTGTATTATGCCATGCGCCGGCCTGTTTTGCGCCGAGCGACAAAGCCAATATTGCATTGCCTGACATCGAACCATAAGAGGTGCCTGAAATGTTAAAATAGCTCTGCGTTGTATAGGGCATTTGTGCGTCCGGGCCAAAGGTGACTTTGCGCACATGCAAAACATCTTCTGCTAAAGTCGGGTAGAAACTATTCGCAAAACGGATAGCACCATCTGTGTGAAGCGGATAAGTGGAACCAAAAGCGATAACCCCGCCCTTGCCATCGGCCATATTATTTACATAATCACGCTGGAAGCGGTTAAAGGGAAGCTCCTCACGGTCGGCCGCAAAGAAATATGAACGGAAAAACACGCCCATTTCTTTCAAGATATAACGCATATGCCCAAGCACCGGATAATTACGGTGAATCGCATTGCGCGTTTGCAGTCGATCGCGAATATAAACCAACACAAGTAGAGCAACACCCGTGCCGATAACGGTAATGAACAAAGCTGCCATTACCAACAAAATATTAATGAGGACATCCATGAGCTTTTCCTTCTTTTTGTACGGCTAGTATAAGCACAAGCACATTGACTTGTGTAGAAAAAAGATCGAAGAAGTAAAAGAAGTATAAAAAGGCTTAAAGCAAATTTGAATTTGTGTTTTGAATTTATGTTTTGAATTTAAGTGGAGCGGGCGATGAGATTCGAACTCACGACCCTAACCTTGGCAAGGTTATGCTCTACCCCTGAGCTACGCCCGCTAAACGACTGATAATAACCAGCGAGGATGTTATGCCTTATGAAAGTGGCTTTTGCAACCCTGTTTTGCGGGCAAATCTTATTTTTCTCATAAACCCTCTTGGCAAAAGACACGACAAGTCCCATTTATTAGGTAACAAAGGATACGTTTATGAATCACGCCCAAAGCACACCCGATGAAGCCATCAACATGATTGTCGATACCAGCACGACAAGCTTTGCGGCAGATGTCATTGAAGCTTCGCGCGAAAGGCTTGTTCTGGTTGATTTTTGGGCACCGTGGTGCGGTCCGTGCAAACAATTGACGCCTGTTCTTGAAAAAATCATTACCGAAACCAAGGGCGGCGTTAAATTGGCAAAGATGAATATTGATGAACATCCCCAAATTGCTCAACAATTACAGGTGCAGTCTATTCCGTCTGTTTTTGCTTTCAAAAACGGGCAACCCGTTGATGGGTTTATGGGGGCTTTGCCAGAAAGCGAGCTTAGAAAATTTATTGAAAAAAATCTCGGTACTGAGCTTGGTCCCAGCGAGATAGAAAAACTTTTGACCACAGGCGAGGGGGCTCTTAAAAGTGGTGACTTTAGTCGGGCGGTTGAGGTTTTTTCAAAGGTGCTTGACCTTGAAGGCGAAAATATTTCAGCTCTAACTGGACTTGCCAAAGCTTATATTGCGATTGATGCTGGTGATGCTGCGCGTGAAATACTCGCTTGTGTACCCGTTAAAGAGGCTAATAATCCTGAAGTTTTAGCTCTTATGGCGCATTTGAAATTGGCTGAAAAGACTGAAAACACGGGCGATAAGGATGAGCTTTTAAGCCGCTTGTCTCAAAATGAGAATGATCATCAAGCACGGTTTGATTTGGCATTGATACATCATGGTGCCAAGCGGCGCGAAGAAGCGATTAATTGCCTGCTTTTTATTATTGAAAAGCAACCCAATTGGAATGAAGACGCCGCCCGCAAGCAATTGATTGAGCTTTTTGATGCCTATGGCGCAACCGATGAAGTGACCCTGAATGGACGCAGGCGGCTGGCTTCTTTTTTGTTCAAATAAGCGAGAGCACTGATGCTTAAAAAATATAATTCACCGCATGATTTACCCGGCACTTTGCCTGTATTTCCTTTATCGGGGTCTTTATTATTGCCGCGCGTGGTTATTTCACTGAACATTTTTGAGCCACGCTATTTGAAAATGATTGCTGATGCCATGTCAATAAAGACATCAATAAAGACATCAATAAAGACATCAACAAAGGCATCCAAAACATCAGGTCATCTTATCGGGATGGTTCAGCCCGACCTCAATCAGCCCGCTCATCCAGACGGGCAATCCGTGCTTAATCAAACAGCGTGTGCCGGACGCATTACCTCTTATTTGGAAACCGATGACGGACGCTTGCTGGTTAGCCTAACTGGCATTAGTCGTTTTAAAATCATGCATGAAATTGAATGTAACACACCTTATCGCCAAGTTGCGGCTGATTTCACTCAGTATGAGGCAGATCTTGTTCTGGGGTATGGCATGGAAAAAGTCGACAGAACACGGCTGCTTAATCTCGTGCGCAATTATCTTGAAGCCCATGATATGAATGCCGACTGGGATTCAATCAACGCCTCTTCTAATGAAGAGATCGTGAACGCCTTGAGTGTGATAAGCCCGTTCAGTGCTCAAGAAAAACAAGCCCTGCTGGAAGCCAGCACGCTGGCCCAGCGGGCAGATATATTAATTGCCTTTGGCGAAATGACTCTGGCGCGTTCTCTGGGTGAAACAACCCCCCTGCAATAGGTAGCCATGAACAAAATGAACAAAAAGAACAAAAAAAGCCAAGACCGTCATGCCATTGACCCCAAGCTTCTGGAAATTCTCGTATGCCCGCTCACCCATGGCTCTCTCAAATGGGACCCAGAGAAGGGCGAACTCATTAGCAAAAAAGCGAAACTGGCTTTCCCCGTCCGTGATGGCATCCCCATTTTACTGCCTGAGGAAGCGCGGACTCTTTAAATTAACCAAAAAATTAACCAAACGGTTCACCTCGTAATAAGCGTGGTAATAAGCGCGGCGAAACGCTCAGCCCCGTATCAGCCACATAACGCGCGCCCCCGCCTATCAGGGGCAATTTATTGGCAAAACCAAACATCAGCTTGCGCAATGGGGATAAAAACCCCGCTTCGTTTGAAAAAAAAGTTGCAAAAGCATGCGTTACACCCGCCATCGCCTGTGCATCACGCATACGCAAACGCTGATAAGTGTCCAAAGTTGTTGGCGCGCCAACATCCAGCCCGAGGCGGCGTGCATCATAAAAACAATCCGCCAATTGAGCCCCGTCACGTAAAGTAAGGTTATAACCTTGCCCCGCTAAGGGATGAATAATATGAGCCGCTTCGCCCAAAAGCGCAGTGCGTGGCCCGATATAGTCATGCGCCAACATCAGCCCAAGCGGATAAACCAAAGGCGGCGCAATTTTTTTTATATCTCCAAGCAACCCATCTAGTCGATATTCAAGTTCAGCGATGAGCTCTTTATGCGTTAATTCATTCAGCGCATTTGCCATCGCGCTTTTTTCTGTCCAAACAAGAGAAGATAAATACTGCCCATCCACACAAAAAAGTGGCAAACTCGCCAACGGCCCTCCCGCGCGAAAAAATTGATACGCCGTTTGCTGATGCGCCATAGTATGCATAATATTTGTCACTAGCGCAGATGCACCATAATCATATTTATAGGTTTTAATGCCTAGGCGCTGGCGAATTTGAGAATTGCGGCCATCTGCGGCAACCAATAAAGTCGCATTGACATGCGTCTTATCATTCAAAATAACTTGCACATGAGCATCATGGACCTCACAAGCTTTGACGTCATCCACGCGTACCCCATATTGGAGCGTGATATTGGGATGTTCTTGCGCCGCCACAAAAAGTGCCGCCTGCAAAGCCTGATTAGGCACAATATAAGCAAGCACCACAGCTTGGTCATTGGGGGCACTTACCTGCTTAAAGCTCAAAACCCCATTAAACAAACTAGTATTTAGATGCCCCGCATTTAGATGCCCCGCATTTAGATGCCTCGCATTTAGATGCCCCGCGCCAACTTGCATATCAACAATCGGCGCTGTCTTGAAATCATAGTCAATATTCAAAGCCTCAAGCATCTGAACGCTTGACGCACTAAGAGTCGTAACCCGCGGGTCAGATGCTTTGTCGCTGTTTGATTGTGGTTTTGCTGCTGCGTCACATAAAGATACCTGCGCACCTGCTGCCGCCAGTGCCAAGCTCGCCGCCAACCCTGCCAAGCCACCCCCGACAACCAAAACATCACAATCAGTGCAATCATTGCAATTCATGCCGTCTATTTGCTTTATATTATTCGCCATAACCCAAAATGACCGAGACGAGGCGGCCTGTCCAGCGCGAATAAACAGCTTATCAGCGACAAATCATCGGGCTGCTTATATTTTAGCCAATATACTAAAACAATATATATTCTGCCTATTATTTAGGCGAGTTATAATCACGCCGCTTTCCTGATTCGCAAAAACCAACTCTTTAAGGCATTATGGCGTCTGAAATTTGTTGAAAAACAGCGTTTTGACACATAATTGGCACAGAATTTGCTTATATGTTCCATCGAATATCTTTTCAGGAGTTAATCATGTCTTCTAACTTAGTCGGCGCAAACGTCTTTTTTCTATTAATGGGTGCCATCTTGGTTTTTGCCATGCATGCCGGTTTTGCCTTCCTTGAAGTCGGAACCGTCCGCAAAAAAAACCAAGTCAATGCACTGGTCAAAATCATCTCCGATTTTGCCGTTTCAACCGTGGCATATTTTTTCATTGGCTATGGAGTCGCCTATGGTATCGACTTCTTAGCAAATTCGGCAATCATCCAAGGCGATGACGCCTCGGGCGGCTTCGACCCTCAGGGGCTCGGTCTTGTGAAGTTTTTCTTCCTTCTCACCTTTGCCGCCGCGATTCCAGCAATTGTGTCGGGCGGTATTGCAGAGCGCGTGAAATTTGTACCACAACTTATCGCAACAGCCCTCCTCGTTGCGCTGGTCTATCCTTTCTATGAAGGGGTCATTTGGAACGGTAATTACGGCCTCCAAAGCTGGCTGGAAACCACATTCGGCGCACCGTTTAATGATTTTGCGGGCTCAATTGTCGTCCATGGCGTCGGCGGCTGGGTGGCTCTGGGAGCGGTGCTGATGCTGGGTGCACGTATAGGGCGTTACGGTCCTAAGGGGCGCACTTTCCCACCATCTTCCATTCCATGGCTGGCACTCGGCTCTTGGATGCTCTGTATAGGCTGGTTCGGCTTTAATGTTATGAGCGCACAATCAGTTGAGGGCGTCTCAGGACTCGTGGCGATGAACTCTTTGCTGGCGATGGCGGGCGGTATTCTGGCGGCTATCATCGTTGGCAAAAATGACCCCGGCTTTATCCATAATGGCGCACTCGCTGGATTAGTCGCGGTATGCGCCGGCTCAAATCTAATGCACCCGCTTGGCTCTTTCATAACAGGCGCTATAGGCGGCGCCATGTTTGTCATCTTCTTTACCATCTGTCAGGAAAAACTGAAAATTGATGATGTCCTAGGTGTCTGGCCATTGCATGGACTGGCAGGGCTTTGGGGCGGTATTGCGGCCGGTATCTTCGGACAAGAAGCACTGGGCGGTCTTGGCGGGGTGAGTTTCATGTCACAACTCATCGGGAGCGTCATTGGTTGCGGATATGCTTTCATCTGCGGATTGCTCGTCTATGGCGGCTTGAAAAAACTAATCGGCATTCGCTTAACCGAAGAAGAAGAGCAAATGGGGGCGGATTTAGCAATCCATCGGATTCAATCTGAACCAGAATCTGCTTGGTCAGGGCGTAGTCTTTGATAATAGTCTTTGATAATAGTCTTTGATAATAGTCTTTGATAATAGTCTTTGATAGTAGTCTTTGATAATTTGCAGATGAATTAAAAACCTGCCGACTCGCGTCGGCGGGTTTTATATCTAACATATTCAATACATTCAAACGGTTTTGAAAATGATGAATTTCGTTATAAGCGAATTCATCGTTTTAGTTTATCATCACCGCATTGGAGGTTATATGTCTTCTGGCACAGATATCTCAAAGGGCAGTTTTGGGGCCGGGCTCAGCTTGGGACCTTTTGCACAACTGCGCCGCCTGCTTGACCCTATCACCAGCACTGTGCCTGTGAATGAGCAAATCAATTTAACCCTTGGCGAACCACACCATGCGCCGCCCGCTTTTGTCTTAGAATATCTATCCCAAGCCGCCCTATCACCAGAAAATAGTTACGCAAAATACCCCCCTATTGGCGGCTTAGATTATTGGCGCGAGGCAGTCTTAGGATGGCTCATAAGACGATTTGGCATCACAGGTTTGTTAGCAGAGGCCAGTCAAATATTACCTGTGAGCGGCACTCGTGAGGGGCTTTTTTTAGTGGCGCAACTTGCCCGCCCCAATCAAGCAGGTAAAAATTTAATGGCCATGCCCAATCCTTTTTATCAAGTCTATGCCGCCGCCGCCCGCGCCGCAGGCGCAAAACCGCTTTACCTTAATGCCACTGCCGCCACGGGGTTTTTGCCAGATTTAGACAGTCTAAGCAATCCTGAGCTTACAGCTTTGCGGGCTTTTTTTATGTGTTCGCCCGCTAATCCACAAGGCGCGATTGCCGCGCCCGCTTATATTGACCGACTGCTTGAGCTGGCAGAAAAATATGATTTCTTAATTATCATGGATGAATGTTATGCCGACATTTATGACCGATGTTATGAAAAAACACCGCCTGTTTCAGCCTTGGCACGCGCCGCGCACCGCAAAGAAGGCGCGAAAAACCTGATTGTGTTTCACTCTTTGTCGAAACGCTCAAACCTGCCCGGCTTACGCTCTGGATTTTGTGCTGGAGGCGCACAAATTATGGAAGCTTTTTATCAATTCAGACTAATCGCCGCGCCCCAAACGCCGATTGCAACCCTTAATGCGGCAGCACTTGCCTGGCAAGATGACGCGCACGCGGCGTCTAGCCGTGCCCTCTATCAGGAAAAAATTGATATTGCAGAAGAAATTCTAGGCAATCAATTTGATTTTTATAGACCCCAAGGCGGCTTCTTTTTATGGCTCAATGTGCAGGACGGCGAAACAGCCGCCAAAACATTATGGCTTCATACGGGCGTTAAAGTTCTGCCCGGGAGCTATTTGTCGCAACCAGATAAAACCGGCAATCCGGGCGCGGCTTTTATCAGAATAGCTTTAGTTGAAAATAGTGAAAAAACCGCACAGGCTTTAACAAAAACACGTGAATGTTTGAACGAACACAGGTTAACATAAGAATATGATTAAAAAAAAGCATAACCCAATAACAGCTTTCTTATCGCGCGAGGTAAAACGCGGGTTGACCTTTTTGCGCTTGCGCGTCAAAGAGCTTTGCGGCTTAGGCGTGACCGCCAGCACGGGCGCGATGGTTTTAGCTTTGATAAGTCATAATCCTCAAGACCCAAGCTGGAATCGCGCAACAGATTCTGTCACTGAAAATTGGCTCGGTACAATCGGAGCGGTTTTTAGCGACCAAGCATTACAATTTATAGGGATTGGTATTTGGGTGGCACTGCCTGCACTGGGCGCTTATGGATGGCGTCAATTTCGCCATCAGAAATTATCCTTTTGGTTTTTAAGATTGACAGCTTGGATAGTCGCCATAGCTTGCGTTTGTGTGAGTGCAAGCCTGCATGTGCAAAATGCCTCAACCTTAGCGTATTTAAACGAAAACAATGCCCTCATCACACCAATATCCGGCGGGCTATTGGGACAGTTAATAACACTGCAACTTGCCTCTTTAGAAAAAATCCTCAGCTTTGACATTACCCAGCAAGGATTTCGTATCAGTCTGCCACTCATGCTCGTTGGCATTGTCATGTCACTTACAGCCGCTGGCGGGCTACGCACAAGCCTACAATGGCTGAAAGCAGGCGGCATCAAAGCTAAACAATTTTTTACCTATTTGCCCAACCTCTCCATACGACAAGAAAATAAAGAAAAAAAGACACTTATAAATAAAATCAAAGCTGGCGTCCAAAAACCTATGACGTTCATACTCTTTATAAAAGCCGCCATCAGCACAGCCGCCGTTAAAAATCCAAATAATGAAAGCCACACCTTTCGAACATCACAAGAAAACCCCCAACACCCAAAAAACCCAAAAAAGAAGCCATCTGCAATATTCTCAACCGCAAATACAGCCGAGAAAATCCCCATCGAGACAGCAACTAAAAAGCCACGCCTTGGTACCCGTACAAGCAAAGAAGACCAACATGCAATGGCTTTGGGGGGACATGAGAATTTCGAACTGCCGCCTTTGCGTCTCCTTACTGAAAACCGTCAA
The DNA here is from genome assembly GCA_965243245.1 of Parvibaculaceae bacterium. Taxonomy (GTDB): domain Bacteria; phylum Pseudomonadota; class Alphaproteobacteria; order RS24; family RS24; genus JAYQKL01. The sequence continues at coordinate 1,191,181 of OZ251536.1, forward strand.
CGTATGGGCAAAAAAATCAGTGATGATGCTCTGCAAGCAAATGCGCGTTTGCTGGAAGGCGTGTTGGAAGATTTTGGTATTCGAGGAAAAATTCTGCGCGTACGCCCAGGGCCCGTTATAACACTTTACGAACTTGAACCAGCGGCTGGCATTCGTGCCTCTCGCATTGTTGGGCTGGCCGATGACATAGCGCGTTCCATGAGTGCGGTTGCTTGCCGTGTCGCCACTGTGCCCGGGCAAAATGTTATTGGCATTGAATTGCCAAACCATGACCGCGAAACGGTCTATCTAAGAGAACTCTTGGCCAGCGCAGAATTTGAAAAAAATACGGGCGGGTTACTCATTGCACTGGGCAAAGATATCAGCGGCGAGGCTGTTCTGACCGATTTAGCACGGATGCCACATTTACTTGTCGCAGGAACAACCGGCTCCGGTAAATCGGTTGGCGTCAATGCGATGATTTTATCTATCCTTTATCGCATGAGCCCGGCTGAATGTCGTCTTATTATGGTTGACCCCAAAATGCTGGAACTTTCTGTTTATGATGGTATTCCGCATCTTCTGGCGCCGGTCGTTACAGAACCTAAAAAGGCTGTCATTGCTCTAAAATGGGCAGTGCAGGAAATGGAAAACCGCTACCGAAAAATGTCAAAACTCGGCGTGCGGAATATTCACGGCTATAATGAACGCATGGCAGAAGCGATTGCCAATAAAGAAACATTAACGCATAAGGTGCAACTCGGCATTGACCCAGAAACCAGCGAGGCGCAATTTGAACAAGAAACGATCCAGCCTGAAAAATTGCCCTTTATTATTATTGTCATTGATGAAATGGCCGATCTAATGCTGGTCGCTGGTAAGGAACTTGAGGGTGCTATCCAACGGCTTGCTCAAATGGCGCGCGCCGCAGGTGTTCATTTAATCACGGCCACTCAGCGGCCATCTGTGGATGTAATTACCGGCACTATCAAAGCCAATTTTCCAAGTCGTATATCGTTTCAAGTAACCTCCAAAATTGACAGCCGTACTGTACTTGGCGAACAAGGCGCAGAACAGCTACTGGGCATGGGCGATATGCTTTACATGGCAGGCGGGGGACGCTTGCAACGTGTTCATGGGCCTTTTGTGTCAGATGCGGAAGTTGAAAAAGTCGTTAATTTTCTAAAAAAACAGCGCGCGCCAGATTATGTGGAATCCGTCACAACAGAGCCAGAAGATGAGCAAGATTTTAGCACAGAGCCAGCCAGCGCAAATCTTTATGACCAAGCCGTTGCGATTGTTACCCGCGATAATCGTGCCTCGATAAGCTATGTGCAACGGCGTTTATCCATTGGGTATAATCGCGCCGCAACTTTGATTGAACAAATGGAAGAACAAGGCGTTATCAGCTCACCTAACCATGCTGGCAAACGCGACGTGCTGGTGGGTAAACACTGATGATAATGCACAATATATATTTATGGTGTCGCCAATACGGCTTGAAAACACTCATTTTAGGTTTCGTTTCTTTCAACCTACAGACCAACATATCTCAAGCGGCGGACAAGCAGAAAAAATGGACCGCGTCTGAAAAAATAATTTTAACAAAAGTGTCAACCTATCTACAAAACCTAAACGGGTTGGAAGGGTGGTTTATTCAGATTAATCCGCAAGGAACAACTGCAAGCGGTTCTTTTTTATATCAACAACCGGGGCGGCTGAAATTTGTCTATAATGCGCCCCTGTCGCAAATCGTGATGGTCAATAATAACACATTATATATTCAAGAAGAGCCCGGACGCCAGCCAACCACTTATCCCGTTTCCGCAACCCCCTTACCGCTTTTCTTCAATGCCAATATTGACCTTCTATCGCATGAGGCACTCAACGATATTACGCAATCTAGCGGGTTAGCAGAATTATTACTCGATGACCCCACAGGTGATATTCCGGGGCAACTTTATATGGTTTTTGAAACCACGCCAGTACGAATGCGTGGCTGGAGGGTGGTCGATGCACAAGGCCAAGTGATCTCTGTTTTATTGCGTAATCTTGTACATAGAGATGATATAGAAGAAAAAGATTTCAAATTAGATTATCGCCGCAAACGCGGGTTTCGTAAATAAGACCGCCAGATAGGAACAACGGTGACACATCACGCTGACCAAGATTACGAGCAAGACAGTGAGCGTGCCTCAGGCGATGAGCCACCAGATGCTACTGCTTTGCAAAAACTAGAAGCAGAAATGCCAATATTGGCATTGCTACGCAATTTTACCGACCGCGTTATGCGCGTTAACTGGTTTGACCAATTAGGCGAGCCTTTAAGTAAAAGAGCTATAGAGGATGCGAGATTATATCTTGACGGTTTGGGGTTTCCAGAGGCTGATATTGCCATTTTGCCAGATTGGGGCGATGCCGCCACGGCGGCGGAAAGCTTGGACACGAATTCACCAGCATGGGAAGTTGAGGAGCAATTGCGGGCGGCACTCACACAGGATGCATTACAAGTGGTGAGCGAGGCGGGCTTGAGCGTTTTGCTGACTCATATGGCGGGCACGGTTAATGAGACGGCTGAAAACTGCCTTGAAGAAGCACTTTATTATGGCGATGAAAATGTCGATGTTTTTGGCAAGCTTGCGCTTGGGGGCGTTCATCAAGCCTGTCATGGGGGGGCTCTTGTGATTGCGGGGTTGGCGGCAGGCGCACTCATTAATGGTACAGCGTTAGAAAATAAGGATATTGAAACGCATCCTTTGATGCTACGGTTTCGTCTTTTCGAAGCAGGACACTGGCCAGTTTCTCTTATTGGGCAGAGTTTCAATATTTTATAAGCTTATTATTTAGGGATATTTTATGCGACTTATCAGCTGGAACATTAACTCGGTGCGTTTGCGTATTGGGCTCGTTGAAAAACTAATCAAGCAATACAAACCTGATATTTTGTGTCTGCAAGAGACCAAATGTCCCAATGATAGTTTTCCTGAAAAAAATTTCACCAAAATTGGCTATTCTCATATCGCCAAAAATGGCATTAAGGGCTATCACGGCGTCGCAACAGTTAGCAAAATACCAATTGCAAAGCAAAAAATTATTGATTTTTGTGCCAAGCAAGATGGGCGGCACATTGAAACTGAATATGCTTATAAGGGGCAGCCTTTAAGTGTTCATAATTTTTATGTGCCGGCTGGCGGCGACGCGCCAGACCGCATGATTAACGAAAAATTCGGACATAAAATGGATTTTCTGACCGAGATGGAAATATTGTTCAAAAAAAGCAAAAACAAAAAGTCAGCTTTAAAAGTTTTGCTTGGTGATTTAAATATCGCCCCTTATGAGCACGATGTATGGTCGTCCAAACAATTAAAGAACGTGGTTAGTCACACCCCGATTGAGCGCGAAAAACTGGCGAGGGTACGTACCTCTTTTAACTGGGAAGATGTGGCGCGACGTTTCGTAGCTGAAGATAAAAAACTTTATTCTTGGTGGAGTTACCGCGCCAGAGACTGGCTCAACGCGAACCGTGGGCGACGCCTCGATCATATTTGGACAAGTCCAGCTCTGTCACCTCATGTCAAGAGCTTTCAAATTATTGCCAAAGCACGCGGCTGGGAACGCCCTTCGGACCACGCGCCCGTCATTATTGAGCTTAAATAATCGCCTTTAAAAATACATATCCCTAAAAAGGAGACACCTCTCATATCACGTAGCTTAATTTTTAGCCCCAGCATTCAACCGATACCCGCCATCATCCGTAACCAGTATTTCCGCATGGGAGGGATTTATCTCAATCTTCTGGCGTAGTCGATAAATATGCGTCTCTAACGTGTGCGTGGTCACACCAGAATTATATCCCCATACCTCTTCCAGCAATTTATCGCGGTGGATAGTCTGCGCATCCGCACGCAAAAGATATTTTAAAATATTAGTCTCTTTCTCGGTTAAGCGTATTTTTATCTCATCTTGGTCAATAAGCATCTTTTGCGCCGGCAAAAATTTATAATGAGCAATGCTAAAATTTGCCGCCTCACTTTGTTCGTGTTGGCGCAAATGAGAGCGCATACGCGCCAATAAAACACCAAACCGAAAAGGCTTAACCACATAATCATTCGCCCCCGCATCAAGCCCTAAAATAGTATCAGCGTCCGATGCCGCACCCGTCAACATAATAACCGGCGTTTGAATCCCCGCTTTGCGCAAAAGTTTACAAGCCTCACGCCCATCTTGGTCAGGCAATCCAACATCTAATAACACTAAATCCGGGCAAAGCACTTTAGCACTCTCCAGCCCTTGTTTGGCACTAGAAGCCGTTACAACCTCAAACTCCTCATGTAAGACAAGCTGTTCTTTCAGCATTTCAACCAGAACCGTATCATCATCAATCAGAAGTATTTTGCGGGTTTGCTTCATAACTCATAACTCATAAAAACCAAGGACACCTCCCCTATCACCTATATGATGCGTCATCTTATCAGAAGTTAAGTTAACCTTCATCTATCGACAAGCGGTTTTGCAAATTTCATGCGCATGTGTTTTATTTTTATTGCACCTCAATATCTCGATAAGATGAACATGACACTATTTGTAAACAGCCTTGAAAATAACCCATATCGCGGTACCCTTCGTTTTATGGGCAGAAGTTTTCCTTGTGCCTTAGGGCGCGGCGGCATCACCCGCAACAAAAAAGAGGGCGATGGCTGCACACCCGCCGGAATATTTAAGCTACACACACCCCTAATACGCCAAGATAAAATGACCCAACGACAGCGATTTTTTTTCAGTCATACGCCTCATCACCCAATTACCAAGCAAGATGGCTGGTCAGATGACCCACGTGATGCTTTATATAATATGCTTGTTGCCTTGCCGCACCGCTATAGCCATGAACAGCTTTGGCGCAAAGATGATATTTATGATGTAATCGTGCCACTGGGCTATAATGATATGCCATGCCAAAGCGGGGGCGTCAAAAAAGGACGCGGGAGTGCCATTTTTCTCCACCTTAGTACGAAAAAACTTGAGCCAACAAAAGGGTGTATTGCTATCGCCCGAGACCATATGTGGGAAATCTTGCCGCGTCTTACCCCAAACATAAAAATTGCTATCAGTCTTTTGGGGCGCGCGACCCAAAAATAGCTGTTCCAAGCCGAATATGTGTCGCCCCAAAAGCCAACGCATCTTCATAGTCCGCACTCATACCCATGCTCAAGCAAGAAAGCCCTAAATCTTGAGCGTATTTTTGAAGCAACGCAAAATGCGGCGCGGGCACATCATGGATCGGCGGCAAACACATTAAGCCTGAGATCGTCAACCCATATTCTTTACGGCAGGCGATAACAAAGCCCTCAAGTTCTGAAACCGAAACGCCCGCCTTTTGAGCTTCATCGCCTGTATTCACCTGAATGAAAAGCTGCGGATGGCGTCCTTGATTTTGTATGGCATCTGCCAGTTTTATCGCTAATTTAGGACGGTCAAGACTGTGAATAGCATCAAAATGCGCCGCCGCCTGCGCCGCCTTATTCGATTGGAGCGCACCGATTAAATGCAACTCAACATCAGGGAAGTCTGCTTTAAGCGCGTCCCATTTCTTTTCTGATGCCTGTAACTGGTTTTCGCCAAAAACACGATGCCCCGCCCCTAAAATAGGACCGATAACAGACGGCGGAAAAGTTTTTGACACCGCAATCAAACTAAGCTCTTTAGCGGGGCGGCCATGCAGGCGCATTTTAGCCGCAATGGTGTTTTGCAAAGCCGCTAGCCGTGCAACAGCACCATCAGAGGCGGGCGATTGAAATTGATCTTGCATCATCATCCTGTTCAAAGCTAAATCTCATTCAAAACTAAATCCCGTTCAAAACTAAGACAAAAGCGCAAGAGCTTGGTTTTTGACCAAATCGCTCTTAAAATAACCATATAAGATTATGACCGAACCTATCAAGCTGGATTTCATCAAACACATGTTGACCCCGATATTTACCTCGCAAAAACGACAATTGCCACGGTTTTTCTTTTTCTCAGACCAGCATACCGCACCAAATTGGCAAGCTATATGCTCGGCTCTACCTGTCGGCTGCGGGGTTGTTTGCCGTGATTATCAAGCCCCCAACCGCGCTCAGCTTGCCCGCGACATGGCCGCGTTTTGTCAAAATCGAGGCCTGCGCTTTCTTGTCGCAGGCGACCCCGCACTCGCTCTTAAATTTAAGGCCGGCTTGCATTGCCCCGAAAAACAAACCACAAACTTAAAAAGACATTTCCATAAATTGCGGTGCCAAAACCCGAACGCCCTCATCACCAGCGCAGCCCATAACTTATCTGCCCTACATAATGCAAAGCAAACAGGCGTGAATGCCGTTTTCCTCTCGCCTGTTTTTACTACCAAAAGCCACATTCAAGCGCAACCGCTTGGCGTCATCAAAACCGCCCAGCTTATCAGGCAATCTAAGCTTCCTGTTTTTGCTCTTGGCGGCATGACCCTGAAAAATCACCAGCGTTTACAAAAAACAGGACATGCAGGTTTTGCAGCCATAAGCTATTGGCAAAAAATATTTGGATAATCTATGCGTCAAAACCCAATTTCAAGCTTTAAGTCAAAGCTGGATATGCTATTGTCTGAAACAGACTAATCTCGTTTTTCAGGATAACAACATGTCTTTTCTTGCTTTAGAACCCAACGGGTCCGTAAAGAAACTTAGCCGCATATTAATATGCGCTCTTCCTCTCATATTGGCTGGCTGCGGCGCAGACGATGAAACAATAACCGCGCCAGAAAAAACAACAGCAACGGCTGAAAAAGCAGGCATTTTTTCAGGCGGCTTTGATTTTTCTGGCGGCGATAGTTCTACGCCAACAATTGGAAGCATTGGCGTCAATGGCTATCTGTGGCGCGCAACATTGGATGCCATCTCTTTTTTACCCCTACAATCAGCCGACCCATTTGGCGGGGTCATTATTTCCGACTGGTATATCGCCCCGCAAAACCCAAAAGAGCGCATTAAAGTGACCCTTTATATTTTAGATAAACGTCTGCGCGCTGATGGTCTGCGGGCGAGTGTCTTTAGACAAACATATAATGGTAATGCTTGGATTGATGCTACCGCTTCAGAGGAAACCGCACGCAAGCTTGAAAATGCCATTTTAACACGTGCCCGCGAAATGCGCATCGCTACGGTTGATGCCGAGCGGTAAAACAGCATTCTACATATTGATATTTTAGGAAGCTGAGTATGGCCCGCTATAACCCGCAGGAAATAGAACCTCATTGGCAAAAAATTTGGATAGATGAAGCTTGCTTTGTCGCTGGCACTTCTGCTGATGGGCGGCCGAAATATTATGTATTAGAGATGTTTCCTTATCCTTCTGGTCCTATTCATATGGGTCATGTGCGCAATTACGCTATGGGCGATGTGCTCGCTCGGTTTAAAAAAGCCCAAGGGTTTAATGTCTTACACCCGATGGGATGGGATGCCTTTGGGATGCCAGCAGAAAATGCGGCAATAGAAAAAAACATCCATCCTGCACACTGGACCTATCAAAACATTGATATTATGCGTTCTCAGTTAAAGAGCATGGGGTTGGCGATTGATTGGGGGCGTGAATTTGCCACTTGCGAGCCCGCTTACTATAAGCACGAACAAGCTATGTTCCTTGATTTTCTTGAGGCGGGGCTTGTTGAGCGGCGCAAGAGCATTGTCAATTGGGATCCGATTGACCAGACAGTCTTAGCCAATGAACAAGTCATTGACGGGCGCGGGTGGCGTTCGGGGGCTTTGGTTGAACAAAAGAGTCTGACGCAATGGTTTTTGAAAATCTCTGATTATAGCGAAGAATTACTCAAAGACTTAGACCTGCTAGACAGATGGCCGCAAAAAGTTCGGACAATGCAGAAAAATTGGATCGGACGTTCTGAGGGTCTGCAAATCACTTTTAACCTGATGAAGGGGGGTAGCCTGATGAAGGGGGTGACAGGTCATGAGAGCCTTGAAGTTTACACAACGCGCCCGGATACACTTTTTGGAGCGAGTTTTCTGGCTCTGTCTCCAGAGCATCCTTTGAGTAAAGAGCTTAGTAAAGCAGACCCTGAGCTACAAATATTTCGTGAAGAATGTGCCCGCAGGGGTACGAGCATGGCTGTTCTTGAGGCCGGCGCGAAAAAGGGCTATAAAACATCGCTAACAGCCAAGCACCCTTTGCGTGATGGTGTGGAATTGCCAATCTATGTGGCTAATTTTGTTTTGATGGATTACGGAACAGGTGCTATTTTTGCTTGTCCAGCGCATGACCAGCGTGACCTTGATTTTGCCCGCAACTATAAATGCGCCGTGATACCCGTCATTTTGCCAAATAAATTGCCCAAAGGCATTACCGCCGAAAATTACAAAATTGAAACACAAGCCTATACAGGGGCTGGCGTTATGATTAATTCGGGGTTTTTGGATGGCATGACACCCGAAGCCGCTTTTGAAGCTGTTGCCGCAAGGCTAAATGAACAAGGCGTTGCAGATAAACGGGTTAATTATCGGTTGCGCGATTGGGGCATTTCACGCCAAAGATATTGGGGTTGCCCGATACCTGTCATACACTGCCCGTCTTGCGGTGTTGTCGGGGTCAATAAGCAAGATTTACCCATTGAGTTACCTGCACAAGTCTCTTTTGATAAGCCGGGCAATCCACTTGAGCGCGATGAGACTTGGAAAAAAACTACCTGCCCCTCTTGTAACGGCAACGCCATGCGCGAAACAGACACATTTGATACTTTCATTGAGAGCTCTTGGTATTATGCGCGTTTTACAGACCAGCCCGAAGACAGTCCCACCAATATGGATGAGGCAAAATACTGGCTCCCCGTTGACCAATATATTGGCGGTATTGAACATGCTATTTTGCATTTACTCTATTCTCGTTTTTACGCACGTGCCATGAGCATCACCGGACACCTTGAAACCAAAGAGCCTTTTGCGGGATTATTCACCCAAGGCATGGTCAATCATGAAACCTACTTCACACCAGAGGGACATTGGCACGCTCCAGAAGACATTCAAGCCAAAGAGGGCGGCTATGTTCTTAAATCAGATGAAACCACGCCCATTCAAATCGGCAAGGTTGAAAAAATGTCCAAATCAAGAAAGAACGTCATTGACCCAACAGATATTATTGCCCGCTATGGGGCAGATACGGCACGCTGGTTCATACTATCAGACAGCCCTCCAGCGCATGATATCCAATGGAGGGAGGCGGGCGTTGCGGCAGCTTATAAATTTCTGCAACGCCTATGGCGTCTGATTAGCGAAAACAGCGTTAATGCTACAGGCTTTATACCGGGTCAAGCCATTGCCCTACCTAAAGACGCCCCAAGTCTTGAGCTTTATAAATTCACCCAGCAAAGCGTCGCTAAAATTACAAAAGATCTGGACAGACTTGCTTTTAACCTCGTCGTTGCACGACTTTATGAATTAAATCATAAAATTTCCGATGCGGTTAAACATAATATTCAACCTGATATACTACATCAATCGCTTTCATATCTGGTGCAAATGGCGGCGCCTATCGTGCCACATTTGATGGAAAGCGGATGGCAATGCCTTGGCCATGATGGGCTTGTGGCAAATGCACGCTGGCCGCTTGCCGATGAGAGCGTATTGGTAGAAAATGTGATAACCTTACCCGTGCAGATCGGCGGTAAAAAACGCGCAGAAATAACCGTTGCCGTCGATGCTGATGAAGATATGGTAAAAGAAATCGCCTTGTCAGACCCAAAAGTGGAGGATGCTCTTGTTGGAAAAAAAATTAAAGCCATTCGTGTTGTTCCGGGGCGGATTGTTAGCATCCAGATTTAACCTCACTTATATGCTTACATTTATGCTTACATTGGTCAGCATTAGTTTATCAGCCATCAGCCTATCGGCATGCGGGTTCCAACCCCTCTATGCCACAAATAGCCGTGCCGATATTGTCGCTACACTAAGCCAGATAAGTATTGAAGCACCCGACACACGCGAAACTCAATTTGTCACGAATGCGCTATATCTTAGCCTCTCAAGCAGTCAAAAACCCGTCTATAGGCTAAAGCTTTCCTCTTCATCATCAATCGCTGACCTCGCCATTGAACGCGATAGCCGCGTCACCCGTGCTAATTACAGACAAACGGTCAAATATGAACTAATGGAAATCAAAACCAACCAAACCATTATAACAGGGAGTAGCTCGCATGCCGCCTCATATAATAAAGTGGCGTCCGAATTTGCCAATGACCAAGCAAAATTAAATGCCAGCCAGCGTACAGCAAAAGCCATTGCCCAAGACATCAAATTACAAATTGCGGTGAAACTTAAAAAAAATGAACGTTTACACAGGAGACAAGAATGATTCGAAAAGCTGGTCAGGTTGAAAGTTTCCTTAAAAATCCAGACCCCAATATTAAAGTCGTTTTATTATATGGAAGCGACCAAGGCGCGGTACACGAAAACGCACGTGCCCTTTCTAAACATGCGCGCGCCGGCAATGATGACCCCTTGCTCGTTGTATCTCTCAATGAAGACGACATCGCCCGCGACCCAACAAAACTAATGGATGAAGCCGCCGCCATTCCAATGTTTGGCGGCAATAAAGTCATTGAGCTTGAGCTTACAGGCGAGCGTCAAAGCGGTGTCGTCGCACAATATCTTGAAACGCCGATTAGCCAAACGCTTATTATTATTGAAGCAGGCAACCTTAAACCCTCATCAAAACTCCGCAAACTGATAGAGGCTTCCAAAGTGGCGGTCACATTACCTTGTTTTGCAGACTCCGAGCAAGATATTCAGCGTGTTGCCCGTCATTATATTGAAGCTGAAGGGTTCAAAATTGAGTCGCAAGCACTGGTTTTTCTGGCCCGTCATCTTGGCTCAGACCGCGGCGTGACCATGCGCGAACTTGAGCGGCTGATACTCTATATGGGACCACATAAAAAACCACAAGAAACAGCCGGCATTATCACACTCGAAGATGTAGAAAAAATCATTGGCGATAATGTCGCCCTCTCGTTAAATAATCTGGTTGATGCTGTCGCACTGGGCAAGCTTGACCAGACTGACCATGAAATGATCCGCCTTGAAATGGGCGGGCATGATATTCAGCGCATGCTTATCGGATTGCGCATGCATTTCCAAAACCTGCATAAAACGCTTTGCGTCATACAAAATGGCGGCGATATGAAATCAGCTTTACGGACAGCCTTTAAACCACCGCTACATTTTAAACGCGAACCATTTGTCAAACAGCAATTGCAATTATGGTCTTTGCGTAAAGTGGAAGCCGCTTTGAGTATTTTATATGAAACAGAACGCCACTGCCGAACAACCCACGCGCCTGTTAACCCTATTGGTGCTAACACGGTTTTGCGCTTAGTGCGTGCCGCCGCAAGATAAACCCCTAAACACTCCCCCTAAACACTCCCCCTAAATACTCCGCCTAAGCACTCCGCCTAAGCACCCCACCTAAACATCCTAGCTAAACATCCTAGCTAAACATTGCGCCTCATCAGACGCGCTATAATATCGTCAAGTTGCTCAAGGGTTTTATAACTCAAGGACAAAGTGCCACCCGCAACGCCTTTATGCTTAATATCAACAGCTAACCCGACCGCCTCGCGCACGCTTTTTTCAAGGGCCAGCGTATCAACGTCTTTTTCTGTCTCTGTTCTTTTTTTGTTCGCTGTAGTTTTAGATGGCGTTTTGCCTAAAGCAACAATTTTTTCAACCTCGCGTACACTCAAACCCTCAGCAACAATACGTGCGCCAAGCCTATCAGCATCTGGATAATTCAATAGAGCACGCGCATGACCCGTCGAAAGCTTGCCCTCAATTAACAAAGATTTTATTTTTTCAGTAACGCCCGTTAACCGAATCATATTGGCAATATGACTGCGACTCTTACCCAGCGTTTTTGCCAATTGCTCTTGCGTATAGGAAAATTCACCCATCAGACGCTGATAGGCAAGCGATTCGTCAATCGGATTAAGGTCAGCCCGTTGCACATTTTCAATAATTGCAATTTCAAGAGCTTCAATATTACTCAAATGACGAATAAGCACCGGCACTTCATGTAATTGTGCGCGTTGTGCCGCCCGCCATCGGCGCTCCCCTGCGACAATCTCGAATTTTTCTGCACTCCCCTCTAAAGGGCGAACCAGCAGAGGTTGCAAAACGCCTTTTTCTTTCAATGATTTAGAAAGCTCATCCAAATCTTTTTCAGAAAATGTTTGGCGCGGCTGGAAAGCACTTGGCTGTAGCATATCAACACCCAATAATCTAAACCCGTGCTCTTGAGCAGCAAGATTACCAACCGTTTGAGGGTCAAGCTCAACATTAACATCCCCGATTAGAGCGGATAGGCCGCGCCCCAAGCCTCGTTTTTTTTCTGACATCTTATTCTCCTTTGGACACATATGGCTGGTTTACCCGCAATTGCTCTTTTTGGATGAGCTCCTTTGCCAATCGCATATAAGCTTTTGACCCTGCGCATTTATGGTCATATAGCAAAGCCGGCTTGCCAAAAGAGGGGGCTTCGGAAATTCTAACATTTCTTGGGATGAGCGTTTCATAAACCGTGTCGCCAAAATGACTTCGGACATCATCCTCAACTTGGCGCGAAAGATTGTTACGCGGATCATGCATGGTCAAGACAATACCCTGAATATCCAATTTTGGATTGAGCGTTTCACGCACTTCTGTAATGGTCGATAAAAGCTGAGACAGGCCTTCAAGAGCAAAAAACTCGCATTGCAAGGGAACAAGAATAGATTGCGCCGCTGACATAGCATTTAAAGTGAGCACGTTAAGCGAAGGCGGACAATCAATTAAAATAAACTCATAAAGGTTTTGGTCAGCTTGCTGGAGCGCATCGCGCACACGCATAAGGCGTCTTGGATTATCTGATAGCTGCGTTTCTGCGCCCAGCAAATCCATCGTTGACGGCAACAAATCAAGCCCCGGCACAATCGTTTCCATTATCGCATCTTGAACAGTGCTTTCACCGATAAGCACATCAAATGAGGTAAATTCACGCTTGCTTGCCTCAATCCCTAACCCCGTGCTCGCATTACCTTGAGGGTCCAGGTCAATAATCAATACGCGCCTGCCAACAGCCGCAAGGGCTGTGCCTAAATTTATCGCCGTTGTGGTTTTCCCAACGCCGCCCTTTTGATTCACCAAAGCTATAATGCGAGTCGATGGCATAGCGTTAATCTGATTATTAAACATCTTATCGGTTATTTTGGTCATTTTCAGATCGCTTTCTTCAAAACCCTAAAGCCTATATCATATTCACTTAGACAGATTTTTCCGTCATACGCCATCCCTTACCTAAAGAGGTTGCGGGTAATCACAAATAAGAATTCTGCCAGCCCGGTCTGTTCGGCTTTTGACTATTTCACATTCCACTTTCCACAATTGACGCGCCTTCGTCAATTCTTCTTGCCATCCTTTTCCCTTCAAAAACAGACCTTTTGTGTAAATCTCAAAAAAAGGCACCGCCAGAGACAATAATTTTGGCAAAGGCGCTAAGGCGCGCGCACTGACAACATCAAAAGGCCCAAAATTCGCCCCCGTTCGCGTTGCAAAATTCTCGATACGCCCCTCATGAACCGTTGCCGAACATCCTGTTTCGCGTATCACTGTCCGCAAAAACGTGCATTTGCGCTGATTAGCCTCGATTAAATGCATCTGTTTGGCCGTGTTTTTATCGCCAAGCCAACACATCGCAATCACCAGACCCGGAAAACCACCGCCCGCACCCAAATCAAGCCAGTTTTGCGCAGAAGCAGGAACAAGCTCCAAAAGCTGAACAGAATCCATTGCATGGCGTTGCCAAAATTGATCTATCGTGGAAGGCCCGACTAAATTAATTGAGTTTTGCCATTTAACCAGAAGGCGTTCGTATATTTCTAAAGCTTGGCGTGTTTCACGGGAAACATTAAAGGTTTCTGTAAACCATTTAGCCCCTTCAGATAGGTTAAATGCAGACGGTTTTGAATAAGCCACGACTAACAAATGCCTTTGACCTAAGTCATAGACCCTTCTTGAATGTTTTTCTTGGTATAATGCAATAATAATGTCAGGGCGGCAGGTGTCATCCCATCCATGCGTGCCGCTTGACCTAATGTTGAGGGGCGTGTTTTATCGAGCTTCTGGCGCACCTCATGCGACATGCCCTTAAGCGTCATATAGTCAAAGTTTTTCGGTAATTGTAAATTCTCATCGCGGCGAAAAGCCGCAATATCGGCATTTTGCCTGTCAAGATAACCCATATATTGCGCATCCGTTTCAATTTGCTCACGGATTTCAAACGCCCATTGGTTCATTTTAGGCCATAAACCCGATAACTGCTCCCATGTCACGCCTTGATGACCAAGCAAATCAATAATATTACGCCGCACACCATCTGGATTTATTTTCATACCGTGTTTTTGGGCTTCATTCGGAGTCAAATCATGCGACATGGCAAAGGTTCTGGCAGCTTCAAGACGGTGCATTTTATCCAAAAAAAGTGCTTTTCGTTTCGCTGAGACACAGCCAAGCTCAATCCCTTTTGGCGTTAAACGCTGGTCAGCATTGTCAGCCCGCAATGTTAAACGATATTCCGCCCGCGAGGTGAACATCCGATAAGGCTCTTGAACACCGCGCGTAACAAGGTCGTCAAGCATCACTCCGATATAAGCATCGGCGCGGTCTAAAATGAATTCAGTTTGAGAACCCAAAGCAACTAAACTCGCATTTAAACCTGCCACCAAACCCTGCCCCGCCGCTTCCTCATATCCTGTCGTTCCATTAATCTGCCCGGCCAAATACAAGCCAGATAATTTTTTAACCTGAAGCGTCATATCCAGCTCACGCGGGTCAACATAATCATATTCGATAGCATAGCCGTAACGCTTGACCACGACATTTTCAAGCCCCGGAATCGTGCGCAAAAAAGCATCCTGAATATCACGCGGCAAGGATGTCGAAATACCATTGGGATAAACCGTATTATCATCTAATCCTTCGGGCTCTAAAAAAATCTGGTGGCGGTGGCGTTCAGGAAAACGTGCCACCTTATCCTCTAAAGCAGGACAATATCGCGGGCCCACCCCGTCAATTTGACCCGAATATACCGGCGATTTTTTGATATTTTCCGCAATAATCGCCTGTGTCGCCTCAGTGGTCGTGGTGATATAACACAATATTTGAGGCACCATGACTTCACGATTCATAAAAGAAAATGGCAAGGGCGGCGTATCACCGGGCTGGGGGATACACATAGCATAATTAATCGTTGTTCCATCAAGCCGCGCTGGCGTGCCTGTTTTCATCCGCCCCATATTTAATCCAAGTGCGTAAAGTCGCTCAGAAAGTTTTTTCGCTGGTGCTTCCCCAAACCGCCCCGCCGGCGTGCGCTGCGTACCAAGATGAATTAAACCATCAAGAAATGTACCCGTCGTCAAAACAATTGCAACCGCCTCATAAATCTCGCCAGTTTCCAAAACCACCCCCGTAACGCAATGGTTTTTGACAATGACATCATCAACACCCGCCTCCAAAACCGTTAAATTTTCCAGCTGCAATATTTCTGCCTGCATCGCCTCGCGGTAAAGCTTACGGTCTGCTTGCGCTCGCGGCCCACGCACAGCAGGTCCTTTGCGCTGGTTTAAAAGACGAAATTGGATACCAGCACGATCTATGACCCGCCCCATAAGCCCATCAAGCGCATCAATTTCTCTTACCAAGTGACCCTTCCCAATGCCGCCAATGGCAGGATTACAAGACATTTCACCAATTGTTGCTATTTTATGAGTCAAAAGCAATGTTGCCGCGCCCATGCGTGCCGCCGCCGCCGCCGCCTCACAGCCCGCATGACCGCCGCCGATAACAATCACATCATATTTTTTAGCTTCCATCATGTCGCTTTTTACCTCGCCTCACCCCCTCGAGCAAGCTTTAAGCACCGCTATTTCAAATGTTTCACATGAAACATTATCTTAAATTCATTTGCCCCAAATTCGTTTGCCCCAAATTCATTTGCCCCAAATTCATTTGCCCCAAATTCATTTGCCAATACAAAAATCACTGAAAACAATGTCAAGCAAGGCTTCCACATCAACCCCGCCTGTTATGCGTCCAATTTCTCGCATGGCAAGCCGCATATCTTCAGCCACAAGCTCAAGCCCGCCGCCATTATGTGCTGTCTCTAACGCCCGTTGTAAACTCTCAAGTGCCAAATCCAGTGCCGCCTTATGACGCTGGCGCGTCAAGGCGGGATGGCTCGATAAACCAAATTGCTGGGCAACGGTTTTCTCCAAAGCTGTCCAAAGAGCCGACATGCCCGCCCCCGTTTTAGCAGAAACAATAAGGGGAAGTTTTTCTGGCAAATTGTTTTCAATCTGAATTTTTTTAAAATCATCCAACCCGCCAAGATCAGATTTATTAAGAATGTAAAAATCCGCCTCGCTAGGCGGGATATCTACAAGCTGGTTAATATCGTCAAAGTTTTGGTCGGGCGCAAAAATATAGAGCTTTAAATCAGCCTCTTGGGCACGTTTGCGCGCACGGCGCACACCTTCACGCTCAATCTCATCACCAACAGCGCGTAGTCCAGCCGTATCAGCCATAATCACTGGCACGCCTGAAATCGCCACCGCCACCTCAATCACATCTCGCGTTGTACCCGCACGCCCCGAAACAATCGCCGCTTCACGCCCAGCTAAATAATTCAACAAGCTGGACTTGCCAACATTCGGTGCGCCAATAAGCGCAATCTCAATGCCCTCGCGTAACGCACGACCGCGCCCCTCGCCCAAATGAGAAATTATCTCACCCACCAGCTTTTCAACATCAACCAAAACAGCACGCCCAATACCGCCGGGCAAATTTTCATCCGCAAATTCAATATCCGCTTCCAAATGTGCCAAAGCATGAGATAATCTTTCTCGCCACGAACCATAAAGCTCACCCAAAGCACCGCGCAGCTGTCGCAAGGCTTGAGACTTTTGCGCCCGGGTTTCAGCATCAATTAAGTCGGCAATCGCCTCTGCCCGCGTCAGATCAAACTTGCCATTTAAAACCGCGCGGCGCGTAAAATCACCAGCCGCCGCAGGGCTTAAATTATCCAGCGTGCCAAGAGCTTCAAGCACTTCTTCAATGACCGCCAAACCACCATGCAATTGTAGTTCAGCCATATCCTCTCCCGTATAAGAATGAGGCCCCGCAAAATAAAGCACCAATGCTTCATCCATCAACGCACCATCAAGCGGGTGATAAAGAGACCTTAAATACGCCTGTCTTGGCGCAAGGTTTCGTTGCTTCGTAAGCACCTCAAGGGCGCGTGTCGTTTGGGTGCCTGAAATGCGAATAATAGCCACCGCCCCACGACCAAGCGGCGTGCTTAGAGCAAATATGGTTTTTTCCTTCGCCATCTCTCCTCCCTCTCTTTGCCGTTTCTTTGTCGTCTAGCTGTATGACTTATAACTATGACACATATCTATGGCTCGGCTATAGTCGCAACAACAGCCTAATGAGCCAAAGTGAACCTATATGACACAAAATCTGCTAAAGACACAAGTCAGCCCCTATTTGTTGCAACATAAGGATAATCCAGTGCATTGGATGCCTTGGGGTCTTGAGGCTCTTGAGCTTGCCCAAAAAGAAAATAAACCAATCTTATTGTCGATAGGATATGCAGCTTGCCACTGGTGTCATGTCATGGCGCATGAAAGTTTTGAAGATATTGCAACCGCCAAAGTCATGAATGGCTTGTTCGTAAATATTAAGGTTGACCGTGAAGAACGCCCCGATATTGATGATATTTATATGAACGCATTGCAGATGCTCGGACAACAAGGGGGCTGGCCGCTCACGATGTTTTTGACCCCGCAAGGCGAGCCATTTTGGGGCGGCACTTATTTTCCAAAAACCGCCCGCGCTGGCATGCCCGCCTTTATGGATCTGTGCCAAGAAATCAGCCGTTTATTCAAACAAGAAAACGACAAAGTTCAAAGCAATGCCGCCCAGCTCACACAGGCTATTTCACAGCGCAGTCAGATGACGGCACGCGCACAAGTCTTAAAAGAGTTTCCCCTTGAAGCCGCCCAAGCCCTTCACCGCTATATGGATACGGTAAATGGGGGTATGCAAGGCCAGCCTAAATTTCCGCAAGCTTTTGTGTTTCAATATATCTGGGAAACAGGTTACTTAAATCAATTGGATGACCTAAAACAAGCAGCTCATTTGACCGCCTTAAAAATCGGCGCGGGCGGTGTTTACGACCATCTTGGCGGCGGGTGGTCGCGCTATAGCGTTGATGAAAGATGGTGTGTGCCTCATTTTGAGAAAATGCTTTATGATAATGCGTTACTGATTGATTTTTATTCAATTTTATGGCGCGATAGTCCAAACCCACTTTATCTAAACCGCATAGAAACAACGATTAACTGGCTTATCCGCGACATGGTGCTACCAGAAGGCGGCTTTGGCGCAAGCCTTGATGCTGACACGCAAGGTATTGAGGGAAAATTTTACGTCTGGGGCGAGGATGAGGTTAAAGACATTTTGCAAAAAGATGCGGCAAGCTTCATGTCATATTACGATATTTCCGTACATGGAAATTTTGAAGGCGTTAATGTTCTTAATACATTACTTAAACATGATGCTGAAAAAGAGGCGCAATTCGCCCCGGCCCGCAAGGCTTTATATAACCGCCGCGCCACACGGACACACCCCGCGCTGGACGATAAGGTTCTGGCCGACTGGAATGGTTTGATGATTGGAGCATTAGCGCGTGCCGCCCTTATTTTTAAGCGTGCGCAATGGCAAGAGCTGGCTGTTAAAGCATATGATTTTATCAAACAAAATATGACTTATCATCAAGGCGGCTATAAAAGACTGACCCATGCGCGGCGCAAAAATATATCAAGCCCTCACGATACCGCAGAAGATTACGCCAATATAACCGATGCCGCACTAGCACTTTACAGCGCAACCGGTCATCAGATTTATTTGGAAGATGCTATTTCATTCATGGCAAGTTTAGAAAAGTATTTTTCTTGCAAAGAAAGCGGCGGGTATTTTATGACCGCATCTGATGCGCAAGCAATTTTGATGCGCCCGCGCCATGCCCGCGACAATGCTTTACCCAATGCAAACGGGACATTGATATGGGTGCTTTCACGGCTTGAAGCCTTTACGGGTGAGCAAAATTATGGTCGCCGTGCAGAAGAACTTGCGATGAGTTTTGGGCTTCATACTGTGAAAGAATTTGCCCAAATGACCACAACGCTTGCAAGCCTTGCAAAGCATCATAAATCGATTAGCTGTGTCATTACTGGCGAGAAAAGCGACCTTAAGACAAAAAAATTATTGCAAACCGCCTATCAACACCCCCATCCAGCTTGCGTGGTTCAACCCCTTTTTACTGCGCAAGAGCTAAATCCCTCACACCCCGCCTATAAATTATTACTGGAAAAAAAGGATAATAACCCACGCGCCTATATCTGCCTCAATCAGATGTGCCTAGCACCAATTGAAGAGCCTGATATGCTTAAACAAAAACTTGATAATTTATAAGCAGGTAAAGTTTATATTTTCATTATGTATTCATCGAGTCGAAAAACTCATCATTGTTTTTCGTCTGCTTGAATTTATCCAAAAGAAACTCAATAGCATCAACCGTCCCCATAGGATTAAGAATCCGGCGCAAGACATAAATTTTAGCCAGTGTATTTCGGTCAATCAAAATTTCTTCCTTACGCGTGCCAGACTTCATAATATCAATCGCGGGAAAAACACGTTTATCAGCAATCTTGCGGTCTAAAACCACTTCTGAGTTACCCGTTCCTTTAAATTCTTCAAAGATAACCTCGTCCATACGGCTTCCTGTATCAATCAGAGCCGTTGAAATAATCGTCAACGAACCGCCTTCTTCAATGTTACGCGCCGCGCCAAAAAACCGCTTCGGGCGTTGTAAAGCATTCGCATCAACCCCGCCCGTCAAAACCTTACCAGATGAGGGAACAACCGTATTATAAGCCCGCCCAAGGCGCGTAATACTAT
Source organism: Parvibaculaceae bacterium (assembly GCA_965243245.1). Taxonomy (GTDB): domain Bacteria; phylum Pseudomonadota; class Alphaproteobacteria; order RS24; family RS24; genus JAYQKL01. The sequence continues at coordinate 1,211,217 of OZ251536.1, forward strand.
CAAGAAGAATAGCCACATCACGGCCGTGTTCAACCAAACGCTTGGCTTTTTCAATAACCATCTCAGCAACTTGAACATGGCGCGCCGCAGGTTCATCAAAGGTAGAAGAAATAACCTCACCTTTAACCGAGCGTTGCATATCTGTTACTTCTTCGGGGCGTTCATCAATCAATAAAACAATCAAATAGCACTCAGGATGATTGGTCGCAATCGACTGCGCAATGTTTTGTAAAAGTACCGTTTTACCTGTTCGCGGCGGCGCAACAATCAAGGCTCTTTGACCTTTACCTAACGGCGCAACAACATCAATCACACGCGACGATTTATCCTTACTCGTTGGATCATCAACTTCCATTAAAAAACGCTCTTCTGGATAAAGCGGCGTTAGATTGTCAAAATTAACTTTGAAACGAACCTTTTCAGGGTCTTCAAAATTAATCGTGTTGACTTTAATTAACGCAAAATAACGCTCCCCCTCTTTTGGGCTTCTAATATCACCCTCAACCGTGTCACCTGTTCGTAAAGAAAACTTGCGTATCTGAGAGGGCGACACATAAATATCATCAGGACCCGGTAGATAATTAGCATCAGGCGAGCGTAAAAAACCAAATCCATCAGGCAGAACTTCAACAACACCGGCCCCAATAATACCAACACCATTTTCAGCATATTGTTTCAATATCGCAAACATCAAGTCTTGCTTGCGCAGCGTTGATGCATTTTCAATACCTTGCTGTTCTGCTATCTCAAGCAATTCGGTAGGAGATTTTATCTTAAGATCCTGTAGTTTAATTTGATCCATTTTTTAATCCATGGATAGTAATTTAAAGGGAAATATCTTGGGGTAAGATATAATAAAGGAGGGCGAAAAATTTTCGTGTCTTTACATAACTTAAAATTAGAGTTTCAGCAAGTTTAATAAATTAAAACGGCTGAACAATAACCATGATAACAATAATAATAGTCAAAATCGGGGGGATTTCATTAATCAGCCGAAAAAACCGACTTGGCTTTGGCGACTGCCCAAGTAAAAACTGCTTACGCCAGCGGGCCAAAAAAATATGATAAATCAATAATATAAAAAGACAGATAAGCTTGATATTAAGCCAAATTCCAGCACTACCATAAAAGCCCGGGCGCATTAAAAGTAAAAACCCAGAAACCCAAGCAAAAATCATCGCCGGATTAAGGATAATTTTAAGCAATTTATATTCCATAATTTCAAAGGTTTGAGCCGATTCATTTTTTTCATATGCCTCAGCATGATAAACAAAAAGCCTTGGTAAATAATACATACCCGCCATCCAAAACATCACCGAGATGACATGAAAAGCAACTAGCCAATCATAATAATTCCATAAAATTTCTAGTAAAATCTGCATGACTTTATCTAACCCCCTATCCAAGCCTCTATCTAAAACTTAATCAGTTTCATGTTTAATAATATTTAAAACCTGCGTAACGTGTTCCAGCGGCGTTTGGGGAACAATACCATGACCAAGATTGAATATATGATTTCTGCCGCGTGTTATGTCAAGAATGTTTCGCGTCGCTTTAGCCAAATTATCACCACCTTTAACCAAAATCTGCGGGTCAAGATTTCCTTGCGTCACAATATTATCAGGCAAAACCTTACAAACCCATTCTAAATCAATCCCCTGATCAAGCCCTATAGCATCAACACCAACGCTTTCAGCAAACTCAATTACAGATTTTCCAATAGCGCGCGCAAACCCAATAATTGGCACATCAACACCCTGTTTTCTCAAATTTTCAACAATCTTACGATTTGGCTCAAAACAATATTTTTCCAAATCACGCCCTTGCAAACTTGATGCCCAGCTATCAAATAATTGTAAGCATTGGGCTCCATGATCAAATTGGGTTTTTAAATAAACAGTCGTCGTTTCAATTAACACCTCAATAATAGAAGCAAATGCACTTTCATCTTGTTGCCTCAAAGCATGAGCTGGCTCTTGGGCAAATACACCCCGACCAGCTATCATATAAGTCGCAACCGTCCAGGGTGATCCGGCAAAACCAATTAAAGGCGTTTTAGCCGGTAATTTTTCTTTCAATAAAGCAACCGTTTGATAAATCGGTGCTAAATGTTCTTGCATTTTCTCTTGTTTAAGAATATCAGCATTTTTTATAGGCGTTAGTCTTGGTCCCTCGCCATCAACAAACCATAGCTCTTGCCCCAAGGCTTGAGGCAATAATAAAATATCGGCAAATAAAATGGCGGCATCAAAATCAAAACGCCGTAAAGGTTGAAGCGTAACCTCACAAGCCAGCTCTGGTGTATAACATAAATCTAAAAAACAACCTGCTTGCTGTCTGGTTTTTCTATATTCAGGTAAATACCGCCCTGCTTGTCTCATAAACCATATTGGCGGCGTATGAAGCGGCGGTTTATTTGAAAAGACAGATAAAAATTTATTCATAATTTAAAAATAGAACTTAATTAGGTCTTCTTCTTTTATATATATAATAAATAGTAGTAGTTGTAGGTAGCTGAGTTTTATGTGGATTAAATTTTATCCATAGTTTTGTCCACATAAAAAGATGCCATTCTTTTTGTGATGTTTTATGTGTTTTATCCCGATATTATCCACATTACTTCTACATTGTTCTCATATTGCTTTCTAAAAGTGAGTTATCTCAAGGTAATTTAACGGCTCTAAGAATAATAATGCCGCATGAATAATAAGAATAATGGGGATAAGTTTACTATACTAAATTATCCACGGTTTTCACAAATGCTTGAGACGATTTATTAAACTCATTACAACTATGTTTATATTTTTATAAATAGGTGGATAGAATCGGGTCATTTCCATATTTGAGGGGGTTATCCATGTTATTAACATTATTCACACACTCATCAATCAAAAAGGGCGTGCCGTGACGGACAACCAAACGAGTCATATTAAAGAATTTCATCTCTATCTTATTTCTGACAGCACAGGCGAAACCATCAGCTCGGTTGCCAAGGCGGTATGTGCCTGTTTTGTTGATACCAAAGCAATCGAGCACTCATATGGGTTGGTGCGGAGTGAAAAACAATTGGCGCGCGTGGAAAAAATACTTATCGCAACCCCGGGCCCGGTTCTTTATTCTATGGTTGAGGGTGATTTACCGCAAAAACTGGAGCGCACCTGTAAAAAACTTAGCGTGCCTTGTTTGAATGTTCTTGCTCCATTTGTTAATCTAATTGGGAGTCATCTTGATGTTGAAATTCGGGGTAAGCCCGGCATGCAACACAGGCTGACGGCTGAATATTTTGACCGCATCGCGGCATTAAATTATACGGTTGCCCATGATGACGGGCAAACTCAGGGAGATTTAAATGAAGCGGATGTTATTTTAGTTGGCGTGAGCCGAACATCGAAAACACCGACTTGTATGTATTTGGCCCATCGCGGCGTTCGGGCGGCTAATGTTCCTTATGTGCCGCATATAGATTTGCCAGCAGAACTCTTTTGCGTCACCGAGCCGATTATTATCGGGCTGGCGACGAGCCCGGAGCGGCTTGTTCAAATTCGCAAAAATAGATTGCTTTCTCTCAATGAGGTCTCAGAAACTGATTATATCAACCCTGAGCAGGTGAAAGATGAAACCCAAGAGGCACGCCGGTTTTTTAAAAAAATGGGCTGGCCCGTCATCGATGTGACGCGGCGCTCGATTGAGGAAACCTCGACCACAATTTTGAACCTTTTAGAGTCTTTAAAAGAGCAACGGCTTAAGGGGGAAGATAATTTATGAGTCTACAAAATCAAAATATGAGACTCGTTCTTGCGTCCAAAAGTGACATACGTGCAAAAGTGCTAAAAGACGCTGGGCTCGCCTTTGATATTATTCCTTCAAAACTAGATGAGAATATTCTCAAGGCTGAGAGGCAAAATGGCGAAGATTTAGCCCGTGAACTCGCAATTGCTAAAGCTATGGCTGTCAGTGCGACAAACTCTGGGGCTCTTATAATTGGTGCCGACCAGATTGCGATTTGTGAAGGGCGGTTGTTTGATAAACCCATTTCGATGGCGGCGGCACGCGAAAATTTAATGTTTTTGAGTGCTAAACGCCATTCTTTGTTAAGCGGTGTTGCGCTGGTGAAAAATGGCGAATGTCTGTGGTCCAAGACGGTACAGGCACAGCTGACGGTACGGGAGCTGACGCCAGATTTTCTGGACGCTTATTTTGCGGTTGCGGGCGAAGCAATCTTGAACAGTGTCGGCTGTTATCGTCTGGAGGGGGTGGGGGTTCAGTTATTTGAAAAAATTGAGGGCGACCACCTAACTATATACGGCATGCCACTTTTGCAGATGCTACCCCAATTGCGCAAACTCGGCGTTGTTAAATGAGTAACGCATCCATAATAAAAGCAGGTGTTATCGGGGATCCGGTTGCTCATTCGCGCTCGCCTCTCATTTTTGAGCACTGGCTGACCCAGCATGCGATTAAGGGTAGCTATGAAAGGCTTCATGTGAGGGCTGATAATTTTGATGGCTTTATTCGCGCGTTGATGAAACAGGGTTTTGCGGGCGCAAATGTTACTGTTCCTCATAAGCAGGCGGCTTGTGTTTTGGCTGACCAACTGGATGGGCTGGCCAAGCGTTTGGGAGCTGTGAATACGTTGATTTTTGATAAGGGTATGATTATTGGACGCAATACGGATGGCTATGGGTTTTGTGAAAACCTGAAACAGCAAGCACCTGATTGGAAACGCGATAGCCCGGCGTTGATTATTGGGGCGGGCGGGGCGGCACGTGCGATTGTGGCGGCACTGGCTGATCTTGGCGTGCCTGAAATTCGCATGGCCAATCGAACGGCTAGCAAGGTGCGCCGTTTTCAGCCATTGCTAAAGGGAACAGATTGCATCCTTACGCAAGTTGCATGGGGGCAGCGCAATGAAGCTTGTGAGGGTGCTGGGTTACTTGTCAATACCACCAGTCTTGGCATGTATGGCTGTGCGCCGCTGGAGCTGGATTTGTTGCTTTTGCCGCCAAGGGCTATTGTTGCTGACATTGTTTATGCGCCGTTGATAACGCCCTTATTACAGGCGGCGCGTGCGCGTGGTCTTGGGGTTGTTGATGGGCTAGGTATGTTATTGCATCAGGCTGTCTTAGGCTTCGAGGCGTGGTTTGGGCGTCGCCCTGCTGTGAGCGATGATTTACGCGCGGTGCTTATTGCTGATTTGAAAAAGGTGCAAGAATAATGCTGGTGCTTGGATTAACGGGGTCAATTGGCATGGGCAAGTCAACGACTGTCGCGCTTTTTGAAAAAGAAGGTATGCCTTGTTATGATGCGGATGGGGCTGTTCATAGGCTTTATGAAAAAGGCGGGCGGGGCGCGGTGGCGATTGCAGAAGTTTTTCCTGCTGCCCTAAAAGACGGTGCTGTTGATAGGTCTGAGCTTGCCAAAATTGTTTTAAAGGATGCAACTGCATTGGCGACATTAGAGGGACTCATTCATCCCTTGCTGGTTTCTGAACGGCAAGCTTTTTTACGAAAGAATGCGGCGCAAGATGCTTTTGCTGTGCTTTTGGATATTCCGCTTTTGTTTGAAAAAGGAGATCGGAAAGATTTTGATTATATTATTACTGTGTCCGCGCCGGCAAATATACAACGCCAGCGTGTCTTGGCGCGCCCGGATATGACAGCAGAGAAATTTGCAGTTATTTGCGACAAACAAATGCCAGATGCTCAAAAGCGCACCTTATCAGATTTTGTTGTGGATAGCTCAGTATCGGTTGCAGATGCGCATCGTCAAATCAAGCAAATCATGACTAAAATTAGAAGTGATAAAAAACCTGATTCTTAAAGCTATTAAGGTTAACCGCAAGCGAAAATATTGAAGGGGCCTTAAAATGCGTCAAATCGCCATGGATACTGAAACAACGGGTCTTGATTGTGCCACGGGTGATCGCATTGTTGAAATTGGGTGCGTGGAGCTTATCAATCACACACCCACGGGTAAGACGTTGCAAATTTATTTAAACCCTCAATATCCGATGTCAGAAGGTGCGCTGAAGGTGACTAATCTCACGGATGCGTTTTTAAAAGACAAACCCTTATTTGAAACGCAGGCAACAGCGTTTCTCAATTTTATCGGTGACGCCACGTTGATTTTTCATAATGCGCCTTTTGATATGAAATTCTTAAATTTTGAGCTTGAGCAGGCAGGTTATGAAGTGCTTTCTTATGAGCGTGTGATTGATACGCTGGTTATGGCACGTCACAAATTCCCCGGGACGCGCAATAGTCTGGATGCTCTTTGCGGGCGTTTTGGCATCGATAATACAAAGCGCGATTATCACGGGGCGTTGCTGGATAGTGAGTTGCTGGCTGAGGTCTATCTTGAATTAATCGGAGGACGCCAGCCGGGGCTTGTTTTTCAAACCGATGAGAACCATCCACAAGCTGGCTTCATACCAAATTCGATACCAAATTCGATACCAAATTCCATACCAGATTCTACGCAATTCCCAAATCAATCCCAACAGCCTCAACCGCGCAAGCAACGCCCTCAGCCATTAGCCTCAAGATTAACAGCCAAGGCGCATCAAGAACATGTCGCTTTTCTCAAAGCTTTGCCGTGTGCCGCAAAATGGTTCAATCCAGAAATAGACCAAAAAATCGATTAGGACTCAGTCTTTTTTTCTTCCACCTTTATTTCCTTCGCGGCTTCGTTTTGCTGATAAAGAGCAACAAAATTAATCGGATCAAGCAGAATCGGAAGGACACCGCCATCGCGTGTGACATCGGCAAGAATACGCCGCGCAAATGGGAAAATTTGGCGCGGTGCCTCAATCAGTAGAAACGGTCCCAGATCTTTTTTTGCAACATTTTGAACGCGGATGAGCGTGCCATAAACCAGCTCAATAAGAAAAGCTGTTGTATCGCCTGATTTTGCTTCGACTTTAAAGTGCAAAGCCACCTCATAATCATCGCCCTGAAGATGGCGTCCGGTCACATTAATGCGGATATCCACATTAGGTCCTGCTTCTTTTTTCTGGCTCAAATTTGGGGCTTGGGGGTTTTCAAAAGATAAATCTTTTATATATTGCCTCAAAATGCTCAAGCTGGGGGCCGCATTATTCTCAGAAGCCACGGGTTGCTTCTCAGTAATCACGGGTGGCTTTTTGGCTTCCGTGCTTTCGTTACTCACATCTTTACTTTTCTTACTCTTATTTCCGCTTTTTTTACTCATAATTGTCTCCATTAAATTTGTCTTCGCGTAGCATGAAAAGATAATAAATTCAATTCATCTATGTCATTAATCGTTCTTTTTGAGGGCTTTCCTGTTTTTTTTGAGGGAAGTGTCACCATTAGGTGTATGCGGGGTGTTAATTTGCGCTTCTTCATAAACCTCAAACGCCGTCTCAATAATAACCTCGCCATCACGAGGGCGGGCGTGGGGTTGGGCGTGCGGCGGTGGGCTAAACTCTGAAAAACGTGTAAAAACATCTAGCGGTATCAAAGACCCCAAAATAATCTCGGCAATAAACATGCGGATGCGCGGCACAAGCAGTAAAAAACCTATACTATCGGTGAAAAACCCCGGTGTTATCAAAAGAGCCCCCGCCAGTAGTAACATAGCACCGTGACCAAGGGCGGTGATGGGAGGTTGTCCTTGTGCTATAGAATGGCGCGCCTGCATAAGTAGTCTCAAACCTTGCCATCGGGCCAAGCTAACACCGATAATCGCCGTCGCCAAGATAAGAAGGATAGTAAAACCACCGCCAATCTGTCCACCAATTTCAATAAACAGGTAAATTTCAATAATTGGTACCAAAATGAAAATTATAAACAGAACTAAAGACATTTTTAGGCTTTTTGTTAGAAAGTGGCTATGGTTAATCAATTAGTATTGGTAAATAGTGTTAAATAACTTAAATATATCCATATATGTGGGTATGACTGTGATTTATGTCAATGGAGGCTGAAATAAATACGTTGAATCTTATTTTATTGGTGTTTGTCATTCTGGTGTTTTGGCGCTTGAAGAGCGTGTTGGGATTCCATGATGGTTTTACAAGACGGCCGAAACCGCCGCCAGAGCAATCTGCTGATCTGTTGGAAAAACCCTCAAAACCCTCACAGCGTCCCAATTTGCGGGTGGTTGGTAATTCTGAGGGAGACGATGACCAACAGAGCTTAATGCAAATTACCAAAATCGACAAAACCTTTGAGCTTTCTTCTTTTCTTGAGGGGGTGAGCAAGGCTTATGAAATTATTCTGACGGCCTATGCCGTCCATGACCGCCAACGCTTGCAAGAGTTGGTGAGTGAAGAAGTCATGGCGGGGTTTGAGGCCGCCATTAAAGAGCGCGAGGCACAGGGTTATTCTCTTGAAACTCAGACTATTGGGGCGAGCGTGCCAGAAATACATGATGTAGAGCTTGATGGAAAATTAGCTCGCATCACCGTTATGATAAATGCTGAATTATGCTCTGTTGTGCGCGATTCAGCTGGAGCTGTGGTTAAGGGCAGTCCGGAGCAAATTATTCAGACAAAGGATTATTGGACCTTTGAGCGTCACTTAAAAAACCGCTCGCCAATTTGGAAGCTTGTCGCCACAGAAAGCCGTTGAGTGAAACTTGCGAGGGGGGGAGTGTCGTGTCTAAAAAATCTCAATCAAATGATATGTCTTTATGGGAGAGGGTGAAAAAAACTGTAAACCCTCTAAGCTTTAATAAGAAAAATATAGCCGCGCCAGAGAATGATGCTATTGCACCTGCGCCGCTTAAAATGCGTGTGATGAAAGATGAGCAAAAAGCTAAAAAAACGCCATTACCTCAAAAATCATTACCTCAAAAATCATTACCTCAAAAATCATTACCTCAAAAATTAAGTGTTGAGGGGCGTTTGGATCCCAAACAGGTGCGGCGGCTCCAATCCGGGAAGGAAAAAATTGACGCGCGTCTCGATTTACATGGCTATCGAGTGGAAGAAGCCCATGCTGGCGTCAAGCGTTTTATTTTGGCTACCCATGCTCGAAAACTAGGATGGGTATGTATCATTACTGGCAAAGGTGTGCGCGGCGAGGGCGTTTTGCGTCAAGAAGTGCCGCTTTGGTTGAACAGCTCAGAACTCGCCCCGCTCATTGGCGAATTTGCGACCGCCCCCCCTAAAATGGGAGGCACTGGTGCGCTTATTATACGTTTGCGCAAAAACCCTAAAGCCTAATCAACTCTAGCAACATGGCGATGTAGCTGTTAAAAGACAGTTAGTTATGACAAATGCAAGGTTACGGATGATGATGCAAAGAACCGCTGAAATTTCGCGCCAAACAAATGAAACAGGTGTTGCTGTAAAGCTTAACCTTGATGGAACTGGCGTTTATAAGGTGTCCACGGGCATTGGGTTTCTAGATCACATGATCGAGCAGCTCTCGCGGCACTCTTTGATTGACCTTGAGGTTGAAGCAAAAGGTGACTTACATATTGATTTTCACCACACAACCGAAGATACAGGCATTGTCATTGGTGAGGCGGTATGCCAAGCACTTGGCGATTTTAAAGGTCTGACACGTTATGGGTCGGCTATCATTGCGATGGATGAGACATGCACACGGGTCTCTTTGGATGTTTCACAACGCCCTTATCTGATTTGGAAGGTTGAGTTCACCAAGCCAAAACTTGGCGATATGGATACGGAGTTATTTAAAGAATGGTTTCAAGCCTTTGCACAGGCGGCGGGCATTACGCTTCATGTTGAAAATATGTATGGCGAGAATAATCATCATATTATTGAATCTTGCTTCAAAGCATTAGCGCGTGCCTTGCGCCAAGCAATTGAAATTGACCCGCGTAAATCTGACGCTATTCCGTCAACTAAAGGCTTACTCGGAAGCTAGAGCAGCTGTGCTTTCAAAGGATAAGATGCCGTGAATATTGCCCTGATAGATTATGATTCTGGCAATCTCCGCTCTGCGCAAAAGGCTTTTGAGCGCGTCGCGGGAAGTTTGTTTGATGTGCCAAAGGTTTTGCTAACCAGCAATCCTGATGCGGTGCTGGCGGCGGATTATATTATTTTGCCCGGGGTCGGGGCGTTTGGTGATTGTGCCAAAGGTTTAAGAGCGATTGAGGGTATGGAAGAAGCTCTAAACCAGCGTGTGCTAAAAGAGGGGCGTCCGTTTTTGGGCATTTGCGTTGGCATGCAGCTTATGGCAAATAGCGGTACGGAAAATATGCAAACCAATCAGGGCGTGCCGTATCAGGGGTTAGGCTGGATTGACGGGCAGGTAAAACCACTTATTTTGAAAGATAAAACTTTGAAAATTCCGCATATGGGATGGAATGAAATCCAGTGCATACCCATGCATCCAGTTCTTGAGGGCTTAGATGGGGAAACAGTTTATTTTGTTCACAGCTATGCTTTCCTGCCCGAAGATGAAGCAAACTGTATTGCGCATTGTTCATATGATGAGGCATTTTGTGCCGTCATTGCGCGTGACAATATGGTGGGGACACAATTCCATCCTGAAAAAAGCCAGCGTAACGGTCTCACCCTCATTGAAAATTTTTTGAAGTGGTGTCCATGATTTTGTTTCCAGCAATTGATTTAAAAAACGGACATTGTGTTCGCCTCGAGCAAGGCGATATGGCGCGGGCAACCCTCTTTAACCAAAGCCCTGCTGTTCAGGCACGCACATTTGCGAGGCAGGGTTTTTCTCAGTTGCATTTGGTGGACCTTGATGGTGCCTTTGCGGGCAAGCCAGTCAATGGCGCAGCAGTAGAGGCTATTTTGCAAGCCACCAAAGTGCCAGTGCAATTAGGCGGCGGTATCCGTGATCTTGAAACAATTGAGATGTGGCTCGATAAAGGCATTAGCCGTGTTATTTTGGGTACAATCGCTGTTCGTAATCCAACGCTTGTTAAGCGAGCTTGCCGTTTGTTTCCGAGTAAAATTGCTGTTGGTATTGATGCGCGTAGCGGACGTGTAGCTGTTGAGGGCTGGGCGCAAGAAAGCGATCTGAGGGCAATAGATTTGGCACGCCAATTTGAAGATGCTGGCATTGGCGCGATTATTTATACAGATATTGACCGTGATGGCTTGCTCAAAGGGGTGAATGTGGAAGCAACAGCACGGCTTGCCGAAGCTGTTTCCATTCCGATAATTGCCTCGGGCGGGCTGGCAGGAATAGATGATATTATTGCGTTGCAAAAATATGAAACGAGCGGAATCATTGGAGCGATTGCAGGGCGCGCTCTTTATGATGGACGGCTGAAGGCGGCTGAAGTCCTTGCGCTTGACGGGGTAAACTAATGCTGAAAATTCGTATCATTCCTTGTTTGGATGTGGCTGATGGGCGTGTTGTCAAGGGGGTTCAATTTGTTGACCTCATAGATGCGGGCGACCCGGTAGAAGCGGCGCGCATTTATGACCAAGAGGGAGCGGACGAGTTATGTTTCCTTGACATTACCGCAAGCTATGAAAAAAGATCAATCTTGCTTGATGTGGTACGCGCAACCGCAGAGCAATGTTTCATGCCTTTGACCGTTGGCGGCGGGGTGCGTTCAGTTCAAGATGTGCGCGCCTTATTATTGGCGGGCGCAGATAAGGTTTCTTTTAATACAGCCGCCGTGCAGACACCTGATATTGTGCGCGAAGCCGCCGATAAATTTGGCACGCAATGTATTGTTGTTGCTATTGATGCAAAAAAAGTTGATGAAGAACGCTGGGAAATTTTCACGCATGGGGGGCGCGAGAAAACCGGGATTGAGGCGGTGCGCTTTGCACGCGATGTGGCGGCGCGCGGCGCAGGTGAAATTTTGCTGACCTCAATGGATAAAGATGGCACGCGTGAGGGCTTTGATTTGGCATTGACGCGAAAAATTTCTGACGCCGTTCCCGTTCCCGTGGTCGCTTCTGGAGGGGTTGGGCATCCTGACCATTTTGTTTCAGGCGTAAAACAAGGGCGAGCAAGCGCAGTGCTGGCGGCGTCTATTTTTCATTTCGGCGATTATACGATCGCTGAGACCAAAAAGGTGATGGCGGATGCAGGCATTCAGGTTCGGTGAGGTTCGAATGTAATGCCTGATATTGAGTCCCAAGCTGAAAAAAGGTACATAAACTCTTAAAGTATAGAATGAGGCAAATATGCAGACGGTTTTAGACAAGCTTTTCGAAACAATAAAAGAACGCAAAAGGGCGGGCCCAAAAAACTCCTATACCGCTCAATTGCTGGCAGACGCACCCGCCCGCCCCGCTCGTAAGCTGGCAGAAGAAGCTGTGGAAACACTGATCGCCGCTTTGCAACAAGACCGTCAGGGTGTTGTCATGGAATCGGCGGACGTGCTTTATCATCTGCTTGTTGTGCTGGTTGGCGCAGGGGTTGAGCTTGGAGAAGTTTATGCCGAGCTAGAACGCCGCGAAGGCATATCGGGTTTTGAGGAAAAAGCGACGCGCCTATAAACGACACTATCAAACTGAATATAAAGAGCATAAAGAGGATTAAAATATGCCCCCGCCTTCCCTTTCATCGGATTTACAATCGCCTTATCGCCGCTATACAGCACAGGAATGGGGCGACCTTCAAAGGGATGAAACGCTCTGTTTAACAGAGGAAGAAATCATCAACTTGCGCGGCAGAGGCGAAACCGTTTCACTTAAAGAGGTGGAACAAATTTATCTTCCTCTTTCGCGTCTGTTAAGTTTTTATGTGCTGGCGACAAAAGGTCTGTTTGCCGCAACCAATGAGTTCTTGGGGCGCGAGCAAAAAGTTCCCTATATTATTGGTGTTGCGGGTTCGGTCGCTGTTGGGAAAAGCACGACCTCGCGTATTTTGCGCGAAATGTTGGCGCGGTGGCAAAACCATCCCAAGGTTCAGCTTGTGACAACGGATGGGTTTTTATATCCCAATGCTGAATTGGAAAACCGCGGCTTGATGGAGCGCAAAGGTTTCCCTGAAAGTTTTGACCGCACCGCTTTACGGGCTTTTTTAACTGACGTCAAATCAGGCAAGCCAAGTGTTGAAGCCCCCGTTTATTCACATATTGTTTATGATGTTGTGCCGGATGAAAAAATTTACATTGACCTGCCGGATATTTTAATTGTCGAGGGATTGAATGTTTTGCAGCTGGCGCGTATCGTTGAAAACAGTGCGGAAAATAGTCCAAAAAATAATCCGGAGAACCATAATGAAATTCCTTTCATTTCAGACTTTTTTGATTTTTCTATCTATATAGATGCACAAGCAGATGCCATTCGTGATTGGTATGTTGCCCGCTTTCTTGAATTGCGTAACACGGCTTTTATTAAGCCGGGTGCTTATTTCTCGCGCTATGCAAACCTTGATGATGAGGCAGCAACACGCACGGCTTTGGGTATTTGGAAGAACATTAATCAGCGCAATCTTGAGCAGAACATTATGCCCACGCGCGGGCGGGCTGATTTGATTCTACATAAAAATAGAGCACATCAAATTGACGAAGTGCGGTTGCGCAAAATTTAAATCCCGCCAATACCAGATTGTTCAAATAGTGCCCGCATATTCGTGAGTGGACGCGAGCCAATATGACCCATGACTTCAGCCGCCGCAATAGCTCCCATCTGTCCGCATATTTCAGCTGGCTTGTTCTGTGCGAGCCCGCTTAAAAATCCTGCGGCAAATTGGTCGCCCGCTCCCGTCAAATCCACTATATTCTCAAGCCCAATGGCAGGAACTTGTGTAACCTTGCCGTCCATAATAATGAGAGCACCTTTTTCACTGCGCGTGATAACAGCATCAATATTTTTGGCGCGTATGGCGGCGGTGATGTCGGCCATATTCGAGCAACCAAATAACGCTTTTGCTTCTGCTTCATTGCCTAAAAGCAGGTCAACCTCGTCGACTAATAATGCGTTGAATTTGTCGATATGTCTTGCTACGCAAAACGAGTCAGATAATGAAAAGGCAACACGCCCGCCTGTGGCTTTGACTTTTGTCGCACCCGCATGAAAAGCTTGCATTGTGCACGGGCTGTCAAGCACATAACCCTCGGCGAAAAAACAGGCTGTTGCGCCCAATACATCCAGATCTAGATCATCTATGGATGTTGTTGCCGCCGCGCCAATTAAAGTATGCATGGTACGCTCGGCATCGGGTGTGATTAGCACAATACATCGCCCCGTTAATGCGCCGCCTTTAAGCGGGCGAGAGAGAAAAGCAATATTATTTGCCAGCATTTCTTGCATAAAAAAATTGCCCAAATCATCCTCCCCCACTTTACCTATAAAAGCGGTTTGGTGACCATGTGCGGCAATACCTGCAATGGTATTAGCGGCCGAGCCGCCCGAAGATTTGCTTTCAATTTCAACGATACCAAGCATAGAAAGGGCTTGTTCGGTATCGATCAGGGTCATCGCCCCTTTAGGGCTGTTAAGGGCGAGCAATTGCGCATCACTGACTTTGGCAAAAACATCAACCAAGGCGGCACCCATGGCGGTTACATGAAATTTTTTAGGCGTCATTTTAATCTCTTGTTATTTTGGGGTTTATTGCTTTTTGCTTTGATGGATTATGCACAAACTGTCTTACCTTTGAAACGGCATAAATTATTGACCACACATTTTGGGCAATCTGGCTTGCGGGCTTTGCAGACATATCGCCCGTGTAAAATGAGCCAGTGATGTGCATCCACGCGGTAGGGGACGGGGACGCGCCGCTCTAGTTTCTTTTCAACCTCAAGAACATTCTTGCCAGAGGCTAACCCGGTGCGATTGCTAATCCGAAAAACATGCGTGTCCACAGCAAATGTCTCTTTGCCATAGCCTATATTCAAAACGACATTCGCGGTTTTGCGGCCAACACCCGGTAAACGAATAAGTGCCTCCATATTATCAGGCACTTGACTCTTATGGTTCTCAATTAACTGTTTGGAAAGCAGGTAAATATTTTTGGCTTTGCTACGGTAAAGGCCGATAGTGCGTACATATTCACGGATTTTTTCTTCACCAAGTGCCGCCATTCTTTCGGGCGTATCGGCAATCTTGAACAGTGCCCGAGTTGCCTTATTCACCCCCTTATCGGTCGCTTGCGCCGATAAAACGACGGCAATCAGCAAGGTGAAAATATTCACAAAATCCAATTCTGGTTTCGGCAACGGCGTCGCCGCTTGCAGGCGTGCGAAGAATTCAGCTATTTGTGCAACTTTCATGGCCGCACTATAAGGCTTTCTTTTTTTGACGCAATAGGGCGGATAAGTTAAAAACATAGATACGAAGCAACATTATTACTGCTTTTTGTGTGCGCTTGACATCTGCTCTTTGAAAGAGTGTGATAGCTTATGGTCAAGTCAACAAAGATAAAAAAACTTTATCATCTGGATGCTAACGGGAAACCAATTTCCATATATGATGGCGCGCAAGGCGATGAAACCTCATCATATACATGGGTTGATTATGAGACGGCTTTTGGGCCGGCTTTGCTCGTTTTTGAATTATCTGGCACCAATGATTTTTTGTTGGCGGGGCTTGGGTTTCCAGCCAATAATTCAGCCAATAAGCTAGCGGGCGAGGATGAAGCCGATTTTCTCAAAACATTTGCGCCCGCAAAAATAATTCCAGCAAATAAGCTAGATAAAGTTCAAGCCATAAAAATTCAGGCTATTTTATCCGATATGGACCAAAACATATACCCGCCGCTAAGTTTATCTGGAACAGTTTTTCAGCACAGAGTCTGGCACGCTCTGATGGGTTTGGCGCAGGGTACATCAACTTATTACAAAACGCTGGCTGCCTGTCTTGACAGTGCGCCCATTGCTGTGGGCGGCGCAGTAGGCGCAAATCCCGTATCATGGCTAGTACCCTGTCATCGTGTGCTGAGTAGCGACAACATGCTACATGGCTATCGCTGGGGCTTGGGTTTGAAAGCAAAAATGTTGACGGCTGAAGGGGTCAGCTTTTTGGAATAATTTCCTTATCAAGCATCATAGCCTCGCTATTCATGGTGTAGACCATTGGCTCGCCTGTGCTAATCTCAACGCCAATAATTTCTTCTGGCGTTAGGTTCTCAAGTAATTTTACAAGTGCCCGCAAAGAATTACCATGTGCGCCAACCAGCACGTTTTTTCCATTAAGCAGGTGCGGTTTTATCGCGGCTTCATAATATGGAAGCACACGGGCGGCGGTGTCTTTCAGACTTTCACCGCCGGGCGGCGGTTTATCATAGGAACGCCGCCAAATATGGACTTGCTCTGCGCCCCATTTCTTGCGCGCTTCATCTTTGTTAAGACCAGATAAATCGCCATAATCGCGCTCGTTTAAGGCTTGATTGCAAATCGGTTCTAGTTCTGGCTGACCAAGCTTCTCAAGCAAGAGGGTACAAGTATTTTGTGCCCGCCGTAAAGCCGAGGTGAAAACAATATCAAAATTCAACTCTTTTTCTTTTAGCTTCACCCCCCCTTGCATGGCTTCAAACCGCCCCTTATCCGTTAGGTCTGGATCGCGCCATCCCGTAAATAGGTTTTGTGCGTTCCATTCGCTTTGTCCGTGACGGATAAGGACAAGTTTATTCACTTTATACCCCTTAACTACAGCCTAAGAACATCTGTCATCTGGTACATGCCCGGCTCTTGCTCATAAGCCCATAAAGCGGCACGAAGAGCACCGCGTGCAAAAATATCTCTATCTTCGGCAATATGACCCAGAACAAGACGCTCGCCCTCGCCAGCCAAGATAACCTCATGCTCGCCAATCACCGACCCACCGCGCAATGTCGCAAACCCAATATCACCAGTGTTACGCGCCCCTGTCATGCCATGGCGGGCCGTGTCCATGTTTTTAAAAAGATCAATAGCGCGTCCTTGTGCCGCCGCTGCGCCAAGCAATAAAGCCGTGCCAGAAGGCGCATCTACTTTATGTTTATGGTGCATCTCAACAATCTCAATATCCCAGCTTGTATCTAAAGTCGCCGCCGCCTGCTTCACAAGATTTGAAAGTAAATTAATGCCCAAACTCATATTGCCCGATTTTACAATCCGGGCGTGGCGTGCAGATGCTTTTAATTGAGCCTCTTGTTCGGGTGTAAAGCCGGTTGTTCCAATGATATGAACAAGCCGCGCCTGTGCGGCAATGGCACTCAGTGTGACAGAGCTTTCAGGGGCGGTGAAGTCAATGACACCATCAGCATCTTTGAGCGTGCTAAGGGCGTCATCACTTACCGTGATGTTGAATTTTTCCGCCCCCGCAAGCTGACCTAAATCTTTCCCGATAGCCTCAGAGCCGCTCATTTCTAAGCCGCCCACCAGCGTATAAGCCTCATCTTGCGCGATAAGGCGCAACAGAGTACGCCCCATGCGTCCCGCACAACCATTTACAACCAGTTTCATAAGACTTTTTATAGCAGGCGTTCGTATATGCCGCTAGTCTTCTAAATGATTAATGAACGCATCGCTTTCTGGGAAAATGTCTTTGCCAAGACTATTCTCAAAAGTCTCGAGCAATTTTTTTTGTTTGCGCGAAAGATTTTGCGGTGTTTCAACGCTAAGCTGGGCATATAAATCGCCGTGGCGTCTTGAGCGTAATATCGGCATACCCTTGCCGCGTAAACGGAATTGTTGCCCACTTTGCGCGCCTTCAGGAATGGTGATTTTAACCCGCTTTTTATTCAGTAACGGAATTTCAACAGAACCGCCGTTTGCGGCAAGAGTCATTTTAATCGGGATACGGCACAAGAGGTCAGAACCTTCACGCTGCAAAAATGGATGCGCACGAATACCAACGAAAACATAAAGATCGCCGCGCGGCCCGCCTCTGTCTCCGGCATTTCCTTCGCCGCTGAGGCGAATACGCGTGCCGTTCTCAACGCCCGCAGGGACATCAAAAGAAAGATTGCGTTCATTATAAACAGTGCCTTTGCCGCGACAGTCTCTGCATGGGGTTTTAATAATATTCCCCCTGCCCCCGCATTGACGACAGGGACGCTCTACAGAAAAAAACCCCTGCTGGTTACGCACAACACCGCTCCCTTGACAGATGCCACAGGTTTCTGCTTTTGAGCTTTTTTCCGCCCCCGACCCCGCGCAACGCGTACAGCTTATGGCACTGCCAACTTGTACGGTTTTATTAATTCCAGCAAATGCTTCTTCAAGTGTAATTTCTAGATCATACCGCAAATCCTCGCCGCGTTGCGCATCCGAGGGACGCCGCCTTCTGCCGCCGCCGCCAAAAAATTCTTCGAAAATATCGCCCATAGAGCTGAAACCCTCAAACCCACCGCCAGCGTTTTGCGCGCCTCTTCTTGCGCCTCTCGCCCTTGAGTTGCCACTTTGAAACGCCGCATGACCATACTGGTCATAGGCGGCACGGTTTTGCTCGTTCTTTAGGCACTCATAGGCTTCGGTGGCTTCTTTGAAGCTTTTTTCGGCAACTTTATTATCTGGGTTTAAATCAGGATGGAATTTCTTCGCATTGGTGCGATAGGCCTTTTTAATCTCATCCGCCGATGCCGTTCGGGTAACGCCAAGCACGTCATAATAATCACGCTTACTCATCGGCGTTCTCCTTTGCTATTGCGGGCGCTCTTTAGGCGAGAAACAAAAGGCTTAAGAAGCCTTTTGCTCATCATCTGTATCGTTGATTTCTTCAAAGTCAGCATCAACAACGCTCTCATCCGAATCTTCATCCGTTGCGCCATCATCTTGGGCTTCTGCTTCTTGTTGTGCCTTGTAAACCGCTTCCCCGATTTTCATAGCTGCTTCTTGCAGTGTCTTAGACTTTTCTTCAATCTGCTCACCATCATCGCCCTCAAGTGCTTCTTGCAGATTTGCTATAGCAAGTTCTGCCGCATCTTTGTCGGCTGGCTCAATTTTATCCTCATGCTCCGAAATGGTTTTTTCCGTAGCATGGATTAACGCTTCGCCATTATTACGCAATTCGGCACTTTCACGGCGTTTTTTATCCTCTTCGGCATTGGCTTCTGCGTCCTTGACCATTTTCTCAATGTCGTTATCAGATAAACCACCTGAAGCTTCAATGCGAATATTTTGCTCCTTGCCGGTCGCCTTATCGGTGGCGGTTACGTTCACAATGCCATTGGCATCAATATCAAATGCGACTTCAATTTGGGGGACCCCACGGGGGGCCGTCGGAAGACCCTCAAGATTGAACTGCCCAAGCGGTTTGTTGTCGCGTGCCATTTCGCGCTCGCCCTGAAAGACGGCAATGGTCACGGCGGCCTGATTGTCTTCGGCGGTTGAGAACACTTGCGATTTTTTAGTCGGAATAGTTGTGTTGCGATCAATTAAGCGCGTGAAAACACCGCCAAGTGTTTCAATCCCCAAAGATAGCGGGGTTACATCCAACAATAACACATCTTTCACATCGCCTTGCAGAACACCGGCCTGAATAGCCGCGCCCATGGCAACGACCTCATCTGGGTTCACACTCATAGTCGGCTCTTTGCCAAAGACGGACTGAACAAACTTACGAATTTTTGGCATCCGTGTTTGGCCGCCCACGACGACCACCTCGTCAATTTCAGAGGCCGAGATGCCCGCATCTTTCAGCGCAGACTCGCAAGGCTTGCGGGTACGCTGGATAAGCTTTTCAACTAATCCTTCGAACGCGGCCCGCGTTATTTTTGTGTTCAGGTGTTTTGGGCCCGAAGCATCAGCCGTAATGAAAGGCAAGTTAATTTCTGTCTGTTTTGAAGAAGAGAGCTCAATTTTTGCTTTCTCGGCGGCTTCTTTGAGACGCTGTAAAGCCATTTTGTCACTGCGTAGGTTCACGCCATGCTCTTTTTTAAACTCATCCGCCAGATGGTTAACCACCACCGCATCAAAATCCTCACCGCCAAGGAAGGTATCCCCATTGGTCGCTTTAACTTCAAATACGCCATCGCCGATTTCAAGAATGGAGACATCAAACGTCCCCCCCCCCAAATCATAAACAACGATTGTCTTACCTTCTTTTTTATCCAATCCATAAGCCAAAGAAGCGGCGGTGGGCTCATTAATAATGCGTAGCACTTCCAGACCAGCGATTTTACCCGCATCTTTGGTCGCTTGGCGTTGAGCATCGTTAAAATAAGCCGGCACCGTAATAACCGCCTGTTCAACTTTTTCGCCAAGATAGCTTTCAGCTGTTTCTTTCATTTTTTGCAGAATAAAAGCAGAAACCTGAGATGGAGAATATCCTTCCCCGCGTGCTTCAACCCAAGCATCGCCATTATCGGCCGCGATAATATTATACGGCACAGCTTTCTTGTCGGACTGTGTCGCAGGGTCTTTAAAGGTACGCCCAATCAGACGCTTAACAGCAAACAGCGTGTCTGTCGGGTTGGTCACGGCTTGGCGTTTTGCCGGCTGACCGACGAGGCGTTCTTTGTTTTCTGTAAAACCAACCATGGAAGGCGTCGTTCTTGCGCCTTCTGTATTTTCAATAACCCGCGGCGCGTCGCCGTCCATAACGGCCACGCAGGAATTTGTTGTTCCAAGGTCAATACCAATTACCTTACCCATAGCTAACCTCTCTTTTCATTCAATATGTTAATTTATTTTGGCGGTAATACTTTGCCGCCATCATCGCTTGATGGTTTATATAAGTATCCATAAGCTGTGCTACAAGATGCGGGGGGGGTTTTTCTGGCAGTTTTTCTAAATTTTTTACTTAGTGAGAATTACAATATGTTGGGGCAAGGCATTGAATATCACACAGAATATTGGAATCGCGCCGCGCAACGGGCGTTGCTTGAGGCACTTCAACCAATTTTAAAAATAGCGCCCTTGTTTTCCCCGCGTATGCCGCGCACGGCTCAGCCTTGGTCTATTATGATGACGAATATGGGATCGTTGGGCTGGGTGTCGGATATAAATGGCTATCGGTATCAGCGATTTCATCCTGAAACGGGGTTGGCTTGGCCGGCTATGATACCCATGCTGAATGAGGCTTGGGATAAATTAACGGGTTATCCGCATTTGCCTGAATGTTGTTTGGTGAATTATTATGTTGGCGCGAAAGCCAAAATGGGATTGCACCGTGACCGTGATGAGGAAGACTTTAATGCGCCGGTTGTGTCTTTTTCGATTGGCGATAGTGCTATATTCCGCGCCGGCGGACAAACGCGCCAAGGCACAACAAAATCAATTAAACTTCGGTCGGGAGATGCGTTGATTATGGGCGGCGCATCACGCTTGAACTTTCATGGCATAGACCGTCTTTTGGTTGGCTCGTCTTCACTTTTGGCGGATGAATTACCTGATTATTTCCCCCAAGGCGGACGGCTTAATTTAACATTACGCAGAGTTTTAAAAGCAGAGCCTTAAAAGCGTCTTGATTAACCCTTAGCAATCCCCACCTTGGCCGCCCGCAACAGACGCTCACCAATGATGAAGCCAATTTCTATCACTTCGATAATCGTTCCGTTTTCTTGACCCGTATCGGGAACCTCATACATGGCTTCGTGGAAATTGGCGTCAAATTTTTCGCCCATAGGATTAAGCGGTTTAACATTATTACGTTGCAGGGCAGCGATTAAATCGCGCTCTGTTGCGCCAATACCCTCCAGCAAATTAACCATATTCTCGGACAAGCCTTCACGGTCAGATGCTTCGCACGCATTCAGCGCCCGCGTCAGATTGTCGCCAACAGTCACCATATCACGGGCAAAACTGGTCATGCCATATTTCAAAGCATCTTGACGGTCTTTCTCTGCGCGGCGGCGAGTGTTTTGTAACTCAGCAGCATAGCGAAGTATTTCATCATCCATGTCGGTCATTGTTTCTTTGAGGTTAACAATGGTATCCTGCAAAATACGAACCTGTTCTTCTGGTTTCAAAGCCGCAAGATTTACGTCCTGCTCGGGTGTCTCTTGAGGCTGCTCGGGTGTCTCTTGAGGCGGCGTAATATCGTCAAGAATTTTAGCAATCTCATCATCCTCGAAAGTTTTTGCATCGGCTTTAGAATTGTTCTCTAAATTGTTTGCCGAATTGTTTTCTGGTTTGGGCTCGTTATCTTCAATCATCTGCAAATCCGTGGTATGTATCAAACTTGGGTTGGGTAGGGTTTGGAAACGTGAAACTTACATAAGAGCTAATAACATGGTTTTCAAGGGCATGATTTTCAAAATTAAGCCTGCTTGCTTGAAACTAAAAGACCAGCTACACACCAGTTATGTAAAAAAAGCCCTCAAAAGGAACACCCCATGACCGAACAAAACAGACCATCGGGCCGCGCCCCCGCACAATTACGTCAAGTGACGATGGAAACCGGCGTTTCAAAGCATGCTGAAGGTTCTTGCCTTATAAAATTTGGCGACACGCATGTTTTATGTACCGCAAGTGTAGAGACACGGGTGCCGCCATGGATGCGCGGTTCTGGCAAAGGGTGGGTCACGGCAGAATATGGCATGTTGCCGCGCGCAACAGGTGAACGCATGCGCCGCGAGGCATCTTCTGGTAAGCAATCGGGGCGCACGCAAGAAATTCAGCGCCTCATCGGGCGTTCTTTGCGCGCTGTGGTTGACCTTGAAGGGCTTGGCGAAAACCAGATCAGTCTTGACTGCGATGTGATGCAGGCTGATGGCGGCACGCGCACGGCATCTATTACGGGTGCATGGGTCGCGTTGGCGGGTGCAATAGATTGGATGCTAGCAAAAAAGCTAATTAAAAAGTCAGTTTTGATGGATCATGTGGCTGGTTTGTCTTGCGGTATTTATCGAGGCACGCCAGTGGCTGACCTTGATTATGCTGAGGATAGTGTCGCTGATACAGATGGCAATTTTGTTATGACGGGGGCGGGGGGATTGGTTGAAATTCAGGCGACGGCTGAGGGCGTGCCTTTTAGTCATGCTGAGTTTAATGTTCTGCTTGAGTTGGCACGCGGCGGTATAGATAGTTTGGTGGCATTACAAAAACAGGCTGTGGCGCATGCCAGAAGCGCGTAAGCTTGTAACGGATAGGCTGGTGATTGCGAGTCACAATGCTGGAAAAATTCGAGAAATAAGCGAACTGATTGAGCCCTTTGGCATCCAAGCTGTGAGGGCTGATGCCTTTGGCTTACCCGAGCCAGAAGAAACGGGTATGAGTTTTATTGCCAATGCTGAGTTGAAGGCACTGGCGGCGGCGCAAGCGGCCAATTTGCCTGCACTTGCTGATGATAGTGGTTTGTGTGTTGATGCGCTTGGCGGCAATCCGGGGATTCATTCGGCGCGCTGGGCCGAGACGAAAACTGGTGAGCGGTGTTTTGAATTTGCTATGCAAAAAATTGAACAGGCTCTCAATGCTATTGCGGATGCGCCGCGCATGGCGCGTTTTATGTGCGCCTTGAGCCTTGCATGGCCGGACGGACACATGGAGAGTTTTGAAGGTAAAGTGGAGGGCGCGTTGATTTGGCCGCCACGCGGCGATAAGGGGTTTGGTTATGATCCCATTTTTGTTCCTCAAGGCGGCACGCAGACATTCGCTGAGATTGAGCCTGAGGTAAAGCATGCTATGTCACATAGGGCAGATGCTTTTACGAAAATGATGAAGGCTTGCTTGGATAAAAAGAACTAATGGCACTCTTGGATAAAAAGAACTAATGGCACTCTTGGATAAAAAGAACTAATGGCTCTTGGCGTTTATGTACATTGGCCTTTTTGTAAGGCTATCTGTCCTTATTGCGATTTTAATGTGCATCTTGAGCGCGCGATTAATGTTGCACAGTGGCAACAGGCTTTTAAACAAGAGATTGCCTTTTTCTCAAACCGCATGAGGCGTCAATCTATTGATACAGTTTTTTTTGGCGGCGGGACGCCATCTTTGATGCCCCCAGATTTGGTTGCGGCTATTCTTGAGACCTTGGACCATCATCTGGGATTGTCGCCTCAGGCTGAGATTAGCTTGGAAGCGAATCCAGCTATGTTGAGCCGAGATGAAATGCTCTTGCTTAAAACGAGCGGCGTTACGCGTTTATCGCTTGGTATCCAGTCTTTTGATGATGGGCAGCTCGCGTTTCTTGGGCGCTCTCATAGCGGTGTAGAGGCGCGCCAAAGCTACTGGCTGGCGCGTGATATTTTCCCCGTCGTCTCATTTGATATGATTTATGCCCTGCCAGAGCAAACGGCGCATAGCTGGGAAAAAGCTTTGCAAGAAGCTCTTTGTTTAAGTCCAGACCATCTTTCTGCCTATCAGTTGACGCTTGAGAAGCGTACCCCTTTTTATGAGTTTCATCGTCTTGGTCGGTTTGAGTTACCCAATGAGGATGAGCAGGCAATTATGTTTGACATAACGCGCCGTGTTTGTCGCGCACATGGCATGAGGCAGTATGAAGTATCAAATTATGCGCGCTCTAAAAACGAGTGCCGTCATAATTTGAATATTTGGCAAGGCGCAGATTATCTTGGGCTAGGACCGGGCGCGCATGGACGTATCTCGTTTGAGGAAACGCCTGATATTCGCCACACGACTTTGACCCATAAAAAGCCTCAATATTGGCTTGACGCTGTTACAAAAAAAGGGCACGGGCTGGAAATACTCAAACCGCTAAGCCAGCTTGAGCGGGCTGAGGAAACTTTGATGTTTGGGTTAAGATTAACCGAAGGCATAGCCTTGGCACGGCTTGAAGAAATTAACTGCCGCCTTAACCAAAACACGGTTGAGATGCTGGTCGAAGAAGGCCATTGCGATGTGACTGCGGGTGTTTTAAAAGCCACACTAAAGGGGCAACTTGTTCTCGACAGTATTTTAAAGGCACTTCTTGCTTGATTTATGGCTTGCTTGATTTATTCAAAAATAGAAAATGTCGATAGCGTCTTGTCGTTATTTCGTTCATTGCTAGTTTGGTCAAAGCTGACAAAGTTATCTGGGGCACTAGAAACTCTACCATTGCGCCTGCGCCTGATTTCCAAAACAGCGAGCCCGCGTTCATTTAAGCCGTCTCGCGTGAGGCGGAAAATACCGTCCGTTCCGTGAAACCCGTTCGGATTGGTCAGGCTTTTATGGGTGAAAGCCGTGCTCGGATAGATCGCCGTCAAAGCCGCTATCAGACTAACGCTATCATAGGCAAGGCTTGATAGACGCGGCGGCCTTCGGCCATAAATTTTCTCATATCTTTTTGTAAAATCCCGCCAACCCCGAGGCTCAGGTGCCGCATACCAGCCGCCAATAAGCGGCGGCTCTTGGCTTAATTTAGGATCATCCCATAAGCCCGTGCCAAGAAATTTTATGTCCCTTGGGTCAACATCAAAATAAGGCAAAAGAGGCGCCAGTGTGCGCAGACGAATACCCCCTTCAGGCATAATTATGGCATCATAAGGCAATTCGCCAAATGTTTCAGTCAACCGCATGGCATCATATTGAGCCTTTAACTCAGGGTTAAGCTCTGCAATCTGAACCCAAATATCTTCCGCGACCGGCGCATCAGACAAACGTGCAAGCAAAAGAATAGCCTCTTCGGTAAGGCGTGCGCGCTCTTCCTCCCATGCCTGTTTGCGCTCCTCATAAAGCGCAATTCGCTGTACCGGAACAAGCATAGATTGGGCTTCTTCTTGATAGACTTCTGTTTGCACAAGTTCGCCGCCATAAAACTCAATTATTGGGGCAAGAGCATTTTGTATGCGTTGACCATAAGCGGTTTCTGGAATGAGGGCGGCAAATCGCGTGTGCCCGCGTGCTGTGGCTTCGTCAATGATGCGGTCAAGGTTTTGTTCGGGCAAAAAACCCATCAACCAGACACCATCGCCAGCAATATCACGATTATTGGAAAGACTTAAAACCGGTATGCCAGCATTACGCGCCAATGGCGTGATGGCTTGCGTACTGGCAGCAAAGAGCGGCCCGATAATAATTTGAACGCCATCTTGAAGCAGCTTGCTGGTCACTTTAAGGGCCCCTTCGGGAGTGCCTTGCGTGTCTTGCACCAGCAGAGTTAATTCTGGTCGCTTTAGGTCAAATAGTGCTAATTGTGCCGCGTTAAAAAGATCTTCGGCAATATTGCGAACGCTCGCACTCTTGGCACTAAGGGGTAATAAAATGCCAATGCGGATACGGCCATCATTTTGTCTTGCGCTGAAGGTTCGCCTAAAAAACGTCTGCTTGGATGTCGTGCGGTCATAGGCAACGGCACGCCCATTGTCTTCTGGCAGAGCGCGCAAAAACGCCTTGGTGTTTTCAACAATCCGCTTCTTGACCTTTTGTTGAGCCAAAAGCGGATTTTGTAACCCTTTCGAATAGGCTTGTGTCGTGGTAAAGGGGTCGCTGTATTGGTGGGGGTATTGGGTTGTTGGGTCAAGACCCTCGTTTGAGCCAGCACATGCCGCTATCAAACCCACACTGAGCCAAACTAAGAGCCAAACTAACCCTTGGCGCAAATATTTCCAATTCATCATGCCCCTATAGTGGTGATAAAATGTGTTCGCAAAAAGACCAAGTGAAATCATTTCATTCAAATGGTTGCCATTTGTCTCAAACTGTTTTCTGCTAGGGCTGTGCGGCAGATAAAACAAAATTTTAAAACAGGACTTTATGTCGTGGCGACTCCGATCGGTAATATGCGCGATATTACTTTGCGTGCATTGGATATTCTTGCTTGCGCCGATTTGGTTTTGTGCGAGGATACACGAGTCACGCGTAAGCTATTTTCACACCATGGATTAGCCACGCCATTGCAGACGTATCATGAACATAATGGCGAAAAAATGCGCCCAAAGGTGATAGCACGGTTAGCTAAAGGCGAGGTCATTGCTCTTATCAGTGATGCGGGAACGCCGTTAATTTCCGACCCCGGATACCAACTGATTAGCAATGTGCGCCATGAAGGCTTTGATGTCATTGCCGTGCCGGGCGCGAGCAGTCCGATAGCGGCCCTTAGCATAGCTGGTTTACCGCCGGATAAGTTCATGTTTTTTGGCTTTTTACCACCGAAAACCAAAGCGCGCCAAAAAGCTCTTTTGGAGGTTCGAGATCTTTGTGCCACATTAATCGTGTTTGAAAGTGCGCACCGTCTTGCTAGTTTATTGGCTGATATTCACCATGTGCTTGGGGATCGTGAGGTTGCTGTTTGCCGTGAATTGACTAAAAAATTTGAGCAAGTAAAGCGTGCGCGGGCGGAAAACTTAATTGCGTATTATCAAGGTGCTGGTGCGCCAAAGGGTGAAATTGTCGTGCTTATAAAGGGCGCGCATGGGCAAGATGCCAAGTGGGATGCAGATGAGCTACGCGGCGCATTGGTGCTGGCACTTGTTAAGGTTGGCACGAAAAAAGCGGCGGATGAGGTGGCAGAGCTATCGGGATGGAGTCGGCGCGATGTGTATCAGCTTGCGCTTAAACTTCAAAATGAGGCATCTACATAATGCGCCCTAGAATGAGACTTAAGAAAAATACTTATTGGCGTGGCCGTATCGCTGAAAGCGTGGCGGCTTGGAGTTTACGCTTGAAGGGATGGCGTATTCTTGCAAGCCGTTGGTCGTGTCGTCAAGGAGAGGTGGATTTAATTGCTAAAAAAGGGTCGGTGATAATTTTTGTTGAAGTCAAATTCCGCAGTGATATTCAGCGTGCGCTTGATGCATTGACCCCAGCACAGTGGCGACGGATTGATGCCGCCGCTGATATTTTTATGGCACGCCATGTCCAATTTAATAAATGTTCATGGCGTTTTGATGCAATTTGCGTAACGCCATGGGCGTGGCCCAAACACTTTGCGGGCATCTGGGAATAGGTGAGGTCAGCTCTGGTGATGGGTTTTATAGCAAAAAAGAAAAACCGCGCAAGACAATCACTTATTGTGCTTATTGGGGTTGCGTTTTTAGCGGCATGCAGTGTGCCCAGTTTATTAAGCAGCACGTTCTCTCAAGCTGGTCTTGCGGCATTGAGTGCGCCAGGCGTTTCTAAGAGTATTGATGATGCTGGGATTATGCTTTTTATCAATAGAAAATTGCTGGAGATGGAAGATGGACTTTTGCTGAATGTTTCAGTGAGTTCGCTGGCGGGGCGCGTCATGTTGACAGGCACAACGTCAACGCAGGAAGTGTCGCGCAAGCTTGAACAACTGAGTGCGCAGCACTTTGATGTGAGGCGGGTTTTTAATTTTTTGTTTATCGGTACTGCGCGTTCTCGCGTCCAAGCACTTCAAGATGCTTGGATTGCCTCAAAGCTTAGGGTCCTTATTATTTTTGATGGTGATGTGTCGGCGGTTAATTTCAACATTTCAGTGCATCGCGGTGTGGTGTATATACAAGGGATTGCGCCTCATATTGAAGAAGCTGAGCGGGTGGTCAATCATGCACGGAATTTAAATAATGTTCGGGCGGTAGAGTTGGTTTTTGAAACGATTCATGAGATGCGTTTAGCGTTTGATGTGGAACAAGAAATAAGCAAAAGGAAATAAAATGAATGTCCTATAAAGTTGCCATACAAATGGATCCGATAGCCAATATTGACGTGGCAGGTGACACAAGTTTCGCGCTTATTCTTGAGGCTCAAATACGCGGGTGTGAGCTTTATTATTATCAACCCCAAGAGCTGACCCTGATGACGCCGCATGAGGTTCGCGCCCCTTTGCGCCCCTTAACGGTGCGCGATACGGTAACGGATTTTTTTGAATTAGGCGATGCCATTGATACGGATTTACGTAAGATGGATGTGGTTTTGATGCGCCAAGACCCTCCCTTTGATATGGCTTATATAACGGCGACACATTTTTTGGAAAAAATTACAGACCAGTGTTTGGTGGTTAATTCTCCGGCGGCGGTGCGCAATGCGCCTGAGAAACTTTTTCCGACACTGTTTCAGGGGCTTCAGCCGCCAAGCCTGATGACGCGTGACCGAGAAAAACTCTCTGCATTTCGAGCCGAACACAAAGATATTATTCTAAAGCCAATATATGGCAATGGCGGCAACGGCGTCTTTAGAGTGGCGCAAAATGATGAGAATTTTGGCGCGTTGCTGGATATGTTTTTAACCAGCTCCCGCGAGCCCCTTATTGCCCAGCATTACTTGCCTGAAATCAGACAAGGTGATAAGCGCGTCATTTTGGTCGAAGGCGAAGCCGTGGGCGCCCTTAATCGTGTGCCGCTTGAAGGCGATGCACGCGCGAATGTGCATGTTGGCGGACAACCTATGGCAGCTGAACTATCGCCGCGCGATCTAGAAATTGCCGCACAAATTGGCCCTGTTTTACGCGATAGCGGTATTATTTTGGCGGGGATAGATGTTATCGGCGATTATCTTACCGAGATTAATGTTACGTCTCCAACATGTATTCGGGAAATAAAGAAATTCGGCGGCCCCGATATTGCCGTCCGCGTATGGGAGGCGATTTATCGCCGCCTCAGCCAAGCGGGGTAAAATGTTCTGAGCGTTGTCCTTAGATTTAGTCAGATAGTCGCTTATTTTTTACCGATACCAAAACAAGCCTTGTGTTTGGGGGCGTTTAGTGTTGGATAAGAAAAACAATCGGTAAAAAGAAGATAAAAATGGTTGCGCGTGTTACCACCCTCGCCTTTCAAGGTATTCAAGCTGTTCGCGTTGATGTTCAAGTTCACCTCTCGCCCGGCAAAATGATTTTCACGATGGTTGGTTTGCCCGATAAGGCGGTCGCAGAAAGCCGTGAACGGGTGCGAAGTGCATTGGCGGCCATTGGACTTGGGCTACCGTCGGAACGGATTACGGTTAATCTCGCGCCCGCGGATTTGCCTAAAGAGGGCAGTCATTATGATTTACCGATTGCGCTTGGATTAATGGTGGCGATGGGGGTTATTGCGCCTGAGAACATGGCTGAGTTTGTTGCTATGGGCGAGCTATCACTGGATGGGCGGATTGAACCTGTGCCGGGGGCATTACCCGCCGCGGTCGCGGCTATGTCATGGGAAAAGGGCTTGATTTGCCCTAAAGTTTGTGGCCCTGAGGCGAGTTGGTCGGGTCTTACGCGCCCTGACCAAAAAGGCGTCATTGCGGCTGAGAATCTTTTGCAAATTGTTAATCATTTAAAAGGGGTGCAACTTCTGCCAGCTCCCGAACCCGACATTCATCATCACCAGACGCCGTTGCCAGACCTGAGCGATATTAAGGGACAAGAAGATGCACGCTTGGCGTTAGAAGTGGCGGCGGCGGGTGGGCATAATTTACTCATGTCGGGGCCGCCGGGGGCGGGTAAATCAATGCTGGCGGCGCGCTTGCCGAGTATTCTGCCGCCGCTTGAGCCGTATGAACGACTTGAAACCAGCATGATTGAAAGTCTTTCGGGGCGTATGTCACAAACTAAAAATACCTCATATTCGACAATAATTGCCCAGCGTCCGTTTCGTGCGCCGCATCATTCTGCCAGCATGGCGGCTTTGATCGGAGGGGGACGCCAAGCTTTACCCGGCGAAATTTCTCTAGCTCATAATGGCGTTTTGTTTCTGGATGAAATGCCAGAGTTTTCACGCCAAACCTTAGATGCTTTGCGCCAACCCATTGAGACGGGACATGTGGAGGTGGCGCGGGCGGCGGCGCATGTTACTTATCCGGCGCGATTTCAACTTATTGCGGCGATGAATCCTTGCCGTTGCGGGCATGCCGCAAATCCTGAACTGGCGTGCAGTCGGATACCGCATTGCATAGATGATTATTTAAATAAGCTTTCTGGTCCGTTGCTTGACCGGTTTGATATTCGGGTGACGTTGCCTGCTGTTTCCTTAAAAGACATGATTTCTCCCCAAGCGGGCGAAGCGAGTGCAGATATTGCTTTGCGGGTGATGGCGGCCAGAAAAATTCAGCTTAAGCGCAATGCGGGCATATTGAACGCGCATCTTGATGGGGAGGCTCTTTTTGATTTTGCTAATCCAGATGATGAGGGGCGTCAATTACTTGAAAAAATATCCGAAAAAAAGAGCCTGACGGCACGCGGCTTTAACCGTATTTTGCGAATTACACGCACCTTAGCTGATCTTGATAATGTTAAGATTCCTAATAAGTTACATGTTTCTTCTGCGCTTATTTGGCGCGGCTTGCCGGACTTTAAGGTTGCCAATAGAGGCTGAAACAAACGGCTATATTAAAAATCATAAGCGGCAATGGCGGCGATGTTCATCAATTCTGATGCGGTGGCGCCAATACGCACAATTTGGACGGGCTTTGAAAGACCGACCAAAATTGGACCGATCATCGTGGCGTTCCCAAGCTCGTTTAACATTTTGGTGGAAATCGACGCTGCGTGAATCGCCGGCATCACCAGAACATTTGCATTGTCTGTCAAAGTCGAGAATGGATAAAGTTCTCGCGCCGTTTTATTCAGCGCAATATCAGCTGCCATTTCACCGTCAAATTCAAAATCAACATTGCGCTCACGAAGCAATCGCACCGCCTCGCGCACATAAACAGAACGATCACCCTCCGGATGCCCATAGGTCGAATATGCCAGCAAAGCTATACGTGGCTCGTAACCAAGGGCACGGGCCGCATGGGCCGCAGATTCTGTAATATCGGCAAGCTCAGAGCCGGTCGGCATATCATGAACATTCGTGTCAGCAACAAGCACAGTGCGCCCACGCGCCACCATCATCGTCAGACCAATCATCCGACGCTCAGGCATCGGATCAATAACCGTCGTCACTTGCTCAAGCGCCACAGAATAATTGCGCGTGACACCCGTAATCATGGCATCAGCATCACCCATTTGTAACATGCAGGCACCAAAAATATTGCGATCATTGGTAACGATGCGCTCAACATCGCGGTAAAGAAAACCTTTACGTTGCAGACGCTCATACAAAAAATCTGTGTAGTTTTTAATACGAACAGACTTACTCGTATTGTGAATCATAAGATCATGGCGCTCGCCTAGTCCGGCTTGAACCATATTTTCCATGATAATATCTTCGCGCCCAATCAGCACCGGCTCACCAAGACCCGCATCTTTATAGGCAATGGCGGCGCGAATAACGGAATCTTGTTCGCCTTCAGCAAAAATCATACGCTTGGGCTTTTGTCTGACCTTATTGATGATGACTTGCAAGATGCTGGCGGTCGGGTCAAGTCGGGCAGATAATCTATTTTTATAAGCCTCCATATCAACAATCGGCTTGCGCGCAACGCCTGTATCCATCGCCGCCTTGGCAACAGCAGGCGGAATATCACGGATAAGACGCGGGTCAAACGGTACAGGAATAATATAATTGGGACCAAAAGAGGGACGCTCACCATCATAAGCAATGGCAACTTCGTCCGGCACATCCTCGCGTGCCAATACGGCTAAAGCTTCAGCGCAGGCAATTTTCATTTCTTCATTAATAGTGGTCGCACGAACATCCAATGCGCCGCGAAAAATATACGGAAACCCCAAAACATTATTCACCTGATTAGGATAATCAGAACGCCCCGTCGCAATAATAGCGTCAGCACGCAACTCATGGGCTTCTTCGGGCGTGATCTCTGGATCTGGATTGGCCATCGCAAAAATAACAGGATTAGGCGCCATGGATTTAATCATCGCGGGCGTGAGAGCCCCTTTTACCGATAACCCTAAGACAATGTCCGCGCCTTTCATAGCCTCTTCTAAGCTGCGCAAATCAGTCTTGATGGCATGCGCAGACTTCCACTGATTCATGCCTTCTTTACGCCCTGCATAAATAACCCCTTTGGTGTCACATAAAATGGCGTTCTTTGCTGGCAAACCCATTGCTTTAATCAGCTCAAGACAAGCAATCCCAGCCGCGCCCGCCCCGTTCACGACAATTTTAGTGTCGGCAAGTTTACGACCCGTGAGGTGTAATGCGTTAATCAACCCCGCCGTGCAAATAATCGCAGTGCCGTGTTGGTCATCATGAAACACGGGTATATCCATCACTTCGCGCAATTGCTGTTCAATGATGAAACATTCAGGTGCTTTAATGTCTTCTAAATTAATCCCGCCAAAAGAAGGGCTAAGATATCTGACCGAATTAATGAAAGCTTCACTATCTTCTGTGTCCACTTCCAGATCAATACTATCGACATCAGCAAAGCGTTTAAACAAGACGGCTTTGCCTTCCATAACGGGCTTTGAGGCAAGCGCGCCCAAATTCCCCAGACCCAAAATGGCGGTTCCGTTTGAAATCACCGCAACCATATTACCGCGAGCAGTGTAATCATAGGAGGTGTCGGGATCTTGGGCGATGGCTCTCACAGGTGCGGCAACGCCCGGCGAATATGCTAAGGAAAGATCACGCTGGGTTGCCATTGGCTTTGTCGGCGTGATTTCGAGCTTGCCCGGCTGACCGCGAGAGTGAAACCGTAAGGCTTCGCGATCTGCCATGCTTTGGTCTTTATCATCTTTGCTATCGTTCATCATTTTAACTCATTTCCATTGTAGGGTGTCATAGAATGAAAATACGAGAATTACAAGACAGACGGGTAGAATTTAATTGCCGTATTGTTTATCATGCTTGAAAAGAAAAATTATGAATTTTCTATTCATGCCGAAAATATAGAGCTTTTCTAAATATGTCACGAACTGAGCCAGAAAACATCAATAAAGAAAAATTGCCAGTCGCGGGCGAAACGGCTCAAACTGTTTCTGCTACAAAAGCCGTCAATAGCGCAACGCCTATGATGGCGCAGTTTTTATCTATCAAAGAACAGCATCAAGAGTATTTGTTGTTTTATCGTATGGGTGACTTTTACGAGTTGTTTTTCGAAGATGCGGTGACAGCCGCAGCCGCACTCGACATTACGCTCACGCATCGAGGGCAGCATTTGGGTGAGCCTGTGTCTATGTGCGGTGTGCCTTATCATGCGGCAGAGGGGTATTTGCACAAATTAATTCGGGCCGGCTTTAAAGTAGCGATTTGCGAGCAGACGGAAAACCCTGAAGAAGCGAAAAAACGCGGCACCAAATCGGTTGTACGCAGAGAGGTGGTGCGGCTTGTAACACCGGGGACACTTACCGAGGAGGGATTGCTTGATGCACGCGCGCATAATTATTTAGCCGCCCTTGGTTATACAGCTGAAACGAATGGGCTGGCATTGTCTTGGTTGGATATGTCAACCGGTGATGTGCAGGTGATGACCGCGCCTGAACCAGTCGGCACGCGCTATGATGAAGATGTCGCCGTTAATTTTTTGGTGGCTCAGTTTGCGGCTTTGTCGGTACGCGAGCTTTTACTTCCCGAATCCCTATCAGAGAAAATTCGCACGCGCTTTCAAAGTGCCGCCGATATGTCAGGGCAAGTCACCCTTGCTTTAATGCCAGAGGCTCAAGCAGGCTCGCGCACAGGTGAGCAGACCATATTAGAAGCCTATCAGGTTGAAACCCTAGAAGGGTTTGGCGTTTGGTCGCGGGCGCAAATAGCTGCTTGCGGTATGCTGATCACTTATTTGAATTTAACTCAAATGGGGCAGATGCCACGCCTTAAGCCGCCGCAATTGCTAAGTGGCGGTGGTATTATGCGACTTGATCAGG
Organism: Parvibaculaceae bacterium; assembly: GCA_965243245.1. Classification (GTDB taxonomy): domain Bacteria; phylum Pseudomonadota; class Alphaproteobacteria; order RS24; family RS24; genus JAYQKL01. Next base: position 1,245,538 of record OZ251536.1, read on the forward strand.
CAACAAGGCGCAATCTTGAGCTTATCTCAACCTTAGGCGGTCAGCGCAATGGGTGCTTGCTAGATGCGCTCGATTTAACCGTCAGTGCTGCCGGTGGGCGGCTTTTGACCACGCGGCTTTCTGCTCCCTTAACAGATCTCCAAGCTATATTAGAGCGGCAAAGCTCGGTTGCGTTTTTTTTGGAAAAAGATAGTTTACGCAATGATGTCAGAGATTTATTGCGGCGGGCGCCAGATATGGCACGGGCACTTGGCAGATTATCTTTAGAGCGCGGCGGGCCACGCGACTTGAAAATCTTAAAACAAGGACTTGAAGCTGGTTTTGGCGGCTTTGAGCTACTTCATAAGCAATCGGAAGAGATACCAGAAGAGCTTGCTTCTGCTTTTGCTATTTTTGATAAAGCCGAGGCATCGGATGGTCCATCTTTACGCGCTTTGCATGATTTATTGGCGCGTGCATTGGATGATGATTTGCCATTATTGGCACGCGATGGCGGTTTTGTGGTGACAGGCTATGATGCGGCACTAGATAAAGAGCGTGCTTTACGCGATGAAAGCCGCCGCGTGATTGCAAGTTTACAAGCGCGTTATAAAGATGAAACCGATATTAAGGCACTTAAAATTAAATATAATGCTGTGCTTGGGTATCATGTTGATGTGCCGCCTGCACATGGCGAAAAATTGAGTTTACCGCCGCATAATAATATTTTTATTCACCGCCAGACATTGGCGAGTTCGGTGCGTTTTTCAACTCAAGAGCTTGGCGATCTTGCGGGGCAAATATCGCGTGCCGCAGAGCGTGCTTTGGGTATGGAGCTGGATATTTATCAGCGATTGGTTGATGAGGCTTGTGCGTTAAGTACTCAAATAAGCTGTGCGGCAGATGGGTTAGCCAGTGCTGATGTGGCGAGTGCGCATGCCGAGTTGGTGCAGGCGCGTCATTGGGTATGTCCGCTGCTTTATGATGATGACCGTTTTCTCATTACGGGGGGCAGGCACCCCGTGGTAGAACAGGCACTTGAAGCGCGTTCTGAAGGGCCATTTATTGCCAATGATTGCTTATTAAATGATGATGAGGCGCATCATTTGATGTTGCTGACGGGTCCAAATATGGCTGGTAAATCAACTTATTTACGCCAAAACGCCTTGATTGCTATTCTTGCTCAAGCTGGTTTTTTTGTGCCTGCGAGCCGCGCTGAAATTGGTCTGATTGATCAGGTTTTTAGCCGTGTTGGGGCGGCCGATGATTTGGCACAAGGGCGGTCAACCTTTATGGTGGAAATGGTTGAAACCGCTGCAATTTTAAATCAGGCAAGTGCGAGAAGCTTGGTGATTCTTGATGAGATAGGGCGCGGCACAGCCACTTTTGATGGTTTGTCGATTGCTTGGGCAACGGTTGAGAATCTACATGAAGTTACCAAGTGCCGTGCGTTATTTGCCACTCATTACCATGAATTAACAAGCCTTTCAAAACGACTGCAAGGGCTTACAAATGCCACGATGCGGGTGAAGGAATATCAGGGCGAAGTGGTGTTCTTGCATGAGGTCTGTGCGGGCGCGGCAGATAGATCATATGGTATTCATGTGGCGCAACTGGCGGGCTTGCCAGAAGCTGTCATCGCCCGCGCACGCGAGGTGTTGACCCATTTAGAACAAAATCGCCGCCAAGATAATGCCCTAAGTGATGAGCCGTCTGCTTTGACGCCGTTGCCTTTATTTTCAGCCTCTTTTAAGAAAAAAGAAAAACCCGACCCCGTTCATCATGCGCTAGATGAGGTGAACCCGGACTTGCTCTCTCCAAGAGAAGCTTTGGAGTCGCTTTATCTTTTGAAGAAAATACGCGAAGAAAAAAAATAAGGCATTTCTTTACACAAAATATAACTGCCTTATTATGACTTTATTCATATGAGAAAGTTAAATAATGGCACGTCAATCTGTATCCACACACACAAAAAAGCACTCTTTTGCAAAGCCTTCGCACATGCGCTCTCAATCTGGCTCTCAACCAGCCCCTCAATCTGTTAAGTCGTTGCGGTTTCCAGTTATTTCAAAAACGGCGCTTGGAGAACAACTCACGCAGTTGAGCCATGCAGAAAAACAGCAAAGCCCAGAAAACCGAAAAGCAGTATTGGCACTGTTTAAAAAAATTCATGCAAAAAACCTCCAAGATGTGAAAGGCGTTTCGCTTCAAAAACCTCTCAAAGGGGGCGCGTGTGCCCGTGCCCTTTGTCGCTCCATAGATGCTATTATCCAAAGCCTATGCGCTTACGCTATCCAAAATCAGACGGATAAAGCTGTGCCGTTCAAAAAAGATTTCGCAATCATAGCCGTTGGGGGATATGGCCGAGGCAAATTGGCTCCTAGTTCTGATATTGATTTGCTGTTTCTCTTAGCTGGCGAGCCAACAGAGCAAATGACAAATTTTATTGAATATATTCTTTATATTCTTTGGGATATGGGTCTGAAGGTTGGTCATTCCACCCGCACTGTGCGCGAGTGTATCAAGCAGGCTAAAAAAGATATGACTATCCGCACGGCTCTATTGGAGGCGCGTCATATTTGGGGTTCAAAGGCGGCGACGGCGCGATTACGCCAAGCTTATTTGAAAGATGTGCAACATGGGAGTGCGCGCGCATTTGTTGTCGCTAAGCTAAAAGAGCGGGATATTCGGCATACGCGAACAGGCGAAAGTCGATATTTGGTGGAGCCGAATATTAAAGAAGGCAAAGGCGGGCTACGCGATTTGGATACATTATTTTGGATTGCGAAATATTGCTATGAAGTCGATAAAATAGATGAACTCGTGGCAAAAGGTCTATTAACGCGCCAGGAATTGCATTTGTTTAGGCGATGTGAGAATTTTTTATGGTCGGCGCGTTGCCAGCTTCATTTTGCGACGGGGCGGGCTGAAGAGCGGCTGAGTTTTGATGTGCAAACTGCAATGGCTGATGCAATGGGCCTTTTACCAACGGCGGGACTGAACAAAGTTGAATTTTTTATGCGGCGTTATTTTCTTGTTGCTAAGGATGTGGGTGATCTGACACGTATTTTTTGCGCCATGTTAGAAGATGAGCAGACAAAACCAACGGGGTTGCAAAGATTGCCCGCACTTTTTCGTCGGCAAAAACAAGTGCATGGTTTCACTTTGAGTGGACAAAGACTTAAAATGGTGCGCTCAGATGTGTTTAAGCGCAATCCCATCAATCTTTTGCGTATGTTCAAGCTGGCGGCTGACTATAAGTTGATGATCCATCCAGATACGTTACGCGAGGTCACGCGCTCGTTGAATTTAATTGATGAAAAATTACGCCAAAACCCAGAAGCCAACCAACTTTTTTTGGATATTCTGACCGCGCCCAATCATGTCGAGCGAATTTTGAGGCGCATGAATGAGGCGGGTGTTTTGGGACGCTTTTTGCCTGATTTTGGGCGTATTGTCGCGCTGATGCAGTTTAACATGTATCACCATTATACGGCGGATGAACATTTGTTGTGTGCTATTGGGTTTTTATCTGAGCTTGAGCAAGGAAAGCTGAAAGATGACCACCCGCTCGCGCATGAGTTGGTGAAGAAAAACATTAATCGGAAAGTTATATATCTTGCTGTATTGTTGCATGATATTGCTAAGGGGCGCATTGAAGACCACTCTATTGCAGGGGCGCGCATTGCGCGTCATTTGGGTGCGCGACTAGGCTTTAGCAAAGCGGAAACCGATTTAACCGAATGGCTGGTGCGCGAGCATTTGATTATGAGTGATGTCGCACAACGCCGCGACTTAAGCGATCCTAAGACTATCTATGATTTTGTCGGTAAAGTGCAAACACTTGAACGCTTGCGCCATTTGTTGGTTTTGACGGTGATTGATATTCGCGCCGTTGGCCCCGGTGTTTGGAATGGTTGGAAGGGACAGCTTTTGCGCGAGCTTTATTTTGAGGCTGAAGCTGATTTAATGGGTTCGGCGTCTCATACTAATCGCCCGAACCGTGTGGCGGGGGCTAAAGATGCGTTTATTAATGCTTATCGAAAGCGCGATAAAAAACGCTCTTTTAAGAGCTGCAAAGAATATGTTCAACGCCATTATGATGCTTATTGGCTATCTACGGAACTGGCGGCACAATTGCAGCATGCTGATCTGCTTGGGCGCGTGAAAAAAGAGACCATGGTGGTCGATGCACAGCGCGATATATTTCAAGGTGTCACGGTTTTGAGTTTTGTCGGGCAAGATCATCCGGGGCTTTTTTCAAGGCTAACAGGCGCCTGTGCTGTGGCTGGGTTGGATATTGTTAATGCGCGTATTATCACCACGCGCGATGGCATGGCGGTTGATGTGCTAAGAGTGCAAGAACCGCTCGAACATCAGTCGCCAGATGAGACTCGCATTGCGCGACTGCGCGCGACTGTAGCGCGGGTGATGGCGGGGGATATTCTGCCTGCTGATGAAATTATGGAGCTGCGCCAAGCGCGCAAAATCAAGGCCTTCACGATTGAGCCATCTGTGATGCTCGACAATGAGGCGTCACAGCACTCAACTGTCATTGAGGTGAGCGGGCTTGACCAGCCGGGGTTATTGCATGCGCTTACGCGGGCACTCTTTTTTCTTGGCGTGACGATTGTAACGGCGCGGGTGGCAACCTTTGGAGAGCGTGCGGTTGATGTGTTTTATGCGCAGGATTTAACCGGGCGTAAAATTACCAGTGCTTCCAAAAGAACGGCTATTCGTAAAAAGCTTGAAAAAGTTCTGATGGATCCAGCGCGGGCTTCTATGCCTGAATCTAAAAAACCTAAAATGGCGCGCAATTTTAAGAAAACTGCATAATGGGAGGGCGGGTTTCAATTTTGCGCGCAGCAAGTATAACAGGCAGCGCAACTTTGCTTAGTCGTCTTTTTGGTTTTGTGCGTGACATTATGATTGCCGCGTCTTTGGGCGCAGGGCCGTTGGCAGATATTTTTGTCGTGGCGTTCAGATTGCCAAACCTGTTTCGCAGGCTATTTGCAGAAGGGGCTTTTAATGCAGCTTTTATCCCTATTTTTACCAAACGGCTAGAAAGTGCTGGTGTGTCTTCGGCGCGTCTTATGGCGGGCGAAGTTATCTCGGTTTTGCTATGTGCTTTATTGATGTTCACGGCACTGGCAGAAATCTTTATGCCAGTTTTTGTTTATGCATTGGCCAGCGGCTTCGAAAATGAGCCAGAAAAATTTAATCAAACTGTATATTATGCGCGCATCACTTTTCCTTATTTGACGTTTATGTCTTTAATGGCCGTATTTGCCGCTATGTTGAATGCAACAGGCAGATTTGCAGTGGCGGCTTTGGCACCCGTTTTATTGAATATTGTTTTAATTGCCGCATTGCTCTTGGCATGGGGTAATCAAAAACTCAGTCTTGATTATCTGATTTGGGGCGTTGCACTGGCTGGTTTTATGCAATTGAGTCTTTTGTGGTGGAGCGCAAGGCGTGTCGGATTAATCGTATCCATAACCAAACCACGCCTCAGTTTGGATGTTAAGCGCGTTTTGATATTGGGTGTCCCCGGTGTCTTGGCGGCGGGTGTTGCTCAAATAAATCTGCTGGTCGGGACAAATATTGCCTCGGCACAACAAGGCGCGGCGGCTTGGCTTTATTATGCTGACCGACTTTACCAATTGCCGCTTGGAGTCATTGGCGTGGCACTCTCGGTTGCTCTTTTGCCAGATATTTCGCGCCGTTTACGCGAAGGCGATAAACAAGGCGCCGTCAACAGCCAAAATAAGGGTCTCATATATGGGCTGTTTTTGACCTTGCCAGCCAGCCTTGGGCTTTATGCTTTGGCCGAGCCAATTATGAGTGTGCTGTTCGAGCGCGGCTCTTTTTCTGCAACCGATACCCAAGCCGCCGCCCTTGCCCTTATGGGGTTTGCGCCGGGGCTTTTGGCGTTTGTTTTGGTGAAAATTCTACAACCAAGTTTTTTTGCCCAAGAAGATACTCGCACGCCGCTGATTTACGCTTGTCTAGGGGTGGCAACCAATATAACCCTCTCTTTAATTTATTTCCCAGTTTATGGTCATGTGGCGATTGCCGTGGCAACCAGTATTGCGGGCGGGGTGACTTTGCTGGCGATGGTTGTTCATCTTGGTGTCATGGGCTGGCGGGTTGATGGCATGTTTATGCGCCGTTTTAGCACGATTGCTTTTGCTAGTTTTGTCATGTTTGCTTTTATTATGTCTTTAGAGCCGCTTAGCGGGGCAAATTTTATAAGCTCGGCCGGCTCGCTCGCCAGCCGTATTGGAATGGCTGTTGGGCTTTATTTTTTAGCCCTGATTGGTTTTTCTGCTTTGGTTTGGCGCATAAGTCTTGCAGATTTGATGAGTTTCTTCAAGCGTCGGTAATCCGTCATTTGGCGTATAGCAAAAGGCTTGAAATGCCATGCTGAAAAGTGGATAAGGGGGGCAAAGAGGTTGAAAATATGTTCCCACCACAAAACCGAGTTTTTTCTGGCGTCCAACCGACAGGACAGCTTCATCTTGGCAATTATCTTGGTGCCATTCGTAATTTTGTGAACCTTCAGGCGAGCCATGAATGCCTGTATTGTGTGGTTGATATGCATGCTATTACTGTTTGGCAGAACCCTGATGAGTTGCGTCATAACACTTATGAGGTGGTCGCGGCGTTTCTGGCGGCGGGCGTGGATGGTGAGAAACATATCGTTTTTAACCAGAGCCGTGTTTGCGCTCATGCTGAGTTAGCTTGGATCTTGAATTGTGTGGCGCGGATGGGGTGGCTTAATCGGATGACGCAGTTTAAGGAAAAAGCGGGTAAAAACCGCGAAAATGCTTCGGTTGGGCTTTATGTTTATCCTAATTTGATGGCGGCAGATATTCTTAGCTATCAAGCGACGCATGTGCCGGTTGGCGCAGACCAAAAACAACACCTTGAATTGGCGCGTGATATTGCTCAAAAGTTCAACCATGATTTCCTTGGCGAGGACGCCGCGCCGTTTTTTCCGTTGCCTGAACCCTTAATTATTGAGCCAGCAATGCGTATTATGTCTTTGCGTGATGGGAGCAAGAAAATGTCAAAATCGGAGTCGTCTGATATGTCGCGTATCACGCTTACAGATGAGGCGGATAGTATCGCGCAAAAGATTCGCAAAGCGCGGACAGACGCCGCCCCCTTGCCAGAAAATGAAGCAGGCTTAAAAGGACGCCCCGAGGCGGCTAATTTGGTTGGTATTTTTGCCGCCCTTTGTGAGCAGACACCTGCACAAGTTTTACAAAATTATGCGGGGCAGAATTTTTCAGTATTTAAGCCAGATTTGGCTGATTTAATGATCGAGAAAATAGCGCCCATCACTACAAATATGAAACAATACCTTGCTGATAAGACTTATCTTGACAAGGTGCTAGATGAAGGTGCGGCGCGGGCGGATGCGCTGGCACGCCCTATTCTTGATGATGTTAAGAAAATCGTTGGTTTTGCCTGATAGTATAAAAACGTCATTGCTGTTTGTGTCTGACAATGGCAACATGGATTTATGTTAAATGATAAACATTTGTTGCGGAAATTTCTGGTCATTGTCGATGGCACCCCAGAGTCGCGTGCTGCTTTGCGCTGGGCAGAGCGTCGCGCACATGGAAATTCGGGCGAGCTTGTCTTGGTGACTATTCTTGAGCTGGGCGGATTTGAGCATTGGCTGGGTGTCGAGAGCCTGATGAGGCAAGAAGCACGCGAGGAAGCGCAACAGATTTTGGATAAGCTGTCCCAAGAGGTTAAGCAGATTGCGGGGCGCACGCCGGAAACCCATATTCTTGAGGGCAATAAAATAGATGTGCTTATGGAGCTACTTGATAGCGATAAAACAATTTCTACTTTGGTGCTGGCATCGGGCACAGACCCGGAAGGGCCAGGCCCTCTTGTTTCGGCATTGGCAACGGGGCGAAGCGGCTTTCATATTCCGGTCACTATTGTGCCGGGTGAATTGAGTGAAGAACAGATAGACGCCATCACTTAAAATGTTATATTTGATGTCTTTAATACCAATGCGTTATAATGCGTCATAATAATGCGTCATGGTAAACTTTTATAATGGAGAGCAATATGTTTATTCAAACTGAAGAAACGCCCAATCCAGCAACTCTAAAATTCATGCCCGGGCGTGATGTGATGGGAGACGCCGCGCCGGCTGACTTTCCGTCTCGTGAAGCGGCAAAAAATTCGCCTTTGGCGCAAGCCTTGTTCAAGGTGCAACATGTTGAAAGCGTTTTTTTAGGGCGTGATTTTATAACTGTCACTAAGGGTGATGTCGAATGGCAGCATGTTAAGCCGCATATTTTGACGGCGGTGATGGATTTTTTTGTTTCTGGATTGCCGGTCCTTAATGCTGATGCCCAGCTTAACGAAGCTGAGGCAGAAGAATATGGCGAAGATGAAGAAATTGTTACGACAATCAAACAATTGCTTGATACGCGCGTGCGCCCGGCGGTGGCTCAAGATGGCGGCGATATTGTTTTTCATCGATATGAAGACGGTGTTGTGTTCCTTGAAATGCGGGGGGCTTGTGCGGGCTGTCCGAGTTCTACGGCGACATTGAAACAGGGGGTTGAAAATCTTTTAAAGCATTTTTGTCCCGTCGTGACAGAAGTCAGAGCTGTTCAGTAATCTGGCACGCTATTTTCAAATTGTTTAGATGCCCCTAAATGCTGTTTAATTTTTTAAGGTGATTGATTTGCGCGCCTCTGGTTTTGGGAAAAATTTGCTGGCTTGTGATACCACGCAGCAAGCTTGTTCTGTGGCGTTATTGCGGGCGGGCGACGAAGAGCCTATTTGCTTATATGAAGAAATTGGCACAGGCCATACAGAACACCTGCCATGCATGGTGAAAGAGGCTTTGGATAGGGCGGGATTGAGGATTGCGGAGTTACATGCACTTGGGGTTACGGTTGGACCGGGTACGTTTGCTGGCGTTCGGGTGGGATTAGCCGCGATGCGCGCTTTTGCACTTGCTGGAGATTTACCTATTTTCACCATGACCAGCCTTGCTTTAATGGCACAAACTTATTTGGCACAAACTCGTTTGGCACAAACGGATGGTAAAATGCCAAATATGCCGCTTGCTTGTGTCATTGATGCGCGGCGCGATCAGCTTTATCTACAATGTTTTGATGCTGATGGTCTGGATTTATCTGCACCGGCGGTGTTGTCTGTTGAGCAGGCGGTCGAAGTCTTAGCCGATAAAAACCACGTGCTTATCGGCACAGGCGCGGCTGTCATTTTAGCTCAATTGAAAAAAGCGGGGGTGAATCTTGACCCTTATAGGCAGAATGATAAACAGAATGAAATTTTATATCCCGATGCCGCCTTTATAATCGCCGCCTTGCAACGCGGCGCACTTGCGCCAACGCCGCACCCAACACCGCTCTATTTGCGCCCCCCCGATGCCGCCCTGCCTAAACATGACCAACGTGTCAAAAGAAAATGAGACAAACAAGATGGTCATACCATTTTCCTCATCCCCGCCCCAATTTAGCGTTTTTCGTTTAACGCCCCCCTATAAGGCACTTATGATTGCCCAAATGGCGCGTCTTCATCGGGCTAGCTTTGAACGCTTTTGGTCGGCTGAAAGCCTTATGCAAACGATGTCTTCGCCCAAGGTTTTTTGCTGGGGGAGTTTGCCTTATAAAAATAACAATATTAATGACAATATTGCCGAATTATCTGGTTTTTTGCTTGCGCGATGGGTTACTGATGAAGCCGAAATTTTGACATTTGCCGTTGCTCCCGCCCAGCGGCGACAAGGCATAGGGTGCGCTCTTTTGAAGGAACTGATTGCAACAGCATCCGCGCAAGCTCTTGTGCGTATTTTTCTGGAGGTGGAAGCAACAAATAGAGCGGCGCAAGCACTTTATCAGCAAGCGGGGTTTAGTCGACAGGGCGGGCGCGAAAATTATTATGCAGGGGTAAATGCGATTTTGATGGAATACAAACTTGGATAAGAGCGCAATAAAGGGTAAAAGACTCCTATGACACAAGAAAATACGCCTAACATATCTGAGTTGGAAAAGCTTTGTGTAGAGGCTGGCATGCGCATGACCGAGCAACGCCGAATTATTGCGCGGGTTATTTCTGAAGCAAATGACCATCCCGATGTTGAAGCCCTGTATCACAGAGCCGCAAAGCTTGATGCAGGCATTTCGATTGCAACGGTTTATCGGACGGTCAGATTGTTCGAAGAAGCCGGGATTTTAACGCGCCATGATTTCGGCAATGGCCGCGCACGCTATGAAACCGTATCTGATGACCATCATGACCACCTCATTGATTTGCAATCTGGTAAAGTCATAGAGTTTACGAATGAAGAAATTGAAGTTCTGCAAAAAGAAGTCGCACGTAAACTCGGCTACAAGCTTGTCGACCACCGTTTGGAACTTTATTGCACGCCGCTCAATACCGATAAAGCTGGATCCTAAATACCATGATTTCACCTTCTCTTAGGTTAATATGGCGCTTACCGCTGGTGCTTGCTTTTTTCTCATTGGTTGTGCCTTTGCAGATGATCTCACATTTTTTGAACCTGCCCACGCGCCACGTTTTCCCAATCGCCTTTTATCGCTTTTTTATGCGCGTGGCTGATATTCATCTGCACCTCCACGGGCCCATACCTCAAAAGGGGACGCTGATTCTTTCAAATCATGCAAGTTGGCTTGATATCGTTCTTATTGGCTCCGTCGTGCCAGTGCATTTTGTTGCCAAGGCGGATGTTGCTCACTGGCCGCTTTTGGGCATGCTGGCAAAAATCGCACGGACTATTTTTATCGAACGCGCACGGCGCTCAGATACGCTGAACCAACGCAATGCCATGCAAAAAAGATTGGCTGATGGTGATCGTGTCGTGCTGTTTCCAGAAGGCTCAACCAGCGATGGGACGATTGTTCAACCGTTTAAATCAGCGTTATTATCGGCGGCTGAGAGCAAGGTGAAAGGAAAAGCGGTAAAGGTGCAAGCCATGACCGTGGTTTTTTCCAAATTGTGCGATATCCCGATGGGACGGCGCATGCGAGTCGAATATGCTTGGATCGGACATTTAAATTTAATTTCTCATATGTTGAAAATTTTATGCGGTGACAAGCTCGGCGTGGATATAGTGTTTTATGCCCAAACCAATCTGGACGCCGAGGGCGGGCGTAAGGAACTTGCAATTAAGGCGCATCGGCAGGTGCAAGATGGGTTGGCAGCTTTTGCAACGCGCCATAATACGGCGTCTTTTAACTGGGAAAAGACAACTCAAAAAACCACACAAATGAACCATAATTTAGACATGCCAAGCCATAGGCAGGAGCATAAAAATGCAGAAAAACTTAAAATCGAGTGATCTGACAAATAAAAAATCTGTATTCATCAAGACATATGGATGCCAGATGAATGTTTATGATAGCGAGCGCATGGCAGAGGCTTTGCTTGATGCGGGTTATCATTTTGTGGGCGCAGCTGATGAAGCTGACATGGTCATTTTGAATACTTGCCATATTCGTGAAAAGGCGGCAGAGAAAGTCTATTCAGAGCTGGGGCGGCTGAAAAAACTCAAGGATAAAAAATCCGATATGGTGATAGGTGTCGCTGGCTGTGTCGCTCAGGCGCAAGGCCAAGAGATTATTCGGCGGGCGGCGGCAGTCGACCTCGTTTTTGGACCACAAACCTTTCAGGCCCTACCCGATATGTTGCAAGAGCTTAAAGACCAGCGCGCGCGCGGCGAAGGAAAAGGGGTCGTGCGCACACAGTTTCCTGCCGAGGAAAAATTTGAAGCCTTACATAAAATGAGACGCAAGCCACTGTCGCGCACCCCAACGGCTTTTGTGACGATACAGGAAGGGTGTGATAAATTTTGTACATTTTGCGTTGTGCCTTATACGCGCGGGGCGGAAGTCTCGCGTGCGGCGGCAGAAATTGAGGCGGAAGTTTTGGCTTTAGCAGCGACTGGCGTTAGTGAAATTACTCTTTTGGGACAGAATGTAAATGCTTGGTATGATTGTGCTGCTGGTCTGGGCTTGGGAAGTTTATTAAGGCAATTGGCTAAATGTGAGGGCATAGAACGTCTTCGGTTTACGACCTCACATCCACGCGATATGGATGATGAACTGATTAGCGCATATGGCGATTTAGCTGAGCTTATGCCTTATCTTCATCTGCCTGTTCAGGCGGGTTCGGATAAAATTTTGGCCGGGATGAATCGCCAACATACAGCAGAGAACTATCTTAAATTGATTGATAAAATTAGGCGGGTGCGTTCTGATATTGCCTTGTCATCGGACTTTATTGTTGGCTTCCCCGGTGAAACAGATGAGGATTTTGAAGCGACAATGAAGCTTGTAGAACAAGTTAATTATGCGCAAGCTTACTCTTTTAAATATTCGCCGCGCCCCGGCACACCTGCGGCCGAAGAAAAAATTCAAGTGCCTGAAAAGGTGAAATCTCAACGACTACAAACCCTCCAGCAACTCTTAAATAGCCAACAGATTAACTTTAATCGTGCCCAAATTGGCAAAACGCTACCCGTTTTGTTTGAAAAACCGAGCAAATATGACGGGCAAATAATGGGACGCTCGCCTTATTTGCAGACTGTCCATGTTGAAACAGATGAACGTGTCATTGGAAAATTATGCATGGTTGAGATCAAAACCGCACAGGCAAATAGCCTGACGGGTAAAATTGTATGAAGTGACATTTTCAGGCTTGCTTATCGTTGGAGAAAACTCCATATTTAGGCAAGATGATAAATAGTCTTTACCTATATCGCCCCATGAGGTTTGTGCGCGTTGCGTAATACAAACCCCAAATCCGAGGTGCCCGTCGCAGAAGCGGACAAAGAGTCTGCCACGCAAGTGACCCAAAAAAATGACTCTCAGAACGACCATAAGCTCGTCCTAGATTTTGATGATAACCGCCTGCTTGGCGCATTATATGGCACGCATGACAGCCATTTGTCGCGCATGGAACAAATTTTGAATATTCAGCTGGTCAATCGAGGCAATCTTCTGGTTCTTCAAGGCGATGCCAAGGCATGCAGACGCGCAAAGGACGCCTTGCAAGATTTATATTTACAATTAAAAAAAGGTCAAGACATCAGCTTAAGCGATGTCGATGGAGCATTAAGAATGACATTAACGCCTGTCAAAACCAAAACAGATAAACCGTCTTCTCAAACGCGCATGCGCACTCAAAAGCGTGCCGTTAACCCTCGCTCGCCCAATCAGGCGGCTTACATAGATGCTTTGATGAGCAAAGAGCTGGTAGTCGGTACAGGCCCTGCGGGTACGGGTAAGACTTATCTGGCAGTTGGCGCGGCGGCGGCGATGTTGGTTGAGGGTAAAATAGAGCGTATTATTCTTTCGCGCCCCACGGTTGAGGCAGGTGAAAGCCTCGGGTTTTTGCCCGGCGACATGCGCGATAAAGTAGACCCCTATTTGCGCCCCCTCTATGACGCTCTCTACGACATGCTCCCCGGACCACAAGTTATTCGTAGCTTAGAGTCAGGCGAAATTGAAATCGCGCCATTGGCTTTCATGCGCGGGCGCACTTTAGCCAATTCTTTTGTTATTCTGGATGAGGCGCAAAATGCGACACCAATGCAAATGAAAATGTTTTTGACGCGCATGGGAGAAAATTCTCGCATGGTCATCACAGGTGACCCGACACAGGTGGACTTGCCCTTTGGCACTAAATCTGGCTTGCATGATGCATTAGAGATTTTGCCCAATCTTAAAGGCGTTGAAATTATTAATTTTACCGAAAGCGATGTTGTCCGCCATGATATGGTGACGCGCATTGTGAAGGCGTATAAAAAACGCGACCTTAAATTAGCCGATAAAAAAGATTTAAATTCAAACCAAAACATGACCGATAAAGACACTAAATGACGCCTGATATGCAAAATAAAATGAAAATTGCGTCAAAGGAGCCTGACAGTCCTGATAATCCCGATAATCCCGATAATCAGAATGTGTATCATCACTTAAATATAGACCGCCTTATGACCCTTGATGTTGAGATGATGAAAGCGTGGGGGCGTTCGGGCTGGTCGGCAGATTTTTCTTGTCTGGAAGAAAAAATAGAACAAGCCCTTCGCACCTGCATGACAGTCTTAAAAATGCAAAAGAAAATACAAAATGAAAGCATTTATGAGTTGTCTTTGGTGCTGGTTGATGATGCGCATATCAGCACCTTAAATGCGGTATGGCGCAACAAAGATAAACCGACAAATGTGCTCTCTTTTTCGGCTATAGAAGACGTGTTTTCGGCTATAGAAGACGCAGATAAAGCTGAATTAGGGCAATCTGTAAATTCACCATCTATAAATTTATCGCCAACGGATAGGCCCGCCATGTTGGGTGATATTGTCATGGCACATGAAACCATTGAGCGTGAGGCTGAAGCACAAGGAAAAACACCTCTTAATCATTTTTTGCATCTTTTCGTTCATGGTTTTTTGCACCTGTGCGGTTATGATCACGCGGTGCCTGACGCGGCAAAAGAAATGGCAACGCTGGAAATTAAAATTTTGGCAAATATGAATATCGCCTCGCCTTATGAGGGGGCGCAAGTTGTGGGAAAAAAGTGCCATGAGTAAAAGCGATAATGCGCCGCTCCAGAGCATGTGGGAAAAAATAAAAACCTTCTTGCGTATTCAAGATACCAATTTGCGCGAAAGCCTAGAAGACGTGCTAGATGAGGAAAGCCAGCCCGATGCTTCCTTGCGCGGAGAAGAGCTTCATATGATGCGCAATTTACTCGGCTTCAAAGATGTGCGCGTGGATGATGTGATGGTGCCACGGGCGGATATCGTGGCTGTTGAAAATGATATTTCTTATGCGAAGTTGAAAGAAAAATTTATTAGTTGCGCTCATTCGCGCCTGCCCATTTATAATGAGACCCTCGATAATCCCGTTGGCATGGTACATATTAAGGATGCTTATGCGTTTAAACGCGGTCGCGCAAAAGCGCGTCCTTTATCAAAATTGAGGCGCGATGTGTTGTTTGCGCCGCCGTCTATGCCGGCACTTGATTTATTGTTGCGGATGCAAACCACACATACTCATATGGCGATTGTGGTGGATGAGTATGGGGGCACGGATGGATTGGTGACAATTGAAGATTTGGTTGAAGAAATTGTCGGCGAAATTGAAGATGAGCATGACGGATTTGATCTGCCACAATTGGTTGAGCGGCGCAAAGGCGTAATTGATGCGCCGGCTCGTTTACCCATCGAGGTACTTGAAAATTTTCTTGCGTTGAAATTAGTTGATGAAGCTGATGATGTTGACACGCTGGGCGGCTTGGTGTTTACGCTGGCGGGTCATATACCTCAACGCGGTGAAATCATTGTGCATGAGAGTGGTTTGGAGTTTGAAATTCGAGATGCTGATGCGCGGCGGATTAAATTACTTCGGATGCATACACAAACCATTCAAAAAGGTAACACTCAAAAAGATAAAACGAAAGATTAAACAAAAAATTGCGCGTAGCCTGAGCATAAAATAAAAAGATGAAGAGATGAAAAGAGTTTTCCTTGCGCGGTTGCGTGAATTTTATACGCGCTTTACGACAAAGCACCCTTATTTACTGAATATCTTTTTGGGCGCAGGGCTGGTCTGTGCCTTGCCGCCTTTGGGGGTTTGGTTTCTCATTTTTTTGATTTTGCCGCTTTTTTATCTGTCTTTCGAAAAATGTGAAAACCCGTTCGGCGCACCTCTTTTGAGGCGTTATTTTTGGCGCGGATGGGCTTTTTTCTTTGGCTATTTCCTGTTCGGGCTTTATTGGATGGGAAGCGCATTTCTCGTTGAGGGCGAAATTTATATCTGGATGATGCCTTTTGCAGTCACTTTGCTCCCCGCTTTTTTAGCCTTATTCTATGGTTTAGCGGTGATGGTATGGGCGGCTCTTTGTCATCGCTATGTTGTTTTTGGAGTTGGACGACTGCTTCTATTTGTTTTGGGCATGATGTTGGCCGATTATACGCGCGGACATGTGTTGACGGGGCTACCTTGGAATTTACCCGGAATGATTGCTCTTGCTTGGTTACCGCTTGCGCAAACGGCGGCTCTTTGGGGCGTGTATGGTCTGGGGATTGTAATATGGTTATTGGGCTTATTGCCTGTGATTTTTTGCCAAAACAAAAAAATTGCAATTGCGTTCACAGTGCTTTTTTTAGCTCTAGGGATTGCCGGGCAACAGCGGTTGCACCAAGCTGAGATGGCGTTAGCAACGACTGTTTTATCTGAAAAAAAACCGCTTATTCGAATTGTTCAGCCAAATTTAAAGCAAAAAGAAAAATGGCAGCCCGCTTTACGGGCGCAACATATTCAAAAAACCGTAGCCTTATCTGTAAATAAAGGCGCGCCCGTTCCTGATATTATCATTTGGCCAGAAACAGCTATCCCCGCTTTGCTTGTGCGTGATGGTGATGTGCGCGATTTTATTCAATCCGCCTTTCGCACCGCCTTTCGCACCGCCTTTCGTAAATCGGCTTTATCAGAAACGGTTTATCTCATTAGCGGGTCTGTACGCCAGCAATGGGATGATGCGCTTGCACGCACCATAAGCCTAAATAGTCTTTTGCTTATACGTGATGGGCAGGTGATGGCAGTTTATGATAAACATCACCTCGTTCCTTTTGGAGAATATCTTCCCTATCAGGCTCTGCTTGAAGCCATTGGCTTGCGCCAATTAACGCAATTGCGAGGTGGTTTTACCTCTGGCGCAGGACCTCAATTATTGCGTGCCGAAGGCTTACCCGCCTTTGCACCCATGATATGCTATGAGGTCATATTTCCGAGCACGTCTGTTCCCGCCGAACGCCCCGCTTGGTTGGTCAATGTCACAAATGATGCATGGTTTGGTCATACGCTCGGTCCTTGGCAACATTTGGCAATGGCGCAAATGCGTGCCATTGAAGAGGGATTGCCATTGGCGCGTGCCGCCAATACGGGTATTTCTGCGATGATTTCGCCTTATGGAGAAATTCAAAATCATCTCCCTCTTGGCGTTGCAGGTTCTTTTGATACGCCGTTGCCAGAACCCTTACAAGTCACGGTTTATGCACGTTACGCAGATTTACCGTTTTTCATTATATTGGTTTTGCTTGGTCTTTTTGCTTTTGCGATTAACATGCGCGAAAAGAATGTGGATTAAATCTAAAAATCCATATTTGATATATAGTTAAAAATAGGGATAATGCTTGCTATAGACAAAAAATAAAAAGAAGGACGCCATGTCTCTCAAAAAAACATCCGTGGTTGACCAACATATAGGTCAAAGACTTCGTCTTCAGCGCATTAATTTAGGTATGAGTCAAGAAGTGCTCGGTGAAAGGGTAAATCTCACATTTCAGCAAATCCAAAAATATGAAAAAGGCGTCAATAGAATATCAGCGGCACGACTATTTGAATTCTCCGAAGTGCTGAACGTTGATGTCACCTTTTTCTATGAGGACCTTAACACCCGCCCCCCAAAACTAAGGGGCATGGAAGAAAGTATGAATGTGAATGAATTTATGGATTTCATCTCTAGCAATGAAGGCATTGCGCTGAATCGTAATTTTGCAAAAATACGTAATAAAAAATTACGGCAAAGTATTATCGATATGACCCGTGCCATGGAAAAATCACAACCTGATGGTTCTTTAGACCCGCATTCAGAATAAGTTCACCTCATAGCGCGGTTTCTACCATTGCGCAATCTACCTACTCTTGCTAAACACGCTTCAGTTTAGGAGAAGATAATGCCAAGACAAAATTACACCTTTACGAGCGAGTCCGTTTCTGAGGGGCATCCAGATAAAGTATGTGACTTCATTTCTGATAGTGTGCTGGATGCTTTTTTGACTCGCGATCCGCAGGCGCGCGTGGCTATCGAAACACTGGCAACAACCAACCTGATTGTGCTGGCTGGTGAGGTGCGCCCTCAAGGTTTGGTGTCGCTTGAGGAAATGGAAGAGCGCGCGCGCCAGTGTGTGCGTGATATCGGCTATGAGCAAGAGGGGTTTCATTGGAAAAACGCTGAAATTCAAGTGCGCGTTCATGGACAGTCTGCACATATCGCCCAAGGTGTTGATGCGGGGGATGGCAATAAAGATGAGGGCGCAGGGGATCAAGGCATTATGTTTGGCTATGCTTGCCGCGAAACAGATAGCTTAATGCCTGCGCCAATTGCCTATGCGCATCAGATTCTTGGGCAGATGGCAAAATTGCGTAAAAGCGGTGAAATCAAGGGGTTGGGACCTGATTCTAAAAGTCAAATTTCCTTACGTTATGAAAAGGGATGGCCTGTTGGGGCGGCGTCAATTGTGGTTTCCACCCAGCATGATAAAGGCCTTTGTCAGGCAGATGTGCGCGCGCTGGTGCGCCCGATCGTTGAGGATGTTTTACCAAAGGGCTGGATGTGTCCTGAAGCGGCATTTTATGTTAACCCGACGGGTCTATTCGTTATCGGCGGGCCTGATGGCGATACAGGGCTGACGGGACGCAAAATCATCGTTGATACTTATGGCGGTGCTGTGCCACATGGCGGGGGTGCGTTTTCTGGTAAAGATCCGACTAAAGTAGACCGCTCGGCGGGTTATGCGGCGCGGTATCTGGCTAAAAATGTGGTGGCGGCAGGGCTGGCAGATAGATGCATGATTCAGTTATCTTATGCAATCGGTGTTTCAAAGCCGCTTTCCATTCTGGTCGATACTTATGGAACGGGGCAGGTTGATGAAACCAAGCTTGAGGTTGTTTTAGAACAAGTTATGGACCTTTCGCCGCGCGGTATTCGTACACATTTGGGGCTTAACAAGCCGATTTATGCGCGCACCGCAGCCTATGGTCATTTTGGACGCCAACCCGAAGCAGATGGCGGCTTTTCTTGGGAACATACGGATTTAACAGAAGCCATTAAGGCTGAGTTGACCTAATATGAGTATCGCTCAGATGGGACGTCATGTATATGGACGCCGTCAGGGGCATAAATTGCATCCGCGCCAAGCCCGCATGGTTGATGAAATGTTGCCTGCCTTGCGCGTTCCTCATTCTATTCAAGACCCACATGCCTTATTTGACTTTCAACCAGAGGCTCTCGTGTTGGAAATCGGCTTTGGCGGGGGTGAATATTTAGCTCGCCAAGCGGTTCTTCATCCCAAAATAGGCTTTATTGGCTGTGAGCCGTTTGTGAACGGCGTGGCTAAATTATTGACGGCGATTGACGCCCAACGGATTAATAATATTCGTATTCATGATAATGATGCGCGTGACCTGATGGAGGGGTTGCTGAATAATTGTTTGGAGCAAATTTACCTTCTTTATCCTGACCCTTGGCCTAAAACGCGCCATCACAAAAGACGGTTTGTCTCAAAGGAAAACCTGCACCAGTTTTTTCGGTTGTTAAAACCGGGCGGTAAACTCATGGTGGCAAGTGATATTCCCGATTATATTTTGTGGACTTTGTCGCATATACGCGCACATGGCGGCTTTGACTGGCATGCAAAAAACGCCAATGATTGGCGCTTACCGCCGCTAGATTGGCCGTCCACCAGATATGAACAAAAAGCCATTCAAGAAGGGCGAACCCCTACATATTTACATTTTATACGCCGTCAAGCGATTTTGAACGCAATACTTTAAGGCTTGCTTTTTAGCACTTAATGACTATTATATGGGCAACAATCTACTTTATTTGAAAGTGGGACGGTCGCTCAGACCCCCGCTTTTTTTAATGCCAGATTATATGACCTATTATATGGGTTAGCTAAAAAAGGAGTGCGTATGGAAAACAGCGAGCAAGATAATGTGCCAATAGAGCTTTACGCTCATTTATTGGCACCGGGTCTGGCGCGTCCGCTGTTGGAGATAGTCTCACCGGTGATAGAGGATTTGGGCTATGAATTGCTTCGTATTCGGATGACGGGTGATAATGCGAATACGGTGTTGCAGGTCATGGCGGTCGCGCTGGATGACTCTATGAATGTTGAGGGGTGTGAGAAAATTAGCCGTAGCTTGTCTGCGGTGCTGGATGTAGAAGACCCTATAAGGGCGGCTTATGTGCTTGAAGTCTCCTCGCCCGGTATGGCACGTCCTCTTTGCCGTCCAAAAGATTTTGCAAACTGGAGCGGACTGGAGACGAAAATAGAAGTCAAAGTGCCAATTGATGGGCAAAAAAGATTTCGCGGCAGATTGCGTGGTTTTGAAGATGGAGAAGCTCTTTTAGAGCTTGTTTTGGAAGGTTTTGAGTGCCCTCAGATTCTGGGGTTTAAAGTGGAAAATATTGTTGAAGCCAGATTGGTTGCGAATGATGAAATGATACAAGCGAGTTTGAAGGCTTCAAAAAACGTAAACTCGCTTAAAGGGTGAATAATATGTTGGCTTATCGTGGCTTACATAAAGGGTTGCAAGAGACGGAGAAATAAATGGCTACGGGTATTAGTGCAAATAAGCTGGAACTTCTACAGATTGCCGAAGCAGTGGCGCGAGAAAAGAGCATTGAGCCTTCTATTGTTCTTGGGGCTATGTCGGAAGCGATTCAACGTGCTGCAAAGGCAAAATATGGTTCTGAAAACGATATTCGCGCAGATATAGACTCTAAAACGGGAGATACGCATCTGCGCCGTGTGTTTACGGTTGTTGAGACAATCGAAAATGATAATACGGAAATTCTGCTGGCTGATGCCCAAAAAACAAATGCTGATATTGCGCTTGGCGATGAGATAAGCGAGCCTTTGCCGCCGGTTGAATTTGGCCGTATTGCGACACAAACCGCCAAGCAGGTTATTATCCAAAAAGTCCGCGATGCTGAAAGAGAAAACCAATATGAAGAATATAAAGACCGGGTTGGTGAAATTGCCTCTGGTATTGTTAGGCGTGTTGAATATGGAAATGTGATTGTCGATTTGGGGCGCGGCGAAGCCATGTTACGCCGTGATAACCTTATCCCGCGCGAGGTGTTTCGCCCCAATGACCGTATCCGTGCCTATATTCAAGATGTGCGCAGCGAACAACGCGGGCCGCAAATTTTGCTCTCAAGAACAGACCCCGCTTTTATGGCTAAGTTGTTTGCTCAAGAAGTACCGGAAGTTTATGATGGGGTGATCGAAATTCGCTCTGTTGCGCGCGACCCGGGCAGTCGTGCTAAAATCGCCGTTATTTCAAATGATGTGAGCATTGACCCGGTTGGGGCATGTGTCGGGATGCGCGGAAGCCGCGTGCAGGCGGTCGTCAATGAACTGCAAGGCGAAAAGGTTGATATTATTCCGTGGACCGAAGATTCAGCCAGCTTTATCGTTAATGCTCTTGCCCCGGCGGAGGTTTCCAAGGTTGTGCTCGATGAAGATACGCAGCGGATTGAAGTATGTGTGCCAGATGACCAGCTTAGTCTGGCGATTGGCAGGCGCGGACAAAATGTGCGCCTTGCGTCACAATTGACCCAGTGGGATATTGATATTATGACGGAAGCGGACGAATCTGAACGCCGCCAAGCTGAGTTTAAGGAACGCACTGAAACCTTTATGCAGGCGCTTGATGTGGACGAAATGATTGCCCAATTGCTGGCATCCGAAGGCTTTGGCATGGTCGAGGAAGTCGCTTATGTGCCACTGGAAGAGATTACCTATATTGAAGGCTTTGACGAAGAAACAGCAGAAGAGCTTCAACGTCGGGCACTCGAATATATTGAGGCACAAAACATAAAACTCGATGAAGAGCGCAAAACGCTGGGGGTCAGCGATGAGCTGGTGGAAGTTGAGGGTTTAACCCCCCCTATGCTGGTCGCGCTCGGTAAAAATGACGTTTTTACGACCGAAGACTTTGCCGGTTGCATCCCCGATGATCTGGTGGGATATATTGAAATGGTGGACAGGCAACGTGTTCGCCAGCCCGGTATTTTTGACGGCTTTGATGTGTCCGCTAAAGACGCTGAGGAAATGATTATGTCTATGCGGGTTAAGGTTGGCTGGGTTACCCAAGAAGCACTGGACGCTCAGCAAGTTGCGCAAGAACCAGAAGAAGAAGAAGAGGAGAGTGTCGCTTAAATTATCCACAGGGTGCTAGAAGCCGGCCGAAGGAGACTGAATTTTGGTAAACCGCGAAGAACAAAAATGTCTGATAAGCGGCGAGACGCAAATTGCGCGCCTTATCAGATTAGCTGTGTCGCCGCACGATGAACTGGTGCCAGATATTGGTGCTAAATTGCCCGGTCAGGGCGTTTGGGTGATGGCAAATAAAGCGGTGATTACCAAAGCCCTTGAAACGGGCGTCTTTAATGAGGCTCTACACTGTAAGCTCATTTGGCCGCCAGATTTCACGGGGCAAATAGGGCGGTTGTTGGAAACCCAATTGTTGAATCTTCTTGGGCTCGCGCGGCGTGCGGGGGCTTTGCAAGTCGGTTTTACCAAGGTAGAAAAGGCTTTGAAAAAACAGCAAGCACAATTAGTGCTTTGTGCCAGCGATGGGGCTGTTGATGGGCGTTCAAAGATTGCGGCTTTAGGGCGCCATCAAGATGTGCTGATTGATACATCATTGACCTGTGCATCATTGAGTGCGGCACTTGGACGGGAAAATATTGTCCATGTGGCGGTGGTAGAAAAAGGCTGGTCTGATCGCGTGGGAAGGGATATATCTCGTATGGCTCTTTACCATAACGGGGAAATGAACTTAAAGGAAAATGAGACGATAGAAGATGAATGATAAGGATAAAGAAGCAGTAAAGGAAGGCAAGCCAGCCAAGACTCTAAGTTTGAGAAAAACGATTGAGTTGGGTCAAGTGCGCCAGAATTTTTCTCATGGGCGTTCTAAATCTGTTGTGGTTGAAAAAAGGCGCAAGCGTGTTGTTACGCCTAGTCAGACGCGCAAAGTACAAGAGCCCGCGCCAACACCGCAAGAGGCGATACCTAATGAAGAACCTAAAAACCTTGGCGGCTTGAGTAAAAACGAGCAAGAGGCACGGCTGGCGGCTGTCACGGAAGCTAAACGCCGCGAAAAAGAAGCGGCAACACTCAAAGACATTCAAGAAAAAGAATGGGCACAAGAAAAAACGCGCCGCAAAAGTGAGCAAGTCAGCCTAGATGTTAAGCAAGCCGAGCTGGACGCAAAAGGGGCGGTGAATACAGCCGCAAGAAGTGCTGCAAAATCTGGCGGTGAGACGAAAAAATCAACCTTAAAGCCAGCCGCCTCAAAACCCTTGGAAGAGGCAAAAGAAACGCCGCGCAAAGCACCTTCAAAACGCGGTGAACCTCAGCGTCGCCGAGCCGGTAAGTTGACGATTAATGATGCGCTCAAAGATGAAGAACGCGTCCGTTCCATGGCTTCTATTCGCCGCCGCCGTGAACGCGAGAAAAGACAGGCCATGAACCCTGACCCGCGTGAGAAAGTCGCACGAACAATCGTTCTGCCAGAGACGATTACCATTCAAGAATTTGCCAACCGTATGGCCGAGCGTGCCATTGATGTCATCAAGCTTTTGATGCAGCAAGGCGTGATGGCAAAAATCAACGATACAATTGATGCGGATACGGCTGAACTGATTGCCCAAGAGCTCGGGCATAAGGTAAATCGGGTGACGGAAGCCGATATTGAAGACATTATTGATACAGATGATGATGAGGAAACCCTTCAAGAGCTACGCCCCGCCGTGGTGACAATTATGGGGCATGTTGACCATGGGAAAACGTCATTGCTGGATGCGCTTCGCAAAACTGATATTGTACGCGGCGAAGCAGGTGGGATTACCCAACATATTGGTGCTTATCAGGTTACAACTGAGGACAATCAAAGGATCACCTTTATTGATACACCCGGTCATGCGGCGTTTACGTCAATGCGTGCACGTGGCGCGAAGGTAACGGATATTGTTATTTTGGTGGTGGCATCTGATGATGGCGTGATGCCTCAGACAATTGAGGCGATTAACCATGCAAAAGCGGCTAAAGTCCCGATGATTGTCGCGGTTAATAAGATGGATAAGCCAGAAGCTGCGCCAGATCGGGTTAAAAATGAGTTGCTTCAGCATGAGATTATCTCCGAGGATATGGGCGGCGATGCGCAATTTGTGGAAGTGTCTGCTTTGAAAGGGGATGGTTTGGAGGCTCTGATTGAAGCGGTGCTGTTACAGGCAGAACTGCTTGAGTTAAAAGCCAATCCAAACCGTGAAGCGCAAGGCATTGTGATTGAATCCAAGTTGGAAAAAGGGCGGGGGGCTGTCTCTACAGTTTTACTTCAGCGGGGCACTTTGCGCATTGGTGATGTTTTTGTTGTGGGCGAGGAGTCGGGGCGCGTGCGCGCAATGTTGAATGATAAGGGTGAGGAGCTTAAAGAAGCGGGGCCTTCGGTGCCTGTTGAGGTTCTTGGTGCGGGGGGCGCACCGGGGGCTGGCGATATATTTAATGTCGTTGAGAGCGAAGCCAAAGCCCGCGAAATAGCACAATATCGCCAGCGTATATCGCGGCAAAATCGCGCGGTATCAGGTGTGCGTTCGTCACTTGACCAGATGCTTAAACAACTCAAAGAAACCAATATGCAGGAAATCGCGCTGGTGGTGAAAGCAGATGTGCAGGGCTCGGGTGAAGCTATTGCACAGGCTATTGAAAAGCTTGGTAATGATGAGGTGCGTGCGCGGGTGGTTCATGCGGGCGTGGGAGGTGTGACCGAGAGCGATATTACTCTTGCGGCGGCCTCTAGCGCACCCGTATTGGGGTTTAATGTGCGGGCGAATTCTCAAGCGCGTGACTTGGCGCAAATCGAAGGCATTGAAATTCGTTATTATAATGTGATTTACGATCTTGTTGATGATATTAAGGCGGCTATGTCTGGGATGCTGTCGCCGGATCTTCGAGAAACCATGCTGGGTAATGCTGAAATTTTGGAAGTATTTTCAATTTCCAAATCGGGCAAAGTAGCGGGTTGCCGTAACACGGATGGTTTGATGCGCCGCGGGGCAAAAGTGCGGTTAATCCGTGACAGTGTGGTTATTCATGAGGGTGAGTTGAGCTCGCTACGCCGTTTCAAGGATGAAGTCAGGGAAGTAAATGCCGGACAGGAATGTGGCATGGCGTTTGAAAATTGTGACGATCTCAAAATCGGCGATGTCATTGAGTGTTATGAGGTTGAAGAAATCGCCCGCTCGCTGGACGATTAAATTTGTCTCGTTACCTGAGGAGAGGCGCAGATGAAACGCATGGAAAAAGGTCAGTCCAAGGGCGCGAGCCAGCGTCAATTGCGTGTTGGAGAACTTTTTCGGCATCGTTTATGTGAGATCTTTGTTCGTAATGATATTGGTGAACTTGATATTGACACACGTATTATTACGGTGACGCAAGTATCGGCCAGTCCTGATTTGCGCAATGCGACGGCTTTCATTATACCATTGGGGGGCGTCCGGCTGGATGAGATTGTTTGCAAATTAAATCATTTCTCGCCTGTTTTGCGCGGTGAAATGAGCAAGGGCTTACGGTTGAAATATGTACCGGAGCTGACATTTAAAGCAGATAATAGTTTTGATAATGCGGATGCGATGCGGCGGCTATTTGAGGATGAAAAAATTCGCCAAGATTTAGCACCAGATAGTGATGTGATTAAAGATGGGTCGCCGTCGTAAAGGTCGTCCCATATCGGGTTGGTTGAATTTTGATAAACCGCTTGAAGTGTCTTCGGCACAGAGCGTCAGCCGTCTACGGCATTTATTTTTTGCCCAAAAAGCGGGTCACGCAGGCACCTTAGACTCGTTAGCGACGGGCATTTTGCCGCTGGCTTTCGGAGAGGCAACTAAAACAGTTGCTTATTTGATGGCGGCTGACAAAGACTATCAATTTACTGTGCGGTGGGGCGCACTGACCGCAACAGATGATGCGCAAGGTGAGATTATTGAGCAATCTGACCATCGCCCTCATGAAAAAGATATTTTGGCGGCGTTGCCATATTTTACAGGTGAGATCGAGCAGATGCCGCCGGTTTATTCTGCGCTTAAGGTGAATGGTAAACGCGCTTATGCTCTGGCTAGAGCCGGCGCAGAGGTTAAATTGGCGAAACGGCGGGTGCATATTATCTCTTTGCGGCTGCTTAATTGCTCGGATGCTGACCATGCTGAATTTTCTGTAACCTGCACGAAAGGCACTTATATACGTTCTTTAGCGCGTGATTTGGCTGAGTTTTTAGGCACAAAAGGGCATGTGCGTGTTTTGCGCCGAACACGGGTTGGTTCATTTGCACAAAAAGATGCAATAACACTGGAAAAGTGTATGGATTTAGTCCATATTGGCGCACAGGCAAGAGGGGTTGAAAAGCCAGAGCGTGAAAACGCAAGGTTTGAGGCTTTAAAATTTGAAGCTTTAGCTTTAAAATTTGAAGCTTTAGATGCTCTTCTTCTTCCGTTGACGACAGTGCTGGACGACATCCCGGCATTGCCGATTAATGATACGCAAGCGGCTCATATCAAAATGGGTCGGTCTATTTTGGTGACGCACCAAGCCGCTAGATTTGATTCTGAAAAGGATGAGGCGGTGGTTATGCTGGCAGGTCAGCCGGTTGCCATTGGGAGGGTCACGGCGGGGCGGTTTCATCCGACTCGCGTTTTTAATCTCTAGCTTTGGCTAGCAATAAGGGGAGTCACCGATGTCGATAACACCTGACCGCAAGCAAGAGCTTGTTAAGGAATACGCAACCAATGACGGCGATACAGGCTCGCCTGAAATACAGGTTGCGATTTTATCAGAACGCATTGCGAATTTGACGGATCATTTCAAGACACACGGCAAGGATAATCATTCTCGGCGTGGACTTTTGAAAATGGTTTCACAACGCCGCCGCCTTTTGGACTATGTCAAGGGGCGTAACGAAGAGCGTTACCAGTCTTTGATTACGCGTCTTGGTTTGCGGCGTTGATTTGAATGGAAGCTTGAGTTTTTGCTCGATTTTCATTTTCTAGGAAAAGCCTTTAATGGCGTTAAGAGCATCTAGCTAGGGGGTTGAGATGCATAAATTGAAACAAGATTGGAAAAACTATGTTTACGGTAACTCGTGAAGAAATTGAATGGGGCGGACGTCCGCTCATAATTGAAACTGGCAAAGTTGCCCGTCAAGCTGATGGTGCGGTGCTGGTAACTTATGGTGATACATCTGTGTTGGCGACGGTTGTTGCTGACCGCCAACCGAAAGTGGGTCTCGATTTTTTCCCGCTGACGGTAAATTATCAAGAAAAGGCTTATGCGGCGGGTAAAATTCCGGGCGGCTATTTCAAGCGTGAGGGGCGCCCTTCTGAAAAAGAGACTTTGGTGTCGCGGTTGATTGACCGCCCTATCCGTCCGCTTTTTGCCAAGGGGTTTAAAAACGAAACGCAGGTGATTGCGACTGTGATGAGTCATGACCTTGAAAATGACAGCGACATTGTTGCGATGGTTGCGGTTTCGGCGGCATTGACGATTTCGGGTATTCCGTTTCTTGGGCCGATTGGCTGTGCGCGTATTGGGTATTGCGAGGGTGCGTATTTGCTAAATCCAAGCCTTGAAGATATGGCAGATAGTGCGCTTGATTTGGTGGTTGCTGGCACTAAGGATGCCGTGCTGATGGTGGAAAGCCAAGCTAATGAGTTATCTGAGGATGTGATGCTAGGTGCGGTGATGTATGGGCATAAAGAGCTCCAGCCGGTTATTGACATGATTATTTCTCTGGCAGAAAAATGTGCTAAGAAGCCGCGTGAAGTGCCGGTTGTGGATAATAGTAAGCTTAAGGCTCAGGTTGTGAAGCTGGTTGGCGGCGCGTTGGAGACGGCTTATAGGGAAGCTGATAAGGGGATGCGTCAATCTTTGATTGCGCAAGCCAAAGACAAGGTGAGCGAGAAATTACTGACCGAGGATGCTTCTAGTGATGAGCGGGTTGTTCTTTCTGGGGTTGTGAAATCGGTGGAAAGCGATATTGTTCGCGGCTCGATTTTGGCGACTAAGAAGCGTATTGATAAGCGCGGGCTAGCGGATGTACGCGCGATTGAAAGCGAGGTTGGTATCTTGCCGCGTGCGCATGGTTCTGCTTTGTTCACGCGTGGTGAGACGCAAGCCATAGTTGTTGCGACGCTGGGGACGGGCGATGATGAGCAGTTTGTGGATGCTTTGGAGGGGACTTATAAAGAAACTTTTTTATTGCATTATAATTTTCCGCCTTATTCGGTTGGTGAGACGGGCCGGGTTGGTTTTACGAGTCGGCGCGAAGTTGGTCATGGTAAATTGGCATGGCGTGCGCTCAAGCCGATGCTTCCGAGCAAGGAAGAGTTTCCTTATACGTTGCGTTTAGTGTCTGAGATTACTGAATCGAACGGTTCGTCGTCTATGGCGACTGTTTGTGGTTCGTCCTTGGCGATGATGGATGCGGGTGTACCGCTTAAGAAGCCTGTTGCGGGTATTGCTATGGGTTTGATTAAGGAGGGTGATGATTTTGCTGTATTGTCTGATATTTTGGGTGATGAGGATCATCTTGGCGACATGGATTTCAAGGTTGCGGGGACGGCTGAGGGGATTACGTCATTACAGATGGATATTAAGATCACGGGTATTACTGAGGAGATTATGCGGGTTGCTTTGGAGCAGGCGAAGGGGGGTCGTGGCTTTATTTTGGATGAGATGAACAAGGCTTTGGGTTCGGCGCGTTCTGAGATGGGTGAATACGCGCCCAAGATTGAGACCTTGAAGGTTCCGCAGGATAAGATTCGTGAAGTTATTGGTACGGGCGGCAAGGTTATCCGTGAGATTGTTGAGACGACGGGTGCTAAGGTTGATATTGGTGATGATGGTGTGATTAAGGTTGCCTCGAGTGATGGGCAGGTTATTCAGGCGGCGGTTGATTGGATTAATTCGATTGTTGCCGAGCCTGAGGTGGGGATGATTTACGACGGTAAAGTTGTAAAAGTGATGGATTTTGGTGCATTTGTGAACTTTTTTGGCAAGCGGGATGGTTTGGTTCATATTTCTCAGTTGAAGAACGAGCGTGTTGGCAATACGTCTGATGTTGTTTCGGAAGGCGACATGGTGAAGGTTAAGCTGATGAGTTTTGATGACCGCGGCAAGGTGCGTTTGTCTATGAAGGCGGTTGATCAGGCGACGGGCGAAGATATTGAAGGCAAGCCCAGCGAGACCGACGCGGACTAGTCCGGCGGACTCGTCCGCGGACTCGTTTTTGTGAGGCTATGGTTTCTTCTCATCTATTTTAGATGAGGTTGCAAGCGTTTCAGAGTCATTTTGCGTTTTATCTTTTTTGAACATCCTTTGAGCTAGAGCGTCTATAGGACTGTCGCTTCCATGGGCATCGCTTTTACCGGGGATGCGTAGAATATTGGTAAAAATTATCTTTTTCCATAGTCTCTCCTTTCATTTTGCCTATCATTAAGCTGAATCTCAATATCGTCAACTAGGAAGGCTTTTTGGGGCGTGGTTTTTAGTCTTTATTTTTGCTTATGGATGCCAAAATATCGGCGGCATTGGGAGTGGAAGCCACCCCGCGTTTTGAGTAGCCGGTCTCTTGCGGGGCATAAATCGCCCCCGCCGCAATCAGTGTTATTGCCTCCGTAATATTTTCCGAACTCGCTTCAGTCATCACCTCAAATGTCTTGAGCGCATTAGCACGGTGCTTATTAACCACAGCATTATGACGCTCGGCGCGGTAAATGCCAATCAATGTAATTTGTAAAAATACAAGTAAACCAAGAATAGAAAAACGTGGAAGATAGTAATTCCAGCTAAGTCCATCAGATGTTGGTGGATTGTTAGAGCAGTAAAAACATACCGCGCAACCAAGCAATGCACTACTTACCCCAATGACGAATACCATCCATATGCAAGCATTTTTACTATGTTTTTTAGATTCTTCGTCAAAATAATTGGCTGTTTTTGCAACGCCTGTCTCTAAAATACCAGATAGAGCTTGTTTGGCTTCTTCTTCATATTCCTGTATTTTTGCTGAGGGGGAAGCGGTAATAAGTGCTGTATAAGGACTCAAGGCATTTCCAATATTTAGGAAGGTTTTATTTAGCTTTTGCTCATATTCCTCAACAGCTTGGGCTCGGGAAGACGCGAGCTTATTACTTCCTGCGAATTGATTAATCAGAACAGGTATGTAATCGAGGTAACCTTCAATACCTAAATTCTGTTGTTGATTTAGTTTTTCAACTTTGGATATATCCAATCTTTCAAGAAATAGCTGTATTCGGTGAAAACTAACCTCCACTCCAGAAAGTATTTTGCCAGACTTATTATGTAGCAATAAAGAGTTGGGGTCATAATCCTTTATCCAGTTAATTTTTTCTCTCAAGCCCCACTTTGTGGGAAATTTTTCAATTTCGTCCATTTTTTTGTCCTCATCCATTTTGCCTATCATTAAGCTGAATCTCAATAGCGTCAACCCAGAAAACCTTTACCGCATTCGTCATAAAAAAGAGGGCAATAAAAAAAGTAATAGCAAGCCGTCATGACCATCAACAACCAAAACCGCAACTCAAAAAGAAGAATTTGGCTGCCTCAAAAATTCCGCCTCACTAACCGTGCTCTCACGATTGAGAATGTTATTGCGGTGCGGAAAACGTCCAAAACGCGCGATAATATCGCGGTGCGCCTTAGCAAACCTCAAACTCTCCGCCACCCCCAACCCCGTATATAAATCTACCGAAACCTCTTGCGTGCTTAAATCTTCACTATGCATAAAAGGCATATACATAAAAACCGCGTGGTCGCGCAAAAGCAATTTATCAAACCCCGCTTTAATCGCTTTTCGGCTTATCTCACAGGCTTGCGCATCAGTCGCAAAAGCACGCGGCGTCTGGCGAAACATATTGCGCGAAAATTGATCAAGCAAAATAATCAATCCAAGCGCACCTTGAGACGTGGCCGTCCATGACGCTAACCTGCCCTTTGCCGCACGCTCATGAAGTGAACAAAACCGCCTAGAAACCGCCGCGTCAAATTCTGGCATAACCCGAAAATGAAGCGGCACAGCTTCGTCTGAAAACCAGAAATCTAAAATATCGGCAGGCGTCATTTTTTCCTCACTTTTCTCACTGTATTG
Source organism: Parvibaculaceae bacterium (assembly GCA_965243245.1). Lineage (GTDB taxonomy): Bacteria > Pseudomonadota > Alphaproteobacteria > RS24 > RS24 > JAYQKL01. Next base: position 1,276,566 of record OZ251536.1, read on the forward strand.
GTGCTTCTTCTATAAGCTCAACAGTAGAAAAATAATACCACTTGCGTCAATCTTCATTATGGCTTCATTATGGACGCCGTTTTTGCTTGGGACCTCCAAAAAATTGCGCCATACTAAGCCACTCGCTTAGTAAAAAAACCAGAAAGAAAACCAAAAAGAAAACAAAGAGGGACTATGACACATTTCTTGCACCAATTGATTGTCGGACTCATTATCTGCACCATAACTCTATTAGCGTCTATATTAGCGTCACAAGCCCAAAACACACCCCCAAAAGGCGTTATTTATCCCGTCGCCGAGCTGGTCACTTTGTCCGAGGCACGCGGCAATGCCGTCTATGTCCTCAAAGACCGCATCGCCGCCATCGGACAAAAGCATCTATTGACAAAAACCTACCCGCAAGCCCAACTCGATACCCGCTATAGCGATAAGGTGATGGTGCCGGGCTTTATTGAACATCATGTGCATCCTTTTTTAGCCGCCATTGCCTTGTCCTCAGAAGTGATAGCCATCGAAGATTGGCACTTGCCAGACGGCATAAAATCGGGCGTGCGCGAACGCACCGCATACCTCAAAATGCTTGGCGAGGCGGCGGCGAAAAAAAATCAACCGCTTTTTGTCAGTTGGGGATTCCATCATTATTTCCACGGCAAACTGACCCGACAAGACTTAGATAAAATTTCGCCCAAAAAACCAATAATCGTTATACATCGTTCTTTCCATGAGTTTATTATGAACAGCGCGGCACTCGCTTTAACCAAAATTACGCAGGCAGATATTGAAACCGCCCCCGCTTCGGCACGCCCGCATATGTCTTTAGAAAAAGGACATTTTGCCGAGCAGGGCGCAGTCGCCGTGATGGCGAAGCTTCTGGCGCATATTGCCCCGCCGCAAACCTTTTTACGCGGGCTTTATAAAACCAGAAACTTTCTGCATGAAAATGGCGTCACTTTAATTGTTAATCCGGGGGCTTTTTCATCTGCGCCAATACAACAAGCTAAAAATCATGTCTTTGGCGATAACGCCAGCCCGTTCCGTAGTCTGTTTATGGTCAATGGGATGTTCCTGATACAAAATTATGGAACAAAAAACTTACCCACGCGCACAAAAGAGTTAATGAAAGGCGGCAAGGGGCGACTGCAATATGTGCCAAAGAAGATTAAACTATTTACCGATGGAGCGATTTTCTCGCAGGCAATGCAGATGCGAGACGGCTACCTCGATGGTCATGAGGGCGCATGGCTAATGGAAAAAGAAACCTTCCGCACGGCATTTCGCATCTATTGGGAGGCGGGTTATCAAATTCATGTACACCAAAACGGCGATGCGGGTCTTGACCTTTTACTTGATACGCTGGCAGAAAATATGGCACGTAACCCGCGTTCTGACCATCGCACGGTGATTGTCCATTTTGGCTATGCGGCGGCCGACCAAGTCGCGCGGATTAAAAAATTGGGCGCGTTGGTGAGTGCTAATCCTTATTATGTGACGGCATTGTCAGACCTTTATGCACGAAAAGGGGTTGGCGTCGCCCGCACGCGCAACATGGTGCGCCTTGGAGATGTCAGCCGTGCAGGTGTACCTGTGGCGTTACATTCTGATATGCCGATGGCACCTGCTGCGCCGCTCTTTTTGATGCATCAGGCGGTTACTCGCGTGAATTTTGCGGGCAATATTATAGGGCGTCGCCAGCGTCTTAGTGCCGCGCAAGCCTTGCATGCTGTTACGTTGGGGGCGGCTTATATGATGGGGCTTGAAAATGATTACGGCTCTATTGCGGTTGGCAAGTTAGCGAATTTTACGCTTCTTGAGGCTAATCCGCTTCGTGTCGCGCCTGATAAAATCAAGCAAATCGGCGTTAGCGCGACTATGGTTGAGGGCAAGCACTTCCCCATTCATCAAGGCATAAGCAAAAGCCTCCCACACTAGGCGAGAGGCGCAAGGCGTAAGGCGCAAAAACTAAACCCGCTTCATCACCAAAGTGCCATTCGTGCCGCCAAACCCAAAGCTGTTCGACAAAACGCAATTTAATCCAGCATTCTCAACCGTTTCGCGGATAATCGGCAGACCCGTAAAATCAGGGTCAAGCTCCTCAATATGCGCCGACGGCGCAATGAAGTCACCCTGCATCATCAGCAAAGAATAAATCGCCTCATGGACACCCGCCGCACCCAGCGAATGACCCGTCAAAGACTTCGTCGCCGACAAACGCGGCATCGCGCTACCGAAAACTTCGCGCATAGCTTCTATCTCTTTTATGTCCCCAATCGGGGTGGACGTGGCATGGGGGTTAACATAATCAATCGCGCAATCAAGGTCTTGCATCGCCATTTGCATGCACCGCACCGCACCCTCGCCAGAAGGTTGCACCATATCGTATCCGTCTGAGGTCGCACCATAGCCCGTAATCTCGGCATAAATCTTGGCACCGCGCTTTTGCGCACGTTCCATTTCTTCCAACACCAGAACGCCGCCCCCCCCCGCAATCACAAACCCATCGCGGTTTTTGTCATAAGCGCGACTCGCACAAGAGGGCGTGGCATTATATTTAGATGACATCGCACCCATAGCATCAAATAATACAGAGAGAGACCAGTCTAACTCTTCACCCCCCCCCGCAAACATGACGTCTTGCTTGCCCCATTGAATCATCTCGGACGCATTGCCAATACAATGCGTAGAAGTCGCACAAGCCGATGAAATAGAATAATTCACCCCCTTAATCCCAAAGGGCGTAGCAAGCGTCGCCGAATTAGTCGAAGACATAGCCTTAGGGACAGCAAAAGGACCAACCCGTTTAGGACTGGATTTGCGCGTGATATCTGCCGCTTCAATAAGCGTGCGCGCACTCGGTCCCCCGGAACCCATAATAATCCCAGTCCGAGGATTAATAATATCCGTTTCTTCTAACCCAGCATCAGCAATCGCCTGCTCCATCGCAACATAATTCCATGCCGCACCTTCACCCATGAAACGGCGCACGCGTTTTTCAACCGCCTCGGTGACGTCCAAGCTTGGACGCCCGTAAACTTGTGAGCGAAAACCCATCTCAATATGAGCCGGCGCCGCCGTGATACCAGAGGTCCCAGCGCGTAAATGAGCCGTGACTTCTTCAGCATTATTGCCAATGCTCGAGACAATTCCTAATCCTGTTATGGCAATGCGGCGCATTATTCTTCTTCCCCCGTATCGGTATTTGTACTGGTATTGAATAAACCAACTCGTAAATCTTCTGCTCGATAAATATCTTCACCGTCCACATTAACGGTGCCGTCCGCAATCCCCATGACAAGCTTGCGCGCAATGATACGCTTCACGTCAAGAGTATAAGTGACAAGCTTGGCAGTCGGTTCAATTTGCCCGCTGAACTTCACGCCGCCAGAGCCAACCGCGCGACCCTTACCAGCATGACCAAGCCAACCTTGGAAAAAACCAAGCAATTGCCACATAGCATCTAGTCCCAAACAACCCGGCATCACAGGGTCGCCTTCAAAGTGACAGGCAAAAAACCATAAATCAGGGCGAATATCTAGCTCAGCAATAAGCTGCCCCTTATTATAGGCACCGCCATCAGACGTGATGTTTGTAACGCGATCGAGCATCAACATCGGAGGGCTAGGTAATTGAGCATTGCCAGACCCAAATAATTCACCACGTGTGCAGAGCATCAGATCTTCGTATGAATAACGACTTTGCCGAGGCATTTTTTCTCCTTAAAGGAACAGGTGAACCTACTGAGTAGCACAAACTTAAGATTACATAAAGTTTGTTTAGGGGGAGGGCATAAAAACATTTGAGTTTTTTAAAACTATAATTTAGACTAATTATAAATAGCAAGTTCGGCAAATTAGGATAATGAGTGATGAGCCTTGTCCCTGAAATGATAGATGCAGGTGAAATCGCAGATGCAGGTGAAATGACAGATGCAGGTGAAATGACAGATGCAGGTGAAATGACAGATACAAGATTGAGCGAAAAGTTACGCGCTGTCGGCTTGCGTGCGACAAGGCAACGGCTCGATTTGTTGCGCCTTTTGTTCACTGGCGAAAACCGTCATTTGACAGCCGAGAGTCTGCATGAGGAGGTAACGCGTTCGCGTCATAAAATATCTCTTGCGACCATTTACAACAGTCTACACCAATTCACTGAAGCTGGATTACTTCGTCAGGTGGTGGTTGACTCGACACGCAGTTATTTCGATACTAATACGACACCCCATCACCATTTTTTCATTGGCGGCGAGAATCACCTGATTGATATTCCAGTCGGAAAAATTTCCGTAACCGATTTGCCAAATATTCCCGATGGATTAGATATATCAGGCGTGGAGGTGATTATCCGTCTCCGCAAAACTGAAAATAGCACTGAAAAATAAGCACTTTTTCACCTCCATGCTACGAGTTTGCCGCTTCTTCTTAATTTGTATTTAGAATAATTCTAAACTATTGACACACCGCTTTTACCACGCTAACATGACTTCCAACATGCTCATAGGGAGTATGTCTGGGTAAGACGCCCAGCCAATTTGACTGAGGAGATTGACATGTCACTCGCAACATCAAAAACTCTTGAAAACCTAAAAGCGGCTTTTTCTGGTGAAAGTCAGGCTAATCGCCGTTATCTCTATTTTGCTCAAAAAGCGGATATTGAGGGCCTTAATGATATCGCAACCGTTTTTCGCAGCACTGCAGAAGGTGAAACAGGTCATGCACATGGCCATTTGGAGTTTCTTGAAGAAATCGGCGACCCAGCAACGGGTGAACCCATTGGCTCAACAGAAGAAAATCTGAAAGCCTCTATTGTAGGCGAAACCCATGAATATACGGATATGTATCCGGGCATGGCACGCACCGCACGCGATGAAGGTTTTGACGAAATTGCTGACTGGTTTGAAACACTGGCAAAGGCTGAAAAGTCACATGCCGGGCGGTTTCAAAAAGCTTTGGACTCTATGGAGTAAAACTGTTCGAGGCGACCACAAGAAGCAAGCGGTAAGGGGCAAGGGCAAGGGCAAAGGCAAAGGGCAAAGGGCAAAGAGCAAAGAGCAAAGAGCAAGGGGCAAGGGGCAAGAAGGTGTCGCCGCTTATCGTTTGGGGCTTGTCGCCCTGATTGTTCGGAGCTGGTCGCCTTTATCATTTAGGGGATGTTATGCAAGAAGGTAGTCTTGGCACGCCTATCCGCCACATACTGGATTGGCAAAGCGAAGCGTTTTACAATCGTGACGCTCTGGACGCCGAAGCGCGACGCCAGATGGATGTTTGTCATGGGTGTCGGCGCTGTTTTAATCTGTGCGATAGTTTCCCAAGATTATTTGACCTGATTGACGCATCAAAAAGCGGGGAGCTTGACAGTGTCGATAGCAAGGATTTTGCGCCTATTATCGAGGCCTGCACATTATGTGATATGTGTTTTATGACGAAATGTCCCTATGTGCCACCCCATGAATTTAATCTTGATTTTCCACATTTAATGCTCCGCTACCGTGCCGTGGAGCTAAAGGAAAAGGGCAAGCCCGCTTTTGTCCAGAACCAGCTTGCGCAAATGGACCGTAACGGTAAGATGATGGCACCAATTGCGCCATTGGCTAATTGGGGGGCGCATAAAAATAACAAGCTGACACGCCCGCTTATGGAAATGACCATGGGTATTGATAAAAAAGCTGAACTTCCGAAATTTGTTGGCAAAACTTTTATGAAACGCGCGACTGAAGGGTTTGCTAGCGGTGCTTTAGCACCGAATGAGAACGGGCCCGCAAGAGGCCGCCAAGCTGTTTTATTTGCGACTTGCGCGGTAAATTATAACACGCCCAATGTCGGCGAGGCCGCCGCTAAAGTGCTAAGTCATTTAGGTGTCGATGTGAGTGCAGATTATCCGGGCTGTTGCGGGATGCCGTTTTTGGAACAAGGCAATATTGAAAAAGTTGCCGAACAGGCGAAAAAATTGGCGGCAAATTTCCGCCCCCTCATTGAGGCTGGTAAGGATATTATCACGCTCACGGCGTCTTGTGGGTTGATGTTTAAATTTGAGTGGCCATTGATTTTGCCAGATGATGAAAATGTTAAAGCCTTATCTGCCGCAACCCGCGATATTACCGAATATATTATCGATATTGCCAATAATGAAGGGCTATTGGCGGGGCTACAACCGCTTGATGGCGGGGTGAGTGTTCATCTTGCCTGCCATGCGCGGGCTCAAAATATGGGCGCAAAGGCGGCCGATTTGTTACGCCTCATCCCTGATGCACAAATTGATGTGATCGAAAGATGCTCTGGGCATGGCGGAACATTTGGTGTTTTGAAAGAAACCCATCATCTGGCCATTAAGGTTGGCAAGTCCGCCGCCCGTAAAGTTCTAAAAGCCAACACAAAAACCGTTGTCTCTGAATGTCCGCTGGCGGCTAAACATTTGGTGCAAGGCGTTGAAGCATTAGATAGTGATGCGCCGCTTCCAGAAGCTGCCCACCCCGTTGAGCTTTTTGCCCGTGCCTATGGTCTTTAAGCTGGCTTGAAGGTTTGAAAAAAAGGAAATAAATTATGCCCGCAATTGAAAGAGTTATTACCGCTACCGATATTTTACCACTTGAGAAATATACTGAAATCCGTAGCATTATGCGCCAGCAAATACTGGATGTTAAACGCCCACGACGTATAGAAATTGGACCCTTTGCGACTTTTTATTTTGAAAATTACGATACCATGCTCGCACAAGTTCAAGAGATGCTCTATATCGAAAAGGGCGGTGCGGCGCAGCTTATTGACGAGCTGGAAGCTTATAATCCATTGATTCCACAAGGTCACGAATTAACAGCAACATTAATGTTCGAGATTGAGGATGAAAAGCGTAGAGGCGATATTTTACGCACTCTAACGAATGTCGAATTGACGAGCTATTTGGAAATAAAAGGTGAGAAATTTTACGCAAAGCCAGAACAAGAAGTAGAACGCACCGCAAGTGATGGCAAAACCTCATCCGTTCATTTTTTGCATTTTCCAATCAGTCATGCTGGCATTGGCGCCTTTAAAGAAGAAGGAATTAAAATAATTCTTGGTATTGACCATGAAAATTACGCTCACATGACAGTGTTGACGCCAGAAAGCCGTGCTTCCTTAAACGCAGACTTTGTCTAATTAATCTTTGTTAAATTCAAACGGATAAAGACCCCAAAGCACGTCTCGTGGTAACCAGCCATCGTGATGGTCAAGATTAATCTCACACCAATCTTGGTTACAGCCCTCAAGTTCTGCAATAACGCCTGCTTGCAATAAAGCCAACATCCGCGCATCCTTATTGGGCGCGCTCCGCAAGGGCTGTATTTTGGGTGTCACTTTAAGAATGACCGCACGTTGTCCGCGCAAAAGACTGGCATGAATCCAGCCCTGCGCGCCCTCATAATCACGTATATGACGCCAAAGTTTATATTCAGCAATAATTTCAAGGGGCAAACCACGACGCTGAAATTGCCAAACTATAGGATATTCAGTCCCGGGACCACGCCGTACATTTACTTTATTTGATCTCAAACTCACAAAACGCGGCAAAGGATGACCACTAGCCTCCAAACTATGCGTATCATTATCGGCAAGAGAAATATAAGAAATGGAAAACAGCCCAAACCATAATATGACAAGCCATAATATTAAGAGACCGATAGCGCCACCTAATCCACTTAACCACCAAAAGGTCATACGTTCCATGCTCTATTGATAATCAAGGTTCGTTTCGGGTCAATTAGTTTGTGGTTGGTTTTGTGGCTTTTTCATTTTTGCAGGAGGTGCTATGTATAGGAAAAACGAGCAGAACGGAAATACAATGTCTGAAGTAGATGAAAAAACGGCGGGGCTTTCTTTGAAAGTTGTGGTGTTGCGCAAACTGCCACACGCGGTAGAAACGCGCATGAAGGAATTATTTCATGTTACATTGAACCGTGATGATCGTTCTTATACGCGCCGCGAAATTATTGATTTGATGCAGGATGCAGATGTGCTGGTGCCGACTGTAACGGATAAAATTGATGCCGAGATGATTGTTCAGGCTGGTTCAAGTTTGCAGCTTATCGCTAATTTCGGTAATGGCGTGGATAATATTGATGTGGATATGGCGCATGATAAGGGTATCACTGTGACCAATACGCCGAGTGTTCTTACCGAGGATACGGCCGATATGGTGATGGCGTTACTTTTGGCGTTGCCGCGCCGTATGGTCGAAGGCGACCGGGTGATGCGGGTGCCGGGTAGTTTTTCGGGCTGGTCACCTAATTGGATGCTTGGGCGGCGATTGGCGGGTAAAAAACTGGGTATTATTGGCATGGGGCGGATTGGTCAGGCCGTGGCGCGGCGGGCGCGTGTGTTTGGGCTTGAGGTGCATTACCATAACCGCAATCGTTTGCATGAAGCGATTGAAACCGAGCTGAAAGCCACTTATTGGGATAAGCTTGAGATGATGTTGCCGGCAATAGATTTTGTTTCTCTTAATTGCCCGCATACAGATGAGACCACGCATCTTATCAATGAAGAGCGGTTAAAGTTAATGGCTACGGATAGTTATTTGATAAATACAAGTCGGGGTAAAGTCGTGGATGAAAACGCGCTTGCAGATGCTTTGGCGCAAGGGCGTTTATCGGGGGCTGCTTTGGATGTGTTTGAGCGTGAACCTGCTGTTAATCCGCGTCTATTGCAGTTTGAGAATGTTATTTTATTGCCGCATATGAGTTCTGCAACCATAGAGGGGCGGGCTGAAATGGGCGAAAAAGTATTGATTAATATTCGTACATTTGCTGATAGTCACCGCCCGCCCGACCGTGTCTTGCCAAGCCATGCGCTACATGGATGAGCCAAGGATAAAATTTTTAAACGCAATGGTGGCTTAAATCATCAAACTGCGGATGAGTCCCGTTTAACGGATTTGCTGGGTCCCAAGGTAAGCCTATAATTCTGCTGTGCGCCCTTAGCGCATTGTAAATCAACAATCGCCCGACCAGCGTATCGCCTGCGCCCGTGATTTCTTTGATGATTTCAATAGCTTGCAGACTCCCCATGACGCCCGTAAGAGCCCCCAGAATACCGATTTGTGCGCAACTCATATCGCCCACCTCATCAGGTGTCGCCGGCACAAGACTTCGATAACATGGATTGGGTGTCCCATTCGCCGTTTTTTCATAAGGTTTGAAACAGCTTAATTGTCCCTCAAACTGCCCGACCGCAGCAGATATTAAAGGCTTTTTTGCAAAATAACTCGCATCATTAACCAAAAAGCGCGTCTCAAAATTATCGCATCCATCGCCAATCACATCATAAGCCTCAATCAAGCTCATAGCATTGTCACCCTTTAAGCGTGTCTTATGTTCAATGATGTTGCAATCTGGATTAAGAGCAGATAAATGTTTTGCCGCCCTTTGGGTTTTGCTTTGGCCGATATCATCCATTGTATAAAGAGTTTGGCGTTGTAGATTAGAAAGGCTGACAATAGCATCATCAACAATGCCGATTGTTCCAACACCGGCCGCCGCTAAATAACTTAACAAGGGTGAGCCTAGCCCGCCTGCACCGATAACAAGGACTTTCGCGCTAAGCAGCTTTTGTTGACCCGCACCGCCGATTTCTTTCAAGACGATATGACGCGCATAACGTTCAAGCTGGTTATCGGTAAGCGGCATACGAATTAAAGGTTCTCAAATAAAGCCGTAGAAAGATAGCGTTCTGCAAAACTTGGAATAATGACCACAATTACTTTGCCTTTCATTTCTTTGCGCCCCCCAACTTCGAGTGCAGCAGCAATCGCCGCACCAGAAGATATACCCCCTGCAATGCCTTCCATTTTTGCCGCGGCGCGTGCCGTGGAAAAAGCCGTTTCATTGCCAATGGTCACAATCTCGTCAATCAAATCTTCTTCAAGATTACCGGGCTTGAACCCCGCACCAATGCCTTGAATCTTATGCGCGCCAGCAGAGCCACCAGACAAAACAGAACTATCTTCGGGTTCTACGGCAATCATTTTCACTTCGGGCTTGTATTTTTTAAGCACACTGCCAACGCCCGTAAATGTGCCCGCCGTGCCAATTCCAGAAATAACCGCATCAACGCTACCGGCTGTATCAATCCAAATTTCTTCGGCGGTTGTTTCTCTGTGAATTTGTGGGTTAGCGGGATTGTCAAATTGCTGGGGCATGATGGCATTATCCAGACTGGCAAGCAGTTCTTCGGCTCGCGCAATCGCGCCTTTCATGCCTTTTTCTGCTGGCGTTAGTTCCAGACCAGCACCAAGCAAAGACAGCATTTTGCGCCGCTCCAATGACATGCTTTCGGGCATGCATAAAACCAAACGATAACCCTTCGCCGCCGCCGCAAACGCTAGCGCAATACCTGTATTGCCAGAGGTCGGCTCGACAATGACAGATTTATCATTCAGCAAACCCTGCTTTTCAAGCGCCTCAATCATCGCAACACCAATGCGATCCTTAACGCTAGACATAGGGTTAAAAAATTCAAGCTTTAGAAGAATATCAGCCTCTACCCCCGCCTCTTTTGACAAACGCTGTAAGCGCACCAAAGGCGTATTACCTATGGTTTGAGTGATGTCGTCATAAATTTTGCCCCGTCCAATCATACTGATAAATTTCTTTCTTGCGCAGGTTGAAATTATATATGGAAATCCGCATTAACGGTAGATTCTGTTATATCACTATGAACATTCTCACAAATTTGTGCAATAGATGTTTGGTCGAGGCTCTCCATGAGCTCATTTTGCAAATTAAGGCAAAGAGTATTTGTCAATCCAGCACCGCTCAGACTTTTTTCTGCTTGTATTGCTGGGCACTTATTTTCAAGCGCGGCAATCACGCGCACAATCTCGCCAACCGAAATGCGCCGCCTTTCACGCGCTAACCTATAGCCGCCTTTGGGCCCGCGTACCCCGCGCAAAATATTGGCGCGTACAAGTGCTTGCATTATTTGTTCAAGATAACGTTGCGGGACGCTCTGGCGTGCCGTGATGTCACGCGCCTGAACAGGATCTGGTCTGGCATATAAAGCCACATCCATAACAGCTTCCAAAGCGAGTACTTGTTTGCGGGATAATGATAGCATGATTTTATTGCGTTCCAGTTGAACCAAAACCCCCTGACCCGCGTTTCGTATCAGATAAATTATCAACTTTCTTCCATATAGTTTGCGCAATAGGTGCAATGATCATTTGGGCGATGCGTTCACCCCGCTTAATGGTAAAACCTTCAGAACCGTGATTAATTAAAATAACTTTCACTTCACCGCGATAATCACTATCAATTGTGCCGGGGCTATTGAGTATAGTCACGCCATGCTTGGCGGCCAGTCCGGAACGCGGGCGCACTTGTGCCTCATATCCAGACGGCAGAGCCATAGTCAATCCAGTGGCAATCATCGCTATCGCGCCCGGCGCCAGTTGAACGGGTGTGCCGATGTCAATGGCTGCCAGTAAATCCATACCAGCAGCTTCCTCGCTGGCATAAAAGGGGAGTTCTAAATCTGCGCCATGCGGCAATTGAGTGACGGCAATTTCTATTTGTTGAATTGGGCTATGTCCCATCTGCGCTCCTATTTTGACCGAACTGGATTATGCTATAAAATGCCTCGCAATTTTAGATGCCAGCTTATGGGCGACATCTTCTTTGCTCATTTTCCCCCATGCTTCATGGGTTTGGTTGTTGATGATATGCACCGTGTTTTCTGTGCCGCCCATGACGCCATTTTCAGGTGAAACATCATTAGCGATAATCCAATCACATCCTTTACGCTCTAGCTTTTCGCGGGCATTTTCAATCACATTATTTGTCTCGGCGGCAAAGCCTACAAGTAGATCGGGGCGATGTGCGTGGTTTGAAAGATGTTTGAGAATATCCGGATTTTCAATCAATTCAAGAGCAGGCGGGGTGTTGTCAGCCTGCTTCTTGATTTTGGTTGAGGGGCGTTTCTCGCACCGCCAATCACCAACCGCTGCAGATAAAATAGCAATGGTGCAGGGTAAATTATCTTCGCAAGCGGCCATCATTTCTTGGGCTGTTTCGACTTGTTCAAGCTTTACATTTACAGGCGGTGCGAGTGCCGTCGGCCCCGAAACAAGAACCGTACGCGCACCAAGCTCTGCAACGGCTTTGGCAATCGCATATCCTTGTTTGCCCGAAGAGCGATTAGCAATATAACGCACAGGATCAATCGGTTCATGGGTTGGCCCGGCAGTGATAAGAGCACTTTTGCCTTCAAGGGGGCGTGCCTCATTGCCTAATTTGGCTATAATGGCACCCACTATGGCATCCACTATGGTTTGGGGCTCGGACATCCGCCCCAAGCCTGTTTCGCCACATGCCATGTCACCCGTATCTGGCCCGATAATCTTAATCCCGTCTTGCTGGAGAATTTGCAGATTACGTTGTGTCGCTGGATGTAGCCACATACGCACATTCATAGCCGGCGCAATCATGACCGGTTTATCCGTCGCTAAAAGTGCCGTGCTGGCAAGATCATTAGCCAGACCTTGCGCCATTTTTGCCATCAAATCTGCCGTAGCAGGTGCCACAACAATCATATCGGCGGCGCGCGAGAGTTGGATATGACCCATCTCGATCTCATCGGTTAAATCAAATAGACTGTCATATACTTTTTCCCCCGACACGCTGCCCAATGTGAGAGGTGTCACAAATTGCGCCCCGCCAGAGGTCAACACACACCGAACCTGTGCGCCTGTAGCTTTAAGCTGGCGCACGAGCTCTGGCGTTTTGTAAGCGGCAATGCCGCCGCCAATAATCAGTAAAACGCGTTTGCCTGTTAAGATATCGAGCATTCTGGTTGCCTTTAAAAAAACCGATAATGCTGATATAGCATGATAGCAAATTTAATTTACAATTATTTTTTGTAGTACAAATTAAAAAATAAGTGCCGCCACAGCGACGCCTGCGGTTATACCAAGAGCTAACCATAGCGTTTTTTGGCTTTTTTGATTAGCCATCATATCAGGATGTAGTCGCAACCCTTCTTTGGTTAAAATGCTGTTCAGCGCGCGCATATTATTTTCTACCAGCGTGAGCATCTGAGGGAGTTTGGATAATTGCTTAGCTATATTTCTCAATCCGCCAGTCGTATCTTTCAATATTGCTTCGGGCCCAAATTCGGTTTTTAGCCATGTACTGATAATCGGTTCACAAATGGTCCAAATATTTAACTTTGGATCCAGTGAACGCGCAACGCCTTCTGCAACAATCATGGTTTTTTGCAACAATAATAATTGCGGCTGTGTTTCCATGTCGAACTTGTCTGTGATCTCAAATAACTGGGTGAGCAAACGCGCCATGGATATGGTATTGGCTGCTTGCCCGCTTATCGGCTCGCCAATGGAGCGCAAGGCCTGGGCAAAGGCGTTCATGTTTTGGGTGTTTTTGACATAGCCCGCTTCAAAATGCACTTCGGCAATTCTGTTGTAATCGCGGGTGATGAAGCCATAAAGAATCTCGGCCAAAAATCGCCGACTATCTGCGTCCAGCCGCCCCATAATGCCAAGGTCAATGCCAATCAGATTACCCTTCGCATCGGCCATCAGATTACCTTGATGCATATCACCGTGAAAGAACCCATCTCGAATGGCATGGGTTAAAAAAGATTGTAACAAGCGCACACTAAGCTCGGGCAGATTATGTCCTGCTTTTTTCAATCCATCAATGTCAGATAGCCTTATCCCATCGATCCATTTCATGGTCAATATACGCCGCCCCGTGCCCGCCCAAATGACCTCTGGCACGCTAAAGTGCTCATCATTTTTGATATTGTCGCCCATCTGCGATAAAGCGGCGGCTTCAAGCCGAAAATCCAGCTCCAATGCGACACTGTCGGCCAAAGTCTGGACGCTCGCAACAGGTTTAATTCGCCGCGCAACGGGAATAAATTTTTCAGCCAATCGCGCTATAAAAAAGAAACTACGCAATTCAGCCGCTAATTTCTTTTCAATCCCAGGACGGAGCAATTTTACCGCAACTTGTGTGCCGTCCTTTAAACGTGCCTTATGAACTTGTGCCACCGAGGCGGCGGCAATTGCGGGTCCGAAACTGGCAAATAATTCATCTTTGGGGACATCCAGCTGGTCTTTTAATAAGGCATCGACTTTTTGGTCATCAAAAGGCGGCAATTGGTCTTGCAGATAATGCAGATCTTGCGATAGCTCAATGCCGATAATATCGGGTCGCGTGGCAAGAGATTGACCAAGTTTAATATAGCTTGGACCAAGGGCTTGTAAGCGTTTGGACATGGCTGTCCTGCGTTGCTTGCGGTTTTGGGTGTCAAAATTGGGAACACCAATAGTTATGAAAAATCGCCCTAAGCGAACCAGTCGGGGCGCGTGGGTTTTAAAATCGGGCGGCAACAGACTCTCTTGAGCCAGAAGAAGTCTAATAAAGCTAAATAATTTAAGATAGCGCATCATTCGGGCTTATACTTTCCAGCCGCTATGGAGCGCCGCGATACCACCGCTTAAGTGTTCAAAGCGGGGGCGTGAGAAATTAGCTTGGCGGATTTTTTCAGCAAAATCATCGGCACCAGGAAATTGGCGAATGCTCTCTACCAAATAAGTGTAAGGCGCATCATCACCCGCAATTAATTTACCAATACGCGGAATGATATAAAATGACCATTTATCATAAAGCCTATCAAGACCAGCTATATTGACGTGACTGAATTCAAGGCATAAAAACCGCCCGCCCGGTTTCAACACGCGAAACGCTTCTGATAATGCCTTGTCCATATGGGTCACATTGCGCATACCAAAGGCAATCGTATAACCGTCAAAATGATTATCTGGAAAAGGCAAGCTTTCTGCATTGCCTGTAATGAAGTCAATTTTTTGTGCAAGCCCTTTTTTTTCTGCTCGAAGCTGTCCCACGCGAAGCATTGCTTCATTAATATCAAGGCACTGAGCCTCAAAACCACGCCCCGCTTGGGCTGCGGCGCAAAAGGCAATATCGCCCGTGCCGCCCGCAACATCAAGCAAACGATAAGGCTTATCAGTACATGGCAAACAAAGTGCCGACACTGTATGTGCTTTCCAAACACGGTGCAAACCAGCCGACATCAAATCATTCATGACATCATATTTATCTGCAATCATGTCAAAAACGTCTCGTACCAGCCCTTGCTTATCCTCAACTGGAACATCTTGAAATCCAAAGGAAGTCGTTTTTTGCGGTTTTTTCATCATCTTAACTTAATGTTTTATTCGGCTACACCATAGCGGATAGATGTACATTCGGCTAGATATTGTCGCAAGGCATTTTGCTTATGTTAATCCACCACCCTAAATTATATTGCTTAACTATATTGTTTAGGTGTTTAGCATAATAAAATAGCGTATATATAAGTATGCCTGAATTACCCGAAGTCGAAACTGTTTGTCGAGGGCTTCAACCTTATGTTGAGGGGCGCAAGATTGTGCTTGTGGATTTACGCCGTAAGAATTTGCGATTTGCGTTTCCGCAAGGTTTCGCCGAAAAAATACAAGGGGCGCGGGTGGATAAAATCACCCGCCGCGCCAAATTTATTCTAAAACATCTGGATAATGATCTTGTTTGGATGACGCATCTTGGCATGACAGGGCGTTATCAAGTTGAAGCGGGGCAACCAGCGAGTGCGGGCAAGCATGCACATGTTTTGGTGCGTTTTGAGAATAATTTAGAGCTTCTTTATACAGACCCACGCCGGTTTGGATATATGGATCTTTTATCTGCGCCAACGCTCTGGGAGAATAAGCATTTTGTGCATTTGGGGCCAGAGCCCTTATCTAATAGTTGGGGGTGGGAGGAGCTTTATTCTGTGCTTTGCGCGCGCAACACACCGATAAAAAATGCCTTACTTGACCAGAGTGTTGTTTCTGGCTTGGGCAATATTTATGTTTGTGAAGCCTTGTATCGTGCCGGTATCTCGCCGCGCCGCAAAGCTAAAAACCTTGGGCCCAAACGCCTTATGAAGCTTGTGCCTCATATCCGCGATGTGTTGCAAGAAGCCATTGCTGCGGGCGGCTCGAGCTTGCGCGACTTTGCTGGCGCTGAGGGGCGGGCGGGGTATTTCCAGCACGCATTTCAGGTCTATGACCGCGAAGGCAAAGCTTGTTCAGACCAGCACTGCAAGGCTAAAATAAAGCGTATTATTCAGTCGGGGCGGTCTTCTTTTTTCTGCCCAAAGTGTCAAAATTAAGCGGAGATTAACGAGAGCAATGAAGCGTATTTTAAGTAAACTCAGCCCGTATCTTGTGGGGCTTATCTGCGGCTTTGTGAGTGTGGTCTCTCAGGCTACTTTTTTGACCGCTATTCCTGAAATTCCGCTCGCCCCCGGCTTGCAAGAGAATGTTGATGATACGCTGATTTTTGATAAAGCCGAGGGACGCATCATTGCCACCGAAGCTTTATCAGCTCGCGCTACTGAGGAAATCTTGACATTTTACCGCACTGTTTTGCCTAATCTTGGCTGGGCGCCTTCTAGCAAGGGATGGGTAAAACCAAATGAGCTTAAATTTCAACGCGCCGGAGAAGTCCTGATTATTCGTGTTGAAGGCGGGGTCGTGTTTTTCAAACTACGCCCTGAAGCATGAAGTCAGGGTTTGCTTTATCCTTATCCGTCATTATTTCAGATATTGACGAAATCCGTGATTGCGCTTATAACCGCGCCAATAAGGGCATTGGCCCAAAAAACCGAGACCAAAGAAAACCGAGATCAAAGGAAACAGATTATGGCGAATACGAAGTCAGCTAAAAAAATGATTCGTAAAATTGAGCGCCGAACAACCGCTAACAAAGCGCGGCGCACCAATATGCGAACCCACATACGCAAAGTAGAAGAGGCAATCGCCGCTGGAGATAAAACCCAAGCCATTGCAACTTTACGCCAAGCGGAACCGAAAATCGTCCGCAGTGCGCAAAAAGGCATCTTACATAAGCGCACCGCCGCTCGAAAAATATCTCGCCTGACAAAACGCGTAAATTCTATCGCCTAACAGATGAACACAGCAAAATAATGCCGTTCTATAAAGGCAAAATACAAAAAACCGTATCTTATTTGCAAGTGCGGGTTGCTTATTTCGCTGATTCTGTGAGAAAAAGCTAACAGACTCAAAAAAAATTAAAAAAAAGTGAAAATTCTGTTTTGTTCCCATTGCGTCCAAACAGTTCACTCGCTAATGTAGCTAAACTTGCGGTGTAAAAAAAACACTTGAGACGAATCATTTTGTGAAGGAGACTCTTAAAAATCAGTTAAAAATCAATTGGTTATAAAATTTATGAGTGTTCTCAAAAATGGGTCAACACGCGCAAATTTCTTCCAAATAATTTGTATTTTAGGTACTGAATTTTAAGTTAAGTCATTCTTCTAAAAAGCATTTCATCTGTTTCAATTACGCTTCAATACCTTGAGATAAGAGTGCTTTTTACAAGTGAGCTACCTTTCACTTGATTAAGGCATGAGCGTGCCACCATCTTGGTGATGATAGTTGGTTTCGCACGATAGGCTTTTGCGGCTCAAGGGTTAGATTTATTGCAACTCAAATTGGTGTTGCTATTTGAACTGGGGTTTAAAAAATGACATCTGTTAATCAAAGTGCTGTGTCTCAAGCTAGTTTACAGTCCAAGAAAATTCAGATTATCAGTCAATCTAATCAAGGTTATAGCGGGCAAGGTTATAGCGGGCAAGGTTATAGCGGGCAAGGTTATAGCGGGGATGTGACGCCGCTAACGGCGTGGGAATCTTTACAAAATATTTCAAACGCCGCACTTGTCGATGTGCGCACCCAAGCGGAGTGGGTTTTTGTTGGCACACCAGAGCTGACCTCGCTTGGCAAAGAGCTTATTACGATTGAGCTTCAGCATTATCCAGAGATGGAATTTAATAAAAACTTTGCGCAGAGTCTGAAAAAATCTATGGCGGCTAAACAAGCACCATTATTTTTTCTTTGTAGGTCAGGCATGCGCTCGCGTAATGCCGCAATCATGGCTAAACAGATAGGGTATGAAAATACCTATAATATTGATGGTGGCTTTGAAGGCGAGCACAATAATAATCGCCAGCGCGGGGCGGTGAATGGGTGGAAATCAGCTGGGTTACCTTGGCGACAGGGATAAAATCAGTTTTTTACAACTCTTTTTTGTAACTCTTTTTTGTAATGTGTAGGGGCAATTAAAAAATATTAAGCCAATAGGCGATAGGCGATAGGCGATAGGCGATAGGCGAGAGGCTAAAGGCTAAAGGCTAAAGGCTAAAGGCGAGAGGCGAGAGGATAGATTGAATAGATGACCAACCAAGACACCAACCAAGACATCAACCAAGACAATGTAAAGCCCTCAGAAACCGACATGAAAACTGGTATGACGGGCGACATGACGGGCGACATGACGTCAGGCATGGCGTCAGACATGGCGTCAGACATGGCGTCAGACATGGCGTCAGACATGGCGTCAGACATGGCGTCAGACATGGCAACAAGTGAAATCAGCAAGCAATGGCGCCACGTTCGCTCAAGGCTTCGCGCTGAGCTTGGCGAGGCGACATTTAATAGCTGGTTCAGAAATTTGACGGTGAGTGCACATTCTCAAAACAAAGTAACCCTTGAAGTGCCAACCCGTTTTGTTTGTTCATGGATTGAACAGCATTATTTGGCGCGCATTGAGACTTACTGGAAAAACGAAAATGATAATATTCGGACGGTTGAAATTCTGGTGGGCGCACCAACAAAACCCCAACTACCTGCAGCGCGTATCCAAGAAGTAACCCCTCTAAGGTTGCAAGGTGATAGCGGCATTATTGCGAATTCTTCGGGAGCCGCAGGGGCCTCCCAAAATAACCTAAACGATGTGGGGGCGTCATTAGATGCTCGTTTTACGTTTGATAATTTTATTGTCGGCAAATCCAATGAGCTGGCCCATGCCGCCGCGAGGCGTATTACCGAAGCACAAGAGGCGGCCTTTAACCCACTTTTCCTTTATGGAGGGGTGGGGCTTGGAAAGACTCATTTAATGCATTCCATGGCCTGGGAAATCAGGCGACGTAACCCTGAACGCCGCGTGCTTTATATTTCTGCTGAGAAATTTATGTATCAGTTTGTTCGCGCCTTGCGTTTCAAGGATACAATGGCGTTCAAACAACAATTTCGTGAAGTTGATGTGTTGATGGTTGATGACATTCAGTTTATTGCGGGCAAAGAATCTACTCAAGAAGAGTTTTTTCATACGTTCAACGCCTTAATCGACAAGAATCATCAGGTGATTATTTCTGCTGACCGTTCGCCTTCTGACCTTGAGGGCATTGAAGACCGCATCCGCTCGCGTTTGGGCGGGGGGCTGGTTGCAGATATTCACCCGACCGACTATGAATTACGATTGGGCATTTTACAATCTAAAGCAGAAAACCTTACTCAGACCAAGAAAGATATTTTTGTTCCGCTGGATGTGTTGGAATTTTTGGCTCAACGGGTCGCCTCAAATATTCGCGTTTTAGAGGGCGCGTTGAACCGCGTCGTGGCATCGGCCTCTTTTAACGGCAACACCATTACCCTAGAGATGACTAGGGATGTCTTAAAAGATTTGCTACGCGCATCGGACCGGCGCATTACTATTGATGAGATTCAACGCAAAGTCGCTGAGTATTATAATTTGCGCATGGGCGATCTCTTATCGGTGCGCCGCGCGCGAACAATTGCGCGCCCGCGCCAGATTGCCATGTATATTTCTAAGCAATTGACCACGCGTTCATTGCCTGAGATCGGGCGACGCTTCGGCGGGCGCGACCATACGACAGTCATGCATGCCGTTAAAAAAGTTGAGGAATTACGCGAACTTGACCCCTCTATTGATGAAGACGTGGACCTACTGCTGAGAAGTTTTGGCGGCTAATCAATCGTCATTAGCCTAAGTCATTATAATTAAATCGCTTTTAGGCTCGGCAGAATCTTTCGAATCGTGGTTTTATAAGGTCAATAGAGTGGACTGAATTGTGGTAAAAAATATAGCAAAAGTGTGTCTTTTTCTAACTTTGATGGTATATTTTAAAAGAGATTCGTTTTTTGCCAGATTAATGAGAAAGTGAATGAGAAAGCTGAAAAGAAAGTCTAAAACCATAGCTTTAAATTCATGCTCGCCTCAGGCTAAAAACTGTTGATATTGATTTATCGAATGCTGGTAACAGCAAGAACGGAATGCTGGCAACAGCAAGAACGGAATGCTGGTAACAGCAAGAACGGAATGCTGGTAACAGCAAGAACGGAAAGTGAAAAAATGAAAGCAATCATCGAACGCAGCGCTTTCTTGAAAGCCCTCCATCATGTTCAAAGTGTCGTAGAAAGGCGCAACACAATCCCGATTTTATCCAATGTGTTACTCGCGGCAGAAAATGGCAGTCTGATTTTGACAGCAACTGATCTGGACATTGAAATCCGCGAAAAAGTTGCGGCGGAAGTCACTCAATCTGGCACCATTACAGCACCCGCACATATGATGTATGATATTGTCCGCAAATTGCCCGAAGGCGCTCAAGTGGAATTATCACTAGACGAAACCAGCAATAACTTGCAGCTACTGGCGGGTAAATCATCATTTACCTTGCAGAGCTTATCGCGGGAGGAATTTCCCGAACTGCCGGCAGATGAAATGCCGCACGCTTTTGCTTTATCTGCCGATGCTTTGAAACGCCTCATCGATAAAACGCGCTTTGCCATTTCAGTCGAAGAGACACGCTATTATTTGAACGGTATTTATCTTCATACCCTCGAAGAAGGCGGCCAAAACCTGCTCCGCGCTGTGGCAACAGATGGTCATCGGCTCGCCCGTGTGCAGACAACTCAGCCCGTGGGGGCAGACGGGATGCCGCCCATTATCGTGCCGCGCAAAACTGTCAACGAAGTTCAAAAGCTTTTAGAAGAATCCGAAGGCGAGGTGTCAATTCAAGTCTCAGAAACGAAAATTAATTTTGCTTTTTCAGACATCGTGCTGACCTCTAAGTTGATTGACGGGAAATTCCCAGATTATAACCGCGTGATTCCAAGCAATAATGATAAGCTTTTGACGGTGGATAGCAAAGCGTTCAGTCAAAGCGTGGACCGCGTGTCGGCTGTGGCTGATGAGAAATCGCGGGCGGTCAAGCTCGCTCTTGAGAACAATAAGCTCACATTTACCGTGTCCAACCCCTATAGCGGAAGCGCAACCGATGAGCTAAATGTCGATTATAAGGCAGAAACACTTGAGATCGGCTTCAACGCACGATATCTGCTGGATATTACCGGACAGTTGGACAGCGATAATGCCATTTTTGAATTTGCCGATAGTGGTTCGCCCACCATCATCAAAGATGAAAAAGATGCGGATGCGCTTTATGTCCTGATGCCGATGCGTGTGTAAAATATGGATGCACCATTTGCGCAAAAAATTGATGCTTCAAAATGCTCGCCTTTAACGCCCAAAGCCCCATCAATTACCTTTGCGCCTCATATTACTGATTTACAACTTACTGATTTCAGGTCCTATACCCATATACGCGTGCCGTGCGGTGCAGGCGGTGTTGTGCTAACGGGTGATAATGGTATGGGGAAAACCAATATTTTAGAAGCGGTTTCTCAATTTGGTACGGGGCGCGGCTTGCGCAGTGCAACCTTAGCAGATATGGCGCGCATAGAAGGCGCAGGCGGCTGGACCCTCGCAGCACAACTCAGCACAGTTGGCGGCTCTATGCAGATAGGCATTGGTGTTGACACGGACAAACAAAACCGGCGACTACGAATCGATGGGCAGAGCGTTCAAGGCTTTGAAATGTTGAACCACTATTGTCCACAATTGTGGCTGACACCCTCAATGGATAGATTATTTGTCGATGGTGCGACAGGGCGGCGTAAATTTTTGGACAGGTTTGCCATGGGTCTTATGCCGTTTCACAATAAGGCTTTATCAAATTTTGAAAAGGCGATGCGCGAGCGCAATCGCTTATTACAAGAAGGTGCTTGGCAAAACCAAGCGGCTTGGTTGGAGGGGCTTGAGAATACGATGTCGAAAACGGGCGTCACGATCGCCGAAACGCGGCTGGAGGCTTTGGATGTATTAAGCGAGGCATTGGCGCAAGCCTATCACCGCGTGTTCCCCCAAGCCAAGATTGCTCTGGATGGTTTGCTAGAGGCCGCGTTACGCCAGAATGTGGCGGCGCAGGTTGAAGAAAATTACCAGCAAATGCTACACCGCAACCGAACGCTTGATGCCCGCGCAGGGCGTACATTAGAAGGGCCGCATCGCACAGATCTTGTCACGCAGCATCTCACTAAAAATATGCCCGCGGCGAAGTGTTCCACGGGGGAACAAAAAGCATTGCTTGTTGGTCTGGTGCTGGCACAGGCGCGGGTGCTGGCTTTGCAGACCGGGACTGTGCCGCTTTTGCTACTGGATGAGGTAACAGCACATCTTGACGCAACGCGCCGCCGCGCTTTGTTTGAGGTCGTTCATAATTTGGGCGCGCAAGCATGGGTGACAGGAACGGATACGGGTATATTTGAGCAATTCACCAAAACGACACACGGCGCGCAAGCCCTCGCCACGCATTTGCATGTGACTGAGGGTGAGGTTTGTGTGCTGAATGAGACTGATAAATGAAATTGATTTTACGGCTGAGGATAAAATGACCGACAATACTCAAGACGATACTCAAGACGATACTCAAAATGACCCGCCAACACCAGATGGTGCGCCTGAAGAATATGGTGCGTCTTCCATCAAAGTCTTGCGCGGGCTTGAGGCTGTCCGCAAGCGTCCGGGCATGTATATTGGCGATACAGATGATGGCACGGGTCTACACCATATGGTTTATGAGGTGGTGGATAATGCAATTGATGAGGCACTGGCGGGTCATTGCGATACGGTTACGGTTCAATTAAATGCTGACGGGTCAGTGACGGTTGGCGATAATGGACGCGGTATCCCAACGCAAATTCACGCCGAAGAGGGCATGTCGGCGGCGCAGGTTATTATGACTCAATTGCATGCGGGCGGTAAATTTGACTCCAACAGCTATAAAATCGCAGGTGGCTTGCATGGTGTGGGTGTTTCGGTTGTGAACGCATTGTCTGATTGGCTTGACTTGACCATTTACCGTGATGGCAAAGAGCACTATATGCGTTTTGAGCATGGCGATGCGGTTGAGGACCTTGTTGTTAAAGGCGATTGTGATGCGACGGGGACGCGTATTACTTTTCATCCTTCGACTGGAACCTTCACGATGACTGAGTTCAGCTATGCCACGCTTGAGCACAGGTTGCGCGAATTGGCATTTTTAAACAGCGGTGTTCGGATTAATTTGAGCGATTATCGCGGTGCTGAAGTACAGGAAAAGGAAATGGTTTATGAGGGCGGGTTGGAAGCTTTTTTGCATTATCTTGACCGTAATAAAACGAATTTACTAGAGGCACCGATTTTTATCTCGGCTGAAAAAGACGGTATTGGCGTCGAGGTCGCTCTTTGGTGGAATGACAGCTATCACGAAACGGTTTTGTGTTTTACTAATAATATTCCCCAGCGCGATGGCGGCACGCATTTGGCGGGTTTCCGAGGTGCTTTGACGCGAGCAGTTAATGGCTATGCGAATGAAAGCGGGATTAGCAAAAAAGAAAAAGTGACGCTGAGCGGAGATGATTGTCGGGAAGGGTTGACGGCGGTTTTATCGATTAAGGTATCGGACCCGAAATTTTCTAGCCAAACTAAAGACAAGCTGGTCTCATCAGAGGTGCGCCCGGCGGTCGAAAGTGTCATTAATGATTTGCTAAATACTTGGTTTGAAGAACACCCGGCGGACGCAAAAAATATTATTGGCAAAGTTGCTGAAGCTGCCATGGCACGTGAAGCTGCGCGTAAGGCGCGTGAATTAACGCGCCGTAAAGGCGCGTTGGATATTTCTAGTTTGCCGGGCAAGCTGGCAGATTGCCAAGAGCGTGATGCCTCACAAGCTGAACTTTTTATCGTGGAAGGTGACTCTGCTGGCGGTTCTGCCAAGCAAGGACGTAACCGTAAAAATCAAGCAGTTTTGCCCCTGCGCGGGAAAATTCTTAATGTTGAGCGTGCGCGGTTTGATAAAATGCTCTCCTCGGTTGAAATTGGCACCATTATTACAGCACTTGGCACGGGGATTGGGCATGATGATTTCAATATTGAAAAATTACGCTATCATAAAATCATCATCATGACGGATGCGGATGTGGACGGGGCGCATATTAGAACCCTCTTATTAACCTTCTTTTATCGCCACATGCCGCATATTATTGAGCAAGGGCATCTTTATATTGCCCAGCCGCCGCTCTATAAGGTCAAGCGCAACAGCTCAGAGACCTATTTGAAAGATGAAGCCGCACTGGAAGCCTATCTGATCGATGCCGGAACCACAGAAACTATCTTAACCTTGCATAATGGAGAGCAACGAAGTGGGCAAGATTTGCTCGATCTGGTTAATCAGTCACGCCAGATCAGAACCTTATTGGACTCATTGCCGCCGCGTTATCCTCACTTTGTTATTGAGCAAACAGCAATAGCGGGCGCGTTGACGCCAGAAATTATGTCCAAACAAGATTTGGCCGCCCAAACAGCCCCCTATATTGCCCAGCGGCTTGATATGTTATTTGACGATATTGAACAGGGCTGGCATGGCGAACCATCAGGCGATGGAGGGCTCAAGCTATGGCGCGAATTGCGGGGGGTGCGTGAAAATATTGAAATTGATGCGCCGCTCATTGCCTCTGCGGATGCACGGGCATTGGATGCTATGACAGAGACCTTACAACAGGTTTATCTTGGGCCGGCAAGCCTTAGTCATAAAGACAAGACAGTGATTATCAATTCACCATCTGCTTTGCTAGAAGCGATACTTGAAATTGGCCGCCAAGGTTTCAGCCTGCAACGCTATAAAGGGCTGGGGGAAATGAACCCCGACCAATTGTGGAACACAACACTAGACAGCAATGCGCGTTCTTTATTGCAGGTTCGTATTAAGGATGTTGCTGAAAGCAATGGCTTATTTGAACAACTCATGGGCGATGTCGTGGAACCGCGTAAGCAGTTTATTCAAGAAAATGCTCTGTCGGTTAGCAATTTAGATATTTAGCCATCTATTGCTTGGCGCAGTGCCTCTGACATGCTTTGGGGGCTGTCTCTAAAGGTGAACGCTTTGAGATAATTATTGTGACGCCCGATCAAAAAAACAATCGACGAGTGGTCTATGGTATAAGCGGCGGTGCTAGTTTCATCTTTGACCTGGTTGAAATAAACCTTGAATTGTTTCGCCGCCTGTTTAATCTGCTCTTTTGTGCCGGTTAGCCCGATGAGCTGGGGATGAAAATAGTCCGTATAGGCTTTAACCGTTTTTGGATTATCGCGCTCGGGGTCAAGGGTGATGAAAAGCGGCGTGATGGATGTGGTGGCTTGTGAGCCCATTAAGTCAAGTGCCTCAGCAATGACGGAAAGCTGATTGGGACAAACATCAGGGCAAAATGTAAAACCGAAATAAACAAGCTTGAAGTTATCGCCATAACTTGCTTGTGTGACGCTCTGGCCGTTTTCATCTGTGAGGTTAAATTGAGCTATGATGAGCGGTTTGTTCAACGCCGTCGCACTTGGCGGCGGGGCGTTAGATTTATTAAGCACGGCTGAAACCAATACCGCAAGAACCGATGAGACGAGTAATATTGCGCTTATTAAAATAAGTTTCCATCTGGTTGACATGGTGGGTTAATTTCCTCTTTAATTTCAGCTTTAATTTTATTGGGGCTTGCTTGTTTTATAGTGTTTTGATTTATATCATAGATGTTAAGATATTTAAGTCTCGGGCATAAAGTATTTTCGGGTTTCATCAAATTTATTTAAACTTTTAAGATTATAAAAATGCACATTTTTAACATTATACCATTTTCAAAATCAGTATCTTACCCCGCTCTGAAAGTTTCGGTTATGCGAGGTCTTTTCGCCATTACTATATTGTTTATAATCATGGCATTTTCTTTACCTGTAACGGCACAGACACGCAATTTTCTTAAAGAAAATGACATGGTTGATGGGGCGCGTAAAGGTAATATCGGGGTCATGGAGCGCGGCTATATTGAAGGCCTCAGCCCTAATTTGCGCAATCGTAATGGCGACCCGGCGATTGTCATTGGCGCAAATGCCGGGCATTTGAGGGTGGTGCAATATTTGATTTATCGAAAAGCGCGATTAGATGAGCGCGGCTTTAATGAACGCACAGCACTAACTGTGGCGGCAACTCATGGTTATACAGCTATTATGAAAGCTTTGCTTGAGGCTGGTGCTGATATTGATAAAACAGGCATGCGCAAAGAAGTGTCGATTATTATCGCGGCGCGTGAGGGACATATTGATGCGGTTAAGTTACTGATTGAAAAAGGTGCTTATCTCGAAGATACGGACCTTACGGGACGCACGGCTTTGGACTGGGCACGTGAGATACGCAACAGGCAACTCATCCAAATTTTGGAGGCCGTGCAATAAAAAATGCCCCGTAAACTAGATATGTTTCTCAATAATATGTGGCAGGACCCACGCGAGGTGGCGTATCTTACGCGTGATAGCGGGGTCATGTTGCGGGTTCATATTTTACTACGCTGGCTGGCTATTTTTGGACAGCTAGTGGCTATTATAGTGGTGGCGGGTATGCTTGGATATCAACTGCCTTTGGCGGCGACACTCATTGTTATTTCATTATCAATTTTTATCAATATAGGGTTGGTTTTAAGGTATCCAGCTAACCACCGACTTGGGGTGCGTGAGACCACGGTATTTTTGGCATTTGATTTATTACAACTTGTTGTGTTGCTTTATCTTACGGGTGGTTTGAGTAATCCTTTTGCGCTGCTTATTTTGGCACCGGTGACGGTTTCTGCCACGATTTTAAGTATCGGGACAACATGGATATTGGTTGCGCTGGCGGCTATTTCGAGTTCAGTTTTGGCGGTTTATCATTTGCCGCTACCATGGACGGGGGAAAATGCACCTGACTTGCCAAAGCTTTATATTTTTGGCATTTGGATGGCATTATTGCTGGGGCTTATTTTTATTTCAACTTATGTGTGGCGCGTGAGCCATGAAGGACGGCGCATGACGGCGGCCACATCGGCATTGCAACAAGTATTGGCACGTGAGCATCATCTGTCAGCTCTTGATGGGTTTGCGGCGGCGGCGGCGCATCAGCTTGGGACGCCGCTCGGAACTATCGGGTTGATTGCTAAAGAACTTCAGTCTAGCGCGTTAGCGGCGGGGGAATTTGCCGAAGACCTTAGCACCTTGCAGAGTGAAGCGCGAAGGTGCCGCGAAATTTTGACTTCTTTGACGGCTGATAGTGACAAAAATGATCAAATTTTTTCACAGATGAAGCTATCAACCCTAATCGATAATGTTATTGAGGGGGCGGGTAGTCCTGATATTGAGATCAAAAAATCATTTAGGTTCATCAATGATATTGAGCCCATGGTTTACAGAAAAGCCGAGATACTTTACGGCATGGGTAATTTGATTGAAAATGCCGCAGAATTTGCAAAACACACTGTTAGCATAGAGGTTGTTCAAGATAATCATGCTATTTCCATCACGATTTTTGATGATGGCCCGGGCTTTGCGCCAGAATTAATGTCGCGTCTTGGCGAGCCATGGTTGACGACGCGCAATCATAAAGCGAGCCTAACGACACAATCTGGTATGGGGGCTGGTATGGGAGCTAATATGGGGGCTGGTATGGGAGCTAATATGGGGGCTGGTATGGGAGCTAATATGGGGGCTAATATGGGGGCTGGTATGGGAGTTGATATGCGCTCTGGTATGGGGTTGGGGTTTTTCATCGCAAAAACCATGTTGACGCGCACAGGTGCCCAAGTGAGCGCATCCAATAGGCGGCTTCCCGATACAGGTGCCATCGTCAGATTGACATGGAAACGTGAAATGTTTGAAATTCGTGATAATAACCTTAATCAGCTATAAGAATTAATGCGGCGCTTATATGAATAACGAAGACACCACTTTGGAAAATACTCTGCTTCTAGTTGATGACGACCAAGCATGGTTGAACCGTCTGGAAAGAGCTATGCAAAGGCGTGGTTATCATGTTCACACCTCAACAACCGTGGCGCAGGGTATTGGTTTGGCAAAAACCGTTAAGCCTGATTTTGCCGTTGTTGATATGCGTCTGCAAGATGGTAACGGGATGAGTGTTATTGAAGCGGTGCAAAAAGCAAATCCGAATGGGCGGGTGATTATGTTAACCGGCTACGCCAATATTGCGACGGCTGTTGAGGCGGTTAAAAAAGGTGCTATCGACTATCTTGCCAAGCCGGCGGATGCTGACGAAATTGACGCGGCATTGAAAGCTGAACCAGATGCTAAGCCGCCGCCGCCAGAAAACCCTATGTCAGCTGACCGCGTGCGCTGGGAGCATATTCAGCGGGTTTATGAATTATGTGACCGCAATGTATCTGAAACAGCGCGCCGCTTAAATATGCACAGACGCACGCTACAGCGCATTTTAGCCAAACGCGCCCCCCGATAGTTTAAAAACTTGAATAGATTTAATTAATCGCAGGCTCCGTAAAAGCAGGCAGACCTTCAACGCCAAGCTTGCCCATAAGAATGTCATCTTTGTCGCGCCCGGGGTTGCTCTTGGTGAGTAGCGCGTCACCAACAAAAATGGAATTAGCACCCGCAAAAAAACATAAGGCTTGCATTTCGTCACTCATTTCTTCGCGCCCCGCCGATAGCCGAACAGAAGAACGTGGCATCGTAATACGCGCAACCGCAATGCATTTAATAAAATCAATCGGATGCGGTAGCTCAGCATTTTCTAACGGCGTGCCAGCAACTGCAATCAGTTGATTAATCGGCACACTGTCGGGATGCTCTGATAAATTGGCCAGCGTACGAATCATCTCGGCGCGGTCCATAATTTTTTCGCCCATACCAATAATGCCGCCGCAACAAACCTTCATGCCGCTCTGGCGCACATTCTCAAGAGTCTCTAGCCGATCTGAAAAATTGCGCGTGGAAATAATTTCACCGTAAAATTCTTCTGAGGTATCAATATTGTGATTGTAATAATCAAGCCCCGCATCAGCTAAGGCTTGCGCTTGCTTGGGCGTCAACATGCCTAATGTGGCACAGGTTTCCATGCCCATATCACGCACACCTTGAATCATTAATTTCAAGGCCTCTATGTCGCGATCTTTCGGGCTACGCCAAGCCGCACCCATACAATACCGGCTCGCACCACCTGCTTTGGCACGCCGCGCTTCAGATAGAACTTGCTCAACCGCCAGCAGCTTGCTGGCTTTAAGACCTGTGGGCGATGTGATGGACTGACTACAATAACCGCAATCTTCAGGACAGCCACCCGTTTTGATAGACAAAAGCTGACACATTTGAACTTGATTCGGGTTGAAAAACTGACGGTGAATCGTTTGCGCCTTAAACAATAAATCATTAAAAGGTAGCTCAAAAAGACCAAGAACTTGTTCTCGTGTCCAGTCGTGTCGAATAAGTTTCGTTTCAGTTTTCATTATTTCACCCGTCTCCCAAATATGGGGTCAATTTACGTATTGCTAGAAAATATGCAACTCATGATACTATTTTTACAAAATTTATAAACTACTTTCGGAAAGATTAACGCAATGCAAGTCACGCCCTGTTATGTTTACGTTCTGGGAAGCTGGAGTGATTGCCAAAAAGGCGGGCAGGCGCGCACCTATACAGGCTGGACGCATGATGTGGAAACGCGATTAGCTAAACATAATGCCAGCCAAGGTGCTAAAGCCACACGCGGGCGCCAATGGGAAGTCTTGCACACAGAATGTTTTAAAACTCGAAATGAAGCTATGGCGCGTGAAATCGAACTTAAAAAACAATTGCGTAACCGTCCGTCTTTGCGCACAGACTTGCTGTCGCGCCGCGCCGAATAAATTAACCTTACTTTAGCCATGCATTAACAAACATGAGTTTAAGAACATGAGTTTAAGAACATGAGTTTAAGAATATGAGTTTTATCTTTGCTAAAATAATTAAGGATTTGCCAAACCCTAAGAGAAGCACTAACTTGACGACAAAACAGCGAAAATACAAAAAAAATACAGGGAAAAGACTATGTCACAAAAAAAAGAATTTAATATTATTGTCTTTGGCGCGAGCGGTTTCACAGGGCGTCTGGTCGCAGAATATTTGCATCAGCAATATGGTCAAGATAAAGGTGTCCGCTGGGCGATGGCAGGGCGTAATGAAACAAAGCTGGCCCAAGTGCGCGATGAAATTGGCGCGCCATCTGATACGCCTCTTGTTATTGGCGACACTCAAGACCCGGCGAGTATACGCGCGATGGTTGCTCGAGCGGATGTTATTTTGACCACGGTTGGACCTTATCAACTTTATGGTTCTGATTTGGTTGCTGCTTGTGCTGAGCTTGGGGTGGATTATGTTGATTTGTCTGGCGAGCCATTATGGATGTATGACATGATTGAAAAATATGATGCGCAAGCCCGCAAAACGGGTGCGCGGATTGTTCATTCATGTGGTTTTGACTCTTTGCCTTTTGACCTTGGTGTTTTGTTTTTGCAAAATGCTGCCAAAGCGGAATTTGGTTCGGTGGTGCCGCGCGTGCGATGCCGCGTTCGGGCTATGGATGGTGAGTTTTCTGGTGGTACAGCCGCCTCTTTTACGACGAGCATGGCACGTTTGGAAAAAGAGCCAGAAATATTTACCCGTATGATTAATCCGTTTAGTTTGACTATGGGCTTTGAAGGCCCTGACCAGCCGATTGATAATAAAGTCTATGAGGATGAACTGCTTGGTGCTTGGGTTGCACCTTTTTTTATGGCGGCTATTAATACCAAAAATGTCCACCGCTCTAATGCGTTGATGGGGCATCCTTATGGTGAGAATTTTCTGTATGATGAAATGATGGTGGCGGGCTCTGGCGAAGAAGGTAAAGCGATTGCTGAGATGATTGCCAGTGTGAATCCGATAGCCGGTGAGGATATGCCTCAACCGGGGGAGGGGCCGTCTAAAGAAAAACGCGAAAATGGCTCTTATGACGTTTTGTTTATTGGCGAGATGCCTGATGGTCAATTAATCAAAGCGAGCGTCACCGGAGACATGGACCCCGGTTATGGCTCGACTTCGAAAATGCTGGCTGAAAGTGCCATCTGTCTTGTGCAAGATTGTGCTGATACGTCTGGCGGCATTTTTACATCGGCACCCGCTATGGGCGAAAAGCTCATCACACGACTGGTGGCCAATGCGGGCATAATCTTTGAACGTGAAGCCTAAATTTGATTTATATGTTTTGTTCTCTGTTTTGATAAGAAGCAAAAATAAAAAGACATGACAGAACCATCAGAATCGATTTCCTTAATTGATAAAATTAGGCAAATGCGTTTGGTGTCGATGCTTGGCGAAATTATGCCGCTTTGTGTGTTCTTTTTTGCCTATGAATATGGCGGGTTGTTTTATGCGGCCGTAGCGACTTTAATGGCAACCATTTTTAGTTTGCTCATCTATTGGGTGGTCGAAAAACGGGTGGCGCGATTTGTTGTGTTTTCTATCGTTTTCTCAAGCATTATAACGGTCACGGCTGTTTTGGTACAAGAAGATTTGCTCATCAAAATTCAGCCGAGTATTTTTAATTTTATACTCTGTGTCGTTTTTTTTGGCGCACTAGTGCGCAAAAAAGCCATGCTTGAAGTTTTTTTTGGCACACAATTTAAACTAACGCCGCAAACATGGTATTTGCTTAGTCTGCGCTGGGGGTTGTTTTTTTTGTTCGCCGCCATTGCCAATGAAGTCGCGTGGCGGGTGCTAAGCGAGCAATATTGGGTTTATTTCAGAGTGTTGGTGATGCCACCTTTGACGGTTGGCTTCATGCTTGCCATGCTACCCTTGACATTGCGCGGAACGATTTCATTGCACGGAAAGGTTGAAAAAAAATCTATTCGCCCTTGAAGCCGGGTTTGCGTTTTTCAAAAAACGCGGTCACGCCTTCGGCACAATCCTTGCTGTCCATGAGTGCATTTTGCGTGTAACTTTCAACCACAAAACTTTGCTCGAAACTTTGCGTCGCCGCCGCACGTAAAAGGTTTTTCGAAGCACGTTGCGCCAAAGGTGCCCCCCCAACCACAATCTGCGCCATAGCATTAGCTTCTTCATAAAGCTTACCAAGAGGCACAACCCTATTCACAAGTCCCGCTTGTTCACAATCGCTGGCGTTCATTTTCTCACAGTTCAAAATCATCGACAGAGCACGCTTATATCCAAGATTGCGCAATAAATGCCAATGCATACCCCCATCAGGAACCAATGAAATGGCCATAAAGGGTTGGTGCAAATAGGCGTCCTCTGACATAACCGCCAGATCGCAATTCATCATGATAGCACCAGATATGCCCGATAAAGCACCGTTTACCGCAGCAATATAAATCTTGTTAGATTTGCCGATGCCGTCAATGCCGGGAAAATATTCGGTGAGTAGCGCATCAGAGGTGCGATAATGAGCTTTGGGCTTTTCTCGATCTTTCAGATTAGCTCCCGCACAGAAGTTTTTGCCATTTCCCTTTAAAATCACCGCCCTGATATTGGCGTCCAGCTCTAACTGGTTGACCGCTTGTGCGAAGTCTCGAACCATTTGGCGTGTCAAGGCGTTGGCGTTTTGGGGGTCATTAAAAGTGATTGAACCAATGGCACCATCAGTTTTAACAATAATTTTTTCTTGTTCAGTCATTATGGACATTTTTCCTTCAAAATATTTGTTATAATTTTTGTCAGTTCAAAGATGCCTATATTGCAACTATTTATTTGCTTTCACAAATATAATCATTCAAATTATGTTGATATTCAATATATTCATGCAGCATCATTGAGGGAAAAAATGGTAGAATTTACACAAGAGCAGAGCATATTCCGAGAAGCTTATCGAAAATTTCTGGAAACAGAACTCGCGCCCAATATGGAACGCTATAGGCAACAGGGCATTGTTGACCGTGAATGCTTCCGTAAGGCTGGCGCGCAAGGCTTCTTAATGGTCTGGCCGGATGAGCGCTATGGCGGTATGGGCGATAAGGATTTTCGATATGAGCA
This sequence comes from Parvibaculaceae bacterium, assembly GCA_965243245.1. GTDB lineage: Bacteria > Pseudomonadota > Alphaproteobacteria > RS24 > RS24 > JAYQKL01. The sequence goes on from OZ251536.1 coordinate 1,309,690, forward strand.
AATTATTATAGAAGAGGGTATTCGTGTCGGCGTTGGTGGTTTTTACGCAACCTTGCATAGTCGCCTTGTGGGGCCCTATCTTGATAAATTAGGAACGCAAGCGCAAAAAGATCGCTTTTTGCCCAAATGCGTAAGTGGCGAGACAATCCTCGCAATCGCCATGACTGAACCCGGCGCCGGCTCAGACTTGGCTGGTATGCGCACCCATGTTCGTGATGAAGGTGACCATTATGTTCTCAATGGTTCAAAAACCTATATTTCCAACGGCATTAATGCTGATCTGGTGATTGTTGCCGCCAAGGTTGACCCAGAAAACAAGCCTCATGCTATGGTGTTACTCATTGTCGAGCGCGACATGGAGGGCTTTGAGCGCGGGCGTAATCTTGAGAAAATGGGGCAACCTGCACAAGATACAGCAGAGATGTTTTTCAGTGATGTAAAAATTCCCAAAGAAAATGTTCTGGGTGAAGCCGGTAAAGGCTTTTATTATTTGATGGATGGTCTTGCCGAAGAGCGTCTCATTGCGTCCGTGGGCTGTGTGACGTCGGCACGTAAAGCGTTTGAAATCACGCGAGAATTTGTGATGGAGCGCAAAATTTTCGGCGGTTTGTTGTCTGAACAACAAAACACGCAATTTAAAATGGCCGAAATGGACGCCGAGATCGAAATGGCTGAAGTGTTTGTTGACCATTGTATTGAATTGCATAATCAAGGACTGTTGAACACAAATAAAGCTGCCAAAGCCAAATTAATGACCAATGAAATTGAGTGGAAAATGGTTGATCTGGGCGTGCAACTTCATGGCGGCGCAGGCTATATGAAAGAATATGCAATTACGAATATGTTCACCGATGTCCGTGTTAATCGAATTTTAGCAGGCAGTACCGAGGTGATGAAATACATTATCGGGCGCGATATTTTTTCTCAAAAATACCGTAATCAAATCTTGTAATGGGGATTATTCCCAAATGAAAGGGGGATTATTCCCAAATAAAAATGTCTCAGTCAGCGCGAGGTATAGGGTATGTCGTTTATCTCTGATTGAGACACTGCCTCTTGCCAAAGCTACTTACCCTTAAACACAGGTTTGCGCTTTTCATTAAAGGCGGCTATCCCTTCTTGGTAATCTTGGGAAGACATGCAGATATGTTGCATTTCTGCTTCGCGCTTCACCGTATCCTCAAAGCTAAGGTCCACCACTTCGCGCAACAAACGCTTTGTTTGTAAAAGCGATAAGGGCGCAAATTGGGCAAGCTTTTTGCCCCATTCAACCGCCGTTTGCCTTACCTCATCGCTTGGCACAACCTTATTGACCATGCCAGCTTCCAAACAGGTTTGAGCATCTAAACGTTCGCCCTCAAGAATCGCGGCATAAGCGCGCTTATACCCCAAACGGTCAAGGAACAACCAAGAACTGCCGCCATCTGGTATGAGCGAAATATTCGCAAAAGGCATAAAAATAAAAGCGTCTTCTGCCATCACCGCCAAATCACAATTTAGAGCAAACCCAATCGCCACGCCCGCGCATAAGCCATTAAGTGCACAGATATAGGTTTTATCAGAAGTGCCAATGGCATCAATCAACGGCTTGTAATCGCGCATAATATGGTCAGTGACAGTGGCGCGATTGGCAAGAAAATCTTCCATCAAGTTTGTGCCAGCTGAAAATGCACGCCCATGCGCCGTCAGCACAACAACGCGAATGGTGTCATCAACTTCTATTTTTTTGTATAATGCGGACAAATCTTCACGCATTTTTTCAGAAATAGAATTCAAAGCTTCCGGGCGATTAAAAGTAATAATACCAACCGGCCCATCTGTTTCATAAAGCAGGGGTGTTTCATCTGTCATAATTTTGCTCACTTAAAATGTGTCATTTATTTTGTCGTGCCACTATGCCTTATTATAAATTCCAAACCAAGCAAGAAAAGAGACGCCTAATGTTCTTGACCCAAAAGGGCAGATACTTAAGCTAACTCATAAATAGGGAGAAAATGATGACCGAGAAATCAGTATTAAAAACAGAAATTAAGGGCGGTATTGCTATTTTGACGATGTCGCGCCCCGAAGCGATGAATGCTCTTTCCATTGGCTTGCGGCAAGCAATGGCGGCGGCTTTTGTTAAATTTGAGGCGGATGAAAATATTCATGTTGTGGTTTTGACAGGCGCTGGCGGGAAAGCTTTTACAGCAGGGGTGGATTTGCGTGAGCTTGGCATGGATGAAACAATGACCACAAAGGATAATTTGCAAGCGGGTGATATTGTGCCAGCGATGGAAAAGTTTTCAAAACCCATTATTGGCGCGATTAACGGGGTCGCAATTACGGGCGGGCTGGAGCTCGCCTTGGCTTGTGATATTTTGCTGGCGGCAGATCATGCGCGTTTTGCTGATACGCATGCACGTGTTGGATTAATGCCGACTTGGGGATTAAGTCAAAAATTGCAACGCATTATTGGCCCCTCGCGGGCTAAGGAAATTTCTTTTACGGGTAATTTTTTTACAGCACAAGACGCTTTGAATTGGGGGCTTGTCAACCATGTTGTCCCGCTTGATGACTTAATGCCTAAGGCGTTGGCAATAGCGACTGATATTGACTCTTCGATTTCTGAAACAGTCCAAGGCTATAAACACCTGATGGATTTTGGCTATGGGCAAAACCTTGAAGTCGCAAGCAAATATGAATATGACCTATCCATGTCGAACAATGCCAATGTCACAGCCGCAGATATTGAAGCGCGCCGCCAAGCTGTTATGCAACGGGGCCAAGCTGGTATGCAATCGGATAAGTCACAAAAATAGCTTTGTTGTTTAAAGCGATTTTAGAAATTTTTGGACATCTGCGCTAAAAGTTTCTGGTCCTTCAAAGGCCGCAAAATGCCCAAGATAATCATAGTCCGTCCATTGTGTTATATTATAGCCCTTTTCCACTAATGTGCGCGGCGCAAAGCAAATAATCTCGCGCTCATAATTGGCGATACCAACAGGGACAGAAATATAACCGCCTTCAGGCATTCCAGTTGCGCCCGAAAAATATTTATAATAATACCAGCTCGCCGAGTTGAAACTTTGGGTCAGCAGATAAATCATAATATTGGAGAGCAATTGGTGCTTAGTATAAACAGTTTCCAAATGCGGGATCTTCGTATTTGTGGCTTGGTCTGCCTTGGTTTGGGTATGACGCGGGCGCAAATCACTCCAAACGAAGAATTTTTCTAAGATCCAAGCCGACAAACCAACAGGGCTATCCATCATCGCATAGGCAAGGGCAAGGGGTTTGGTGGATTGAACCTGTAAATATCCTGCCTCAAGCATCATAATGGCTTGAAAATCCTGCGCCCATTGCATCTCAGCCGGCGTTGCGGGGCTATCGTGAACAGTTAGCCCATACATGTTCAGATGAATGGCACGACACCCACCGCTGTTTTTTTTCAAGTCAATAGCATGCTCCAACCCCAAAAAGCCAGTCACCACACTACCCCAATCACCGCCCTGTGCAACATAGGTTTCATAGCCAAGCACCTCAACCATCAGCTTGTTGAACAACGCCGCCGTTTCACGAGGCCCTAAAGGTTGCTTTGGCTTGCCCGACCAAGCATAACCCGGTATGGAAGGACAAATCACGCTAACGCCGTCCTCTGCCTTGCCGCCAAACTTTTCTGGATGAGCTAAACGCGGTATCACTTGTAAAAATTCATAAACCGAGCCCGGCCATCCATGCGTCATAATCAGGGCTTGCGGGTTTGTTCCAGAGCCTTTCTCCATCATAAAATGGATGTCAATACCATCAATCTCGGCAATGTAATGCGGAAAACCATTCAACTCAGCCTGCGTGTCCGCCCATTGATACTCATCTAACCAATAGTCACAAAACTCTTTTAAATAAGCCTGATTTGCGCCCCCTGCCCAAGGCGCATCAGGTTGCCCAAAATCTTGCATGGTAGACCAGTTATAAGCGGCAACTTTAGTCTTGAGTGCCTCAATTTCTTTTTGCGGCACATTGATTTCAAAATGTCTCATTTCCAAATGTCTCATTTCCAAATGTCTCATATTGTTTTTTTCTGTTTACTGACATTATATTATCACGATGATATCACGATCATTTCATTAAAATAAATTGTTTTCAACGCATCGTGCATGATATGAGAGCATCATGTGGAAAGTCCTGAACCCTAATTTTAAAGCCGCTATTGGGTATCGAAAAATATGGCATTTATCTTGGCCTATTTTGCTTTCGAATCTTAGCTTTCCGTTTGTTAGTCTTGTGGATACCGCGGTTATGGGACATTTGAGCTCGCCTTCCTTGCTTGGCGGGGTGGCGTTGGGGACGCTGGTTTTTAATATCATTTATTTCAGCTTCGGGTTTTTAAGAATGAGTACCACGGCTTATTCGGCGCAAGCCTTTGGGCGCAGGGACAAATACGAGATACAAGAGCTTTTAGGGCAAGCTATTTTTTTGGGTTTGGGTATGGGTCTTGTGGTTTTAGCCAGTGCCTCGTTTTTGTTGCCGACACTTGAATGGGCTTTTCGCGCCACTCCAGAAGTTGAAGCCCATATGCTCACTTATGTGGCTATTAGGCTTTATGCAGTCCCCGGCGCATTGATGAATTTATCCTTATTGGGCTGGCTCTTTGGTACGCAAGCGATGCGCTTGGCGATGTTTAATTTGCTGGCGGTTAATTTGTTAAATATCGGCTTGAATATATTTTTCGTGTTTAGGCTTGGCATGGGTATTGAAGGCGTTGCTTTTGCCTCGGTTTTGGCACAATGGACGGGTTTTATACTCACACTGATTTTGATGGTTTTATATAAAAATAAGCTCGGGCTAACGCATTTACGCTTACAGATGGCGCATGTTTTTAAAGGCTCACGATTGGCGGCTTTTTTTTCTACGAGTGGTCCATTGTTTTTGCGCACGTTGGTTTTAAACTTTGTTATTGCAGCTTTGATGTGGCAGGCGGCGCGTTTGGGGGATATTGAACTGGCGGCGACGCAGATTATATATGTCATTTTCTTTCTTGTGGCATCGGGGCTTGACGGCTTTGCGCATACGATTGAGGCACTGGCAGGCGAGGCTATCGGGCGGCGCGATAAAACATTACTCAAACAGGTCATTATACGGAGCATCGTATTGGCGTTTTTAGTGGCACTCTTCATGGCGGTTGCTATTCAAATGTTGCCGCATTTTTATTTGCCCTTACTCACAGACCAGCCCGCACTTTTAGAATATACATTCGCTCTGGTCGCCATAGTGGCGATTATACCGATGACGTCTTTTTTGGCTTTTATGATGGATGGCGTGTTTGTTGGTGCGGCGCAGAGCATGTCCATGTTGATGAGCATGAGTCTTGCCGGCGGGGTTTATTTTTTGTTGGTGGCGGTGTTTGCGCCCCAAACGCCTTTTGGATTACTCGTTATTTTCAATATATTTTTATTCTTGCGCGGCGTTATATTGACGCTTTTATTGCCTAAAATATTTAATTTTGACAATCATTTAAAGACTATTAATGTGTCTAAGGGGTGAGTTCGATTAGCTTTTACCTAATTAAATTCTAATCAAATTCTAATCAACTATTTAATTAAAGGGAGAAATTTATGATTGAAACTTATTCATCCGCTTTAACGGGTCTTTGGGTCATTATTATCACTATTATTGTGCAGGCTTTTGTGGCTTCTATTGCGCATCGTCGCCAGAAAAAATATATTCCGGGTATTGTCGATGCCCAGTTGGGTCACGAGTCATTTGTTTTCAGAAGTGACCGCGCTTTCAGGAATTCTTTGGAAAACATCGCCCCGATACTCGGCTTATCTATATTAGCCATAATGAGTGAACTGGATGCGCAGCGGCTGGCAATTATTATTTGGGTATATGGCGGCGCACGGATTATTCACAGTATGCTTTATTATGCGATAGCAACCCAGAAAAACCCAAGTCCGCGCAGTTATTTTTATATAATTGCGCTGGGGGCAACTATTGTACTGGCTTATGATGTTGGCGTGGCTTTGCTCTAAAGCGTTACGTAAATGACACGTCACATTGGCCCATTTGGTCAATGATGACGGTCATTTTATCGCCAGCTTTTACAGGCTCAAGAGGCACCAGCGAACCTGACAAAATGACTTCGCCTGCAAGAAACGGAATATCAAACTCACCAAGCGTATTGGCAAGCCACGCAACAGAATTAAGCGGCGAACCCTGCACGGCAGCCCCAAGACCTTCGGATAGATATTCACCGTTTTTTGTGACATGGGCTTTCAAATTTGGCATGTCTAGCTCGCGCGGGTCAACCTCTTCTTTGCCCAGCACATAGACGCCGCAAGACGCATTATCGGCGACTGTATCTTGAATTTTGATTTTCCAGTCGGCGATGCGACTATCAACAATTTCAAAACAGGCAATCACGCTTTCGGTCGCATCCAAAACATCTTCAGGGGTGACGCCGGGGCCTTGCAAATTCTTTTTCAAACGAAAGGCAATTTCAGCCTCTGCACATGGCGCAATCATGCCTTTAAGCGAAACGTCTCCGGTTTCAACAAACATGGCATTTGTCAAAAAACCGAAATCAGGTTGATTAACCCCCAACATAGACTGCACAGCCTCGCTGGTTAATCCGATTTTCTTGCCAATAATTTTCTCCCCCTCAGCGAGGCGGCGTGCCAGCATCTGTAAGGAAGCCTGATAAGCCTCCTCAATTGTCAAGTCAGGATAGCTATCAGTAATAGGCGCACGTGCTTGGCCTGCGCGTAAGTGCTCAAATAAAATATCCCCAATTTCTTTGGAACGTTCAGACATGATTTTTCCCTCCGTTTTTTCTTTCAGAATTTTGTTCTTTTAATAAATCAAGCGCAACATCAACAATCATATCTTCTTGTCCACCAACCATGCGCCGGCGTCCAAGTTCAACAAGAATCGTGCGCACATCAATGCCATAATCTTCAGCCGCTTTTTCAGCGTGGCGCAAAAAGGAAGAATAAACACCCGCATAACCAAGCGATAGCGTTTCACGGTCAACCCGTACAGGGCGGTCTTGAAGCGGGCGCACAAGCTCTTCGGCCGCATCCATCAGCTTAAATACATCACAACCATGTTGCCAGCCCTTGCGCTCTATAGCTGCAATAAACACCTCCAAAGGAGCATTACCCGCCCCAGCACCCATTCCCGCAAGTGACGCATCAACACGCCTAACGCCGTTTTGGACGCCAATAATCGAATTGGCAACACCCAAAGAAAGATTATGATGCGCATGCACGCCAATCTCAGTTTCAGGGTTCAGCACATCACGATAAGCACGCACCCGCTCACTATACCCATCCATATCAAGCGCACCGCCACTATCGGTAACATAAACACATTGCGCACCATAAGTTTCCATCAACTTAGCTTGCTCTGCCAGCTGCTTTGGCGGACTCATATGGCTCATCATTAAAAAGCCGATGGTGTCCATTTCCAGCTCACGCGCAAACTCAATATGCTGCTTTGAAACATCCGCCTCCGTGCAATGAGTGGCAACACGTACAGAGCGAACGCCAATGTCATAAGCGCGTTTTAAATGCTCAGTGGTCGCTATGCCCGGTAAAATCAATGTTGTCAGCACAGCCTTATCTAAAACATCCGCCGCCGCCTCAAGCCATTCCCAATCTGTGTGCGCCCCAAACCCGTAATTGAAACTAGAACCCGCCAGACCGTCACCATGAGCCACTTCAATTGCATCAACGCCGGCTTCCTCAAGTGCCATAGCAATGTTGCGTACATGGTCAATGCCATAAAGATGGCGAATCGCATGCATCCCATCGCGTAAAGTGACATCTTGAATGTACAGCTTTTCTTTTAGAGGATTAGAAATAAGTCCGCTCATTTTTAAGCTCCTTTAAGCACCAAGCATTTTGATGGCCATGCGTTCAGCCGTCGCCATGCCCGCCGATGTCATAATATCAAGATTGCCCGCATAATTTGGCAGATAATGCCCCGCCCCTTCCACCTCAAGGAAAATTGTCGTCTTAATTCCCTCATAATCGCCTTGGCTTGGAATATGCAATTTATTATTGCCCGTGAAATGCTCAAACTGAACCTCTTGTTTAAGGCGATAGCCCGGCACATATTTTTGCACCTCAGCAACCATATCTTCGACACTTTGTTTGATCTTATCCTCTGTGCTACCAACAGCAAAAGCATAAACAGTATCGCGCATAATCATCGGCGGCTCGGCAGGGTTTAGAACAATGATCGCTTTGCCGCATTCTGCCCCGCCCACAATTTCTACACCTTTTGCGGTCGTTTGGGTGAATTCATCAATATTGGCACGCGTTCCGGGCCCCGCAGAACGCGATGAAACAGAAGCAACAATCTCGGCATATGGCACGCTGTCTGAAACTCTTGTGACGGCATAAACCATCGGAATCGTTGCTTGGCCACCGCAAGTCACCATATTCACATTCTGCTTATCCAGATGCTCATCGCCATTAACGGGCGGGATACAAAACGGTCCAATCGCGGCAGGGGTCAAATCTACCACCAGCTTTCCATCGCGCTGGCAGATCTCATTATGCATTTTATGCGCGCCAGCAGAAGTGGCATCAAAAACAATCTTAATATCACCCCATTCAGATGAAGCAACCGCCCCCTCAATGCCTTCATGGGTTGTGCTGACGCCTCTTTTTTTGGCTTGCGCCAAGCCATCTGATGCAGGGTCAATCCCAACGACAAGCGCCATTTCGAGAATGTCTGAGAGGTCTTGAATTTTAATCAGCAAGTCCGTGCCAATATTGCCCGAACCGATTAAAGCGCATTTAATTTTGGTCATTTTTTAATCCGTGCTTATCAATAGCCTAGTTATATAACTCAATTATTTAAACTAAATGGGAGAGAATTTACAGATATTTGAAGAATTTTTGTGTTTATTTTAGTGTTTCTGCCTTTGTTCTCTCAAAAACAGATTCAATTGCTTTTTCTTACCCTGTTTTTTGTCTATATAAATTGACACTATTTCAGTTTACATCTAGGGGAGAAAGACCATGACAAAACAGGTAGAACGAAAAGCAATTGCCGGTCTTAAAATTGACACCAAAATGGTTGATTTTGTCGCTAACCAAGCCACTCTTGGGATAGCTATAGACGCCGACCGCTTTTGGCGCGCTTGCGCTCAGATTTTTGAAAAACATGGAAAAACCAACCGTAATTTGCTCAAAAAACGAGAAGAGCTACAACACCGCATTGATGAATGGCATAAATCTCGCCAAGGTCAGCCCCATGATCTGAACGCGTATAAGGCGTTCTTGTTTGAAATTGGTTATTTAGTGCCAGAAGCTGAGGCTTTTTCGATTGAAACAGAAAATGTTGACCCTGAAATTGCCACTATTTCTGGTCCCCAGCTTGTGGTTCCTGTTAAAAATGCGCGATTTGCCTTAAATGCTGCCAATGCAAGATGGGGCAGTCTTTATGATGCTTTTTATGGGACAGATGTTATTCCTCAAGACGGTGAACTTGCGCCTGAAGGGGCTTATAATCCTATGCGCGGGGCGCAAGTTATTAAAAAAGCAAAGGCACTCTTAGACGACATTGCGCCTTTGAATGAGGGAACTTATGCGGATGTAATCGGTTTTGCTGTTGCTATGGGGCAATTGCAACTTACGACAGTTGGGGGTGTCACTGGCTTGCGCTCACCTGAAAAATTTGTCGCCTATACCGGTACAGTAGATGCGCCTAGCTCTATTCTTTTGAAAAATAATGGCTTACATGCTGATATTCTCATCAATGGTGCGGACACAATCGGCAAAGATGACCCGGCGCATATTGCGGATGTGATACTCGAATCTGCCGTAACGACTATTCTTGATTGCGAGGATTCAATCGCCGCCGTGGATGGGGAGGATAAGGTTGAAGCCTATCATAATTTCCTTGGTTTGATGAGGGGTGATCTTTCTTGTGAGATGCGCAAAGGCGGTAAGTCTTTCACACGTTGCTTAAATGACAACCGCACTTATACCGCGCCGGATGGCGGCGTTTTGACACTTAATGGACGCAGCTTAATGCTCGTGCGAAATGTTGGACATTTAATGACCAATCCGGCAATTTTGGATGCCAATGGAAATGAGATTCCAGAAGGCATTATGGATGCCGTGATGACGGGTCTTATCGCTCATCATGATTTATCCAAAGCCGCGCCCGCAAGCCGCAATAGTGCTACGGGGTCGATTTATATCGTGAAGCCAAAAATGCATGGCCCCGAAGAAGTCGCTTTTTGCAACGCCTTATTTGCTGATGTAGAACAAGCCCTGCAATTGGTGCCCAATACGCTCAAGATCGGTATCATGGATGAAGAACGCCGCACGACGGTTAATCTTAAAGAATGTATTCGTGCGGCTAAATCGCGGGTTATTTTTATCAATACAGGCTTTTTGGACCGTACGGGTGATGAGATTCATACCTCAATGGAAATGGGACCCATGATTCGCAAAGCTGAAATGAAAACTTCAGTCTGGCTAGGTGCTTATGAAAACTGGAATGTCGATATTGGTCTCGAATGCGGTCTGGAAGGGCGCGCCCAAATCGGTAAAGGCATGTGGCCAATGCCAGATTTAATGGCACTCATGCTGGAAACTAAAATTGGTCATCCCCAAGCTGGCGCAGATTGTGCTTGGGCACCATCGCCAACGGCCGCAACTCTTCATGCGCTTCATTATCACCGCGTGGATGTTGATGGCGTTCAAGCAAAACTAAAAGCGCGCCCACGGGCGTTGCTCGATGATATTCTTGCTATTCCGGTGAGCCGTGAAACAAACTGGAAGCCAGAAGAAATTCAAGAGGAATTGGATAATAATGCGCAAGGTATCTTAGGCTATGTCGTGCGCTGGATAGACCAAGGTGTCGGCTGTTCTAAAGTGCCAGATATTCATAATGTTGGGCTTATGGAAGACCGCGCCACGCTACGCATTTCCAGCCAGCATATTGCCAATTGGCTACATCATGGCATTTGCACAAAAGAACAAGTCATGCAAACCATGAAACGCATGGCGGGCGTGGTCGATGAACAAAATGCGGCGGATAGGGATTATCAGCCTATGGCTTCAAACTTTGACGGGTCAATTGCTTTTGCCGCCGCTTGTGATCTGGTGTTTAAAGGGCGCGAACAGCCAAGCGGTTATACCGAGCCTTTATTACATCAACGGCGGCTTGAATATAAAGCCAAAAACTAATGCGCTTTTTGAGCGGCTGTGTGCAGCCTAAAAAAGACATAACCCGCCGGCACACCACAGAGGCTTAGACAGATTAATCCTGTAATTTCTCGGGCCGCGGCAATCGGCCAAAGTCCAAATACAGCCTCCATGGTCATAAGTGTCGCTAATACGCTGAAAAAACCAGCCGCCGCGAAAAGTCCACGCGCCGATAGGTTCGTGCGTTTGGCAAGCTGCGCGGCAACAAAAAAAGCAATTATAAAACCAAACCCAAATATAGGCGAGAATGTCGGCGCCAGACCAAAAATATCGTAAAAAGTCGTGGTCATGCGTGTTTGTAATGAAATCTCAACACCAAGATTGCTAAGTTCCTTGAGAACAAACTGAGTCGCCGTAATAGCTGCTAAAAAATCAAAAACAACCACACCAACTATAAAGCTAACGATAAGACTCATAAATTTTTTCCGCCACGACATTTCATTCTCCAATTTTTTCACTGGACTATTGTTGCCAAAAATTGGCATGCTTGGAAAGTAGTTTTTAAAGGTAAATAGCATGAAAAATATTTTGACAATTTTTAGCCTCTTAATATTATGTTTTCCTGTATTGGCTGACGCCTACACATATGAGGTTATCACTGATGAATTAACCAAACCATGGGGCATGGCTTTTTTACCTAATGGTGATATTTTGATAACTGAGCATGCGGGCAGTTTGCGACTCATTAAAAACGGTAAATTGCAATCTGAACCTATCGCCGAGATTGAGGGGGTGTTTCAAAAAAGCCAAGGCGGGCTATTTGATGTTGTACTGCATCCTGACTTTACAACCAATCGGCTGGTTTATCTTTCCTTTGCAACGCGAACAGCCGACCAAAATGCAACCAAATTGGTGCGCGGGCGTTTCACTGGACATAGCCTAGAGAATGTCGAAACAGTTTATGTGTCCGACCAGCGTTCACGCGCCGCTCATTATGGCGGGCGGTTTGTGTTTTTAAACGATAAGACACTCGTGCTAACGCTAGGTGATAGTTTTGATGAAAGAGAAAAAGCTCAAGACCCATCCAATACAACAGGCAGTCTCATACGCATCACTGACACAGGCGGTATTCCAAAGGATAATCCTTTTATAAATGATGAAAATATCCGCCCCGAAACTTATTCTTACGGTCACCGAAACCCGCAAGCGATTGTTTATGATAGGGCGCAAAATATTATATATGCCAATGAACATGGGCCCCGCGGCGGTGATGAACTCAATCATATCCGCGCCGGGCGCAATTATGGCTGGCCGATTATTACATACGGACTTGATTATTCTGGCGCGCGCATATCACCCTTTACCAAAATGCCCGCCATGCAACAGCCATTGACATATTGGACGCCTTCAATTGCGCCAAGCGGTATGACCTTTTATGACGGTAATGCTTTTGCCGATTGGCAAGGGGATCTGTTTGTGACGAGCCTTGTGTTTAACAAAATTGTGCACGTGGATATGCAAAATGGCAAAGTACGCGGCCAAAGTGATATGACACTTGGTGATGCAGAGCGTTTGCGCGATATACGGACAGGATTAGATGGCACGCTTTATGTTTTGGCTGAAAAGCCCGAAGGGCGATTAATTCGCATTATGCCAAGATAAGATGGCATTATAATCAAAAGACTAGACGCCTAAAACTTAATGCTCTATAAACCGCTCACACTCGTTTGAGATAAAATTTGTGGAGTCAAATAATGGCCGTTCCAAAGCGAAAAACATCGCCGTCCAAACGCGGCATGCGCCGTGCAACGGACGCACTGAAAAGTCCCGCCTATGTTGAAAACAAAGATAGCGGAGAACTACATCGCCCCCACCATATCGACTTAAAAAGCGGTATGTATCGCGGACGTCAGGTGATTGAGCCTAAAGGATAATCATCGGGTTTAAGACACGCTGAAATAACCTGCATGGCGGGCGACTTTTCTTTTGGACAATCGTCTATGGCAATCACTGGCACGGCACCTATTATGCTATTGGTCAAAAAAACGCTCAGGCAATTTTTAAGATCTGTCAAACTTATCGGGGCTACGGTGAGACTCAAGCTGGTTGCTTGTTTAATATCTTTGTGCCGCGTCAGCAAAACTTCACGCCGCGTGCCACAAAGAGCCCCTTCTGAAACAGGCGGCGTTATTATTTGATCACCCGTGATAATGAAAATATTGGCACTGCCAGCACAGGCAAGGCGTCCAAACTCATTAAATAATAAGGCTTCATTCATTCCCTTTTGTGTCGCTTGGCGGCGGGCTAATATATTCTCAAGATAATTGACGCTTTTTATACGGCTCGTCAAAGAGACGCTTGAACGGCATATATCAACTATGCTGACGGATAACGCTGGTGGTGGTGGCGGCACCGGTGTGGCTGTTATCAACCAGTTTTGATTTTGCGGGTCTTCAGACATATCTAATCCGCGCCCGCCATCACGCGTGACCGTCAAGCGTAGTACTTTGCGCTCATGATGAGGCATGGCCGAAGCCAACTTAATAATCGCTTGGGCTATGGTTTCTCGCTCAAAGCGTGCGGGCATGGCAAGCTCAGGCAAACTCACAAAAAGCCTGTCAAGATGATGCTCAAGAAACATGATTCGTCCGTTATCAGCTAGCATGGTTTCAAATAAACCATCGCCCAGCAAATAACCGCGATCCGATACAGGAAGCCTAATCGTCTCTACTATATTTCCATTGAACCAGATCATGGCGATACTTTAATATCTGCAAGGGTCAGGAAGTTTTCTAAAATCTGTTTGCCATGCGGGGTCAAAATACTCTCGGGATGAAACTGTAACCCGTAAACACAATCGCTATCATGGGCAAGTGCCATATTAATGCTATCTGGCGTGTTGGCAATTGATGTCAATTTGGCGGGCAGAGCGTTGACGGCCAGAGCATGATAGCGGGCAGCTTCAAACGGATTGGGGACATGGTTGAACAGGCTGTGATGATTATGGTGAATATCAGCTTTGACGCCATGTGCAGGATAGGGCGCACGGGCAACGGGCGCGCGGCTGTCTTGTTCTTCCAGTTCTGAATAGGCAACAGCAATGGCTTGATGACCAAGGCAAATACCCAGTAAAGGAATTTTGTTGCGGCAAGCTTTAACGAGTTCTATGCAAATACCTGCTTTTTGAGGCGTGGCAGGGCCCGGCGATAGCAAAATGGCATCAGGTGGGTTTTGCAAAATAGTTGAAATATCTATGCGGTCATTGCGCACCAGTCGGCGTGGCACACCAAGCTCGCCTAAATATTGCCCTAGCATATGCACAAAGCTGTCATAATTGTCGATGATTAAAATCATGAAGCTTGCTCGGTTTTTTTAATTTCATCCAAAGGTAAATTGTCACTGCCAAGGGCGCAGAAAATACCGGCAGCCTTGTCGAGGGTTTCGCGGTATTCGGCAGCCGGATTGCTGGCAGCCGTAATACCGCTACCAACTTGGAAACTAATTTGGCGACCAGAAATAATTGGTGTACGGATGGTGATGTTCGTGTCCATGGTGCCATCATAACCAATATAGCCCAGCGCACCGCAATAAGGGCCGCGGCAATTATTTTCAAGCTCGGCAATGATTTCCATAGCGCGAATTTTGGGCGCCCCGCTAATCGACCCACCGGGAAAGCAAGCCTTTAACAAATCTGTCGGGCCTGCATTTTCCTTCAACGCGCCTTTAATTATAGATACAAGATGATGCACAGCCGAAAAACTCTCTATCGCGCACAGGCTCGGCACTTTAATGCTTCCTTCTTTGCAAACACGTGAAATATCATTGCGCAATAAATCAACAATCATAATATTTTCAGCTCGTTCTTTTTTATCATTCTGCAACTCTGTGATAAGTGCCGCATCGCGCTGAGGGTTCAGATGGCGCGCACGTGTACCCTTAATCGGGCGGGTTTCGACTAGACCCTCATGGCAGGATAAAAATCGCTCTGGTGACGCCGATGTTAACGCCCAATCACCAAGCTGGAAAAATCCAGAAAAAGGCGCTGGCGATACATGTCGTAGTCTTTTGTAGAACGCAAAAGCATTATCGTTTTTGTTGAGCGTTGCTTGATAGCGATGAGATAGGTTCACTTGAAAAACATCACCCGCATAGATGTAGTCGATGATTTTTTGTACGCGTGTTTGATAATCTTTGGCCGATAATGGGCTTTGCGGTTGGGTGGCTAAAACTGGCGGCGTGGCATGTTGGTGGGTTGCAAAGCGGCTCACCCCCCTGAGGCGGTTTTTTAAAAAATTAATCCGCGACAAAGCATGATGGCTTCGCGCCGCCGCGCCAATTTTTGGAAAACCAGAGGCATAAATAAAACATCTTTGCTCTTGGTGGTCAAAAGCCAAAACAAGATCATAAAGACCAAGAACCATGTCGGGGCGTTCTGCATCATCAACCGCATAAGGTGTGACGGGCGGCGGCAGGGTTTCAAGACCTTGGGCAAGATCATAACCAAAATATCCGCCCGCACCCCCTTTGAAGCGTGGCAGGTCTTTTGGCAGACCGCTCCAGTCTTCAACAAAATGAGCCAGCCGCGCTTTGAGATAATCAAATGGGTCAACTGCTAAACCATTCATATCGCCGTTTTTAATGCTGATGGTTTCAAAGGGGTCAATGGCAATATATGAGAACTTACCGGCGGGGTGATCGGTATCGGCTGAATCGAACCACAAAGAAAAAGCTTCATCAGCAAAACAAGCAAAACAAGCGCATGGATCAAGCCAAGATATTTCCTGCGCGACAACGCCGCTTGTGAGAACCCATTCTTGTTTTACTTGGAGCGTTTGTTGCATTTGCATATCCATCTCAGACTATTGGGAGCAAGGGTTAGAGAACCAATCCGGCACGGCTTGAGTCAACAAATGCGCTAAAAAAATAAAGCCAGCAACATCCAGCAACATAAAGGCTAGCCTTTAAAATTATCTTTGCGGCTTCTAATCTCGGCAAACACATCAACTTGCGTCGCTTTTTGCATATTCAGTAAGCCTCTGATAGACGGGTCATCCACCCGCAAAAAAGGATTAGTTGCCCGCTCAAGGGCTAAATTAGTTGGCACAGTCGGGATGCCATCTGCGCGTAATTTTTTAACCTCTGCGACGCGTTTTTTGAGCTCTTTATTATGGGGGTCAACGCTGAGCGCAAAAGCTGCATTGGTCAAGGTATATTCATGTGCGCAGTAAAGTTGGGTATCTGCGGGTAAGCGATTTAATCGACTTAAAGATGCCCACATTTGCACAGGAGTGCCTTCAAATAAGCGTCCACACCCCATCGCAAAAATAGCATCCCCGACAAAAGCAGCTCTTTGGGTACGCGAGAAATAGGCAATATGCCCTAGCGTATGACCGCCGACATGTATGACTTCTAAATAATGCGTGCCAAAAACGACCATGTCATCTTGGTCAACGGCGCGGTCAAGTCCGGGTATTTTTTCGCTCTCGCAAGCAGGGCCGATAATCTCGCACCCCGTGGCTTCCTTCAGCTCAAGATTGCCGCCCGCATGGTCATAATGATGGTGCGTGTTAAGAATATGAGATAATTTCCAATTCTTTTCCTCTAAGCGTGCCAAAATAAGAGCCACATCGGGCGTGTCAATGCTTGCTGTATGACCAGTCTCGGGAGCATGGACTAAATAGCCGTAATTATCATCAAGACAGGGAAATTGCTCTATTTCTAATTTTTTCATGATAGTTGCATCCTGTCATATTATGCATAAGCTTAGTCTATACTCTTTATACAGGGGAATAGTGTAAAAATCATGCATTATGATGTAATAAATTTACGCAAATTTTATGCCAGTAGCCTAGGGCAATGGGTTTTAAAAACACTATGTGTCCAACTGGCTCTTTTATGGCCGCCCTCAAACCGCGATAAAGCGCGCCGTATCATTGCCATTGGCTATGGTATTCCCTATTTGGAAACTCTATGGGGCAAGGCAGATATAGCAGCCTTAATGCCCGCCCAGATGGGCGTTCATCGGTGGCACTATATGGCGACTGCTCATAAACAAACAATGAGGGGCAATAAATCAGCTTTGGTAGATGACACAGAGCTTCCATTAGCGAATAACGCGATAGACCAAATATTACTGATCCATTGCCTCGAACATAGTCGGGATGTAGCCGCCGTCATCCAAGAAGCGTGGCGGGTTCTGGCACCGGGGGGAAGATTGATGATTGTGCTCCCCAACCGATTGGGCTGGTGGGCGCGCAGTGAAAAATCACCTTGGTGTGTAGGTCAGACCCTGAGCCAGAGGCAGCTTAGAACACAATTGCAAAAAGCTTATTTTGTTCAGTTGCGCTGGTCAGCTAGTTTGTTTTTGCCGCCCCTTTTGTCACAGTCTATTGTCCGATTATTGCCGCGCTTTTTTTCATCTATAGAAAGCCTTGGGCGGTTTTTATTTAAGCGGTTTTGCGGCGTCATTATCGTCGAAGCGCGTAAGCAGATATATGCGCCGACCAGAGGTGAAAAAGCCAAAGTCAAAAAATTAATTATGAGAGGTAAGCCAGCCTTTGTTCCACAAGCGCGCAATAGCAATAAAGATATGCCGTCAAGATGTTATTTAGATTTTGAAAGCGTATAAATAGCTTGTTCACAAAATAAATTATCCCAGCCATTGGGCGCGCGCATGAGGTTGCGCGTGGTGCCATTATGCATCAAAATACAATGCTCAATATTTAGCTCTAGTTTATTGCACAGATCATTGAAATCCAGCAAGGTACATAGATGAATGTTCATTGTACTGTACCATTGTGCATCAAGCGTTTGCGTGCGCGGCATATGACCAGATAGCAGCAAGCTGGTGCGCACGCGCCAATGACCAAAATTGGGGATGGAAACAACCAATTTTTTGGCAATCCGAGCCAATTGAATAAGCACATTTTCTGGTTGCTGTGTGGCTTGTAAGGTTTGACTTAAAATGGCGTAATTAAAGCCAGTGTCTGGATATTGGGTTAAGTCAGTATCAGCATCGCCTTGTATGACCGCGAGCCCACGCGAGACGCAGGCATTAACATTACGCTGAGAAATTTCTAGTCCGCGTCCATCAATGTTCTTTTGAGCCTTTAAAAGTGCCAGCAAATCGCCGCCCCCGCACCCAATATCCAACACGCGGACACCGTTTGGGATGAGATCAGAGATCAACCATAAATCCATGCGGTCGGCCGAGATCGTGCCGGGGGCAGATTGTCGCGCAAGCGTATTATTTTCAACCATATTTTAACCCAAAATCCATCGCCGCTGCCGATAAAAACCCGTCCAGCGCGTCGAACATTTCTGGCTCATCAAGCAAAAAAGCATCATGGCCTTTATCACTTTCAATCTCGACAAAGCTCACATTCGCACCAGCACTGTTAAGCGCGCGCACCAATATCTGGCTCTGCCGAGTTGGAAATAGCCAATCAGAGGTGAAGGACATAATACAAAATTTAGTTTCGCATCCGGTAAAAGCGTTCGCCAAAATACCATCATTGTCACCCGCAATATCAAAATAATCCATCGCCCGCGTAATATAAAGATAACTATTGGCATCAAAGCGTTCAACAAAGGTAAAACCTTGATGGCGCAGGTAACTCTCAATTTGGAAATCCGCCTCAAACCCAAAGCTGAGTTTTTCACGCTCTTGTAGATTACGCCCAAACTTGCGCGTGAGTGCCGCTTCTGAAAGATAGGTGATATGCGCCGCCATGCGTGCCACCGCCAAACCCTTACGCGGTAACTCTTTACTCACATTATACGCACCGCCTTGCCAATTTGTATCCGCCATGATGGCTTGGCGACCCACTTCGTGAAAAGCAATGTTTTGAGCCGAGTGTCTTGGCGCACCCGCAATCGGAATAGCCGTTCGCACACGGGACGGATAGGTCGTGCTCCATTGAAGAACCTGCATAGCACCCATAGAACCACCGATCACACTAAACAGAGTGTCAACATTCAGCGCATCTAGCAACATGGCTTGCGCGCGCACCATATCGCCAATGGTAATGAACGGAAAATCAAGCCCATAAGCCTGCCCCGTCACAGGGTTTTTGCTCGCCGGCCCGGTGCTCCCGCTACACCCACCAATGACATTGCTACAGATGATAAAATATTTTTCTGGATCAATTGACTTACCCCTACCGATTAAGTTGGACCACCATCCAGATTTGCGCGTCACGGGGTTTGTTCCCGCCGCATATTGGTCGCCCGTCAATGTATGGCAAATGAGAATGGCATTGCTTTGGTCTTTATTTAACCGTCCCCATGTTTGATAAGCAATTGAAAAGGGCTGCAAAATAGCACCGCTGTCAAGCGTCAAAGCCTCATCAAATATATGAAACTTCTCGCTGCCTTGCGGGCTATCAAATGCCGAACTAGGCTTTTTTGTGGTTGTATCATCCATAATCATCAGTAAATTGCGCGCTGAGGGGTAAAAGTCAATCTTTGGTTTGATTTTTTGCCCGTGAGCTTTAAGACTAAACATAATTTGTTTTATAAGAAAGCATTAGATGAGCGATAAAAAGCTGAATAAAGTGCCCGATTTGCTGAAGTTAAGAGATAAAATTGATGCCGTGGATAAAACCTTCCTTGAACTTTTGGCACAGCGGTCTTGGCTCGTTCATCAGGTCGCCCAAGCCAAGCGCGCAAGTGGTCAACAAAGCCACATATTGCGCCCCGCACGCGAAGCACAGCAAATGCGAAAATTTGTCCAATGGCATCAAAAAAACGCATCCGCTATGCCCCTTGCAGGGTTTCAGGCTGTGTGGCGAGAAATTATTTCATCTTCTGTCAGCCAACAAGACCCCTTAACGGTTTTTTATGCCAGTGACGTATTAGAAGCCGCTAAGGCTCAATTTGGTCAGGCGGCAAGTTATGTAAAAGTCAATACGGCACAAGATATGATGCAAAAACTCTCAGGCAAGGCACATGCTATTGGCGTGTTTGATGCAACTCAAATGGGCTGGTTACCTTTATTATATGCGCAGTTTGTAGAAGCTGGTGATGACACTGCTTTGTCGCTTTTTCTTGGACTCCCCTTATTTGACGTTGCGCCTGCACTCTTTTGTATTGGACGTATTCCGCTTGAGCCAAGCGGCGATGATATGACCCTCATTATTGGCTTACAAGCTGCGCTTCCGCGTAAGGCGACACCTATCGCTTGTGAAGATAGCATTTGTCTTGCTATGGTGAAGGGTTTTATGACACAAAAAGAGCTTGAATTATCGGCTCAAAAAGGCGGCGTAAAGGTTTGTGGGAGTTTTTCTCTTATGTCTTGCGTTAAATGAGGATTAGCTATGTCTGGCTTGGAACCAAAAGCAAAAATCATGGATTTAGCGGCCTATGTGGGCGGGCGAGATAAAATCGAGGGCGTCGTTAATCCCTATAAGCTCTCGGCCAATGAAAGCCCTTTGGGACCAAGCCCGAAGGCGGTGGAGGCTTATATAGCCGCGAGCAAAAACTTGCAACTTTATCCCGATGGAACGTCTTTGAAACTGCGTGAAGTATTGGCAAAAAAGCATCGGCTAGATGTCAATCGAATCGTTTGCGGGTTTGGCTCTGACGAATTACTGCAACTTTTACCACAAGCCTATGCAGGCGAAGGCGATGAGGTGATCCATACCGCACATGGCTTTTTGCTCTATGGTCTTGCGGCGGCGGCAGTCGGGGCAAAAGCGGTTAGCGTCCCAGAGCCCAATTTAACCGCCAATGTGGATTTAATTCTGAGTGCGGTGACGCCCAAAACGAAAATTGTGTTTTTAGCCAATCCAAACAATCCAACCGGCACGATGATTTCCAAAGCCGAGATCCAGCGACTACATGACGGATTGCGCGCCGATATTTTATTTGTGTTGGACGGCGCTTATGCCGAATATGTTAATCCTGAACTTTATGAAGATGGCTTTAACATGGTCGATAATGCTAAAAATATGGTCACGACACGAACATTTTCAAAAATTCATGGACTTGCCGCTTTGCGACTTGGTTGGGCTTATGGGCCCCTTAAAGTTATCAACGTGCTTAATCGCCTACGCGGGCCATTCAATGTCAATACGGCGGCTCTGCATGCGGGTATTGCGGCGGTCAAGGATGAGGCACATATTGCCAAAGCCGTTGCCCATAACAGGCAATGGCGCACATGGCTTGATGAGCAAATCAACGCTTGTGGGTTTCAAACAATTGTGAGTGCCGCGAATTTTATTCTCGTCAATTTTGACCCCAATAGCTCTATAGGTGCCGATGAGGCAGATAAGGCACTTTGTGCAGAAGGCATAATAACACGTTTGGTTGGGCGTTACGGTTTACCCAATAGTTTGCGCATTTCAATTGGCACACAAGACGCTATGGAAAAAGTCGTTCAGGTGTTTAAGAAATTACAGGCAAGGCGTTAGGCATCATTATGGATAAACCGAATATTGCATTAATTGGTCTTGGTCTTATTGGCTCTTCGCTTGGGCATGCGTTCAAACGTGAGGGCTTGGCGGAGCAGATTTGCGGTTATGCACCCAGCCAAACAACACGCGCTAAGGCTTTAGAAATAGGTTTTGTCGATATTGTTACCCAAACGGGGGCGGGCGCGGTTCGAGATGCTGATATTATTTTTATCAATATCCCCATCGGGGCGATCGGAACACTCATGCAAGAAATTGCGCCGGCTTTAAAAACGGGCGCGATTATCACCGATGTCGGCTCGGTCAAGCAATCTGTTATTGAGCAGGTTATACCGCACCTGCCTGAGGGGGTAGAGTTTGTGCCCGGTCACCCGATTGCAGGTACTGAGAACTCTGGTCCAGAGTCAGGTTTTGCCTCTTTGTTTGAAAACCGATGGTGCATTTTAACGCCGACTAAAAACACCGCTATAGCGGCAACCAATAAGATTAAAAGCCTGTGGGAAGCCATTGGGAGTCATGTAGAAATTATGGACCCTGTTCATCATGACCTTGTGCTTGCCATTACCAGTCATGTGCCGCACTTGATTGCCTATAATATTGTCGCTACGGCGGCTGATTTGGAAATGGTAACTCAAAGCGAAGTCATCAAATATAGTGCGGGCGGGTTTCGTGATTTCACCCGTATTGCTTCATCTGATCCGATCATGTGGCGTGATGTATTTCTTAATAATAGCGAGGCCGTCCTTGAGATGCTGGCTCGATTTACCGAAGATCTGCAAGCTTTGCAACGTGCTGTGCGCTGGAAAGACGGTGAGGCTCTTGAGACTTTATTCACCCGTACGCGTAAGATTCGCAAAGATATTATTGAGGCGGGTCAGGAAACCGAAAATGTGGATTTTGGACGCTATCAAGATGACAAAAAAACCTAAAACTGCGGCGCGCTTCCGAGCATAACGGGCCCGAGGAACATTTGCCCTTGCCTGAATTGTAAGGGCAAGGATAAGGTATTTTGCGCATCGCCGCTCGCCGCACTCGCAAGATTTGTAAATAGCATCACCGTGCTGGCATCGCGCTCACTGATAAGGCGGTTTTGTTGGAGGATTCCCAAAAAAGCACTAAGGTGAACAATTTGCAGGTCAATTTTTCCTTGCAAATATCGCTGACTATCTAGCTCAAGCCGCCCTTTGGCACGCAATGTAACGATTTCACTTTTATCGTCCGCAAAACGAAGCCATAATTTTGAAAACTCTATGCCTTCAGCCAAGCCAGTTTGGGCGGCAATAAACGCAACTTCCCCATTTACCAATTGCAGTGTTTTTGTCATATCGAGCGCGGCGAATTTGAGAATATTCTCGCTGAAATTTGGCTTTTCAGGCAGAGCACGTGTATAAAATTCGATCTTATTTGCTTGCAAATTAAATGGCGTGCCCAAAAATGGCTCGATCATAATCACAGGGCTTTTTATAACCACAGATAATCTGTTGCCTCTATCGGCACTGCGCACAAAAGAACCTTGCAAGGTTCCAGAGGTCATGGTGAGCTGGTGGCCGTTTTTGTCTTGAAAATATTGCTCGCCTTCGGCGCCAAAAATATGGTGGCTAGGTTTGTAAACCAGTTGGGTGATATAGGTTTTTGCAGAATGTACAACGCCTTGAGAAAGAGCATATTGTGTGTTTTTAAGGTCAATGCGCCATTGTGAAGGAAAGCCTGAAATCGCTATTTTTTCGGTGGTAAATTCGCGTTGGGCGAGAATATTTTTTTTGAGTTGCACGCTGGTAAAAAACCAGATGCCACTATAAATAATCATCGCTATAGCCAGCAAAATATAAGGCAGAAATAGTCTATATCGAGGAGGTGTTTTGGGCGCGGCTGGTGACATTGAAACCACTTATTTATTGAGGCTTTTGAACATGTGCGCCAGCCAGATCAAATAAAGCCAAAAGATAACGTGTATATTCACCAAGCAACAGCGTAAATGTGCCCGGATATTTCCACCAAGCATCAAATCTAATGCCGAGCGGATTTACCGGATATGCAATCAGCCTGATATGAGGCATAGCGCGGCGCATTTCAATCAGCGTGCGCGGAATGTGCTGGGTGCTGGTCACCAAAATAAGTGAACGGTATCCGTGAACACGCGCCCATAGTGCCGCCTCTTTAGCATTGCCGACCGTATTGGTCGCCCGATAATCAAGATCAACACAGCACTCAATTTTTGCGGACTCAATAACAGGTATTTCAAAAATATTATCCATGGTGACGTTTTTATGCACGCCCGTGATAAGAACACGCCGACCTCTTTTATCAGCCATTAGGTTTAAACCCTGCTCAATGCGCCGATGTGACGAGCCAGTCAAAACAACAATCCCATCTGCTTGGGGCGTTCTTAATTGCTTTTTCGCATCAGTGCGCCGTCCTTCTGCAAACAGAACAAAACTCAAAAAGTAAATCAATAACACGCACCCGCTAAGCCAAAATAAACCACGTATCCAGCCACGCGGTTTTTTTGCAGACGTCAGACTCATTTAGCTACGCACTTTCAAAATACGCAAAACATAACGATGCGTAATAGACCAAGAAAAAATAGTCATTCCAATAGCAACACTTACCACGCCGACATAAAGCGGCGGCGGAATATTAATCGGCAATAGGTTTTGAGAAAAATAAAACAAACTAACGCAAAGCATTAAACCGATGAAGCAGGCAAGAAAAGAAAGCTTAACTAAATGAGATGTAAACTGGCGCGAAATATAGTTATCAGTGGCACCAATAAGGCTGAGAACTTCAAGAATTTGCCGATTGGCTGCCAATGCCGAACGCGTGGCAAAAACCAGCACTGTGCCCGTGGAAAGCAGAACAAGCAATAAAATAAAACCCGCTAAGAGGCGTAAAATAAGGGCCGTTTTACCAAGTGCTTCTTGCCAATAGCCATGCGTATCCAAATTTGCACCGGGGGCGACAGCTTTTAGCTCAAGGCGCAAGGCGTGTTCATTAAGCTTTTTTAGGGGATCAAGTTGGACGTCTATCAAGATCGGGAGCGGCAAGTCAGTCGTCACATTGCCCGTGCCAAGCCAAGGTTCGAGCATTTCGATAACATAGGCGGACGGGATAACTTTGGCATGCGCAATCGCGCTCGTTTGGGTAAGAATTTTCAGCACAGGCGGGAGTTGTTCTTGTGCCGTTTGTGGATGGCTTTCAATAATTTGAACGGT
Source organism: Parvibaculaceae bacterium (assembly GCA_965243245.1). Lineage (GTDB taxonomy): Bacteria > Pseudomonadota > Alphaproteobacteria > RS24 > RS24 > JAYQKL01. The sequence goes on from OZ251536.1 coordinate 1,334,464, forward strand.
CACGGCACTGCCAGCTTGGATGAGCCAATGGTCGGTCGCGTGATTAACTAATAATGCCGTGCCAAAGGCAAGGCAGGCAAGAAAACACATGCTGGCTGTTACAATACCTAAAGCTGCGCCGCCAATGGTTCCGGGCGGTAATATCGGGCCTTCTTGTCCTTTGGGGACTTCTTGTCTTTTGGGATAAGCCACTTTAGACTTCATACGTGTCTCCCTTGCCTGTAAGAGCCACCAGCTTGCCATCTGATAAATGCAGACGCTGATAATCAAACTGGCGCCATAAATGCTGATTATGGGTGGCAATAATAACGCTTGTGCCAAGTCTGTTCAACTCAATAAACAGACGCATAAGGCGTGTTCCCATTTCTAAGTCAACATTACCCGTGGGTTCATCCGCAATAATGACTTCTGGTCGTGCCACAACAGCACGGGCAATTGCGGCGCGTTGCTGTTCGCCGCCCGATAGAGTGGATGGCACCGCAGTTACTTTATCGCCCAGCCCAACCCAATTGAGAAGCTCATGAATATTATCACGATATTTTGCAGGCTTTTTGCCCATGACTCGTAAGGGCAGTGCCACATTTTCGTAAATGCTAAGATGTTCCAGCAGGCGAAACTCTTGGAACACAATGCCAACTTTGCGCCGAATAAGAGGCAGTTCTTTTTTGAGCATGGATGTTGTGTCTTGATTAAACAAATATACGCGCCCGCGACTGGGCCGATTGGCAAGGAAAATCAGGCGCAAAAGAGATGTTTTTCCCGCCCCTGAAGAACCCGTCAAAAAAGTGAAACTACCTTGAGGGAGTTCAAAATTAATATCAGAAAAAATTTCGGGACTATTATCATAGCGCATGCCGACATTTTCAAAGCGCACCAAAATCCTTCTCCATAGTTTATCAAAAACGTGTGAATCTGATGCTATCTTTGACGTGTTTGCCAAAAAAGGAAAGAACAAACCGATTATTTCAGATGCGCCGGAATGCTTTCCATTGCGAGCATGTCTTCATAGCTTGGGCGCCGGCGCACAATATGATGCGTGTCACCAAAAATGAGGACTTCAGGTGCCAGACGGCGCGTATTGTAACTCGACCCAAGCGTTGCCCCATAAGCTCCCACTGTAAAAATAACCAGTAAATCACCAGCTTCAGGCGCGGCCATTTCGCGCTCTGTACCGATAAAGTCACCTGTCTCGCAAACCGGCCCGACAATATCCCATTGCAAGGTTTCCCCGCCGCGTTGCCGAACAGCTTGAATCTCGTGGCGTGCGCCATAAAGTGTCGGGCGTATGAGCTCTGTCATGGCAGCATCAACAATCACAAAATTCTTCGCCCGCCCTTTTTTGGTGCCGATAACCGAGGTGACAAGAATACCAGAATTAGCCGCTATTAAGCGTCCCGGCTCAATAAATAAACGACAACCAAGCCCGCCAACCGTTTTATGAATAATAGCCGCATAAGCCTCTGGCGATGGCGGCGCAGATTGCGTGTTTTCATACGGCACACCAAGTCCGCCCCCAAGATCAAGCCGCGTGATGGCATGGCCAGCACGTGTCAGACGCGCATATAATTCAGCAACTCTCATAAAGGCCCGCTCAAACGGCTCAAGAGAAGTGATCTGACTGCCAATATGAATGTCAATGCCACACGTATTTAGATTTGGCAAATGACGCGCTTTTTCAAATGCCGCTTCGGCATCCTCCCAAGCAATGCCGAATTTGTTTTCTGCTCTACCCGTTGAAATTTTCTCATGTGTGCCAGCATCAATATTCGGATTAACCCGCAAGGCAACATTCGCTATCATCTTTTTTTGCTGGGCGCATTGTGACAATAGTTCAAGCTCAAAGAGGCTTTCAACATTGAATTGGGCAATATCTACCGTTAAAGCAGCATTTATCTCAGCCGCCGTTTTGCCGACACCAGAAAAAACAATTTTATGAGCTGGAATACCTGCCATGAGGGCGCGGTGTAGTTCTCCTTGAGAAACAATATCCGCGCCAGCACCTAATTTTGCCAGCGTTGCAATAACGCCGATATTTGAATTAGCCTTGACCGAATAGCAAATCGTCATATCCATATCCGCAAAAGCGCGCGCCAGCACATTATAATGACGGGTGAGCGTGGCTGAGGAATAACAGTAAAAAGGCGTGCCAATTTCCTTTGCAAGGCTAGAGATATCTACATCTTCAGCAAAAAGGCGACCGTCTTGTATCGTAAAGTGGTGCATGATTGGGTTGCCTTATGAGCCTTGGGTTTGTGACATGGCATAAAGGCATGAAAATGCAAGCGGTTCACTTGGAAAATAAAGATTGCCCCGCCGCCCGCATGCCGAAACCGTCAATCCGACCAGCACCATCATTAAAAATATGTTTCGCATCATTAATCCTTTCCAAACCGCTTAGGATAATTTCTTGAGCCATAAGCGGGCGGCTTTTTTTACATTGTCAGGTGCAGTTCCCCCTAAGCTGGTGCGGCTGGCAACTGATTTATCTAATTCAAGAACATCAAAAACATTTTCCGTAATTCTTGCCTCAACCGCCTGCATCTGTGCAAGAGACAATTCATGCAAGTCACAATTTTTACTCTCAGCCTTGGCAACGAGCATTCCAGTTACATGGTGCGCCTTGCGGAAAGGTAAGTTCAATTCGCGTACCAGCCAGTCCGCCAAATCCGTGGCCGTGGAAAAACCAGACCCAGCAGATTGTCTCATTTGTTCAATGTTTGGGCGCAAGCTGGACATCATCCCCGTCATCGCCGCCAAACATAATGACAGATTGTCAAACGCATCAAACGCACCTTCTTTGTCTTCTTGCATGTCTTTGGAATAGGCGAGCGGCAATCCTTTCATAACCATTAAAAAACCTGTAAGTGCGCCGACAATACGTCCCGTTTTGGCACGCACTAATTCTGCCGCATCAGGATTCCTCTTTTGCGGCATAATCGAAGAACCTGTCGAAAAAGCATCTGGCAATGTGAAAAATCCAAACTGAGTGGAACTAAAAACGACAATTTCTTCAGCCAGCCGCGATAAATGTATCGCTGTGATGGAAACACAAGACAGGGCTTCAAGCACAAAATCGCGGTCAGAGACACTGTCAATGGAATTAGCTGTTGCGCGCTCAAAACCTAGAGCCTGCGCGACTTGGTCTCGGTTAATCGGAAAAGATGTTCCGGCAAGAGCTGCTGCGCCAAGTGGTGATTCGTTCAGCCGCGCCCGCGCACCCGAAAATCGACTGCTATCACGCGCCAGCATTTCAACATAAGCCAGCAGATGATGACCATAGCTCACAGGTTGCGCCGTTTGTAAATGAGTGAACCCCGGCATTAATGTGCTCGCATGTTCAAGTGCTTGTTCAGCAAGTACCTTTTGTAGCACCGCAATTTGTTCGATGAAATGATCAAGCGTATCACGAACATAAAGTTTAAAGTCTGTGGCAACTTGGTCATTACGCGAGCGCGCCGTATGCAGACGTCCAGCATCAGGCCCTATCAATTCGGTCAGCCGTGCCTCAATATTTGTATGAATATCTTCTAAGGCGCGGCTAAACTGGAATTCACCCGTGGTGATTTCTTGCTCAATCGTCTCTAGTGCGCCTAAAATGGCTTTTGCTTCTTGCTTTTGAATGATATTGGTATCTGCGAGCATTTGGCAATGCGCCTTCGAGCCAGCAATGTCTTGCATTGCTAGCCGCTTGTCAAAACCAATGGAAGCGTTAATTTCTTCCATGATATCAGAGGGCAGACTGGTGAACCGTCCGCCCCACATTTTATGTGCCATAATGGACTCCTTATTAGACAGAGCATAAAGCAAGATGACAAAATCAAAACCGAAATTTAACCTTGCTTATTTTATTTTTTGCAGTGCCATTATTTTTGGCATTATCTTTGGGATAGCAGTTTTTTACAGGACTGATGGCTCTTTTAAAAATAAAATATCTAGTTTGCCCTCCGCCTTGCCTGATGCCTTGCCTGATGCCTTGCCTGATGCCTTGCCTGCCGCGTTAATCGTCCATGCGACGCCAAAAACCCTAAATAAAACCCTAAATAAAACCCTAAATAAAACCTTGCGTAAAAAGAGTGAAAAGGCGCAAATAATTTTTAAAGACGCTAAAGGACAAAATCGAACATTGCAATCATTTACTGGCAATGTTGTTGTGCTGAACCTTTGGGCGACTTGGTGCGCGCCTTGTCGTAAAGAAATGCCTTCTCTTAATGCTTTGCAAATCCATTTTGCTGCGCAACCCGTCAAGGTGTTGGCACTTAGTCTTGACCGAGGTAAGGCAGATAAGCCGCTGGCATTTTTGGATGAATTAGGGGTACACCAGTTGCAATTTATGCATGACCCCAAAAGCGTATCAGCGCGGGCACTGGGTGTATTTGGTTTACCCACAACGCTGGTGATTGACAAACAAGGACAAGAGGTTGCAAGACTGCTTGGCGAAGCAGAATGGGATACGCCTGCTATCTATAATTTTATCACACCTTATTTGCAATAAAGACGCGCTTTATATTTAAGAGGGCATCTTTGAAGTTTTGCCCGCGTTTTTGCCCGCGTTTTTGCCCGCCTCTAACCGAAATTACAGCCCCGCTTTACCTAATTCTTCTTCGAGCTCTGGTATGGCAGTGAAAAGGTCCGCGACCAACCCAAAATCAGCGACTTGGAAAATCGGGGCTTCTTCGTCTTTATTGATAGCAACAATGACCTTTGAATCCTTCATCCCCGCCAAATGCTGAATGGCACCAGAAATACCAACAGCAATATAAAGCTCAGGGGCGACAACCTTACCTGTTTGACCCACTTGATAATCATTGGACACATATCCGGCATCCACCGCCGCCCGTGAAGCACCAATACCTGCCCCTAACTTGTCAGCCACTTTTTCAAGAATACTGAAATTCTCGCGCGAACCCATGCCGCGTCCACCAGAAATAATGATCTTCGCAGAAGTTAATTCTGGCCTGTCTGAAACGGTTAATTCTTCGCTGATATATTCAGAAATGCCTTTATCATCAATCGCGTCAATCGCCTCAATGGACGCGCTCCCCGTGGCGTCAGCAGGCGCAAAAGCCGTGCCGCGCACCGTGATGACTTGCTTGGCTTGTGAGGTCTTTACCGTCTGAATAGCATTGCCAGCATATATCGGCCGCTCAAATGTGTTGGCATCAATCACCGCAGTAATGTCTGAAAGTTGCGACGCATCTATCAAGGCGGCAATGCGCGGCATATAATTTTTACCATTCGTCGTTGCGCCCGCGACAATCGCGTCATAGTCATTAGCCAGACTGGCAACTAAATCTGCGACAGGCTCAGCCAGCATTTTACTATAAATAGCAGCATCCGCTTTCAGCACCTTAGCAATACCCGCAATTTTGGCACCATGCATCGCCGCCTCACTGCAATCCTTGCCAGCAACCAGAAGATGCACATCATGCCCCAATGCAATAGCCGCCGTTGCCGCCTTCAACGTGGCATCAGCAATCATGGTGTTATTATGTTCTGCAATCAAAAGAGTTGTCATTAGATTACTCCTACTTCGTTTTTTAATTTTTCAACAAGCTCAGCCACCGTCTCAACTTTGACACCCGCCTCGCGTTTAGCAGGCTCAGTAACTTTCACAATTTCAAGCCGCGGGGTCACATCAATACCATAATCTTCTGGCGTTTTTTCATCCAAAGGCTTTTTCTTTGCCTTCATAATGTTAGGCAAAGACGCATAACGCGGCTCATTTAAACGCAAATCCGTGGTCACAACCGCCGGCATCAACAGCTTGACCGTTTGCAACCCGCCATCAATTTCGCGCGTAACCCTCAACTTGCCTGCTTCTAGCTTCACCTCAGATGCAAACGTGCCTTGAGGCCATCCCAAAAGTGCCGCCAACATTTGACCCGTCTGATTATTATCACCGTCAATCGCCTGCTTGCCAAGAATAACAAGCTCCGGGCTTTCAGCTTCAACCACCGCTTTAAGCACTTTGGCAACTGCCAGTGGTTCTACATCTATATCAGTCTGAACAAGAATCGCGCGGTCAGCACCCATCGCTAGACCCGTGCGCAAGGTTTCTTGTGTCTGCGTGGGACCAACAGAAACAACAATAATTTCATCCGCCAAACCAGCCTCTTTCAGGCGAATAGCTTCTTCAACAGCGATCTCGCAGAAAGGATTCATGGACATTTTTACATTGGTCAAATCAACCCCTGTTTGATCAGGCTTCACGCGAATTTTAACATTATAGTCAACAACTCTTTTAATGGGGACTAGGATTTTCATTGCTCTTGTTTCCCTAAAATTAAACGGTCTCAAATTAAACAGATGGGTATTTTTCTATTTCTTTATTCTAAGTGGCGCAAATAAAGCACTCTGCGCCAGTAAGGTCAATATGTCTTCACGCCGCATTTGGTCACATTTTAAATGGGTAAAGCATCGCTTTAATCAGCTCTCTTTTCCTGAGTGAGCCTTGGTTGCCATAAAATATCTCCATCCGCTTGAAAATTCGCCCACCGCGAGGCCACAAACAGCAAATCAGAAGCACGATTGGCATATTTTAAAGCCATAGGGTTGATTTTGTCTTCTGGCGCGCCCTTCATCACTTGAGTCATATGGCGTTCGCCCCGCCGCATTGTCGTACGCGCCAGATGCAAATGCGCCGCCAAAGGACTCCCGCCGGGCAAAGTAAAAGAAGTCAAGGGCTCAAGTGCCTTGTTTAAAAGATCAATTTCAGTCTCAAGGCGTTCAACCTGCTCTTTTTGAATGCGCAAAGGTGGATAAGCTAAAGCCGTGCCAGCAGGCGGCTCAGGGGTTGCTAAATCAGCGCCAAGGTCAAATAAATCGTTTTGTAAACGTGCCAATATATCGTCAAGTAACTCAAACGCGCCATCTTTGCTGTGAAGACGCGCAAGACCAAGCGTTGCATTCGTTTCGTCAATCGCTCCATAAGCCATAATCCGAACATCACTTTTAGCCCGCCGTGACCCATCAGCCAATCCGGTGGTGCCGTCATCACCGGTGCGCGTATAAATTTTATTCAGCTTAACCATTTTTCACTCCCCGCCGCTCTTAAAGACTATAAAGGCTTTGAGCGCATATTAGTAGCAAAAGCTAAAACGCACACCTGCATCGGTCAGAGCCCCATTTTGATTGCACAGGCTGGCATTCTTCAATGGCTGGTTGAGCCTGAACAGGCAACAAAATTATCAATGGAAAAAGTAAAATCCCAATTTTTATAAGCTTATGAGATTTCATAAAAGTATCATTCCCACATGATTCGTATTTTCGCTTAAGTTTGGCTAGTTTGATAAAAAATACAAGGCTGTCATGACAATAAGAATGGTCATAAATTGTAACCCAACCCGCCAGCGCATCAATTTTTGAGAAGTACTTGCATGTCCCCCCCGTAACATATTGATGAGACCCGCAAGCAATATAAGGGTCACAGTGCCAAGACTAATTGGGATTAAATAATTAAAAATAATCATGGTTAGTCCATTAAAGTCTTTTGCGTTTTAGGGCAAATAAAATTCAAGCCGTGTCTTTTTCAATTGGGGCGGGTTCAATTGGGACGGGTCCAATGGGGGCGGGCAGTGTTGCGATGAGCTGTTCAGCAGACTTTCCAGCATTGCGCCAGCTTGCAAAACCTTCATCGCCCGCCCGTTTTGAAAGCTTCTTGTTGGATTTGTGGCGGATAAGTTGGTGGTGATAATAAACCGGCGCCGATAGCCCAAGCAACACTTGCAAGACACGGTGAATATGGGTTGCTGGTTGAAGATCCATGCCTCGCGTAACTAAATTGACGTTCTGTTCAGCATCGTCAACGACCACGCTGAGGTGATAAGAGGTTGGCATATTTTTACGGGCAATCACCACGTCTCCAAAAATTTCAGGCGTTACCGAAATGCGTGTGCCAGTGGTGGCTTCATTAAAAAATAAAGGCGTAGTTTGAATTTCCTCAGCCAATTTAAACGCTTTACGCATATTAAGACGCCAAGCATAAGAGCCGTCCTCCCACATAAGCTCATTGCGCTTAACAGGGTCAATGTCGCGGTAAATTCCCGGATAAATAAAAACCCCATCAGGGTCAACCGGCCAATCGGCGCGCCTTTTTTGAGTTTCAATATGACGGCGTATTTCACCGCGTGTCGCCCAACATGGATACACCACATCCATCTTGCGCAACTGTTCAAGCGCATGGCGGTAGGTCTCAAAACGCTCAGATTGCAGCAATACAGGTTCAGGCCAATCAAGCCCTAACCAAGCCAGATCTTCAAATATAGCATCGACAAAACTTTGCTGGCGCCGCCCTAAATCAATATCCTCAAGGCGGAGTAAAAAAAACCCATCCGCCGAAAGATGGCGGCACATTAAAGCTGAAAAAGCATGACCAAGATGCAATCTGCCGTTCGGACTAGGTGCAAAACGAGTGATCGGGTTGGCGGGTAACATGGGATTCGTTGCTGGATTTTCTGGCAAGTTTTTCATTTGTCCTACCATATATAGAGTAAAGCTGTTTCACCATCTAAAACACTCTATTTAAGGCGGGTCTTTATTTAAGGCTGGTTTTTTCGTCATAAATTTGTACAATTTATGTCAAGATTTGTTAGCTATAATAAAAGTGAATCTGTCTGGCATTTATTGACAGGATTCACCAGAAGGGAAAAGAAAAAATGCCGCCGCGTTCTTCTCATCAGATGATACACCGCACAGCAGAACTTTTTGCCTCCCCGCGCAAAGGGCTGGCGCATGGACGATTTCAAAACCCTGAGACTTGTCCCGCCCTCGTGCTGAATGCCGATTACCGTCCTTTAAGCTATTATCCTCTTTCTCTTTGGGGCTGGCAGGATACGCTTAAGGCTGTTTACCTGCATCGCGTGAATGTGGTTTCTGAATATGAAACAAAAGTCCGCTCGCCGTCCATCGAGATCAGGCTGCCGAGTGTGGTGTCTCTTAAAACATTTGTGAAGCCGCCGAAATATCCAGCCTTTACGCGCTTTAACGTGTTTTTGCGCGATGGGTTTCGGTGTCAATATTGCGGCTCGCCTGATGATTTGACCTTCGACCATGTCTTGCCGCGCCGCGCCGGCGGCATAACCAGCTGGGAAAATGTTGTCGCGGCTTGTGCGCCGTGCAATCTGCGTAAGGGCGGGCGATTATGTAAACAGGCAGGCATGTTTACGCGCCAAAAACCGCGCCAACCTACGATCTATGAACTCCATGAAAACGGACGGCGGTTTCCGCCCAATTACCTGCATAAAAGCTGGCAAGATTATCTTTATTGGGATAGCGAGTTACAGGCTTAAATTTTTTCAGAAACCTTAATCGCCGTTTGGCATCCAGTTTTAATGAGACGGCGCATCAAACGATAAAAAGGTGCCGCCTCAGCACCATTTTCAAGCGCTGTATGGCGGTGATTGGCTTCTTCTTCACGAAATTTCTCGAGCTTTTTAACCAACTCTGGTTCGATTTGCTTCTGCTTTAATTCATCAATCTGCTCAGCATAATGAGTGTCAATAACCTCTTCAATGCTGACAGTGCAAGCCATAGCCGCTTTTTCGCCCAGTAACGCCGTGCCAGCACCCAAGGCAAAGCCCGCCATCTCCCAAAGCGGTGCCATTAAGGTCGGGCGAATTTTGCGCCCCAAAATAAGCGCGTCAAAATAATCCATATGACTTTGTTCTTGTGCCGCCATCTCCCGAACAAGTGCGCCGGCTTTAGCCGTCTTGGCACTGGCGCCAAAAACAGCCATCTGACCTTCGTAAATTTTAACAGCCCCATGTTCTCCTGCATGGTCAACCCGTATCATTTCATCTAAGCGTTTAGACATCTTTACCCTGTAAATTCAGTTTTTTCAAAATATGCTTGCCGTAAAAAGGCCATAAAGCAAAACCCGATAACCCAATACTAATCAATGCATTATAGCCTGCCATAGAAATACCAAAAAAACGCCATGGTGCTTCATCGCAAGGTACAATACGCACATCTTGCAATATATTTATTAATTGTTCAATGGTTTGAGGCGTCCCCCCAACCGCACCACAACTATCTGGCCCTTGCCACCACTTCCATTCTATCCCTGCATGATAAACGCCATAAGCACTGCCAAAAGCAAAAAGAAGACTAAGGCCAATAAGTCCATAGCGATAAAGTCGACGGTGCTGGCAATAATGCGCAAGCGCAAATAGCGGAATAAAACCTAATCCAATATAATAAGGCACACGTTGATTAAGGCACATGTCACAAGGTTGATACCCGCCCATATATTCCATCGCCAGAACAAAACCAATAACGCCCAACATGGCGAGCCATAAAAGGCCTAAATGACTTTGGGCATTGGCTAGCCATTTGCGCGGGTCCGACACCACTATCAGTGTGACCAGATAAAACCGCATCCCACGACCAATGAAGCTAGCAATGATAAAGACAATTGGATTAAGCCCCACAACACCGCTGGCGATTGTTGCGAGCTTGAAAGGAATAAAAGAAACGGCACTCATAAAGACAACCCAGCCGCCCCATGATTCGTAATGGAAAAGAAATTTATCAAATTTATCCTGTGCCTGATAGCTCTCAATAATGGGTTTGCCGATAACATCAAATAAAGCCAAGCCAATGGCATAGCCCAATAAAGCGCCAAGGGTTGAGGCGAGCGTGCAAATGAAAGCCAAGCGCCAAGCGCGCACTTTATTAACCATAGCCATAGGGGCTAGCATGACATCGGGCGGCACAAGAAAAAACGAGCTTTCGGTAAACGAAACAAGAGCCATGGCGGGTACGGCATATTTGTGTCGGGTTAGCGAGACAACCCAGTCTTTGAGCTTTTTGAACATGAGGGCAGATTACGCAAGAGAAACAAAAAAGAAAAGCTAGAAAAATATCTTTATGGCAAGTTTATCTTGAGCCATGATACTTGCAAAAAATGGCACTTGTAAAAAATGACGGCGTTTGTTAAGTCTTCTATGGACGCCACAATCTGTTATGCTTATATTATGTTTGTTGCTCTGATAAAGGGTAGCCCTCGTGGCGGAACTGGTAGACGCGACGGATTCAAAATCCGTTTTCTTCGCGGGAGTGCCAGTTCGAGTCTGGCCGAGGGCACCATTTAATAGTACAAAATATTTATTTCCCTTGGAAAGGAAAAAAATGCCAGTGAATGAAAAAGTGAATGAAAAAGTCAATAAGCAAAAAAAGCCCAATATTTTTGATGCTTATCGTGCCGTGCGCCTTTTGGTCAAGGATAATGAAAAGACAGAACAGGTTTTTATTATTCTTGAAGCCTTGGGACAGCGTGCCTCAAAACGCGAATGGCGGCGGTTTCAAAAGTCACCCATGGCCGCAAGAATTTTAGCTGAACCGCATTTAATCGATTTATTATGTGACCGTGATTATCTTTCTGGTTTGCCTGCGGGCACATTGGGGCGTAGCTATTACGAGTTTACGAAAAACGAAAACATTTCCCCGGCCGGACTCGTAGAAGCCTCTGAGGATGGATGGTCGCCAAGAACTGAGTTTTCACTAGAGCAGGAAAAAATCTATTTGCGCCAACGCGATGCGCATGATCTATGGCATGTTGTTACGGGCTATGGACGTGACCGCTTGGGAGAGCTTTGCTTGTTGGGGGTCAGCTATAAAATGATCGATAATCCGGGCTTTTTACTCATTATCTTGTTTGGTTTTCTAGAAAGTCGCAAAACCTATGCTGGGGTTTCTATTTTAAGCGCCTTATGGGAAGCCTTCCGCCATGGGGGGCAAATGGTGTGGTTGCCGGGCATTGACTGGCGCGGTGCTATGGCACAGCCACTTGATGAATTGCGTACGCAGTGGGGCGTTAAAGTGCCTGAAACTTATCACACCACACGGGAAAAACTAACCGCATTGGATATTGATTATATGCGACAAGCGGCTGAATAGTGCTTAGAATTTACGGCTTAAAAAAGTGTGATACTTGCCGCAAAGCTTTGCAGTGGCTGAAAGCTGAAAACATCGAACATAGTTTCATAGATGTGCGCACCGATGGTGTTGATAGGGCACGCCTCAAACATTGGATTACGGCAATTGGCGCTGAAAAACTAATCAATAAAAGCAGTACGAGTTGGCGTCGGTTGGGGCACGCACAAAAAGCTGATTTATCGCCCGAAGCCGTGTGCGCTCTTACGCATGACCATATTACACTGGTTAAAAGACCCGTTATTGAGAATGATAAAGGGTATCTTTCGGTTGGTTTTAAGCAAGATGTGCAAGATGCTCTTAGGGCTCTTTAGGGGGCTGTCTGTTTAATTTTTCTCTAATGGATGCATTTTTGGAGATAAATATTTGGCATTCGCCGCTCGTTTGTATAAGCAATCATATTTTAGCAGAAGGAGTTGTTTTATGTATCAACCCATTATAATTGAAATAGGGGCGGGTGAGCTGATCGATAAAATCACCATCTTGCACATTAAGTCAGAGCGCATGGAAGACGTGACAAAACTGAAAAATGTCCGCCATGAACTGGATGTGCTATCTACGGCACGCGATGCCAATATCCCCGCTTCAGACGAGTTGACCCGATTGACCCATGAGCTTAAAGGTGTCAATGAAGCCTTGTGGGAAATTGAGGATGATATTCGCGCTTGTGAGGCTGAGAAGGATTTTTCGCAGACATTTATTGATTTGGCACGCGCGGTTTATATCACCAATGACCAACGCGCATGCTTGAAAAAGAAAATCAATCTTTTGACAGGGGCGACCATCATTGAAGAAAAATCCTATACAGAGTTTGCCTAAAAGCTTAAACGCGCTTTGTGGGATTTGCTAGATAGGGTAATAGTTTTTCTGTCACGGTCTTGAGTGTCAATTTATCCAGTGTTTTGGTTTCCAATATTTCGAATTTACGCTCAACACATGTAAGCCGCGCCGGGGTATGACCCCCAAACAGTGCCAACCCTTTTGTGGTGCCTATATGGGCGGCCAGATGAGTTGGCCCCGTATCATTGCCGATAACAAAACCAGCATGGGGAACAAGGGCGCTAAGTTGGAAAAAATTAAGCGGTTTATCACCATCCATCAGCATAGTGCTTGGCAAAGTGGCGCATAAATCTAGCTCATCATGTCCGGGCGCGGTCACTGGCTGATAGCCCTTGGCGATTAACCATTGCGCAAGCTCGTTAAAATAAGGCCACCGTTTTTCGGGGTGGCGAGAGGCGGCACCCGGTATGAGTAAAATAAACCCATCTTGTAATTGATTGGCTTGCAAAATATTTTTAATGCTAATCTCAAACCCTTTTCCCATCCACCTTAAATCTGGTTCTAAGGTATGGTGTATTTTTAACCCCGCTTGTTCTAATTGCCCCGCCATGCGCTCAAGCGCGGGGATAAGTTTCGGGTTATCGGCCGTATAACGCAAGCGAGCCCTTTTTTGCGTGCCTGACCAATCTGGCACATGATGCATCCATTTGAAATAAAGAGCGGTGCGCGCATTATCTTGGAGGTCATAGACAATATCAAAAAAACTTTCTTGAAGTCGTCTTTTTAGCCTCTGTAATATCCAGAATTTCCAGCGCGGCGCACGCGGGTCTAGTATCACCGCATCAATATGCGGGCAAGCAAGCATGATTTTGTGGTAGGGCGCGGTGGTCAAAACAGTGATATGAGCAGTGACATGCTGGCGGCGAATATCCCGAAAAGCACCATCGGACATTATAATATCGCCAAACGCACCAAGCTTAACAATAAGCACTCTTTGTTGTATTTTGCTTTTGCCCATATTGATAATCTTTAAAAAGCTATCTTGCAAAATTCAGACATTTGAAAATTGATTGATAAATTACTGAGCTTCAAATTGCTTCAGATAAGCAATAACATTAGCGCGTTCAGATGATTTACGCAGACCAATAAAGGCCATCCGTGTGCCTTTAATCGTCTTTGACGGTGTTGCCAGATATTGAGCAAGAAGTGTTTCGGACCAGAACTCATTTTCTTTAGCGTATTTTAGCATCGCTTTAGAATATTTATAACCCTCAACAGCAGCAACCTTGCCGCCAACAATGCCATTAAGAGAAGGGCCAACTAGATTGCGCACCTTGTCGCCAACCAGATGGCAGGATTTACACTTTTTGAAAACTTTAGCACCTTTTATCAAATCTATCTCTTGAGCTATTGCCGAAGGTGTCAAAAATAAAAATGTAGCAAATATATAAGCAATTAATTTGTTCATAATATTCTCCGTTACTTTTTTCTTAAAAGAAAAACCCGCTGCTGCCAAAGTTGTATCAAAGTCATTTTAAGGGACATTACGCATGGATCTCAGTGTGTCAACCATACATCTGCGTTTGAAGCGGTGTATCGTTCGGCTATTTTTATCGCATTTGCGGCTTGGCGTTTATAGTTTTATTGCCAGCAATATGGCTTTTGTGTATGACATATCTAATGGCTTTTATTGGGTCATTCGCTCAATAATTTAAAGGATATAACCGATGGGCTCTGGACCGCTTCAAGGCGTCAAAATTATAGAATTTACAGGTATCGGGCCGGGGCCCTTTGCAGGCATGCTGTTGTCTGATATGGGCGCGGATGTTTTGCGGATTGACCGCAATCAAGCGATTTTGGAAGGGTCTATAGATATTACAGCTAGGGGGCGTAAATCTGTTTGTTTGAACTTGCGCAAAGCCGCCGCGATTGAAGCCATTAAGCAGATTATTGGCACGGCCGACGCACTTATCGAAGGCTATCGTCCGGGGGTGATGGAAAAGCTTGGACTAGGGCCTGAGGTTTTATGCGAGATCAATCCAAAGCTTGTTTATGGGCGCATGACCGGCTGGGGGCAAGATGGCCCGCTCGCGCACAGTGCAGGACATGATATTAATTATATTTCTTTAAGCGGCGCATTGCACATGATAGGCACAAAGCAAACGCCCATACCGCCGCTTAATCTGGTGGGTGATTATGGCGGCGGTGCGCTTTATTTGGCGATGGGTATTTGCGCAGGTCTGTTTGAGGTGGCGCGTCATGGCAAGGGACAAGTAATTGATTGTGCCATTACGGATGGAACAGCCTCGCTTATGGCGATGTTTTATGGATTTAGTCAAAGTGGTTTATTGTCGAAAAATCGTGAAAATAATATGTTGGATGGCGGCGCACATTATTATAGTGCTTATGAAACGCGCGATGGAAAATTCATTTCGCTGGGCCCCCTTGAGCCGAAATTTTATGCAAAGCTTAGAGAAATTGCAGGCTTAGAGGATGAAGCATTTGATGCCCAGCATGATGTGCGCCAATGGCCGCTCTTGAAGGAAAAGCTCAGTGCCATTATCAAAGCTAAATCCCGTGATGAATGGGACGCTCTGCTTGCAGGAACGGATGCTTGCTATGCGCCTGTTCTGACAATTGAAGAAGCCAAAGACCATCCGCATAATAAAGCGCGCGATATTATTACCCATCAATTTGGGATTGATCAGCCAAATGTTGCGCCGCGATTTAGTCGCACCAAAAGTAAAATACAAGGCCCGCCTGTGAAAGTGGGGCAGGATAATGAGACAGCTCTTTTGGATTGGGGGTTGTCATCTGAAATGATGGAGACCTTAAAGGCAGAAGAAGCAATTTAACCCTCTTGTCGTTAAGGGCTTTAGGTCTTGCTCTGGTGTTTTGCTTAATTTTTTATTTTTTTTGGAAAAGTTAGCATGTCTTGACTGGCGAGTTTTTACCCGCGCTTTTTTATAAATCTTCGCTTCTTTTATCAGTCTTGCTAGTCGCTTGGTTCAAAAGGGCTTCAAGTTTAATTTTTGCTTCATCATCTGTGGATTTTTCTACAGCGGCAACCTCGCGTGCCAATCTTTCAAGAGCAGCTTCGTAAAGCTGTCTTTCGGAATAGGATTGTTCTGGCTGCGTTTCGTTCCGATACAGATCTCGGACAACCTCAGAAACGGCAATAAGACCCCCTGAATTAATTTTAGCTTCATATTCTTGGGCGCGGCGTGACCACATGGTGCGCTTAACACGGGCGCGTCCTTGCAAAGTACGCATGCTGCCTTCCATCATGGCTTTGTCGGCTAGTTTTCGCATACCATTTTGCTTGGTTTTTTCAACGGGTACGTTCAGAGTCATTTTTTCTTTTTCAAAATAAATGATATAAAGCTCAAGTGTTTCTTGCGCAATCACCTGTTCAGAAATTTCAACAATTTGCCCAACGCCATGGGCCGGGTAAACGATGAGCTCATTTATTCGAAAACCTTTAGCGGCGCGTTTTTTATGTGCGGGCTTTTTGGGCGACACTTTTTTGGGTGGTACTTTTTTAGGTGATGTTTTTTTAACTTTTGTTTGGGTTTTAGTCGCCTTTACTTTAAGTGGGGTTTTTTTAGGTGATGTTTGGGTTTTAGCCGCTTTTACTTTAGCCGCCTTTACTTTAAGGGGGGGTTTTTGGGGTGATGCTTTTTTTGCAGTTGCTTTTTTAGGCACTGATTTAACAGCTTTTTTAGCTGGCGTCTTTTTGGCTTTAGACGCCGCTTTTATTGATTTTTTAACCATAACTTAAATTTTCCCGAATATGTAGATGATATCATAAAAATAAGCAAAAAACAATCTAGCAACATGCGCTACAAATAACAGATTTATTAATCGCCCTCACCCGGCGCGTCACTAAAATGGGCTTCATATTTGCCCTCTTTACCAACAAAATCATCCGCTTCAGATGACGCCTCCTTTTTAAGCGTGATATTCGGCCATATATCCGCAAACTTAGTATTTATTTCGAGCCATTTATCAAGCCCCTCTTCTGTATCTGCCTTAATCGCTTCGGCAGGACATTCAGGTTCACACACCCCGCAATCAATGCATTCATCGGGATGAATAACAAGCATGTTCTCGCCCTCATAAAAACAGTCAACAGGGCAAACCTCAACGCAATCTGTGTATTTACATTTAATGCAGGCATCAGTGACAATATAGGTCATGGTAATTTTCGCTAATCTGGCAAAACCTTCTAATTTCTTTTTAACTTAGCCTCAACACGCTGGCGAGCTTGGCCGGCAACGCGGTCTGGAATGTGTATAAGACCTGAAACACGTCTTATCAAGCTTGCTTCATAATCATCTATTTTATCATCAGCAAGGATAATGCTCCATAATTGCTCAATAATGTGCGTTTTTTCTGCCTCATCCATGTTCTGGTTGATGATGCTTGTCCATCTATATAAATCTGTGGCGGCCTCTTCTGCGGCGCCGGCCAATTCAAGTAGCTCGTTGCGTGCGTCTATATCTAAATTAAAATCGACTTCCAGAATATGGTTAAGGGCGTCGCGCTCTTGGGTTGCGAATGTGCCGTCCAAGCGTGCCGCATGAACCAATAGGGCCGCCATCGCAAGGTTAAGTTGTGCATTCGCCATTGTTTCATTATTTACGGTCGGCGTTTTGTTAAAAAAGTTTTTAAGTGTTTTGAACATGACACTGATTTAGTTGAGACGGAGGCTTCTGGCAAGCTGAACTTTTAAGATGCAGATAATTTAGCCAATGCGATGGGATGGTGCGAGCACATCATGTGTGAAATCATCCAAGGGGTCACTCTCAAACATAAGTTACAATGCCCCTACTAGTTATAGGGTGCAACATATACATAACAAGAACAAAAAATGAATGAACATAAAAAGAACATATAGTGTCCGAATCGCTATCATAGTAGTATTTCCACTTATGTTCACGCCTAAATATAGTAGTTTTCAGAATTTGGAACAAAACACAATATATTGATATATGGCGGTTTGTATTCTCGTTCACGTTTTTGTGAATATTCGTGTTTTGAAAAATTTCTCATACTTCGCCATAGTGATTTTAAGGGTCATCCGATTATTAAATTTTCTCCTCCCTTAAATTTTCGGATGGCTCTTTTTATTGTCTTGAGAGCCGTCTTACACAGGTGTAAAGACTTGACGGTAAGGCTTGAAAACCATATAACACCTCAACTTGCGCCAGTTGCGTTTTTAGCCGCGTCTAAAGAGCAATTCTAGAGTTGCAAAAGTCTTTTGAGGAGAAAATCATGTCGCGCATCTGCGAACTGACCGGTAAGTCTGTTATGAGCGGTAATAAGGTGTCTCATGCCGTCAATAAGACACGCCGACGTTTCTTACCAAATCTGCAAAATGTCAGCCTGCTGAGCGAAAAGCTCGGTAAAGCTCTGAAATTTCGGGTGAGTGCCAATGCGTTGCGCTCTGTTGAGCATGTTGGCGGTATTGATGCTTATTTGCTTAAAGCAAAAGACGCACAGCTTTCGAGCCATGCGCGGCATTTGAAAAAACAGATTGTTGCCCGTACCCTAGTTTAAATCCTTAGAAAATGAGTTTAAACCCTTAGCAAATGAGTTTAAACCTTAGCAAATGCGCTAAACGCGTTCCCCTTGCGCGTCTTTTTTTGCTTTCGCGGCAACAAGAATCCCCGAACTCCTACTCGATTTAAACAGCATTGCATTTTCATCAAATAATTCAGCCAGCTTATCCGTCATCGCGCCGCCCAATTGTTCGGCATCAATAATAGTGACCGCATGCCGATAATAGCGCGTGACATCATGACCAATACCAATGGCAATCAACTCAACGGGGGAACGATTTTCAATTTCATGGATAACTTGGCGTAAATGACGCTCAAGGTAATTACCCTGATTAACCGAAAGCGTGCTGTCATCTACAGGCGCACCATCTGAGATAACCATCAAAATGCGTCTTTGTTCAGGGCGTGCCAGCAAACGCTGATAAGCCCAAATGAGAGCTTCACCATCAATGTTTTCTTTGAGTAAACCCTCACGCATCATCAGTCCAAGATTGCGCCGCGCACGACGCCACGGCATCTCTGCGGATTTGTAAATAATATGGCGCAAATCATTCAAACGACCGGGGTTATGCGGCTTGCCAGAGCCCATCCATGCCTCGCGCGCTTGCCCGCCCTTCCAAGCTCTCGTCGTAAAGCCGAGTATCTCGGTGCGCACATTGCACCGCTCTAAAGTGCGCGCCAAAATATCAACGCACATAGCTGCCACAGTAATGGGACGCCCGCGCATCGAACCAGAATTATCAATCAGTAATGTAACAACAGTATCGCGGAACTCGGTATCGCGCTCGATTTTAAAAGAAAGCGGCTTTGTCGGGTCAATCACCACACGCGATAAACGCGCCGCATCAAGATATCCTTCTTCTAAATCAAAATCCCAAGAACGGTTTTGTTTTGCCAATAAACGGCGTTGTAAACGATTCGCAAGGCGCGTTACGACACCTTGCAGTTGTTTCAATTGTTGGTCCAGATACCCGCGCAAACGGGTCAATTCTTCTGCGTCACACAACGCGTCCGCTTCTATCACCTCATCAAAGCGCGGGGTGAAGATTTCGTAAAAAGCCTTTTGCTTATCATTTATTGTATCATTGCGATTGCCTTGCATCGCCTCGCCCGTTTCCTCGCCTTCGCCTTGTGTATTGTCATCATCCATATCAAGCGACATGGTTTGCTCTTCGCCTTCAAAGGTGTCACTTGCTTCGCTCATATCATCCGGGCGGGCACCATCGGGTTGTTCAGCGTCGCCGCTTTGGCTATCCGCGTCGTCGTTTTCACCGCCATCTTGGTCGTCATCACTGCCTTGTGCGCCATCTTCTTCTGTTGGAGACTGCGCACCGCCCATATCCAGATCAAACAAAATCTTTTTTGTCATCCTAGCAAAAGCCTCTTGGTCATCAACAACCGTGCCGAGGGCATCAAGGTTTTTGTGCGCCCGTTTTTCAATCCAGTCACGCCAAGCCGAGACAACACCACTGGCCGAAGCAGGCGCAGGCATACCGCAAAGACGCTCCCGAACCATAAATCCCAAAGCTTCACTGAGCGGGGCGGTGTCCTGATTTGTTTTTTCGCCTAACCCCTCTTTGTCGCATCTATCTTCATGCATAAAAGAAAGATTTTGTCCAAGCCCCGGCATTTGCCGCGCCCCAAGAGACTCATAACGTGCCGTCTCAAGCGCGTCATAAATTTCGCGCCCCGATGCATCATCAGGTCTGTGATGTGTCGCCAGCGCGCTGTCATGATGGGCAAGACTAAGCGCAAGGCTATCCGCAACGCCGCGCACAATCGTGCGTTCGCGGTCGGGTAAATCGCGCGGCGGCAGGGGCAGGCGCGCCCGATGACCCAAAAGAGTGGGCTGGTCCGTACCAAAAGTGACATCAAGCTCATTGTTTTGAGCCAATGATCGCATGGTTTGAGCCAGCGCACGTTTGAACTTGTCTATAGCTTCTTCGGACACAAATTGACTTTCTAGCTGGAAAGAACGCTGACCGCTTGTGTGGGCAGGTCGCTTCCAAAACAGCGTTGATAAAACTCAGCGATAGTGGGGCGTTCCAATTCGTCGCATTTGTTCAAAAATGTAACTTGGAAGGCAAAGCTGATATCACCGCCGAAAATACTGGCATTTTGCGCCCATGTTAAGACCGTTCGCGGACTCATAACCGTAGAAATATCCCCATTAATGAACGAAGCACGCGTTAAATCTGCCACCCGAACCATAGCCGAAACCTGTTCTTTGCCTTGCTTTGTCTGGTAAGTTTTTTCTTTGGCAAGAACAACCTTCATTTCTTGCTCATGCGTCAGATAGTTAAGGCTAGAGACAATGTTCCAACGGTCCATTTGACCTTGGTTGATTTGCTGAGTGCCGTGATAGAGCCCGGACGTATCACCCAAACCAATTGTATTGGTGGTAGAAAATAAACGGAAATATGGATGCGGGTGAATGATTTTATTCTGGTCCAGCAATGTCAGTTTACCAGCGACTTCTAAAACGCGTTGAATGACAAACATGACATCAGGGCGACCCGCATCATATTCGTCAAAAACCAAGGCGACAGGGTTTTGCACCGCCCATGGTAGAATACCTTCTTGGAACTCTGTAATCGGTTTGCCATCGCGCAAGACAATGGCTTCTTTCCCGATCAGGTCAATCCGACTAACATGACTATCCAAGTTGATACGCACACAAGGCCAATTTAAACGTGCCGCGACTTGTTCAATATGAGTCGATTTACCAGTCCCGTGATAGCCTTGAATCATCACGCGGCGATTATGGGTAAAACCAGCAAGAATGGATAAAGTCGTCTGCTTATCAAAAATATAATCTGGGTCAAGCTCTGGAACATGTACACCCGTTTGCGAAAAAGCTGGCACTTTCAACTTGCTTTCAATAGCAAAAACATCATGAACAGATATTTCAGCGTCTAGTTTGTCTGGCATGGGCTTTTTGTTTTGGTTGTCGGCAGTCATGTTCATGTCCTTGATATGGTAGGCTTAGTCGGTTTAGCGGAAAATTAGAATCTATTTAGATAGGTTTATCTTAACAAAACCCCGAAGCCTTAAGAAAATTATAGGCTTGGATAACTTTGTTTAATTTTTCTTCCAAAGATCTATCGCCTCCGTTAACATCTGGATGATATCTTTTCAAAAGGTTTTTATAACGTGGTTTAACGTCTTTTGCATTGCAATTAATCTCAAGCCCAAGCGTTTCAAGCGCCCGCCTTTGACCCGCAGTAACATGCTTATGGGGCTTTGTTGGCACTTTGCTCTTGTCTTGTTCCATAATTTCAAGCGGGTCTTCAAATTCCAAATCGGCTTTTGAGCTTCCACGATTCGTTCCCATATTCCATGTTGGACGGTGTCCGGTATGCGCACTGCGCTGGTAGGCTTGGATTTCTTTTTGATCCATGCCTTCAAAAAAATTATAGCTTTTATTATATATTTTAATGTGTTGTAAGCAAAAATAGCGTTTCTGGTCCGAATTAGGTTCTACGGGGGCGGGATGTTCGCCGGCCTTGTTACAATCAGGCCAGTCACAACCGCGCTGTGCCTGAACCGCTTTGGATTCGGGCTTGTTAATGCGTATGCCATCAAAATATTTTGAATCTAATTTCATGGTCCTTATTATGTCGTTGATTATCTATGAAAACAAGCGTTCCACCCTAGAAGTTTCTATAGTGTGATGCAACTGCTTTTTAATAAAGTATGAAAGATAAAAATGAAAGTCGCAAAACGTATTGAAGATAAAATTATCGCCAAATTTGACCCGCTATATTTTGATGTTAAGGATGAGTCAGATTTGCATAAAGGACATGCCGGGGCGCGTCCAGAAGGTGAAACGCATTTCAGATTATTGGTTGTTTCCAAGACCTTTGAGACAATGTCACGCCTTGAACGCCAGCGTGCCATTCATGCGTGCCTCGCAGATGAATTGGCCGAAAACGTGCATGCCCTAGCGATAAAAACCCGCACGCCATCTGAATATAAAGCCGAACATAAAAAAGCAAAAAAGGGCACTTAATCTTGTTCGGGATTAATCGCCACGCGCTTAATTTGGTTTAGGCTACGCTCAAGAATCTTGAACCTTAGACCGTGGAAAATAAAAACCTGACCGGGGCGCGGTATGGCCCGCGCTTCATGAATGATGAGACCCGCAATGGTGGTGGCTTCGTCATCTGGCAGCGTCCATCCTGTTTCTCTGTTCAGATCGCGTATCGTGATATCGCCATCAATATGCAGGCTACCATCGGCGGCCGGCTCAAACAAAATTTCTGCCTCGTCATGTTCGTCATCAATTTGTCCGACAATCTCTTCCAAAATATCTTCAAGAGTCACCAACCCCATCAAGGCACCATACTCGTCAACAACAAGAGAGAAATGTTGCTTGCGCGCAAGAAAAGCCGTCAGTTGTTCGCCTAAACCCGTTGTCTCAAGAATAAACCAAGGCGGGCTCATTAATGAGGCAATGTCCAGCGTCTCGCCATTTTTTTGAACTTCTGCCAATGCCCGTAAAATATTTTTAGCATGCAAAACCCCAACAATATTATCAGGATTATCCCGCCATAAGGGGATACGTGTATAAGGCGATGCCAATACCGTTTGAATAATCTCGTCATGCGTCAGCCCAATATCAATCATTTGGATGTTTTTTCGGTGTACCATGACCTCGCCGACAATAAGATCTTTCAAGTCTAATATGCCGCCCAACATGTCACGGTCGCCCTTGCTCACACCCGCTTTTTTATGATGCAGATCAATAGCACTACGAAGTTCCTCATGGGCGGGCATGAGTGGATTATCTTTATCGCGCTCAAACCCGGCCAGAAATAAAAAACTGCGCGTAATACGGCCAAGTGCCCAAGTGAAAGGTGAAAACAAAAACACAACCCCGCGCAAAACCACGGCAACGCGCAAGGCAGTTTTTTCAGGATTTAAAAGAGCATAGGTTTTTGGCAGCACCTCGGCAAAAATAACCACTATAAGAGTCATAATAATCGTGGCGTAAATAACGCCAGCTTCCCCGAATATCGACAAAAATAACTGAGTCGCCAAAGCAGACGCCAAAATATTCACGAGATTATTACCAAGTAAAATAGCACTGAGTAAGCGTTCCTCTTGCATCAGCAAAAAGGTCACGGCTTTTGCGCGTTTATCGCCTTCTTCTTGAAGTCGGTGAATCCGCGCCCGTGAGCTCGCCGTCAAGGCTGTCTCAGAGCTTGAAAAGAAACCCGACATTAAAATCAGGAGAAAAATAAACAGTCCAAGATATAAAAGTGCAGGACTCATTTTATTTGGTCACGCATTTTTAAAAAATCTTCAAGCTGAACAGCCGTCACGTCTTTGGAAATGAAGCTGTCGCCAAGTTTTCTGACAAGAATGAAAGTCATAACACCATTTTGCACTTTTTTATCTTGTGCCATAGCGTCAATTAAATCTGCAATGGCAAAGGGCGCACCAGAAATTTGCGCCGCGTTAATCGGTAAACCAACCTCTTTAAGATGACGCCATAAGCGCACAGCATCTTCTTTAGGGCATAAACCAAGTTGGACGGATAAATCATAAGCCATCACCATACCCAAAGCAACGCCTTCGCCATGGAGCAAATCAGACCCATATCCAGTCAAGGCTTCATAGGCATGCCCGAAAGTATGCCCCAGATTGAGTAAGGCGCGAGTGCCATTTTCCTTTTCATCTTCTGCAATAATCGCCGCTTTGCCAAGGCAAGAGCGGGCAATAGCCGCTTGCAATATTTTAGGGTTACGCGCCATCAGCTCGCTTTGATTGTCTTCTAGCCACGCAAAAAATGAGGCATCTCCAAGTGCCGCATATTTGACGATCTCAGCATAGCCAGAAAGAAAATCGCGGCGGGGAAGGCTAGCGAGTATATGCGTATCGCTAAGCACAAGAACAGGTTGATGGAACGCACCAATAAGGTTTTTGCCACGCGCGACATTAATTGCCGTTTTTCCGCCAACCGCACTATCTACTTGTGCGAGCAAACTTGTCGGAATTTGAATGAAATTCACCCCGCGGCGCAAAATTGAGGCGGCAAAACCAGTCAAATCACCAATGACCCCTCCCCCTAGCGCAATAATAACATCATCGCGTTCAATCTTTTCAGCAAGTAGCCAGTCGCAGACCTCTTCAAGCATGGCAAAAGATTTGGTCGCCTCGCCAACAGGCAAAATTTTATGACTTGCCGATATGCCAGCCTTGTCTAAAGCACTCAAAAGCGTTTCTAAATGTAGTGCCGCAACAGTCGTATCGGTTATTATGGCCGTGCGCATGCGCGAAAGATGCGGCGCGATATAGGGGCCAGCATCTTTTAAAAGACCTGCACCAATTTGAATATCATACGAAATGTCTTTCAAAGTATCTGTGCAAGATGATGAAAGCTCTACCCGAATGGTTTGGATTGTCACGCTAGACTCCTTTTGTCTTCACAATACCGCACTCTATCAATTCTGCAATCATTGCCTCAATCGTTTTTTCGCGCGGTGCTGATAAACGCGTAATCGTTAAGTCAGCTTGGGCATAATATGGCACTCGTTCAATGAGGAGCTGTTGCAAGGTTTCCTTTAAGGTGCCTCGTTTTAATAAAGGGCGACTGCCGGGGCGTTTCTTGACGCGGCGCAAGAGCTCTTTCAGCTCGACATTTAGCCATATAGAAAAAGCTTTTTCTTTGATCAAGTGATGCGTTCTTGGATTGCAAAAAGCACCGCCACCTGCCGCCAGAATATGCGCCCGCTCACAAAGCAAGCGTTCAATGACGCGCCGTTCACCAGCACGGAAATAATCTTCACCATGGGTCTCAAAAATTTCTGGAATCCGCATTCCAGCAGCTTGTTCAATTTCATTGTCAGCATCTTTGAACTCAAGCCCAAGCCGTGCCGCAAGACGGCGGCCAATGGAGGATTTTCCGCAGCCCATCATGCCAACCAACACAATTGTCTTTTCTAACCTATATGCTTGTCTGCTATTCATATCTTTATCTATCTGGCTGATGCCTCAACGTCTAGCAATTTGTCTTCTATGTCTTTGGTATATAGTCGCCGCTTCATTGACAATTGCGCCGCTTATCTGCTAAAGGCTCGTCTCAATGGTTCGGTTTGCCAAGGCAAGCCGTAAAGAGGGAAGCTAGTGTAAATCTAGCACTGTACCCGCAACTGTAAGTTAAGAGTGAATCATCAAGCCACTGGACGGCGTATAGCCAATTTGGGAAGGCGATGATGCGCAATGACAAACGAGTCAGGAGACCTGCCATTATGTCGTTCGTTCCGGGGCGGGAAAACCAAGCGGAACGAGAATAATCTCTTTGAAACGACACATGTTTAGCGTTTGAAACAGCTATCCGCCTACCATTTTCTAGTGGAATGAGGCGAATAGGGGAGGCTGGTTTCTATCTATGAACCAATGAAAAGAAAGCAGTAATACAATATGTGTCATTTAATTAAAAATAAGACGACCCGCTACCGAGCGGCTGGCGGGCTTATTGGAAGCATTTCGGTATTTGCACTCCTCACCATTATGCCTGCACGGGCCGAACCGATGAATGAAATCACCGTGTTTGGCACAAGATTACCAACCGTTTTATCTGAAACCGGAACCAGCATAAGCGTTATCACGGCCGAGGATATTGCGCTGAAAGGTTATGATTTTGCCCTTGATGCTGTGGCTGATGTGCCGGGGGTATCTATTAACCAGAACGGTGCTTTTGGTGGTGCGGCTTTTGTGCGCATACGCGGGGCGAGCGGTAATGGTCATACGCTTGTGTTACTAGATGGGGTGGCTGTTAATGATCCGACTTCTGTGGGCAACGCATTTGATTTTGCCTCACTTGATGCCCAAAATATTGAACGCATTGAAGTGCTCAAGGGTGCGCTGGCGACACTGTGGGGCGCAGATGCGATGGCGGGTGTTGTCAGCATCACGACTAAGGCGTCAACTGAGCGAGCGTTTTCGGGATATATGGAGCTTGGGTCTTTTAATTCTTTGCAGATGGGGCTTGCTTTGGGCGGCGCGTGCGGCAAAGCATCGGGGCGCATTTTTGGCAACTATCATGCAACAGATGGCATCTCAAAAGCTGATGAAGATGAGGGTAATTCGGAAGATGATGGATTTGAAAATATAACGCTGAATGCTAAAGGACGGGTTGAAATCTCTGATGCTTTGCGTATTGATGCCAGTTTTTTTGCGGCGACATCAAAAACCGAATTTGACGCTTTTGGACCAATAGATGGCGAGGCTATTGCAGATAATGACCAGCTTGTGGCGGCTTTGTCAGCCCATTATCAAGCAAATGAGCGGGTTGTGCATGATGTTCAGCTTGGCTATACGCAGATTGAGCGAGATAATTATGGCGCCGATGCCTATGCGTTTGGCAAAGAGGGCAAGAGGTGGCAGCTACGGTATCAGTCGCTTATTGAGATGCGCGATAATAGCCGCATAGCATTGGGGCTGGATTATGAGGAAATCGAGTCCGAGGGTGTCGGCATTGATGACAGTGCTGAAATTTCTAGTCTGTTTGGGCTTTATGAGCTTAGTCCAACGGCGCGTTTGACCGTGACCTTGGGTGCGCGATATGGTGAGCACAGTATTTTCAAAGAAGATGCAACAGGGCGTGCCAGTGTGGTTTATGACCTTTTCGATACAACAAGCCTGAGCGCAAGTTTCAGTCAGGGGCGTAAAGCACCCACGCTTGATGAGTTGCAAGATACACCAAGTCTGAAACCCGAAGAAGCAACCAGTTTTGATGTTGGTATGACATATAATGGCATTGAGGGCGTGGCGTTTGGGTTGACTTATTTTCAACAAGATACTGAAAACCTTTTGCAATATGTAGGCGTGTGGCCTTGCGCGGTGAATTGCTATGCCAATGTTGATGAAACCGAAACAAGGGGGCTGGAATTTATAACGGATATGGTGATGAGTGATTTTTTGGCTTTATCTGCGCATTATACTTTCACCGATGCAAAAACCGATATGGCGGCCAAGCTTGGGCGTATTCCAGAACATGCAGCGAATGTGACGCTAAGCTATCAAGCTGAGGGGGTGGGCTCTGTGAATGTGATATTGCGCTATAATGGGGAAGAGTTGGACATGAATGGCTCGACTGACAAGCTGGATAGTTGGATGCGCGTGGATGTTAATGCAGCTTATAATTTAAGCGATGCCAAACAAATTTATGGGCGTCTTGGAAACCTGTTTGATACAGATTATCAGCAGGTGCGCGGCTATGGAACGCCGGGTTTGTCAGCTCATATTGGCTTGCGATTTAATCTGTAAATATATCCGATGTATCAGATGGCACGACAAAATTGGATTTGGCTTGGAGCATGTTTTGCGGCATGTTTTGCGGCATGTTTGGGGGCATGTTTTGCTTTTTGGGCGTTAGCTGGAAAAGCATCTTATGCTACGCACCCCGCTACAAACAAATCCCTCATGTCTCTTACCAAGCCTGTTGCTGCGCGTGTTGTGTCGCTTGATTATTGTGCCGACCAATATGTTCTGCACTTCATGCCGCGCAATCGTATTTTGGCTTTATCGCCAGACGCCACTAAGCCGTTTTCTTATCACCGTGAAAAAGCTAAGGGGTTAAAAAAAGTCGCGCCTTTGGCAGAAACAATTATCGCCTTGCAACCAGACCTCATTATACGCAGTTATGGCGGCGGGGTAAAAGCGTTGGACTATTTTGAACGAGCGGGCATTCAAGTCGTGCAATTGGCGTATGTCAATAGCCTGTTTGAAATTCCGAATGTCACAAGGCACGTGGCAGGGCTTTTGGGAAATCCTGAAAAAGGTGAAATCGAAGCCGAACGTGCCGCGCTTGTGCTGGCGCAATCAACAATAAAAAATAACCAGACGCTTATGTATCTGACGCCGGGGGGATTGACGGCGGGGGGGGCAACGCTTATTGGCGAACTGATAGAATTAAGCGGCTTTGATAATTATGAAACGCGTTTGGGATGGCAGGAAATTCCACTTGAACGGCTTGTCTTTGACCCGCCAGACCAGATCGCTTACGCTTTTTTTGGGAAGGGCTATGAAGATAAAGATATTTGGTCGCCAACGCGTCACCCTATTACGCAAACTCTTATTCAAAAATTAGCAACGAAAAATAGGCATCTGCTTTCAGGGGCAATAACATCCTGTGCGGCATGGTTTACACTCAAAGCAATAGCACAGCTGAAAGTACCACCAGCAGAAACTGAGGGAAAATAAATGTTTCTTATTCCAATCAATAAACTCAATATCATGCTGTTATTGGCAGGGGGCGCAAGCCTTTTATTATCTGGCTTACTTGGCGTCACGCCTATTTCTTTTGTAGCTTTGTTGAAGGTTTTCTTCGGCGCAGGGGATAGCGTCTCTCAGCAAATTATTTTTGATATTCGTCTGCCAAGAGCACTCGCGGCGTGGCTGGTCGGGTGTATGCTGGGCATGAGCGGCGCCGCATTGCAAGGATTATTGCGCAACCCACTGGCCGAACCCGGCGTCCTCGGCGTGTCGGCAAGTGCTGTGCTGGGCTCAACAGTCTTTATTTTTTATGGCATCGCAGGCGAACATCTTTACCTCTTGCCATTGGCCTCAATTGCAGGCGCGCTCATAGCGACTTTTTTCATATCATTAGTCGCCCAGCGCGGCGTTAACATGATCGTATTAATCCTTGTCGGCGTTGGGCTTTCCAGTTTTGCCGGCGCACTCATGGCATTAATGATGAACCTTGCACCCAATCCTTTCACGCTCTCTGATATGGTGAACTGGACGCTCGGCTCAGTTGCGTTTCGCAGTCTTGAAGATATTTTTACAGTCCTACCCTTTATGGGGCTGGGACTCGTTATATTGTGGCGCATACGCCGAAGCTTGTCTGTGCTGACGCTTGGGGAGGAAGCTGCAAGAGCACTGGGGGTTAATCTTGTAAGACTACGCTTGGGGGTGGTCATCGCAACAGGCTTGATGACCGGCGCAAGTGTCGCACTGGCAGGGGCTATCGGCTTTATTGGTATCATTGCACCGCATATAATTCGCCCTTTTATTGGCTATAATCCAGCTCAATCGCTTTTGCCTTCGGGGTTGCTGGCGGGGCTTATTCTGGTGCTGGCGGATATTATTGTTAGAGTCTTGTCAAGCGGCACCGAGTTAAAACTCGGTGTTGTCGCGGCACTCATTGGCGCGCCAATTTTTGTGCTGATTGCTCTTGGCGGCATCCACGGTAAAAAAGCGTAAAAAAGCATGAATGGAGACACAAACATGGTCACAGAAAAACTGATACTAGAAAATGTGAGCCTAAGGGCGGGTGGTTCGCTATTGCTTAAAAATATTTCATTGACAGTGACGCCGAAAGAGTTGGTGGTGATTTTGGGGTCTAATGGTGCGGGCAAAAGCACATTAATGCGCATAGCAAGTGGTTTAAAGCGACCATGTGAAGGGCGTATATTATTGTCTGGCGTGCCAATAGAGCGTTATTGTGGTCAAGAACGGGCTCAAAAACTTGGATATTTACCACAAATCAGAAATCTTGCCTGGCCCAATCGCGTTGAAGATGTTGTCGCGCTGGGGCGTTATGCGCATGGCGGCGGCATGGGATTAATGGGCGAGCATGAGGCTGAGATTATCGACACATGCTTATCTGCTTGCGCCCTTAATCATTTGCGCCATAGAGCCATGACAACGTTGTCAGGGGGGGAACAGACACGGGTTCATTGTGCGCGTATGTTTGCTGCCCAAACGCCGTTATTATTGGCTGATGAACCGATTACCGCATTGGATCCGCACCATCAATATCGGATCATGGATTTGCTGGCTACTTATGTCAAAGAAGGAAATGGGGCTTTGGTTGTTCTGCATGATATTGCCCTTGCGGCGCGTTTTGCGAACCGGCTTGTCTGGATGAAACAAGGCGAGATTGTCGCCGATGGTTGCGTGGCTAAAACACTCACGCAAGCGCGTTTGGCGGAAGTCTTTCAGATGAAAAGCCAGATTGATCTCAAAGGGGCTGTTGCCAATATTCATTTAACTGAACCCTTAGAGCAGGTTAAATAATGCCAAGAGCTGGCACTCTAAAATACGCTTTAGAATATTGTATAAAAATAGTTGCCATTCTTGCGCCTCATTTGCGACGCATGTTAAGATTCTGGTGTACAAGAATATGGAGGAATAAAATGTCTATAGGAATACGTCTGGCTATCGTCGGCGTGATTATTGTTATCGTTCTGTCGGGCGCGGTTGCTTATCTTGCACAAGCCGTGCAACCAGAGCGCGAGATAACGGTTGAAATCATTCCAAATAAAAAATTCCAATAGCATCATAATATGAGATGATTTGGTGATGGTATTCAGCATGATGTTAAATAGAGTAATGTCAAAAATTAATTTTGCGCGGCGGGTGTTTTCGCACCGAGCAAGCGCGGCACGAGGCGGTGTTGTCCTGATCGGCTTGGCACTCACTTTGGCACTGCTCACATTGCCAATCACGGCTGAGGCACGTGAAAGAGCCACGCGCTCACCATTGAATATTATTCCCAAAACAAAAGTCACGCTTTCCATTAACCGCGATAGAGATAATCAAGAAAAACGTGAACAGGTAACGCTACCACAATTGAAACCGGGTGGTGTGAAATTGTCGCGGCCTGTGCGCTCGGTATCGGCTTTGCCGGGGGGCAGGGGCGTCGTGCAAATCGGCGTTCTGGGTAATCTTGAAGATGCTGATATTGGCTTGCAAGAGGGCTTGGGCCCAGACCTTTGGCAGGCGAGTCGGCTGTCCACTGTGGCGCGCCTTTTTAAACGCGTGCCTGAAAGTTTCGAGTTGCCCGCAGCTGGCGACATCGCCTATCAGTTAATGACAACAATTGCCCTGCCGCCGCCGGGCTTATCTGACAAAGAAACTTTTTTTGCCCAGCGGCTGGCTTATCTGATGAAGCTCGGAAAAGTTGATGGCGTGCGCACCTTGCTTAACATGACAGGCGCCGAGCAACGCAATTCACAAGTGACGCAAATCGCGGCTGAGGTCGCGCTCGTTAGCAATGATATTCCTGCGGCATGTAATCTTTTGGGGCAATTTCCGCGGTTGAAATCATCGCCCGCCACGCTCGAATTTGCTATAAAATTGCGCGCCTTTTGTCAGCTCGAAGCAGGCGACCTTGCGGCGGCAATGCTCTTGCTCGACCTTGCCAGAGAAAATGGTATGAAAGACACATTGTTCCTTGATGCTATGTTCTCCCTAACGGCGGGGGTGCCTTATCAAAGATTAAAGCCCGTGCGCACAAACAAACTCAGCATCATCCAGGCCATGATTTTGCTCAAAACCAAGGCACCTTTATTTACCGAAGAAGTCGCCTATCTTAATCCAACCTTGATTAACCATTTTGTGGAGAGTCAAAACCAGCCTCAAAATATTCAGCTTTTGCTGGCGCAACGCGGCGTTTCTCTTAAGCTTGTACCCTTGAGCTATTTGTACGCATTAATGGATATGGTTAGCCTGAGCATTCCCGCGCCAATTATAAGTGCAGGCGCGCGTGGCGGCGCAAGCGCGGCGGATGATATTATTGTGCGGGCGCGTCAAATGCGCATCGTGAACGCATCCGTCAGCTTGGAAGGCAAAATCCTCGCTTTGCAAGATCTGCTTTTATCCGCCTTAACAATCGGTGATTGGAGCTTGATTGTTAAGCTTGTAGAGCCAAATCTGCAAACGCTTCAACCGACACCGCAATATGCTGATTTTGCTTTATATGCGGTTCCGGCTTTCATTCACCTTGGAGATTTACCGCGTGCGGTTTCTTGGTATGAGGTTTTGCTGGAGCGTCAAAAAGGCTTACCATCTGCCAAAAGCCGCAATCTTAATGGGCTTATCCGCTTAATGGATAATGTTGATGAGCAAGATAGCGATAAAGCCACTCAGCAGATATTGGCTTCCTTAGAGGGGGCTTTGAGCGCGGATGATGGGCTGGCTGTTTTGGGGGTGGCGCCAACGGAAGCCGTTTTGATGAATGCAATTTTAAAAACCGGCTCATTACAAGAAATCACCTATGTTAAAAGTGAGATTAATTTGCTTCCCTTTTTCGGATATAGAGTGCCTGATTATTTACAAAAAAATGCCGTTTCGCCTTTGAATGACAAGGTTTTGTCGCGTAGTTTGAAGGATATGGAAAAATCTGTCGCGGCGGGGCAACGCGGAACGGCTTTGATGCATGCGCTGATTGCTATTGGACGCCAAGAACAGCAGAAAAAATATAATATGTCCGCCATGCGCCGTGTTTTGCGCACGTTGCAGTCGCTCAAGTTAACCGATGAAGCACGCAATATGGCGCGGCATATTCTGATACAGCAGGCGGCCTACTTGGCCATGGGGGCGTGACCAGATGAGTGCCTTAAAAACTGAAAAAGCCGATTTAATTATTGAGGCGTTTTTGGAAACACTCAGTGCAGAACAAGGCGTTTCAAAACATACACTGCTTGCTTATCGTAATGATCTGACGGGCTTCTTGAACTTTCTTAATCAATCCGAACAAGAGTTGCTACGTGCCCAGACACAACATGTCATCGCTTATTTGGCAGAGCTACAAAAACAAAAAAAATCTATGAACACATCCGCCCGCGCTTTTTCTAGTTTGAATAAGTTTTATACTTATTTATTATTGGAGACACTGATACCTCATAATCCAATACAACATGTGTTGCGCCCCAAAACCTCAAGACCCTTACCAAAATACCTTAGTGAAGAAGAAGTCACCCGATTGATCGATGCAGCTTATGACCATACGCCAACATCCAATAAGGCTGTGGGAGATAAAAAACGGATGATTTGTTTGCTTGAAATTCTTTATTCAACGGGTGTGCGGGTTTCTGAATTAGTCTCGATTATGCAAAAAAATATATCGCTTCGCGGGCGATTAATTGTTCAGGGCAAGGGGAATCGTGAACGAATGATCCCGGTGGGCGAGAAAGCCTTGCTCGCACTATCCCAATGGTTGGAATGGCTGGCAGAACAAAAGCTTTATAAAGGGTCGCCTTATTTATTCCCCTCACGCGGGGCATCCGGTCATCTGACGCGCCAACGCTTTACTCAATTGCTTGAAGATTATGGTGTGCGGGCAGGTCTGGCGTCTAAAAAATTGACACCCCATATATTACGCCACGCGTTTGCCACTCATTTACTCGCCCGTGGTGCCCAATTGCGTTCGGTGCAAACAATGCTCGGGCATAATGATATCTCGACCACCCAAATTTACACCCATGTGTTACAAAGCCATCAACAAGAGCTGGTGGAAAACGCCCATCCTCTAGCCGGAAAAACTTTAGCTGGAAAAACTTTAGCCAAAAAAATGGCTTTCAAAGGTGACGCAACAAAAAACACCAGTGAAAAATAAAAACGGGCGTTGTTTTCAATTGTATTTTTTTGAAGGGGCGCATATTTTGAAGAAAAGAAGTATAGTCATAAATAGAAGTAGAGAATAAAGTAGAGAATAATGATGCAGATTTACCTCGATTTTGAAAAACCAATTGCCGAACTTGAAGGTAAAATTCAAGAATTACGAGTCGTGTCGCAAGATGCCTCGCAGGTTAGCATCGTTGATGAAGTGGCAACGCTTGAATTAAAGATCGCTGAGCAATTGGAAAAAACCTATAAAAACTTGGACCCTTGGCAAAAAACCCAAGTTGCACGCCATCCCGCACGCCCCCATTTCAAAGATTATGTTGCAGCATTAGTTGAGGATTTCACACCTCTTTCAGGCGATCGCCTGTTTTCAGAAGACCACGCCATTATTGCTGGACTTGGACGTTGGCAAGGCAGACGCGTGGCGATACTTGGCCATGAAAAAGGCGATAATACACAAAGTCGGATTAAGCATAATTTCGGTATGGCACGTCCTGAAGGGTATCGAAAAGCCATTCGGGTTATGGGATTGGCCGAGCGTTTTAAATTGCCGCTCGTAACATTGATTGACACATCGGGCGCTTATCCCGGCATTGGCGCCGAAGAGCGCGGACAAGCAGAAGCCATCGCACGTTGTACCGATAAATGTCTTCAAATTGGGGTGCCGTTTGTGGCGATTATTGTTGGCGAGGGCGGCTCAGGGGGCGCACTTGCGCTCGCCACGGCGAACCGTATTTTGATGCTTGAACATTCTATTTATGCGGTCGCCTCGCCAGAGGCTTGCGCTTCTATTTTATGGCGCTCGCGCGACAAAGCAAAAGAGGCGGCAACGGCTCTTAAAGTGACCTCACAAAGTTTGAAAGAGCTGGGGGTGATTGACAGAATTTTACAAGAACCTGTTGGCGGCGCACATCGTGAACGCGAAACCATGATTAAAGCTGTCGGGCTGGCTGTGCTTGAAGAACTGGATGAGCTTGCTAACCTATCGCCTGAGGAACTTCGAAAAAATCGCCGCGAAAAATTCCTTGCTATGGGACGCGAAGGGCTGATAGATTAAGCCTTAAACCGCTCTTCCGTGACAATGCTTGAATTTTTTGCCCGACCCGCAAGGGCATGGCGCGTTGCGCGGCACTTTACCGTAGCTTTCGCGTTCTGACAGGGCATGTTTATTATCAAAAGCACCATCTATGGCGGGTGTTTCAGGTGGTTGCACATTTTGCGCAATTTCAATTGATACATTCATGACATAGCGCGTGATGTCATAGCGCAACTGGTCGAGCATAGTAGAAAACATATTGAAGGCTTCCAGCTTATATTCAGAAAGCGGGTCACGCTGACCATAGGCGCGCATGCCGATAACTTGGCGTAAATGTTCAAGGGTTTGTAAATGCTCGCGCCAATGCTGGTCAAGAATTTGTAACATAATCATTTTCTCAACTTGGCGCATCATATCGGGTCCGATTTCTACCGCCCGCACCGCCGCCATGTCATCTGTTTTGATGCGCAAGCGTTGCCCAATTTCTTCATTGGCGATGCCTTCTTCTTCGCTCCATTTAACGACGCCAAAATCTTGCCCAAACACAGCCGTTAATTGTGCGCTAAGACCCTTCATATCCCATTGTTCGACATAGGCGCGTTCTGGAATATGTGCGCTGACTTGCTCCTCAATGACTTGATGGCGCATATCTTTGACAATCGAGCTAAGATCCGTCTCGGTCATGAACTCTAAACGCTGTTCAAACACAACTTTGCGTTGGTCATTCATCACATCATCAAATTTCAAAATATTCTTACGAATATCAAAATTACGCGCCTCAACCTTTTTCTGGGCGCGTTCAAGGGCTTTGTTAATCCATGGATGAATAATCGCTTCGCCTTCATCAAATCCAAGCTTGCCCAAAATATTATCCATCCGATCCGTGCCAAAAATACGCATCAAATCATCTTCAAGGCTAAGGAAAAAATAAGAAGCACCGGGATCACCTTGGCGTCCGGAGCGTCCGCGTAACTGATTATCAATGCGCCGACTCTCATGGCGTTCAGTTCCAATGACGCAAAGACCACCTGCCCCAAGTGTTTGTTCTTTTGCTGTTGCAACTTCGGTTTCTATTTTTACCCGAGCCATACGGCGCACGGCGGCGTCCATCTCATCGGATAGCTCTTGCGACAAGCGCATTTCAAGATTACCACCAAGCTGGATGTCTGTGCCGCGCCCCGCCATATTAGTTGCAATCGTGATCGCCCCCGGCACGCCAGCCTGAGCAATAATGCTGGCTTCTTGCTCGTGATAGCGAGCATTAAGCACATTATGTGGGATTTTCTTCTTTTTCAAACTAGCAGAAAGTGTTTCCGATTTTTCAATCGACGTCGTGCCAACCAAAACAGGTTGACGGCGCGTGCGGCAATCTGCAATCACCTCAATCACCGCATTGATTTTTTCAGTTTGCGTGCGATAGATTTGGTCGTCATGGTCAATCCGCGTGACCAGCGTATTGGTCGGAATTTCTAAAACATCTAATTGATAAATGTCCATGAACTCTTCAACTTCGGTCAAAGCTGTTCCTGTCATGCCCGCAATTTTATCATAGAGGCGGAAATAATTCTGGAAAGTCACCGAGGCTAAAGTCTGGTTCTCAGGTTGAATCTGAGCCCCCTCTTTGGCTTCCAGTGCCTGATGCAAACCATCAGAAAACCGCCGCCCTTCCATCATACGACCCGTAAACTCGTCAATCAGCACAACCTGCGCATCCTTGACGATGTAATCTTTATCACGCGCAAACAGCTTATGCGCTTTGAGCGCATTCGTGATATGATGCACAAGAGTGATATTGGCAATATCGTAAATCGTGCTGGCACTATCCATCAGCCCTGAGGCTTGCAGTAATTTTTCAACCTCATCATTGCCATGGTCCGTAAGCAAAACATTATTGGTTTTTTCATCCAACTCATAATGACCAGAGTCTAATTTTGTAATCAATTTATCAATCTCATTGTAAAGCGCACTTTTATCTTCGAGCGGACCCGAAATAATCAAAGGCGTACGCGCTTCGTCAATCAAGATTGAGTCAACTTCGTCAATAATAGCGAAATGCAAATCCCCTTGCGCCATTTCCGCGCGGCTATATTTCATATTATCGCGCAGATAATCAAAACCAAACTCATTATTCGTGCCATAAGTGATATCGCAAGCATAGGCGGCCATACGCGCCTCATCCCCCATATCATTGGTGATGCAACCAACACTCATACCCAAAAATTCATGTATTTGCGCCATCCATTCAGAATCACGCTGGGCCAGATAATCATTAACCGTCACAACATGGACGCCGCGGCCAGTTAAAGCGTTTAAATAACATGGCAAAGTCGCAACAAGCGTTTTGCCCTCGCCGGTTTTCATCTCTGAAATTTTGCTCTCATGCAAAACCATCCCGCCAATAAGCTGAACATCAAAATGGCGTTGACCAAGTGTCCGTTTTGCCGCTTCACGCACTGCGGCAAAAGCGGGCTCTAAAATTTGCTCCAACGTAGTATCACTAGCAAGTTGCTCTTTAAACGCTTGCGTTTTGGCTTTCAGGGCAACATCGCTAAGGGCTTCAAATTCCGGCTCTAAAGCGTTAATGCGTTCAACACGCGGCAAATACGACTTGAGTTTGCGATCATTGACTGTTCCGAATAAACGCCGCACAATAGTGTTAAGTCCCAACATGGGTAATCCTTTTCAAAGTCAGGCGTCCTCGAACACATCTTTCCTCAAGCTCATCTAAGCCTCATGTAAGCCTCATAGAGGTTCATGTCAATGTGTCTTAATGCACTCAACTGTAATATGTTTTAATGAAATTGCACGCCTGAAAAAGCTTTGATAGAATATTTAAAAAAAGCAAAGCTTGTTACCAACAACCAAGAACATGCATTATGATTTGTCGCCAAAATGTGAAAAGGATTCTCTTATGGCTCAAAATTTACCGGTCTCGCCATTAGCACCGAAAAAAATGAAAAAACTACCGCCCATTAAAGGGCTACGATTCGTAACGGCCGCAACGCGAGAGCACTATAAGGAACGCGATGATTTACTCATAATGGTGTTTGACCATGCCACTCAATTGGCGGGTGTCACAACGCAATCTTCCATGCCCTCGGCTGCTGTGGATTGGTGCAAAACAAACCTGCCACAAGGAAAAGCCCGCGCTTTAATCGTCAATGCTGGCAATGCTAATGCTTTTACCGGGCGTCAAGGCGTGCGCGCGACCAGAAAAATTGGCACGCATATGGCTAAAAAAATGCAAGTCCCTGAAGTGCAGGTGATGATGGCCTCAACGGGGGTGATCGGCGAGGATTTGGAAACGGCTTCGCTTATAAAAGCCATCGACGACACATTTGATATGATGAGCGAAAAACATGATTGGCTTGGCGCGGCTAAGGCGATTATGACAACTGATACGTTCCCAAAAACAGTTACGCGCGAGGTATCGCTAGCTGGTGCTAAAGTGCGGATTAATGGGATTGCTAAAGGGTCGGGTATGATCGCACCTGACATGGCGACGATGCTCGGCTTTTTTGTGACCGATGCTTGCTTGCCTGCCGTGGTTCTCAGATCTTTGATGAAGGATACGATTGCGAGTAGTTTCAATGCCATTACAGTCGATAGTGATACGTCAACCTCGGATACGGTGCTTTTATTTGCCACGCAATCTGCCAAGCACAGGGGCACGCCGATAAATAGTGCAAATGATAAGAGGCTTTTTGCATTCCAAAAAGCACTCAAAGAAGCCATGCAAGAACTGGCGCAACTGGTTATTCGAGATGGAGAGGGCGTTCGTAAATTTATCACTATTAGGGTCAAAGGTGGTAAGACAGATGCCTCTGCACATAAGGTTGCGTTGTCCATTGCTAATTCGCCGCTGGTCAAAACAGCCATTGCAGGCGAGGATGCTAATTGGGGACGGATTGTGATGGCTGTCGGTAAATCTGGCGAGCCGGCAAACCGCGATAAGCTGCGCATCTCAATTGGCGGGTATAAGGTTGCGGCGGCGGGGCGGGCGGTGAAAGGGTATGATGAACGCCCTATAGCCAAGCATATGCGCGGGCAAGAAATTCAGATTGACGTTCATTTAGGTGTCGGTAAGGGCGCGGCGCGTGTTTGGACGTCAGACCTCACACATGGCTATATTTCGATCAATGCGGATTATCGGAGCTAATATGAAACAGCTTTTGGTGGTGGCTTGCGCATTGGTTAATGAAAACGGATGCGTGCTGGTGACACAGCGTCCAAAGGGAAAACTTATGGCAGGCAAATGGGAGTTTCCGGGCGGTAAGCTAGAAGCAGACGAAATACCCGAACAAGCTCTCATCCGTGAGTTAAAAGAGGAGTTGAACATTGAGGTTGGGCAAAATTATTTAACGCCTTTGAGCTTTGCCAGTCATCGTTATGAAGATTTTCATTTGTTAATGCCGCTCTTTGTTTGTCGTAAATGGCACGGCACGTTGAGCCCTCAAGAGGGGCAAGCTATGCAATGGATTAAACCTGTGGCACTGTTTAAACTGGATATGCCGCCGGCTGATTTTCCGCTTATCAGTGTTTTGTGCAAGATGGTCTAGCGGTTTTTCTGGTTTGAATTTAACGCGGCGGCGAGACTCATTTTGGCACTGCCGGGCTTTAAGGGCGTTGGTTGACTTTCATGGGGCGACCAACCAGAAAGGTAAATGAGATCAAATCGAGCCGGAATTTTGCCATCCGCGGCTCCATATTCACGGTGATAAATTTCCCCCATCCGCATAAGCGTTTGACGCCGTAGCGGCGTACGGCGTCTTTTTTTCAAAATATTGGTTTCCCCCATAAGCCTTAAATCTCTTAGCAGATGCAGTGCCGTTTCATAACGCACAATAACCCTGTCATAGTCAATCACGGGCAAATTATAACCAGCACGTTGAAGCAAGGTGCCTATATTTTGCATATCAATAAAGGGATGAATATGAGGCCTGACGCCGTTTTCAATTTCAGTTTCAGCCTGCATGAAACTCTGGCGCAATTCATAAAGTGTTTCGCCGCCGATCAAAGCACCAAGCAATAATCCATCGGGCTTGAGGGCCAATTTCATCTGAATCAAACAGCCGAGTAAATCATTAATGCTATGCAACCCGCCTAGCGAAATAATTAAATCGAAAGAGCGGGCTTCAAGATCTGGGTTTTCTTCATCAATGAAATCATCGCCAAGCGGAACAGTTCGGCGTAAGGTAATATTACGCGCTTTGCTTATAAGAGCCGGCATTTGTTCGCAGATACCCTCATGCGCAACAATCACCAATACGTTGTTAAACTCACGCTTAATGTCTTGGAGGCGCTCGTTGATATCTTGTGCCATGCGCTTGAGCAGGAAATCTGCCGCCGCAAAATTAGAACGAACGCGCAAAAGTCTTTGGCGGCGCAAATCGCGATCAAATATGTCTGGTACTTTGGACTCCATAGCGTCACTATACTTAAATTGACGCCTAATAGGAAATAACCAAAATGGCAAGCCCCAATAAACACAATGAGATGGTTGTCTCCAAAAATTCTTTTTGGGTGCCTTTGCTAGACTTTCTATTGCCGCCCCGATGCGCAAATTGCGGCGTCTTAGTTACTTCCATGCCAACCCTATGCGGCACTTGTTGGGAAGGGCTGACATTTATCAATAATCCTGTTTGTCGGCGCACAGGTGCACCTTTGCCTTATGATCTGGGCACTGAAACAGTTTCTTTAAATGCCATGTTACGCCCACCCGCCTATGACCAAGCGCGCGCCGCAATGACTTATGATGCTACGGCACGGCTCTTAATAAGGAAATTGAAATTTAATAATCGTTTGGACCTTGCCCCCTTAATGGCATCTTGGCTTATCCGTATTGGAGCGGCGATTCTCAAAGATGCAGATTTTATCCATCCTGTTCCTTTGCACTGGTCACGCCTTTTACGCCGCCGCTATAATCATTCGGCAGAACTGGCGCGCTACCTATCAAAACACGCCAATGTGCCAATGCACGTGAATGTACTTAAACGGGTGAAACGTACCCGTCAACAAATCGGTCTCACGCGCGCGATGCGCAAAAAGAATTTACGCGGCGCGTTTGGCGTGATGGCGAAAAACAAACCATTGGTCATCGATAAACATATTGTGCTCATTGATGATGTGCTGACAACGGGGGCTACGGCAGAGGCTTGTGCTAGAACATTACGCCGTGCAGGCGCGGCTAAAGTTTCTGTGTTGACTGTGGCACGGGTTGTGATGCCTGAAATTGTCCATATATGATATAAATAGATATGAATAACGTGACCAAAGTAGCCTGTATTCAGTTTTGTAGTGCCATGACACTGGAAGAAAACTTACCGCGCCTCTTAGGGTTTGTCGATGAGGCTATTGCTCAAGGGGCGCAATGGATTATCACGCCCGAAACAAGTAATTTCATGCCAGCTCATCAGGATATGATGCGTGCGCTGGTGCGCCATGACAAAGACGATATTTTTGTCGCAGCTTTCAGTGAAAAGGCAAAAGCTAAAAAGGTTTGGCTACAAGCTGGTTCCTTCATTTTGTTAAATGAGCAGAAGCGTCCAGTAAACAGGTCTTTGCTGTTTGCACCCAATGGCAAAATCGTGGCGTATTATGATAAAATCCATCTTTTTGATGTTACTTTGGTAGGCGGCGAGAGTCATTTCGAGTCAGCCACCTATGCAAGCGGCGACCGCGCCGTGGTTACAAAAATGCCGTTTGGGAATCTGGGCATGAGCATTTGCTATGATTTACGATTTGCCGATTTGTTCAGGCGGCTGTCCGAATCTGGGGCAGATTTCATCACTGTGCCATCGGCTTTTACCAAGCATACGGGTCTTGCCCATTGGGAGATTTTGTTGCGGGCACGGGCAATTGAAACGGGTTGTTATGTGCTTGCGCCTGCGCAAGTCGGAAA
Source organism: Parvibaculaceae bacterium (assembly GCA_965243245.1). Taxonomy (GTDB): domain Bacteria; phylum Pseudomonadota; class Alphaproteobacteria; order RS24; family RS24; genus JAYQKL01. The sequence goes on from OZ251536.1 coordinate 1,376,036, forward strand.
CCATGAAAATGGACGCGTGACTTATGGACATAGTTTAATCATTGACCCTTGGGGGCATATTCTAGCGGAACTTACAAAAGGCGAAGGCGTGATCACGGCCGAGCTTAATCTTGAAAAAGTGGAAAAAACCAGACGCCAATTGCCTGTCTTGAAACATGGGAAAGAATTTTTTGTGCAGGTTAATGATGACCCCTTGTGATTTTATTTTGTGAAAATAATGACAAATGAGAATCTATTTACGCGCATATCCCATATAATTAACGCACTTATCTGCTGATAGACGCCACTTATCAGTCAGCGGGTTAAAACTAACCCCCGTCATTTCACTAAGGTTCAATCCAGATATTTCAAGATGATCACTCAATTCATCTGGGGTGATAAACCGATGCCAGTCATGGGTGCCTCTTGGTAACCAACGCAAAATATATTCTGCCCCAATAATAGCCAGCGCAAACGACTTCATCGTACGGTTGAGCGTGGCAAAAAACATAATGCCATCTGGCTTTAACATAGCCGCACAAGCATTGATAAAAACCGGCACATCAGCAACATGTTCGACAACTTCCATGTTTAAAATAACGTCAAAAGTTTCACCCTCTTGGTTCAAAACATCTGCCGTGGTGCATCTATAATCAATCTTCAAACCCATTTTTTCAGCATGAATAGCCGCCGTCTTGATGTTCGTATCACCCGCATCAGCCCCCATGATTTGTGCGCCAAGGCGACATATAGGCTCGCTCAACAATCCACCACCGCAGCCAATGTCTAAAAACCTTAATCCTTTGAAAGGTGTCGGTGCTGTTTTGTCACGTCCAAAATGGTGGCACACAACGGATTTAATATAGTCAAGGCGAGTCGGATTGAGCTTATGGAGCGGTCTGAATTTACCATGCACATCCCACCATTCTTGGGCTATGGCGGTGAATTTTGCGACTTCAGCCTCACTGACAGTATTTGTTATTTTATTTTGCTTGGGCGTGTTTTGCTTGGGCATGAGGGTTTCCTTTGAACGCTTGCTTCAGACTTGTTTATTAAGACTCTGGACATAATAGGTGTTTTCCTTGTAAATAAGCCCGCCTGATGAATAACGACATGCGCTTATGTTGCTGTTATAGAGGAATTATAAATTTATATGAAAATTATAAACTCAAATCTAGTCTTGGTGACCAGTTTTTCGGGCAATAATTTTGAAGCAATGAAAATAGTGCTTATGAAACGCGCACTTTTAAAGGAATGAAGATGGCACGCCTGGTCATGAAATTTGGAGGCACATCTGTTGGGAGTCCAGAACGGATTCGCAATGTGGCACAACATATAAAACGTGAGGTTGACGCCAGACATGAAGTGGCCGTTATCGTCTCTGCCATGTCGGGCGACACGAATCGGCTTGTCGATTTGACCCGCGCAGTCGCGCCCATGCATGATGCACGCGAATATGATGTCGTCGTCGCCGCAGGCGAGCAAATTAGCATTGGTTTATTGGCAATGGCACTGAACGAAATCGGCGTGCCTGCTCGCTCATGGCTTGGATGGCAATTGCCTATCAAAACAAATAATGTGCATGGCGCGGCGCGGATTATGGATATTGATACAACTATTATTGAAGCGCAATTTGCTCAAAATCGGGTTGCCGTTATTGCCGGTTTTCAGGGGCTTGCAGATGATAACCGAATTACGACATTAGGGCGCGGCGGCTCTGATACCAGCGCGGTCGCGCTTGCCGCTACCCTCAAAGCAGATAGATGTGATATATATACAGATGTGGATGGTATCTATACAACTGACCCGCATATCGTGCCACGCGCACGCCGCTTGGCGCGCATTAGTTATGAAGAGATGCTAGAGAGTGCATCTCTTGGTGCTAAAATTTTACAAACGCGCTCCGTGGAGATGGCGATGGTGCATAATGTCTGTCTTCAGGTACGCGCCAGTTTTGATGACCCCGCCGCCGATTATCCCGAAGATGGTTTAGTCGGTACGCTGGTCTGCAATGAGGAGTTTATTATGGAACAAGAAGTTGTTAGCGGCATTGCCTATTCACGCGATGAAGCCAAAATCACGCTCCGCAAAGTCGCCGATAAACCCGGCGCTGCCGCCGCCGTATTCGGACCGCTCGCAGAGGCCGCCATTAATGTAGATATGATAGTTCAAAATATTTCTTCTGACGGTAGCCATACAGATATCACCTTTACCGTGCCAAATGATGAATTACAGCGCGCAAATTTCGTGATTGAAAAGGCAAAACCAGAAATTGGCTTCGACCAAATCGAAAGTGCGAACGGCTTATCTAAGGTTTCTATTGTCGGCATTGGGATGAGAAGCCATGCGGGGGTGGCACAAAAAATGTTCACCGTTTTGGCGGAAAAAGAAATTAATATTCATGTTATCTCAACCTCTGAAATCAAAGTCAGTGTGTTGCTTGATGCTGAGTATACCGAACTTGCCGTTCAATCGCTTCACTCAGCCTATGGGCTGGATGACAATCTGGGTGACGTTCTGGGTGACAATGAAGGAGTGGCTGGTAGCGCGTGAAAATGCGAGAAACAGCTAAAGCGTAATGCCTCTGTCAGTTGAAGGACCAAGAATTTTGCTTCGCCGTTTGCGCCAGCTCATGCTGGAAGAAATGGAGAGCCAAACACGGCTTAATCGTATTGTCGAGCTCATCGCAACCAGCATGAATACGGCTGTTTGCTCGGTTTATTTAAAAAAAGACGCCGCCACGCTAGAGCTCTATGCGAGTGAGGGTCTAAAGCCCGAGGCCGTGCATAAAACGACTTTGCGGGTTGGCGAGGGGCTGGTCGGTGATATTGCCCGCCATGCCCGCCCGCTTAATCTTTCAAACGCACAAACCCATCCCCATTTTGCCTATCGTCCAGAAACGGGGGAAGAAATTTTTTATTCATTTGTCGGTGTGCCCGTGCTGCGTAGCGGTACATTAGTGGGCGTGCTTGTGGTACAAAATACGACTTATCGCTCTTTTATTGACGAAGAAGTCGAAGCCTTGCAGACAGTCGCCATGGTGCTGGCTGAAATGCTTGCCGAAAGTGGTGATCTGGAAGCCGAGCGCGTCCGTTCAGGGCCTCGGCGGTTTCAAGGTGTGGGGCTAACAGAAGGCATGGCGATGGGGCATGTCGTGCTACATGAGCCGCGCGTGGAGGTCTCGCAATTAATCGGCGAGGATTTAGACTCTGAATTGGCGCGGCTTGAGCGAGCGGTTTATGAGTTGCGCCGTTCAGTGGATGAGATCTTGCTAAAAGATGACGTATCCCATGCGGGTGAGCATCTTGATGTGCTTGAGGTTTATCGGATGTTTGCCAATGATGAGGGATGGTTGTCGCGTATGCGAGATGCTGTGCGCTCTGGCTTGACAGCCGAGGCGGCTGTCGAGCGCGTGCAGGGGGATATGCATGCTCGCTTAACAGGCCAGCGAAATCTTTACTTGCGCGAAAGACTGCATGATTTTGAAGATTTAACCAATCGCCTATTAAGAATCTTAACCGGGCGTTCAATTAATGCCTCGGCAGATAAATTGCCAAAGGATGCTATTTTGATTGCCCGTAGCATGGGCCCGGCTGAATTACTTGATTATGAACGCAAACATTTACGCGGATTAATATTAGAAGAAGGCTCGCAAAGTGCTCATGTGGTCATTGTTGCCCGCGCCTTAGGGATTCCGATGATCGGGCGCATTTCGGGGCTTGTCGATAGGGTGCGCGATGGGCAAGATATTATCGTGGATGCGGATACGGGGGGGTGCTTCTTAGACCCGTCAGCTGAAATAATCGAAAGCTATGCTGAGCGAACCAAAACATTAGCAAGGCGCCAAAAGCGTTATGCGCGTATTAAAAAACTACCCGGTATTACGCGTGATGGTCAGCATATTAATGTGCTGATGAATGCTGGCTTGCGGGTGGATTTAACAAACCTTGCTGATTCTGGTGCCGATGGTATCGGGCTGTTTAGAACAGAATTACAGTTCATGGTCTCGGCCAGATTACCGCGCCTTACCGAACAAACGCAGTTTTATTCTAATATTTTAAACCAAGCAGGCAACAAGCAGGTTACTTTTCGTACGCTCGATATTGGCGGCGATAAAGTATTGCCTTATATGCGCCAAATGCATGAAGAAAATCCAGCAATGGGGTGGCGTGCTATTCGTATTGCGCTCGACCGTCCGGGGCTGTTACGCTATCAATTGCGCGCCTTACTCAAAGCAGCGGCGGGCCATGATTTGAACGTCATGTTTCCGATGATTGCGCAAGTGGATGAATTTGAACGAGCCCGCGACTTACTAAATCTAGAAATCGCTCGCTTGGAAAAATTTAATGCCCCCAAGCCCAAAACCGTGCGTCTTGGGGTCATGCTTGAGGTGCCTTCTTTGATCTGGCAGTTGGATAAACTTCTCCCCATGCTGGACTTCATAAGCATCGGAACAAATGATTTATTACAATTCTTTTTTGCCAGTGACCGTAGCAACCCTCAACTTTCGGGACGCTATGATATTCTTTCAGCTGCGCCTATGGCGATGCTAAAACAAATTGCTCAGGCTTGCGCACACCATAAAGTCGATGCCACGATTTGCGGTGAAATTGGCGGGCATCCCCTAGAGGCAATGGTTATGCTAAGCTTGGGTTTTACCAGATTGTCTATACCGTCTTCTTCTGTGGGCTCTGTAAAACGCATGATACGCTCGGTGCATTTGAGTAAATTGCGCCAATCTTATGAGGAAATTATTCTCGAAGATAAAGAGGTGTCGCGCTCAACCATGATGGAAATGGCGCAAAAATTAAAAATCAGATTATAGCAATCGCTAATGAGGTGATTTAGGGTCGCTAATTCAGGGATTGCATAAAATAATTTCATGGGATAACAAGTAGAAATTGGACGGTATTATAATGTTAGAACAAGACAATGAATTAGGCGGGGTCTCAGGCGGGGAATTAGTCGGGGATGTTTTGCGTCATCAGCGCGAAGCTCTTAAACTTGACTTGGACGATATTTCGACAAAGCTACGCATTCGCAAAGAACATCTTGAGGCAATTGAAACCAATCAACTCAAGGCCTTGCCGGCCGAAGCTTATGCTATCGGTTTTATCCGTACTTATGCAAATCATTTGGGTTTAGATGAGGCGGTGCTCGTCTCGAATTTCAAGATGCAGTTAAATGGCGGCACGCGCGTGAGTTTTAATTTCCCCGACCTCGAAGAAAAAAGAGAAATTCCCGGCATGGCTCTTGCCATTGGATTAATGGTGCTCGTTTTATTGGCATATATGTTCATTGCCTTTTTGAACAACGCTCAGATAATCACAGGAGAAAAGGGTAAAGAAACATTCCAAGCTGTCCAAAGTGAGTTACGCCAAGCTGAATCTGAACCGAGGGGGACTGTTCCTGATGTGAAAAATGACGCCAATGAAACCAGTGAAGCCAATGAAACCAGTAAAACCAGTGAAAAAATAACTGAATTAGCGACTAAGCAAAAACAACCCGTTGCAGATGCCCTCCCAGATCTCCCCCAAACGCCATCTGCGGGCGAGGATAATACTTTGCCCACGCCCCCAAAAAAGCTCGAAGCCACGCCTCTATCGCCAGTTTTTTCCATTCGTGCGCGCGGCGAAACATGGATGCGAATTGTCTCCGAAGAGGGGCGCATATTATTCTCGAGTATTATTCTTGAGGGCGAAACATTCGCCTTTCCCAAGGGCGAAAAATTTCGCCTAGCAACCCAAAATGCAGGCCGTTTAGAATATGTAATCGATGGTAAAGCCGTCGGTCTCGTTGGCGCACGCGGGCAAACATTGTCGAACCGCCAGATTAATATGCCGCGCTTACTAGAAAAATTTGCCCTATACCCCTAAACAAGACAAACACTAAGTGTTATAAACAAGACAAACACTAAGTGTTATAAATAAGACAAACACTAAGTGTTGTAAATAAGGGTGAGATTAATTCTAACCGCAGGTGAGCTTTATGGGAATTCGTCCTTGGCGTGATATAAATCGCCGTAAATCACGAAAAATTATGCTCGGTCAAGTACCCGTTGGCGGGGACGCGCCTATTAGTGTGCAGTCCATGACCAATACGCTGACGGCGGATGCAAAGGCGACCATTAATCAAATAAGAGACCTTGAGCGGGCGGGCGCGGATTTAATTCGGGTATCGTGCCCTGATGAAGCATCGACACAGGCTTTGGCAAAAATTGTGAAAGCTAGCAAAGTTCCGTTAATTGCTGATATTCATTTTCATTATCAGCGAGCGATCGAGGCGGCGAAAGCGGGCGCGGCTTGTTTGCGGATTAATCCGGGCAATATAGGCAATAGGGCGCGCGTTAAAGAGGTCATTGAAGCGGCGCGCGCTCATCAATGTGCCATTCGTATCGGGGTGAATGCGGGCTCATTGGAAAAACATTTGCTGGAAAAATACCGCGAACCATGTCCAGAGGCGATGGTGGAAAGCGCGTTGGGGCATGTGCAAATTTTGCAAGACCATGATTTTCATGACTATAAGATCAGTGTCAAAGCTTCGAATGTTTTTCTCAGCCTTGCCGCCTATCGTCAATTGGCTGAAGTTGTGGATTGCCCTTTGCATATTGGCATCACAGAAGCTGGCGGATTAATGAGCGGTACAGTGAAATCTTCTATCGGATTGGGCGCTTTACTCATGGAGGGGATTGGCGACACAATTCGGGTGTCACTCTCTTCTGACCCGGTGAATGAAATTAAAGTCGGCTATGAAATGCTGAAATCTTTAGGGTTGCGCCATCGCGGGGTCACCATTATTTCTTGTCCTTCTTGTGCCCGCCAAGGGTTTGATGTCATTAAAACCGTTCAGGCATTGGAGCAGCGGCTTGAACATATTTATGAGCCCATAACATTGTCGATTATTGGCTGTGTCGTTAATGGCCCGGGCGAAGCACGCGAAACGGATATTGGTTTTACAGGCGGCGGCGCAGGCGCGGGTATGGTTTATATTTCTGGACGCCCCGACCACAAAATGAGCAATGAAGCAATGGTCGACCATCTCGCGGGGCTGGTCGAAAGCAAAGCCGAAGAAATGCGCGCCAGTACTCTTGCACAAGATAAGGGCTGAAAAATGCTGTCGACAGACCGTTTGGAATCAATACTGGCGCATGCCAAAAAACTCCAAGGCGAAATGAACGCCGAATTGCCGCCTGAGCAGTTTGTCGTCTTGTCAAAAGAATATGCCGCTCTGTCACCCTTGGTTGAGGCAATCGGGAAATATAGTTCTGTGCTGGCTGAAATTGAGGATTTGCAATCTTTAATTGAGGGGGATGATGAAGATATGAAGGCTCTGGCTGAAACCGAGTTGCCAGATTTACAAAACAGCCTGCCAGAGATGGAACAAGTGCTACAAATTCTGCTCTTGCCCAAGGATGCTGTGGATGAGCGCAATGTTATTCTTGAAATAAGGGCGGGCACTGGCGGCGACGAAGCAGCACTTTTTGCCGGTAGTTTATTGCGCATGTATATTCGTTATGCCGAATTATCTGGTTTTAAAACTGAGCTTATTAATCAGTCAGAAGGCGATGTGGGCGGGTATAAAGAAGCGGTCATGGCTATTCGCGGACCGGGCGTTTTTGCAAAACTCAAATTTGAAAGCGGGGTGCATCGTGTTCAACGCGTGCCTGAAACAGAAAGCAGTGGACGCGTTCACACCTCGGCGGCGACGGTCGCGGTTCTACCAGAACCAGAGGAAGTGGATGTGGTCATTGAGGAAAAAGATTTACGCATTGATGTGTTTCGCGCCAGTGGCCCCGGCGGGCAATCAGTCAACACAACAGATAGTGCCGTGCGCATCACGCATTTACCAACAGCGATTGTCGTCAGCCAGCAGGATGAAAAATCTCAGCATAAAAACCGCGCGAAAGCTTTGCAGATTTTACGCGCACGGTTGTTTGAAGCTGAACGTATGCGCATCGAAACTGTGCGCTCGGCTGACCGCAAATCGCAAGTCGGGACAGGTGACCGTTCAGAAAGAATTCGTACCTATAATTTCCCCCAAGGGCGGGTGACCGATCACCGCATCAACCTGACGCTCTATAAGCTTGAAAAAATCATGGCAGGCGAGGGCTTGGAAGAATTAATTAATATGCTTAGCACCGAAGATCAGACGCGCCGTCTTGGCGCGGTTACTCAAAATGCTTAACCAAACCTTCATAATGCCGCTCAAGAGCAACACCATGATAGAGGCAGTTGGAAGCATAACCTCTTGTTTTAAAAAAAATAATATTGATACACCCGCTCTTGATGCGCGGGTGCTGGTGCAGTCTGCTTGTTTTGTCGATGAGGTCGAGCTTGCCGCATATGGTGATAGAAAGCTCTCGGCACAAAATGAAAAAACACTCATGATGATGGTTAAGCAACGCCTTGCTCATAGGCCCGTTTCTAGGATTATAAACAAACGAGAATTTTATGGTTTATCGTTCAGGCTTTCCAAGGGCACATTAGATCCGCGCCCTGATAGTGAAACGCTTATTGATGTGAGCTTGGCAAAACTTAAGGTGATGAAACATAATGTGTCGATACTTGATTTGGGGACGGGGTCGGGGTGCTTGTTGCTTGCTTTGCTTGCACAGTTGCCCCAAGCATGGGGGCTTGGGGTGGATGTGAGTGCGACCGCTTTGCGAACGGCTAGATTAAATGCCAGTCTGAATAATCTGCGCAAGCGAGCTTTTTTTCGCCAGTGTCGCTGGCTAGAAAATGCGATGCCAAGCTATGACATCATTATTTCGAACCCGCCTTATATTTCTTTTCAGCAGCTTGAAACTTTGGCGCCAGAAGTAAAAGACTATGAGCCGCGCCGCGCATTGGTTGCAGATAAAAATGGACTGGGTGATTTTGAAAGAATTATCAAACAAGCAGAGTGCCATCTGAACCCAAATGGATGGCTCGGCTTTGAGGTTGGGCAAGGGCAGGCAAAGAGCGTTTTAGAAATGCTGATAAGCCATAAATGGCGCCATGGTGAAATCCATAAAGACCTGAACGCCATTGACCGTGTTGTCTTGGCGCAAAAGCCTTAAATAAAAAAGTTAATTTTTTTTAAAAAGAAGTTTGTGTTTTTTCTCGCAATTGGGTAAGTTTCAATCGTTCGGTCGGTTTTTGAATGTGGAGTATCAGAAACTTTGAACATTTTATCACTTCATGGTTAAGCCTTATAGTTAAGCCTTAATTATTTTAAGCTTCCATGTTGTTTGAAAAAACCTTGCATCTATCTGAATGATAAATTCAGTACCTCAATAGAACACCTACTGGGGAGTGCAACTAAGCTAGGATTAAAATAGAGGAAGCTGATAGCTTACAAAAACAAAAATGCATTTGAGCAATTCGCCTTATGCTTTTTGTGACTTTGGATCAGTTTTTTGGCAAGTATTTTACACAGTAAATAGGATTGAAAATGAAACGCTCTCGTGGACGCAACCGCCGTCAGACTAACCCCGCCAATCGAAGTTATGACAGCAATGGACCTGATGTCAGGGTGAAAGGGCATGCCACTACAATTTATGAGAAATATCTCTCTTTGGCGCGCGATGCCCTGACCGCGAGTGACCCTGTTCATGCAGAAAATTATTTTCAGCATGCGGAGCATTATTTTCGAATCGTGTCGGCTAACCAGCCCATAAAAACAGAAGAAACGACTGAGGCTAATACTGGCATCCCGAATACTGGCGTTCCGAATAATGGCGTCCCGAATAATGGCGTCATGGAAGTCTCGGAAGGTGAAGCGGCACCGCTTATTCTTAACAAGAATGAGGCTAATAGTGAGGAAGATGGAGAGTCCAAGGGCACGCGCCGTAGAGGACATTTACGCCGCCGCCCGCAAGAAAATTCGAGTGATAATGGCGCGGCTGACAATATGACAGATAATCAGGCTTCAAATAGCAAGGCTGAGGCCTTAGATACCAAAGATACCAAAGATACCAAAGATACCAAAGATACCAAAGATACCAAAGATACTAAAGATACTAAAGATACTAAAGATACTAAAGATACCAAAGATACCAAAGATACCAAAGATACCAAAAAATCTGATGAAGCAGGTGAGCCAACCCAATCTGAAACCTAATCTGAAACTAAAGCGCGTTAACACGGGCTACCTAAAACGCCTCCCTCCCATGCTGGACGTCAACAAAGATGGCTAGAGTCCTGCGGCAAGTTCATCAATTAAACGATTCGTATCGTGTTGCGTTTTTTCAAAAATTGGTTTTTTTGAAGCGGGTATTTTTTCGCGTGACGGCAGATTAAGCGTCAAAGGATTAAGGCTTGTGCCGTTCCGATTGACCTCAAAATGAAGATGCGGGCCAGTCGTAAGACCTGAGCGTCCAACATATCCAATAACCTGCCCTTGTCTGACTGTAGTGCCTTTTTTTAAGTTTTTCGCATAATGGCTGAGATGGGCGTAATATGTTTCATAGTCTTGGTCATGCTGAATGACAATTCGGCGTCCTGAATTACCCTGGCGTCCGATGGCTGAAATCACCCCATCGCCAGCCGCAAAAATTGGTGTTCCCGTTTTAGCCGCAAAATCCACGCCTTTATGCAAACGTGTATAGCCAAGTATCGGGTGCTTGCGCATGCCATAGCGAGACGATAAACGCGCTCCATCTAAGGGTGTCTTCATAAGAAGTGTTGCTAGACTCTCACCTGCGCCATTGTAATAGCCGTAATTTTGCCCCCCTCTTTTAAACCGCCAATAGGCTTTGCGCTTGCCTTTATTGGTCAGCGCGGCAAAGAGAATATCGCCTTCATCTGCTAGATTACCGTCTTCATCAAATCGTCTTGTATATAAAACTTCAAGGCGGTCGCCTTCTCGAATTTCGCGCTGAAAATCAATGGTAAAAGAAAATAAACGGATAAGCTCCAAGACTAGTTTAGGCGCCATGCCGGTGGCGCGCGCCGATTCGTAAAGGCTCGAAGAAATAAGTGTTTTGGTTAAAAAAAACTTATCCGATAGGGTGCGATTAGCAGAAATCGCTTGAAATTTACCATCATGCAATAGCCGAACAATGACCCGCTCACTTGGGGCGGGGATGAAGTCAAGGCCCGCAAAAACTGCCGCCTCACGCGGCTGTTCAGCCAAATGTTGATAGTAAAGCCTTATTTTTTGGCCAACGCGTAATTGTCGGGGGTCATAAATCTGGCGCAATGAATCCAACGCCGCATCAGCCGTCACGGCTTCGACGCCTTGCGCCGTCAATATTTTCATCAAATTATCGCCTCGGCGCACTTGCAAGCCAGTTGTAAAGCGCCGCATAGGAGGGGTCTTGAGCCAGTCTGGATGTAGATGGGGGCGCGCCGGTGCAAGGCGCGCAGACAAGCGTGTGCCGTTTTCATCTGGTAATAAAAATGTATTAAACAGCCAAATACTCAAAAAAAACAACGCAAATGCAGAAAGAGTGAAAAACTGTCGGCTTTTAGATTTTGGCGCTATCAATTGGTTTTGTGGCTCTG